>NZ_CP121111.1:1496176-2992352 GCF_029625335.1 Flavobacterium nitratireducens
AGATATTTTTGGTTTCAAAGTGATCAGACCTAAAATACTAGAAACAACTGCCTTAGGAGCAGCTTATTTAGCAGGATTAGCTGTAGGATACTGGGATAGTGTAGAAGACCTACAAGAACAATGGTCAATCGACAAAGAGTTTACTCAAGAAATGCCAACTGAAAACGTTGATAGTTTAATTAAAAACTGGAACAAAGCTGTTGGCCGTGCTTCTAACTGGATCGAAGATTAATAAAAATCATAAAAAATCATAAAAAATGACATCATTTATAGCAGAGTTAATAGGCACAATGCTCCTTATCCTTTTGGGTAATGGAGTAGTTGCGAACGTAGTTCTTAAAGGAACAAAAGGAAACAATTCAGGCTGGATAGTTATTACAGCAGGTTGGGCATTTGCGGTTTTTGTAGCAGTAACTGTAGCAGGACCAATAAGCGGAGCTCACCTAAACCCGGCTGTAACTATTGGATTAGCAATTGCAGGTAAATTTGCTTGGAGCCAAGTTGCTACATATATAATAGCTCAACTTTTAGGAGCGATGTTAGGCGCATTCTTAGTTTGGTTATTCCATAAAGATCACTTTACTATCACAGAAGACGAAGGCGGAAAACTAGCTTGTTTCAGTACAGGACCTGCAATTAGAAACACTGTATCAAATATGATTGGCGAAATAATTGGGACTTTTGTTCTTATTTTTGTAATCTTCTATCTTGCAGGACCAGAACTTAGTATGAGCTCAGCAACAGATGTTAAAATTGGACTTGGTTCAATTGGTGCTTTACCCGTTGCAATATTAGTATGGGCAATTGGTCTTTCTCTAGGAGGTACTACTGGTTACGCCATTAATCCAGCAAGGGACTTAGGCCCTCGTATTATGCACTCCATACTTTTAAAAGGAAGTAGTGATTGGAGTTATGCTTGGATTCCAGTTGTAGCACCAATCATTGGAGCAACTATTGCCGCATACCTTTATATGGCTTTATAATAAAACACCAAAACAAATTCAAACTTTATCTTAGGGGTGTAACTATACATAGCTTGTACTACTGTTTTCTCGTAAAAAAAATAATAAAATCAACGCTCAAATTTAGCGCACCCATTAGATTCAAATTCACCAAAACAATGAAAAAAAATATATTAGCAATACTAGTTTTCTGTGCAGGAATAAATTCATATGCACAAGATATTCCAGCATTGGAAAATTCTAAACCGAGCACCATAGACTTCAATGTTGGATTAAAAACCAGCCATTTATGGAGAGGTTTAGTAATAAACGACGGAATGACCGCTACAGGATTTGTCCATTTAGCGTTAGACAAAAATCAAAATTTGACTACTGGTGTTTGGGGTGGCGCAGGATTTGACGGGAAATACCGTGAAATTGATTATTACATTCAATATCAAAAAAGCAACTTCTCTATTGGATTGTGGGATTTATTTAACACTACAGGAATGACAAGTCCTGAAGTATTTAATTATGATAAACTTACTACAACTCACATCATTGATTTAAGAACATCATACAGTTTTCCTAAATCATTCCCTTTGCGTCTAGAAGCAGACGTATTTCTTTACACTGGTAAAAACGACCGCCAAATAGATGCTAACAATAACTATAACAGTAGATACTCTACTTATGTAGAATTAAGCTATCCAGTTATTGAAAACCAAAAAGTAAATGTAAGCCTTTATGCAGGTGGTGTGTTTGCAATTGACGGAACTTCAAATTTATACAGAGGAGACCAAAGCAAGAATTTTGGTATTGTAAATACTGGATTCAAACTTTCAAAAGAAATTTCAGTGTTAAATTATAAGCTACCTGTTTCTGCAACTGCGATGTGGAATCCCGCTAACAAAATTGCAAGAATACAATTAGCCGTAGATTTATTTTAAGTTTTTACTTGTAGTTTTTTGTTTAAACTTGTTGCCTAAAAACTCTCTTAGATATTTAAGAGAGTTTTTTTTTTTTCAAAAATCGAAATCCGTACCTAGCCTAGCCAGCATAGTAATTAAAATCCCGCAATAAAAAAACTCAGGTTCCCTGTTTTATAAAAGCAACTAAAATAAGCTCTTTATAACACTTGTAAAAGCTGATTTTTTTTAGGCCTTGAAACGAAAAGCCAGAAACAGCTCCTGAAAGAAAACTTAATAAAAACTAAAACATTGTTAATTCTTTAGCTGACATCTTGTCATATCCATTCGAATTCTCTTATCTTTGTAGTCTGAAATTACAACTAATGGAAAAGACTATAGAAGAGAGCAAACAAGGTGAAAGTCTTGTTTTAGAAAACAAACCCGAAAACAACAAAAAACTATACATAGAAAGTTATGGCTGTGCGATGAATTTTTCGGACAGTGAAATCGTTGCTTCGATTTTATCTAGCAACGGATACAACACGACTCAAGTTTTAGAAGAAGCCGACTTGGTTTTAGTTAATACTTGTTCTATTCGTGATAAAGCAGAGCAAACTATCCGCAAACGTCTTGAAAAATACAACGCTGTAAAACGTATTAATTCGAAAATGAAAGTAGGCGTTTTAGGCTGTATGGCTGAACGCTTGAAAAGTCAATTCTTAGAACAAGAAAAAATTGTCGATTTAGTAGTAGGTCCTGATGCGTATAAAGATTTACCTAATCTTTTAACAGAAGTAGAAGAAGGAAGAGATGCCATAAACGTAATCTTATCTAAAGAAGAAACCTATGGAGATATTTCTCCTGTACGATTAATGAGTAATGGAATTACCGCTTTGGTTTCTATCACTCGTGGTTGCGATAACATGTGTACATTTTGTGTAGTTCCTTTTACCAGAGGACGCGAAAGAAGCCGCGAACCACAAAGTATCATGGCAGAAATTCAAGACTTGTATGAAAAAGGGTTTAAAGAGGTTACGCTTTTAGGTCAAAACGTAGATAGTTATTTATGGTATGGTGGCGGATTGAAAAAAGATTTCGACAAAGCCTCTGAAATACAAAAAGCTACTGCCGTAAATTTCGATCAATTATTAGAAATGGTGGCACAGGCATTTCCTAAAATGAGAATTCGTTTTTCGACTTCTAACCCTCAGGATATGCACGAAAGTGTTTTACACGTGATTGCTAAATATCCAAACATTTGCAAACACATTCACTTACCTGTTCAATCAGGAAGCAACCGTATCTTAAAAGAGATGAATCGTTTGCACACTCGAGAAGAGTACATGGAATTAGTTGATAAAATTTACAACATCATACCGGGTTGCGCAATCACTCAAGATATGATTACTGGTTTCCCAACAGAAACTGAGGAAGACCATCAAGACACCTTAAGCTTAATGGAATATGTAAAATACAATTACGGATATATGTTTGCCTATTCTGAAAGACCAGGAACTTTGGCAGAAAGAAAAATGGAAGATGACGTACCTGAAGAAACTAAATTAAGACGCCTCCAGGAAATTGTTGACTTACAGCAAAAACACTCACTTAGTACTTGTCAGGAATTTATTGGTCAAACAGTTGAAGTTTTAATTGATAAAATCTCTAAGAAATCGGCAGCAGAATTCTCAGGAAGAAATTCACAAAATATCACGGTAGTATTCCCTAAAGAAAATTACAAAATTGGTGATTTTGTGAATGTAAAAATCACTTCTTGCACGAGTGGAACATTAAAAGGAGAAGCAGTGGGTTATTCCGATATGAATTAGATTACTTTTTAAAACCACAAATTACACAAATTTTCACAAATTACAATTTATATTGACTTATGTTCTTTCCAATCTAGAATCTAATACTATGGAATATTACAAACAAGAAGAAAATTACAAAATAATTGGAATTTGTATGGAAGTTCATAGAATTTTGGGACCTGGTTTATTAGAAATTGTTTATAAAGATGCTTTAGAAATAGAATTTAGAAATAACAACATCCCTTTTGAAAGGGAAAAAGAATTCGTAATTGAATATAAAGGAAATATACTTCCTCATAAATTTTACGCTGACTTTATTATTTATGATGAGATAATTTTAGAAATAAAAACTGTCAAAGAAATAAACAACGAACACATTGCACAAACTCTCAACTATATCAAGTTAGCCGATTCCCAAATTGGAATCATTGTAAATTTTCAAAACAAATCATTAACCCACAAGCGGTTAGTCATTTAAATTAATTTGTGAAAATTTGTGTAATTTGTGGTAAAACAATAAAAAACAAAAATGACTAAAAAACAACTATTCATTGCAATAGCCACTTTTATACTTGGATTTGGAGTGACTTTTTACATTATGAAGACCTATTTTCCTAAGCATAAAGTAGAAAAAACAACTTCAAACAAACCCATAAAGTACCTTTTATTCAAAATGAACTCTTAGATCAAACATCAAGAAATCAAAACAAGAAACAAAGAACACTTTAAAAACAATAGAAATGGAATCAGTACAAAACATAAAACAACGATTTGAGATTATTGGAAACGACCCAAAGCTCAATCGTGCCATTGAAAAAGCTATTCAAGTGGCTCCTACTGATATTTCAGTATTGGTTACTGGTGAAAGTGGTGTAGGTAAAGAAAATATTCCAAGAATCATTCATTCGCTTTCCCACAGAAAACACGGCAAATACATTGCTGTAAACTGTGGTGCCATTCCAGAAGGAACTATTGACAGTGAACTTTTTGGGCACGAAAAAGGAGCTTTTACCGGAGCGACAAGTACACGTGAAGGCTATTTTGAAGTAGCCAATGGTGGAACTATTTTCTTAGACGAAGTAGGCGAACTTCCGCTAACAACCCAAGTTCGTTTATTAAGAATTCTTGAAAATGGAGAATTCTTAAAAGTAGGTTCATCACAAGTTCAAAAAACAGATGTCCGAATTGTTGCGGCAACCAATGTGAATCTTTTCAGTGCTATTGAAAAAGGAAAATTCCGTGAAGACTTATATTATCGTCTAAGCACAGTGGATATCACTTTACCACCTTTACGAGACAGAAAAGACGACATCCATTTGTTATTTAGAAAATTTGCGGCCGACTTTGCTCATAAATACAAAATGCCTCCATTAAAATTAGATGACAATGCTGTACAGCTTTTGCAAAAATACCGTTGGAGTGGAAACATTAGACAACTTCGAAATGTAGCCGAACAAATTTCAGTTTTAGAAACCAATCGCGATATCACTGCTCCTACCTTGCAATCGTACCTACCTCCTACTGAAGGCAGTAATTTACCATCTGTAATAAGTAGCAATAAGAGCGAAAGTGATTTTAGTACCGAAAGAGATATTTTATACAAAGTACTTTTTGACATGAAAAGTGATTTGAATGATTTAAAGAAACTCACATTGGAACTAATGAAAAGTGGCGCTGCAAAAGCTCAAGATATCAACCCTAATCTTATTCAAAAAATTTACGGCACTAAAGAAGATAACGAAATCGAATTTGAAGAACAAGCGGTAACAACAGTTGTATCACCAACTACACACACTGAAACGTACACAAATCCCGAAGACAATTATTTGTTTGCCGAAACTATTGAAGAAGAGGAAGTATTACGATTAGAGCAAAAAGAAATCGAAATGATCAAAAAATCCTTAGAAAAAAACAAAGGAAAAAGAAAAAGCAGCTGCTGATGAATTAGGAATTTCTGAACGAACCCTTTACCGCAAAATCAAACAATTCGATCTTTAAAAAGAAAAACCAATATTAAAATCCGAAATTGCTCCACCAGTTCGCTAACGCTCGATTCCAAATTCACTATCTTTGACAGACTTTTGAATTTCGAATATTGGAATTTGGAGTTTAAAAATTGGAATTTATTATCTATTTTCATGAAAAAAATACTTTCACTTTTTGCACTAATCACTCTTTTTATGTTGAGTGGTTGCAGCATTTACAATTTTACTGGGACTGGAAAAATTGATGCCAAAACCTTTCAGGTTAATTTTTTCCAAAACAATGCTGATTTAGTTGAACCAGGGATTGACCGAACTTTTACATTAACACTACAGGACATTTTACAAAATCAAACGAATTTGAATTTGGTTAAAAATGGAGCCGACTTGACTTACGAGGGTGAAATCACCGATTACCGCATTAGCCCCATGACAGCCACTGCCGACCAACAAGCTGCCCAAAACCGTTTAAAAATTAGAGTCAATGTACGTTTTACCAATAAGAACAAAGAATCAGACGATTTTGAAAAACCATTTGAATTCTATTACGACTATCCTGCAACTACACAATTACAGGGAGCAGTTTTAAACACAGCATTAAAAGAAATTTTTGACCGAATTACACAAGATATTTTTAATGAATCATTAGCCAAATGGTAATCAATGTTGATTCGGTTATTTGTTCATTCGCCAATTCGATTTAACAAATAACCAAATAACCAAATAAAATTTATGAATGTAACCGATTATACTTATTTAATCAACAACCCTAACACCATTACCGAAAAGCAAACTCTTGCTTTAGAAAAGGTATTGGAGGAGTTTCCGTATTTTCAAAGTGCCCGCGCTTTACGTTTAAAAGGTTTATATAACGAAAATAGTTTTAAGTATAATTCGGCATTAAAAGTAACTGCAGCACATACCACCGACAGAACGGTATTGTTTGATTTCATAAGTTCGGAAGAATTTAATGCCATTCAAAAAGAATTATTCGAGAAAAAAGCGAACGAATTACTTTCGATTAACGTAATTGATAGTGTCGAAATCGTTCCGCCATCATTCAACACGGTTAATCAGGATATTGAAATAGAAACCAAGTCGCTGGACACTATTGAATACGACGAAACAAGTAGTACTCCAGAAGAAAAATTAGAATTAGGTAGACCTTTAGAATTTTCTAAAAATGAAACCCATTCGTTTCAAGAATGGCTACAACTTTCCAGAATACAACCAATAATTAGAGAACCTGAAACCAATAATAATTCAGCAACTCCAAAAAACGAGGATGTTTCGAAGAAGAAAAAAGAAGCAATTATTGATAAATTTATTCAGAGCAATCCCAAGATTCCCGCTATCAAACCAGGAACTCCTACGAACTTTACTTTAGACATCAACAAAGACGATACTACTTCGCTAATGACCGAAACTTTAGCCAAGGTATATTTAGAACAAAAAAAATATCAAAAAGCAATTCAAGCTTATGAAATATTAATTTTGAAATATCCAGAAAAAAGTAGTTTCTTTGCAGACCGCATAGCGGATATTAAGATTTTACAACAAAATAATAATTAAGTAATAATGAGCACATTTTCAATTTTTTTAGTTTTAATAACTATAGTTTGTTTCCTACTGATTGTAGTAATCATGGTTCAAAACCCTAAAGGAGGAGGTTTATCATCTTCAATAGGTGGATCACAAATGTTAGGTGGAGTACAAAAAACTACTGACTTTTTAGATAAAAGTACATGGACTTTAGCTATCGTATTAATCGCTTTGATTCTATTATCTAGCTTAAGTTTTACTGGAAATTTAGGAGACAGTGAATCTAAAATCATTGAAAACACTGAAGCCGCAGCACCTGCAGCACAAACTGCTCCTGCAACTCCGGCGACACCAGCTACGCCAAATTCAGCAAAATAATTACTATCTAAATAGAACAAAAATGCCAGCCTGTCAAAGCTGGCATTTTTTTTAAGAAAAAATGGCAGAAAAAATCGACTGGCATAATTTCTGAATATAGAGAAGCGAAATTTAATTTAATCAATAAAAAAATAAAAAATCATGACATTAAACATTAAACCACTTTCAGACCGAGTTCTGATTGAACCAGTTGCAGCCGAAACTAAGACAGCGTCAGGGATTTTTATTCCAGATACTGCCAAAGAAAAACCACAAAAAGGAACCGTTGTAGCCGTTGGAAATGGCACAAAAGATCATGAAATGACCGTTAAAGTAGGTGACACTGTACTTTACGGTAAATATGCTGGAACCGAATTAAAATTAGAGGGGAAAGACTATTTGATTATGAGAGAAGACGATATTCTTGCAATAATCTAAAATTAAAATTAAGTATTAAGAATTGAGTACAAAGTATTAAGATTTTTAAAGTAATAAACAAAAATGGCAAAAGATATAAAATTCGATATTGAAGCACGTGACGGATTAAAACGTGGAGTTGACGCATTAGCTAATGCAGTAAAAGTAACTTTAGGACCTAAAGGTCGTAATGTAATCATTGGAAAAACATTTGGAGGACCAACTGTTACTAAAGATGGTGTTTCTGTTGCAAAAGAAGTTGAATTGAAAGACCCACTAGAAAACATGGGAGCTCAAATGGTTAAAGAAGTTGCTTCTAAAACTAATGATTTAGCGGGTGACGGAACAACAACTGCAACTGTTTTAGCACAAGCTATTGTAAAAGAAGGTTTGAAAAACGTGGCTGCAGGAGCCAATCCAATGGACTTAAAACGTGGTATCGATAAAGCAGTTGACGCTATCGTAACTGATCTTGCTAAACAATCTCAAGTAGTAGGTAGCGATTCAGACAAAATCAAACAAATCGCTTCTATTTCTGCTAACAATGACGAAGTTATTGGTGAATTAATTGCTACTGCTTTCGCAAAAGTGGGTAAAGAAGGAGTTATTACTGTTGAAGAAGCTAAAGGAACTGACACATTTGTAGATGTTGTAGAAGGAATGCAATTTGACAGAGGATACCTTTCTCCTTATTTTGTTACCAATTCCGAAAAAATGGAAGTGGAATTAGACAGCCCTTACATTTTATTATACGATAAAAAAGTTTCTTCATTAAAAGAATTACTACCAGTTCTTGAGCCAGTTGCTCAATCAGGAAAACCATTATTGATTATTGCTGAAGATGTAGATGGCGAAGCACTTTCTACTTTAGTAGTAAACAAATTGCGTGGAGCATTGAAAATTGCCGCTGTAAAAGCACCTGGATTTGGAGACAGAAGAAAAGCAATGTTAGAAGATATCGCTATCTTAACAGGTGGAACTGTAATATCTGAAGAAAGAGGATACACTCTTGAAAATACTACTATCGAAATGTTAGGAAATGCAAAGAGAGTAGCTATCGATAAAGATAATACAACAATCGTAAGTGGTTCTGGCGATGCAGAAATGATCAAAAACCGCGTGAACCAAATCAAAGGTCAAATGGAAGCAACTACTTCTGACTACGATAAAGAAAAATTACAAGAGCGTTTAGCTAAATTAGCTGGTGGAGTTGCTGTACTTTATGTAGGAGCTGCTTCTGAAGTAGAAATGAAAGAGAAAAAAGACCGTGTTGATGATGCACTTCACGCAACTCGCGCAGCAGTTGAAGAAGGAATTGTTGCCGGTGGTGGTGTAGCTTTATTGAGAGCTAAATCAGTTTTAAGTACTCTTGTGGCTGACAACGCTGACGAAGCTACAGGAATCCAAATCGTTTCACGTGCTGTCGAAGCTCCATTAAGAACTATCGTTGAAAATGCTGGTCTTGAAGGTTCTGTAGTAGTAGCAAAAGTAGCTGAAGGACAAGGTGACTTTGGATACAACGCTAAAACTAACGAGTACGTTGATATGTTAAAAGCAGGTATTATCGATCCTAAGAAAGTAACTCGTGTAGCATTAGAAAATGCAGCATCAGTTTCAGGAATGATTTTAACTACCGAATGTGCTTTAATCGACGTTAAAGAAGAAAATGCAGGTGGTGGAATGCCAATGGGTGGCGGAATGCCAGGAATGATGTAATATCTTCCCACATAGATAAACAAAAAACCGTCTCGTAAATGAGACGGTTTTTTTATACACTTAGTTTTTAAAAGTACTATTTTATTCTTCGTTTTTTGAATGCTTTGTTTTCTTTGTCAATTTAAGTATAACTGGGGAAAGTGTAACAAACACTAATCCAATAACAATAATCTCAATATGTTCTTTTAAATCAATTTGATAATTGTTTAACAAAAAGCCATACAAATAATGTCCTGCAAAAATTAAAGTAAATGACCAAAGAAATGAACTCAATACATTATAAAACATAAACTTTTTTCTGTCCATAGTAACAATTCCAGCTACAATGGGTGCGAAAGTTCTAAAAATTGGTAGAAATCGAGCAAAAATAATCGCTCTTCCTCCATGCCTTTCAAAGAAATCTTTAGATTGAATTAAGTATTGTTTTTTAAACCAAAAACTATCTTGACGATTGTACAAATAATAACCACTCTTAGCACCAAACCAGTAACCTACGATATTTCCTAAAATACCAGCAATAGCCACTAATGTTGAAAGCAAAGTGACATTAATAAAATCGCTTTCAATGAATACAATATTTTCGATTAGTTCTCGATTGTAAATTCCTGCCAAGAACAACAAACTATCGCCTGGCAAAAAGAAACCAGCAAACAATCCTGTTTCGGCAAAAACTATAAACAATACTATATAGATACCCATTTTAACCCCATTTATATCAAAATGGATGTAAAAAAGCGGGTCAATTAAATTTTTCCAATCAAAGTTATTCATTATTCTAATTTTAAGCGATACTATTTGTGCGTGAAAGTAACAATAATTTACCTCAACCACAATTTATTGAATTTGTTTTAAAGTTTTATTAACGAAAAATAGAAGCTTAAAATTAGAATCCTAAAAACTACTCAAGCACTACTCCTTTCTATCGTATTTACAACAAGAATGCAAATTCTCATAATCCTCCTTTGTTGCTTTTACTTCATCAGTATCATGACCTACTTTAGCGATTGCTTTTTTCAAATCAAGCGGATTACACTTCTCTTCATTCATAATAACCGATAATTGATGTGTACCAATATTCCAATCGGCTGTTTTTACTCCTGGGACAGCATAAGCGGCTTTTTCAATTCTTTTTTTACACAACTCACAACTACCATTAACTTCAGTTGTATATTTTAAATTTTTATTTTTTTTCACTTGGGCTTGTGTCGACAATCCAATGATTAGAAATGCAAAAGTGATAATACTATTTTTCATCTTTCTCTTTTTTAAATTATTTAATTTTAAATCGTAATCCAGCATAATACATTTGTCCAAAAACTGGCGCATATAACATAGAAGCATCAAAATTAGTTCCAAAAGGATCATCATTTCCTAATACTGCTTTCATTTGTTTGTAATTACCAATATTTTCCCCTCCCACATAAACTTCAAATGTATCTGAAAAAACACGAGTAAGCTGCGCATTCATTAAAGCATAACTTGGTGAGAAATCAGGCAATCGATCTGCTTCTGGATTGGTTGCCGTTGTAGGCAATTGTTGTTGACCAATCCAATTCAATGTATAATCCATTTTCCATTGCTTTCCTTTTTCCGTAATTGGTGTTTCGTACTCTAAATTACTAAAAAAACGATGTTTTGCTTGAAAAGGTCTTTGAAAATTTCCAGACAAATACTGCGTCTTTGTATCATAAAATTTATACGCTGTTCTTACATTTAAATTACGAATCAACTCATAGTTAAATTCTAATTGTAAACTGTTAGCAAAAGATTTCCCATCTAAATTATAAAACAAAACTTCTTGTGGACTTTGCATAACATCAACAATGGCTTGATTTGAAAAATCAGTTCGATAAACATCTAGGACAACTTCGGCATTTCTATTCAACAATTCGAATTTCTGAGAAAAACTCACCCCATAATTCCAAGCTATTTCTGGATTCAAACCATAAATTTTGCCTGAAGTATCTAAAAATGAAAACCTTCTTGAACTAGCAAATAATTGTTGATTTTCGGCAAAAACATTTGCTGACCGTTTTCCTCTACCAGCCGAAAAACGAAACACGGCTTTTTCCCAAGGATTGTAACGTGCATGCAATCTTGGCGTAAAGAAAGTCCCTAATCGATTATGATTATCAACTCTACCTCCTAAAATCAAACTAAAATTATCTAAGTTATCATAGGTATACTCAAAAAATGCTCCTACCGAATTATCAATTCGACTATAATCGTTGGTATTTACAAATTCTTGATAATTATCGTACGTAAAGTTCAAACCTGCAGCAAACTTATTCATCGTGTTACCAATGATAGAATTAAAAATTAAATTCGAATAATAACTATTTTGCTTGATATTATATAAGTTCAATCCATAATACGATTCTTGATTATGACTATTAAAAGCATTTTGAAAACCGATACTTTGAAAAGGCATTTCTGGAAAAACATAACCAATCTTAGTAGAAACATCAAAACGTTCTGTATTGACTTCTGAACCCCAATAATTAGTAGTTCCTTTGTCTCTATCTTTATCAAAAGCAACTTCTCCACCTTGCTTTTTATCGTTCATGTATCTAAAATTAATAAAACTAACCAAGCCTTTTTCGGCGTTATTATACTGATAACGGTTCATTATATTAATTTGATTCCCCAAAGGTCCATCTAAAAAACCGTCATTATTCATGTCGTTTTTAGTCACTCTAGCATTTCCGTGTAACAACAAGCTTGTTGCCCACTTATCTGAAAGTTGTTTCGTAAGATGCGTATTCAATTCAAAACGGGAATCAGTAGACCCATAAAGATTAAGAAAAAAAGGAATATCGTTAACAGGCTTTAGAAGTTCGGCATTAATTTGCCCCGAAATACTTTCAAAACCATTTACAACACTACCAGCGCCTTTAGTCACTTGAATACTTTCGACCCAAGTTCCAGGAGTAAAAGACAAGCCATAAGCCTGAGAAGCCCCTCTTACAGAAGGAATATTTTCCTCTGTTATCATCAAATAAGGACTTGTTAAACCTAACATTTTTATTTGTTTGGTTCCTGTTATTGCATCCGAAAAATTGACATCGATTGACGGATTTGTTTCAAAACTTTCGGCCAAATTACAACAAGCTGCTTTAAGCAGTTCTTTACTGGTAATCAATGAAGTATTTGAAGTTACGGTATACGATTTTTGAATTCCTTTTTTCTTTTTTACCAATTTTACTTCCTTCAAATCTTCTTGTGAAAATGAGGTAAGGCTTAGTAAAAAAAGTACCAAAGACATGATATTTTTTTGCATAAAAAAATGATTTAAAATGTTGAAATAAAACTATTTGAGAAAAAATCACAAATAGAGGTTGTAATCGTTTAAAAACGATTGGCTATCAAACATTTAAATCAGGCGTAAAAAAGAAATTGATGGTATAATTTAAACAATGGCGGTGCATTTGCATCGCATTGATAGGAAATAGTAGAATTGTTTTTAAAATTCGAAACAGTATTAAAAACAAAACTAGGATTTTCGGTAATAATTAAAGGAGCATCTACTTGAAAAAAGAATGTCTTTACAGTAGCATTATCAGATTTTTTTTGAAAATGAACAAGCTTATTGGAGCAACAGGAAAGTGTTTTTTTCTTAATTGCACAACATTTTTTTGAATGTTCAACTGTAGAATACGCAGATTTTATAGTAACATCTGCTATCTTGTTACCACAGTAATGCACCTCAAATGCTAAACCTACATTGGAAACCAATAGTAGGAAAGCCAAAAACATACCGATGCATTTTCTTAATTTCATGATGCAAAAGTAAAAAAATAAAACGGACTAAAAAATCAAAAGAATGTTAATAACTAAAATTCAAACTCCTGCCCCATCAACGGAATTGAACATTTAAATCCGTATTGTTCTCTCATCTTAATTCGTAATTCATCTGCAGCGTTTGATTCACCATGAACTAAAAATACTTTTTGTGGTCTGTTTTTTAATTCCGATAGCCAATCCAATAAATCAGCTTGATCTCCATGAGCAGAAAACCCTTTTATTTCAACAATTTTAGCTCTCACTTTATAATATTCGCCAAAAATCTTAATAGACTTCGCTCCTTCAATTAATTTTCTACCTCGGGTTCCTTCTGCTTGATAACCTACAATTAAAATTGTTGTCTCAGCTATCCCTATATAATTTTCTAAATAACTTAAAACTCTGCCTCCTGTAATCATTCCGCTTGCAGCAATAACCACCTTTGGTCCTTTATGATTAATCGCTGCTAAAGTTTCTTCATAATCAGAATTAATCACAAACATTTTACTCATTTCCCGACAATCGTCAAGACTTAGTTTATGCCAGTTGGTATTATTAAAAAAAACTTCAAAAGCCCCTACTCCCATTGGCGAATCAACAATAAAAGGAATAGTAGGCAACCTTCCTTCTTTCTTCAATTCCCAAAGTAAAAACATAATACTTTGAGCCCTTTCTACAGCAAAACTTGGAATAATAACCGTTCCTCCTTTTTTGTACGTTTCTTTGATATGAGTGACTAATTCTAATTTTGGGTCGTTATCTGGATGCAATCGATCACCATAGGTGCTTTCTAGAAAAACCAAATCAGCCTTTTGGGGCTTCACAGGTGGATGCAATAAAACATCATTATTGCGTCCGATATCTCCCGAAAACACTAGCGTTTTCCCTTCTACCTGAACACTGATACTACAGGCCCCTATGATATGTCCTGCCAAAAAATATCTAGCTTCTATTCCTCCTCCCAAATTCAAAATCGTATCAGGAGCAACAACTGTGAGTAATGGAAATACTTTTTTAGCCTGATCCACAGTATACAATGGTTCGGCAATTTCATATTTTGAAGAATTTTTCTGATTGGCTTTCAAAGCATCTTCTTCTTGAATTTTGGCACTATCGATTAAAATTAATTTGGTAATTTCTAAGGTGGGAGCTGTACAATAAATTTTACCCGTAAATCCTTGTTCAACTAATCTGGGCAACCAACCACAATGATCTAAATGTCCATGAGTTAATAAAACGAAGTCAATGGTTGATGCCAAAACTGGAATGGGTGCCCAATTCAATTCGCGCAAAGGTTTAATTCCTTGAAACAATCCACAATCGACTAAAAAACGAACTTCATCAGTTTCAACTAAAGTTTTAGAACCTGTTACAGTCCCAGCGGCTCCTATAAATTTAATTTTCATAATGCGATTTTTTTCATTAATAACATTTACACAAATCGGCAACTTCTTTCAACACATTGTTAATTCGTCCAGAACTAATTCCTATTTCTTTTAAACCCAATTTATTCCCTATCAATTCCTTGACTAGTATAATATCTAGTAATAATAATTTTTCTTTTTCAGCCTTGGTTAATGTTGTCAAACAAGTAACAGGATACAAACAATCGTGGTTATTTCTGGATTTTAAACTTCGTTTTTCTGGATAATCCCAACTCAACAAATTAATCCCAGAACACTCCGCAAAAGCAATTGCATCGGCTGTAAAGCGAGTATTGGTTACAATCCAACAATTGGAAATTTTTTCTTTAGTTGAAAATAAAGTAAAACCTTTATGCCTTAAATCATTAAATCGAGAAAAAACATACAAGGGCACTTTTACATCAGATGCTGCTTCTCTACCTCCATGAAATTTACATTCTACCATCGAAACTACATTGTTCTTTTTTATCAATATATCCACCTCATGCATCACACAATTGCCTTGTAAAACTACATTAGTCTTGGTTTCATACTTTTCAGCTTCAAAAAGTCGGGCAATATATTTTTCAAAATAAAATCCTTCTGGACCTAACATTTCTATTGCTGCTCTAAGATTGTATCGGGCAGCATGCGAATTAGTATGTTTTTTTAAAAGAGCAAATGCTTTCTTGTAAATATTTTTAGTCGAAATACCATCGTAAATCTCATTACTAATTTCTTTCATAATGGATTCAGCTGTAAATACATCTGCACCTGATTTCAAAAGAGAGCTTATAAGTTTATCCGGATTAAAATTGACTACTGCACCTGAATGCTTAACTATTTTCATATCGCTATAATTTCTTATTAACCAATCCAATAACTTACTTAAAGTTACACAATTAAATTAAGAATTTCGCTTTTGAAAATAAAATCCAGGAATAAAAAGTAAAACAAAAATAGGCTGAATCAGAAACCTTCGAACATAAAAAAGCAGTAAATTATTTTCAGAACCATAAATATGGATAACTAAAAACATTGTTATCAGTAACAAAACGAAGGCTATTGAATATAAAAAAACCGAAAACCGAATCATCATTCGATCTTTGAAAATAACATAAATTAATCCTAATGAAATTCCCGTATTCAAACTATATCGAAACAATAAATTTAGAATTAACTTAACAGTATCAAACTCGGGCAATGGTAAATTATTAAAATCGCTTTTAAAATAGTCCAAGAACGGATCATAAAACAGGATATTTTCATAAAATCGTACCAAAACAAAACAAAGCAATAAGCTGAAAGCAACAAACAACCTTACTACTATTGGAAAATATTTATTTTGCATACAAAGAAAATTTATTGACCCAAACTACCCACAAAACAAAAACTACCCCATAAATAAAAAGAGGAAAAACAACATCATGCAAAATAGTTTTATGTTGAGGCAACCAATACAAAGCAGAACACAATAATGCAATTCGAACCACATTTAGAGCATAAATAAAAATACTTCCTCCTAAAACATACAACAAAGTTGGTTTTAATTTACCCGAAAAAGCAACAATAAATGAAACAAATAAGATAATTACACTTACAGAATTACACCCTTCAATCATTTTAGCAACCACTAACTGATTGTATTCCAATAAAATTAAAGCTTTTTTAGGAGTATTTAGAACCAAAAAATCAACTTTAAAAAACCGAAGTAATTGTTCGGTATTATAAGCAACAAAACGAGTAATAAAATCTACAGAATTTACATCATAACTAGACAAATAGGCTTGATAAACCAATGTTAAAACCAGATAAGTCAAGAAAAACTTGGTCAAAAAAATCAAAAAGGGACGATATAGAATGAGGTATTTTTTCAAGTTTATGATTTTTATCAAAATTATAACTTTTTCAAATGCTATTTTGAAATACTTTTGTCAAAATCAAAAACTAAAAAATGGATTTTTCAAAACTACATTCTAATATAATTTCAATTATTGAAAACAAAACGCTTAAAAGAGACGAAAAACTTTTAGCTATTTGTGAATTATTAAATCAAAATGTACCCTATTATAACTGGGTAGGGTTCTATTTTGCCAATCATGAAACACAAACACTACATTTAGGTCCTTACGTAGGCGCACCAACTGACCATACGGTTATCCCTTTTGGAAAAGGGATTTGCGGTCAAGTTGCAGTTTCTAACAATAACTTTGTTGTTCCGGATGTCTCAGCACAGGACAATTACATCGCCTGTAGTTTTACCGTAAAATCAGAAATTGTGGTTCCTTTATTTGTAAACGGAATAAACATAGGACAAATCGACATTGACAGCCATGAAATAGATCCTTTTACATCTGAAGATGAACGTTTCTTAGAATTTGTAAATCAACAAGTAGCCCAATTATTTTAAAAAGTTAAATTAACAACAGCAAATATTGCCGATTCAAAATAAAGTATTACTTTTGCTGCCGTCTTACAATAAATGTACGACATACATAAAAATCATTTAAATAATATTAGCATGTATTTAACTAAAGAAGGAAAAGCGGAAATTTTCGCTCAACACGGAGGAAAAGCAGAAAACACTGGTTCTGCAGAAGGACAAATCGCTTTGTTCTCATTCAGAATCAACCACTTGACTGAGCACTTAAAAAGAAATCGTCACGATTACAACACTGAGCGTTCACTAGTGAAATTAGTAGGTAAAAGAAGATCTTTACTTGACTACTTGAAAAAGAAAGATATCAACAGATATCGTGAAATCATCAAAGTATTGGGTATCAGAAAATAATCAATACAAAAAAGAGGTGCGCAAGTACCTCTTTTTGTTTTTTAAAATATTTCAATAATTCTCATCCAGAATTATTTTAAAACCATTAAGAAATTAAGAAAGTTAAGATTTAAAAAACTTAATAAAACTAAATTGCTTAATTGTAAATAAAAAACCTTAATCGTTTATTTAATATTTTTAAGGTTCAAACAATAAAAAAAAGTTTGGTTTTTCATTGGACACAACAACTACAACAACACAACTATCGTCCGTAGTATAACCAAAACAAAGGAAAATTTATGATTCCACAAGTAAAACAAGAAATTATCGATTTAGGAGATGGAAGAAGCATCTCAATCGAAACTGGTAAATTAGCCAAACAAGCTGACGGTTCAGTAGTAGTGCGTTTAGGAAACTGTATGTTGCTTGCAACTGCAGTATCTGCAAGAACTGCTAACCCAGGTGTTGACTTTTTACCATTAACGGTAGATTACCGTGAAAAATTTGCTGCAGCAGGTCGTTTCCCTGGAGGTTTCTTCAAAAGAGAAGCACGTCCAAGCGACAGCGAAGTATTAACAATGCGTTTAGTTGACCGTGTATTACGTCCACTTTTCCCAGATGATTACCACGCTGAAACTCAGGTAATGATTCAGTTAATGTCTCATGACGACAACGTTATGCCAGACGCTTTAGCTGGATTAGCAGCATCAGCAGCATTAGCTGTATCTGATATTCCATTTTACAATTTAATTTCTGAAGTACGTGTTGCACGTATTGATGGTAAATTGGTTATCAACCCTAGCAGAGCAGAATTAGAAAAATCAGACATCGATATGATGATTGGGGCTTCTATGGATTCTGTTGCGATGGTAGAAGGTGAAATGAAAGAGATTTCAGAAGCCGAAATGATTGAAGCAATTAAATTTGCTCACGAAGCGATCAAAGTTCAAATTCTTGCGCAACAACGTTTAAGAGCTACATTAGGAAATCCTGAATACAGAACTTACGAAGGTGAAGTAGAAGACGAAGCAGTTTACGCAAAAGTAAAAGCGGCCGCTTATGACAAATGCTATGCAATTGCTCAGGAAGCTTCAGGAAAAAGCGAAAGAGGAGAAAAATTTGCTGCTGTAAAAGAAGAAGCAAAAGCTCTATTTACAGAAGAAGAATATGCTGAAAATGCTGACTTAGCAGGATTAGTTGGTAAATATTTCTACAAAACAAATAAAGAAGCGGTTCGTAACGTAATCCTTGAAAAAGGACTTCGTTTAGACGGTAGAAAGACAACAGAAATCAGACCAATCTGGTGTGAAACGGATTACTTACCATCAGTTCACGGTTCTTCTTTATTTACACGTGGAGAAACTCAGGCTTTAGCCACTGTTACTCTTGGAACTTCAAGAGAAGCTAACCAAATTGACTCTCCATCTGAACAAGGCGAAGAAAAATTCTATTTACATTACAATTTCCCTCCATTCTCAACTGGTGAAGCTAAACCTTTAAGAGGAACTTCAAGAAGAGAAGTAGGACACGGAAACTTAGCACAACGTGCTTTAAAAAATATGATCCCTGCAGATTGCCCTTACACCATCCGTGTGGTTTCTGAAGTATTAGAATCGAATGGTTCATCTTCTATGGCTACCGTATGTGCAGGAACAATGGCATTAATGGATGCTGGAGTTCGAATGGTTAAACCAGTTTCTGGAATTGCAATGGGATTAATCACTGACGGAGAAAAATTCGCAGTATTATCAGATATCTTAGGAGATGAAGATCACTTAGGAGATATGGACTTTAAAGTAACCGGAACTGCAGACGGTATTACGGCTTGCCAAATGGACATCAAAATCGAAGGATTGCGTTATGACATTATGGAACAAGCTTTAGCTCAAGCTCGTGATGGACGTTTACACATTTTAGGAAAATTAACTGAAACTATCGCTGCTCCTAGAGAAGATGTTAAGGCTCATGCTCCTAAAATCATCACTAGAACTATCCCTGGAAGTTACATTGGAGCATTAATAGGACCTGGTGGAAAAGTGATTCAAGATTTACAAAAAGCAACAGGTACAACTATCGTTATTAACGAAGTAGACGAACAAGGTGTAGTTGAAATTTTAGGAACTGATCCTGCTGGAATTAAAGCGGTATTAGCTAAAATTGACTCCATCACTTTCAAACCTCAAATGGGTGAAGCCTACGAAGTAAAAGTAGTTAAAATGTTAGATTTTGGTGCTGTTGTAGAATATACTGCTGCTCCAGGAAACGAAGTTTTATTACACGTATCTGAGTTGGCTTGGGAACGTACCGAAAACGTTGCTGATGTAGTTAAAATGGGCGATGTATTCCAAGTAAAATACTTAGGAATCGACCCTAAAACTAAAAAAGAGAAAGTGTCTAAAAAAGCACTTGTACCTCGTCCTCCACGTGAGGCTAAACAAGAGTAATCAGATCTTAGTTTACTAAAGGTTTATTATAGGAAACCCGTTCGCCCTGACGAACGGGTTTTTTTTGATTAAAAAGTGACAATTATTTTTTTAGCTATAATTCTCATAAAAAACATATCTTTATTGTTTTTAATCTTAAAAAATACTCACTATGCCTTTAAAAGTTGTTCAAATCTCACAAATAAACCAAGTGCCTTTTATTATTTCAAATGCAAATGAGGCCAGTTATCCATTATCACCTTTAGTATCTACCAATTTATTCACTCCGGCAAATGGCGACCAAATTTTAAAAATCAGAGTCACACTTTACATTGATGCTGCCGATAAAGAATTACCTTGGGTAGAACCTAATCCAGAAGAAATTGACAATTCATTGCAATTGTATTTTGATTACAACTATCAAGAAGAAAAACCAGTAAGTTTAAATGTTTGGTATATGGAGTTGGATTACTCCTCTGACAACTTAACAGAAATAACAAGTATTACATCGTATTTAAAAGATATTGATCCAGAAACTTCTAAGGGAACCACAACAAAAATATAATTGAATTAATGTTCAAAAAAACATTTTTTTATTTCTTTTCTATTGCTTTTTTCACTTGTTTCTTTTACACAGGGAAAACCATATTCCAATACAACTGTAAAATATTTTTTTGAAAAAAAAGCAATAAAATTTAAATCTAAAACCAACTTCAGAAAAGCCCAATTCTTTTTCATGCAAAAGAATTGGGATTCTACTTTGGTATATTCAATGAAACAAATAAACACAGATAATAATAAAGAATTAGCTGATTATTGCCATTATTTTAGAAGTAACGCTTTCTATAATAAAAGCCTCTATAAAGAAAGTAAAAAAGAATCGCTATTAATGTCCGATGCCAAAGAAATCTATCCTTTAAAAAACATAATGTTAGGAAAGGCTTCTTTAGAATTAAGAGAATTTGAACAAGCACTTATATACTATAAAAAAGTAGAAAAATTACCAAAAATAGTAAATGTTTTATATAGTAATATTGATATATATGAAGGGTTAGGCTTAACATATCTATTTCTTAATCAAATGAAAAAAGCTCAAGAATATCTTCATAAAAATTTAGCGTTAAGAAAAAAAGAAAAAAATATTGAAGGAATCTATTCAGCTTACACGATGGTTGCTAATTTATATTTCATGCAAGACAAAAATCAACTAGCTTATAATTATTTCAAAAAAGCATATTTCGTAACTCAAAATATTAATGACTTTGAAAAAAAAGCAATTGCTGTAAAAAACATGTCTGTTGTCGAAGAATACAGAGGCAACTACAAACAAGCTTTAGTATATAGAAAAGAATCAGAACAATGGAAAGATTCCCTCAACAATCAAAACAAAATATGGGCTGTTGCTGATTTTGAGAAAAAATTTGCTGTCGCTCAAAAGCAAAAACAAATTAAAGTTCTTAAAGTAGAAAACGAACTAAAAGCCACCCAAAGAAACGTATTTTTGTATTCCTCAATAATTTTATTAATTCTCATATTAATTGGAACTTATCTTTATGCACAAAAAATAAAAAACGAAAAAATTATCCTTTTACAAAAAAACAAACTCAACGAACTTAATACCACTAAAGATCAATTATTTTCTATTGTCAGTCATGATTTACGCTCTTCTGTCAATGCTTTAAAAACGAGTAATTCCAAACTAATAGAATCTTTAGAAAATAAAAACTACAATGAACTAGACCAACTCCTACATACCAATAGTGGTATAGCTAACGGAGCTTATAGTTTGCTTGACAACCTATTACACTGGGCCTTATTACAAACCAAACAATTGTATTTTCATAAAGAATCTGTGCATTTGTATTCTATCGTACAACAAATTGAATACAACTACAAAGCCTTGCTATCAGACAAAGCCATTGTGTTTGAAAACAGGGTTTCTAAAAACAATTTCATCAACGTAGATTTGGATTCGCTCAAAATTATTCTTAGAAATTTACTCGATAATGCCATTAAATTTTCGAATGAAAAAGGTTTAATAAAAATATACACCGAAGATACTGAAACAAACTTTTGTCGTTGTATAATTGAAGACAACGGTATCGGAATGAGCGCCAATACCATTAGCGAATTACTGAGCGATAGTGAACTATTGGCTAAAGAAAAAAACTCCGAAATAATAGGAACTGGTTTAGGTATGCAATTGTGCAAACAAATGGTTAAGAAAAATGGAGGTTCACTAACCATAGAAAGTGAATTGAATAAAGGAACAAAAATGATACTTTTGTTACCTAAAATAAAAGCATAATGGATCAAATAAATGTTCTCATCATAGAAGACACCCCAGCTCAAAGCGATGCTTTATCTAAAGTATTAGTAGCTAACAATTATAATGTGATAGGCATTGCCCCTACTTACACTGAAGCTTTAGATTTATTTTATAAAAACACTATTGATATCATTATAATTGATGTGTTTCTGGATGGCAAACCAGAAGGGATAACCTTTGCAGAAACCATTAATATCATTCCAAATGCGGCTAAACCTTTTGTTTTTTTAACCAGTTCACAAGACCGCCAAATTTTTGAAAGAGCTAAATTAACCAAACCATTTAGTTTCTTAATGAAGCCTTTCAATGAACTTGAAATCCTATATGCAATAGAAATGGCTGTTGAAAAATTCTATGCCCAACCTAATATTTTTTTGAGTGAAGAACAAGACACTGTAATTAGCCAAGAATATCTCTTTATAAAAAAGAAAAAATCATTAAAAAAAGTGGCTCTAACCGATATCTTATATATCGAGGTCGAAAATCGCTATTGCAATATTATTACCGAAAAAGAAAAATTTGTAATTCAGATTTCTCTAACTAAAATATTAGAACTACTAGACAAAAACAAATTTATCCAAACCCACCGAAATTTCATTATCAATATCGATAAAATAGAAGAAATTATACTAGCCGATAATCTTATTATAGTAAAAGGAAATCATAAAATAAATTTGAGTGACACCTACAAAGATTTCTTGAAAAAGATGAATATCATATCTTAAAAAAAACAACTACTCATAAAAGTCAATTTATGACATAAAAATACCCACTCATAACAATTTTTAAAATTCAGGTATTCAATTCAATTAGTTTTATCAAAAATAAAACGTCAAGATGAAAAAAATACTCCAATTACTGAATAGAAAATTAAAAAATAATCCTTGGGTAGGAATCTTTTTTTCTTTAACCATAATCATCCTTTGCTTGTTCTTAATGCTAAATGACATGGGAGATTATGATAAAATAAAATTCATTTATATTTTAGGCCTATTGATACTAATTAAATTCGCAAAAAATCTAATTGACAAAATAATCAACACGGATGACGAAGATAACCTATACAACTAATTTTAAAGAAAAACTATAGCTCCTGATAGTAAACGTTTGAAAACAAGGAATTAAAACTGTACTATTATGGCTATAGGATTTTCATTTAATTATTTTAGGACCAATATTTCATTTTTTTAAAAATTTTAATGTAATTTTTGTAACATATTCACAACTCCATGCGTATAAGTATTTGTACACATTAAAATTTGAGGAGACAATAACATGAGACAACTTAAAATTACCAAGCAGGTTACTAATCGTGAAACCGCATCATTAGACAAATATTTACAAGAAATAGGTAAAGTTGATCTTATTACTGCTGACGAAGAAGTAGAATTAGCGCAACGAATCAAAGCTGGAGATCAAAGAGCTCTTGAAAAATTAACTAAAGCGAATTTACGTTTCGTGGTTTCAGTAGCCAAACAATACCAAAACCAAGGTTTAACACTTCCAGATTTGATTAATGAAGGAAATTTAGGTTTGATTAAAGCGGCTCAACGTTTTGACGAAACTCGTGGTTTTAAATTCATTTCTTATGCTGTATGGTGGATTCGTCAATCTATCTTACAAGCATTAGCAGAACAATCTCGTATCGTACGTTTACCTTTAAATAAAATTGGATCTATCAATAAAATCAACAAGATGTATGCATTATTAGAACAATCTAATGAGCGTCCGCCTTCTGCTGAAGAAATTGCAAAAGAACTGGATATGACTGTAAATGACGTAAAAGAGTCTATGAAAAACTCCGGCCGTCACTTATCAATGGATGCACCTCTTGTTGAAGGAGAAGATTCTAACCTTTATGATGTATTGCGCTCTGGTGAATCTCCAAATCCTGATAGAGAATTAATCCACGAATCTTTACGTACTGAAATCGAGCGTTCATTAGAAACCTTAACACCTCGTGAGGCAGATGTAGTTCGTTTATACTTTGGACTTGGTGATCAACACCCAATGACTTTAGAAGAAATTGGCGAAACTTTTGACCTAACACGCGAACGTGTACGCCAAATTAAAGAAAAAGCTATCCGCAGATTAAAACACACTTCTAGAAGTAAAATCTTAAAAACATACTTAGGTTAATCCTTTTAAACACCAAAAACTCCGATAAAAACCGGAGTTTTTTTATACAATCCAACAAAGCCAATCAAATGGTTCTATAAAAAGAAATTTGATTTTGTACCTTTGCAAAAAAACAAACACAACACAACTAAAATGAAAAACACACTTATTGCTCCATCAGTATTAGCCGCTGATTTTGCTAATCTACAACGCGATATCGAAATGATTAATGCTAGTGAGGCTGACTGGTTTCACATTGACATCATGGACGGCGTTTTTGTTCCAAATATTTCTTTTGGAATGCCTGTTTTAGAAGCCATTAAAAGACATGCTACAAAAACTATCGACGTTCACCTGATGATTGTAGAACCAGACAAATACATCTCAACTTTTAAAAAACTGGGAGCTGATATTCTTACGGTTCACATTGAAGCCTGTCCACATTTACACCGAACTATTCAGGCTATCAAAGCAGAAGGTATGAAAGCCGGAGTTTCATTAAATCCGCACACCAGCGTTGACTTACTGGAAGATGTGATTAACGATATCGACATGGTTTTGATTATGAGTGTGAATCCTGGTTTTGGAGGACAATCATTCATTGAAAATACTTATGCAAAAGTTCAAAAACTAAAAGCGTTGATTGATAAAAAAGGAGCTTCCACAATTATCGAAATTGACGGTGGAGTTACTAACAAAAATGCTGCTAAATTAGTAGAAGCCGGAGCTGATGTTCTGGTGGCCGGAAGTTATGTTTTTGGCGCTGCTGATCCAATTGCCACTGTAGCTGATTTAAAGAAAATCACTAAAATATAAAACATATATTTCAAGTTATAAATCTAAAAACACCCTGAAAGTAATATTCTTTCAGGGTGTTTTTTTTAAGCAAAATATTCCTCTTTTATATTTATCATTTCAGCCACAATAGTAAAAAGTTCGGGATGTTCTTCCTTAAATCGCAAAGGAGTTTCAAAAAAATGCTCTAAAACAACAGCAATAAATGAAGCTTGATTTGTATATGCTTAAATCCGAAAATAATTAGATTCAACAAGTCCTTTCAACACATCAGGTCTTTTTAGATAATCAATAATTTTATCATAAGAATCGGAAAAAACAACACTACTCTGATCTCTTCCTTTTAGACCATGAAAATAGAGTGCGTGAGAAAACTCATGTAATCCTAGATTTAAATTGTCATTCTCACATTTCAAACCTTCCTCAAAATCCTTCCAGGAAAACACCAGTGCTTTTAAGGCAGGATTGAATTCTCCTTTATGATATTGCTTAGTTATTACCGAATAATAACTTTCGCAATAAATAATAATTTTATCAAAGTTATTAATTCGATAATGACGCATTCCAAAAGTCAACATGACATAAGTAGCCGCCAAGAGTAATTTCACTTCCTCTGTCACCTCAAATCCTCCTTGACCGATAAATTAATATTTAGCAATAAATGAAGCTACACGATGATTGAAGTTATTCTTTTTTTTAGAAGGCAGCTTTTTATAAAAAGAAAAATTACTTTCCAAAAAACTACTTTGGTCAGCATTTAGTTTTCGTACACGAAAATAATAATGAATATACAGCGGTTTATTAAAAAACACCACATAAGTAGGTTCAATAATAAATTTAAAAACAAAAATAACTAACAAAGCTACTAACAATAACATTGTTAGAGCCTGAAAAACAGCAGCCATAAGTTAAGCTTTACAGATTGGGTTTATAAATTTATCTTTTTAAAAATAAAAAAGCAACAAAAAGAGGATCTTTCCTTTTGTTGCTAAAAATGTGACCGCGGAGGGGTTCGAACCCCCAACCCTCAGAGCCGAAATCTGATATTCTATCCAGTTGAACTACGCAGCCATTATTTTATTAATTTTTCTTTTAAAAACTCTCTTCCACTTCCTGTCTTCAAATATTTTTCACGAAGAACAGCTTCTTCTCTTGTATCAAATTCTTCAAAATAAACTAATCTCCACGGCTTATATCCTTTAGTAGATTTAGTTTTACCTGAATTATGTTCTATTATCCTTTTATCAATATCAGACGTATGCCCTTTATATAGCCTACCATCAACTTCACTTTCTAAAACATATACAAAATACCCCATTTATTGTTGAAATCTGATATTCCCTGCCTGTCGGCAGACAGGTATCCAGTTGAACTATGCAGCCATAATATAAAATTCCAATTTTTTAAATTCCAAATCCCAAGATTAAAATTGGAATTTGGCATTTCCTTTTTGGAATTTCTATTTTAGTTTTACACTAATAATTTTTTCACAATAGTAGAAACTGTTTTTCCTTCAGCAGCTCCTCCTAATTGTGATGTAGCTAAGCCCATTACTTTACCCATAGAAGCAATCCCTGAAGCTCCAGTTTCAGCGATAATTTTTGCGATTACTGCTTCTATTTCTGCCTCACTTAATTGCGCAGGCAAAAACTTTTCGATTACAGCAACCTGAGCCAATTCTGGTTCGGCTAAATCAGGACGATTTTGCTCTGTATAAATTCTAGCACTTTCTTTACGAGTTTTAACCAAACGTTGTAATAATTTGATTTCTTCCTCTTCTGAAATTTCTTCTTTAGAACCTGAGGCGGTTTGCGCTAAAAGTAATTCCGATTTTATTGCTCGTAAAGCTTCTAAAGCAACAGTATCTTTTGCTTTCATGGCTGTTTTCATTTCATCCATGATTTTTGATGATAAACTCATTTGTATGTTTTTTAAGTAAGCAAACTTGCTTAGTTAGACTTTTAATTGATAGTGGTGAATCAAACTAAAAAAATGCTCATTACAAGCATAGGTTTTTGTTAATAACACTGCGCGAAGTTAAAAAAAATAACCCGAAAATTAAATGCAATCTTCGGGTTATTGTTTTTGAAATTAATTTAACTAATCTACATTATCATGCAAATAAGAATTGTTAGAACGCAATTGTAAGTCATTATTACTATCTGTTCCAACAGAAATTCTTGAGTTGGCATTATTTGTTTGATTATTAGAAATATCGATACCTAATCTTTTATAAGCTGGCTCTTTTTCGTATTCATCAATTTTTGATACGTTGTTATGAAACTTATAATTAAATTCTTTTAATTTTTTTCGTCTCTCATCGGCTCTTAAACGCAACGTTTCTTCGATTGTCATTTCAATAGGAGAAATATCTTCATTTCTTGTGAAATCTTCTGGAGCCGACTCAATTTTCTTCATTGTAATATTCAATTCCTCTGGAATTACTTCTTCTACAACTTTTGCTGCAGGTTTAGAAGACAACAATTCGTTTTCAGCGTCCATGTATTCTTCTAGAGAATATTTGATAACCCCATTATCAGACAACTCAGTTACAGGAACAAATTGAACCGCTTGATTCACTTTTATCTCCTTAGTTTCATTTGTCAATTCAAATATAATTTTCTCTTCTTTAGCTGCAACTGGCTCAGACTTTACTGGTTCTGGTTTAACCGGTTCTGATTTGTAAAGTGGCAATTCAAATGAAAAAGAGGTTTGTTCTTGTTTTTCAACAACTTTTGGTTGTTCAACAACAGCTTTAACTTCTTCTACTTTTGGTGCAGAAAAAGTAAATTCCTCTTCTTTTATTGGTGAAACGATTTCAAAAGTAACATCTATATTTTTAATAAATTCAGACATTGCCATCAATTCCTCATTCCCTGGAACAGGTACTGGCTGCTCAACAACTTGTGGTGCCACAGCTATTACCTCCTCTTCTTCATCGATTAATTCAAAAACCACTCTTTCTTCTGGAGCGCTTACTGGCTTATCAATGTTTAAGTCAAAACTCGCTACTGGAGTATTACTTAGATTATGAACAATTTTTTGTTCATCTTCTAAGGTATGAATGATTTTTTTAGGTTCTGTATTTACAATTCCGCTTTGTTGTTCAATATCAAATCCTGTTGCAATAATAGTCACTGCAACGGCATCTCCTAATGATTCATCTTCACCAACCCCCATGATGATATTAGCATTATAACCAGCTTCACTTTGAATATGGTCATTAATTTCACCAATCTCATCTAAAGTAATTTCATTAGAACCAGAAACGATGAGCAACAATACGTTTTTGGCACCAGTAATTTTATTATCATTCAATAAAGGAGAGTCTAATGCAGCGATAATAGCTTCTTTCGCTCTGTTTTCTCCTGATGCAACAGAAGATCCCATAATTGCTGTTCCGCTATTTGCTAATACCGTTTTAGCATCACGTAAATCGATATTTTGAGTGTAGTGATGTGTAATAACTTCAGCAATCCCTCTAGAGGCTGTAGCTAATACTTCATCCGCTTTTGAGAATCCGGCTTTGAAACCAAGATTACCGTAAACTTCTCTTAACTTATTATTATTAATTACAATAAGAGAATCTACTTGTTTACGTAATTTTTCAATACCAATAAGTGCTTGTTCTTGACGAACCTTACCTTCGAAAGTAAATGGTAAAGTAACAATACCAACAGTTAAGATTTCTCTTTCTTTAGCCAGCTGAGCAATTACAGGCGCAGCACCAGTTCCAGTACCTCCACCCATTCCGGCAGTAATAAACACCATTTTAGTATTGCGATCTAACATTTTTTCAATATCAGCGATACTTTCAATAGCCGACTGTTGTCCTACATCTGGATTTGCTCCAGCACCTAAACCTTCAGTTAAGTTAACACCTAATTGAATTTTGTTAGGAACAGCACTATTTTGTAATGCTTGTGAATCTGTATTACAAACAATGAAATCTACCCCTTTGATTCCTTGTTTAAACATGTGATTGATCGCGTTGCTTCCGCCCCCACCAACACCGATTACTTTTATAACATTTGATTGATTTTTAGGTAAATCAAATGAAATACTTCCAAATTCTGAGTTGCTCGTCATATTATTTGGTATTTGATATTAATATATTTTGTATTCCTTTATTTTATTTTTTGTTACTCTGCGTTATCTAAAAAATCTTTAATCTTGTCTACATAGCGGTCAAAAAACGATCGCTTAATCTTATCCCCTGTAGATTCTTCTTTTTTAGAATAACTTTGTGTTTGCACTGGTGCTTGAGTTTGTACCTCCTCAACCTCTTGCTGTTGATAAAGCTCCACAGGCTCGACAACTGCTTCACGATAAAAAACAGTTCTTTGAGGAACTACTTCTTCTTTTCTAACTGCACTTTGCGTATTATTAGCGATGCTGTTCATTACTAATCCAACAGCCGTAGCATATAAAGGACTCGAAAACTCTTCATCTGAATTCCCTGCTAGATGTTCATTAGGATACCCAATTCTAGTGTCCATCCCTGTAATGTACTCTACTAATTGTTTGATATGCTTTAGTTGAGCTCCTCCACCTGTAAGTACAATTCCTGCTATTAGTTTTTTTCTAGGATCTTCGTGTCCGTAAGCCTTAATTTCAGTAAAAACTTGTTCTATAATTTCGACTACACGAGCATGAATAATTTTAGATAAGTTCTTTAACGAAATTTCTTTTGGCTCTCTTCCTCTTAAACCTGGTATAGAAACGATTTCATTGTCTCTATTTTCACCTGGCCAAGCCGAACCGAATTTTACTTTTAATAATTCAGCTTGTTTTTCTATTATTGAGCAACCTTCTTTAATATCATCTGTAATTACATTTCCTCCAAAAGGAATTACAGCTGTATGACGAATAATTCCATCTTTAAAAATAGCCAAGTCAGTTGTTCCACCACCAATATCAATCAAAGCAACTCCTGCTTCTTTCTCCTCCTGACTCAAAACCGCATCTGATGACGCTAAAGGCTCTAATGTTAATCCAGACAATTCTATTCCTGAACTCTGAATGCAACGACCTACATTACGTATCGAAGATGCCTGACCTACTACCACATGGAAACTAGATTCTAATCGACCTCCATACATCCCAATAGGCTCTTTTATTTCAGATTGTCCGTCTATTTTAAATTCTTGTGGCAATACGTGAATAATTTCTTCCCCTGGCAACATTGCCAATTTATTTACCTGATCAATCAATAATTGAATATCATCACCACCTATTACTTCTTCTGGATTCGTTCTGCTTATATAATCCGTATGCTGAATACTACGAATATGCTGACCCGCAATTCCTACTACAACATCTTTAATTTTATAACCTGAATTTGTTTCTGCTTCATTAATTGCTTGCTGAATAGATTGAATGGTTTGTGTTATGTTATTCACCACTCCTCTAGCCACACCTAAACTTTTGGATTTTCCAACTCCCAAAATTTCTAACTTACCATACTCATTTTTTTTGCCAATCATGGCAACGATTTTGGTTGTCCCTATATCTAGACCTACTGCAATATTCTCTTTTTCCATTTTCTATTATTTAGTGCAAACTACTTGTTTTGTAAACCTCAGGTCAATCATTTTATATTTATACAAAGTACTATCTAAAACTGCTTTTTGAAAAAACGCTTTATAGTTCTTAAATTTTGTTTCAAAATTGTTCAAACTACCAAAAACAATCTGATAATCGTAATTCCTGTTGAACATTTTCAAGCTAGAATTAGGCATAACTTGTATTCCAATGATGTTTTTTTCAAAAATTCATCTTCATAAATCAGACGAAACAATTGCGCTAATTTCTCTTTATTTTCACTAGTAACATTCCCTGAAACTAATGGAACTCTAGCTGTAAAATTATCCGAAAGCGGCATCTTACTACCTTTATAATCAATATAAAAAGATTCTGATTCATCAACCACCCTGGCTACAGGAGTCTTTTGCTTTACCACTACTTTTAGAACACCATCTATACTTACAAAAACATCTGATTCGTCAATCATCGCATTTGAATCTAGTATTCGCTCCAACTTATTCAAATCTAATTTATCTTTTTGAATAGCTAAACGGTTGTTCATATTTTCTATTAACAATTTATCAACCGTTTCAGCTTTAATAAAAGGATTGTTTTTTCCTATAAAAACAACATCTATTTTGGACAGTTTGCGTTTCTCATTTCGTTTAATTGTAAACGAAAAAAGAAAAATAACCAAGCACAACATCATGATTAATCTGACGTTTGTCCAATTAAATATTTTTTTCATTTAAAGCATTTTTAATTTCTTGTACCATTTCTCCGATATCACCAGCTCCAATAGTCACCATGACTTCCGCATCGTTCTGAACCATCATCGAAATCAAATCTTCTTTTGAAACAATTGATTTATTTTCATTGTCAATTTTAGAAAACAACCACTCCGATGTAACTCCTTCCATAGGCAATTCTCTTGCAGGATAAATCTCCATCAAATACACTTCATCAAACTGCGAAAGACTTTTAGCAAAATCATCTACAAAATCTCTAGTTCTACTAAACAAATGCGGTTGAAAAACTGCTAAAACCTTCTTCCCAGGATACAACTCTCTTACCGCTTGATGCACCGCATTAATCTCTGTAGGATGATGTGCATAATCATCAATATAAACTAGATTTTCAGATTTTATTTGATACGAAAAACGTCTTCTAATCCCTTTAAAAGAAGCTAAGGCTCTTGCAATGGCAACGGTTGGGGTACCGAAATTTACTGCCATGGCAAGAGCCATTAAAGCATTCATCAAATTGTGTCTTCCAGGCAATCCAAAACGGAAATCTTTTAAAATTCCGTTAGGTGTTTTTACATCAAAAACATAACTACCATCCACAATTCGTATATTAAAAGCATTATAAACAGCCTCTTCTTGATTAACTCCTACTACTACGCCAGAAAGAGGTAATTCGGACGTAATGAATAATTTATTTTTATCTTCTACTTTATCAGCAAATTCCGTAAATGATTCTTTTATCGCATCACTAGTTCCATAGATATCCAAGTGATCGGCATCCATTGATGTAACACAAGCAATATTGGGATGCAAATGCAAAAAGGAACGATCAAACTCATCTGCTTCTACAACAGTTACCGTTTTTCCACTTCCTATTAAATTGGAATTATAATTTTCAACAATTCCGCCTATAAAAGCAGTAACATCAGCACCACTTTCATGTAAAATATGCCCTAAAATACTAGAGGTTGTTGTTTTCCCGTGTGTTCCGGCTACAGCAAAACAGAAGGTATCTTTAGTTATAATACCTAAAACTTCAGCTCTCTTTTTTACCTGATAATTACGCTCTAAAAAATAATTCCATTGCGAATGATTTTTAGGAACAGCCGGCGTTATAATTACAAGGGTATTTTCGATAAAATAATCTTTCGGAATCAAATTGATTTCATCTTCAAAGTGAATATCAATTCCACTGTCAATTAACTCGTTCGTTAAAATCGTTGGCGTTTTATCATAACCAAAAACATTTTTCCCAATATACTTAAAGTAACGCGCCAAAGCACTCATACCAATACCTCCGATACCGATAAAAAAGACATTTTGTATTTGGTTTAAGTTCATAACTACTATATTTATTTTCTGATTATTTCTTTCTAATTAATTTAACCACTTCGTCGGCAATTTGCTGGGTTGCTTCCGGCAAAGCCAATTCTTTTATATTTTCACTTAGCTGATTTTGTTTTTCCTTATCTTTTAATAAAGCTTCAAAAACCAAACTAAACTCAGAATCCAATTGAGTCTCTTTAAGCAAAATAGCTCCTTTTTTATCTACAATTGCTTTTGCATTTTTAGTTTGATGATCTTCGGCTACATTTGGCGAAGGAATAAAAATCACAGGCTTGCCTACAATACACAATTCCGACACAGAAGAAGCTCCTGCTCTAGAAATGATAATATCGGCAGCGGCATACACAAAATCCATTCTTTCAATAAAAGCCACTACCTGTACATTCTCTGAATTGTATTTTTTATACTCTTCAAAATACAACTTTCCACACTGCCAAATAACTTGAACATTTTGGGCTAGAATAGCACCTAGTTCTTTTTCTATCAGTTGATTAATCCTTCTAGCACCTAAACTTCCTCCAAGCACTAAAAGTATTTTCTTTTTAGCATCTAATTTAAAATAAGCTATCGCTTCCTCTCTTTTTTCATCAATAGCAATCAAATCCTGACGCACTGGATTACCAGTCAATATCATTTTTCCTTTTGGGAAAAATTGATCTAAATTTTCATAAGCCACACAAATTGCATTGGCTTTTTTACTCAATAACTTATTTGTGATTCCCGGGAAGGAATTTTGTTCTTGAATCAATGTTGGAATCCCGAGCATATTAGCCATTTGTAATAAAGGCCCACTGGCAAACCCTCCCGTACCGATAACTACATCCGGTTTAAACTCTTTGATAATTTTTCTGGATTTCCATAAACTGTTAATCAACTTTACTGGAAACAACATGTTTTGCAAAGTCAATTTTCTTTGTAATCCAGCAATCCACAAACCTTTAATAGCATAACCCGCTTGCGGTACTTTTTGCATTTCCATTTTATCTTCGGCACCGACAAAAAGAAACTCTGCATCTGGAAATCTTGATTTTAATTCATTAGCAATTGCAACTGCAGGGTAAATATGCCCTCCTGTTCCTCCACCACTTAATATGAATTTGTATTGTTTCATTATTGTCAAAAGATATTAATTCAAAAAATTATTTATTCAAAACTGCGTTCATCGGATTAGAAACTTTATCCTCAATTGAATAGCTCTCGTTTCTATTTTCTTCAGCAGCTAATTCTGCATCTATTAATCGTTGAACTGCTTCTTCTCGTTTAGCCGCTTCTTTTTGTTCTTGTTCAATTTCTTCTTCTTTTTTGGTAACACCAATAATTATCCCTAGTGCAATACAAGTCATCCAAATAGATGTCCCTCCACTACTAATTAAAGGCAAGGTTTGTCCAGTAACGGGTAATAATTCAACGGCAACAGCCATATTAATCATCGCCTGAAAAATCATGGGAAATCCCAATCCTATTACCACCAACTTCCCAAACAATGTATTTGCCTTATGGGAGGCTACCACAAAACGGAAAAGCAACAACAAATACAAACCTAGAACTCCTAATCCTCCAATTAAGCCGTATTCTTCTACAATAATGGCGTAAATAAAATCGGAAGAAGATTGAGGCAAAAAGTTTTTCTGAACACTCTTTCCTGGACCTAAACCATATATTTTTCCCGAAGCAATCGCAATTTTAGCTTTCTCAATTTGGTAATCATCCTCATCTGGTTTATCGGTGCTAAAATTTTCAATTCGGCTTTCCCAAGTACTCACCCTACTAAAGAACTTTGCATCCGGGAATGCTTTAGCAATCAACACAAAAAACACTAAAAACAAAACCCCAGAACCTACAATAATCCCAATGAATCTCATTGGATATTTCCCAATGAAAACCAACATTAATATCATTGAAAAAATAAGTGCAGTAGTAGAAAAATTGGATGGCAAAATAAACATCAAAGTTATAAATACCGGTAACCACAACTGTCTTAATGATTCTATGAAATCAATAGGTTCAGTTCGAGTTTTTGACAAATAGCGCGCTACAAATACATAAAGCACCAAAGCTGCAAAAGCAGAAGGCTGAAACGAAATCCCAACAAACGGAATTTGGAGCCATCTACTAGCATTTGCACCACCAATCATCGTTCCCTTAATCATTGTGATTGCTAGAATAATCCAAACAATTGGCAACATCCATTTGGATATCGAACGGAAATAATGATAAGGAACTTTGTGTACATAATAAATGATAAAAAATCCGCAGGCTACGTGTGCCAAATGTTTTACCAAATAACCCAAGGTATTTCCAGTTCCATGACCTAGATAGGCCAAATTACTACTCGCACTAAAAACAGGCATAAAGGAAAACAAAGCCAATAAGGCCACGAATGACCAAATACCTTTATCCCCTTTTAATCTGTTAATTAGTTTTTTCATTTTTTTATTAAGTTATGGGTTGTGAGTTATGGGTTATGAGTTTGTATGTTTTCCTTCAAACATTTCTAACTTCTGACACCTAACTTCTAACTTCTATTTACAAATTATGTACTGCATCTTTAAATTGACGCCCTCTATCTTCGTAGTTTTCAAATAAATCAAAACTTGCACAAGCAGGAGACAATAAAACCGTATCGCCTTTTTCAGTAATACGTTGCGCCATTTTAACAGCATCATTCATTGTGTTTACTTCTACCATGATGTCCACTACGTTTCCAAAAGCATCAATAATTTTGCGATTATCTACTCCTAAACAAATAATTGCTTTCACTTTCTCGCGAACCAAAGCCATTAATTCATTATAATCATTCCCTTTATCTACACCTCCAACAATCCAAACTGTCGGTGTAGTCATACTATCCAATGCAAAAAAAGCAGCATTTACATTAGTCGCTTTCGAATCATTAATGTATTGCACATTTTGAATTTTCAACACTTTTTCAAGACGGTGTTCAACACCTTGGAAATTAGATAAACTTTCGCGAATGGTAGCTTTTCTAATTTGCATCAATTTTGCTACAGAAGTGGCTGCCATTGCATTTTTAAGATTGTGTTTTCCTTCTAAGGCAATTGATTCGGTTTCCATTTTGAACTCTTCTTGATTAATGATTGATTCCATTGTATTATCTTTTATAAAGGCACCTTCTTCAAATGTTTGTGTCAATGAAAAAGGTATTAATTTTGCTTTTGTTTTATTCTTTTTTAACCATTCTGAAATCGCTTCATCATCTGCATCATAAATGAGATAATCCTCTTCCGTTTGGTTCATTGTGATTCTAAATTTCGATTCAATATAATTCTCATATTTATAATCGTATCGATCTAAATGATCCGGACTTATATTGGTAATAATAGCAATATGAGGCTTGTAATTGACGATTCCATCCAATTGAAAACTACTTAATTCCAACACATAGCTATCGTACTTATCTTCGGCCACCTGCTCTGCAAAACTCTTCCCAATATTCCCAGCTAAACCTACATTCAAACCTGCCGATTTTAACAAATGGTAAGTAAGCATTGTTGTGGTTGTTTTTCCATTACTTCCTGTAATTCCTATCGTGATGGCATTAGTAAAAGGAGCTGCAAATTCAATTTCTGAAATCACTGGAATCCCTTTTTCGACTAGTTTCTTAACAATGGGGGCCTTATCAGGAATCCCTGGACTTTTCATCACCACATCGGCATTTAGAATTAAGGATTCGGTATGTTTTTCATCCTCCCATTCAACACCGTTTTGTATAAGAACTTCTTTGTAACTGTCTTTTATTTTTCCATAATCGGAAACAAAAACTTCATATCCTTTTTGTTTCCCGAGAATAGCAGTACCTACTCCGCTTTCACCACCGCCTAAAACAACTAATCTCATCTTATCTTAATTTTAAGGTAACTATTGAAAGTATGGCTAATAAGATGGCTACAATCCAAAATCGAGTAACAATTTTACTTTCATGATAGCCTTTCTTTTGATAATGATGATGTAAAGGCGACATCAGGAAAATTCGCTTTCCTTCTCCTGTGCGTTTCTTAGTATATTTAAAATAACTTACTTGCAAAACCACGGATAAATTTTCCACCAAGAAAATTCCACATAATAGCGGAATCAACAATTCTTTACGAACAGCAATAGCCAAAACTGCGATGATACCTCCAATAGTCAAACTACCCGTATCTCCCATAAAAACCGAAGCTGGATAGGAGTTATACCATAAAAATCCAATAAGAGCTCCTGCAAATGACGCTATAAACACAGTCATTTCACCTGAGTTAGGGATATACATAATATTTAAGTAATTAGAGAAAATGATATTCCCCGAAACGAATGTAAATATGGCCAATGCCAAGACCGATATAGCGGAAGTTCCCGCTGCGAGTCCATCAATACCATCAGTTAAGTTGGCACCGTTAGAAACAGCCGTTATGATAAAAATCACTACTGGAATAAAAATTAACCACGCCCATTTTTCATAACCATCCCCTGTCCAAGCTAATAATTCAGCGTAATCAAATTCGTTATTTTTAAAAAATGGAATTGTGGTAGCGGTCGATTTTTCATAAACCGGAGCTGGAGCAACTAGTTCCGTTTGACTAATTACTTTAAAAACATCCGTTTTACCCGTATCAGTTCGAACAGTAACATGAGGATTGAAATATAATACGCTACCAACAATTAATCCTAATCCAACTTGACCAACCACTTTAAAAATTCCTTTTAAACCTTGTTTGTCTTTTTTGAAAATTTTAATATAATCATCAATAAAACCAATTGTTCCCATCCATAAAGTGGTCACAATAAGCAACACAATGTAAATATTATGCAATTTGGCAAACAACAAAACTGGAATTAAGGTTGCAAAAATGATAATTAGTCCTCCCATTGTAGGTGTACCCGCTTTTTCATTTTGTCCTTCCAAACCAAGTTCTCGAATAGTTTCACCTACTTGTTGTCTTTGCAAAAATTTAATTACTCTTTTACCGTAAATTGTCGACAACAACAACGATAGAATAAAAGCTAACGACGATCTAAAAGTAATGTACTGGAAAACTCCTGTTCCAGAAAGATTTAATACTTTGTTGAAATAATCGAATAAATAATACAGCATAATTTTACTATTTATGTAGTTGTTCTAAAATTTCTTTTACAATTTTCATATCGTCAAAATCAGTGCGAACACCTTTGATTTCTTGATAGGTTTCATGTCCTTTTCCTGCAATCAAAATGATATCTTTTGGCTGAGCCAATTGACATGCAATTTTGATCGCTTGTTTTCTATCGGTAACCGCAAAAACTTTTTTATGATTTTGTGGAGGCACTCCTTTTTCCATTTCTGCAATAATATCATCCGGATCTTCATCACGAGGATTATCAGATGTCAATATGGCTTTGTTGCTCAACTCAGAAGCAATTCCAGCCATAATAGGTCTTTTTGCCTTGTCTCTATTTCCCCCACAACCTACAATGGTAATTAATTGTTCATTTTTTGTGCGAACTTCATTGATGGTTTTCAATACATTTTCTAAGGCATCAGGCGTATGTGCATAATCTACAATTGCAGTGATATTCGTATCTGAAACGATATATTGGAATCTTCCTGAAACGCTTTCTAACTCTGATAATAATCGAAGGGTTTCTAACTTATCTAAACCTAATTCGATAGCAGTTGCATAAATCGCTAAAAGATTATACGCATTAAAAACACCTATTAACTTCACCCAAACTTCATTGCCCTCTATTTTCAATAATAAACCTGACAATAAGTTTTCTAAGATTTGTGCTTTATAATCGGCATAGGATTTCAAAGCATAGGTTCTTTTTCTAGCAATACTGTTTTGCAACATCACTGCTCCATTCTTATCATCGATGTTCGAAATAGCAAAAGCAGTTTTAGGTAAATTGTCAAAAAATGATTTTTTAACATCTCTATACTCTGCAAATGTGGCATGATAATCTAAATGGTCGTGGGACAAATTAGTAAAAACACCTCCAGCGAAATGCAATGCTTCTGTTCTTTTTTGATGAATTCCATGCGAACTCACTTCCATAAAACAATATTCGACTCCTGATTGAATCATCTCATTCAAGTAGTAATTTATCGTAATGGAATCAGGTGTAGTATGAGTAGCTTTAAACTCTACATCATCAACTAAAATTTTAACTGTTGAAAGTAACCCAACTTTGAAACCTGCTTTTTTAAACAACTGATATAACAAAGAAGCAATGGTAGTTTTTCCGTTAGTACCAGTAATGCCTACTAACTTTAATTTTTCTGATGGATCTCCAAAATAATTTGCAGCTAAAAAAGCCATTGCTTTATTGGTATCATCCACTTTTACATAGGTCACATCGCTAACAAACTGCTCTGGAAAGCTATCACATACAATAGCTTTAGCTCCTAAATCGATTGCTTTTTGAATATAATCATGACCATCCGAAACGGTTCCGCGAATAGCAACAAATACATCACCAGCTTGAATTTTTCTGGAATCAAAATCCAATTTACCGATAGCAATATCTGTCGAACCATGTACAGCTTCAATTGCAACTCTATATAATATGTCTTTTAAAATAATCACGATAATTCTAAGGTTATAGTTGTGTTTTTAGTAATATTTTGCCCTGCTTTTAGAGATTGATTTTTCACTTTTCCAATCCCCTTTGTCCTCACTCTTAATCCTAAATTTTCTAATAAAGCAATAGCATCCATGCCAGGCATCCCTTTAACATTTGGAATCAATTGATTTGTTTTTTGAAGCTTTGCATAATAGGCATTATAATTTTTCTCCTGTTTTGCAATCTTTCCATCTAATTTCTTAATCTCATTAGTCGAAGGAACTTCGGTAAAAATCTTTTGTGCAATACGCTTAAAAACGGGCCCTGCCACATCAGCACCATAATAATTATTATTGGCAGTATTAGGTTTATGAACCACTACAATACAAGAATATTTAGGTGCATCTGCTGGAAAATATCCAACGAATGAAGAAGCATAATACAATCCTGAGCCATCTCTTTTTCCATAATTTACCTGAGCTGTTCCGGTTTTTCCAGCCATAGGAAAATCTTTAGAATACAACTTAGAACCTGTTCCTTTTTTAACCACATTTTTCAACACTGCTTTTAGTTTAGCCAAAGTAGCATCTGAACATATTTTTGGATTGATAACAACTGGTTCCATTTTTTTTATGGTTCTGTTCCATTCTTTAATTTCAGATACAAATTGCGGTCTTACCATTACACCACCATTAGCCACTGCATTATAATAAGCTAATGTTTGCATTGGCGTAACCGAAACACCATAACCAAAAGCCATCCAAGGCAAGGAAATATTAGACCAATTCTTATCAGAAGGTTGCGGAATAAAAGGACGTCCTTCCCCCTTAAAATCCATATTCAAACGTTTGTTCAATCCATAAGAATTAACACGATTAACAAATTTGGAAGGATTGCTTTTATAATTATTGTAAACAGCCTGAACTAAAACAGTATTAGAAGAAAGCTCAAAACCTCTTGCCAAAGAAATCTTCCCATAACCGCCTTCATGCGAATCTCTAACTGATTTACCAGAATATTTTATTACACCACCATAAGTATCATAGACCGTACTAGTATCAGCAACTTTATCCTCTAATATGGTCATTAAATCCACTAATTTAAAAGTAGAACCTGGTTCATGAGATTCGGCTACAGCATAATTAGTTGTTTCATAATATGTTCCGTCATTAGCACGACCTAAATTAGAAATAGCTTTTACCTGACCAGTGTGCGTTTCCATTACCACTACACAACCATGGTCGGCTTCATAATCTTCTAATTGTTTCAACAAAGCATGATGCGCTATATCCTGAATATAAACATCAATGGTAGAAATCACATCATATCCATCTAAAGGATCTACTTCGTTCATATCACGAATAGGTTTCCATTGTCCTTTCGCAATTTTTTGTTTTAAAATTCTACCGTCTTTACCATTTAGATATTCTCTGTAAGCCCATTCGATTCCTTTACCATCCGTATGACCTGCATCGTATTTTCTTTCGTAACCAATAGTTCTTTCGGCAATTTTACCTATTGGGTGTTCTCTAACTGTTTTTTGATCAATTATAATCCCACCTTTATAAGGTCCTAATTCAAATAAAGGAAAACCTTTAATCTTCACATATTCGGTGTAACTCAAATCTCTGGCAACTAAAAAATAGCGATTGTTGTTAGCTCTCGCTTTTCGCAATTCATTTTGATAATAAAAAGAAGATTTATTTAAAACAGTAGCCAAAGAATCAGATAAGTCGTTGACATATTTTTCAAAATTTTCTTTTGTAGGCGCCAAAGCATCAAAACGAATGGTGTATTTAGGAATTGAAGTAGCCAATAAACTTCCATCAGCCGAGTAAATATTTCCTTTATTAGCTGGTATAACAAAGTTCTTAACTGTTCTTTCTTTGGCTAATTCACGATAATAATCTCCCTCTACCCACTGAATATTAGTAAGCTTAACAGCCACTGCTAATGCTATTAAAAAAATAGCAAAAGCAACCAGATAGATTCGGTACGATATGTATTTATCATCTACTGCCATAACTTTTGAAGAAAAGTTTTTTCAACTTCTTTTTTTACTTTAATTTTTACAGGTGGTACTGTGGAAGGAAAAATTTGTCTTTCCTCCATTTTTTGAGAAACTGTAGATTCCATTCGAAGTTTCATCAATTCCGAACGCTTATCAACAAATTCCGAACGCAGTTCTTTAACTTCAGCACTCAATTCGGCGATCTTAAAAACCTTTTGTTCGTATCGTTGCGTATTAGCAATCATAATGATAGCCAACACAATAAGAAAAACTATAAAACGCCAATTTTTAATCGCATCATCATCGATTAAAAATCTTGCTTTTAATAGATTATAAATACTCATTCCTATATTGCTATTATAATTTTTCGGCTACTCTTAATTTAGCACTTCTGGCTCTGTTATTTATTTTAATCTCGGCATCACTTGGAACAATTAATTTCCCTATGGACTTAAACGGAACTGAATAATTCCCAAAAAAATCACGTTCAGGTTCCCCTTCAAACATACCGTTCTTCATAAATCGTTTCACCAAACGGTCCTCTAATGAGTGATAGGAAATTATACTTAATCTTCCTCCTGGATTTAGAATTTCTAGTGATTGTTCTAAAAATTCTTTCAAAACATCCATCTCTTGATTTACCTCTATTCGGATAGCTTGATAAATTTGAGCCAACACTTTATTCCTTACTTTTTCAGGAAGGTATTTAGCTAACACTTCCTTAAATTCATCGGTAGTTTTTATTGGTCGATGATGCCTAGCCTCAATTATAGTTCTTGATAAGGCTGGAGCATTTTTCAATTCTCCATAATCATAAAAAACGCTGTCTTAAATTCGCATCATCATATTCATTCACAACCTTGTATGCATTCAAATCATTTTTTTGACTCATTCGCATATCTAATTCTGCATCGAATCGAGTAGAAAAACCCCTTTCAGGCACATCAAACTGATGGGAAGAAACCCCTAAATCACCTAATATACCATCAACAGTTCTCGCTCCATAAAAACGTAAAAAACGCTTGATGTATCTAAAATTCTCATTTATCAACACAAATCGCTCATCAGGAAGTGCATTAGCAAGCGCATCTTCATCTTGATCAAAAGCAAACAATTTACCATTAGGTCCCAATCGACTTAATATCTCTCTAGAATGACCACCTCCACCAAAAGTCACATCTACATATACACCATCAGGCTTAATATTTAAACCATCAACTGTTTCCTTAAGCAAAACTGGATTATGATATTCCATTGTCGTCTTCATTTATATTACCCATTACCTCTTCAGCCAAGTCTGCAAAATCAACACCGTCATCCATCGACTTTTCATATAAATCTTTGTCCCAAACCTCAACAATATTAACTGCAGATGAAAAAACCACGTCTTTAGTAATACTTGCAAAACTCACTAAATCTTTAGGCACTAATAATCTACCCAAAGCATCAATTTCAACCACTTTAACACCAGCAGTAAACTTGCGGATAAAGTCATTATTCTTTTTTACAAATCGATTTAACTTGTTGATTTTTTGCATCATCAAATTCCACTCCTCCATTGGATATAACTCCAAACAAGGCTGAAACACTGAACGCTTCAAAACAAATCCGTCTTGAAGAGAAGCAGCCAATTGCTTTTTCAAAGGTGCAGGCAACAAAACCCTTCCTTTAGCATCGACTTTACATTCATATGTTCCAACTATTGAGTTCAAAAAAGTTTGATTAAATGATACAGAGCAAAAATATAAAAAAATTTACCACCTTTTACCACTTTCTACCACTTTGTTGATAAGTTTACCCACTTCAGAAGCAAAACCCTTAATTTTTAGACTATCAGATTATTAGCATTAATAATGCTTATGAACAATCAACCTAAACTCAAACCCAAAAACAATCGAAAAAATGATTTGTATTTTCGACAAAAAAACAGATGAACTAAACAAAAAAGAAGATGATTTTCAAGCAACTCAACTTCAACCAAAACCAAAAACGAATAAAATTTTAGATTACTATCCTCAAAAAACGAATTGATAAACTCTTTTTAACTGATTAAATCCTATATTTGCCCAAATTGAAATTCGCATTCAAAAGCATGGACAAAAACTACAAAAAAGAAGGCCGATACAGTTACTATGAAGCTGGCGAAGGAACTCCAATTGTTATATTACACGGTTTAATGGGAGGCTTAAGTAATTTTGATGGTGTAGCTAGTTACTTCTCTGGCAAAGGATACAAAATAGTTATTCCAGACCTACCTATTTACACCCAAAGCTTACTAAAAACAAACGTAAAAGCGTTTGCCAAATACGTTAAAGATTTTATTAGTTTCAAAGGTTTTGACCGCGTCATTCTACTAGGAAATTCTCTAGGAGGTCATATTGCTTTATATCATACAAAAATGTATCCAGAAAAAGTAGCCGGACTAGTAATAACAGGTAGCTCAGGACTTTACGAAAGTGCCATGGGAGACAGCTATCCAAAAAGAGGCGACTACGAATACATCAAGAAAAAAGCGGAAGACGTATTTTACGACCCAAAAATTGCCACTCCCGAATTAATCGATGAAGTTTACGCAACTGTAAACGACCGTATCAAATTGATCAAAACGTTGACCATTGCCAAAAGTGCAATCCGTCATAATATGGCTAAAGATTTACCCAAAATGCATGTACAAACCTGTATTATTTGGGGAAAAAACGATAAAGTTACCCCACCAGAAGTAGCAACCGAATTCAACAAATTATTACCAAATTCAACCTTATACTGGATAGACAAATGTGGTCACGCGGCCATGATGGAACACCCAGATGAATTCAACAATCTATTAGAAGAATGGCTTAAAAAAACCAATTTATAAGTCATTTTAAATAAAAAAATACAATGAAAATCAATTCCGCCGAATTTATAATTAGCAACTCTGATGTAAGCAAATGTCCTAAAGACTTCTTGCCTGAATATGCTTTTATCGGCAGGTCAAATGTGGGTAAGTCATCATTAATCAACATGTTGACAAACCATAAAAAACTAGCAAAAACATCAGCCAGACCAGGAAAGACGCAACTTATCAACCATTTTTTAATTAACAAAAACTGGTTCTTAGTCGATTTACCCGGATACGGCTACGCAAAGGTTTCTAAGAAAACTAAAAACGTTTTCCAGCAATTCATCACCGATTATTTTGAAAAAAGGGAACAATTAGCCTGCGCCTTTGTATTAATCGACATTCGCCATGAAGCGCAAGCCATAGATATAGAATTCATGACCTACATGGGAGAAAGCGAAATCCCTTTTTGCATTATCTTTACTAAAGCCGATAAAATCAGCAAAGGAAAAGTTAGCGCTCATATTGCAGCATACAAAAAACAAATGTTTGCAAACAATTGGGCCGAAATGCCTCCTTACTTTGTAACTTCTTCAACAGAAGGAATAGGAAAAGATGAACTATTACAATACATAGACGAGGTTAATCAAGAAATTTTCAAAAACAACAGCCCTATTTAAGATAAAGCAATAAAAAACTCCATTTTTCAATGGAGTTTTTTATTGAGCTGAAGTCACTATTATTTCCCTAAAATACCTTTTTTTAATATTTGCCCAAAATCATACATATCTTCAAAAGAACAATACAAAGGAACTGGTGCTAAACGAATTACATTAGGTTCTCTCCAATCAACTATTACCCCATTTTTCATAAGATAATCAAACAAACTTCGTCCTTCTCCATGCAAGAAAACCGATAATTGACAGGCTCTTTCAGCTGGGTTAGCTGGCGTAATTATTTCAAAAGTACTACTCACTTCTTTATCAATTTCAAGCAAAATAAATTCTAAATAAGCGGTAATCTTATCTCTCTTGGCAACTAAAGCATCCATACCTATTTCGTCAAACATTTCAACAGAAGCCAAATAAGGCGCTAAAGACAAAACAGGCAAATTGCTTACTTGCCAACCATCAGCTCCTTGAACAGGATCAAAAGTAGGCTCCATTTTAAAACGTCGCTCTTTGTTATGTCCCCACCATCCTGCAAATCTTGGCAAATCGGGATTATTGTGATGTTTTTCATGTACAAAGCATCCTGAAGCATTTCCTGGACCTGAATTCATATATTTATAACTACACCATGCCGCAAAATCTACATTCCAATCGTGTAATTCTAACGCAACATTCCCAGCAGCATGGGCTAGATCCCAACCCACATAAGCTCCTACTTTGTGCCCAGCAGCCGTAATGGATCGCATATCAAATACCTGACCTGTATAATAATTTACTCCGCCAATTAAGACTAAAGCTAGTTCATCGCCAACTTCATTAATCTTAGCAATCACATCTTCTGTTCGAATATTATGTTCCCCATCACGTCTTTTAATTTCAACTATAGCTTCTTCAGCTTTAAAACCATGAAAATGAACCTGACTTTGAAACATGTATTGATCAGAAGGAAAAGCTTTTTCCTCGCAAATAATCTTAAAGCGTTTTGCTGTTGGACGGTAAAAAGAAACCATCAACAAATGCAAATTAACCGTAAGCGTATTCATAACGGTAACTTCTGATGGTTTAGCACCAACAATTTTACTCAACGGATTTGCAAAACGTTCCTGATAATCCCACCATGGTTTTTCGGCATAAAAATGCCCTTCAACCGCCAGATTAGCCCAGTCATTCATTATCTCATCTACATAGGCTTTAGTACGTTTTGGCTGGAGTCCCAAAGAGTTTCCTGTAAAGTAAATCACTTTCTTTCCGTTGACTTGCGGAAAAGAAAATTCATTTTGATAGTGACTTAATGTGTCCTGCGCATCGAGTTGTCGTGCAAAAGCAAGGCTGTTTTCAAATATCATTCTTACTAATTTTATGAAGTAAAAGTAGCAAACTAATATGGAATTTGACCACGAATGACACGAATTGGCACAAAGTATTTAAAAACAAAAAGGCTACTTAAATAAGTAACCTAGTTTTGAAAACATGTATTATGATTAAGGAGTTAGCAATTTAGTAAACGACAACGAACCTAATTTCCAAGTTTCATTTTCTTTTATATAGACCTCGGTTACAATAAATGGATTAGTAACTTCATTTCCGCCCACGACTGCTAACAAAGTAATTTTATTTAGCAAAATAGCTGTATTATCAATGATATTTACAGATACTTCGTGAATATCAGCTTTTTTATAATGTATTCCACCACTCTTAATAATATCGAGTTCTTGTTTTTTACCCCAGCTTCCACCCATGTGAACAAAAACGGATTTATCGTCAAACAAAGGAGTTAATTTTTCGACATCTTTATCGGCCATCCACTGCCATTTTTGTTTGGAAAGCTGGATCACTTCTTGTTCCTCACTTTTTAATTCCGTTTTGAATGCAATACCACCATAATATTGTTCACTTGTTAAAGGTTCAAGCCAAATGGTCTTCCCTTTTTGAGATGGAGAAACCGCTATATAAGCAACACCACTTTGAGGAGAAGCTCCGTGCCAATGTTCTATGTTTGGCAGACATTTTATAACATCACCTTTTTTAATAATTTGTTTAGGTCTATTCCTTTCTTGGTAATACCCCTCTCCATCTGTTATAAGTAACGTTTGTCCTCCTGGATGTTTGTGCCAGTTCAACCTAGCATCGGATTTAAAAGTAGCCATGGCTATACTATAATTGAAAGTCGTGTCAGCTGTACTTAATTCGTTCAACCAAACCTCTCCAACATGATGTACGTTGGGCGATTTTTCGCCTTTTGGGAATATAGTAATTCCTTGTGCTTTAACAGAACTTATCCCTATTCCGAAGGCAAATACTAAAAAAGTGTAATACGATTGCTTTTTCATTTCTAAATATTTTTGTGATTACTAACTTATAAATCTAATTTTCTCTCGCTTAACCATTTTACCATATTAGGGTCTCGGTGGTCAAAAAACAAACTTTGATTGGTATCTAACGTTTTGATTTGTTGCATATCCTCAGCAGATAAGTTAAAATCAAAAATGTTAAAATTCTCCTCCATTCTTTCTTTTCGGACTGATTTTGGAATAACAACAATGCCACGTTGTGTCAACCATCTCAGAATAATTTGTGCGACACTCTTGTTGTATTTTTTAGCGAAAGATATCAATAATTCATTTTGAAACATATCGTTTCTTCCTTCGGCAAAAGGGCCCCAAGACTCAATTTGAACGTTATTTTCTTGTAAGAATAGCTGATTGTCTATTTGTTGATCAAAAGGATGTGTTTCCACTTGGTTTATTGCTGGGGTAAAACCACTATTAACAATCAAATCCATCACCCTGTCTGGATGAAAATTAGACACTCCAATAGCTCTTATTTTTCCTGCTTCATACAATTCGCACATCGCCTTCCAAGAACCAAAAATATCACCATACGGCTGATGAATAAGGTATAAATCCAAATAGTCTAATTGCAATAAGTCTAATGATTTTTGAAACGCTTTTTTTGTATTTTCATACCCGTGGTCCTCAATCCATAATTTGGTAGTGATAAACAACTCTTTTCTATCAACACCACTCTTTTTAATGGCATTACCTACCGCTGCCTCATTCCTATACGAAGCGGCAGTGTCAATTAAACGATAGCCAACTTCGATAGCATTTATTACTACTGTTTCACATTCTTTAGTATCCGGTATTTGAAAAACACCAAAACCTAACAGAGGCATTTCAACTCCGTTATTCAGCGTAACATATTGCATATTTGTATTATTTTGAAATTGTTTTAATAAATAAAAAACAAAACTGTTTTTCTATGATACAAATTTGCAACTTGAATCTGAAGGCACTAGTATATCGATTACGGATTGTACTACCAATATTACTTATTGCACTTATTACCTGATGATTGCTACAACTAAATGTCTAAATTTGTCTCATCAAAGAACAACAACTATGGAAAATACAGTTACATTTGAGACTATTAGTCAGTATAATGAATTCAATAATACTGAGACTCTGCATCCTTTAATTAGCGTGATTGATTTTTCAAAAGCACACGAAAGATCATGGAATGGGCAAAAGCGTGTTAAAATTTATTACGGATTTTATTGTATTTTTTAAAAGATATAAAATGTGGTGATATACGCTACGGATGCAATTATTACGATTATCAAGAAGGTACATTAGTTTTTACTGCACCCGGACAAATAATGGAGGTAGAAACTACAGGTGAAGTATACCAACCAAAGGGATATGCCCTAGTTTTTCATCCTGATTTAGTACACGGAACATCGCTTTTTAAAAGTCTTACTGAGTATAATTTCTTTAGTTATAAAGCTAATGAAGCCTTACATCTATCCGAACGAGAGCGACAGATCGTTTTGGATAGTTTTTCAAAAATAAAATTGGAGTTGGAAATTGGAGTAGACAAACACAGTAAGAAATTGATTGCTTCCAATATCGAATTGTTTCTCAACTACTGTAATCGCTTTTATGACAGACAATTTATAACACGAGAAAACGCCAACAAAGGTGTTTTAGAAAAATTTGAAGAGGTGCTGAATCAGTATTTCACTTCAGATAAACCTAGCAAAATTGGCTTGCCATCTGTGGCTTATTGTGCTGATGAACTTCATTTATCAGCCAACTATTTTGGTGATTTAATTAAAAAAGAAACCGGAAAATCTGCTCAGGAATACATCCAAAACAAAATAATTGATGTGGCTAAAGACCAAATTTTAGGCAATACCAAAACTGTAAATGAAATTGCTTACGAATTAGGGTTCAAATATCCGCAGCACTTTTCTAGACTTTTCAAACAAAGAGTGGGGTTTACTCCTAATGAATATAGAAGCGCTAATTAAACTCATCGCCTCTTTTGTTTGCGTGAGGGATAGCAACGGAAAGCCCACAGCAAATGGAGCGATAGCGGAATGATGCGAGGACTTGAAGTGCATAGCCCGACCCTTGGGTCACGCCCAAAACAAAAAAATCTCGCCAAGACTGACGAGATTTCTTCTTATAAATTTAAAATTTCTATTATAGGATTAGCATCGCATCTCCATACGAATAGAATTTATACTTTTCTTTAATCGCTTCTTCATAAGCTTTTTTCATTAAATCATGCCCACAAAAAGCAGAAATCATCATCAATAAAGTTGATTTTGGCGTATGGAAATTAGTAATCATACAGTTAGCTACACTAAAATCATGTGGAGGAAAGATAAACTTGTTAGTCCATCCTTCGTAAGGATTCAAAGTGTTTGCAGAAGAAACTGAACTTTCAATTGCACGCATAGAAGTTGTTCCTACAGCACAAACACGTTTTCTTTTAGCCTTGGCTGCATTTACAATATCACAGGCTTCCTGAGTAATTTTTAATTCCTCAGAATCCATTTTGTGTTTAGATAAATCCTCAACTTCAACCGGGTTAAAAGTTCCTAAACCTACGTGAAGCGTCACCTCTGCAAAGTTTACCCCTTTTATTTCTAAACGTTTCAATAAATGTTTAGAGAAATGTAATCCTGCAGTTGGTGCAGCTACAGCTCCTTCTTCCTTAGCATAAATCGTTTGATAACGTTCAGCATCTTCAGGAGTTACGTCCCTGTTAATATATTTAGGAATTGGAGTTTCTCCAAGTTCCGTTAATTTATTTCTGAATTCTTCGTAAGAACCATCGTAAAGGAAACGTAAAGTTCTTCCACGAGAAGTTGTATTATCAATAACCTCAGCAACTAATGAATCGTCGTCACCAAAATATAATTTATTTCCAATTCTGATTTTACGAGCCGGATCTACTAATACATCCCAAAGACGTTGTTCAGCGTTTAATTCTCTAAGCAAAAAAACTTCGATTCTGGCTCCGGTTTTTTCTTTGTTACCATATAAACGAGCAGGAAAAACTTTAGTATTGTTCAAAATCATTACATCTCCATCATCAAAATACTCGATAATGTCTTTGAACATTCTGTGCTCAATGGTTTGTTTTTTTCTGTCTATTACCATTAAACGAGCTTCATCTCTATTTTCTGCTGGAAATTCAGCCAAGAGTTCCTTTGGTAAGTCAAAATTAAAATGTGATAATTTCATTTGAAAAAATTAGAAGTTAGACATTAGAAGTCAGAAGTTTTTTTAGCTTCTACTTTTAACGGCTGCAAATATACGATTGTCAAATAGGCGATGTCAAGTATTTTGCTGTTTAATTTAAAATTAAAACAACAAATCCTCAAAGCATCAATGATTTAGGGGAAATCAGAAACTTTTTATCCGATTAAATCAGAAACTTTATAGCCTAATTTTTCCATATCGGTCCAAAAATCAGGATATGATTTAGAAACCACATCTGCATTTTCGATAATAATTGGCACTTTTAAAGCTAATGGTGCAAAAGCCATCGCCATACGGTGATCGTTATAAGTTCCGATTTTTACATTCGAATTGATTTCTGAAGTAGCCACAAGAGTCAGACTATCATTAGTAACAGAAATATTAGCTCCAAGCTTGCTTAATTCAATTCGTAGAGCTTCCAATCTATCTGTTTCTTTTATTTTTAACGTATGAAGACCTGTAAGATGACAACCAATTCCTAAACCAAGACAAGTAACTACAATGGTTTGAGCAATATCAGGTGTGTGATTCAAATCGAAAATAACATCTTTGTATTTGAACTTCTTCGTTTTTGTCAAACTAATGGTATTTCCATTAAATTGTGTTTCAACGCCCATTTCTTTATAAATAGAAACCAAAGCTGAATCACCTTGTAAACTTGATTGTTTGTAACTACTCAAAGTAATCTCAGCTTCTTCAGACAAGGCAACTAAACTAAAAAAGTAAGATGCTGAACTCCAATCAGACTCAACCGTCATCACTTTTGACTCCACTTCTTTTTGAGGCATAACCTTAATTACATTCCCTTCAAAACTGGTTTGAATATTCAAATCGTTCAACAAGGCCAATGTCATTTTGATATAAGGAATAGAAGTAATTTCTCCTTCTAAAGTCAATTCGATTCCATTTTCTAATTTAGGAGCTACTAACAACAAAGCAGAAATATATTGGCTACTTACATTAGCCGCCATAGTCACTTTAGATTGCGTGATTTTTTGTCCTTTGATTTTAATTGGCGGATAACCTTCTTCTTTTAAGAAAGTAATATCAGCACCTAATTGACGTAAGGCTTCTACTAGAATTTTCACAGGACGTTCTTGCATTCTACTTGAACCCGTCAATATCACTTCGCGTCCTTCTTTTACTGCAAAATAAGCCGTAAGAAAACGCATAGCAGTTCCAGCATGATGAATATCTACTACTTCTTCATTTCCTGTCAATGCCATTTGCATGACTTCGCTATCATCTGAATTAGATGTGTTACTTAAAGTAATATTAGAAAATAAAGCTTGCAAAAGCAACAATCTGTTCGTTTCACTTTTAGAACCGGTTACTTCAATTTGAGCATTTAATTTAGAATATGTAGTTTGTAGTAGTAAATTCATTTTTATGATTATTAGATGTGAATTATAAGTTAACGCCTGAGGCATTTAACACCAATAATTTGAGGGCGCAATTTAGCACACCCAATTCATAAATCATAATCCGAAACTAATAATTATTTCAATTTTTCGTTGTTTTTGTGACGATCTTTATCTCTAACCGACTTTAAATCCATTTTTTTATCAAAAGCCGCCTGCAAATCGATTCCTGTTTGATTAGCCAAGCACAAAACCACAAAAACCACATCAGCTAGTTCCTCACCTAAATCTTTACTCTTATCACTTTCTTTTTCTGATTGCTCCCCATAACGACGGGCAATAATTCGAGCAACCTCTCCAACTTCTTCTGTTAGTTGTGCCATATTGGTTAATTCGTTAAAATAACGAACTCCGTGTTCTTTTATCCAAGTATCAACCTCTAACTGAGCATTTTTAAGATTCATATTATATTTTTTTAAGCACTATTTTTTCTTGCTGTTGTTCTACTATTTTTTGACAAAAATTCTTCAATCCATCATAAAGATCAGCAGTCGCAATTGTAATATTGATATCATTTGAAACCACAATTTGGATACGTCCATCATTAACAGCTGAATTTAATGAAAAAACTAATGATTTGTCCTCGGTTGCCATTTTTAATGATTTTGGCATCGATTCTATCTCATAACCTTCTGGAATCTCAAAAAACAAACTATATCTTTCTTGCCTAGGATACCCAAAATAAATAGGCATCTTTCTTTTTTCCTGTAAAAAAGGATTTTTAGTCACCGCAAAAAACAATAACGGGTCAATAAACATTTTGCCATTTATTATTTCACAATGATTCTCGCTGGTAAAATTAAACTTTTCTATAACTGGTTTAGACAAATCGGCTTTTTTATTTTCAACAACATAATCACTTATCTCAATACCTTCAAGTTCATTTTCTTTTTTCTCTAAATAATTTTCAAGATTAGCATCTGCTGGATATGCAAACAAAAACGGCACATTAAGTTAAGCTACATTTTTGTAATTAATTTGATTGTTAAATTCTTCAATAGTTGCATAATTCAAAGTGGAATGTCTCCTTTTTCTGTTGTACCAAATTTCAATATATTCAAAGATTTCCAGTTTCATCTGTTCTTTAGAAATCAGTTTGTTCCCATAAATTAATTCCGTTTTCAAAGATTTGAAGAAGCTTTCCGCCACAGCATTATCCCAGCAATTTCCTTTACGACTCATACTGCGGGTTATTTTTTTATAGGAATCAAGAACATTTACAAACTTTTTACTGGCATATTGAACACCTCTGTCAGAATGAAAAATCAAACCTTGATCAATATCTCGGTTTTTAACCGCCATTTTCCAAGCTCCAAGCGTAGTTTCTTCTGTACTCATTCCGTCACTCAAACTCCAACCGATAATTTTTCTGTCGTATAAATCCATAATAGTGGTCAGGTATACAAAACCCTCTTTAGTTTGGATATATGTAATATCCGAAACCCAAACTTTTGAAGGCATTTTTACAATAAACTCTCTGTTTAATACATTTTCGACAACTAAATAATTATGATTTGAGTTGGTTGTAACTTTGAACTTCTTGCTTAATTTGCTTCGTAAGCCAAGTTCTTTCATATATTTTGCAACTGTAATTCGTGAAACTTTATAACCTAAATACTGCAGTTCCAATGTTATTCTAGGACTTCCATATCTTTGTTTGGCTCCAAAATAAATCAATGTTATCTGTTCTTTTATGGCAATTTTTAGTTGTTGTCTTGCTGTGACTGCTTGTTTTTTCCATCGGTAATAACTTCCGCTGCTCACTTTTAGAACTTTGCACATTTTTTCGATCGGGAATAGTTGTTCATTGCTTTTTATGAAACTATAAATCATCGACCGCTCTTGGAAAAAATGCCGATTGCTTTTTTTAATATATCACGTTCTAACTCGGCATCTTTGAGTCTTTTCTCTAGTTCGTGAATTTTTTCTTGCTCGGGAGTGAGTTTTAAATTTCCTTTCCCAGGAAAACTTCCTTCTCCAAATTCCTCGAACTCTTTACGCCATTTATACAACTGTGGTGCTGTGATTCCCAACTCTCTGGCGAGTTCTGATACATTTGTTCTCTCATAACTCAATTGAACGGCTTTTTCTTTAAAAGCTTTGTCATAAATTTTGCGGACTTGTTTCATAGGTTAAAATTAAGATTATTTCTTAACTTTATGTGATGGCTAAGTTAGCACGTCCATAGCTATAATTTCTACTTATTGAAAGGCAAAGTAAAAGTAAATTTAGTTCCAATTTGCAATTTACTTTTAACTTTAATTTCTCCATTAAGTAAATCGACAACTTTTTTACAAATAGCTAAAACTAAAATAGAACTTCCATTATCATTTAATAAATCCCCATCTTGTTGTGCAAAACCTTGCAAAATAACTTTCAATTTATCATCAGAAATTCCAACTCCCGAATCTATAACAATAAATCGTAACACATATTCTTCATCACTTTCAAATTCTAGTTGAATTTTCAATCTGATTTTTCCTCCTACTGGGGTATATTTAACTGCATTACTTATACTATTCCACAATACTTGAGAAACTCTAATACAATCACCGTTTAAAATATTAGGTAATTCGCTATCTATAGTTACTTTAAAATCAATTTCTTTTTGAATACATTTCTCCGAAAATGAAATATTTAAAAAGTTAATCAATTGATCTAAACCAAATGGTTTGTTTGCAGCGATAAAATGGCTCGATTTTACTTTAGCTAAATCTAACAAATCATTTATAGTTATGAGTAAAACATCAGTCACTAACTTACTATATTCTAATTGATTAACACTGTTATGATCTAATGTGTTTTTTGATATAGAATTTGTAACCTTGGATATCGTTAGAAGTGATTCTCGTATTTCACGCCCAATATAGGTTAAAAAATGATCTCTATTAAGAATTAACTGTTCTGAGCGGTCTTTTTCTACAACTAATTTCTCTTGTAAATTTTCTAATAATTTCTGAGAAACCATCGCTGCTTTTAACTCCTCTATATAGGTATTAAATCCCATACAGAATACATCTAATTCGTCATGAGCATAAGAAATAGGTAAATAATTAAAAAAATCACCAGCAAAACAATTGGAAATCTGTTCTACAATAACTGCCGTTCGCTGTTTTTTAGATTCGATTTTTTTAGACAAAAACAACAATTCTTCGTAAACATCATCTAAACTATCCCCATAAGTAATTTGCTCCTGAAACTCATCTTGGTTTATGGAGCGCACTAGGGCTAATATGTTTTCTAGTTTAGACATGAATACAACAGATTGAATATCTTGGTATTATTTATTTCTAAAAACATCTAACGATTTATAAATATAAGAAATATCTTTAAAACAACAATACCAAAATTGAAAATTTAAAAAAATTAATAAAAGCTAAGTAAAGGTTACAAATAACTAATCTATCTTTAATTAACTAAATCATTTCTTTTCTTTCAATTCGTTCAACCAACACATCCAAACCCTTTAGCCAAAGTGGATATGATTACGATTCGCTCGCTAACTCCTAATCGATCATAAATATAACCAGCACCGTTTTTACCACTCCAACTCATTCCATGAGCATCATCAAAATACAAATAGAATTTAGGATACTTGCATAATAAGCTTTTTAAAACATCGGTATCTGGTAAATCGCCATGCATCGAATAGACACCATCTGCCATATACCAAATACGATTGAATTTATTGTAATTTTCTCGTATCATCTCCTCTAACATTCGATAATCAGAGTGCCTAACCATTTTCACTTCAGTGCCTTGTAATTTAGTGTTTTTACATGGAAATTGAACACTAAAATGCACCTGTTGATCCAGTATTACCAAATCATTTGATTTAATTATTGTTGCGATAACTGAGATATGAGCATTGGAAGTCGAAGTATAGCAAATTACTTTATTGCCATCAAATATTTGAGACATGAGTTCTTCTAACTCTTGAATATAGATTGGACGAATATAAGCCCTAGACATGGATAATTAAGTACCAAATTTCTTAGTCAAGACAATTGAATTTGCAATCAATTCAGGATGTGTTTCCAATCCTAAATAGCCACATGTGCCAAAATTAATTAATTCTTTGCCCTGAATAGTAAACTTTTCACCATTAAAAGATTTTTCCTCAGAGTTGATATGCATAATCCCATCTGATTTAGCAGAAGACCAAACACTATCAACTACGTCTAAATAATTACTGTGATTAATTTTTGCCAAAATATATTGTTTTAAATTATCCTAAGTATTGCAACTTTTGCAGCATGCTCTACCTGTAAAAAAACACAAAACTATTTTGGGGCAAAAACAGTATTGAATGAATATACCATTCTAAAAGTGATTTCTAATTTAACAAAAAAAGCTACTTTAGAAGCTTTTTTCGTTCAAATTTTATTCTTTAATTTTTGAATCAATCAAAATAGTAACGGGACCATCATTAATCAATGAGACTTTCATATCTGCTCCAAATTGTCCGGTTTGCACTTTTTTCCCAAGAGTATGTTCTAAAGCAGAAACAAATTTTTCATATAAGGGAATAGCTATTTCAGGTTTAGAAGACTTTATATAAGAAGGTCGATTTCCTTTTTTGGTTGCTGCGTGAAGTGTAAACTGACTTACCACAATTATATCTCCATCGATATCTTGGACTGATAAATTCATCACATTGTTTTCATCACCAAAAATGCGGAGTTTAATAATTTTAGCCACTAACCAATCAATATCCTCTTGGCTATCGGCATCTTCAATACCTACTAAAACCAAAAGCCCTTTATTAATTGCAGCAACTTTACTATTTTCAATAGTCACAGATGCTTCAGATACTCTTTGAATTACTACCCTCATTAACCTCTCGATTTATCGCTATTTTTTCGGTCTTCATCGTAAATGTCAGTGCGGTAATTTTCATCATCTCCTTCTAACAATTTCAAATAGCTATTATAGCGTGACCAAGATATTACTTCATTCTCTAAAGCTTCCTTAACAGCACATTTTGGTTCTTCTTTGTGCAAACAATTATTAAACTTACATTGGTTTTTCAATTTGAAGAACTCAGGAAAATAATCACTGATTTCTTCTTTTTCCATATCTACAACTCCAAATCCACGGATACCTGGAGTATCAATAATTTTGGCACCAAAAGACAAATCAAACATTTCAGCAAAAGTAGTAGTATGTTGTCCTTGCGAATGTGAATCAGAAATTTGTTTGGTTTTTAAATTTAAAGTCGGCTCAATAGCATTCACCAAAGTTGATTTTCCAACCCCGGAATGTCCTGAGAACATACTCACCCTGTCTTTCATTAATTCAATGAGTTTGTCTAATCCTTTGCGTTCCTGAGCAGAAACACGTAAACATTTGTATCCTATTTTTTCGTAAGTATATTGTAAAAACAATTGTTCGTCAAGGGCTGCTTCGTCAAACGTATCTATTTTATTAAAAACTAAAATCGCCTCAATACCATAAGCTTCAGCAGTAACCAGAAAACGGTCTATAAAACTTGTTGTAGTTGGCGGATTATTAATGGTAACCAACAAGAAAACGATATCTATATTTGACGCAATAATATGCGTTTGTTTAGAAAGATTTACCGATTTCCTTACAATGTAATTCTTTCTATCCTGAATCGTATTAATAACTCCAGTTACTTGATTATTGGATTCTTCTAATTCATATTCGACATAGTCGCCCACAGCAATAGGATTGGTACTTTTTATACCTTTCATCCTAAACTTTCCTTTAATTCTACAATCCACAAAATTTCCTTCTTCGGATTTTACGGTGTACCAGCTCCCTGTTGATTTATAAACGATTCCTGTCATGGGACAAAGATAAAATTTTGTTTCAAGTTCAAAGTCTAAAGTTTAAGGTTTTTAACATTTGCCAGAAATAAAAAATCCCTTTAACTCTTGCAAAGTCAAAGGGATTTCTATTGTGTATTTCAAGCTAATTATCCGTTGATAATTTTTTCTTGGTGTTCGATACTTTCTTGGTGAATCGACTTGAATAGTTTAGTAATAAACTCTTCCGATAATCCTTTTTTAGCACCTTCAGCAACCATTTTTTCTTGGATTTCATTCCAACGAGTATTTTGTAAAACAGCTACGTTATTGTCTTTTTTCACTTGACCAATTTCGTCAGCTACTTTCATTCTTTTACCTAAAAGGTCTAACAAATTAGCGTCTAATACATCGATATTAGCTCTTAATTTTGTCATTTTAGCCTCAAAATCGCTATCTCCGCTTACTTTTCTAATTTTCAAATCTTTCAAGATTTGTTTCAAAGCATCAGGAGTAACTTGTTGTGCAGCATCAGACCAAGCATTATCTGGATCAATATGCGTTTCGATAATCATACCATCGTAGTTTAAATCTAAAGCTTCTTGTGTTACTTCAAGAATCATGTTACGATTACCTGTAATATGAGATGGATCGATAATTAATGGCAAATCAGGGAATTTATTTTGCAATTCGATAGCAATTTGCCATTCAGGAATGTTTCTGTATTTTGTTTTCTCATAAGTAGAGAAACCTCTATGAATAACTCCTAAATTTTTGATTCCAGCCATGTGTAAACGCTCAACACCACCTAACCATAAAGCCATATCTGGGTTTACAGGGTTTTTAACTAATACAATTTTATCAGTTCCTGCTAATGTATCAGCAATTTCTTGAACTGCAAAAGGGTTCGCTGTTGTACGAGCACCTACCCATAATACATCAATATCATATTCTAAAGCTAATTTACAGTGAGCAGCAGTAGCTACTTCAGTCCCCATTAAAAGTCCTGTTTCTTCTTTAGCTTTCTTCAACCATTTCAATCCAATTTCTCCAATTCCTTCAAATCCTCCTGGACGTGTTCTTGGTTTCCAAATTCCTGCTCTAAATACGCTTACATCAGAATTTTTTAATTCGTGAGCAATTTTCAATACTTGCTCTTCTGTTTCAGCACTACAAGGTCCTGCGATCACAAATGGATGAGACAAATTGAATGCGTTCAACCAATTTCTCATTTCTTTCTTGTTTTCCATTTTCTTAGTTATTTGTTGTTTGTTTTTTTATATTAAAAATCTTTTTACTCTATTTTTTAACGCTTATGCCGTTTAATATTTCCTTTATTTTATTCACACTCGCCATCTCATCATATATCGACTGATAATTATCCTGAACTAACAAATCTTTGAATTTTGTCAAATTAGAAATATACTCTTCTAATGATTCCAAAACTTGAGCCTTATTTTGTTCAAAAATAGGCGTCCACATGGCTGGCGAACTTTTAGCTAAACGCACCGTGCTTTCAAAACCGGAACCTGCCATATCAAAAATATCTTGTTCATCTTTCTCCTTATCAATTACCGTTTTACCTAACATAAAAGAACTAATATGCGACAGATGCGAAACATAAGCTATATGCTTATCATGCGACTTAGGATCCATATAACGAATACGCATTCCTAAGGTTTTAAAAACTTCCAACGCTTTTTCTTGCAATTTGAAAGCTGTTTTTTCTACTTCACAAATGATATTTGTTTTTCCTTTAAACAAATCCCTCAATGCTGCCGAAGGTCCAGAAAATTCGGTTCCGGCTATTGGGTGAGTCGCAATAAAATTTCTTCTTCTTGAATGTGTAGCTACCACTTCACAAATAGGATTTTTAGTCGAACCCACTTCTAATACAATCGCATTATCATTGATCAAATCAAGCACTTTAGGTAATAAGCCAAGAGCCACATTTACTGGAACCGAGACAATGACAAAATCAGCAATTGCTAAATCATCCATTGTAGCAGCCTTATCAATAACACCTAACTCTAATGCTTGTTGCAAATGCTTCTCGTTTGTATCAATCCCGTAAATTGTAGCTTCTGGATAATGTGCTTTGATGTCTAAAACCATCGAACCTCCTATTAATCCAATTCCTATTACAAATACTTTCATTTTATTAAAATCTATCTATTGCTTCTTGTACTTTTTCTTCTTTCACACATAATGCAAATCGAATATATCCTTCTCCATTAGAACCAAAAATAGTTCCCGGTGCGATAAAAATATATTTCTCATGTAAAATCGTATCGATGAACTCCTCTGCCGATTGGATTCCTTCCGGTAATTTTGCCCAAACAAACAATCCAACTCCTTCTTTATACACTTTACATCCTAATTTTTCAGCCAATTGTTCGGTTAAAACTCGGCGTTTTTTATAAATTTCATTCATGGAATCAAACCATGATTTATCACTTTTTAAAGCTTCGATAGCACCTTTTTGGATTCCATAGAACATTCCACTATCCATATTACTTTTAACTCTTAAAACCGCATCAATCAATTCGGCATTTCCAGAAACCATTCCAACTCTCCATCCTGCCATGTTAAAAGTCTTGCTTAAGGAATTTAACTCCAAAGCTACTTCTTTAGCACCTTCAACCTGTAGCAAACTCATCGGACTATCGTTCAAAACAAAACTATACGGATTGTCATTCACTAATAGTATGTTGTTTTTCTTAGCAAAAGCTACTAACTTTTCAAACAAGGATAAACTTCCTCTGGCGCCTGTAGGCATATGCGGATAACCTATCCACATTAATTTCACTTTAGACAGATCTAATTTTTCTAATGCTTCAAAATCAGGCTCCCAATTATTACTTTCTTTCAAATCATAATACACAGCTTCTGCTCCTACTAAATTCGTAACCGAAGTATAGGTAGGATATCCGGGATTAGGAATCAAAACCTGATCTCCTTCGTTTAAGAAAGCCAATGAAATATGCATAATACCTTCTTTAGACCCCATTAAAGGTAAAATCTCCGTATTCGAATTTAAGCTCACCTGAAAATTATTCATGTAAAAATCAGCTATGCTTTTACGCAACTCAGGTAATCCTTGATAACTTTGATACCCATGAGCATTTTCCTCTTGAATTGCCAAAGTTACAGCATCAATAACCGCCTGAGAAGGTGCTAAGTCAGGACTTCCAATTCCCATATTGATAATTGGTTTTCCCTCTGAAGCTAATTGTCTCACTTCTCTTAACTTCGATGAAAAGTAGTATTCCTCAACGGTATTTAATCTATTGGCTGTTGTAATCATTTTTATTTTGGCTTTTTGAACGATTCTCGGTTTCCGAGTATTAACAATCTGCTTATATTTTCTTTTCTAATAGTAATTATTTCAACAAAGGCTTTGTATTTCGATACTCACCTAAGATTTTAAAATATTCTGCCATAATGGCTAACAAGGATTTTGCTTTAGCAAAATCTTCATAATTCTCAAAAGTGACATCCACAAAAAAGGAATATTTCCAAGGAGTTTCAATTTTGGGCAATGATTGAATTTTGGTCAAATTCATTTTACAATCACTCATTACATTCAAAACCGCAGCTAAACTTCCTCTTTTATGATCTAATTCAAATTTCATTGAAGCTCTGTTGATTTCATTTTCCGGAACAAACGAATTTTCTTTGTTAATAATCACAAAACGTGTCATATTATTTTTTATCGTTTGAATTTCTGGAGCTAAAATTTCTAAACCATACATCTCAGCGGCAACTTTACTCGCAATGGCAGCAACTCCTTTTAATTGGTTTTGCTGAATTCTTCTAGCCGTTTCAGCCGTATCCTTATCTTCAACTAGCTTAATATGGGGATATTGTTTTAAATAATCCATACATTGTAACAATGCCATCGGATGTGAATACACTTCTTTAATGTCCTCAATTGTTTGACCTTTCAAAGCCATTAAATTTTGATGAATACTCAAATAATGTTCACCAATAATGTGCAAGTTATTTTTATCGATTAAGGCATAATTAGGAATAATGGGACCAGCGATAGAATTTTCAATTGCCATTACTGCTTGATTTGACTTTCCTGTCAACAAACTATCTACTAATTCATCAAAAGAAAGACACTCATCTACTACTACATCTTGTCCATAATACTCCTGAGCCACCTGATGATGAAAAGACCCTAAAATACCTTGTATCGCAATTTTTGTTTCCATTTATTCAAAAAAAAATCCTGATTTTCATCAGGATTGTATACTAGTTTTATTTGTTTATTTTAATTTTCAAATTACCATAGCACAATCCTTATCTCTCGCTAAAGAAATAAAATGAATTGCTAAAATAAAAACGGTTATTTGACATCTTAAAGTATAAATTATCTTGAATTACTTTTTTTAACGCTGGCAAATTTATGACAAAAATCCAATTACGCAAAAAATATTTAAGTTTTTTTTATAAAAAATTATCTTTTTACTCTCGTAGGAGTACTAACACCATTAATAATGCTATTTGAACTTATAGCAATTGCTTTGATAATTTCTGACATATTATCCAAATCTAGCGTACTTACCTCATCAGACAACTTATGATAATTAGGTTCGATATCCATTTTTGAAGTAGAAATGGTATGCGCTGGAACCCCTAGAGCCGCCAGAGTTGCATTATCCGAACGATAAAATAAATTTTCAGCTGGATATGGGTCTGGATAGAACTTAAAATTAGATTGTGCTAAGTTTTGTTGCAAAATTGTTCCAAAACTAGATTTATCAAAACCGGTTATATAAGCCGAATTTTTACCCCACTTACTTTCAGTTCCAATCATTTCAATATTAAACATTGCCACTACCTTACTAGCATCGATACTTTTTGAAAATTCTTTCGAACCATATCCACCCACTTCTTCAGCAGTAAATACAACAAAAACAATCGTTCTTTCATTTAATTTATTTTCCTTAAAATACTTTGCTAATGCAATTACAGCCGTTGTTCCGGAAGCATCATCATTAGCTCCATTGTATACCTTATCTTCTCCACTTTCAACCAAACCTAAATGATCATAATGAGCTGAAAATACCACATACTCATCGGCCTTACTTTTTCCAGGAAGTACTCCTACCACATTATTCGCAGCTTTTCCTTTTATTTTAAACTCCTGACGGTAATTTTTTAAATCAGCATAAAATGAAAGACCAATATTCTTGAATTAATTTTCAATAAAAGCGGAAGATTTTTCGATTCCAGCTGAAAACATCGCTCTTCCTTCCATCGCATCCTAAGCCAAAGCCTCTTCAATTCTTACGATATTATTCTTTTCAATTCCCGGAACATTCTGTGCCTGAGTAAGACAACCCAAAAAAGCAAATAGCAAAACACTTATTTTTCTCATCGTTTATTTATTAGATATTTTAATTTTTCCAAATATATAAATCCAAAGCCTATGTTTTTAAAATACAAACAATTTTCTAATTACTTTTGCAGACAAATAACTAGCTATGTCAATAGAAGTAAAAAATATTTCGAAAAGTTATGGCACTCAAAAAGCCTTAGATAATATTTCATTTTCAATTCAAAAAGGAGAAATAGTGGGGTTTCTAGGACCTAATGGAGCTGGAAAATCGACCTTAATGAAAATATTGACCACTTATTTGACTCCAGACGAAGGCACTGCAATGGTAAATGAAAACGATATTCTTAGCAATCCAAAAGAAGTTCAACTTTCCATAGGTTATTTGCCAGAACACAACCCTTTGTATCTGGATTTATACGTTAGAGAATATCTTGGTTTTAATGCCGATGTTTACAAAGTAGCCAAATCTAGAATTGATGAAGTCATTGAATTGACTGGCTTAAACACAGAAAGTCACAAAAAAATAGGCGGACTCTCTAAAGGATATCGCCAGCGTGTAGGCTTAGCCAATGCTTTACTACACAATCCTGATGTTTTAATTTTAGACGAACCAACAACTGGATTAGATCCTAATCAATTATTAGAAATTAGAAATGTGATTAGAGATGCTGGCAAAGACAAAACGGTTTTTCTTTCTACTCACATCATGCAAGAAGTAGAAGCTATTTGCGACCGCGTAATAATCATTAACAAAGGACAAATTGTAACAGACAAAAAACTAAACACCTTGATTACTGCCGATAAAGAACAGATTATTGAAGTGGAATTTGATTACCAAATCGAAGCGCAGGCAATTGCCAAAATACCTCATCTAAAATCCTATGTAAACACTCATGATTTTTCTTGGGAACTCACTTTTGTTGCCGATAAAGATATGCGCCCAGCTGTTTTTGACTTTGCCCATGACAACGGATTAAAAACGTTGCAACTCAATCAGAAAAATAAAAATCTTGAAGCGGTATTTAGAGAAATTACAAAATAATTCTCCTCCAAACTTTTAGGCACAGTTAGCCACATATAAATAAGCCTCGTTTAATCCATTTAAACGAGGCTTATTTTATTGTTTTAGTATTGACTAAAAAACTTGTTTTGCTATCTGCTGAATATTATCTGATTTACCCATTGAATAATAATGTACGCAAGGAGCACCAAAGTCAATCAATTCTTTTGATTGTTGTACTGCAAAATCAATTCCTATCTGACGAACAGCCGCATTATCTTTTGCCTGCTCAATAGCAGAAATCAAGTCTTGCGGCATATCCAACCAGAAAACCTGAGGCAATAATTGCAAATGACGTTTTACCGATACCGGCTTAATACCCGGAATAATAGGTACATTGATACCAATAGCGCGGGCAGCTTCAACAAATTTGAAATAACGTTGGTTATCAAAAAACATCTGAGTGACAATATAATCGGCACCAGCGTCTACCTTTTCTTTTAGACGTTTCAAATCAGCCTCTAAGCTAGGTGCTTCGATATGTTTTTCTGGATACCCAGCAACCCCTACGCAAAAATCAGGTGCGTTTTCAAGAGGCAATTCTCCGTGTAAAAACTTACCATTATTCATCGCCTTGATTTGTCTAACCAAATCTACAGCATAAGCATTTCCTCCTACTGTTGGTTCAAAATATTTCTCCCCTTTTATCGGGTCACCACGCAGCGCCACTAAATTATCAATTCCTAAATAGTGACAATCAACCAATAAATATTCGGTTTCTTCTTTAGTGAAACCACCACACAAAACGTGAGGTATAGCATCTACACCATATTTATGTTGGATAGAAGCACATATACCAACTGTCCCCGGACGCATACGAGTAATGCGACGATCAAAAAGCCCGTCTTTTTCAATATAAACGTATTCTTCTCTGGAAGTAGTTACATCAATAAATGGTGGCTTAAATTCCATTAACGGATCTATATTGGCATATAAGTCTTTGATATTACTTCCTTTTTGAGGTGGTACAATTTCGAAGGAAAACAACGCTTTTCCTTTGGCTGCTTCTAAATGTTCTGTTACTTTCATTTTTCCTCCCCCCACCCCTCCTAAAGGAGGGGAGATTGGGTATATTTAATTAAACAATTGTTTTTTTTATTCTCTCCTCCCCTTTAGGGGAGGTTGGGTGGGGATTAATCTGCAATATTAGGACTCAACCATTTTGTGGCTTTGTCAGTTGAAATACTTCTTCTTTTTGCGTAATCCACAACCTGATCTTCTTTTATTTTTCCAAGACCGAAATACTTACTTTGAGGATTTCCAAAATAATATCCCGAAACAGATGAAGCAGGCCACATAGCCATACTTTCTGTCAAAGTCACACCAATTTTCTCTTCTACATTTAACAATTTCCAAATGGTAGGTTTTTCTAAATGGTCTGGACAAGCCGGATAACCTGGAGCAGGACGGATTCCCTTATAACTTTCTTTGATTAATTCTTCATTCGTCAAAGATTCTTCGGCATCATACCCCCAGAAGTCTTTACGCACTTTTTCGTGTAAATATTCAGCGAAAGCTTCTGCAAAACGATCGGCTAAGGCTTTCACCATAATCGAATTATAATCGTCTAATTTATCACGATATTCATCAGCCCATTCATCAACTCCAAAACCGGTAGTCACACAGAAAGCTCCCATATAATCGGTTACTCCGTTATCTTTTGGCGCAATAAAATCGGCCAAGGCAATATTTGGAGCTCCTTTTGTTTTTTGTGATTGCTGACGTAAGGTTAAAAATTTTTCCAATTCTTTTCCATTTTCGTCGTACAATTGGATATCATCATCATTCACCTGATTTGCAGGAAATAATCCGTAAACCCCTTTAGCTTGTAATTTCTTTTCTTTCAAAATTACTTCTAACATTGCCTGAGCATCTTTAAACACTGCCGAAGCCTGTTCCCCAACCACTTCATCGGTTAGGATTGCTGGATATTTACCATGTAATTCCCATGTTTGAAAAAATGGTATCCAATCGATATAAGGAACTAAAACATCCAAATCTATTTCAATAGTTTGTACCCCAATCTGCTTTGGTTTTACTGGTGAATATTGCTCCCAATCCAATTGTAATTTATTTTTACGGGCATCTTCAATACTTAAGAAATTTTTATCTCTCGAACGATTTAAGAACTGCTCCCTTAAATTATCATATTCTTCGCGAATTGCAACCGTGTAGGATTCTTTATTATCGTCTAATAAATTTCCTGCTACTGTTACCGCTCTAGAAGCATCGTTTACATGAACTACCGTTGCCTTGTACTGAGGTGCAATTTTCACGGCTGTATGCGCACGCGAAGTAGTTGCTCCACCAATCATAACTGGGATTTTCATATTGCGTTTGTCTAATTCTTTCGCTAAGAAAACCATTTCATCCAGAGAAGGTGTAATCAAACCACTTAAACCGATGATATCTACCTCATGCTCTAAAGCAGCTGCAATAATTTTTTCTGGAGGAACCATCACCCCAAGGTCGATGATTTCATAATTATTACATGCCAATACCACCGAAACAATATTTTTACCAATATCATGCACATCCCCTTTTACGGTTGCCATCAATATTTTTCCATTCCCTTCTTTATCTCCTACTTGTTTCGAAGCTTCTATAAATGGTAATAAATAAGCCACCGCTTTTTTCATTACACGAGCCGATTTTACTACCTGTGGCAAGAACATTTTCCCTGAACCAAACAAATCCCCAACGACATTCATCCCTGCCATTAAATTGATTTCGATTACTTCAATCGGTTTTGTTGCTGCCAAACGAGCTTCCTCCACATCTTGCTCAATAAAAGCGTCAATTCCTTTTACCAAAGAGTGTGTAATTCTATCCTGAACCGATCCTGAACGCCATTCCTGCACTTCCGCTTCGGTATTTTTAGAACCAGTCCCTTTTACGCTTTCCGCAAAATCCAATAAACGTTCCGTTGCATCGTCTCTTCTGTCTAGAATTACATCTTCAACGTGCTCTAATAAATCTTTTGGAATGTCATCATAAATGGTCAACATTTCAGGATTGACAATTCCCATTGTCATACCCGCTTTGATAGCATGGTATAAGAAAACCGAGTGCATCGCTTCACGAACCACATCGTTTCCTCTGAACGAGAACGAAACGTTACTCACCCCACCACTAATGTGTGCGTGTGGTAAATTCTCGCGAACCCATTTGGTTCCTCTAAAGAAATCCAAGGCATTCAATCGGTGCTCTTCCATTCCGGTTGCAACAGGGAATATATTCAAATCGAAAATAATATCCTGCGGTGGAAAGTTTACTTTATTCACCAAGATATCATATGAACGTTGACAAATTTCAATACGACGCTCGTAATTATCAGCCTGACCTACTTCGTCAAAAGCCATCACAATTACCGCAGCTCCGTAACGCTTGATTAATTGGGCATGATGAATGAAAGCTTCTTCTCCTTCTTTCAACGAAATCGAGTTTACCACACATTTCCCCTGTACCACTTTCAATCCGGCTTCGATGATATGCCATTTCGAACTATCGATCATGATAGGCACACGGGCAATATCTGGTTCGGCAGCAATAAGGTTTAGGAATTTTACCATTGCATATTCACCGTCAAGCATTCCCTCATCCATATTGATATCGATAATTTGTGCTCCACCTTCTACCTGCTGTCTGGCGATATCCAATGCTTCATCGTATTTTTCTTCTTTGATTAATCGAAGAAATTTACGCGAACCCGTTACGTTAGTACGCTCACCCACGTTTACAAAAACACTTTTCGGCGTAATAATCAACGGTTCTAATCCCGATAAAACTAAATTTCTTCTTGCTTCTTCTGCTGCCATTTTTTTATTTTATTTTTATTCGTCCAAGTCATTGCGAGGAACGATTTGTCCGCCGTGGCGGAAGCAATCTCACTCTGTTATATCCGTTATGTGATTCCTTCGTTCCTCGGAATGACACAAACTGGGCTTTTATATTTTTTTCACGCAGATTTTGCAGATACAGCAGATTTATTATCTGCTAAAATCAGCGAAATCTGCGTGATTTTTTATTCTCTTTGTGGGCACGGATTACAAATCCGTGCTATCGGGACTAAACTTACTCAAACCTTTTAAAAGTTTTTTCCAATCAACAAACATTGAAATTTTTTCCAACTTACTAGTATCAATAATTTTCCCTACAAAAGGTTTCTCCTTTGTCAAATTATTAATTTGATTAATTATTTTTAAGTAAATTTTATCCGAAATATCATCATAAATAGAACATTCAAAAGCTTTTCCTATCAATTCGAATTGCTTTTTTCTTATACATTTATCAAACCTTTTTTTAATTTTTCTTTTATCATACGGATTTACTTCAAAAAAATATTTACCCCTTATTTGATTTCCTAAAACATATAGTTGAATCCATCCAATAACTTCATTATATGCATATCCATGTGAAAAACGATAAAACAAATCTGTTTTAATTACTTCAGTTTCTTTCTCTTGCCCTTTTAAATATGGAACTTGTAAATCAATTCTTTTTTGAAGTTTATCCAATTCTTTGGAATATATCACTTCAGAACATCTATAAACAGGTAATTCAAAAAAATGATTTTCCATAAATAATTATTTTCAAAAATTCTACAAACTAGCCGTTGAAACTCTTGGTTTATAATCCTTAGCGATTTCCGCAATTAATCGGATATGGTCTGGAGTTGTACCACAACAACCTCCAATGATATTGATTAAATTATCATCCAGATAACTCTTGATTTGTGCCTGCATTTCTGCTGGTGTTTCGTCATATTCTCCAAAGGCATTTGGCAATCCTGCATTAGGATGCGCCGACACATTGAATGAAGTATGCGAAGACAAGGTTTGCAAATACGGTTTCAATAAATCGGCTCCTAAAGCACAATTGAATCCAACGCTCAACAATGGAATATGCGAAACCGAAATCAAGAAAGCTTCTACCGTTTGTCCGGAAAGTGTTCTTCCCGAAGCATCGGTAATGGTTCCTGAAACCATGATTGGAATATCAATTCCTCTTTCTTCTTTTACTTCTTCGATAGCAAAAAGTGCTGCTTTAGCATTCAAAGTATCGAAAATTGTTTCTACCAACAACAAATCGCATCCACCATCCATCAAAGCTTCAACCTGTTGTTTGTAAGCAATGCGCAAATCATCAAAAGTTACCGCTCTGTATCCCGGATCATTCACATCCGGTGACATCGATGCTGTACGGTTTGTTGGCCCGATTGAACCCGCAACAAAACGAGGTTTCTCCGGATTCTTAACCGTAAACTCATCAGCTACCTGACGGGCAATTTTAGCCGACTCGTAGTTTAACTCATACACCAAGTCTTCCATGTGATAATCGGCCATACCGATGGTTGTTCCTGAGAACGTATTGGTTTCCACAATATCGGCTCCTGCCTCAAAATAAGCGGCATGCACTTCGGCAATGGCTTTAGGCTGGGTAAGTGACAACAAATCGTTATTTCCTTTTAGAGAATGTGGAAAATCCTTGAAGCGTTCGCCTCGAAAATCTTCTTCCGAAAAATTGTAGCGTTGCAACATGGTTCCCATAGCTCCATCGAGAACGAGTATTCTTTTTTTGATTTCTTCTTGAATGCTTGGCATAACTTATTTTTTTTGCCGCTAAGGCACTAAGGCACTAAGCTTTTTTTATACTTTTTTGTTTGATCTGCCGCTAAGACACAAAGGCGCTAGGTTTTTTATTTTCTCAAGAAAATACTACTATTACTCTCTAGCCCCGATAGAGCCGATATCTCCCGATTTAGAAAAACAAGGCTTTTTAGCCGTAGTTTTTATTTATCGGGAATAAAGGTGAAAGCGGGAATCCCTATTAACTGGTAATCCAGTTGTTTCGCTCCAAAAAATTTTTAAAAATTTGGAAATGCAAAGTAAAGCAATAGCCTTACCACTTGCAAGTAGTAAGGCTATTTATAATTGTAAACAACTGTGTGTTTTAGTTTATCGCTTTTACGACTGCTTTTGGTGCTTCTTTACGAGTACCATCAAATCCATCAACTCCTGATACAGTAGTATATTTCAATACATAACGTTTTCCTGGATTGATAATTTGGTAAGCCGCCTGACACATTAAAGTTGCTTCATGGAAACCACAAAGAATTAACTTTAATTTCCCTGGATACGTATTGATATCTCCGATAGCGAAGATTCCTGGAATGTTCGTTTGGTAATCCAAAGCATTGTTTACTTTGATCGCATTTTTTTCGATTTCTAACCCCCAGTTTCCGATAGGTCCTAATTTAGGCGTCAATCCGAAAAGTGGAATGAAATAATCACAAGGAATATTACGGTGTGCTCCGTTTTCGTCTAAATCTACTGACTCTACGTGCTCCGCTCCGTTGATTCCCACAACCTCAGCAGGAGTAATCAAGTGGATTTTACCCGCATTTTTTAATTCCTGTACTTTTTCAACAGAATCTAAAGCACCACGGAATTCGTTACGACGGTGAACCAAAGTTACTTCAGAAGCAACATCAGCTAAGAAGATACTCCAGTCTAAAGCTGAGTCTCCTCCTCCGGCGATAACTACACGCTTGTCTCTGAATTCTTCCGGATTTTTAATGAAGTATTTTACTCCTTTGTTTTCGTAGAATTCAATATCCTCGATTAAAGGTTTACGTGGTTCAAAACTTCCTAAACCACCTGCAATAGCAATTACTTTAGCATGAAATTCAGTTCCTTCGTTAGAAGTTACAATAAATGAACCATCTTCTTGCTTAACGATAGTTTCAGCACGTTCTCCCAAAGTAAATCCTGGCTCAAATTGCTTAATTTGCTCCATCAAGTTATCAACTAAATCTCCTGCTAAAACTTCAGGAAATCCTGGAATATCATAAATAGGTTTTTTTGGATACAATTCAGCTAATTGTCCACCTGGTTGTGGCAAAGCATCTAAGATGTGACATTTTAACTTCAATAAACCTGCTTCAAAAACGGCAAATAAACCAGTTGGACCGGCTCCTATTATAAGGATATCTGTTTCTATCATTTTTATTATTAATTATTCTTCTATTTGGCTCCTCCTATTCAGAAGAGGAAAACTAAACAGAAAGCTTGTGTTATACTTATTTTATTTTCTGCAAAGAAACGAAAGCTCTATTTTGTTTTTAATGACAAATATCAGCTGTGTATTCTTTGTCTTATTCTTTATTTTTTAATGAAGCGGTGATTTCATTCATTTTTTGAACTTTTTCTTCAAAATCACCCTTCAATGTTTTGCGATAATCATTAAGATTCTGTACCATTTGATTAATGTCTTCTGGTATTACTTCCTCAAAAAATTCCCTCAATCGTTTAGCCGTTGTGGGTGATTTTCCGTTAGTCGAAATAGCAATTTTGACATTTCCTTTGGTTACAATTCCTCCTAAATAATAATCACATAAATCAGGCGTATCAGCGATATTACAAATCAAATATCTTTTTCTAGACAACTCATAAACGCGCTTATTTACCTTTAAATCATCCGTACAAGCTATGACCATATGGCGTTTTTTCAACATTTTTTTCCTGAACTTTTTCTGTGTCAGTTTTACTGAAGGATGTGTTTCAGCAAGTGTAACTAATTCAGGCAAAAAACGTGGTGCAACCACTTCAACATTAGCATTTGGACTGGATTTAAGCAAGAAAGATAACTTTTCTAAACCTACATTACCTCCACCCACAATGAGTACACTAAGGTTGTGCAACTTTAAAAACACTGGATACAACTCATTACGTTCTAGCGCTGCCGACTGTGATCCATTTTCAATATTATCTTTATTCTCACTCATAATTTATTAATTATGCTTTAACTAAATCTTCTGTTCTGTAAGCTTCTAATTTGTCGAAAAACGAAATAGACTCTTGAATGTATTGCTTAGCGAAAGCTTCTGTAGGTTCATTTTTATTGATTTGGTAAACCAATTCTCTAAAAGATGTCTCTAAGTTAATTTTGTTCGAAGCTACAAAAACCGTATCAAATGAATCAATAATTCCAGCATGAGTATTTGTTTTTTCTTTTTCAGCAAGCAATAATGCTTTAGCTCCGTTTACAAATCCTGCATAAGCTAAGTAAATAGCATCAGACCATTTTTGTTCCTTCAAAGCTTCATTAGCCGAATCGATTTTTTCTTTAGCTTCGAATAATAAAGTAGCTACTAAGTCGATTACTACACCGGCACATTCTCCAACTCCCACTGCTTTCACATAGTTATCAGCATTACCCCAGTCTACAAAATCAGCTTCGGTAAGGTTCGTAACATCAGCTAATGGTTTTAAGAATTCGTAGAAATACTTTTCTCCTTTTGCATCATAATACTCTAAGAACTTAGCTCCATTAGCATTGGTTTCAAAATCATTTAAAATTAAACGCAAAGCTTCAGGACCACGACGGCTAGGAATTTTGATAACTTTATCAGAAAAACGTCCGTTTCCGTTTTCTAAATTTCCTCCACCTAACAATACTTGTAAAGCTGGCGCTACTAATTTTCCTGCATTGATTGACATTCCTTGGAAACCAATTGGCGCCATATTATGTTGCCCACAAGCATTCATACATCCACTAATTTTGATAGCAATTTCAGTATTATTAAGATATTGTGGGTATTCTGTTTTAATTACTCTTTCTAATTCATCAGCAATACCAGTACTACTAGCGATACCTAAATTACAAGTATCAGTACCCGGGCAAGCCGTGATATCTCCGATAGTATTGTAACCTAAATTAACCATATTTAATTTGGCTAATTCCTGGTAGAAGAACGGTAAATTTTCTTCTTTAATATTACGGATTACAATGTTTTGACGTAATGAAAAACGCAGTTCATTTGCTCCGTAGTTTTTAACCAAATCAGCTAATAATCTTGCTTTGTCAATGTAAAAATCTCCTAAAAGTACTTTTACACCAATCGCAACATATCCCGCTTGTTTTTGAGCAATCACATTTGATTTTTTCCAAGCTTCGTAAGCAGCAACATCATCAATTGTTACTGTTGGCACTTCTAATAAAGGCTCAGCAATTGGACCTTCAAAAGCAGTAGTATCAATTTCGTAACTATGGAATGGCAAAGCTTTTTTCTCTTCTTCTACCAAACGTAAAAATTCATCACGACCTAAATCTTTGATTAAGAATTTCAAACGTGCTTTAAGACGTTTAGCTCTTTCCCCATAACGGTCAAAAATACGAATAACCCCTTCAGCAGTTGGAATAATTTGGTTTACAGGAACGAATTCAGAAAGTAATTCAGCATGAGATGGTTGAGAACCTAATCCTCCACCTAACATAATTTTGAATCCTTTTTGTCCATCTACAATTTTAGGAATAAATCCTAAATCGTGTAAATAACTTAAAGCAGTATCTTTTTCTGAAGATGAGAACGAAATTTTAAATTTACGTCCCATTTCCTGACAGATTGGGTTACGCAACAAATATTGAAACAAACCATGTGCATAAGGAGTCACATCAAATGGCTCATCTACATCTACACCTGCTAATTCACTCGCTGTAATATTACGAACAGTGTTTCCACAAGCCTCTCTTAAAGTAATATCATCTTTAGCCAAATCAGCCCATAATTCAGGCGTTCTGTCTAAACTCACATAGTGAATTTGAATATCCTGACGAGTCGTAATGTGTAAACGACCTGTAGAATATTTCTCTGAAACATCAGTAATTCTTCTTAATTGCTCACTAGTAACTTTTCCGTAAGGCAATTTGATACGAATCATCTGAACACCTTCCTGACGTTGTCCGTAAATACCACGAGCTAAACGAAGACTACGAAAACGCTCATCGTCAATTTTCCCACCACGGAATGCGTGAATTTTTTTCTCTAAATCGATAATCTCTTTTTGGACAATCGGATTTTCTATTTCTGTTCTAAAACTTTCCATTTCTTTTTCTTTATTGTTTGGAGTTTATTGTTTAGAGTTGACAGCAAAACTATCAACTAAAAACTACAAACTATAAACTATTTGATAAACCCTACTCCTGCAGTTGTGTTCGTGTTTGGATCTATTAAGATAAAAGCTCCATTTGATTTATTATCTACATAAGAATCAAAATACAAGGCCTTACTTAATTTAATAGAAACTTCACCAATCTCATTAATCCCTAATTGAGATGCTGGTGTAGCCCCTGAATAATCAGTAGCAATTACATTTTTAATGCTATCTACTTTTGCCAAAACTCTGTTTGTATTGTGTTGTACCAAATATTTTGTTCCAGGAACTAATTTTTTGCTATCCATCCAACAAACCGTTGTTGTAATATCTTTTTCAATTTTTGGTAATTCGTCTGATTTTACAATCATATCACCTCTTGTTACATTGATATCATTTTCCAATTCAATAGTGATAGATGAACCAGCTACAGCTTCGTCATATTGTTGATCAAAGAAATGGATTTTAGACACTTTTGACTCCGTTAAAGAAGGCAATACAGTAACAGCATCTCCAACTTTAATATTGTTTCCGTATAATTTTCCTGCATATCCTCTGAAATCGTGGTACTCTTCTGTTTTAGGACGGATAACAGTCTGAACAGGGAAACGTGTTTTTCCTGTATCGTAAATATCTTTAGACTCTAACGCTTCTAAATGTTGTAGGATAGTTTGTCCTGTGTACCAAGGCATTTTCCCTAATGAATCTACTACATTGTCTCCTGTTAAAGCACTTAAAGGAATGTAGCTTACATTTTGCTCTTTATAATCACTTTTTGCATTCAATGCTTGGAAATCAGCTTTAATTTTGTTGAATACTTCTTCAGAATAGTCAACCAAATCCATTTTGTTTACCGCAACAATTACATCTTTTACTCTCAATAAATTATTGATAAAAAAGTGACGGTAGGTTTGCTCAATTACTCCTTTACGAGCATCAATCAAAATGATAGATACTTGCGAAGTTGAAGCTCCGGTAACCATGTTACGCGTATATTCTACGTGTCCTGGAGTGTCTGCGATAATATAACTTTTCTTAGCTGTAGAAAAATAAATATGTGCTACGTCAATTGTAATTCCTTGTTCTCTTTCTGCAACTAATCCGTCAGTAGCCAAAGAAAAATCTAAATAATCATATCCTTTTTGCTTACTACTTCTTTCAATTGCTTCTAATTTATCTGTTGTTAACGATTGTGTATCGTACAATAATCTTCCGATTAATGTACTCTTTCCGTCATCTACACTTCCTGCTGTTGCTATTTTTAAAACTTCCATTCTAACTATTTTGTTTCAGGCTTAAAGTTCCAACTTCATTCGAAACTTAAATCTGTATGTTTTTTTGATTCTTCTAACTTCTAACTCTTAACTTCTAACTTATTAAAAGTAACCTTGTTGTTTTCTTTTCTCCATCGCTGCTTCTGAACGTTTGTCGTCAATACGCGCTCCACGCTCCGAAATAGTTGACTGTCTAATTTCACCAACAACTTCGGCAATAGTACCAGCATAAGATTCAACAGCAGCAGTACAACTCATATCTCCCACAGTTCTAAAACGAACTACTCTTTCTTCTACTACCTCATCTTCGTCTTGATAAACAAATGGTGAGTGTGACCAAATCATTCCGTCTCTTACGAATACTTTACGTTTGTGTGAAAAATAAATAGATGGAATTTCAATTTGTTCTTGTTCGATGTAGCTCCAAACATCTAATTCTGTCCAGTTTGAAATTGGGAAAACACGAACATTTTGTCCTAATTCAATTTTACCATTCAATAAATCAAACAACTCAGGACGTTGGTTTTTCTCATCCCATTGACCAAAATCATCACGAACAGAAAAAATACGTTCTTTAGCTCTTGCTTTTTCTTCATCACGACGAGCCCCACCAATACAAGCATCAAATTTAAATTCTTCGATAGCATCCAGAAGAGTTGTTGTTTGCAAACTATTTCTACTTGCATAACGTCCTGTTTCTTCTACAACTTTACCTTGATCGATAGCATCCTGAACATTACGAACGATTAACTCTAATCCTAATTCTTTCACTAATTTATCTCTAAATTCGATAGTCTCAGGAAAGTTGTGTCCTGTATCAACGTGTAACAATGGAAAAGGAATTTTTGCAGGAAAGAACGCTTTTTGAGCTAATCTCACTAATGTAATTGAATCTTTTCCCCCTGAAAAAAGCAATACAGGTTTCTCAAATTGAGAAACAACTTCTCTAAATATGTAAATCGCTTCGCTTTCTAAAGCATTTGTTTTTAAAACTGAACTCATTTTTTTAATTTAAAAATTAAAAGATTTAATGATTGTAAAATTCTTCGAATTATAAAATCTATCTTCTTTATTCTATTATCTTGTCTCTTACTCTTTTTTTGCTCCGTGTAAACCGCATTCTTTGTGACTTTGTTCCCAGTACCATCTTCCGGCTCTAATATCTTCACCCTCTACAATGGCTCTGGTACATGGGGCACAACCAATACTTACGAATCCTTTTTTGTGCAAACTATTTTGTGGCACATTATGATCGTCAATATATTTTTGTACTTCTTCCAATGTCCATTTCAACAACGGATTGAATTTTACGATGTCAAAATTAGCATCATATTCAAACAAATGCAAATTGCTTCTGTTCTCTGATTGCTCAGCTCTTAAACCTGTTATCCAAAGCTTATTCCCGGCCAATGCCTTCTTTAAAGGAACCACCTTACGGATAAAACAACATTCCTTTCTGTTCTCAACCGACTCAAAGAAACTATTAGGTCCTTTTTTCTCCAATAATTCTTCTACAGCCTTAGCCTCAGGAAAATAAACCTTAATAGCTGTTTTATATTTTTTTTGTGTTCTATGAAAAACATCATAGGTCTCCTGAAACAAACGCCCAGTATCTAATGTGAAAATAGTAATTGCAGCACCACTTTTATCAATCAAATCAGTGATTACTTGATCTTCCTGACCAAAAGAAGTTGAAAAAACCACTTTGTCACCATATTCATTTGCTAAAAACGCAAAAGTTTCTTCTATTGAGAACCCTTGTGTTTTTTCTAATAATATTTGAACTACTGCTTCGCTCATCACCTTTTTTTATTAAAACTATTACCCTATCGGTTTAGTAGATTACTCGGCAAAAATAATATTTATTTCTAACATACAAAAACATATTGCATCTTTTTTAGACAACAAACACAAGGAATAAAGTAATTTGGAATTTTTAACAATAACAAGCAAGAATAAACAACCTAAAAAAAGCTAAAAATTGGAACTTTTTTCTATTATAAACCTCAAAAACAAACCCTGTATTATCGATTACAAGTAACCTTTATTGACAAAAACATAAAATTTTAAAATTCTACTAAATCCATAGGATTATTATAAAATAATTGTATTTTTGCAACAAATATTTTTATAATGGACATTGAAATAGGATTAGTAGTTGCAGGTTTAGCAGTAGGTTTTATTGTTGGTATGACTGGTGTGGGTGGTGGATCATTAATGACACCCATATTATTATATTTTGGAATTCCCCCAACAACAGCCGTAGGTACCGACTTACTATATGCAGCTTTTACAAAGATAGGTGGAGTTTTTGTACATCACAAGAAAAAAACATTAGTTGGACTATCACAGGATGGCTTTCCCTAGGAAGTGTTCCAGCTGCACTCTTAACTTTATGGATATTAGATAGCATAAAAACAGATATCACGCACATCAATTCGGTCATAAAGTATAGTCTCGGCTGGGCGTTATTATTTACTTCGGTAGCGATTATATTTAAAAAGAAATTATTAGTTCTTTCTCAAAAACATGCTGGTGACAAATTCCACAGTGAGAGTAAAACACAAAATCTCTTAACAGTCGCAATTGGAGTTTTATTAGGAGCTACAGTTACACTTACTTCTATTGGAGCAGGTGCTTTAGGAACCGTAACCTTGTTCTTCTTATACCCATTATTACCAACTCCAAGATTAGTTGGCACTGAAATCGCACACGCTGTACCATTAACTTTAGTGGCTGGATTGGGTCACGCTTCGATGGGAAATTTAGATTTAACCTTATTAACTCAATTATTAATGGGTTCACTTCCGGGAATTTTTATCGGTAGTATGCTTAGTGGTAAGGTTCCAGACTTATTACTTAGAAATGCAATAGCAGTGATGCTTTTCTTCGTTGGATACAAATTAGTATTTTAATCTTATATTATTTCAAACAAAAGCCTTTCAAATTCAAAACTTGAAAGGCATTTTTGTTTTGTATAGTTTTCACTTTAAAAAGCAATATCGGCTAAGGAATTATTTTCCAAAATCTTTAAAGTATTATCTCTAACCTCCATCATCAATTTACGTACTGCACAAGTCGCTTCGTCTGTACAATCATCACAAGGTTCGTAGAAATTATGACTAGCACAAGGTAGCAAAGCAATAGGTCCTTCTAGAATACGATACACTTTTGCCATATTGATATCTTTTGGCTCTTTGATTAAATAATAACCACCACCTTTTCCTTTTTTAGCTCCTAAAAAACCCGAATGACGTAATAACAACAAAATACTTTCCAAAAACTTAATCGAAATGTGTTCGGATTTTGCAATATCAGCTATAGCAACAGGTGTCTGATCTTCCTGACGCGCCAGAAAAGTCAAAGCTTTAATTCCGTATTTTGTTTTCTTAGATAGCATTCAATAAGATATTAGAAATTAGATTTATGATTAAAGTTTAACGATTTTTGTTTTTAGGAATTCAACAAAAGTAATTTTTTTGATTAAATAAACATAAAAAAACGATTTTTGATTTACAGAAAATCTGCAATCAAAAATCGTTAATCTATAATCTGAAATTTTTAAGAAAGTGCTTGCTCCAAATCAGCGATCACATCTTTTACTGTTTCTAAACCTACAGAAACACGTACTAATCCTTCTGTAATACCTACTGCTAATTTCTCTTCAGTAGATAATTTACTATGTGTTGTAGAAGCCGGATGTGTTACAATTGTTTTTGCATCTCCAATATTGGCAGAAAGCGAACATAATTTTATTTTATCTAAGAAAGCTCTTCCAGCTTCTAATCCACCTTTGATTTCAAAAGCAATAATATTCCCACCTAAAAGCATTTGTTTCTTAGCAATTTCATACTTTGGATGTGATTTCAAGAAAGGATATTTCACACTATTTACTTTAGGATGCGCCTCTAAAAACTCAGCCACTTTCACTGCATTTTCACAATGTCTATCCACACGAAGTGCTAAAGTCTCCATACTTTTAGACAATACCCAAGCATTAAATGGTGACATTGCTGGACCTGTATTTCTTGAGAAAAGGTAAATTTGACGAATCAAATCGGCATTACCTACTGCCACTCCTCCTAAAACGCGCCCTTGACCATCCATTAATTTGGTAGCCGAGTGAATCACAATATGCGCCCCGTACTTAATTGGCTGTTGTATATAAGGCGTTGCAAAACAGTTATCGATTATTAAAATCAAATTGTGTTTTTTAGCAATCTGACCTAACAATTCTAAATCTACTACATCAACACCAGGATTTGTAGGCGTTTCAGCGTATAAAATCTTCGTGTTTGGTTGAATGAAACTCTCAATTGTTTCTGGCTTATTGATATCAAAATAAGAAGTGGTAATATTCCATTTTGGGAAATAAGTCATAAACAAAGCATGCGTAGAACCAAAAACGCTTCCCGCCGATACAATATGATCTCCTGAACTTAACAAAGCAGCAAAAGAGGAATATATAGCAGCCATTCCAGTTGCAAAAGCATAACCTGCCTCAGCTCCTTCCATTGCACAAACCTTATCTACAAACTCCGTTGTGTTTGGGTTAGAAAAACGACTATAAATATTACGTACTTTTTCTTCTGTAAAGGAAGCTCTCATGTCCTCAGCATCTTCAAACACAAAGCTCGAAGAAATATACAAAGGGGTTGAATGTTCTTGATATTGTGATCTATCGATATGTGTACGTATGGCTTGGGTTTCAAAACCAAATTCTTGTTCGTCCATTTTTTTTTATTTTTTACACGAATTGTACAGATTTGCACAAATTCTTATTGTTATAAATTTTACTAAAAAAATCCTTCCAAAAAGATTAGTTCAGTCTATTTCAATTTTAATTATTCTTTAGCTAATTCTACTCCGTTCAAAATTACTTTGTAATGAATCGTTGCCGTAGGTTCTACCGTCTTAGAAACTGAACAATATTTCTCAAAGGATAATTGTGCAGCCTTAGCAGCCTTATCTTCTTTGATATTTCCTTCCAAAGAAAAAACTACAAAAATATTTTTAAACGGTTTTGCTTCACCCACTTGAACACGCTCTCCTTCTACATCGGCTTTGAAAGAAGTGATTTCTTGGCGTTGTTTTTTCAGAATCGAAATCATATCAATTCCGCTACAACCAGCCACTCCCATTAGTACCAATTCCATTGGACTTGGGCCCATATCATTACCTCCAAATTCTGGACGTGCATCTACATTTACTATATGTCCTCTTTCATTTTTTAATTGAAAGTGGAAGTTTTCGTTTACTCTATCTAATGTTATTTTCATCACGTTGTTATTTTAAAATACTATTTTTATTCTTGATGAGATTGCTACGCCAGTTCGCTATCACTCGTGTTCTCCTTCGTCGAAATGACAAGTTCGCCTAAAAAAATTCTAAAATCTGCAATCTTAAATCTTATCCTTTATCAGATAATCTTAAAATATCTCCAAAAACTCCTCTTGCCGTTACTGCCGAACCAGCACCTGCCCCTTGAATTACAACTGGTCGGTCTCCGTAAGATTCGGTATAAATTTCGAAAAAGGAATCCGAACCTTTTAATCCTCCTAATGCGGTATCAGATGGAACAGAAACTAATTTTACTTCAAGATTTCCTTTGTCATTTTGCAAATCACCTGACAATTCACCTATGTAACGCAATACATGATTTGGCTCTTGCTCCTCTTTAATTTTACTATAAATTGGATCAAATTCTTTTAACTTCGTTAAAAAATCAGCCGCACTACCTTCCCTTAAATGCTCCGGAATTAAGTTTTGAATTGCAACTTCTTCAAATTCATTTTGCAAATCCAATTCTCTGGCTAAAATCAATAATTTTCTACCTACATCATTTCCACATAAATCTTCACGTGGATCTGGTTCCGTATATCCATTATCAATAGCTTCTTTCAAAATATCACTAAACGGAACATCTTTTGCAGAGAAATTATTAAACAAATAACTCAATGTTCCTGAAAACACTCCTTTAATTTTAGTGATATTCTCTCCAGATAGATGTAATAATTTAATGGTATCAATTAATGGTAATCCCGCACCCACATTGGTTTCGTACAAATAATTCTTTTGGTTTTCAGCCAATACTTTTCGCAATTCTTTATAAAAACCATAACTCAAAGTATTTGCTACTTTATTAGATGAAATCAAGTCAAAACCATTTTCAACTAAAGTAATATAATTCTCTACGAATGCAGCACTAGCCGTATTATCAACTGCAATTAAATTGGCCAAATGGTGCTCATTAGCATATTCAATTACATCTTTAATAGTGTATGAAAAACCATTCGTTTGGATTTCGTTTACCCAATTAGGCGTCACTCCGTCTTTATTTAGTAACACACTTTTAGAATTAGCAATCGCAAAAATATTCAGTTTAATATCTTTTCTTTTCTCAATAGCCTTAGCCGATTCTAAAATTTGATCAATTAAAGTTCCTCCAACTAATCCGTGACCAAAAACAGCAATATTGATTTTTTTTGAAACTCCAAAAATCTCTCCATGTATCACATTTAACGCTTTATTTAGTTCGTTTTTCTTAACTACTAAACTCACGTTTTTCCCTGTAACAGTGTTATTAAACAATATTGGGATAATTTTATTGCGAATCAAAGCGGTATAAGGCTTATGAAACGTACTCAAATCCTGCCCGATAATCGAAATGACAGACACATCATCTGTTACTGAAATCTTATTGACATCCTTAGAATAAAAATCATTTTCAAATTCTTTTTCCAATTCTATCATCGCTTTAGTAGCCTGAGAAGCAGCAACCACTAATCCAATTCCTCTTTCCGAAGAACCTTGAGAAATAATACTTACACTAATATTATTATCTCCCATTACTTTAAAAATTCGAGCATCTACTCCCGTTTTACCTAATAAACCTCTCCCTTCAAGATTTACCAAGGCGAGATCTTCAAGAACTGAAAGAGTCTTAATCCCACCCGCTTTTGATGTAGCAGTGATTAAAGTTCCTTCATTTTCATGATTAAACGTATTTAATATACGTAAAGGAATATTTTTCTCCAATAAAGGGATAATCGTTTTTGCATGTAAAATAGTCGCACCAAAATTAGCCAACTCATTCGCTTCATTAAAAGTTAAATGGTCAATTTTCTTAGCATCAGCAACTAAATCAGGATTAGCCGTATAAATTCCATCTACATGGGTATAATTTTGAAGCTCTTGTGCATTCAAATAATTAGCTAACAATGAAGCTGTATAATTACTTCCGTTACGCCCCAAAGTAGTTGTTACGTTATTAATATTAGAACCAATAAAACCAGTTACAATATTGATAAACTCACTATTATCTTTAAAATATTGAACAACATTTTTCTTAGAAACTTGTTCCAAAGGTTGCGCATCACCAAATTTCGAATCAGTTTTTAAGAAAATTCTAGAATCGGCAAACTTCGCATTGATTCCCTTTTCGATTAAAATAGCCGTTAGCAATTTAGCCGATAATACCTCTCCAATTGACAAAACCTGATCTTTAATTTTAGAACTATAATCACCGATTAAGCTTACTCCTTCGAATAATTTATCTAAAACTGAAAATTCCTCTGATAGATTTACAGCCAAATAATTATCTTGTTGGTATTGTTTAAATTTATCCAACAATGTTTTATAATCACCATTTTTAGTTGCAACAGCTAAGATTTCTTCTAATTCATCTGTTGCATTACCACGAGCTGAAACTACCACCGTAATTTGCTCACCTTGATTTACTTTATCTGTTATTATAGAAACAACTTTATTGATTCCTTCACCATTCGATAAAGATTTACCTCCAAATTTTAATATTTTCATTTCAATTGTATTTTGTATTGCTACTAAAAAATAGGAGCAAGTAAGTTGTTTAATTGTTCAAACTCAATCAAGAATGCATCATGTCCATGGATGGATTCTATTTCTTTATAAAACACCTTAACATTATGCTTTTTTAACTCCTGATACGTTTCTTTATTTTCTTTTGCGGTAAAAAACAAATCTGAATTTATACCTATGATATGAATTGTCGCTTCAATTTTAGAAGCAAACACTTCAAAAGAATCACTATTTCTGGTGATATCTATTGTTTTTAATAATTGGTTCATCATTTTATAGGAAGCCAACTGAAAACGCTTTTGTAATTTTTTACCATGATGAAGTAGCCAACTTTCGATATTAAATATCGCTAATTCTTCATTTATGGTTCTATCAAATTTCAGTTTAAAAGATTCTGGAGTTCTGTAACACAACATAGCATGAACTCGGGCATCCTGTATTGGATTTGATGAATTTTTTAAAATTTGCTCTTGCAAAAAACAATTAGCAATCAACCAATCAGTAGATTTCCAATCGGTCGCAATAGGAATAACGTGTAAAGCCAATTTTGGCTTTAATGCAATCATTTCCCAAGCAATTCCTCCTCCTACTGAACCACCAATAATAGCGTACAATTGCTGAACATTTAAGTAGTTAATGCCTTCTATAAAAAGTCGGGCAATATCTCTAGCTGTAAAGTCGGCATAATTTTCAATAATTGAACCATCGTACCCATTTCCAGGGACATTAAATGCCAAAATACTGTATTTATGCGTATCAATAGTTTTATTTTCTCCTATTAAATCATTCCACCAACCATTCTCACCAATTACTTGAGAGTTACCAGTCAAAGCATGATTCACAACAATAACTGGTGCTGTATTAAGTGCAGGGCCAAAGACTTGGTAACTTAAATGAACAACAGGATATAAAGCACCACATTCAGTAGTGAAATTTTTAATTATAATAGGATTGGGTTTATTTTCCAATTTCAAATCTTATTTGATGATGGAAACATTATAAAGAAAGCTCAATAAACTAGAAGAATTTGCATTGTTATCTTTTCCGCCATAGCAGATAGAATGTAGCACCTTCTTCGATGAATCGAAGGGTTGCTAAGGCATCATCGGGTCTATTCCCTCGTCCTTTCTTTATAACATTTCAATACGTTTATGAACTTAAAGGCACAAAGTAACTACTATTTTTTCAAACAAACAAATTTTGCTGATTTAGTTTTAAACCAACAGTAATACAACAAACAAACGCAAGCCATCACTGAACACAAAATCCAGAAATCACCTGCGTTTGAAATCTATATTTACGAAATTACAATTAGATAAACAGTGCTTCATTTTCTTTAGAATACATCAAAAAGGTTAATGAATTAGATACTTTTTTTTGACTTTTAGCATCCATCTCTAAATTGACACCAAATCTTGTAGTGGTCAATTCTATTCTATTTCTATTTTCTTCACTATTATTTGGCCTTATTCCTCTTATAAAGTCCAATGCTCTTGTAATCATTCTTCTTGTGTTCATAATGTTTAAATTTAATGTGACTTGTTGTTTGTATTTTGAATTCTATTTGTTGTATAAAAAAACCCTTTTGATAGCGACCAAAAGGGTTTATATATTTAATTATAAACGATACTTTTGGCCATCAACAGACTAGCTTCTGTACGCAAAGTACAGCTGCCGAAGATTGTTTTTTCATCTTATTGTTGATAGTAATCATTATTGTTTTTTCCTTAATTTATCTATTATTTGTTTTAAAAAAAAGCCTCCTAATTTCTTAGGAGGCTTTTGCTATATTTTATTTATTTAATAAAAAAACATTAAGCAATTGCACTCCTGCAAATCCCTTTAGACTGAACCATAGCTTTTTTACAAATAATAAGTTTCATTTCTCCTTTTTTGTTTTGTGTTACAAAGATATAAAAAAAACTTTACCACCAACTACATTTTTAAAATTTTAAACTCAAAAAAAGCTAATTAACAGTTAATTATGAGTTTTTATATCTATTTTAAGAGATTGAATGTAAAAACAAATCAAAAAAGAGCTTTTTCGCTCGGAAAATTCACTAAATTAACCTTATTCCACCCTTTTGATTTGATATTCAAATATACTACCAAAAACAGAAACACATGTTAATTGATTTTTAAATTAAAGTTATCTTAAACCAACCTAAAACCATCTATTTGTAGTTACATTTTCCCAAACAATCTCAATTCTCTTAAATATTTAAAATTTTAGTTCAGTTTCATTTACAAATCAAAAATGGTTTCATACCTTTGCACCTCAAAATACAAGAGGAAAAATTTGAACTGATTGCAACCTCTTCATAATGAACCTAGTTGATTATGAATACTGAAGATTTTCAGTAGAAAAAAATGCTAAAGCAGAAACCCTCCTTTAGTCCTTTTTGCAATTATTTTTTCCTCGCTTAATATTAAAAAAATAATTTATGGCCTATTTATTTACGTCAGAATCTGTAAGCGAAGGACATCCAGACAAAATTGCAGATCAAATTTCAGACGCATTAATTGATAACTTCCTAGCATTTGACGCCGATTCAAAAGTAGCTTGTGAAACTTTAGTAACTACCGGTCAAGTAATCTTAGCTGGAGAGGTAAAATCAAATACCTACTTAGATGTTCAACAAATTGCGCGTGATGTAATCCGTAAAATTGGTTACACTAAAAGTGAATATATGTTTGAAGCTAATTCTTGTGGAATTCTTTCGGCAATTCATGAACAATCTGCAGACATTAATCAAGGTGTTGACAGAAAAAACCCAGAAGAACAAGGTGCAGGAGATCAAGGTATGATGTTTGGTTATGCAACTAATGAAACTGAAAACTACATGCCTTTAGCATTAGACCTTTCACATAACCTATTGAAAGAATTAGCTGAATTAAGACGTGAGAATAATGAAATTACCTATTTACGTCCAGACGCAAAAGCTCAAGTAACATTAGAATATAGTGATGACAATACACCAATTCGTATTGATGCGATTGTTATCTCTACACAACACGATGATTTTGATGAAGAAGCAGCAATGCTTACTAAAATTAAAAAAGACATCATCGAAATTTTGATTCCTAGAATCATCGCTAAATATCCTGTTTACGCTCACTTATTTAACGATAAAATCAACTACCACATCAACCCAACAGGAAAATTCGTTATTGGAGGACCTCACGGAGATACTGGTTTAACAGGAAGAAAAATTATCGTTGATACTTACGGCGGTAAAGGAGCTCACGGTGGTGGTGCTTTTTCTGGAAAAGACCCTAGTAAAGTAGACCGTAGTGCCGCTTATGCTACACGCCATATTGCTAAAAATCTAGTTGCCGCTGGAGTTGCAGATGAAATCTTAGTTCAGGTTTCTTATGCTATTGGTGTTGCTGAGCCAATGGGAATCTTTATCGATACTTATGGAACTTCAAAAGTTAATTTAACCAATGGAGAAATTGCTAAGAAAGTAGAAGCCATTTTTGACATGCGTCCTTACTTTATCGAGCAACGTTTAAAATTAAGAAACCCTATCTACAGTGAAACTGCTGCTTACGGACACATGGGACGTACACCAGAAGTAGTTACTAAAACATTCTCTGCTCCTGGAGGAGAAGAAAAAACAGTAACTGTTGAATTATTTACTTGGGAAAAATTAGACTATGTTGACCAAATAAAAACAGCATTCGGATTGTAAACAATCATTATAAAGCATCTTTTAAGCCATTCCCTAAAACGAATGGCTTTTTTTTATACACTTGGGCATTAATAAAATTCAAAATCAATCCTATTTAACTTACCGTAGACTGTTTTTTTTCTATTTTTACATCCAAAGACAAATACAAATCATAAAACGCTAACAATATAATGCACATAGCAGTAGCAGGAAATATAGGTTCAGGCAAAACAACATTAACCGCTTTACTATCCAAACAATTCAAATGGGAACCTCATTACGAGGACGTAGTAGACAACCCTTATCTGGATGATTTTTACCACCAGATGGAACGCTGGTCTTTTAATCTACAAATTTATTTCTTGAATAGTCGTTTTCGTCAAGTGATGCAAATTCGCGAAAGCGGAAAAAAGTAATCCAAGACCGAACCATCTATGAAGACGCCCATATTTTTGCTCCTAATCTTTATGCAATGGGACTAATGACTACTCGTGATTTCCAAAACTATTCTTCTCTTTTCGAATTAATGGAATCTACAGTTAAAGCTCCCGATTTATTGATATACCTAAGAAGTTCTATTCCAAATTTAGTAGGACAAATCCACAAACGTGGACGCGAATACGAAAACTCTATTTCAATTGACTATCTAAGCCGTTTGAACGAGCGCTATGAAGCTTGGATTCAAACGTACAACAGAGGAAAACTATTAATAATAGATGTAGACAAAATAAACTTTGTGGACAACCCTGAAGACTTAGGAAACATCATCGAAAGAATCAATGCCGAATTAAACGGATTGTTTTAATCCTATAATATACAGACAAAAAATGCCTCGCAATTGCGAGGCATTTTTTATTATTAACATAATTTATTTTTTGTGAGCACAACATTCTTTTTTTACAGAATTAGATGGAGCAACAAACTTTCCGTTGCTGTCATAATGTGATAAACAAGCCTTTTTTTCTTCTGGCGTACATCCCTTTTCATCACAGATTTTTGCACATTCGTCTTTAGTCATTTTTGCACATATTGACATATCACATTTTCCCATCAACATATGATTCCCACCATGAATACCCATATGACAAGAATTCATTTCCATGATATGCCTATTTTTCCCAGTATGCGTTGTACTTCCATTTCCTAATATTGGCGCAATTACCAAACCAATTAAACAAGTTAGCTTGATTAAAATATTCATCGAAGGTCCAGAAGTATCTTTAAATGGATCACCCACGGTATCACCTGTCACTGCCGCTTTATGCGCATCTGAACCTTTATAAGTCATCTCGCCATTAATCATTACACCCGCTTCAAATGACTTTTTCGCATTATCCCAAGCACCTCCAGCATTGTTTTGAAAAACAGCCCAAAGCACACCTGAAACCGTTACACCCGCCATGTAACCTCCAAGCATTTCAGCAATCAACTGATTATTATCAGTATAAACTAATTTTCCAAGTAAAACAATTGCAATAGGAAAACCAATGGTTAAAACTCCCGGCAACATCATTTCGCGCAAAGCCGCTTTGGTTGAAATATCAACGCATTTCGCATACTCCGGTTTTGCTGTTCCTTCCATGATACCTGGTATTTCTTTAAACTGACGACGCACTTCATACACCATATCCATGGCTGCTTTACCAACAGAATTCATCGCCAATGCAGAAAAAACTACAGGAATCATTCCGCCAACAAACAACATGGCTAAAACAGGTGCTTTAAAAATATTAATCCCATCAATTCCTGTAAAAGTCACATAAGCAGCAAACAGTGCCAAAGATGTTAATGCAGCCGAAGCAATCGCAAATCCTTTTCCCGTAGCTGCAGTTGTATTTCCTACTGAATCTAAGATATCTGTTCTAGTACGAACTTCTTTTGGTAATTCGCTCATTTCAGCAATTCCTCCAGCATTATCTGAAATTGGTCCAAATGCATCAATTGCCAATTGCATAGCTGTAGTAGCCATCATTGCTGAGGCCGCTAAAGCAACTCCATAAAAACCAGCCAAAGCATAGGTTGACCATATCGCCGCACCAAACAATAAAACGGTTGGAAAGGTCGAAATCATTCCTGTTGCTAAACCTGCAATCACATTAGTCCCTGCTCCTGTAGATGATTTTTGAACAATTGCTAGAACGGGCTTCGTCCCCAATCCCGTATAATATTCTGTGACAGAAGAGATTGCTCCACCAACAAACAAACCAATTATAGTAGCATAAAAAACACGCATTGATGAAATTTCTTGAGCACCTTCACCAAAATACTCCATAGTCATAACTTCAGGAAGCATATATTGAACCAAGAAAAAACAAGAAACAGCTGTAAGAACAATTGAAACCCAATTTCCAATATTCAAAGCTTTTTGCACTTGAGATTCTTTTGCATCATCACTTGAGATTTTAACCAACATCGTTCCTATGATTGAAAACAATATTCCAAAACCAGCTATAGCCATAGGTAACAAAATTGGACCTATACCACCAAATGCATCTTGAATAATTCCACCCATGTCTTTAATAACATAATTTCCCAAAACCATTGCTGCCAGTACTGTAGCCACATAAGAACCAAATAAATCAGCTCCCATTCCGGCCACATCGCCCACATTATCCCCTACATTATCAGCAATTGTTGCAGGATTACGTGGATCATCCTCTGGAATTCCCGCTTCTACTTTACCTACTAAATCAGCACCTACATCGGCAGCTTTAGTATAAATTCCCCCACCTACTCTAGCGAACAAAGCAATCGATTCGGCTCCTAATGAAAAACCTGCCAGTGTTTCAAGAACTACCGTCATATCTTCGGTAGAAGTCCATGAGCCATCCATGAAAAAATGAAAAAAGAAAATAAAAAAGAAGTCAAACCTAATACTGCCAATCCAGCAACACCTAACCCCATTACGGTTCCTCCTCCAAAAGAAACCTTTAACGCCTGAGGCAAACTACTACGAGCCGCCTGAGTAGTCCTTACGTTCGTTTTTGTTGCTATCTTCATTCCCATATTTCCAGCTAAAGCAGAAAAGAATGCACCAACAACGAAGGCGATTACAATTAATAAATGCGTTTTAACACCTGGCAAAAAAGTAATAGCTGCTAAAACAATACTGGCTAATAAAACAAAAACAGAGAGCAACCTGTACTCTGCTTTGAGAAAGGCTAAGGCTCCTTCGTAAATATAATCCGAAATAGCCGCCATTTTACCATCTCCGGCATCTTGTTTTAAAACCCAAGCTCTTTTGTAAAACATAAAAGCCAATCCAACTAATGCCATAATCACTGGCATCCAAATCATAATTGTATTCATAAATTCGTTTTGGTTAAGGTTAATAATCAATACTATACAAACGAATTTAAACAAAAAAAGCAATATTCTGACCGAATATTGCTTTTTTTACATTTTTATAAACTTAAATTATTTAATACTAAATAATCCTTCTGGTTTGTTTTCAATTGCATTGAAACGATCTGTACATTCTTTGATGATTGTTTTTGCTTCACTTAAATCTCCCCAACCTTCAACATCTACTTGTTTATTTTCAAGATCCTTGTATACTTGGAAGAAGTGCTCGATTTCTTTTAATAAGTGAGGATTAACATCTGACAAATCATTTAATTTATTCCAAATTGGGTCAGAAACAGGTACACAAACAATTTTCTCATCTGGTCCTTTATCATCAGCCATATGGAAAACACCGATAGGTTTCACTTCCATAACACAACCAGGAAAAGTAGGCTCATTAACTAAAACCAAAACATCTAATGGATCTCCATCTAAAGCTAAAGTTTCAGGAATAAATCCGTAATCAGCAGGGTACATCATTGAAGAGAATAACATTCTATCAAAACGCATTCTTTTGATTTCAAAATCATACTCGTACTTATTTCTACTTCCTCTTGGTATTTCGATAAGTACATCGAAAGTGTTTATTTTGTCTGCAGTCATTTTAATTATCTTAAGTTGATTTAATTTGGGCACAAAAGTAATTTAAATAGTCTTTTATAACAAAATATTTCTATCTAAAAGATACTCAAAACTTTTAATCCTATTTATTAGTTTAGAAATAAAAACCAAAGGCGCCTTTTACAGAAAAACGTTGCGCATCGGGTGCATTCAAATAATTACCTCTCCAAGTAAAATCAATTCGGAAAACCTTGAAAATATTCCCAATACCAGCACTATATTCCCAATACACATTTTCCGGTGCTGTATAATTCAATCCCGAAGCATTAATGGCACGATTAGCATCGGTAATAGTTCCATACACTCCTCTGGCACCAATAATCTCTCTCCAATTTAATTTTCGCATAAAAGGAATTCGAGCAAATAATCTTCCTTGTAAATTGTGTTCCCACTGCATCGTAGCATATTGATCCGAGATAAATTCGTAAAAATTAAGATTACTAAATGTATTTTCTATCGTAAAATAAGATTGATTTCCTGGTATCACACTCATTAAACCTAAAGGAATTGTTCCAAAGGTTTTACCTAATTCTAAAGTAATATTGGTTCGTCCTAATGGACCAATAATTATTGGTTGTTTATAATACAATTGCAATTTATCATAGTCAAAATCACTATCTAATAAACCTTTAAATCCATGACTATAATTCACATAAAATCGACTGAACGGACTATCAACTACATTTCTTTCTACCCCGAAACCAATCATTTTTCGATTTGGGCTAAATTCAACCTGTACATTAGCTTCTGATTGTTTTACATCCTTTCTTGTTGTAGTATAAGTAGCATCTGTATAATAATCCAAGCTAAATGTATTAGACGCTGATTCTAATGTTCTATAAGAAAACCCTAATTGAAAGGTCAGGTTTTTTACGGGTTCCATTTCAACAGCAAAATTAGACAAGTTGATATTGGTCAATTTTCCATTACTACTTGTATTAAACAAAGAGGAAGAAGCAAAACTTCGCCCCAAAACATCATTGGTAGTAGTCAAGCTCGCCCCAATTTGCTCGACATCACGTCGATTACCTCCTGAAAGAATGATTCTGTTTTTCTTATCAACCATCCATTTTCCTGACAAACCATATTTGAATTTATTATCATCAAATCCATAAGCCGTATAGCCTTGAAGTCTCCAAGTGTCGTTTGGGCCAAAATAGGTTCGACCTCCTGTTCGAATACGAACACCTTCAACTTCATTGTATCCAAAAGTTGAAAAAATAGGCCCATAATCAAAATGTCCAAATTGGATATAACCACTTCCTAAAATGGAAACCAAATTATACAACTTCTTAAATTTCTTGACCGTTTGCAAGGTTTCTAACATTTTGTATATACCTTTTTCATCTTTATTTAGATTTTCAAATCGATTCTCCTCCCAGTATTTTTCATCTCGATTATAGACTTCATTATCGATGTAATTGACTTCTTCTTTATAAAAAGCTACTGGTTTCTCTACATTAAATTGATGATTTTGATACAATGTGGTACGTTTACCATAAACCCCTTTAGACTCTTCTTTTTTATTCAAGGCAAAATCCGACATCATGTGGTCACGTGTCAATAAAAAAACCGAATCGTTTTGAACTTCAAATTCTTGTTCGATATAAATATCTTTTACCCAGTTAATATTGGCACTTTTAGTTACAGCCATATTAATTTTCTTGATGGCAAAAGTGGTGTCATTAACCCAAAAATCCCCTTTAAAAGTAAGTTCGTTTTTACGACGAGGATAAAACAAAATATTGTAACACCATTTCTTATTGATGAAAGCACTATCACGCAAGACATAATTATAGGTATCAATACCTGTTTTTGACAAAGGACTCGTAAAACTCTTATCAAAAAAAGTCATGTGATTATTGTAAATATCATAATTAGAATACAAGTCTTTTACAAAAGATAATATTTGTTGATTATCGCTAAATCCAGAATTTTTATTGGCTTTCAATTTCTCTTTTACCTTTCCCAACTTATTATTACCATATACATCCGATAATGATTCGTTAATAAAAATAGGGAGATAGGTCTTCCCAGTTACCCTTGAAGTATCAACATGCTTAAAAACAAACTCCATTCCTTTGAAAAGCTTGCTTTTCATAAAAGCACTATCAATGGTATTCATATCAAATTCAACCTTCTCATATTTTTCCATTTGATATTGATCAAACAGATACAAGCCATTTTTACGTTTTCTTTCCCAAATTTTCCTAAGAATATCAAGAGCGGGATTGTTTTTTTTAGAAGTTTTACCTGTAAAAACCACTACCTCCTTTAACGCCTCTGCATCTTTCAGAACAACCGTAAAATTATAATTTACTGCTTTTTCCAAAGTAATTTCTTTATCTGAAAAGCCTACAGATGTAATCAACAAAACATCATAAGTTTGAGGAGATTCGATATAAAAACGCCCGTCTTCATTAGACATAACCCCTTGATTTGAACCTTTAAACACAATATTTGCATAAGGGACAGGCTGATTTGATTTATCTAGAACCATTCCGCTCACTTTTGTTTGAGCAAAAAGTGTAGAAAACAAAGACACAATAAAAATAATTACTAAAAAAAGATATTTTTTACTCATACAGTAAATTTTAAAAAAAAGCTTCATCAAACTAAACGTAAGATGAAGCCTTAATAGTGTTTGTTATGTATTATTTATACATTACTTTTTTAACAGCTTTGATTACATCAGATGCATTTGGCAACCATTCTTTCAACAACACTGGTGAATATGGTGCTGGAGTATCAGCTGTAGTGATTCTTTGAATTGGCGCGTCTAAGAAATCGAATGCTTGTTCTTGAACGATATAAGTAATCTCAGAAGAAATACTAGCCACTGGCCAAGCTTCTTCAAGAATTACCAAACGATTCGTTTTTTTAACCGATTTCAAAATAGCGTCTTTATCCATAGGACGAACTGTTCTTAAGTCGATAATTTCACATGAAATACCTTCTTTAGCTAATTCATCAGCTGCAATAAATGCTTCTTTAATGATTTTTCCAAAAGAAACAATTGTTACATCTGTTCCTTCTCTTTTGATATCAGCAACTCCAATAGGAATTACATATTCTCCATCTGGCACTTCTCCTTTATCACCATACATTTGCTCAGATTCCATGAAAATTACTGGGTCATTATCACGAATAGCCGCTTTCAATAAACCTTTAGCATCATAAGGAGTTGACGGAACAATAACTTTTAAACCTGGAGTATTTGCAAACCAGTTCTCTAAAGCTTGAGAGTGTGTAGCTCCTAATTGACCTGCAGAAGCAGTTGGTCCACGAAAAACGATTGGCACATTAAATTGTCCCCCTGTCATTTGACGCATTTTAGCAGCATTATTAATAATTTGATCAATACCAACTAAACAGAAGTTGAAAGTCATATATTCTACAATTGGTCGGCAACCATTCATTGCTGAACCTACAGCAATTCCCGAAAAACCTAACTCTGCAATTGGAGTATCAATAACTCTTTTTTCTCCAAATTCAGCAAGCATTCCTTTAGATGCTTTATAAGCTCCATTGTACTCAGCAACTTCCTCACCCATTAAATAAATGGACTCATCACGACGCATTTCTTCACTCATCGCTTCGCAAATGGCCTCTCTAAATTGTATCGTTCTCATATTAGATATAGTATGTATATAATTTTCAAAAGAGCAAAAATAAATATTTTAAACCATTTAAAACACAATTTAACCTAAATAATCCACCTTAAATTCTAACATCTTAGGATTCGTATGTGAATATCTTGCAATTTAACTTCCTATATTCCTAACAAAAAGACTAAATTATTATACGAATCTCCTTAAGTACCTATTCAATGCCAAAATATTCGAAATATTGTTCTAATTTTGTAACTCAATCTTCAAAAAACACATAAAATCTTCAAAACATGAAAATACTAGTTTGCATCAGTCATGTTCCTGATACTACCTCTAAAATTAATTTTACAAACGGTGATACTGAATTTGACACTAACGGTGTTCAATATGTAATCAATCCTAATGACGAATTTGGATTGACACGTGCTATTTGGTTCCAAGAACAACAAGGCGCTACTGTAACAGTAGTAAATGTTGGAGGTCCGGAAACCGAACCTACATTAAGAAAAGCACTTGCTATTGGAGCCAATGATGCCATCCGTATCAACGCGACTCCTACTGATGGTTTTTTTGTAGCGAAACAATTAGCTCAAGTAATACAATCAGGAGGATACGACTTAGTTATTGCTGGAAAAGAATCATTAGATTATAACGGAGGGATGGTTCCTGGAATGACAGCTGGTATTTTAGGATACAATTTTTTAAACTCCTGTATTGATGTTAAAGTTGACGGAACAAATGTAACTGCTGTACGTGAAATCGACGGCGGAAAAGAAACCGTTAGCACTTCTTTACCTTTAATTATTGGTGGTCAAAAAGGAATCGTTGAAGAAAAAGACTTACGAATTCCTAACATGAGAGGAATTATGACTGCGAGAACTAAACCGCTAAATGTAATTGAAGCAACTGAAGCATCTACAAATACTAAAGCAATTAAATTTGAAAAACCAGCTCCAAAATCGGCTGTAAAAATGATTTCAGCTGACAATTTAGATGAATTAATTAACTTATTACACAACGAGGCCAAAGTGATTTAAGATTACTGAATGAAGATTTTTGACTGCAGATATGCAAAACAAAATCCAATTCAACACTTTAATTAAAATCTAAAATCACAAATCGTTAATCTAAAATCATAAATCATCATGTCAATATTAATATATGCCGAATCGGCCGAAGGAAAATTTAAAAAAGTAGCTTTTGAAATCGCATCTTATGCTAAAAAAGTAGCCGAATCATTAGGAACAACTGTAACTGCTTTGACCATTAATAACGATAACAATTCGGAATTAGCAAAATACGGAGTTGACAAAGTTTTAAAAGTAGCTAATAACAAACTGAATCAATTTAACGCAAAAGCTTACGCAGATGTTATCAAACAAGCTGCTCAACAGGAAAACACTAAACTGGTAATTCTATCATCAAGCACCGATAGTATTTATCTTTCTCCATTGGTAGCTGTAAACTTAGATGCAGGTTACGCTTCTAATGTAGTTGCATTACCGGTTAGTACCGCTCCTTTTCAAGTAAAAAGAAATGCATTTTCAAACAAAGCATTCAATATAACTGAAATCAATACTGATGTAAAAGTGATTGGTTTAGCAAAAAACTCATTCGGTATTTTTGAAAACGAATCCACATTAACCGAAGAAATTTTCAATCCGATAATTGGCGATAATGACTTTGGTATTAAAGTAGAATCTGTTGAAAAATCATCTGGAAAAGTTTCTATTGCAGATGCTGAAATTGTAGTATCAGGAGGACGCGGATTAAAGGGGCCTGAAAACTGGGGATTAATTGAAGATTTAGCTGCAGTTCTTGGTGCGGCGACTGCTTGTTCTAAACCTGTATCCGATTTAGGTTGGAGACCACACGCTGAACACGTAGGACAAACAGGAAAACCAGTTGCTACTAATTTATATATTGCGATTGGAATTTCTGGAGCGATTCAACATATTGCCGGAATCAATGCTTCTAAAGTAAAAGTAGTAATCAATACCGATGCCGAAGCGCCTTTCTTTAAGGTTGCAGATTACGGAATCGTGGGTGATGCTTTTGATGTTGTACCAAGATTAATTGAAAAATTAAAAACGTATAAGTCACAAAACAATTAAGCTTACAAGCTAAACAATAATATAATTCTGCCTAATAAAATAAGATAATCGTATCTTTGCTTATTGGCAGAATTTTTAATTAATATTGCAACCTAAAACTAAAAACCAAAACTACATTTTTCATTTCAACAATTATGAGCTTAGTAAAATTATCCATAAAAGGAATTTCATACAGCCAAACACAAAATGGGGCCTACGCTTTGATTTTGAATGAAGTAGACGGCGAGAGAAAACTACCTATAGTAATAGGTGCTTTTGAAGCTCAATCTATTGCAATTGCTTTAGAAAAAGAAATAAAACCGCCACGTCCACTAACTCATGATTTATTCAAAAATTTTGCTGAGCGATTTGATATCGTAGTTAAACAAGTAATCATACACAAATTAGTAGATGGTGTTTTTTACTCTAGTATTATTTGCGAAAGAGATAAAATCGAAGAAATAATCGATGCCAGAACTTCTGATGCAATTGCTTTAGCTTTACGATTCAATGCGCCAATTTTTACATATAAAAACATTTTAGATAAAGCAGGTATTTATTTAAAAACAAGCCCAACTGATTCAGACAAAGAAAACCAACCAATGGAAGATGTCATTTCTAATCCGGAATCTTTTTCGGCTGAAGCAGAAAGCGGCAGAACTTATATAAAATATAGCTTACAAGAATTAAATGACTTATTAATTCAAGCTGTTGAACAAGAAGATTACGAAAAAGCAGCAAAAATAAGAGACGAAATTTCAAAAAGAGAATCCTAATTTAAGTGCTATTTTTGAGTGCTATAGTATAACAATTTGCATAAATCAACATATCCCAATGAAGCAATATCTAGATTTAGTAAAACATGTAATGGAAAATGGTTGCCAAAAAGGCGATCGAACAGGAACGGGAACCAAAAGTGTTTTTGGTTACCAAATGCGTTTTGATTTAAGCGAAGGTTTCCCTATGGTAACTACTAAAAAACTTCATCTTAAATCAATCATTTACGAATTGCTTTGGTTTCTAAAAGGCGACACTAACATAGCCTACCTTAAAGAACACAATGTAAAAATTTGGGATGCTTGGGCAGATAAAAATGGAGATTTGGGTCCAGTATACGGACATCAATGGCGTAATTGGAACAGTGAAGAAATTGATCAAATTTCCGATCTAATACAAGAATTAAAAACCAATCCCAACAGCCGAAGAATGCTTGTTTCGGCTTGGAACCCATCAGTATTACCAGACACATCCAAATCATTCGAAGAAAATGTAGCTAACAACAAAGCCGCTTTGCCGCCTTGTCATGCTTTCTTCCAATTTTATGTAGCTAACGGAAAATTATCCTGCCAATTATACCAAAGAAGTGCCGACATTTTCTTAGGTGTTCCGTTTAATATTGCTTCTTACGCTTTGCTAACGATGATGATAGCACAAGTATGCGACTTAGAACCAGGAGAATTCATCCATACGTTCGGTGACGCACACATATACAACAATCACTTTGATCAAATCGAACTACAATTATCACGTAAGCCTAGGCCATTACCAAAAATGATTTTAAATCCTGAGATAAAAAACATTTTTGATTTTGACTATGACGACTTCACTCTCGTAGGCTATGAACCTCACGAGACCATTAAAGGCAACGTGGCAGTATAAACAAAAAAAAAGCGTTTTAGATTAAACCTCTAAAACGCTATTTTCAGCCCCTGCAAATTCATTCCACTTAAATGAGTCTGCTTCTGTTTCGTTTATATATTCTCCGTCAATCAGATATTTGAATTCATAAGTTGCATCTTTATCCAAATCAAAAACACCTTTAAAAGTACCGTTTTTCAATTTACTTAAAGCACCTTCTTCAGGATTCCAATTGTTAAAATCACCTACTACAGCAGCACTTGTAGCTTCCTTAGCCTCTATTGAAAACGTAACTTTACAAACTGGTTTTGACTTTACAAACTGTTTTTTAATCGACATAACTGTTTCATTTTTAGATTTCTGTAACAAAGTAAGTCATTTTATTTTGAAGTTTAAACACCTTGAATGAACTTTTAAGACAAAACATAATAAAGTGTTAAAAACAAATCAATTTTATAATTTATCTTTGGTATTTTTCCTAATTAACAAAAAAAGAAAGAATGAAATACAAATAATTTCCCACACAAATCAACATTTAGAAATTAAATTTTATCTTTATAAACAAAAAAACAGCTCCCTATGAAAACCGAACAACATGAATTATACGAGTACGCTAGAAAACGTATAAAACAGAAAAAAAGAGTTTATTTTCATTTTGTTTTATTGTTTTTAGCTAGCCTATTTTTATTTGTAGCCACAACCGTTTTTCACTTCAACGAAAACGCAAGTTGGCACATTTGGCTTATTACAGCTTGGTTGTTTTTATTTATTTTGCATTTCATAAAAGTATTTATCACTGATCGATTCATGGATAAAAACTGGGAAAGAGAACAAATTGACCGCTTAGTCGATTTACAAAAAAAGAAAATTGAAGAATTGAGCAACAACCTAAACGAAGAAAACCCTACTAATTAAAAACGAATGATTACAATGATCGCTGCTGCTGCCGAAAACAGGGCACTTGGAAAAGACAACCAGCTAGTTTGGCATTTACCAAACGATTTTAAACGATTTAAAAGCCTCACAACAGGACACTACATTATAATGGGTAGAAAAACATTTGAAAGTTTCCCTAAACCCCTACCAAATAGAACCCATGTTATTATTACAAGACAAAAGGGATATGAAGCAGAGGGCTGTATCGTTGTAAACAGTATCGAAAAAGCTATTGAAATTTGCCCTAAAAACGAAGAATCATTTATCATAGGAGGTGGCGAAATTTACAATTTAAGCCTACCATTTGCCGATAAAATTGAATTGACTGTTGTACACCACACTTTTGAAGCAGATGCTTTTTTTCCTGAAATAAATAAAAATGAATGGGAACTAACTAATAGCGAATTTCAAACTAAAGATGAAAAACATTTGTACGATTTCACATTTGAAACCTATATTAAAAAAGAAAAAACACCTCAGTAGAGGTGTTTTTTTACTTTGAATCACTTTAAAATTAATTTGAAACTATTCTAGTCTTGAAAAACAATTTGACATAACAACAATAAATTGACAAATAATAAACTCATACCCGAAATAAGAATAATATTATTTGCAATTTTTCGAGAAAAAATCTCGAAAACCCCTTTAATACCAAATACCACAAAGATACTAAAGGAGGTGAAAATTAAAATTTCCAAAAACAAATTTAATCCTAAGAACGTATTTTGCGTTTCAATAAAGTCTCTACCTCTTATTAAAGAAGAGCCGTCAAAATAAATAACAAGAACAAATGAAATTGCCAACGCAAAAAACAGCCATCCGAGTTGAATAAGTAATTCTCTATTAATCATGATAAGTAATTCAGGTTGTAAATTTCAATATAAAAAAATTGTCATACAATACCCACTTTTGGTGATTTTTCAAAAAATAAAAAAAACCAAACCAAAATTGAATTTCAAAATACCAGAACATTTTAAAAGGCATTATAGTATATTTGCTAAAATTTAAAAAATGGACAAAAATATCACCCCATATAAAGATTCTACCTTAGGCAAAAAAGAACAAGTCGCCAAAATGTTTGATACCATTTCTGGCAACTACGATAATTTAAATCGAGTTATCTCATTTGGAATTGATGTTAAATGGAGAAAAAAAGTACTCAAAATCATCAATAAAAATAAACCAGAAACTATTTTAGACATTGCAACTGGCACAGGAGACTTAGCTATTTTAATGGCACAAACCAATGCCAAAAAAATAACAGGATTAGACATTTCGGAAGGAATGTTAGACGTGGGAATAAAAAAATTGCGCAAAAAAATCTTTCTGAACGTATCGAAATGATTTTGGGAGATTCCGAAAGTATTCCTTTTGAAGACAATTACTTTGATGCCATTACTGTTGCTTTTGGTGTACGTAACTTTGAAAACTTAGAAAAAGGTTTAGCAGAAATATTAAGAGTTTTAAAGCCTAACGGAACTTTTGTTATTCTAGAAACCTCAGTTCCTGAAAAAACACCTTACAAACAAGGTTACAATTTTTACAGCAAAAACATTTTACCAATCATCGGGAAATTATTTTCTAAAGACAACGTTGCCTATGGATACCTATCCGAATCGGCGGCTGCTTTTCCTTATGGTGAAGCTTTAAACAATATTTTAAGAAAAACAGGGTTTATAGATGTAAAAGCAATGCCACAAACTTTTGGGGTTGCCACCATTTATGTTGCATCCAAAAAATAAACTTTCCCGGTCATGAAAAAGATAATTGCCTTTACTTTCTTATTAATATTCACTTTAGGACAGTCGCAAACTAAAGGAATGTTTAGTAAAGATCCTATTATCAATTTAGAAAATTTTCAAAAACAACGACTGTATTTTGGCTATTATTTAGGGTTTAGTTCTTTTGATTTTAAGTTCGATTACAAAACGGTAAGTCCAGACATCCAAGTAAAAAAAAGCACCGGTTTCAATGTAGGAGTTGTAGCTGATTTAAAACTTCAAGAACACGTAAACCTTCGTTTTGAACCCGGATTATATTACACTAAAAGAACCTTATATTTTCCAGATTTTGAAAGAGAAATTGACGCAGTACGCGACGTAAACAGTACTTATATTCATTTTCCTTTATTACTCAAATTTTCCTCTGTAAGAACTGGGAACATTCGTCCCTATATTGTAGGTGGATTGTCTACTACTCTAAATTTATCTTCCAACTCAAAATCCAAAGACGATAATCTCCAACAAAAATTCAGAGTAAAACCATGGAGTACGAATTACGAGTTGGGTTTTGGAATCGACATCTTCTCTGAATACTTTATCTTTTCCCCTTCTATTCGTGGCTGTTTCAGCCTTAAAGACGAACTTATCCGTGATAATGACCCTAATAGCCCTTGGACAGGAAATATCGAATCATTAAAAACAAGAGCCGTCTTTATTAATTTTACTTTCCATTAAAAAAAATTTAAGCCAGATTTCGCTTAAATTCACTCAAAATTATACCCGTTGCAGTGGCAACATTTAAACTTTCTGCCTTTTGTAATTTCCCAAAACGAGGAATAGTAATACGGTTTTTTATTAAAGCTTCAATTTCTTCTGAAATACCATTAGCTTCATTTCCCATAACAATAATTCCTTCTTGAGGAAGGGAAGATTTATATATATTTTCTCCCTCCATAAAAGTGCCGTAAACTTTTAAATTCGTTTGAGAAATGTATGCTTCTAAATCCACATAAGTTACATTTACCCTACTTATAGATCCCATTGTTGCCTGAACTACTTTTGGATTGTAAATATCAACCGACTCCTTAGAACAAATTACTTGTTCTACTCCGTACCAATCACATAGACGTAATATAGTCCCTAAGTTACCTGGGTCTCTCACATCATCCAACGCAATTATTAAACCGGATTCGATAATTGTTTTTTCTTCTGGAATTTTAAACAATGCCAAACAGCTATTAGGTGTAGCTAAAGCACTGATTTTTTTCAAATCGGTTTCGTGTATTAAGGATTTTTTTTTACCTAAAACGTCCTCAAAATCATACTGGGTAGTATACAAATGTTCTAATTCGAAATTAGAATTCAAAAGTTCTTGAATCACTTTTACACCTTCTGCAAAAAACATTTGATTGATAATCCTATACTTTTTTTGCTGTAAACTAGTTATTAGTTTTATTTGGTTTTTACTAACCATAAAAATATGTACTTTTGAATTAAATATTTTAGACGTCTTGAAAAAAATTTCAGCAAAAATATCATTATTTATTCTAATAGGAATAATTATAGCTGCTTGTAACGCAGAAAAAAGAGTTCCAAAAGGAAAACAACTTCTTGCAAGTACTCAAATTGCAGTAAATGGCAAGAAAACCAACAACGAAGATATTCACGAACAATTATACCAAAAACCTAACAGCACCTTATTAGGCTTTCGCTTACGATTAAATCTCTATAATTTAGCTAATCTAAATCCTGACTCGACATACCAAGCAAAATTCACTAACAATCCTGGTAAATACGAAAGAAAATCCAAATGGCTATCAGCCAAACAAGTGGATCGCCTTGGCAAATCCTTTTGGTATCACGGTATTCATGATTTTTTAAAAAAAACGGGGGAACCACCTGTCATTATTGATTCTACAAAAACAAAGAAATCGGTAGCGAGACTTAAATATTATTATTTCAATAATGGTTATTTTGATGTGGTAGTCAATTCTAAACACGATACCATAAAACCTAAAAGAGGAAAAATTGAATACGAAATCACAACTAACAACGCCTATTTGTTGGATACAATAACGGCTACTATTAGTTCGCCACAACTAGATTCCTTATACAAAACAGCAAAAGAAAATCCATTAATTAAACCTGGGAACCAATTTAAAACGATCGATTTTTCGGATGAAAAAAACCGTCTTTCTAACTATTTCAGAAATCACGGAGCTTATTATTTTCAACCAACCTCTATTGTATACGACATAGATACTATTGGCAAAAAAAACAAAGCCAATGTGAATATTAAAATAGGAAATAACAGTTACCAAGACAAAGATTCGACCAAAACGGAACCTTATAAACTTTATAAAATAAGTGATGTTGCCATTTACACCGACTTTAAACCCAACACAAATAAGCAAAACATAACCGATAGTATTAGCTACGAGAATTTCAAATTATACGGAATTGAAAAAATTAAATACCGCCCTAAAGCAATTACAGATGCCATTTTTATAAACAAAGGAAATCTATTTGCCGATTACAGAACCGTACTTACATCAAGATACTTGAGCAATTTAAAAATTTTTAATGCTCCAAGTATCCAATACGAAATTGTCAAAAAAGACACATTAAACAATTCTTTAATAGCAAAAATATATCTTACTCCTAGAAAGAAATACAGCTTTCAAGCTTCTTCTGATTTTACCCATTCGAACATACAAGATTTTGGTATCTCATTTACCCCAGCATTAACCATTAGAAATATTTTTAATGGTGCTGAAACTTTAGAAATATCGGCCAGAGCCAATGTAGGTTCCTCAAAAGACTTAGCCAACCCCAATAACCAATTCTTCAATGTTTCTGAATATGGTGTGGATATGAAATTAAATTTTCCTAGAATATTTTTCCCTTTTTCTACCGAAAAAATCATCCCTAAAAGCATGATTCCTTCCACACAAATAGGAATTGGTTATACTTCGCAAAAAAATATTGGACTTGATAAAGAAAATTTCACTGGAATTTTTACGTATAACTGGAATCCAAAACAAAACAACACCTCTAGATTTGATTTGTTCAATATCCAATATGTTCGTAATCTGAATCCATTAAATTACTTTAACGTATATAGTTCTTCGTACAATGCCTTAAATGAAATTGCAAAAACCTACAATATCAATCCAAATTATGTAGATGCTAACAACAATTTAATTATTGACAAAGGTACAATTGGATTCACAAACGATGCCTTGACTCTGAATACTAATTTAACTCCCCAAGACCCCGCTTACAAAGAAGTTTTAAGTATTACTGAAAGAAGAGAACGACTAAGCGAAGATAATTTTATATTGGCTTCAAGTTTTACATTTTCAAAAACGACCAAAAAAGATCTAAAAGACAACAATTTTTATCAGTTTAAGGCCAAAATAGAATCGGCAGGTTCTTTACTTTCCTTGATTTCAAAAACAATTGGATTAAATAAAAACAATGCTGGAAATTATAAAATTTTCAACTTAGAATATTCAGAATATGGAAAAGCCGAATTTGATTACATCAAACATTGGGATTTATCCAGACAAAATGTGTTTGCCTTTCGAAGCTTTTTTGGAATTGCTGTCCCTTTTGGAAATTCAGATTACATTCCCTTCTCAAGAAGTTATTTTGCAGGAGGATCAAATGACAACAGAGCTTGGCAACCCTATAGTTTAGGACCTGGAAAAACAGAATCCTTATTGGATTTCAATGAAGCAAACATGAAAATTGCGCTTAGTGCTGAATATCGATTTAAAATTCTTGGAGACTTAAAAGGAGCTTTATTTGCCGATGCAGGAAACATCTGGAATGTATTTGATAATGTAACTGACGAAAAAGCAACTTTTAACAATTTGTCCAGTTTAAAAGATCTGGCATTAGGCTCTGGATTTGGACTTAGATACGATTTAAATTTCTTTGTTGTCCGATTTGATTTTGGATTTAAAACCTTCAATCCTGCGGATGAATCTGGAAAAAAATGGTTTAGAGATTATAATTTCGCACATTCAGTTTTAAATTTTGGAATAAATTATCCTTTCTAATGCTAATTAATTCTTATTTTTGCGAACTTAAACAAAAAATCTAAAATCTAACACAAAAACAAAAACAAAATGGCACACAACATAAAAGCAGGTGTAGCAACTGGTGATCAGGTTCAAGAAATCTTTAATTATGCAAAAGAAAAAGGTTTTGCACTTCCAGCTGTAAATGTTACAGGATCAAATACAATTAATGGTGTACTTGAAACAGCTGCAAAATTAAATGCACCAGTTATTATCCAATTTTCAAATGGTGGAGCTCAATTTAATGCAGGTAAAGGACTTTCTAATGCAGGTGAAAAAGCAGCTATTGCAGGTGCAATTGCAGGTGCAAAAAGTATCCATACCTTAGCAGAAGCATACGGAGCTACTGTAATTTTACATACTGACCACTGTGCAAAAAAATTATTACCTTGGATCGATGGTTTATTAGATGCATCTGAAGAGCACTTTGCTGCTACAGGAAAATCTTTATTCAGTTCTCACATGATTGACTTATCAGAAGAGCCAATCGAAGAAAATATCGAAATTTGCAAAACATACCTAGAAAGAATGAGCAAAATTGGTATGACATTAGAAATCGAACTAGGAATCACTGGAGGTGAGGAAGATGGTGTAGACAACTCTGATGTTGACAGCTCAAAATTATACACACAACCAGAAGAAGTAGCTTATGCTTACGAAGAACTTTCTAAGGTAAGTCCTAGATTTACAATCGCTGCAGCTTTTGGAAACGTACACGGTGTTTACAAACCAGGAAACGTAAAATTAACTCCAAAAATCTTAAAAAACTCTCAAGATTACGTTCAACAAAAATTCAATACTGGACACAATCCTGTTGATTTCGTATTCCACGGAGGTTCTGGTTCTACATTAGAAGAAATCAGAGAAGGAATTAGCTACGGAGTAGTTAAAATGAACATTGACACTGATTTACAATTTGCTTTCACTGAAGGAATTCGTGATTTCATGGTAAACAATATTGATTATTTAAAAACACAAATTGGTAACCCAACTGGTCCTGATGCTCCAAACAAAAAGTATTATGACCCAAGAAAATGGATACGTGAAGGTGAAGTAACATTCAATACAAGACTTGAGCAAGCTTTTGCTGACTTGAACAACGTTAACACGTTATAATTAACAATTAACAATTAACAATTGATAATTGTAGAAGTTATCAATTGTTAATTATCAATTATCAATTGAAATATGGCTTGGTTTAAAAGACAAGAAAAAGGAATCACAACTCCTACCGAACAAAAAATGGATGTTCCAAAGGGACTTTGGTACAAATCTCCTACTGGAAAAATTATTGATGCAGAAGAACTGGAACGCAATCTATTTGTAAGTCCAGAAGATGGTTTCCACGTGAGAATAGGTAGTGCTACTTATTTCGAAATCTTATTCGACAACAATGAATTTACTGAATTAGATCCTAACATCACTTCAAAAGATCCTTTGAACTTTGTAGATACAAAGAAATATGCTGATCGTTTGAAAGATGTTATGGAAAAAACAAAGCTTAAAGACGCTGTTCGTACCGCGGTTGGAAAATCAAAAGGAAAAGACTTAGTAGTTTGCGCTATGGATTTTGCTTTTATTGGCGGTTCTATGGGAGCTGTTGTAGGAGAAAAAATTGCCAGAGGAATTGATTACGCGATCAAACACAAATTACCATTTGTAATGATCTCTAAGTCTGGTGGTGCACGTATGATGGAAGCGGCTTATTCTTTAATGCAATTAGCTAAAACATCGGTAAAACTAGCCCAACTTTCTGAAGCTAAATTACCGTACATCTCTTTATGCACTGACCCAACTACTGGAGGAACAACTGCATCTTACGCTATGTTAGGAGACATCAACATTGCTGAGCCGGGCGCCTTAATTGGGTTTGCTGGACCACGTGTTGTTAAAGACACAACTGGTAAAGATTTACCAGAAGGTTTCCAAACTGCCGAATTCCTTTTAGAGCACGGTTTCTTAGATTTTATCACAGCCAGAAAAGAATTAAAAGACAAAATCAACTTGTTTATTGATTTGATTCAAAACAACGAAATTCGATAATTTTAGAATTTCTATAAATACAAAATCCCATTTGCTAAAATAATTGCAAATGGGATTTTTTTATATCTTTATCTTAAATCATTTGAATACGAAAAGAATAGTTATAGGAATTTTTATTTGTTTACTTTTTGCAAATTGCAATAAAAAGACAGAAAATATCACACCAAAAAGAGATTCTTATATTATTTCTTTTGAAGATAAAAAACTCCAAAATTACTATGATTCAATAGACAAAAAAAGCAAAATAAAACCACCACCTCCACCCCACAAAGGATTTTACGCAGAACATCAACTTATCATTGATAAAAACAACAATCTATTTTTCTATCAAAACAAATATTTTATAAACTTTTGCAGCTTTGGACAAGAATACGACACACTTCCACATTTTAAGGATTTACACCCTAAGGATTTCATCAAAATTCCTCAAAAAAGTTTAAATGATTTTTTAACTGAAAACATTTTGTCTAAAGAAAAAAACAGACAAATTTTAATCATTGCATCTCAAAAATACACCATAAAAAATAGTGCGTTCTTGAAATTTTTAAAAAACAACAAAACACCTACTTCCCTTATCAGAAGAACTACTCAAGAAGAAGACACTGTTCTTTATTATAAAAATAATGAGAAATATTACTTTTAAATGAAATTAAATGGGACACCTTAAGAATTAAACTTCCACATAAAACTAATTAAACTTATTTGAGATTCCTCCTCCGTCGGAAAGACAACTTTGTGGAAAATTCTAAATTCTGAAATCTACATTCTAGAATCTATTTTATGTGATAGCTTAGTTTCTCAGAATAACACTGCGAACTGTACCTGAAAACTAAAAACTGATACTGCTCACTAAAACTAACATTACAACACTTAACTTCTAACCTCTAACTTCTAACTTCAAATTACATCCCAGTTCTAATAGCCTCAACAGGATCCAATCGCGAAGCAGAAATCGCAGGCAAAATCCCAGAAATCAGACCGATAATCCCCGCTAATCCGGTTCCTAGAAGAATGTTATCTAAGCCAAGTACAAATTCGAAATCTAAGGCTTTGGTTAAACCAACAGCGATTCCCCAGACTAATAACAAGCCAATTAAACCACCAATCACTGATAAAATAATAGCTTCGAATAGAAACTGAAACAAAATAAATCGGTTTTTAGCCCCTAATGATTTTTGGATTCCTATTAAGTGCGTGCGTTCTTTAACTGAAACAAACATGATATTTGCAATCCCGAAACCACCTACTAACAGCGAAAATCCACTAATCACCCAACCTCCTATTTTCATACTTCCTATAATTCCATCAATAAAATCAGTAAAACCAGAAAAAACATTAATGAAAAAATCATCAATTTCACCTGCTTTTATTCCGCGATAAGCTCTTAATTTTTGCGAAATTTCGGCCTTATAAGCTTCCATATCTACTCCATCAACCGGTTTAAAAATAATTACATTGGTCAAAGATGTATTGTTATCACCAAAACTTTGTCGCACAAAATTAACAGGAATAAAAACGGCCGTATCATTACTCTGCCCAAAAATACTAGCCCCTATTTTCTTCAAAACCCCAATAACTTTAAAACGTTGTCCATACAAGCGCACTTCTTTACCTATTGGGTCCAAATCGTCAAATAAATTAGTCGCTATATCCTTTCCTAACACAATGACTTTAGCTCCTGAACTAGATTCAGACTCATTATAAAAACGTCCTCTTTCAAATTCCAAGCCCTGAATATCTATAAATTCATGCGAAACTGGTACAATATTTACATCACTTACTATTTTAGAATCGTATTTAATATTTTCTGATTTGGTAAAAATTTGATAGCCTAACTCTGCCGTATTCGTCATAGCCCCTTTCATATAAATATACTCATCGTATTTTACATTAGGAAATTGCTCGCGCTTCCAACTGGGAATATCAGATGGTCCAAAAGAAAATTTCATCAAATAAATGGTGTTTTTATCCAAGCCACTCAAATCGCTCGTGATTTTCTTATCCAGAGAATCGACAGCTGCTAATACTGCTATAATGGAAAAGATACCAATTGTAACTCCAAGTAAGGAAAGCAAGGTGCGTAATTTGTTATTTCGCAGTGCATTGATAGCAAAAGCAAAACTCTCTTTCAATAATCGAAGATATAGCAACATAAAAAATCCGTTTATAATATGGTAAAATTCTGTAAATAATATTCAAAAACCTAATATAAAATTCTTTTAACACAATAAAAAACAGCGATTTCAACATGAAATAAAAAAAATGAGGCAATTGAAAATTATCTTATTTTTTGATAGCAAATTTTAACATTAAAAAACTATTTTTGCACTTTATAATTAAATCTATTCATGAGCACATCTAAAACAATTCAATCTGCATTAATTTCGGTTTTTTCGAAAGAAGGTCTTGAGCCTATTGTTAAATTATTACACAGCCAAAATGTTACACTTTATTCAACTGGAGGAACTGAGGAATTTATCAAAAATCTAGGCATACCTGTTGTTGCTGTTGAAGATATTACTGCTTTTCCTGAAATTTTAGGAGGTCGTGTTAAAACACTACATCCAAAAATCTTTGGAGGAATATTAAATCGTCAAGACAACGAAAGTGATGTTGCACAAATGAAACAACATGATATTCCACAGATTGACTTAGTTATTGTAGATTTATATCCATTTGAAAAAACAGTAGCTTCTGGAGCTAGTGAACAAGATATTATTGAAAAAATTGACATTGGAGGAATTTCATTGATTCGTGCTGCTGCAAAAAATTTCAAAGACACTGTAATTGTTCCATCGATGAACGAATATGCTTTGTTCTTAGATATGATTACAAAACAAAACGGAGCAACAACTCTTGAAGATAGAAAATTATTAGCTACTAAAGCTTTCCACGTATCATCACACTATGACGGAGCTATCTTTGGTTACTTCAACACAGATGAAACAATCTACAAAGCAAGCATCGACAATGGTCAAGTATTACGTTACGGAGAAAACCCACATCAAAAAGGATTTTTCTTCGGTGATTTTGATGCCATGTTCAAAAAATTACACGGAAAAGAATTATCATACAACAACTTATTAGATGTAGATGCTGCAGTGAATTTGATTGGAGAATTCAAAAACGACGGACCTACATTTGCTATCTTGAAGCACAACAACGCTTGTGGATTAGCTTCAAGAAACACTATTTGCGAAGCGTATTTAGCTGCTTTAGCTTGTGATCCAACATCTGCTTTTGGTGGAGTACTAATTTCAAATACCACAATTGATGTTGCTACTGCTAAAGAAATCAACCAATTATTCTGCGAGGTTGTAATTGCTCCAGCTTATGAGGATGAAGCTGTGACTATTTTACAAGAAAAGAAAAACAGAATTATTTTAGTTCAAAACGATGTTGAATTACCACAAAGACAAGTTCGTACTTGTTTAAACGGACTTTTAATTCAAGATAGAAACAACATCACTGACAATAAAAACGATTTAACTACCGTTACCATTACAAGTCCAACTGAACAAGAAATCGAAGATTTGATTTTTGCATCTAAAATTTGTAAAAACACAAAATCTAACACAATTGTTTTTGCTAAAAATGGAACTTTAATATCTTCTGGAACAGGTCAAACATCAAGAGTAGATGCTTTACAACAAGCAGTTGAAAAAGCAAAACACTTTGGATTTGATTTAACAGGAGCTTCAATGGCAAGCGATGCTTTCTTCCCTTTCCCTGATTGTGTTGCTCTTGCAAAAGTAGCTGGAATTACAGCAGTAATCCAACCGGGAGGTTCTATTAAAGACCAATTAAGTATTGACTATTGTAACGAAAATAATTTGGCAATGGTATTTACAGGAACACGTCATTTCAAACATTAATTTGTTTAACTTTGTACGCTCCTAATTTTTAACTTTTAAACCCCTAAAAATCGTATGGGATTTTTTGATTTCATGACCGAGGATATTGCAATTGACCTTGGTACCGCTAATACGCTAATCATACATAATGATAAAGTAGTCATTGACAGCCCGTCAATCGTTGCTAGAGATAGAATTTCTGGTAAAATTATAGCTGTTGGTAAAGAAGCCAATTTGATGCAAGGTAAAACGCATGAAAACATAAAAACCATTAGACCACTTAAAGATGGTGTAATTGCAGATTTTGATGCCTCTGAAAAAATGATTAGTATGTTTATCAAAAGCATACCAGCATTAAAAAAGAAAATGTTTACTCCAGCTTTACGAATGGTGGTTTGTATTCCATCTGGAATTACTGAAGTAGAGATGAGAGCTGTAAAAGAATCTTGTGAACGCGTAAACGGAAAAGAAGTTTATTTGATTCACGAACCAATGGCAGCAGCAATCGGTATTGGAATTGACATCATGCAACCAAAAGGAAACATGATTGTTGATATCGGAGGAGGTACTACTGAAATTGCTGTAATTGCATTAGGCGGAATTGTTTGCGATAAATCCGTAAAAATTGCTGGAGACGTTTTTACAAATGATATCGTTTATTACATGCGTACACAACACAACTTATTTGTGGGTGAAAGTACTGCTGAAAAAATAAAAATTCAAATTGGAGCAGCTATCGAAGATTTAGAAACTCCTCCAGAAGATATGTCTGTACAAGGTAGAGACTTATTAACGGGTAAACCTAAACAAGTAGATGTTTCCTATAGAGAAATCGCTAAAGCCTTAGACAAATCAATTCAACGAATTGAAGACGCTGTAATGGAAACCTTGTCTCAAACCCCACCAGAATTAGCTGCCGACATCTACAATACAGGTATTTACCTAGCAGGTGGAGGTTCTATGCTTAGAGGTTTAGACAAGCGTATTTCACAAAAAACAGATTTACCTGTTTATATCGCAGAAGATCCATTAAGAGCCGTTGTTAGAGGTACTGGAATGGCACTTAAAAATATTGGTAAATTTAAAAGCATCTTAATTAAATAAATCCATTTCTTAGAAAAGGAAATTGTATTAAGTTTATCTTTTATACTCAGCAAATCTGAAACTAATAACCAACTAAGAGAATGCAGCAAATATTTAATTTTATATTCAAAAACAGTAACAAGTTACTGTTTTTGCTGTTATTAAGCCTTTCGCTTTTGCTCACCATACAGTCTCATTCTTATCACAAAAGCAGAGTTATCAGCTCTGCCAATTTTTTAACAGGTGGTGTTTACGAAGAAATCAACAACATAACCGAATATCTAAACCTAAAGTCTGAAAATGAAGCTCTAGCACTTGAAAACGCCAGACTTAAAAGCATCATTTTCAACACTAAGGACACCACTAAAGTACCAATTCCTCAAAACCTAAAAGGAACAGCACCAGATGACATCATTGTTTCTAAAGTAATCCACAACTCCTATAACCGACACGAAAACTTCCTAACACTTAATTCAGGTGCCAAAGATGGTGTAAAAACAGATATGGGTGTGATTAATAGTTTAGGGATTGTTGGTATTATTGACAAGACATCTCCTAAATATTCAACTGTAATTAGTATCTTAAATACCAAATCACAAATCAATGCTAAAATAAAGAAATCCAATCATTTTGGCTCTTTAGTATGGAACGGAAAAAACACGGGCTTTGTGCAACTTATCGATGTTCCTCGATTAGCTAATGTTAGAAAAGGTGATACCATTGTCACAGGTGGCCAATCTGTTATTTTCCCTGAAAATATCAATATTGGAACCGTTGACAAAGTATACAAAGAAGAAGAAACCAATTATTATGTTTTAAATATTAAGCTATTTAATGACATGACTAATTTAGGACATGTATACATCATTAAGAGTAAAGATAGAGATGAAGTTAATAATTTAGAAAAAGAAACCTTAAAAGATGAATAGCACTTTGTTACTCAATATACTACGGTTTATTTTATTATTAACTGTACAAATTGTCATATTTAACAACATGACATTTTTAGGCTTTATATTGCCATTACCCTATATGCTATTCCTTATTTTATATCCTGTAAACTCAAACAGAGCTGGTTTACTAGTAAGTAGCTTTCTTTTAGGCTTAATGATGGATTTATTTTCAAACTCGGGTGGTATTCATGCAACAGCCTGTGTAGTTTTAGCTTATTATCGCCCTTATATTTTTAAATTTGCCTTTGGTGTTAGTTACGAATACCAAACGATAAAATTAAATGAATCTTTAACTCCTGAAAGGTTTACCTTTATATTACTAGCTGTGGTATTGCATCATTTTACCCTATTTATCTTAGAAGCCTTTCAAGTAAGTTTCATTTTAGACATTTTACTCAGAACATTATTGAGTACCGTATTTACAATTATTAGCTGCATTATAATAATTTACCTTATTAAGCCAAACAAACGATGAGAAAACTACTGCTGCCTTCTATAATTATTGTTGCAGCATCTTTGCTCCTAATTCGGATTTTTTATTTGCAAATTATCAACGATACTTTCAAATTAAAATCAGAGAATAATGCTATCAAAATAAAATATGAATATCCAGAAAGAGGCTATATATACGATAGAAATGGCAAACTTTTAGTTGCCAATCAAGCTTCTTATGATATCATGGTCATTCCAAGAGAAATTAAAAATATAGACACCTTGGAACTTTGTCAATTATTAGACATCACCAAAGAAGATTTTTTAAAAAAGATAGAAAAAGCTAAAGTTTACAGCCCTAGATTACCATCAGTATTTTTGCCTCAATTAAACAAAACCGAATACGCTGCCTTTCAGGAAAAAATCAGAAAATTTAATGGTTTTTATGTTCAAAAGCGTTCACTTCGTGACTACGAAGTTGATTTTGGGGCTAATATATTTGGTTCTATAGTAGAGGTAAATGAAAAAATCATCAAGGAAAATCCTTATTACAAAAGTGGTGATTTAATTGGCAAACAAGGAGTTGAAGAATATTACGAAGAAATTTTACGCGGTGTAAAAGGGGTAAAATATTTCCTCAAAGACAAATACAATAGAGAAATTGGTTCTTATAAAGACGGAAAATACGATACCATTGCTGTACAAGGTGAAGATATCAACCTAACCATTGATGCCGATATCCAGCGTTACGGAGAACAATTAATGATAAACAAAAGAGGTGGGATTGTTGCAATTGAACCTAAAACAGGAGAAATTTTAGCATTGGTAACAGCTCCTTCCTATGATCCATCAATTTTAGTGGGAAGACAGCGTTCTAAAAACTATACACTTTTGTATCGTGATTCGATTGCAAAACCATTATACGATAGAGGATTACTTGCCGAATACCCTCCAGGGTCACCATTTAAAATCTTGACAGGTTTAGTGGCACTACAAGAAGGGGTAGTCAACGAACAATTCACTGTATTTTGCCACCATGGATTTAGCTATGCTAGAGGCCGTTTTATGCGATGCCACTGTCATGGAGGTGCGCTACAATTGCATCGTGGTATTTATGAATCGTGCAATGCTTATTTTGGAACTGCATACATGAGAACCATTAACAAATATGTAAAACCATCTTACGCCGTAGATGTCTGGAGTAATCACGTAAAAAGTTTTGGACTAGGAGATTATATGGGTTATGACTTACCTACAGGAAGAAGAGGAAGTATCCCTACATCTAAAACATACAAACGCATATATCCTAATGGTGGATGGCGAAGTACTGCGATTGTATCTAATGCTATTGGTCAGGGCGAAGTTTTAACAACACCTATCCAATTAGCCAATATGATGGCGACAATTGCAAACAGAGGCTATTACTACACTCCTCATATCATTAAGAAAATTAAAGGCGAAAAAATAGACCCTAAATTCAAAGTCAAACACGAAACGACAATTGACAAAAAACATTTTAATCCAATTATAAGCGGATTATTTGATGTATATAATTTAGGAACTGCTAGAGGACTTAGAGTAGATGGCATTGATATTTGCGGAAAAACAGGTACCGCAGAAAACTTTGCAAAGATTGATGGTAAAAGAGTACAGCTTGAGGACCATTCCATATTTGTTGCATTTGCTCCAAAAGATAATCCAAAAATTGCAATTGCTGTCATGGTAGAAAACGGAGGATTTGGTGCTACAATTGCAGGACCAATTGCCAGCTTAATGATTGAAAAATATTTAAGAAAGAAAATCACACGCACCGATTTAGAAAAAAGAGTACTTGAAAAGAGTTTAAGAAGTGAATATGCAAAATTAGGCGGAGTCAAAGAAGCTAGTGCTATAGAGACTACACCAAAAGATTCATCGGGTATAAAAACGAAAGAGATCAAAACAAATTTGGTAATAGATACTACCAAGAAAAAAATTAACTAAGCGATTCATTCACAAATGAAAAATCAAAGTGTAAAGAAAAATATTGATTGGATATGTGTTATTATTTATAGCACCTTAGTGATTTTAGGGTGGCTAAATATCTATTCATCTTCATTATCCTCCATTGAAGATACCTACATAAAGCAATTGATTTTCATTACTTTTACTATACCTTTAATTTTTATAATTCTAGCTGTTGATGGTAAATTTTACGAAAAATATGCTAGTGTAATCTACATAATTGGATTACTCTCTCTTGCCGGATTATTTGTTTTTGGTAAAACCATTAAAGGACAAACAAACTGGTATTCATTTGGTTCGTTTGGTCTTCAACCTTCCGAGTTTGTAAAAACGGCTACGGCTTTAGCAATTGCTAAATACATGAGTGATAGCCAAATCAATCTAAAAGACACCAATAGACAATTCCAAGTCCTTTCTATTTTAGGGTTACCAATACTTTTAATTGTTCCTCACGACCCTGGGAGTGCCTTAATTTATAGTATCTTCTTAGTTGTTTTATACCGTGAAGGATTACCTGCTTGGTACATTTGGACTGGATTTGTAGCTATACTTTTATTCGTTTTCACCTTGATTTTTGAAACACAATATGTCATTTTAATAGCACTTATTACTATTGTTATTGTGTATTTCAAATCCAGATTAGCCGATAGAAATATCGTTGCCAGTAGCATCATATTTGTTCTTATTTCAGGCTTTGTATTATCCGTTGATTATGTTTTTAACAATGTATTTAAACAACATCATAGAGACCGTTTTAATATTCTATTAGGCAAAACAGTCGATTTGAAAGGGATTGGATACAACACTAACCAATCGGAAATTGCAATAGGTTCCGGCGGTTGGTTTGGAAAAGGATTTTTGGAAGGCACACAAACCAAAGGAGGTTTCGTACCAGAGCAACACACCGATTATATTTTTACAACGGTTGGCGAAGAATGGGGATTCATAGGCTCATTAGTTGTTATTGCCTTATTTGTAACCCTATTATTAAGAATTATATTCCTAGCTGAAAGACAAAAAACTAAATTCAGTCGAGTATATGGTTATTGTACCGCTGGTATTTTATTCATTCATTTCTTTGTAAATATCGCTATGGTCATTGGAATTTTCCCGACCATTGGAGTACCTCTACCTTTCTTTTCATACGGAGGATCCGGTTTATGGGGTTTTACCATTTTACTTTTTATCTTCCTTAAAATGGATGCTAATAAGGTGAATGAGTGGTAAAGAAATCGCTCTTCAAAGTTACTTTCTTAGCCACGAATCAATAGCAACAATCTTTTCTAATCTGTTTTCTATCTGATCATCCAATTTAGGAAAGAAATCAATTCCTGTTAAAGATTCAATTTCATCAACAGAAACAACATAATCGAAAATAGACCTAGTACTTTTTTCATTAGGCACTAAAAAAGCAATTAATTTATAATTTCCATTGCTATGATTTAAAGCAATTTTGTAGAAATAATTAGGCACAACAACTTTTTCCGTACCAATTGTTCTTTTATTTCCTTTTAGTACTCCACCAGTGACGATAAAAAGTCCGTCGAATTTAACCGCCCAAAACCTCATTTTTTGCTCTATTCGATTCCAGATACCGGAATTAAATTCAGGCTGCTGAGGACTAATATTTGAGGTATAAAAAGTATCATTATAAGCATCTAAATCAAACTCCATATCGGCAGCAGGGCACAAATGTCCTTTGTCATAACCAGACTTTTTATAATTGCGCCAGTCAGCCGATTGCGTTTTTACTTTTGGGTCTTGAATAAAAAAAGGGCGCTTAAAATCACTTCTTTTAATATAATCCTTCTTTAGTTCATAGGCTACCCATTCGGCTTGTTCGGCTTTTTCATTATAAGACAAAGTAAAATAGTGGTGATACACTATTTGGGATTGAGTGGCTTTAGGCAAGTAGTCAATATCAGAATTAGTAGGTAAATGAGATTGGGTTTTAAAATCAACTTCAATTTTATTTGATTTACCAAAAAGTTCAATTTGTAAAACTTCGTTTTGTTTACAAGCTAAAAGCAACATTACAAAAGCTCCTAAAATAATTCCAAATTTTGTATTCATTTATATAACAGTAAAAGAAAAACGCTCTGAAATTAATGTTTTTCAGAGCGTTCTTTATATCATTTCAAATCGATTAGGATTTAGCTAATTTTTCTTTTTTTAATTTATTAGCAGGGATAACATTTTTCTTCAAGTTAACTCTGGTTTGTAAGTCATCTAAAACATTTAAAGCTTCTTCTATATAAATATCTTTAGACAAACTTTCGTGCCAACGCTCTCTTTTTTCTTTTAAGATATTGTCTTTACTCATTTGTTCTAATTCATGAGGCAAAGATGTAAATTTTAAATTGTTTTTGTAATCAAAAATTGGTTTAAATTTTTTAGCTTTTTCTTCGATAGCAGCTTGTGCTTTTCTAAACTTATCAATGTTTAAGCTATACTCGTTTTCGTCACTACGAGCATCAATCCATTTTGCGTTTTCATCAATTAATTTGAATTGAGGATTTGCTGCAATACGCTCTTTACTATTTAAAACAGCCTTATTAAAATTTTCATTGCTTTTCCAAACACTATATTCAGCAGGATCAATTTTATCCCATGGCATTGCGTTTTCAACATCACGCTCTCCCATTTTTAAATACGAATAACGATCAGGCATAACAACATCACTGCTTACCCCTTCTAATTGTGTTGAACCTCCGTTAATTCTATAAAATTTTTGAGTAGTGGTTTTAAGCGCACCTAAGTCACCTAATTCATTACTACGAACAAATTGATTTAAATCGATCACGTTTTGAACTGTACCTTTACCATAAGTTTGTTTACTACCTATGATCACACCACGTTTATAATCTTGAATAGCAGCAGCTAATATCTCAGAAGCCGAAGCAGAGAAACTATTAACCATGATTACTAATGGCCCATCCCATTCGATTTTTTTATCTTTATCGTATAGAACTTCTTTCTTTCTACCTGCCGATTTGATTTGAACAATAGGACCTTGTTCAATAAATAAACCTGCAATATCCACTACGGTAGACAAAGAACCTCCTCCATCATCACGAACATCTAATACAATTCCGTCAACCTTAGCTTGTTTTAGTCTGGCAACTTCAATAGCGATATCTTTACCTGCATCTCTTCCATCTTTATTTTCAAAATTGATATAAAATTTAGGCAAGTAAATCACTCCATATTTAAGTCCGTTTTTATCAACAATACTTGACTTTGCATAGGTTTCTTCAATTTCAACCACATCTCTAATGATAGAAATTACTTTTATAGTTCCATCCACTTTTTTGATAGTTAAGCGAACTTCAGTTCCTTTTGGTCCTTTAATTTTCTTAACCACATCGTCTAAGCGCATACCCACAACATCAACAGGCTGATCATCACCTTGCGCTACTTTGATAATTAAATCCCCAGCTTCTAATTCTTTTCCTCTCCAAGCTGGTCCTCCTGAAATTAATTCAGAAATCTCAGTATAGTCATTTTTCTTTTGTAATCGAGCTCCAATTCCTTCCAATGTCCCACTCATACTTACATCAAAACGCTCTTTTTCCTCAGGAGCAAAATAATTCGTATGTGGATCAAAACGAGCAGTGATTGAATTTATATAAACCGAAAACCAATCATTTCGATCTAAATCTTTCATAAATCCAAAATACTCATCCAAAGATTTAGAAGTAGAAGTACGTGTTTCTTTTTCTAATTCTTCGAAAGATTTAACTTCAATAACGGCTTTAGAATCGTCTTTTTTTGTTGTTTCTGATACAGCATCTTCATCCGAAGTAGATGTAGGATTACTAAGCATATCCGTTTCTTCTTTAGAAAGCTTTCCTTTATTTTCTTGCAATTTCAATCGGTCTGTCAATGAAGAAAGAGTCGTTAATTTTAATTGCTTTCTCCAACGCTCTTTTAATTCAGCATTTGTTTTTGCATAAGGAGCTTTTTCATAATCCGTATTAAAACTTTCATCGATAGTATAATCAAAAGGATTTTTCAAAATCTCTTTATATACATCTTGACTTTCTTTCATTCTTTGCATTAAACGGTCGTATGTCAATGAAAAAAAACTTAAATCTTTATTCATCAACTGATCATCCAACTCTAATTCATATTTTGCAAATTCATCAATATCCGATTGTAGAAAGAAACGTTTCGAAGGATCTAACGCCTGAATGTAATCTTTATACACTCCTTTTGAAAAATTATCATCAATAGTAGCTGGGCTGTAATGTCCTTTTTCAATAACGAATGTCAACAATTCCAATAGCAATTTATCTTTATCCGTTTCATCACCTGAAACTGATTTCATTTTAAATGCAAACAATGTTACCGATAGAAAAACTATGGCAAGTAGTATTTTATAATTTCTCTTCATAAGACTAATAATAGTATTCATTCATTTTTTAAACTAAGTTAAAGGAAATTCTAAGCCAACAATGATAAGGCTTCTATAATTTTTTGTTAAAGATATAAAATTGTTCTTTTCTTAATCCTAATAATCTTCGAACTCAATAAAATTTATTTACTTTGTTTGAAAATAAGACACTTCCCAAACAATTCATCAAAAAATGAGCCAAAATAACCCCCTAATATTAATTACTAATGACGATGGAGTGACTGCTCCAGGTATTCAAGCTTTAATTGCTGTCATGTCTGAAATTGGAGAAATTGTAGTGGTTGCACCAGATAAACCGCAAAGCGGAATGGGACATGCCATTACTACCAATGAAACCTTATATTTAAATAAAATTTCAACCGAAAAAGATACTATAGCCATTTACAGCTGCTCTGGTACACCTGCCGATTGTGTTAAAATTGCCACTAACGAAGTCGTAAATAGAAAACCTGATTTATGTGTTTCAGGAATTAATCATGGCTCAAATTCTTCTATCAACGTAATTTACTCTGGAACAATGAGTGCCGCAATCGAAGCTGGTATTGAAGGGATTCCTGCAATAGGCTTTTCGCTATTAGACTTTGATTGGAATGCAAATTTTGAAGAAATAAAGCCTTTTATTCGCAAAATCACTTTAGAAGTTCTAGCTAATAAATTACCAAAAGATGTGGTTTTGAATGTAAATTTCCCAAAACTAAAACAGGAGGAAATCAAAGGCATAAAAATTTGCCGACAAGCCAAAGCTTATTGGAAAGAAAATTTCCATAAAAGACAAACCCCTCAAGGTCGTGATTATTATTGGCTTTCTGGTGAATTCATAAACCAAGACCATGGCGAAGACACCGATGAATGGGCTTTAAAAAACGGTTATATTTCAATCGTACCCGTTCAGTTTGACCTCACAGCTTATCATGCTACCCAACAACTCAACACTTGGAATTGGAAACAATAAACCATTAAAAGAGCATCTTACTTGATTCCTGAAAATGGAATAAGTAATTTTGAATACTTATAAAATTAAAAACTAACAATGAAATACTACATCATAGCAGGAGAAGCTTCGGGCGATTTACATGGTTCAAACCTAATGAAAGCGCTTTTAAAACAAGACAACAAAACTGAAATCCGCTTTTGGGGAGGTGATTTAATGCAGGCTGTGGGTGGAACATTAGTTAAACACTATCGCGATTTAGCTTTCATGGGATTTGTAGAAGTAGTATTTAATTTGAAAACCATATTAAATAACATTAAAATCTGTAAAGAAGACATCTCTCAATTCCAGCCCGATGTAATTATTTTTATTGATTATCCCGGTTTTAATATGCGAATTGCCCAATGGGCTAAAGAATTAGGAATTAAAACCCACTATTATATTTCTCCTCAAATTTGGGCATGGAAAGAAAGCCGAATTAAAGCCATCAAAAGAGATATTGATAAGATGTATGTGATTTTGCCTTTTGAGAAAAACTTCTACGAAGACAAACACCACTATCCTGTAGAATTTGTAGGTCATCCACTAATTGATGCTATCCAAAATCAAAAACCAATTGATGCTGCCACTTTTAGAACAGAAAATCAATTGAGTGAAAAACCAATTATTGCTTTACTTCCTGGCAGTAGAAAACAAGAAATCACTAAAATGCTTTCAATCATGCTAAGTGTTGTTGATGATTTCCCTGAATACCAATTTGTAATTGCTGGTGCCCCTAGTCAGGAATACGAGTTTTACAAAACCTTCATAACCAAAAAGAACATCAAATTCATTTCGAATAAAACCTATGATTTGTTGAAAACTGCACATGCAGCCTTGGTTACATCTGGAACAGCTACCTTAGAAACAGCACTTTTTAAGGTTCCAGAAGTTGTTTGTTATAAAGGAAGTTGGATTTCCTACCAAATCGCAAAACGTATTATCACCCTGAAATACATTTCATTAGTAAATTTAATAATGGACCAAGAAGTAGTAACTGAATTAATCCAAGATAATTGTAATACTAAAAACATCAAAAAGGAGTTAACTAAAATACTAAACCCTGAGTACCGAAAAAATCTTTTAACCCAATACGATACCTTGGAACAAAAATTAGGAGGAACAGGGGCTAGTGAAAAAACAGCTCAATTAATAATTTCTGATTTAAATGTTTAAAAAACTAGTAACCCCACTACTACTATTACTACTATTACCAGTGGTTTTCACCTCTTGTAAATCTACTTCGGCAAGCACATCTAAAAGCAACAATCGATTAGCCGAGCAAATTATCGAATCGGCATCCGATCATTTAGGTGCACCCTACAGAAGCTCTGGAACTACAAAATCTGGATTTGATTGTTCCGGTTTAGTGTATTCTACCTTTAGCCGCTTCGACATCAAACTCCCTAGAAGCTCATCAGAACAAGCCAGAGTGGGAATCGATTTAGGAAGAGACTTTTCTAAAGCTCAAAAAGGCGATCTAATATTTTTCAAGACCAACAATCGAAACCAAATTAATCATGTAGGCATTGTAATTGAAGTAAAAGACGACGAAATACAATTCATCCATTCTTCAACATCAAAAGGAGTGATAATCTCCTCGACCAAAGAAGCTTACTACAAAAAAAGCTTTGTAAAAATCAATAGAATTTTATTATAAAAAACTAAATAATTAAAGAAAATTAGTACTTTAGAATTATGAAAGTACTACATTTTCCATTGGCCAGAATTAGCATAGGTTTTCTACTAGGAATACTAGTGGCTTATTACTGGATTCCTAATCCTAAATATACTTTTGGACTACTACTCCTTTCTTTCATTGGTTTATCACTTTCTTTTTGGGCTTCAAAGAACACTTGGACTAGTAAATTCTGTTTTGGATTACTTTCCTATCTTATTTCCTTTTTGATAGGTATGACAAGCGTAATGGTTCAAACCGATACTTTCCGAAAGAACCATTACAGTCATTTTAACTCAAAAAACAATAAAGAAGTGCTAGTTAGTCTAGTCATCCAAGAAAAAATTAAAAACATTCAAAACTATGAACGCTATGTTGGCATCATTCAAACAATTAATAACCAAAAATATTTCGGAAAAATTCTGATAAATCTTCCTAAAAGGAAATACAATAAAGCAATTGAAGTGGGAACCATTATACAACTACGAACCCAACTTTTACCCAACAAAAAGCCTAAAAACCCGAATCAGTTTGACTACAGTAATTACCTAAAGAACAAACAAATATACGTCCAAATATTTGCTAATCCTGAATCTATTAAAATAGCTCAGCAAGCTAGAAAAGACATCTGGTATTACACAGCTAAACTGAATTCAAAAATTACTAAAAACCTAGAAACCAACCATTTTAACCCCGAAGCTTTAGCGATAGCAACTGCATTAATTTTAGGACAGCGTCAAGAAATTGCTCCTGAAATCATCCAAGATTATCAATATGCAGGGGCTGTTCATATCTTATCAGTCTCTGGTTTACATGTGGGTTTTATTTTTTTATTCTTAAATTTTATACTCCAAACCATTCCAAACACTAGGAAAGGCTCATTTTTAAAATTATGCCTCATTTTAACTAGCCTTTTTTCATTTGCCTTAATAGCTGGCCTATCTGCTTCAGTAGTGCGTTCTGTTACCATGTTTTCATTTGTAGCCATAGGTTTTCATCTAAAAAGAAACGTCAACATCTACCATACGCTAATTGTTTCTATACTTTTAATTTTACTTTTCCAACCGTACTTTCTTTTTGACGTAGGTTTTCAACTCAGTTATCTTGCTGTATTTTTTATCATTTGGTTCCAACCTATTTTACAATCGTATTGGCAACCCAAAAACAAATTCATCAAATACTGCTGGGATATCCTCACTGTTTCTTTTGCAGCGCAAATAGGTACTTTGCCTCTAAGCTTGTATTATTTCCATCAGTTTCCTGGACTATTTTTCATAACAAACTTAGCGGTAATACCTTTATTAAGTGTTATTATGCTTTTAGGAGTACTAATTATGGTTTTAGCAGCTTTAAATGGGCTTACTATTTGGCTAGTAAAACCATTTGAATGGAGCATACAAATTCTAAATCAAATTATTCATTTCATTGCCTCATTTGAACAATTCATCATTAAAGACATTCCTTTTAATGGACTATTTCTTGTTTTCAGCTATATTGTAATCATCACAACAATTCTTTGGTTTAAAAAACATCATTTTAACCAACTCTTATGCGTACTTGTATCCATCATTAGTTTACAGTCAGCAATAATACTTAACAACTGGCGTATTGCTCAGCAAAGCGAATGGATTGTTTTTCATCTAAAAAAGAAGACACTTCTGGTTCAAAGAGAAGGAAATGAAGTGTACACTTATAGCAATGATTCTACTATTACCGAAAACAAGTCACTAAAATCCTATTTAATTAATCATTTCAGCCAAATAAAAAAGAAAGAATCACTGAGTCACACTGCCTATTTTAATGGCAAAAAAATATTAATTTTAGATAGCTTTGGTATTTTTCCAAAAAATTCAAAACCTGATATTGTTGTACTGACTCAAACGCCGAAAGTCAACTTAGACCGTTTTCTCCTAACGGTAAAACCTAAAATAATTATTGCAGATGGTTCCAATTACCAATCTATACTAAAACAATGGCAGAAAAGTTGTGAAAAACAAAAAATCCCTTTTCATGCTACTGCCGAAAAGGGATTCTTTCAATTAAACTAAATTATATCATTTCTGATTCAAAATTCCGTTAGCCACTTCTAACCAAGCAGTTGGTCCACCAGCAACATAACCTGTTCTTCCTAAACCTTGAAAATTCACTCTCCCATCTGTATTAGTAGCATTTGCAAAAAACACAGTTGGATATCCTTGAACGCCAAAAGCTTCCTGTAATTCCGAATTTTGTTTCTTAATTTCTAGCGATTGAGGAACCGCACGAGGATAATCTAACTCTACTAAAACCACTTTTTCTTTTGCCCATTTTTTAAAATCTGGGGTTAGAAAAACTTCTTTTTGCAAACGAATACACCATCCGCACCAGTCACTTCCAGTAAAAAAAGAAATAATGGTTTGCTTTCCTTGTTACTTACAGCAACTGCCTCTTTCACATCTGTATACCACTTTAATTCCTGTGCTTGAGACGTAACAAGACCACAAAAGAATAAAGCAATTAAAAATAGTTTCTTCATAATTACAATTAGATTCATGCAATAAAAGTAACAAAAATACTGCCAATAATTTTATTTAATACCATGCATTAATTTTTTCATCACAGGATTTAAAGCGATTACGATAAGACCTGCTACAATAGGAACAATGGTAAAAATTAAAAAGAAAGTTGACAATGAATAGGTTTTAGTAATATTTTCTATTTGTCCTCCAAGAACTGCTGCTAATTTATTTCCGATTGCTATAGCCAGATACCACATTCCAAACATGAAAGCAATCATTCTTGCAGGCACTAATTTCGAAACATAAGACAAACCTACCGGTGACAAGAATAATTCACCAAGAGTATGAAATAAATATGCTAAAACTAACCAAATAGAAGAAACTTTTACACCTTCTTGAACACCATGCGAACCATAAGCCAACAAACCAAAACCAATAGCCATAATGATTAATCCCAAACCATATTTAGTTGCTGCAGGTGGATTAAACTTACTATCCCAAATTTTAGAAACAATTGAAGCTAGAGCAATAATAAAGAAAGAGTTCATAATAGAAAACCAACTTGGGTCAATTTCTGAAGCTTCTTTACTAAATTCATTATTCAACATCCACAAAGCGATAATCCAAACCAAGATAAAAGTAACCGCTAAAATAACCACTGAAGAAGTAATTTTTTTCCAAGTCTGTTTAGCTAATAAAATCAATACCCATGAAATAATTACCAAAGGAACTATAGTCAATAAGGTATTAATTGTATTAAAAACAGTTAACGAAGTTCCTTCTATAGATCTATCTACATTATCTCTGGCAAAAATAACCAATGAAGAGGCTCCTTGTTCAAAAGACATCCAGAAAAAAATAGTAAAGAATGCAAAAACAATTACCGCAATCATTCTATCTCTCACTATTGTTGTATAACGCAATAGTCGAGAAATTACTAAAAATAAAAACAATGCTAAACCAACTAAAGCAACAAAAATAGAACCGTCTAATCCTACAATAGTAAATGGGAATAAATTGACATGTCCTATTTTAGAAAGTGGATCATTAAAAGCATACAATAAACCTATTAAAGTTGAAATTACAATTAAAGCATAATCAATAACTGTAAAGGGATTAGGTTTGTCTTCTGGATTATCAGAAAGTTTATTTTGCTCAATAATAGCTTGTTTTTTCTCTTCTATAGGTTTATCACCAATTCCGCCAAATAAAGGTTTTGCCATCCAGAATTGGAAAGTTCCCAATAACATAAAAACACCTGCCAAACCAAATCCCCAACGCCATCCTAAGTTTGAAGCCAAATAACCGCAAAGCATCATTCCAAAGAAGGCTCCGGCATTTACACCCATATAAAAAATAGTATAGGCACCATCTTTTTTCTCTGGGAATTTTTTATACATTTCAGATAAAATAGAAGTCATATTAGGCTTAAAAAAACCTGTACCCAAAACTAATAATCCTAAACCAATGTATAACATTAAAGGAGTATCCATAAACATGGCCAAATGCCCCAAAGTCATTAAAACGGAACCCAAAACTACAGCCCAACTATAGCCAAGATATCTATCGGCTATTATTCCTCCAAAAATAGGTGTAATATAAAGTAGCAAAGCATAAGTTCCATACAAGGCACCCGCATTCTCTGCATTCCATCCCCACCCTGGATTATCACCTATCAAAGAGGCCGTTAAAAAAAGAATAAGCAAAACACGCATTCCGTAAAAAGAAAAACGCTCCCACATTTCAGTAAAAAACAACACAAAAAGGCCTGCAGGATGACCTAAAACATTATTACTAAAAAACTGATCTTTTGAATTTTGATCCATATTATAAATATTAATTATTTAATTCTTTATCTACCCCGTGCATTAATTTTTTTATAAAAGGCGAAATTAGTAATAATAAAAAGCCAACGCCTAATCCTGTATAAAATAAGTATTCAAACAATACTAAATAAGTTTGCTTAGCCAAATTCAAATCGGGAGCCATTCCATTTGAAGTATCTACAGAAGCAATATTAGCTAAAATCGATGCTATAAATTCAGAACTTGCCGTTGCTAAAAACCAAACCCCCATCATAAAACCTACAATTTTCACTGGAGACAATTTGGTTACCGCTGAAAGCCCAACAGGTGACAAACACAATTCCCCACAGGTGTGTAAAAAATAAGTAAGCACTAACCAAATCATGGCTACTTTCCCCATTCCGGAAATCGAAATTCCGAACACTAAAGAACCAAATCCCAAACCAACTAAAAGTAAGGCTATACCAAACTTCACGGCCGCATTAGGATTGTATTTACCCAATTTAACCCAAAACCATGCAAATACAGGAGCTAATAAAATAATAAATAAAGCATTAAAACTTAAAAACTGTCCTGCTGAAAAGGTATGCCCGAAAACCGTTCTATCTAATATTCTATCAGCGAATAAATTTAAAGAAGTGTAAGCTTGCTCAAACAAAGCCCAAAAAATTACAGTAAAAACAATCAATATTGTTAAAGCAATTAGCTGTTCTCTAGCTTTTCTATCCAATTGAGTGATACTATAATAGATAATATAAACTACTGAAAGTGCTCCTGCTACCATCAAAGAATATGAAACCACCTCGTGGCGTTGCACCATTTGCCAAAACACTAAAGCAGATAAAAAACTCAAAGCATAAATAATCCATTCTATTTTTATACCTAAATATTTATTATCTAAAACAGCTGGCACTTTTGACTCCCCTTTTCCTTGCAAATATTTCTTACCTAAAATAAACGTAATCAAACCTAATGTCATTCCAATACCAGAAGCCCCAAATCCATAGCTCCATCCATAAGTTTCTCCTAACCAAACACAAATTATAGTTGCTAGAAATGACCCTAAATTGATTCCCATATAAAATAAGGTAAAACCAGAATCTCTTCTTTTATCTCCTACTTCATAAAGTTCACCTACTAAAGAAGAAATGTTAGCTTTTAAAAAGCCCACCCCAACAATAATCAAGGATAATGAAAAATAAAAAAATTGCAAGGCTACCTCGTCTCGACTAATCTCACCTGTGACTGATTGTGTGGCAGCATTACCCTCGTAAGCCATACCTAAATGTCCTAAGACAAGCATTATTGCCCCAAAAATAATTGCTTTTCTAAAACCCAAATATTTATCCGCTAGAAATCCTCCTATAACAGGGACAGCATAAACCAAAGCAGCGTAACTCCCTATCAATAAATTACCATTTGAATCTGAAAAAAGATGATATCGTGTTAAATAGAAAATGAGTAATGCTTTCATCCCATAAAAGGAAAATCGCTCCCACATTTCGGTAAAAAACAATATTAAAAGCCCAACTGGGTGTCCAAAAAATTCTTTCTGTTTTGGCAATGAATCACTCATAATTATAAATTTTCTTGGATAAATTTAGTCATTTTAGTAAACAATTGGATTCTGGTCATCCCACCATAAATCCCATGATTACAATCTGGGTAGATTTGAGAATCAAATTGTTTATTTGCTTGAATCAAGGAAGACATCATTTCCATCGCATTTTGTACATGTACATTGTCATCTGCGCTTCCATGAATCAAAAGATATTTTCCTTTTAATTGTTTTGCAAAATTAATTGGTGAATTATCGTCATATCCACTTGCATTTTCTTGCGGTGTATGCATGTATCTTTCGGTATATACCGAATCATAAAATCTCCAATTAGTAACTGGTGCAACCGCTATTGCCATTTTAAACACATCATTTCCTTTCAAAATACAATTTGAAGCCATAAATCCACCAAATGACCAACCAAAAATTCCAATTCGAGATGCATCTACATACGGATAATTACCTATCGCTCGGGCAGCATCAATCTGATCTTCTACTTCATATTTACCCAATTGCAATTGGGTAACTTTTTTAAATGCAGCACCTTTATAACCAGTCCCTCTTCCATCAACACATACCACAATATAACCTTGCTGACTTAGCATTGCATACCAATAATCATCTAATGTATTCCAATGGTTGGCAACTTGTTGTGAACCTGGCCCTGAATATTGCGTCATAAAAACAGGATACTTTTTTGCTGGATCAAAATCCTTTGGTTTCAAAATCCAAGCGTTTAATTCATTTCCTTTTTCTGTTTTTAAGACGAAGAATTCTTTGCTAGGCAAATTATACGAAGCTAATCTGGTTTTCAATGCATTGTTATTTTCAATTACTTTCAACTCCTTAGCCGTCTTAGTTTCAATAAGTGAAAATGTAGTAGGTTGAGTGGCACTTGAAAATTGAAGTACATAAAAATCAAAATTAGGACTAAAAGTAGCCGAATTAGTTCCAATAGCATTTGAAAGAGCTAATTTATTATTTCCTTTTAAACCTATTTTGTAAACTCCTCTATTGATAGAACCATTTTCAGTGGATTGATAAAAAACAGTATTCGATTTCTCGTCAATTCCATAAAGCGAAGTCACTTCCCAATTTCCCCTTGTAACTTGACGGATTAATTTTCCTGTTTTATCATAGTGATAAATATGATTAAATCCGTCTTTTTCACTAGTCCAAACAAAACTATTGTCGCTTAGAAAGGTTAAATCATTTGTAACCCCTACATAAGCCTTATCTTTTTCATTAAGAACTACTTTTTTTCTGCTGTCTCTCCATCAATAAATAGCAAATCTAAATTATCTTGATGACGATTTAACACCTGAGCCGATAAGACATTCGCCTCATTGGTCCATTGCAACCTTGCAATATAAAAATCAGTATAATTGCTCATACTTACTTCTTTGGTCGCTTTCGAATCAACATTATAAATGTGCAATGAAACAACCGCATTCTTCTCTCCGGCCTTAGGGTATTTAAAAGTTTGATTATAAGGATACAATTCATGTCCAAAAATAGTCATGGAAAATTCAGGAACTTCAGTTTCATCAAAACGAATAAAAGCAATTTTTTTACTGTCTTTTGACCAATCGAAAGCCCTAACAAATTCAAATTCCTCTTCATAAACCCAATCACAAATACCATTGATAATTGCATTTTTAGCACCATCATTCGTAATTTGTACCGTTGTTTTGGCAGAAATATCATAAACAAATAAATTGTTATCACGTGCAAAAGCGATTTTTTTACCATCAGGTGAAAAACTTGGTTCTTGAATTTGAAAATCAAAAAGTTTAGTCAACTGTTTTTTAGCAATATCATACAAATAATAATCTGCTGTTGAAGAACGACGATAAATTGGAGTTGTGTTACAAGCTAACAGCATCATTTTTTCAGTTGCATCAAAAGTATAACCTTCGATTGCAGGCATAGATGGATGCGATTTTGAATCAATAAGAATAGCTGTTTTTTCTAAGTTGGAAAAATTATACAAATCAACTTGTGAGGACTGCGTTTCTTGATTATAATTTAGGACGGTGTATTGATTAGAATTCTTCATCGATTGTAGTTCGTACATCTCTTGAGTACTAAACATCCCTCGATAAATAGATTCAACCGAAATTTTTTGTTGACCAAAAGAAACGAAACTTAGCAAAAAAAGAAAAAATGAATATTGTTTTGTCCTCATACACTTACGATAATAAATAAATTTCCAATATTAATAAAAAAAACTCAATCATCTAATCAAAACTCTGTTAAAAACGCAATAATCCGACTAAAATTATCGAATTAATTGACAATAAATTAATAGCAAATAAAAACACTATAGCGTATATTTGCAGTACTTTATACTCATAATCCATTGAAAATGAACACAGCCGTAGCCGGATTCTCTAAATTATCCAAGGAAGAAAAAATAAACTGGATAGCAACAACTTACTTTTCTAGCCCTACAAAAGCTATCGAATTAATAAAAAAATATTGGAATTCAGATGAAAAACTTCAAAAACTTCATGATGAATTCATTGAAAACACCATAAGTAACTTTTATATTCCTCTTGGAGTCGCACCAAATTTCCTAATTAACGGTAAAAATTATACGATTCCAATGGCAATTGAAGAAAGTTCTGTTGTGGCTGCTGCTTCCAAAGCGGCAAAATATTGGTCAACCAGAGGAGGTTTTAAAGCTACCGTAATTAAAACCGAAAAAATAGGACAAGTCCATTTTATGTACAAAGGGGATAGTTCTAAACTTGAATTATTTTTTGCAGAAACAAAAGCCAAATTTTTCTCTGAAACTCATGACTTGACGAAAAACATGCAGCAAAGAGGAGGCGGAATTCTGGATATTACACTTGAAGATAAAACAAACCTGCTTCCGAATTACTTTCAACTACATGCTACCTTTGAAACAAAGGATAGTATGGGTGCCAATTTCATTAATTCTTGTTTGGAACAATTTGCCAACATATTAAAAAAGGAGGCACAGGCTTACAAACTTTTTACGGAAGAAGAAAAAGACATTGAAGTCGTGATGAGTATCCTTTCTAATTACGTTCCTAACTGCATTGTAAGAGCAGAGGTTTCCTGTCCCGTTGCAGACCTATCCGAAAAACACATTCCAAATCCAGAAGCTTTTGCCGAGCGATTTGTTCGTGCAGTTCAAATTGCCGAGGTGGAACCATATAGAGCTGTAACGCATAATAAAGGAATTATGAACGGTGTCGATGCTGTAATCTTAGCCACAGGAAATGATTTTAGAGCAGTCGAAGCTGGGGTACACGCTTACGCATCAAAAGAGGGACAATACAGTAGTTTATCACATGCAAAAATAGAAAACGAAATCTTTAGTTTTTGGCTAGAAATCCCTTTGGCTTTAGGAACAGTAGGCGGATTAACCAGCTTACATCCTTTAGTAAAACTATCTTTAGAAATGCTTGAAAATCCATCGGCAGCCGAATTAATGAAAATTGTTGCTGTTGCAGGTTTAGCACAAAATTTTGCTGCATTACGCTCTTTGACAACTACAGGTATTCAAGATGGACACATGAAAATGCATTTGAATAATATTTTAAATCAATTAGAAGCTACTGAAGAAGAACGTCATTTGGTTCAAAAACACTTCAAGAACCATGTGGTATCACATAGTGGTGTGGTCTCCTTTGTTGAAAGTATTAGGAATACATAATTGTATTTGTAAATCATTTAAATTCTAAAATGGAAACAAAACAAACTTTTTACAGCAACGGTAAACTATTAATTACCGCTGAATATTTAGTTTTAGATGGGGCTAAAGCTTTGGCTTTGCCAACTAAATTTGGTCAAAATCTAATTATCGAAGAAATAAGTCAGCCAGAAATCAATTGGGTAAGTTACGATAGTGATGGAAGTATTTGGTTTGAGGACAAAATTTCCTATTCAGAAATTATAGACCCAAATTTGGCTGGAGAAGAATCTATAAAACACTCTCTGATTAAAATTCTCCACGAAGCCTATTTATTAAATCCTACATTTCTTGAAAAAGAGAAGGGCTACAACATCAGTACCGAATTAAGTTTTCCAAAAAAATGGGGATTAGGAACTTCATCTACATTAATTAACAATATTGCTCAATGGTTACAAATTGACGCCTTTGAATTGTTAGAAAAAAGTTTTGGAGGAAGTGGCTATGATATCGCATGTGCACAAAACAACAATCCGATAATCTACCAATTAAAAAATGGCAAACCAAAAGTAGAAAGCATTCCTTTTCATCCGAGTTTCGCAGAAAATATATACTTTGTTTACCTAAACAAAAAACAGAGCAGTAAAGCAGCAATTGCCAATTACAGAAAAAATAAAACAACTGACACTGAAAAGAACGTTAGCAAAATAGACAAAATCACTCAAGAAATCATCCATGCTAAAACCGCTGGCTCAATGGCAATAGCAATTGCCAATCACGAAGCTTTGATGAGCACGATTCTAGAAACCACAACCGTAAAAGAAGATTTATTCTCCGATTTTATTGGAGAAACGAAAAGCCTTGGCGCTTGGGGTGGCGATTTCATTATGGTCATTTCGGAGTTAAACCCAACCACCTATTTTGCTTCAAAAGGCTTTAAAACAATCATTAGTTACAAAGACATGATTTTAAAATAAAGAGCTAAAATTTCATCAAAAAAAAAACGTCTCAACACTGAAATTTCAGTCCGAGACGTTTTTTTTATGAAATTAAAATTAATCTATATAAAACTAGAAGCTAAATTGTCTTCTGTTATCTTTAATATCAGCAATATCTTTAAGAGCTGGCAATACTCTACTAACATCATTAGCTGATTGCGCTTTTAATTTAGCTACATAAGGAGCAACATCTTTAACAGCAGGAGCTTTTACAATACTAGTTGTTTTAACAACATAAACTCCTGTATTTCCTTCGATAGGAGCAGAAATTTTGTTAGGAGCTAAAACAAATGCATTCCCAACTACTTTTGGTTCTTGACCTACACCTCCGTTTAATACTGGATTATCTAAAGTTACGTTAACCGCATTTTCAACTTTACTAGCAGTTGCTTTTGCAATAGCCTCAAGTGAAGAAGCAGTCATTTTCGCTTTAAGAATTTCTGCTTTTTTAGCATTCTTCAATTTTGTTTCTACATAAGGCCTTACTTGATCAATCGGAGCAAATCCAGAATCATCAATACTTTTTACAGTTGCAATAACGTGACCTACATTGGCAATTTCAAAACGCTTCACAGCACCTAATTTAGCATCTTCACCAAAAGCCCATCTTACAATTGCTCTTTGATTCCCTAAAGAACCAAAATTCTCATCCATAGCAGCAACAGATACAGCTGGAACTACTGCTAATTTCATAGCCTTAGCTACTTTATTAAAATCGCTATCAGCAGCATCCATTTCAAATTTAGTTGCTTGAGCAAAAGCTTTATCAGAAGTCACTTCAGATGGTTCAATTTTTTGAGCTACAGTAGCTAAACGTACACCATCTTGTTTGTCTGTAACTTTAATAATATGGAAACCGAATTGTGTTTCTACTAAACCAATTTTACCAATTCCGTTATTGAATACAAAATCACTAAAAGGCTTCACCATTTGACCAGGTCCAAAATAACCTAAATCGCCACCTTGTTGTGCAGATGAATCATCAGAATATTGGAAAGCCAACATCATAAATCCTTCAGGATTAGCATTAACTTGAGCTAACACTTCTTCTGCTTTAGCTTTAGCTTCTTCTTTAGTTCTTTTCTCTCTTTGGTTTGGAACTTGAGCTCCTTCATAACTAATTAAGATGTGACTTGCTTTTGCATTTACACCTACTTTTCTACCTAAAGACTTAGAAATACAATAGTAATCACCAAAAACGTATGGACCATAAACAGCTCCTGGCGCTAAATTATATAATTGCTCTGCATCTACAGCAGGTAAATCTTTTTTAGCAACATAAGAAGAATCATATGGGATATCTGAATTCGAATTTACAAATTCAATTGGGTTAGCAGTAGTTCTAAAACCAGCTACAGTATCGTTTTTACCCGTTGCTTGATTATAAACAACACTTCCAGATAACAAACTTGTGATTTTAGATTTAACCTCAGCTAAATCTTCTTTTGATGGTTTATCCTCGATTAAAACATACTCAATAGAACGCGTCTCATCTGCTTTAAATCTTTTTGGATTTTTCTTCATGTATTCTAAAATCTCATCATCAGTAACTTTAACCTCACTGTCTTTAATTGAAGAATACAAAGCTCCTACGTATGAAAAGTTCGCTTTATTAGCTTCCATTTCATATTTTAATTTTCCTTCAGCTTTAGTTGTATAATTAGCCGCTTTTACAAGAGTGCTATATATTTGATATTTAGCATTCAACTCAGCATCTTTTTCTCTCTCTTTTAAAAAACTAGCTTGTTCTGGATTAGCTTTAAAATAATCTTTGAATTTATTTAAATCAAACATTCCAGCAGCATTCAAGAACATTGGGTTTTGACCAATATTTTGATCCGATTTTAAGATTTCGATGATGTGTTTTTCACCCACTCTCAATCCTAATTTATCAAATTCAGACGTCAATAAAGCTACAGAAACTTCCTGTTCCCAAACTCTATTTGCAGCTGCAGTAGAAGTAATACCTTGACCACTTTTTTCAACATTACTAACTTTTATTCTAAAATCCTCAAATGAAATATCCTTTCCATTGATACTTCCTACGTCTTTTGTATTAAATTTAAAAGTTCCTCCTTCAAATAAACCTTGAATAACAAATGCAAATAAAGCAAATGCAATAAGTCCAATCATTAAAGCTGAACGTTGTCTAATTTTTGATAAAACTGCCATTTTTATTGTTGTTAATTTTATATTCAGTTTGCGAAAATACAATTATCTCGCTAATAACAATACAAGTAACGTTTTATTTTAAAAGATTTTTCACTTTTATTAAAAAATTACTCTTTCACTGTCATCTTCACTAATTCAATTTTTTTATTTGTTGCTTCTTCTATCACAAAATGATAGTCACCAATGGTGATTACAGCTCCTTTTTGAGGTATTTCTTTAGTAAAATCTACAATAAAACCACCTAAAGTGCCATAAGAATCACTCTCTGGAATTTGCAATTTATAGGTTTGATTTAAATACTCTACGTCGAAACGAGTCGAAAAAAGATACACATTCTCCTCAAGTTCTTTTTCGATTAATTCCTCGTCAGAATCATGTTCGTCTTCAATTTCCCCAAAAAGTTCTTCAACGATATCTTCAACCGTTATTATCCCAGATGTACCACCATATTCATCTAAAACAACCGCAACACTTTTTCGCTTCTTAATAAGTAAATCCATCACTTCTTTAATAAAAATAGTCTCCGGAACAAATTCTACTGGAATAACAACCGATTTGATGTTTTTTGGTTTTTTAAATAAATCAAAAGAATGAACATAACCTATGATTTCGTCTAACGAATTTTCGTAAACTAAAATTTTAGAATAACCTGTTTCAATAAATAAGTCTTTCAATTCTGTTACCGAATCATATAAATCCACAGCCAAAATTTCGGTTCTAGGAGTCATAATATCTCTCGCTTTCACACCCGAAAATTCTAATGCATTTTGAAAAATTTGAATTTCAGAATCTACTTCTTCATGATCTTCTACACTACTCATTTGCTCTGTTATGTAATTTCCTAGTTCAATTTTAGAAAAATACAATTGAATTTGGTCACCTTCGGTTCTAAAAAAACGTTTCAAAATCAAATCGGAAAGCCAAATAATAAATGAAGAAACCGTATAAAATAAGAGATAAAAGAGATAAGCAGGAACAGCAAAAAACTTGATTAAGAAATTGGAATAAATCTGAAAAAACACTTTTGGAAAAAACTCTGCTGTGATTAACACAATCAAAGTTGAAAGCACTGTTTGAACTAGCAAAGTAAAAAAATCAGAAAATGGATAATCAAAAGATAAAATCCATTTCATCAAAAGATCACCCATAAAGAAACCATAAACAACTAAGGCAACATTGTTTCCAATAAGCATTGCTGCAATAAACTTAGAGGGTTTCTCGGTAAGTTTAGTTAAAATTTTAGAAACAAAACCTTCTTGTTTTTTTTCAATTTCAAGATAGATTTTATTGGAAGAGATGAATGCAATTTCCATCCCCGAAAAAAAGCGGATAGTATTAGACAAATAATTATAATACTAATTTCCATTAATTACGATTTACGATTACGATCCTGCATTTTTTTTACAAAACGTCTTCTGAAGAAAAACATAAAAACACCCAAACCAGCAATTAAAAGACTCAACAAAGGAGTTTCTTTAGGATTATTCCATTTTTCTATTGCATCATAAACAAAAAAAGCTGCAAATACTAAATAGATGTAAGGTGTATATTTTAAATAATTCATAATTGTAAAATTGAAAATTTATTCGGCCGATAAAACTTCGCCTGTTATTCTTTGTGAATTTATCACTTTAAAATCTTTACTAAAATCAATTCCTTGACCATTTGAAGACCCTTTCAAATCAGTAAATTTATATCTTTTCTCTGTAAAAAACCATTCATTTTTTTGATCGTAATACAATTGCTCCGTTTCGAGCATTTGTCCGTCTTGAGATACGATTTTCACCTTTCCTTGCAAATCAATTATATTAGTTGATTTATATGAAATTGCATAATTAGAGGTAATACGGGTCTTTTTACCCCCTTTATCATACACCGTAACTAAAACTCCCTTGGGAAACTCAGTAAAAGGAAAAGCCACAACAGCATAATCTAACATTTTAGAACTCACTAATTCGGCTTTAATAGCACCCGAATCGGTATATTTTAAATTAACATTATCTGCATCACCTGTCGGAGTAAACTCAACAATCTTAGCCTGCTGTACTTTTTTAAAATTACTTTCACACCCAAAAAACAGAGTCACAGCAAAAGCCATGACTACTATTAAATATAATTTATCTCTTTTAAATAGAAGCATAAAGAAAAGAATACGATGAAAACAAATTTACCAGTTATATTAATCGATCTTTCTCTTAACAAACCATCTGTCATTTAATGAAAGTCCTACGCTAAATTTTAGATAATTCTCTTGAACTAATCCAGCATTAGTTGTACCGCGTTTTCCAAATTCAAATCCTAAATTCACATTTGAAAAACTTCCTGTAATAGGTAATCCAAGACCTAAAGTAACTCCCTGATCTTTGATTGACTCTGAATTTACAATTAAACCTGTTTGTTCGTATTTTAAGCCCGCTCTGTATACAATACGTTTTGCATAACTAGAAAAGGAGTTGTAGTTAGGAATAAAATATCCCCCTACACTGTATTTTAATCCTTTTTCATACGAAACATTTGACGAAACATTGTATGTATTAACCAAGTTTCCTTCACTCGCCATAACGTATTGTGCACCAACAAGCCATTTTTTAGATTCTCCAATCCCTACACCAAATCGAACTTCACTAGGCAAAGTCAATTTAGTTCTAAACGATTCTTCATAAGGGGTCTCTACTGCTGAAATATCAACTCCGTTTGAAGTTGAAACCACTACAATATTTCTTAAATTATCTGAAGCTAATTTACCCTCTAACTTGTAACTCAAACTACTATACAAATTCAGTTTTTTGTTTAATTTGGTTTGATACATCGCACCAAAATTGAAATTCACTCCAGAATAGTCTGCTTTATTAATCTCACGAGTACCAATATTTACTCCATTGACAAAATTAATATTTGTTGTTTCTACACTACCAAAATTGTATTCAACAGTTGCACCTAAGGTAAAATCTGGAACTAACTTATAAGAGGCAGAAAAAAAGGCTTTAGTTAAACCTCCAGTAGCAAAATCACGAGAACTTGTTTGTCCAACCTCTGTAGTGTACGAATTTATTTTATATCCCACCGATGAATACGGAATCAATCCAAAACCTACTCCTAACTTACCCATAGGTAATCCAACAGCCAAATAATCAAAAGTTACTCTTTTTGCTTTTTCAGAACTAACATTATTTTTTAATGTAGTCATATTATAACCACCTCCAACTGTAAAAGTCGTCAACTTTAAATTCGAATAACTTGCAGGATTATCTAAATTAATATGAATACTATCTTGTTCAACTTGAATCCCTCCCATGGAACGGCTTTCAATAGTTCCTTTGTACCTTACATCGCCTATACCGTAAAAAGAATAAGGAGAAGAAGTTCCTTCTTGAGCAAATGACACTATAGAGAAAAGTAAAAAAAGGCTTGAAATAATTTTTTTAATCATTGTTGATTTGGTATTGATAAGTTTGGTTCAAACTCTCTAAAAGGAAATTTGAATTGGCAAATATGGTATTTTTTAATCGTTTAGCCAAAAATTCTGCATCTCCACCCGTTAAAATTATGATAATTTTTGTACAACTTGCTCTATATGTATCGATAAAGCCGTCAATTTCATAGACCAATCCGTTTACCACACCCGAATGCATGGATTGAGCAGTCGATTTCCCTATGTACGATTCCGGGCTTTCTAATTGCAGTAAAGGCAGCTTAGCCGTAAAATTATGCATGGATTCATATCGTAAACGCATCCCTGGAGCTATTGCACCACCTTGATACACATTATTTTCATCTACAAAATCGTAGGTAACACACGTTCCTGCATCAATTACGAGCCTATTCTGATTTGGAAACATTAGGGTCGCACCAGCAGCCAGCACCATTCGATCTATTCCAAGTGTATTGGGTGTGCCATAATTATTCTCGAAAGGAAAAACATTTTCACGACTTACAAAACAAACTTTTACTCTTGATTCAAAAACTAAAAAAGAAGCTTTATCAATATCCCCAACAGAAGAAACAACCACAGATTCTACCAAAGGAAAGTCATCTAAAATTTTTTTAAGGTTTTCACCAAGTGCTACTTTTTCAAAAACAAAAAAACCAAAACTTGTATCTCCCTCAAATACAGAAGCTTTAATTCGGGTATTACCCACATCAACAGTAACTATCATATTTTACATTTTGATTGCACGAAGGTACAAATAGATTTTTTGATAAAAATGTTTTGGATATATTAAAAATGGTTCTATATTTGCACCCGCAACAAGCACGGTACCTTAGCTCAGATGGTAGAGCAATGGACTGAAAATCCATGTGTCCCTGGTTCGATCCCTGGAGGTACCACAAAACCCGAATTCTTAGAGTTCGGGTTTTTTGTTTTTGGGTAATGTTTCAAATGCTTTTTGGGTCAAGTCCAAAACTTAGGGATTAAGCAATTAACCCATCACTCCCATGTGTTATTAAAAAAATCCCAATACATATTTGCAAATTTGATATATTTATGCAAAATTTATATACATGGATGATATCAAATGCCCTAAATGTCAAAACAATGCAATTGTTAAAAGTGGTATTATCAAAAACAAGCAGCGCTATTTATGCAAAAACTGTAACTATTTTTTACGGTAAATAAAATTGGAAAAAAAATAGATGATTATTACGTAACCAAGACATTACAACTTATTGAGTTACATGGCCGTTTCAGTAAGTTTTAGCGGCAATTACAGAGAACGTAACTATGCCGAAATGTTTGTAGATATTGACCGTTACATTACGAATCACGAAAATGCCTACGTTTGGAAAGGAACAGCAAATATTTCAGATATTCAAAAAATATTGGAACGTTTTTTAGGAAGCGAAAGAACCAAAAGAGCCTTGAATATTTTTAATTTAAAATACAATATCGACAAAGACAATGAAATAGCCGATGCCCGTTTTATTAAATTTGCCGAGAATTTACTCACTGGACATATTGGAACCGCTTCGGCTAAAATTGTAATATCGAGCGTTGCTAAAGAAGACAAAATCAGTCTTCCTGAAGTATTACGCATTTTAGAAGAATCCAAAGAAAATATCATCATCAATAAAAAACTGGTTGAAAGTTCGAATGAATTAAAAATGCTGTCCGAACAACTTCAGTCGGCCAATCAGGAACTCATCAATAAGGACATGCAAAAAGATGAATTCTTAGATACGGTAACCCACGAGTTGAGAACTCCTATTACCGCCATTAGAGCAGCTACTGAAATTTTGCATGACGATGAAAACATACCAACCGAAGTTCGTCAAAAGTTTTTACAAAACATCATGGCCGAATCCGACCGACTTAACCGTTTAATTGATAAACTGTTGGATTTAGAAAAATTTGAAACGGGCAAACAAAAGATCTACCTTTCAAGAAATAACATTTGTAATACTATAAATAATACTTTAGAATCTTTACAGCAATTAATTATAAACAAAAAAATAAGTCTCGAATATCCCCATCAAAAGAGTGAAATAAAAGCTTTCTATAATGAAGAACGTATTATTCAGGTAGTACACAACTTATTTTCGAACGCCATAAAATTTTGTCCAAATACTGAAGGCAAAATAAAAATCAACATTTATGAAGATGCTAATTTTGTATCGGTAAGTATTCACAATAACGGGAAAGAAATAAATCCAGAAGATCTAGAAGCTGTTTTTGACAAATTTTATCAGTCTCGAAATCAAAATATTAAAAAACCAATAGGAAGCGGCTTAGGATTAGCTATTTGTAAAAAAATTATTGAACACCATAAAGGAAAAATTTGGGCCGAAAGTTCCCAAAGTAACGGAACAACTATTACTTTTACATTGCCCAATTACAATACATCCGAAAAATGAAAAAAATATTAATTGTAGATGACGAGCCTAATATTGTAATGTCGCTGGAATACACCTTCAAAAAAAACAATTTTGAAGTATTCATTGCACGCGACGGGCAAGAAGCATTAGACACATTACAAAATCAACAACCAGACATCATCATACTTGATGTAATGATGCCAATGGTGGATGGCTACAGTACATTAGAACAAATAAAGAAAAACCCAGCCTTAGAAAATTGTAAAGTAATTTTTCTATCAGCAAAAAACAAAGAACAAGATATTGAAAAAGGTCTTGCTCTAGAGGCCAACCTCTACATCACTAAACCTTTTTCATTAAAGAAATTAGTAGAACAAGTCCAAGAATTATTAAACTAACTAAAACCCTTTTCATAAAATCATGAGTCGTTACAAAATAAGTAATTTCGAAGAGTACTTCAAAGAATACAAAAAATCGATCAAAGACCCGAAGAAATTTTGGGACAAAATCGCATCAGAAAACTTTACTTGGTACCAAGAATGGGACAAGGTTGTTGATTTTAACATGGCTGAAGCCGAAATCAAATGGTTTGTTGATGCTAAAGTAAACATCACTAAAAACTGTATTGATCGCCATCTTGCAAAAAAAGGCGAAAAAACAGCTATTATTTTCGAACCAAACAACCCAGACGAACCTTCACAATCATTTACTTACAATGAATTACATCAAAAAGTAAGCAAAATGGCTAATGTATTATTAAGTCAAGGAGTTCAAAAAGGAGATCGTGTTTGTATTTACCTACCTATGATTCCTGAATTAGCCATCGCTACTCTGGCTTGTGCTCGTATCGGTGCTATTCACTCAGTCGTGTTTGCAGGATTTTCTGCCTCAGCTGTTGCAGCCCGCATTAACGATAGCGAATGCAAAATGGTCATCACTTCAGATGGTGGGTATCGTGGTAACAAGACCATCGACTTAAAAGGAATTGTAGACGAAGCGCTTAACAATTGTCCATCGGTAGAAAAAGTTTTAGTAGCCCAAAGAACAAATACTACAGTTCAGATGAAAGAAGGTCGTGACTTATGGTTAGCACCTCTTTTAGATTCTGCCTCTGATAACAACACGGCTGAAATTATGGATGCCGAAGACCCATTATTTATTCTTTACACTTCGGGTTCAACCGGAAAACCGAAAGGAATGGTACACACTACAGCAGGTTATATGGTATACACTGCTTATACCTTCCAGAATGTTTTCAATTATGAAGAAAATGATATTTTCTGGTGTACTGCCGATATCGGTTGGATTACCGGACACTCTTATATCCTTTACGGACCACTATTAAACGGAGCCACTACCGTAATATTTGAAGGAGTACCATCATACCCTGACTTTAGTCGTTTTTGGCAAATTATCGAAAAACACAAAGTAAACCAATTCTATACTGCGCCTACAGCCATTAGAGCTTTGGCAAAAGAAAGTTTGGATTATGTTCAAAAATACCCATTAAGTTCATTAAAAGTTATTGGTTCTGTTGGAGAACCTATCAACGAAGAAGCTTGGCACTGGTACAATGACCACGTAGGCGGAAAACGTTGTCCTGTTGTGGATACTTGGTGGCAAACAGAAACTGGAGGAATCCTCATCTCCCCTTTACCATTTATCACTCCAACAAAACCTACTTATGCAACTCTTCCTCTTCCAGGAATTCAGGCTGTATTAATGGATGAAAAACGAAATGAAATTGAAGACAATCAAGTCGTTGGAAGCTTATGTATTAAATTCCCTTGGCCTGGAATTGCCAGAACTATTTGGGGAGACCACAAGCGCTATAAAGAAACCTATTTTTCTACCTTCCCAGGTAAATACTTTAGTGGAGACGGAGCATTGCGCGATGAAGTAGGTTACTACCGTATCACCGGTGGTGTTGATGATGTAATTATTGTTTCAGGACATAATTTAGGGACAGCACCTATTGAAGATGCTATTAACGAACACCCAGCAGTAGCCGAAAGTGCTATTGTAGGTTTCCCACATGATATTAAAGGAAATGCCCTTTATGGTTTTGTTATTGTTAAAGAAACAGGAGAAAAACGCGACAAAGCAAACCTTGCAAAAGAAATCAATCAGCATATCGCTGACCATATTGGACCTATTGCCAAATTAGATAAAATCCAATTTGTATCAGGATTACCGAAAACACGCTCTGGAAAAATTATGCGTCGTATTCTACGTAAGATAGCTGAAGGAGATTTTTCAAACTTTGGTGACACAACCACCTTGTTAAACCCTGAAATTGTTGATGAAATTAAAGATGGAAGAATCTAATATTCAATCATAATTATTATACAAATCCAAAGCTGCTCCTTCCCAGAGCAGCTTTTTTTATCAATTCAATCAATTAAACTCTCTGATTACCTAAAAAAAGCGTAATTTTTACTACATTGCGAGAACAACACTATTTGTTCGATTAGCACAATTGCTGGCATTTACAATATAACCAACACTGATAATCAAGCTTGTATTTTACAAATATTCGGTAATCTATTTTTATGAAAAATGAATCCAATACATTAATACAAAGAATAGAGCCTCCTTTTTGGTTTTTAGGAATGCACAATCCAGAACTTCAAATCCTTTTTTACGGAAAAAATATCAGTCAGTGCAAGGTTACCTCTGAAAATAGTTGTGCCATAACCAATATCACTCGAACTGAAAATCCCAACTTCCTATTTATTACAATAGATACTCGAAATAGTACTGAAAATGAAATTGAATTTATTTTCGAGTTGAACAACAAAAAAAGACATATTCAAAAATACGAACTCAGAAAAAGGCGAAAAGATTCCGCGTTACGACAAAGTTTCGATGCCTCAGATTGTGTTTACCTTTTAATGCCGGATCGTTTTGCCAATGGAAATCCAAACAATCAAAACGACAAAACCACTGCTGAAAAATACAACAGAGATCTACCACAAGGTCGTCATGGTGGCGATATTGAAGGGATTATCAAGCATTTGGATTATATAAAATCGCTCGGTGCAACAGCTATTTGGAGCACACCTTTATGCGAAGACAATGATGCACAATATTCCTATCACGGTTATGCCCAATCTGACGTATATAAAATTGATCCTCGTTACGGCACCAATGAAGATTATGTACGTTTAGTTGAAAAAGCACATGAACAAGGACTTAAAATCATCATGGATTATGTTACAAATCACTGGGGAATTGAACATTGGATATTTAAAGATTCTCCAACGAACGACTGGATTCACCGATTTGAAACCTACACCGAGACCAATCATAAAAGAACTACCGCAATTGACATAAACGCCTCTAAAATTGACCGAATGATTTGCCTCAACGGTTGGTTTGTCCCTACGATGCCCGACGTAAACATTAGCAATCCATTGGTTTTAAACTATCTAAAACAAAATGCCATTTGGTGGATTGAATACGCTAATTTGGATGGTTTTAGAGTTGATACTTATAATTATTCAGAACCAAAAGAGGTAGCCAAATGGACCAAAGCAATTACAGACGAATACCCAAACTTTAATCTTGTAGGCGAAATTACCATGCGAAATCAAAGTTTACTTTCGTATTGGCAGAAAGACAGTCCTATTGCAAAAATCCAAAACTTCAATTCGTATTTACCTAGCGTAATGGATTTTGCCTTATCAGATGCGCTACAAACTGTTTTCAATGAAGATGACGACACCTGGGATCAAGGAATAACAAAAATATACGATTTATTGGCCAAAGATTTTATGTTTCCCAACACCAATAACCTATTAATATTTGGCGAAAACCATGATAGCCGAAGACTTAATCACAATTATAACAATGATATCCGTAAATACAAATTAGTAATGTGTATGCTGGCCACCTTGAGAGGCATACCCCAATTGTATTATGGTTCCGAAATTGGCATGACAGGAGACCAAAGTTTAGGAGACGCAGACATTAGAAGAGACTTCCCAGGAGGTTGGGCTAACGACAAAAACAATGCTTTCAATCCTGAAAGCCGTTCTGAATGTCAAAAAGCCTATTTTGACTTTACAAGTAAATTGTTTCAATGGCGAAAAACCAATGATGCAATCCATTTTGGCAAAACAACCCATTACATCCCACAAAATAATGTATACGTCTATTTTAGATACAATTCACACAAATGTGTGATGGTTATCATAAACAACCACCCTGAAAAACAAGAATTTGGCACTGCACGTTTCAAAGAAAATATCGAAAATTACACCAAAGGAAAAGAAATAATCACTCAAATTACGTATGATTTACGTCAGCCAATTACCATCGAAGGAAAATCGGCATTAATTTTAGAACTAGAATAATCCTTAACTTTCCTATTTGCTATCTTTGTAAAAAAAAAAATCAATGCTCAAAATAGGACATCGTGGTGCTAAGGGTTACACACCTGAAAACACCCTTATAAGTTTCGAAAAAGCGATTGAAATGCAAGCGCATGGCATTGAACTCGATGTTCACCTGAGTAATGATGCTAAACTTATGGTGATTCATGATGAAACCATTGACCGAACGACAAACGGCAAAGGCTTTGTAAATCAAATGAGCTGTTCAGAATTACAAAAATTCAAAATTGAAGATCAGCAATATATTCCCACTTTAGAAGAAGTGCTAAACTTAGTCAACCGTCGATGTTGGGTTAATATCGAATTAAAAAGTTACGAAACCATACCCAAAGTAATCGAAATTATTGAAAAATACATCCATAATAAAAACTGGACGTATACTGATTTTATCGTTTCAAGCTTTGACTGGAACGCCTTAAAAGAGCTAAAATCAAGAAATCCAAAAATTCCTATTGGTGTCCTTACCGAAGAGGATTGGGAAGAAGCTATCGCTTTCGCAAAATGGATTCAGGCCAAATCCATACATCCTGATTTTAAATTATTGAATGCAGAAAACACCCAAATTTTACAACAAAATGGCTTTGAAGTATTTCCTTGGACAGTAAACGAAAAAACGGATATTACAAAAATGAAATCTTTTAATGTAAACGGAATCATCTCCGATTTTCCAGATAGAATATGAATCAAAATTTTGACATAATAATTGTTGGCGGTGGTGCTGCAGGATTTTTTACAGCCATTAATATCGTTGAAAAAAATCCAAAGATAAAAGTGGCTATCCTGGAACGAGGAGCCGAAGTATTGCAAAAAGTACGCATCTCTGGCGGTGGTCGTTGCAATGTGACACATGCTTGTTTTGAACCAAATGAATTAGTTAAATTTTATCCTCGTGGAGAAAAAGAATTAAAAGGTCCTTTTCATCAATTTTGCTCGGGCGACACCATTGAATGGTTTGAAAAACATGGAGTCGAACTTAAAATAGAAGAAGACGGCAGGATGTTTCCTGTATCTAACAGCTCGCAAACTATTATTGACTGTTTTTTAAAAGCCACAAAAAAACTTGGAATCTCGGTACTTACTGGACAATCTGTACAGTCCATTTTTAAGAAAGAGAATCTTTGGAAAATAGAAACTCAAAACGAGAATTATCTGGCGGAGAAATTGGTAATGGCTACGGGTAGTAATCCTAAAATTTGGGAGATGCTTCAACAACAAGGTCATGCAATAGTAACCCCAGTTCCTTCCCTATTTACTTTTAATATCAAAGACCCTAGAATAAAAGAATTGCCTGGCGTTTCGGCTCAGGTTTCGGTAAAAGTTAAAGACAGCAAACTTGCTTCAACCGGACCTTTATTAATCACCCATTGGGGAATGAGCGGTCCTGCTATTTTAAAACTTTCGGCTTGGGGCGCCCGTATTTTACATGACAAAAATTATCAATTCACCATTTTCGTCAATTGGTTAAACGATATTGACACTGAAGAAGCCGAAGAACTTTTGAAAACATTAAAACAGGAGCAAGCAAAAAAGACGGTTTCAAAAAAATCTCCGTTTGAGATTACAAACAGACTGTGGGAAAGTTTAGTCTTGGCTTCTGGAATTTCAGCTGAAGCAAAATGGGCGGATTTATCTAAAAATCAAATTCAAAATGTAGCCAAACAATTAACTAACGCCTCTTTCCAAGTGAACGGAAAAAGTACTTTCAAAGAAGAATTTGTTACTGCAGGCGGCATTGATTTAAAAGAAATCAATTTTAAAACCATGGAAAGCAAAATTCACGAAAATCTATATTTTGCTGGTGAAATTGTGAATATCGATGCTATTACAGGTGGATTTAACTTCCAAAATGCTTGGACTAGCGGATTTATTTTGGCCAATGCCATTTCACTTAAATTAACATAATTTTAAAAGGAATTCGAAAGATAATACTGTAACTTTACTTACATATCTTAATCCTATGAAATCAAATTTCCTTCTTGCTATTTTTATCTTAATTAGTCATTTTAGTTATTCTCAAACTCATAAACTACTGAGAGGCAAAGTGATGTCTGAACGTTTTTTATTACAGAATGTAGATGTAATCAATAAAACAAAGGAAATAAATACAAAAACTAACGAAAAAGGGGAATTTATTCTTGTTGCCGATGTTAACGACAGCATTCTTTTTTACGACAAAGACTATCAATTAAAGAGAATCAAATTGAGTTTTGAAGACTTGGAAACAAACAACATCATTATTGCAATTGACAAAAAACCAGAAGAACTAAAAGAAGTAGTTATTCGTAAAATTGATGTTGATTGGAAATTTGACAAAAAATGGGAACAAATGAAAAGAGATGAAGTTGCCGTTTACAGACAATCCAAACAATTAAAAAATCCAGATATTAATGATGGTACCATTACTAACGGAATGGATTTTGTCAAAATTGGAAAAATGCTTTTTGGAGACCTTTTGAAAGGGAAAAAAATAAAAGCAGACAATCCTGAGGCTTTCAAAGAAATAACCATTGCCAATTTTGACGAAAATTTCTTTACTGAAACATTACAAATAAAGAACACAGAAATTGACAGATTTCTTAGCTTCTGCAACTTTGATCCCAAATCCAAAAAAATCATTTCCGAAAATTCAAATGCACTTGAATTAATGGATTTTTTATTCGAAAAAAACATAGAATTCAAAAAAGCAAATGCTACTGAGTAATTTATAGGTATCGAAAATGGAAAATGTAGAACAATACATCAATGCGCTTCCGGATGAGATTCAAAAAATAACTCAAAAAATAAGAAGCATCATTAAATCCGAAGCTCCTAACTGCATTGAAAGTATTGCGTATGGGATACCCGCCTATAAAACATTTGGGAAACCCTTGGTTTATTTTGCAGCCTTCAAAAATCACATCGGACTGTATGCTACTCCCTCAGGTCATACGCAATTTGCAACAGCATTATCCCAGTACAAACAAGGAAAAGGTTCTGTTCAATTTCCTTTTGACAAACCTATTCCATACGACCTAATCAAAGAAATTGTTGCTTTTCGTGTAATAGAAAATGAAGAGAAATTCAAGAAATAAAGCTGAACATTATCGATTCAACCACCAAATACTAGCATTCAAAACAGCAGCAAAACTAACCCATGCCAAATAAGGCACTAACAAATAAGCTGCAATTTTGTTGATTTTTGAAAATTGCAAATAGCATTCATAAATAAATAACCAAAGAAGAACAATTTCTATTCCGGCTAACATTGGGTTGTGCAAACCAAAAAACAAATACGACCAAAGTGCATTCAAAACCAATTGGATCAAAAAGAACACCAATGCTTTTTTAACCCTGTCCTTATCATCAGTATAGCGATTCCAAACCAATCCAGCTGCCACTCCCATCATGATATACAACATAGTCCAAACTGGTGCAAAAACCCAATTAGGCGGATTAAAACTTGGTTTTACTAAGGTAGGATACCAGTCTAATATAGCCGAACGTGTTTCTATTCCCGAAAAATAACCAACACCCAAACACAATACAACAACAGCAATTATTTTAATGATCTTGTTCATTTCGTTTTTTTTTCAAAAATAGTCAAAACTTTGTAACGAATAACCTAATAAGAAACGAACGAATAAATCAAAAAAAGTATCTTTGCGCCAAATTTCATCAGTCATGTTTACAGCAAACGATTTTATTCCAAATAGCTATTCTAAAACAATTGAAAACGGTTCCTTCCAATGGAGTGCACCCAGTAATATTGCCTTAGTGAAATATTGGGGAAAGAAAACCAATCAAATCCCAGCCAATCCATCGGTAAGTTTTACTTTAAACCATTGTAAAACAATTACAAAACTGGCTTTTGAGAAGAACAGAAATTCTGGAAATTTTTCGTTTGACTTACTTTTTGAAGGAAAACCAAAAGAAGACTTCAAACCCAAAATTCAAAAATTCTTTGAACGAATTGAAAGCTATTTGCCATTTTTAAAAGATTATCATTTTACCATAGATACGCAAAACACCTTCCCGCACAGTTCCGGAATTGCTTCTTCTGCTTCAGGAATGTCCGCTTTAGCTATGAACCTAATGCGTTTAGAAAAAGCCTTAAATCCTGAAATGACGGAAGAGTATTTTTATCAAAAAGCTTCTTTTTTGGCACGTTTAGGTTCCGGAAGTGCTTGTCGAAGTGTAAAAGGCAAAGTAGTAGTTTGGGGAAATCAAGCCAATATTAAAGGAAGTTCAGATGAATATGGAGTGGAGTATCCTTACCGTATTCATGACAATTTCAAAAATTATCAAGACACCATTTTATTGGTTGATAAAGGCGAAAAACAGGTCTCTAGCACTGTAGGGCATGACTTGATGCACAATCATCCATTTGCCGAAAGGCGATTTGCGCAAGCGCATGAAAATTTAGACAAACTGATTGCCATTTTTGAAAAAGGTAATCTGGAAGAATTCATCCAAATTGTAGAAAGTGAAGCTCTGACTTTACACGCCATGATGATGACTTCGATGCCTTATTTCATTTTGATGAAACCGAACACATTAGAAATCATTAATAGGATTTGGAAATTTAGAAAAGATACACAAACCCCAGTATGTTTTACACTCGACGCAGGTGCTAATGTACATGTTTTATACCCTGAAAACGTAAAAGAAAAAGTACTGCAATTTATTAAAGCCGAATTAGTTGGCTATTGTCAAAATGAGCAGTACATTTGTGACGATATTGGAGAGGGAGCAATTGAATACTAAACTTTTTTCATACCTTTACTTTGATAGATAACAACTTAATTTTTAATTAAATTAGATATGAAAGGACCTTTATTTTACTCAAAAATATTACTCTTTGGAGAATACGGAATTATTCGTGATTCGAAAGGGCTTTCTATTCCGTATAATTTTTTTAACGGAGCTTTGAAAAAAAATGATAATCCTTCGGCAGAAGCCATTGCTTCTAATGCTAGTTTAAAACGTTTTGCTGATTATTTAGAATCCTTGGAAAACGAAAAAACAAATTTGGTTTCTTTTGATTTAAAATCGTTAAAAAACGACATTGAAACTGGAATGTATTTTGATTCCAGTATTCCACAAGGTTATGGTGTAGGGAGTAGTGGTGCATTAGTTGCAGCTATTTACGACAAATATGCCCAAAACAAAATCACTGTTTTAGAAAACTTAACTCGTGAAAAATTATTAGAGTTAAAAAATATATTCTCTCAAATGGAGAGCTTTTTCCACGGAAAAAGTTCAGGATTAGACCCATTAAACAGCTATTTGAGTATTCCAATTTTGATTAATTCAAAAGATCATATTGAAGCAACAGGAATTCCATCACAAAGTTTTGATGGGAAAGCTGCTGTTTTCCTTTTAGATTCTGGAATCATTGGTGAAACGGCTCCAATGATTAATATTTTCATGGAAAATCTTAAAGATAAAGGTTTCCGTGCTATGCTAAAGAATCAATTTGTAAAATATACCGATGCTTGTGTCGAAAACTTCCTAGGTGGAGACATGAAATCATTGTTTAGTAATACTAAAAAGTTATCCCGTGTCGTTTTAAATCATTTCAAACCTATGATTCCTGAGCAATTTCATGAAATTTGGCAAAAAGGTATCGAAACAAATGATTATTATTTAAAACTATGTGGTTCAGGCGGAGGCGGATACATTCTGGGCTTCACAGAGGATTTAGAACGTGCCAAAGCTTCATTAAAAGATTACAAACTAGAAGTAGTTTATCAATTTTAATAGAACGCCATAAAGAACACAACAATAACTGTCTAAAATGTTTAGTAGAAAACACAAACTTTTAGCGTTAAAAATTGTCAGTTTGTTCTCTGTAATTAGAGGTTACAACATTCCAATAATAATTTTAGCGCAATATTTATCGGCTATATTTATATTGGCACCAGAAATAAGAGCCTTAGATGTACTGCTCGATTTCAATTTGTTTTTGATTGTTTTTGCTTCCTCATTAAGCATCGCATCGGGATATATCATCAATAATTTTTACGACAGTAAAAAGGATTTAATCAACCGACCTAATAAGTCCATGCTTGACCGATTAGTGAGTCAAAGTACGAAACTAAAAGTTTATTTTACTTTAAATTTCATTGTTGCCACGATTGCTTGGTTTATTTCTTGGCGTGCTTTATTGTTTTTTTCGGTTTATATTTTTCTGATTTGGTTCTACTCTCATAAAATAAAAAGATATCCTTTTATTGGCAACCTTATGGCCTCAATTATGGCTGTACTGCCTTTTTTCGCCATATTGTTATATTATTACACCAAATTACCTATATACGAAATAGAAAACTACAAGGGACAATTTGTTGTGATTTTTGCACACGCTACTTTTTTATTTCTATTATTATTGATTAGAGAAATGATTAAAGATTTAGAAAACATAAAAGGAGACCTTGTAGACAATTATAAAACCATACCCATTATTTACGGTGAAGAAGCTTCGAAAAAAATCATCAGCATATTAACCCTTTTTACGCTATTACCTATTTACATTTTAATCGAAATGTACGATGTAGGCTATATGGATATTTACTTTTATTCCTGCCTGATTATTCTAATTTTCTTCTTACTGTATCTTTGGAAATCCAACACTAAAATTCAGTTTCTATTACTGCACAATGTCCTAAAATTTTTAATTGTGTCCGGAGTCTTTTGTATTATACTTATTGACCCAAGTGTTTTATGGCATGGAAAGAAACTACTTTTGTCATTTTAAAAGGCACAAACAATCAAAATCACCTACTAAAGAGATAGTTATCGTTTTATAATTGGCATTTATCAATTAACAAGGATATAAATACTATCTTTGCAAAAATTATCGAATAATATGAATAATAAGGAAGGCAACAATAAAAGAGGTGGTTCTAGACCTAATAGCTCAAGACCAAATGCTAACAAGCCAAAGCCTGCTTTGCCGAAAAGAGCACAAGGAACTAAAAAACCTAAATTTAGTGCTAAAGCTTCAGAAGAGGCTACCAAAAAAATAGAAAAAAACCAAATCCAGTCGCTAAAAGACCAAAAGCAAAGGATGAAATTCGTTTAAACAAATACATCTCTAATTCAGGCGTTTGTTCGCGTCGTGATGCCGATATCTACATTCAATCAGGAAATGTAAAAGTAAATGGAAATCCAGTTACTGAAATGGGTTATTTAGTAAAACCAGGAGATGTTGTAAACTTTGACGGTGTTACTTTGACACCGGAAAAAAAGGTTTACATCCTATTAAATAAACCTAAAAACTTTACTACGGCATTAGATGAAGGACAAGAATTCCGCAATGTTTTAGAATTAGTCAAAGGTTCTACCACTGCTAAAATTGCTCCTGTAGGTAGAATGGATAAAAACACGACTGGACTTTTATTATTTACAAATGATACTGATATGATTAGAAAGTTTACGCTTCCTAATCAAAAATCATCAAAAATATACCAAGTTTCTCTAGACAAAAACTTGAAATTTGAAGATTTAGAAAAAATTAGCAAGGGTCTAGTAATAGAAGGTCACCGCGTTTTTGTAGAAGAAATAAGCTATATTGAAGGTGAACCCAAAAGCGAAGTGGGACTTAAATTAAAGACCTCTAATATTAAGGTAGTCCGTAATATTTTTGAACATCTGGATTATGATGTATTAAAAATTGACCGAGTAGCTTTTGCTGGATTGACTAAAAAGAACCTACCAAGAGGAAACTGGAGATTACTTACTGAACAAGAAATCATCAATTTGAAACATTTTTAAATTCACAAAAAAACCGCATCATAGATGCGTTTTTTTTTATGATTCAAAGTAAATTATTACCATTTAAATGGCAAATACCAGTTATTTGGATTCATTAACTTAGCCTTTACATTGGCACATTCATAATACCAAAAACTGTTGTTTATCAATAGAATAGGTGTTGTATTTAGAAGGAACAAACCCCGAAATTGCTCAATATGATTCAAAAACGGGGTTTTCTTTATAAATGCGATGCCAAAAATAATACGTTTAAGCGAATTTCAATACGAAATTCCAATTTTTACTATCAATAAAGATTTTGATGGTTTTTACGCCCAATTTCTAAAAACCCATTTGGGTAAAATTTACCTTTCTACGCCTTTTTCGGAACTTGGTCAAGCTTTCAAATTGAAAGATTCCAAAAAAGGAACTCATTGCTATTTTAGTCCCAAAGGGAAAATTGCCCTAATGATGCTTAAGAACTATTACGGTTGTTCGGATAAGAAACTAATCGAACTTTTGAACGGAAATATTTTTATGCAGTTTTTTTGCGACATTCTCATTCCCATTAACAAACCGCTTACCAACTTTAAAATTGTGAGCCAAATTAGAGTGGAACTTTCCAAGGGTTTAAATATTAGAAAATCTCAAGAAATACTTGCCAAGAGTTGGATTCCTTATATGAAGGACTTAGACAAAATGTTTACTGATGCGACTTGTTATGAAAGCGAAGTGCGTTTTCCAACCAATCAGAAATTGCTTTGGGAATGCGTTCAGTGGAACTATAAACAAATGGAATCTTTATGCCGAATTTTACAAATAAAATTACCCCGAACCAAATATTTGGATTGGTGCAGACGCTATAATGAGTATTCGAAAAAGCGAAAAAAACAATCCAAATACCGTACAAAGGTAACCAGAGGATTACTGAAATTATTATACAAACTCAATGGCGAACTCAATAAAATTGAAAATCAAAATTCCTTTGTATTTACTTTAAAATACAAACAACAACGTTCTATTATTACTAAAGTCTATCAGCAACAGGCACAAATATTTAAAACAGGGAAAAGTGTTCCTGATAGAATTGTAAGTATCAGCAAAAGTTACATACGCCCAATTGTCCGCGGCAAAGAAGTCAAACAAGTAGAGTTTGGAGCTAAAGTGAATAAAATTCAGATTGACGGAATCAATTTTATTGAACATATCCAATACCGAGCTTTCAATGAGGGAACCCGTTTGCAAAGCAGTATTTTTTGCGCACAAAATTTGACGAAAACTAAAATAAAAATGCTGGGAGCTGATGCTATTTATGCTACCAATAAAAACCGGACATTTACCTCTGGTTGCAAGATCCAATCCGATTTTGTTAGAAAAGGAAAAGCTGGTAAAAATGAAGAACAGCGTAAAATTTTAGCCAGAGAAATTAAAAAAGAACGCTCCACACGCCTGGAGGGAAGTTTTGGCAAAGAAAAGGAGCATTACAATCTGAAAAAAATCAAAGCCAAAACTAAAAAGAGTGAGATACTTTGGATTTTCTTCGGAATCCATACAGCCAATGCCCTGGAAATTGGAAGAAGGATTTTTATAAAATCACTTAATATAGCAGCTTAAAAAATGAAATAATTGTCATGGGATAACTACGTCCTGTTGTGAGCAAAAATCTGTTTTCTTGACAAATATATCTTTAAAAACGTAGTCATAATAAAAATGACCGATAGTGAAAATCAAAATCGGTCATTTTTTATGTTTGTTTTACTCAAAAGTACACTTACTTCTGAATGTGCCTAAATATTCTCCTTGAAAACTGATAAGATAAAAGTCTTTATTGGTGAAATATAAATTCGCTGATGCAAATTTTTGAAGTAAAACAGCTTTCTTCTCACTGTGTTTTATTTCGGTCCATTGTTCGATAATGTTTTCTTTTGCCCAAACTTTATAGCACAATGTAACTTCAGATGGATAAACAGGATCTTTCAAAAGAATTCTTGTCAGTATGGCATTGTTATCGACTCTTTCTTTTTTATGACTGATATATTTCAATTCTAAAGAAGGATTTATTAATTAAAATAGGATTCTAGTTTTTATTTCATAATTCTTGTTCTAAATGTCATCATCTTTATCGGGTATACAATTTCATAACTCTTCATGCATTCCAAAAACGTCATGGGTTTTTATAACTATTTTATTTCTTTTTAGGTTTAATAACAAAACCGTAACTATAGTCTTTGTTTTTCAATTGATATTGTTCGTGTGGCATAGCGCCCCAACTATTGTCTCCACCAACACCTCTTTGTGCTAAATCAACACATACTACAACTTCATGACGTGGTGTAATATCATTCGTATGACGGTATTTTTTCGTCAAACCTGGATCAAAATCTTCAGGATAATTATGAAGAGCACTTACACCTAAAGGCTGCAAACCTTCAATTTCAATTCCGTTTCCTGAATTATTTGTCAGTGTTAACCAACGAACATCTGTTTTATATCCATTTTCCTGAGGACGCGTGTAGGGAACATATTGATCGGCAACCTTACTTTGATAAATCCCTTTCAATGATGAAGTATTTCTATCCTGATAATTTTCCCAAGGCCCTCTACCATAATAACTGAAATTATCAAGTTCTTTCTTAAGAGAAAATAGCATCCCAAAACGAGGCATTTCAGACAATGGATTACTTCCTGCCTTGAATGTATTTACCATCGTTAAACTTCCATCTGAGTTCATTGTATAAACAATCGTATACGTTGACGCTACATCGCCTAAGAAAAGAGTAGCCACAACAGTTGTTTTTCCAGACTCTTCTTTGACCTCAATGGAGTTCAAACTACTGATTCTTCCCACGGTTCTCCATACATTACTTGCCACCTGCATATTATTTCCAAAATCATTATCGGTTGGTGCACGCCAAAAATTAGGAACCGGTAATTGATTGAAAAAACGTTCTCCGTTTGATTTGTAATCTTGAATCAGACCAGTGCTTTTGTTTATCGTCACTTCAACACCAGACGCATTTAGCGTAATCCAATCTTTAGTTTCTTTAACTGCAGGTTTCGATCCCTTATTACTAACTGCTTTTACAAAATATTTACTCTCACTAATTGAAAACTGTTCTCTGGCAACTTCAAAATTTTGAGGCAAAACTTCGGTACCGTCTTTTGTGTAGGCAAAAATATTTAAAAGATATTCTACTCCGTCTTCGGTAGATAATTTTGGCAATTCTAGCAGAACCTGTTTCTTAGATTGTGGTGCAAGACGAATAGCAATAGTTCCCGTTTTGATAACCAACCCATTTTTCAGCACTTCATATTTGAATAGATATTTATCAAGATTGGTATAACTAAATCCATTTTCTACTTGAACAAGTCCTTTTTTCAAATCAACTCCTGAAAATAAAATATCTTGATACACTTTTTTAACTTCAAAAGCACCTGGATGAGGCGTACGATCTGGCCAAACTAAACCGTTGTGACAAAAATTCTCGTCATTGGTATAATTTTGACTTCCCATATCACCACCATAGGCCCAGTATTTACGTCCTACTTCATCAGTCATTTCAAATCCTTGATCTACCCAATCCCAAATAAATCCTCCTTGCATGTTTTTGCTGCTGCGAATAACGTCCCAATATTCTTGAAAATTTCCACTGCTATTACCCATAGCATGAGCATATTCACACATAATAAAAGGGCGTTTTACGTCCTTACGTTTGGCATACTCTTTCATGTAATCCATACTTGGATACATCGGACAAACCACATCCGTATATTCTTTTTCTCCTGCTTGCTCAAATTGAACCAATCGTGTTTTATCTCTATTTTTTATCCAATTATAAGCCTCTTGAAAAACAGGTCCATTTCCGCATTCATTACCCAAAGACCAAAGGATAACTGAAGGTTGGTTTTTATCGCGTTCCACTAAGCTATAAATACGATCCATGTGAGCTGCTTTCCACTCCGGAAGATAAGCAGGATGTTTTGTTTTATCAAAAGAGCCTTGCAATTCAGCTCCCATTCCATGACTTTCAATATTAGCTTCATCTACTAAGAATAAACCATATTTATTGCATAATTTTACCCACATTAAGTTATTTGGATAATGACTGCAACGTACCGCATTAATGTTTAATTGCTTCATCATCTTAATGTCCTTCATCATAGTTTCTTTATCCTGATAATGACCTGTTTTAGGATTATGTTCATGAATATTCACACCATGAACCATAATTCGAATACCGTTGACCAATAATTGCCCGTTCTTCAATTCTACTTTTCGGAAACCGATTTGCGTAGCAACCGTTTCAATAAATTTTCCATTTTCATCCTTTAGCGTAAGCAATAAAGTATAAAGATTTGGTGTTTCATTATTCCATAATTTAGGTGTAGAAACATTTTGTGTAAAAGTTGTTGATTCAACTGAATTAGCTCCTACATTAATTTTTATTGTTTTCTTAAAAACTTCTTTCCCGGCTGCATCTACTAATTTAGCTTCAACAATCTGGTTGTTTTTTGCAACCGCATTCATATTCTTCAGTTTAACATCAACAGACAGACTTCCGTTTTTATAGGAAGCATCAAGACCAGGACGTGCAAAGAAATCAGCAATACGGGTATTAGCTGTACTATAAAGATAGACATCACGATCAATTCCTGACAAACGCCAAAAATCTTGATCCTCCAGGTAAGAACCATCACTCCAACGATAGACCTCAACGGCAATCTGATTTTTACCCGCTTTTACATATTTAGTTATATCAAATTCTGTTGGACTCTTCGTGTTTTCACTATAGCCTACTTTTTCTCCATTTACCCAAATATACATCGCTGAAGTTCCTGCTTCAAAATGGAGATAAACACGGCGTCCGTTCCAGTTTTCTGGCAACTCGAAAGCACGGCGGTAAGACCCCACTGGATTATCTGCATGATCTATGAACGGTGGATTTTTAACAAACGGATAGATTATATTAGTGTAAATCGGAATTCCATACCCATTTAATTCCCAGTTAGAAGGAACCGTAATTTCTTTCCAATTGGTCGTATTAAAATCTGTTTTGAAGAATTCTTTCGGGCGTTGGTCTGGTGTTGGCGACCAATTAAATTTCCATTTCCCATCTAAGGTAAGAAACCAAGGGGAACGTGTATAATCATCAGCAATAGCAGATGACTCATCAGCATAAGGCAAAAAAGCCGCTCTTGCAGGTTCTCTATTAATCTGAAATACAGCTGGATTTTCCCAATCGTTAGTCGTTGGCTTTTCTTGTGCACACACAACCAAAGAAATAATGGTAAAAATGCAGGATAAAATTGTTACTTTTTTCATATATAATGAATTTTTAAGATTGAAATACTTTTATCTTATAAACATAAAGCTATCAGATGTTTATAAGAAATGACAAATGATTAATCCGCTATAATATAACACATCAACCATTTGTCAAGTTCTTATTTTAATCTTTTATTAATTAAAAGGTATAACCCATATTACCAATTGGCATTTTGGGTCATTTTTGGGTTGTTATTCAACTCACTTTCTGGAATAGGAAAGTAGTTGTATTTTGCTGAGTAATTAAGATAACCGCCAACTTGACTATCTTTGATTACTTTTTCTAAAGTACCCCATCTTCTTAAATCATACCAGTGAATCCCTTCACGAGCAAATTCAACATTTCTTTGGTGCATGATTTCATCCATCATTTGAGTTTGACTCCATCCTGTCATCGTGATATTAGCTAACTTCGCTCTATCTCTGATTCTTTTTACCAAAGGTGCGGCTTCGGCTACTTTTCCTTGCATTGTTTTTGCTTCAGCAAGCATTAAAAGAACATCAGCATAACGCATTGCATATTCATTCAACTCAGATTTCCAATCTCCTTCATCATTGTTCCACCAGTTTTGATTTTTTCTAATCCATATAGCATTTGCCCCAAACTTTGATGCAAAATCATAATTATAATAGGTACTACCCGGATAGTTCCAAGCCAAAGTAGCAAGAGCTCTAGGGTCAAAACCGCCGTCAACCGTTTTCTCTTTGGTCATCGCGTCTAACAATACTTTCGTAGGCAATAACTCAAACCAACCTCCTACTTCTCCAGGAGCTAATTCTTGAGCCATCGTTGTTGCTCTTGTTCTTTCTGATGGATTTCCTCCCCAGATAGTTGCACCACCTTGTCTGCTAAACTGAATTTCAAATACTGATTCTTTGCTATTTTCATGTTTACCATCAAATAATTGTGCATAATCATCCAAAAGACCAAGACCATTAGCCTCTTCATTATCTACTAATTTAGAAAATTGCTCTTCGGCTTTTGCCCATTCTCTTAAATATAAATAGGCTTTTCCAAGATAAGCGATTGCCGTATTTTTTGTCACTCTTCCTTTTAAAGTTGCAGGATAAATTTCAGGTAGCGGACTTGAAGCAGCATGTTGGAAATCAGCAATTACTTGATTCCAAACTTCTGTTTCAGTTGATTTTTCTTTAAAATAATCTGAAGATCCTTTTGCTAATTCAGTAAAAATTGGAACACTTCCAAATTCATTTACCAAATTAAAATAGTTCAATCCTCTAAGAAAAGTAGCCTCTGCAACTAATTGCGCTCTTTTTGTTTCATTAATACCTGTGATTTGAGGCGCATAACTAATTACTTGATTAGCACGAAATATACCAATATACATCGCTTTATACATCCCTGTCGTCTCATTTGTGCTAGGAGTATTCTTATAGCTAGAAACGGCATAACGTCCTGGAACATCATTTCTTGCAACAAAGTTTTCTGTTCTGTTTTCTTTCAATTGCATCGCTTGGATTTCCCAATAACCTGCGTTATTGTTATCTACTAATACATTATAAACAGTTGCTAATCCAGACTCTAAATCCGCTTCAGTTTTCCAAAAAGAAGTGGTTGTTAATTTATTTGGATTCTCTAATTCAAGGTTATCAGAACAAGAACTAAACAAGGCCAGCCCTCCGATAAAATATAATATGATTAATTTCTTTTTCATTTTTCGTTGATTTAAAAGTTAAGTTGCATCCCAAAAATAATGGTTTTGCTTAATGGATATGATTTATAATCGATTCCTCTACCTCCAAGTGCATCAGCCGAAACGTCTGGATTGTATCCTGTGTATTTAGTAGAAGTAAAAAGATTATCACCTGCAACATAGAATCGACATCTGTCAATTGATAATTTTTGACTTAAGTCATTAGGAAACGTATATCCTAATTGAATCGTTTTTAATCTAAGATAAGATCCATTTTCAAGGAAACGATCTGAGTAATCAGCACCATTATCATTTGGATCATCAATATTTAATCTTGGAAAATTAGAGTTTGGATTAAAAGTAAATGAATTTAAAGTTGAACTAGCATAATTTATATTTGCTTTTACTGTTGCTAAGTCAGTATTATTTCCATTATATATTTTATTTCCTTGAACTCCTTGAAGAGCAAGGGTCATATCAATTCCTTTCCAATCTGCTTGAAGACGGAATCCGTATTCAAAATCAGGAAAAGCACTACCTCTAAATTGTCTGTCTCCAGCATCAATTTTTCCATCTCCATTAAAATCAACATATCTGATGTCTCCAATTTCGGCTCTAGGCTGAATAGGATTTCCATTCAAATTATGTGCATCCAGTTCTTCTTGTGTTCTGAATAATCCGTCAGTCTTAACAAGGAAAAAAGAATAAATAGGATATCCTACTTTGCTGTATGTCACTGCTGATCCATGAAATGCTCCTCTAGAACCTTCAAGAATCTGGCTTCCAGTACTCAATTCTTCAACACGATTTTTTACACTTGAAATATTAGAAGTTATAGAGAAATTAACTTCTCCAACTTTTTGATTGTATGTTAATCCCATTTCAAAACCTTTATTTGAAACCTTTCCTGCATTAGTGTAAGGGTCATTACTAGAACCTACTGACAATGGAATTGGCACACGTAAAAGTAAATCGGAAGTGTTTTTTTGGAAGTAATCAAAAGTAAAATCTAATTTACCATTCCATAACCCTAAATCAAAACCAACATTAGCCGTTGAAGTTGATTCCCATTTTAATCCAATCGCAGGATAATCTGTTTGAATGTTTCCTATCCAAAGTGTATTTGGTTCTCCTGTACCATAACTTATTCCTGATGTAATTGCCCCAAGATACTGGTAATCTCCAATTTCTTGATTTCCTAAAATACCATAACTAGTACGTATTTTGAATTCAGACACAGGCAAACCTAAATTTTTGAAAAACTGTTCTTTTCCTATTCCCCATGCTGCAGAAATGGAAGGGAAATTTCCCCATTTATTTTCTGGGCTAAAACGAGAGGAACCATCACGTCTAAAAGTTGCCGTAAGGATATATTTGTTATCATACGAATATATCGCACGTCCAAGATAAGAAATCAATTTATTCTCAGTAGCATACCCTGAAATAGCTGGTTGTTCAGCACCTGCCAAAACAAATATACCATCAGGCATACCTTGAACGGAACCTGAAATAGAACGGAAATTATTTTCATAAATAGTATGTCCTAACAATAAGTTTACCGAATGCTTACCAAAATTTTTAGAATAGTTTAAAGTATTTTCTATTTGATAGTATTGGTTTAAGTTACTTCCTTCCGCTAAAGTATTTTTTGAATTCTTGAAGAATCCACCCACTTCATAACGTGGTGTATAGTTATAACTTTTATGTTCTGAAGCAGTTACCCCAACATTTAATTTATATTTAAAACCGTCAAAGAAACTTGCTTCTGCATAAGTATTAATCAATGCTTGGTAGTAATCATTTTTAACATCAATAAGATTCAAAGCTGCCACTGGATTGAATATATCCGTAACTGCACCTGATGCTCCACCATATCCTCCTACTGCATTTTCATTATAAATTGCAAACCCTGGAATCATAGAAATAGCAGCTCCAAGAATATTTCTTCCTTGTCCTGGTATTCCTGGTAAATCATTTCTTTTTTCTTTGGTCAACATTACTGTTTCTCCGATTTTAAAAATACCTTTTTTGTAATCCGATTTAATTCTTAAGTTAACACGGTCATAATTCGTTTTCTTGATGACTCCTTCTTGATTAAAGTAACTCAAAGACATATTATATTTTAAATTATCTGAACCTCCAGAAAACCCTAATGAATAGTTTTGTGTAGGAGCTGCTCTGAAAATTTCATTCTGCCAATTAATTCCTGCTCCAGGAACTTCAGGGTTTTGCGCAATGGCTAATGGTGCTTTTCCTGCTGCACTATAGGCCGCATTACTTACCTTTGCCCATTGTTCTTGATTTAACAAATCTAGTTTTTTAGTCACACTGGCAATCCCATAAAAAGAGTCAAAGCTCACTTTCATCTCCCCTTTCTTTCCACTCTTTGTGGTAATCAAAATCACACCATTTGCAGCTCTTGACCCATAAATTGCTGCAGCAGAAGCGTCTTTCAAAACTTGAATTGATTCGATGTCATTTGGATTCAGATTGTTCATAGAGGCAACTGCGATATCATCTACTAATATCAAAGGATTGTTATTGTTTAATGATCCTGCACCTCTAATCTGAATTCTGGTTCCAGAACCAGGGGCACCACCAGCAGACTCTACAGTAACACCGGCAATTTTACCTTGTATTGCACTCCCTAAATTCGTATTACTTTGAGAATCTAATTGTGTTGCCTTTAATCCTCCAACAGCTCCTGTTAAATCACTTTTCTTAACAGTACCGTATCCAATTACCACTACTTCGTTTAATGTGTTGTTTTCTTCTTTAAGCAAAACATTTATCACTTGTCTACCGGCAATAGCCTCTTCAACTGTAACATATCCGATATAAGAGAACACTAATGTAGCATTAGTATCCGCAACATTTAATTTATAATTACCATCAACATCTGTTATGGTTGCATTCTTTGTTCCTTTGACAGATACTGAAACTCCAATGACTGACTGGGATGTTTTTTGATCTCCAACAGAACCTGTAATAGTATTTTGAGCCTGCAAGCTAATACAAGAGACCATAATGACTAATGACAGAGTGAGTTTAGATGTTAAGAATGCTTTTATTCTTGACATCTGATTTACATTCTTCATGTTTTTCATAAATTCATAGTTTTTAAAAATTAGTTAGTTATTCTTGGCAATCTATTATCCTTTAAAAAAGACAAAAAATAGTAGTTTCAATTGTAGACGAATAAAACTGAAATTGGGTTCGAAATCAATTCATTCGGAATTATTACTATTCTTTATTTCCTTTAAAGTAAATTTTTATACTGTACATTCTATTATTCTTGTAAAACATCAGGACCAAAATGATCAAGAGTCCACTATTTAATTTCATTTTCGTTAGCAAATTCTAAAAAACAAATACCTCCTCTATTAGACGTAAAATCAAATTATTTATGTAAAAAAATTAGACGTTAAATATGATATGTGTTTTTTTTATATTAATTATTTACGAAATATTAAAAATCAAAAGTAAAATAAAAGTTAAATACAACATACTGGTACCTACCGGTTTTTGTATATTTGCGAAAAATCTTACTCATGAAAATCATAAATATTCAGAATAATCAGGGTGTCCCAAAGTACAAACAGATCATTTTATCGATAGAGAAAACGATTGAGGAAGGCCATTTAAAAAAAGACGAAAAACTCCCCTCCATAATCAAAGTATGTCTGGAATTTTCCTTGTCCCGTGATACCGTTTTACAGGCCTATGAAGAATTGAAAAAAAGGGGAATAATCTACGCTATTCTTGGGAAAGGGTACTATGTAAAAAGTACTGAAGTCCGAATTAAACAGCGAATTTTTCTACTTTTCGACGAGTTAAATATTTTCAAAGAAGACCTCTATAATTCCTTTTTAGAAAACATTGGAAAAGATGTTCAGGAGGACATTTTCTTTCATAATTTCAACACCCAGGTTTTCCAGAAACTGATAAACGACAGTAACGGTAACTACACGAAATACATCATCATGCCAACCAATTTAGTTGCCGCCGCATCGATAATCAAAACCCTACCAGTTGGCTGAATTTATGCTTTAAATACAATTTTAGCAGTGCTCTTTTAAGAAGTTTGCAGCAGGTTTATGGATATGGCTTGTGTTTTTCATCTTAGATGCACTTCATTAATCAAAATTAAGATTATTTCTTAACTTTATGTGATGGCTAAGTTAGCACGTCCAAAATAACGATTGTCTTTATCTAAAACACCCAGTTTAGCAAAAACAGGCATTCCCATTTGAATCGCATCAATCCAAGACCAATCATTTAGTTGCGGGGTATTCAACAGCATATTGATGCATTGTCTGGTGTTTTTTAGTTTTTTGGCATCAGGCTCTATGTTATACAAATCAATATAGGTTTGTGCAGCACAATAATCATCCGCATTTCTATTGGCATTTCCATTTCTAAATCCCCATTTATGAAATTCTGCCCATGAATAGGCATAATCATAGTAAACTTGTTTAGGATTAATTTCATGTAAAGCCATTAATCCTTCGTAATAAACACCACGAGTCCAAATATTACTAGGACGCTCTTTATTAGTTACAATTGTCTTTCCAGTGTCTGGCCATTTGTCCATAAAGTATTTATTAGCCAATTCCATTTGAGCCAATACTTCTTTTCTATCAAATGTTTGTTGGGCAAAAGTTATGCTGCTTAACAGCAAACATAAACTTAAAAACAAAATCCTTTTTTTCATTATCGAGGGGTTTTTATTATTTATTTTCTACCAATGGAGTAATAGAGACAGGACCTTTTAATCCTGAAGGCATAGGAGCCCATTTAGTAGCATCAAATTTATTATAGTCCTTATCCACCATATTAATCTCATAAAAAATCTTCCATTCTTTGCCCTTTAATTCGAGGTCGCGAACACGATTTGCGGAAAGATTTGTCACTTGAATTTTTAATTCATTTTGTTTTCTTTTTAACTTTCCTAATTCAATTGAAAAAGGGACTGACCATGCTGGTCCAATATATTTTCCGTTCAACCAAATTTTAGCACTTTCTCTAACATCTCCCAGATTCAATTGCCATATTTTAGCATCAATTGTTGGTTTATCAAACTGTAAAGTATAAGTAGCAGTACCTGAAAAAGCTTCGGCTTCAGGACTAAATTTTGTCCATGATTCTAATTTATCAAGCTTTACTGGAGCAGGCAAAGCAGGACCTCCTTTTTCAAAAGCTAAATCCCATTGCCCTTTTAAAGCGATAGGTACTGTTTTAGGCTCCATATATTTCCATGGTTTAGCCGATGGTTTATTTTCTGTTTGTAGAAATAATGATTTCCCAGATTCCAGACGAATCTTAACCATCGTACTTAATCCATCTGACTTCACTTCTGCATTTCCCACTTTTCGCGTTAATGGATCTAAAATCAAGACTTTTTTATTGGCTACAGCCAAAGGAATAAAGCCTTCAATAGTTTTAGGAGTATGATTTACCAAATAATAAATTTTTTCTCCATTTACATCTCTTTTAATGAATTTTAAACCGGTTTCTACTAATGTTTCCGGCTTTTCATTTGCTTCAGTAAGCGCTTTAAACACATCAGTTACCGGTTCTACAAGCATTTTATTGGACGCAATTAATTGAGCCATTTTTTCATTTTGAACTTCATAATTATATAATCCCGGAACCGATTTTGGCAAACCTTCAAAAATAATTGAAGCACCTGCTTTTTTCAAAGCAATCAATTTTTCTAAAGTAGCCAAAGGCATTTTATCGCAATCAGGTACCACCAAAGCCTTATAACTATTCCCGGGAAGAACCAGCAATCCCTCTTTTACAGTTGCTTGAGCTATGAAGCTATCCGAAATAAAATCGACTCCATAACCTTTCTCCATCAATTTTTCAGTCGTTTTGTAAAAAGGAGTTCCATGCAACCACTCATCCAAAGAATGTATTTTAAATTGAAAAAATAAATTCCCTTCTAAATTTTTCCCCCAAGTATCATACACAGGATAATACAGCAAGGTTCCATTATCTGATTTCCCTGATTGAAGTAAGGATTGACAATTGGCTATATACGAAAACAATCCTGGTGCATCTTCCCAAATCGCATTGTTAGCATTGAAATTTACAGAAGCATAAAACTTCCATCCAGGCCACTCTGCTCTTTTAGGAGAATAGGTTGAACCATGTAAAAAAACATGATTAATTCCGTTAAGGAATAAATCTTCCACTTCAGGTTTGCATTGCGAAAGTGCCGTTTTAAAATGATCTCTCAACCAAGTAAAAGTTTCTGAAGAAGTCAATGGTTTACCTGCAATATGTGCCGCCGATGAAGAAAATTTGAGCATCACTGGGTCGGCATCACCATTCCTAATATCTTCAATTTCCCTGCGAAAACCTGGAATATCATACGGCATGGAACCAAAGGTTTCACATTCGGATATATCAGCAGAGGCGTACAAATCAATTAAATTTCCGGGCGAACCATGCGCCTGCAATTTGGTTTTAAAATTTTTAGCATTGGCCCATTTTGTCCAAGGCAAATCAAATTTATGTAACAGCAAATCCGAAATAGTTTCACGGTAATCACTCTTTACTCTATTGCCTATTTCCGAATCTTCTTTACTCAACAATTGTGGCAGGTATTTTTTTAAATCATAGCCTCGGCGTTTTTCAAATTCTTCTAAAAAATGAAGTGTAAAATCAGTACCATAAACTTCATAACTATCATTAAAAATAGCCCTTAACTTTCCTTCAAAACCAACTAAAGCTTTATCAAATGGAACTACATAAGCATTCAATGCTTCCTCCGAATAATGATCTAAAGTGTAACCTTTTCCACCGGGAGCAGCACGTTTTACTTGTTGACCAGTTTTTCCAGCAAAAATTGCATAAATAGTATAGTCCGTATTTGCAGCTTTCCATTGCAACAAATTTCCATTCAGTTGCTTTGTCAAATCCAAATAAGAGCCATCAGCACCAAAAGCGGAAACCGCTAGTAATTGTGCTGGGATTTTATCCTTTTCTGAACTAGGCTTTAATTCTTTATTAAAAAGATCCTCTTTTTTAACTTCATATTTTTCTACAACTAATTTCATTGCCGCATAAGGAAGTGTAACCTGCGGACCACCGTAAGGCCAGCCAGTACCTAATACCATATCCACTTGCATTCCTAAACTATCGGCTATCTTCACCGTGTAGTCTAACATTTCCATGTATTTAGGCGACAAATAATCAATAAAATTAGCCTCCTCTCCTTTTACTCCATAAATAGGTGTAATCTCTACTCCTCCTATACCTACTTTTTGAAAATCGATTAAACTGGATTTCAAATTGGGTTTGTCAACCGCATTTCCCATCCACCACCAACGTGCCCATGGTTTATTTACATTTTTAGTTTCTGGCCATGCCGAATCCACTTGTTTGGATTGCGCAGTAGCATCTATGGCAAACAAAATTCCAGCAAAAAAAGGAATAAATTGTAGTTTTATTTTCATGGATTAATTCTTGTAAAATAAAATATGTGTTGGATTCAAAAAATTTAATCTTCAATTTAAAAGTCTATTTTCATTTACTTCATAGAAATGAATTTAATGATTTTTAAACCGCCTCCAAAATTTATTGAGCTTATAAAATTATCAAAGCAAAGTTTACCAACTATCCTGCACCGTCCTGTTAGACACAAAACAAATCAATAGAATGAACCAAAATCAATAACCGACTGCCAAAATTTAGGCAATTACGCTTTTCCTGAATGAAAAACTACTATTTCATGAAAGACAAAATCTGCTTTTCGCATTAGATAATTCATAAAAAACAAGGATTAAAATTTGTGTCAATACGAAATAAAAATACACAAAAAAACACAACCTCAGCTTTGAAGCGTATTCCAATAAAGCTACTTACAACTTTAACAACCAGAATTATAGAAAAATAAGGCATAAAAAAAGCTTCTCGATTGAGAAGCTTTCTGTGCGGATAATAGGACTCGAACCTACACGCCTACACCCTCAATTTGGCAATTTTCACAAACTCCCAAAAACTCTACAAAAATACATTAAAAAACCAATAAATTCAATACTTAACAAAGATTACAAACCTCATTTAACAATAGAATAAAAATGAATGAAATTGAATAAAATCTTAAAACGGTTGGGCAACGGTTGGGCAACTTTGTAAAACGTATTACAAAATTGATTACTTTTGAATTGTTCAAAGTTCAAAAGTTCACAATATGGCAACAATTCAATTCAGATTAAGAAGCAAGGCAAATAAAAATGTTTCTATCAAAGTTCGTTTATCATTAAATAGAGATAATGTTTTTGAGTTAAATACTGGTTTTACCATTAACCCAAAAGACTGGAGCGAAACAACAGGACTACCCAAACAAAACAACGAAACCAACAAAAAAATATCTAACGACCTAAAAAAATTAGATTCTTATATCAGTAACAATCTTAATACTGATTTAGGAAATGGCGTTTTAATCGATTCCAACTGGTTAGAAATAAAAATCAATGATTGTTTTAATAGAGTTGTTAAAACCGACAGCAGTTTATTAATTAATCACATTCAATACATTATTGATAACGCAAACACCCGAAAAGTAAAAAACAAAATCGGTTTAAGTCCTAGCACTATTAAAAACTATACTTTATTTCGAAACATTATTACTGAATACCAAAAAAAGATTAAGAAACAAATCCAGTTTGTAGAGATTACAAAACCTTTTGTTGACAAATTTACTAACTGGTTGATTAATACTAAAAATTACTCTACTAATTACGCAGGGAAACAATTAGAGATTTTAAAGACCGTTTGCATTGATGCCGAAAAGAACGAAATTCCAGTTACTCCCTATTCTAAAATAATTCCTTTTTTTAGAGAGAGCGACAAAGACCGATACATTCAAACTTTATCTTTTGATGAATTGGAATTGATTAAAAATGTTGATTTATCAGATAAAGAACAACTTAACCAATTTAAAAAAGACAATCCCGAACTAACTAAAAACCTTTCTATTACTCCCGAAAGTTTAAATAATGTTCGCAACTGGATTTTGTTAGGTTGTGAAATTGGGCAACGTGGTGGGGATTTATTAGAAATCACAAACGAAAACATAAGATATAACGGCAAAAACTACTATATCGACATCATACAACAGAAAACAAATAAGAGCGTTACAATTGGAATCATTGCGCCTCACGTTATCGATATTATCGAAAACAACTTACCTAAAAAAATCCCACATCAAAAACTAAATGAATACGCAAAAGTAATTTGTAAACTTGCTGGAATTGTTGAGATAGTTAAAGGAACAAAACTAAATACAGAAACCAACCGTAAGGAATTAGGAAACTATCCTAAATACGAATTAATCGCCTCGCATTGTTTTAGACGTTCTTTTGCATCGAACTACTACAAAAAGATACCTACACCCATTTTGATAAATATAACTGGACACTCTAAAGAAAGTTTGTTTTTAACCTACATCAACAAACGAGAAGATAAAGATGCAAATGCGGATTTATTTATGCAGTTCTATGAAAAACTAAACAAAGACAAAACCCCCGAAATGAGAGTGTTAAAAAACGGAACAAAATAAACAATATTGTATCTAATTCGTTACATTTGCAAAAGATAAATCAATGAGAACCATATTTAAAACTTTAGAGTTTACGGAATTTTTAGAAAATCTGGATTCAGCAACACAGCAAAAAATAGATTATCTGTCTGAAATCCTGATAACACAAAACATAATAAACGCCAAAGTTGCCAAGAAATTAACCAATACCGATTTTTACGAAGTTCGGGTACAGGTTAAAAATGAATATCGGATTATTGTTTTTACCATAGACCACGACAACATAAACCAATGTAACTACATTTTGTTTCTCAATGGTTTTATGAAAAAATCAACAAAGGACTACGACAAACAAATAAAGTTAGCAATCAAAATATTAGAACAATGGCAAGACCAAAACTAAATTTAGAGAAAATAAAAAAAGAGTTACCTACAATGAATGATTATATAGATAATCATTACGGCGTACAAGGAACTCCAGAGCGTGAAGAATTTAACGCCAAGGCACTCGCCTTTTATTATGGCGAATTGATAAAAGAAAAACGCAAAGAAAAACACCTTACCCAAGAAGAACTTGCCCAACAAATAGGCAAAAACAGAGCCTATATTGCCCGAATTGAACAAGGCAAAACCGACTTGCAACTTTCTAACTTCATGCAGATAATTAATGCTTTGGGGTTGTCGTTGCAATTAAAGTAATCACAAGTTATTTTTTTTATCGAATAAACTCAACACAAGTTAAACCTTAAAATACAATTTGATTGATAAACAAATCTTTGTTACTTGGCAACGACGGACACGCAAAATAAATCATTAGACAACACATAAATCAAAACAAAAGGTTTGTTTCAAACATACTGAAATAAAAGGCTTTGAATCCCTTATTTAAATATCAATTTTACAAAAAGACATTAACCGAATTATAATAACACAAAAAAACTTTTGTTGATAAGTATCAAAATAAGAATGTTATGAGACTATCTAACTAGTAAAGAAATGAATTTCAAAAAAAATTGAATTATAAAATCAAAAAAAAGCCCCACCCCCTTGAATAAAAAGACTTTTATCTACAAATTGAAGCCCCTAAAAATAGTGTATAACCCTACCGCACTATCTGTAAGAACAAAATTAACTTAAACGAAAACATAAAACATGAGCAATTTAAACCAAACACAGAAAAAATTTTTAAATACAATTACAAACATTGAAAACAGAAAAAAACTTGAAAAAGAATTCTTGAAAGCAAACAAAGAAATAGCAGGTTTAACAGAAGATCAACTTTATTGCATTGACAATACAGTTTATACAGAGAGTGCCAGAAAGAAACTAATCAATATATTTAGAAAGGAAAATTTAATATCAAACCTCAAAGATTCATTAAATTAAAATCAACTTAGTTCAAAACAAAAACCAACAGGCAAATGCAAAATAATCTATCAGCAACCAAACAATTTATAATTGCAAGACTTGAAGAAGAATACAATTCTAAAAAAATGATTTTTCTAATCGAAAACCCTGACAAAAATGAAAAACACTTTATTGAACAGGAAATTACAATTATCAAAAAAGTCAAGGATGAATATGATAGAAAATCTAATTTGACTGACGACGAAGTTTATGAAGAAATTAAGAAAGAAAAAAAATATTTGAATTCATACAAAACTGCCACATCCGATGAAATTGAAGACTACCTAAAATACCATTTAAAACAACATAGAGAAAAATACAAAAAATCAGAAAAAGAGGGATGTCGGTCAATTTTCTACAATACAAAACTTAAAAAAATTTTAGAAATTGAGAAAAATCTAAACCCAAAGAAAAACAAAAGTCAATTGCTAGGCGGAAAAAAACTAAATTTATTAGATAGATACAACCTTGCAAATAAATTAGTTGGTATAGAAAATAAAATAAGAACCCTAAATATTGGGGATTTAGAAAAATATCAACTTTTAGCATATATATTAGGTTGCGACAAAGACAATGCAAGGGATTTAATGAATAATAAATACCACGTCAAAACCAATAATTTAGATAACTATTTTGATGAATTAGGTCTAAACAAATAGAAAAGGGTAAAAGTTCCTTTACCCACTTTTTACCCACAGTACTACATTTATTGAATTTTGCTCCTATAACAAAAAAACAATTAGTTATGGAGCAAGCAATTCAAATCATCACAACACCTAACGAGTTTAAAAAAGAAATCGCAAACGAGGTAAAAGCCCATTTAGACGAATTTCTTAAACACTTCAAACCCGAACCCCAAAAAGAATATCTTTCAAGAAAAGATGTAGCCAAAATGTTTGGCGTGGACATCAGCACAATTCATAATTGGACGCGTACAGGCAAATTACGTCCTCTAGGTATTTCAGGACGAGTATATTTTTTAAGTTCTGAAGTTCATGCAAGTCTTAAACCTTTAAACGATTAAGACTATGGAACCTCAAAGCAACAAAACACCTATTCAACATCTTTTTTCAGGATTGAAACAATGTAATCCAATTTCTGAAAAATTATTGACAAGACTACTCGAAAGAATAGGCATCAATCTCAATTAATCCCTTTTATTCAGTAAATCTAAAGCAAAAAAACGAGAGTTGTTCAGGCTCTCGTTTATACTTTGTTCAAAAGTTCGTTTCAACAGGCAATATCAAAACGCATTACAAATATAGTCAATTGGTAGACTTCATAAAAATTATCATCAAGGATCAGCTTCACTCTGTTTTAGAGGCAAATCCCTTATTGGATTTCTATGACAATATCAACTTATCAACGGGAGAACTTAAGACGGTAAACCGGTATGGAAATAAGATTACACCCTTTAAAAACGCATTTTATAACGGCTTAGAGTTCATCATATATGATACCGGCACAGTTACCTTATCAGGCAGTTTACATAAGTATTGGAACAACGGAGCACACAATTTCAATGACTTCAATTTTGAGGCTTTTTTATGGGTATTAAAAGACATGGAAAACAAATTTAAAATTCAATTAGAAAACTGCATTTTAAAGTGTCTTGAAATAGGAATTAACATAATACCCCCAATACAAACGAACGAAATACTAAACTATTGCTTCCTGCACAAAACCTTACCATTTGAATACAAACATAATTCAGACGAGGGCAAATATAAACAGGCTCAACACGCTCAATATATTATAAAAATCTACAATAAGGCATTACATTACAAATCAAAAGGGTTTCAAATTAAAACAGAAATAATGCGTTTTGAGATTAAATATACCAAAATGGAAAAATTAAATAATTTAGGCATTTACAACCTCAACGACTTAAAAACTCACGGACTACATAACTTCAAAAATGAATTACTAAAAGAATTCAGCAATATCCTTTTCTATGATAATTCAATTTGCTCACAAAGTAAAAGCCTAAACAATTACAAAAACCCACTTTACTGGACTGAATTACTTTCCAACAATCAAAAGGACTTATTTAATTACCACAGAAAACAACTTAAAAATTTAACTGCTCGATTCTCCGACAAAGTACAATTTCAAACCTCCGAAATTTTAAGTAAAAAAATTGATTTACTTAATATCAAAACTACGCAAATTGACCCTTTAACTATATTGTCAAATCGTGTAGCTTGTCAGGTAACAAAAATTGATATTTCTATGCAGAAAGACAATAGTGTTTTACTATCCCATACAGGATTGAAACACTATTATAAAAATGATCCGAAAATATTTGAACAAATCAAACGGCGTTATCTTTCAAAACGTTGGTTGTCGTCGGACTTCGAAACACAGATAAAAGAAATAGCGCATAATATCAGAAACACGAAAAGCAATCAAATGATTAAACAGGAGAGAATTTATCCACCTCAACAAATCAATATGTTTTCTGATTTAGGTTTTTAAAAATCACTAAAAGTGGGTATTGCTTTTCTCATTTAATAGTCATTCTTTTATAGGAAAACACGTTAACAATATATTTTAATTTAAAAAGTCCTATGATTATGAAAAAAACAATTTTATTATTTGTCCTATTAGCATTTACACTTTTCTCTTGCTCAAACGACAACAATGAAACAACCTCCACAACTGTTGACACAAGTAAACTAACAGGAACTTGGACACTTGACAATGCTAAACTAGATGGGAAAAATGTTAGTTCTTCATATAAAATAGAATTAACCTCAGATAATATAGCAAATTTCTATTATCAAAATAAAACTTCTAATACAACCTATGGTCCGGATACTATTGAAACTGGCCCCTATTTATTGAATAATACAAATTTAAAAATTTCATGGTATGGATCAGGTACCACAACCACATATCAAATTTTAGAATTAACCTCAGCAAAATTAATTTTGAAAAGTGTTATTCTTGGAGAGGGAACACTTGTTGAAACTTATACCAAATAATTTAAAAAATAAATCATCATGGAAAAAGTATGGAAATCAAGCAAAGTAATTGCTTTTGTTTTAAGTTTGACTGCATTTGTTTATGTAGGCTATTTGATAAGTCAAAAAGGACGTTATCAACCAATATCTAATGCTGTTCCCACCGCTGTTATTGATACCCAGACAGGAATAATTTATATTCATGACTCAAGTGAGGGCAAGGACACATACTATAAATATGATTCACAAAATCAATCAATGAAAATAAAAACAATAGAAACCGACACTTTATTAGCAGAGTAGGAATCATATTTAAATATTCTAAAAAGACCAACATATTTTAACAATTAAATCAACAAAATTGAATACATCTTGTTTCATAATAAAAAAATCAACGTTACTTGAAACCTTAAAAGAAATTTCAAAAGTTTTAGGAAAAAGTCCTCAATGGAGAAAATCTACTGTTTTAGAAATAACCATAACGAACGGAAAACTAACATTAGTAATTCCAGGAACAATATATATATTAGATTGCGAGACAAAAAATACCGTTAAGGCAACAATAGGCTTATTGTACTTCCTCGACATCATTAAGTCACAAAAAGAAACTTCGATAGAGTGTAAGTTTACAGAAAACACACTGACAATAAAAAGTCTGTCTATAGAAGTGGAAACAACTTTTTTCGAAACAGATAAAATACTAAGAAGTATTAAAATGCCTATAAATTATTCAGACTGGCATTTACTTAGATTAGAGAAAGAAGGTTTTACTGAAGAAGAGATAAAATTCAACAAATTGAGTTATCAAGTTTATGGAGCAAAAATAACTTTAAAGTCAAATATTAGAAAAACAATTGACTTGCTTAAAATTTATGGGGTAAACAAAAAAGACATTGAAGAAATTATAAACAAAAAATTAAAATTATGACGCCGTTGGGCAACGGTTGGGCAAGTTTTAAAAACAAAAAATGCAACAATCTAAAAATAAGATAGTTGCATTTTAAAAGTGCGGATAATAGGACTCGAACCTACACGCCTTGCGGCACCAGATCCTAAGTCTGGCACGTCTACCAATTTCGCCATATCCGCGATTGTGGGTGCAAATATAAGGATACTTTCCAATATTCAAAGCAAAAAAATTAAAAAAATTATTATTCTGTTTTTTGTACTTTTGAAAGCACTCAAACTTATGTTTCATAAATGAAAAATATAAAGAATTACATACAAAACAACAAAGAGCGTTTTATAAACGAACTTATCGATTTATTAAAAATCCCTTCTGTGAGTGCTGACTCCGCTTATAATCAAGACGTTATAGACACTTCCGAAGCAGTAAAGCTAAGTCTTGAAAAGGCAGGTTGCGACAAGGTAGAAATTTGTGAAACAGATGGTTACCCAATTGTTTATGGCGAAAAAATTATCGACCCTAATTTACCAACTGTCTTAGTTTACGGCCATTACGATGTACAACCGCCTGATCCAATCGAATTATGGACTTCTCCCCCATTTGAACCCGTAATCAAAAAAACCGAACTTCACCCAGAGGGCGCTATCTTTGCCCGCGGCGCTTGTGATGACAAAGGACAAATGTACATGCATGTAAAAGCCTTAGAATACATGGTTGCCAACAATTGTTTGCCTTGCAATGTAAAATTTATGATTGAAGGGGAAGAAGAAGTAGGTAGCGTAAACCTAAAAAGCTATGTAGAAAACAACCGAGAAAAACTTAAAAACGATGTCATCCTAATTTCTGATACAGGAATGATTTCGAACCAACAACCATCCATCACAACAGGTTTGCGTGGTTTGAGCTATGTAGAAGTAGAAGTTACAGGTCCTAACCGCGACTTGCACTCCGGATTGTACGGCGGAGCAGTTGCCAATCCTATCAATATCTTAAGCAAAATGATTGCTTCGCTTCACGACGAGAACAATCACATTACCATTCCTGGTTTTTACGACAAGGTAGAAGAATTATCTGCAGAGGAGAGAGCCGAAATGGCCAAAGCTCCTTTTAGCTTAGAAGAATACAAAAAAGCACTCGATTTAAAAGAGGTTTACGGAGAAACTGGCTATGTTACTAACGAACGCAATTCGATTCGCCCAACACTGGATGTCAATGGAATTTGGGGTGGTTACACTGGCGAAGGAGCAAAAACCGTAATTCCATCTAAGGCTTACGCCAAAATATCGATGCGTTTAGTTCCTAACCAAGACTGGGAGGAAATCACCGAATTATTCACCAAACACTTCACAGCCATTGCGCCTAAGGCAGTTACCGTCAAAGTAACGCCTCATCATGGAGGTCAGGGTTACGTAACCCCTATTGACAGCATTGGTTACAAAGCGGCCAACATGGCTTACACCGAAACTTTTGGGGTTCCAGCTGTACCTGTAAGAGGCGGAGGAAGTATTCCAATCGTAGCCCTTTTTGAAAAAGAATTAAAAAGCAAAATCATTTTAATGGGATTTGGTTTAGACAGCGATGCCATCCACTCTCCTAACGAACATTTTGGGATTTTCAATTACCTAAAAGGAATCGAAACCATCCCGTTGTTCTATAAAAACTTTGTGGAGTTATCGAAGTAATTTTAACCGCAAAGGCTGCAAAGTTCTTCACAAAGCTCCCTAAGTTTAAAAAACTAAATCCGTTTACTCTTAAAAAAGAATAAACGGATTTTTTATTTTTTCTACAACTATTATGCAATGATTTTTTTGTTAAAATTGCAAAGCTTTTAACCAATAGTAAAAAAATCAATCATGTCTACAAGCAAAAACATAATAAAGCTTATACTTCTATTTTCAATCCTGATAAATACTCAACAAGTAGAAGCACAAACCAATGACCTAATCTAAAATATGGCTGGCATAGATGTAAAACCCACTTTCCCGGGTGGCATAGATGCTTTCTATCAATTTATTGGAAAAAACTTCAAAACTCCAAAGGTTGAGGGATTACAAGGAAAAGTATACGCAACCTTTGTTATCGAAAAGGACGGATCGATAATAGATATAAAAGTTTTAAGAGACATCGGTTACGGAACAGGTGAAGAAGCTGTTCGCGTACTTAAAGAATGTCCAAAATGGAATCCTGATATCCAAAACGAAAAAGCCGTTAGAGTATTATATTCATTGCCGATATCAATCATTACACAAAAAGGCACCCCCGAAAATCAGCAAATTATTGAAAAACTAGTTAAGGATACACAGCCTACTTTTATCGGTGGTAGAGACAAACTAAAAGAATACCTAAAACAAAATTTTAAAATACCACAAGGTTGTCCAAAAGGAAATGTTTTCACTTCTTTTGTGGTTGAAGAAGACGGCTCTTTATCAGAAATAAAAATTTTAAAAGACATGTGATTCGGTACCGGCGAAGAAGCAATGCGAGTATTAAAAGAATCTCCTAAATGGAATCCAGCCACACGTAACGGAAAGCCAATTAGAGTTACACATACTTTAGCAATAAATACAAATACAATAGAGGATCCAAAAGACAATATATATACTACTGTTGAAGTTTTTGAAAAACCTGTCTACCGTGGTGGAATGGATAATTTTTATTCGGACGTTGCTAAAACTTACAAGTTACCAGAAAAAAAGGCCTTAAAGGAAGAATTTACATTGAATTCATAATTGAAACTGACGGCAGTTTGACCAATGCGAGAATATTAAAAGATATTGGTTATGGTACAGGTGAAGAAGCAATAAGATGCGTAACGCAACTTAAAAATTGGATTCCAGGCAAACTAGAAGATGGCACTCCTGTTCGCACAACCTATAGCCTTCCAATTACAGTTGTTACAGGAAATTAATCAAGTCATTTATTTCAAATAATTATACCCCAAATACGGCATTGGTTTTTCGGTAAAGCGAATGCCGTATTTTTCTAATGCTGTCAGAACAGGCAAATACACTTCTTTTCGGATAGGAATTTGAACCCCTGTAGTTTTAATTTTTCCGTTCAAAATCAATAACGCAGCCATAGCCACAGGTAAACCAACGGTTTTAGCCATGGCAGTATAGGTTTGATCTTGACCTAGGCAAACCATCTGGGAATCCTTTTGTACTTTTTCGCCATTAATTTCGTAGCCAAATTTATGATACATCACGATCATATCTTTGTCTTCGGGCTGTAGTGTCCAACTGTCATTCAGGATTTTTTCTAAAATCTGGGCTGGAGTCGCATTTTTAAGTCCGACAAGCTTTTTGTCATTGAACAAATCCAACTCCAATAATTTGTCCCACATGATATCGTCTTGGTCAATTTTGAGCAAGAATCGGGTTTTTATTTCCACCGAATCGGTTGGGTGGTACGGCAAAAACGAATTGATAAACTGTCGATAACTCATGTTTTCGGAATCTTCCATGATATAGGAATCATCCGTCATGCCCAGTTGTACAAACATATTCCAAGCCTTGGAAAAACCTACTCTTCGAATCGTTCCGCGATAGAGCGTAAGTATATCTTTTAAACCGTAGATATTTCGGTATTTTAAGGAATCTCTGTTGGAATAGGCTTCAAATTTACCGTATCCATCTACTTCCAAAAATTCGGTTCGACGAAACAAACTCGTATACGGAATGTATTTATAGGTTCCTTCTTGAATAAATTTGGCCACGCCACCTTGCCCTGCTAAAACCACATTTCGCGGCGCCCAGGTAAATTTATAATTCCACAAGTTCGTATCGGATTCGGGAGCAACTAATCCACCACAAAAGGATTCAAACAAAAGCATCTTTCCGCCTTGTTCTCTGATTTCGTCAATGACTTTCATCGCACTCATATGATCGATTCCGGGATCTAAACCCATTTCGTTCATAAAAATGAGTCCGTTTTTTTTGACCTCAGCATCTAATTCCTGCATCGCATCACTGACATACGAGGCGGTTACGAGATTTTTCTTGAAAAGAACACAGTCCTTTGCAATTTCAATATGCAAATGTGCCGGCAACATCGAAATAACTATATCGGCATGCTGGATGGCTTCTGCTCTCTGTTTTTGATTGTGAATATCTAGTCCAAGTGGTGTCGCATTAGGATGATTATTGGTTTTCTTTTGAGCCAACTCCAAAGACAAATCGGCAATTTGCAATTGCAATTGTTCTTCTTCCGATTTATCCAATAGATATTGAATCAACGAAGAAGCCGATCTTCCTGCACCAATAATTAAAACGACTCTCATAACTTGAATTTATATTGTAAAAATAGGCAAATGTAGTTGTAGACCCAAATATGAATAACCTATAAAGACATCTTTATTTATCATTAATACTACTTTCTTTTTTGCTTGATCAAAAAAGAAACAAAAAAATCAAGTCTCTACTTCCTCGTCGGTCAAATTAGTTTTCGAATGCTAAAAGAAAATAACTCCCCCGAAAGGATTCGGGGTCAAACAGATTTTCTTTTTACGCATTCTTCAAACATTTGACACTCGACTGCGGAAGCTAAGGACGGCGAAACAATAATCGAATCTTCTTGAATAAAAATTCACAAAACTTTAGCATAAAAGCAGGCAAACTAAACCATTAAAACTTTTTGGGTTCGTTAGTTTTGGAATACTTTTGTAGCAACAAAAAATTCACACAATGGATAAAAAAATATATTCTACTGCAGCGCTATTAGGAATGATTGCAATAATTTTAGGTGCTTTTGGTGCTCATGCCTTAAAAGCCTTATTAACCCCAGAACAGTTAGTTACTTTTGAAACAGGGGTTCGTTACCAAATGTACCACGCCTTATTTTTATTATTCATTGGCAACATGAGTAGCCTCTCTTTAAAATCCAAAAAATACATCTACGGCCTTGTGCTTTCGGGAGTTGTTTTATTCTCTGGTTCTATCTATTTATTAGCTACAAATTCGCTTACCGCCTTTGATTTCAAAATTATAGGATTCGTAACACCAATAGGTGGTTTTTTATTAATCTTATCATGGATTGTCTTATTTATGGATTTTTTTAACAAAAAATCACAAAATTAGAATTTTCACAACACTAAAGCGCTTAAATAATTACCTTTGTAATATCTAAAAACAACAGGCAACTTAAAACTTATGAACAATAACAGTCTTTTTACGAAAACGATTTCGTTAGATAACATTGGAATTACAAATGCAACTATTCATTACCAACTAAGTCCTAATGAATTACATCAAATAACGATTGAAAAAGGGCAAGGAATCGAAACATCAACGGGAGCACTCGCCATTAACACAGGTGAATTCACTGGGCGTTCTCCACAGGATCGATTTATTGTGAAAGATGCAATTACTGAAAATGAAATATGGTGGGGAAATATCAATATCCCTTTTGCTCCTGAAGCCTTTGACAAATTATACTCGAAGGTTTGTAACTACCTGACAGATAAAGAGGTTTTTGTAAGAGACACTTATGTTTGTTCTGACCCTAATTACAAAATGAATGTTCGTGTTGTAACCGAAACCGCTTGGGCCAATCTATTTTGCTACAATATGTTATTACGACCAAGCGAAGAAGAACTTTTAAATTACGTGGCAGAATGGACGGTAGTTTGCGTACCTAGTTTCATGGCTGATCCAGCAGTAGACGGAACACGTCAGGGGAACTTTGCAATTTTGAATTTCACTAAAAAAGTAGCATTAATAGGAGGAACAGGCTATACTGGCGAAATAAAAAAAGGGATTTTTTCGGCTATGAATTTCATTCTACCTGTTTTCAAAAATACCTTACCAATGCACTGTAGTGCCAATGTGGGAGAAAATGGTGAAACCGCTATTTTCTTTGGATTATCCGGTACAGGAAAAACTACACTTTCTGCCGATCCAAACCGAAAATTAATTGGTGACGACGAACACGGATGGACTAATGAAAATACCGTATTCAATTTTGAAGGTGGTTGCTATGCAAAAGTGGTAAACCTAAGCGAAGAAAACGAACCAGATATTTTCAGAGCAATTAAAAAAGGTGCGCTTTTAGAAAATATAGTTTGCAAAAAAGAAACTAAGGAAGTCGATTATACCGATATATCAATCACACCTAACACCCGTGTGAGTTACCCTATCTACCACATCGATAACATCCAATCAGGTTCTATTGGAAAAAACCCTAAGAACATCTTTTTCTTGACTGCCGATTCTTTTGGGATTTTGCCTCCCATTTCAAAATTAACGCCAGGTCAGGCTGCCTACCATTTTATCTCTGGATATACAGCTAAAGTGGCTGGAACTGAAGCAGGAGTTACGGAACCCCAGCCTAATTTCTCTGCTTGTTTTGGAGCGCCCTTTATGCCACTTCACCCAACCAGATACGCCGAAATGTTAAGCCAAAAAATGAAAGAAGCGAATGTTAAAGTTTGGCTAATCAACACGGGATGGACAGGAGGTCCTTACGGAATAGGAAATCGCATGAAATTAAAATATACCCGCGCCATGATTACAGCAGCCTTAAATGGCGAATTAGATCATGTGAAATATGAAAACCACAAAGTATTTGGCATTGCAAAACCACAATCTTGTCCGAATGTTCCAAGCGAAATTTTAAATCCTAGAAACACTTGGGAAGACAAAGATTTGTATGATACCAAAGCAGTAGAACTAGCTCAGAAATTCAAAGCTAATTTCCAAAAATTTGAATCTTATGCAAATGAGGAAATCCTTGCTGGAGGACCTTTAGTTTAAAAATAAACCAACCAAAAATAGACAAGTGCTGTTCTTAATTGAACAGCATTTTTTATTTAACAACACATTATCAGATATTTACACTAAGTTTCATTTTTTGGCGTTAAATTTGTGTGCATTTCTCCAAACAAAAAACTAAAATCAAAACTTAATTAAAAACAATCATGTTACAATCCTTTTTTATCCTCTGTTCTGGGGCTGACAAAAACCTGCTTGAAGGTTGTTCCGAAGGGGAAAAAACAAAATACGCAGGCATTGGCGCCACCGTATTCTTTACTGCAGTAATGGCTTTCTTAGCTAGTGCTTATGCGCTGTTTACCGTTTTCGACAGTATTTATCCTGCTATTGCTTTGGGGATAGTTTGGTCCTTGCTTATTTTCAATCTGGATCGTTTTATTGTTTCTACGATTCGAAAAAGAGATCGTTTAAGTAGCGAATTTCTACAAGCAACTCCCCGAATTGTTCTGGCGATTATCATTGCTGTTGTGATTTCGAAACCCCTCGAAATTAAAATTTTCGAAAAAGAAATCAATACCGTTTTATTGAAAGAAAAAAATGCCATGGCTTTGAACAACAAAAAGGAAGTGGCCACCTATTTTAAATCAGATTTGGATAAAAACAAGGCTGAAATTACCGCTTTGAAAAAAGAAATTACCGATAAAGAAAAAGAAGTAAACACCCTTTACGAAACTTATATTGCCGAAGCCGAAGGCACTAAAGGAACGATGAAATTGGGAAAAGGGCCTGTGTTTAAAGAAAAGATTACCAAACATAATTTGGCTTCCGCCGAATTAGACACTATCAGAAAAAACAATCTGGCTAAAATTGCCGAAAAAGAAGCTTTGAACAAAAATCTGCAAGCCGATTTAGACAAAAAAGTTACCGAGACCCAACCTATCATTGATGGCTTTGACGGTCTAATGGCACGTATCAATGCGCTGAACAAATTGCCTTGGTTGCCATCGGTGTTTATTATGTTGTTGTTTCTGGCTATTGAAACTTCGCCCATTATTGCCAAATTATTATCTCCTAAAGGTGAATACGATTTTAAATTAGAAGATTTAGAAACAGCTTTAAAAACGACATTGGAACAAGACAAATACCAACGAAATTTACTTGTAAAAACCAGTGCAGCCATGCACGACAAAATATATCAGGACATTGCCGAAGACAAGCAATTGTATGATTTACAACGAAAAAACGCAACGGATTTACTGGAACTGCAATCCAATAATTTTTTAGAGAAACAGAAGAAGACTTTGTAAAAACACAAAACCCGACAACTAGAGAGTTTCGGGTTTTGTGTTTCAAATATTAAAATTCATATAAAAGAACTAATACTACATTTCACCTTCTTCTCAGCCTCCAAATCACAATTAATAATAACACAATAATAATTAATGCCGAAGTCAATATGATTACAAATAAGTTTTTATGGTATTGATTTTCTGTATTTAGTTTTTTAATAATTTTATGAAGTGTATTCATTTTATAATATAAAAAATTTGAAGTTTTCGAATCTGCGGAACCATATCTTATTTTCAAAACTTCACTATTAAAACCATAATCTCTAGCTTTACCATATATCTCCTTCGCCTCATCATATTTTTCATCTAAAAAAAGCCAAATTCCCTAATTCAAACAGTAAAACTCCAATAATTGGATCTTCATTTTTAATAAAAGTCACTCTTTCATTTAACTGATAATAAAGAGCTTTCATTAAAGATTCTCTTTGAGATTTAGACAGATTACTTCTAGGCTCATCATCATTTCCAAAATTTGTATTTATTAAAAAATCAGCATTTATATACTTAGATCCTCCTAATTTAGCTTGTAATATCTTTGAATGAAGCCATTCAGAAGCCTCATGCGATGTAGGATTTAATTGGATAGCTTTATTTATCCAAAATAATGCTTTTTGATTATCACCCAAAAGCTCATAAATAGTCCCAACATTTGAAGCTGTAGAATATCTATTAGGTCTTAACTTCTCAATTTCTAAATAAATGGTTAATGCCTCCTTATACTTTCCCTCTACAGTTAAAACATATCCTTTATCAGATAAATAATCTATATCTTTTTTAACTTTATAAAGACTATCTAATTCTTTAATTAGTTTTTGAAAATTATCCACATAAAAATTATGCCCATACGGAACTATTCCACTGTAATCTTCATAAACAAGTATGCCATTTTTAAGTTCTTTGGTTTCTCCATTTAAGCAAGCAAAAGAGTTCAATTAGATTAAGAGAAATGTTACGATAAAAAAGAGTTTGTTTTTCATACATTTAGACACTTACAATATATTCAAATATACTAAATAGTCTTACAAAAAGCATGCAATTCAACTTTAACTGTAATAAAAAAACCTCAACCCAATCTTCATTCAGATTTAGGCTAAGGCTTTTAATAACTTATGATTAAAAGAAACTACTTTCTAGCAGCATCAATCAACTGCTGTATAGTATCCCAACTATAGTAATGAAAGGTTCTACCATTGCTCATGGCTACAAAAAGTCCGTTTTGATAGGCACCGCCAAGATTTACATTCGTTACATCGGCACCATCACATTCAATCGTTGATGTTGGGATTTCGGCTAATAATGGATATTCATTTGGATTTCCATTAGCTCCTTCTCTTGGATACACCATAAAGGTATTCGCCTGCTGATTCGAAACTAATATATATCCTTTAGTCTCCGAAGTTTTATAAATAGCAATCCCTTCATGATCCGACTTAAAATCATTTTGACCAAAAAGAGCTAACTCCGTATTATCATTTTCATCTGGATTAGCCTTGTACTTTCTAATTCCGAATTGCTCGTCGCAATAAATCACCGTTCCTAGTTCATTGTCTACTGCAATGGCTTCTATTTCTTTTTTACCGCTATAAGCTCCAAATTTGCGCACTACTTTCCCGCTAACAATTCCATTTCCGGCATCGGTTAGTTCGTATTGCCATAAATAGCTTCCTGAAGGACCGTTTTTTTCTTCCCACCACAGCAAATATCTTTTTGTCACTTGGTCGGGTGTACAAAGCAATTCCCATTGGACCACGCATTTCTTCTCCCTCAAAAACAGCTATTCCGCCGTTATCAATTGGTTCTAAATCTGGTAAACTAAAAATACGAATACTATTAGTTTCTCTTTCGGTAGTAACCGCTATATCTATTTTTTTTCCATTAACCATCAATCCATACGCAATATCCACATTATTTGGTCTTTGTAGAGTGATGGATTTTTTGATGATTTTTCCCTGCAAATCAAAGGCATACAATCCGCCATCGGTCTCTTTATCGGTACCAATAATAATACTTTTGGAAACATCAGCTGGATGAATCCAAATAGCGGGATCATCAGTATCATGAGCCGTTTTTTGGGTAACACTCACAGGTTTTATAGCATCTTTGCGAACAGGCGCTAAAGAACTTCCACAGGAATTTAAAGTTACTATTGCAATTGATGCAGTAATGATAAATGTATTTTTCATATTTCTTTTTTCTATACTAACAGAATAACAGGACACAAAAATGCCCTGTTATTACATTTAATTCTTCGCTTAAGATTAAAAGTCAAACTTCAATCCAAAATTATAACGCCCTTGGTAATATTCTAATTGCTGCGTATGTGATTTTTCTCCTTGGTAATAACGTAAAGGCTGATTCGTTATGTTATTTGCTTCAGCAAAAAGACGCAAGTTTTTAGTAATCTTGAAAGCCGCATTTGCATCTACAAAAAATTGTTTGTCATAATAGCTATCTTCTGAAGCATCAGCGCCTAAAACATCGATATAATCAGCGGTATAATTAGTAGAAACTCTAACTGAGAAACGTTTATTTTCCCAAGATAACGACCCATTAAACATATGTGGTGCTGTTCCTGGAAGTGTTACATTTTTACGTTCATTTCCATCTTCGTCAGCAATTCCTTTTGCTTTTGATTTCGTGTAAGTATAGTTCAAATACACTCCAAAACCTTTTAAGAACTGACCCGGTAAGAAATCCAATCTGCGTTGTAAAGCAACCTCAAAACCGTACACATCTACATTTTTTCCATTTTTAGATTGAACGAATTTCCATTCTTCACCAACAGGAATTGGGTTATTTTGATTTGGAAAATTAGCAGCAAAATCCGCATTCGAAAATTGATTAGTGCTGTATTTGTAAACAAAATCATTTAAGTTTTTATAGAAAGCTCCTCCAGAAATCAAACCTACCGATTTGAAATAATTCTCTACCATCAAATCATAGTTATAAGAATAGGTTGCTTTCAAGTCTGGATTACCAGCAGAAATTTCTCTGTCTGAAGCCGCATTATTCACATAAGGCGCTAAGTCATAATAATTAGGACGCGCTAGAGCTGTAGTCGCTGCTAGTCTAAAAATCAAATTATCAGTTGCATTATACTTAAATGAAATACCTGGCATCACATTCGTATAAGTATTAGTTGTATTGATTTCATTTTCTAATTCTTCTTCGTCTAATACACGATTTCCTGTGTAATCGATACGTGTATTTTCGGCACGGAGACCAAAAATCATCGATAATTTATCATTAAAATCCTGATCCCATCTAATGTAAGTTGCAAAAATATTCTCTTTTGCATTATAATTTACCGACAAATATTCAGAAGGCTCATCTTGCCCTTCAAACAATGTTGCGTTATGTAAATCTAATCCTCCTAAATAGGATGCCGATGCAAAAGTTCCTGCTACATATTTACTTCCCGGATTATATCCTTTTCCATCAAAAGATTTAGTAGGAACAGAAGCCAATGTAGCCATATCGTCATTTATTGGCTCATAAGAAAAGAAATTATTATCCCTTGATTTTTCTTTTAATCGCATACGAAGACCGGTTCTAATACGTCCTTTTTGTGAAGGAATAATAGAAAATGGAAAACGAATATTCACCTTTGCTCCTAATTCACTTTCGTCAGTATCATTGGTGTTTTCGGTAACAGAATTAAATTTTAATTTACCCAAAGCTTCCCCAGTAGTTGTAACTAATGGCAATCTTTCATCCGACAAATCTTGAGTCGCTGCCACCCCTTTTTGACGGTATTCAACATAACGCTCACCCGGACGGTACTCTCTGGCAGTAGAATAATTGGCAGACCAATCCAAATCTAATTTTGAATTAATTAAGTGTTCTCCACGTAAGGCATAATTTTGCACACGTTGATCTTCTAATCTTCTGTTTTTATTACGATCATTATCTACACCACCTTTAGTTTGACGTCTTACTCTAACAGAATAACCCGTAATATTTTCTCCTGAATAAGTAGGAACAATATTATCATAAGTTACTCTAAAACGATTTTCTCTATCGTCCCTCCAATTGTACATGGCATTGGCAAAAATGGTATTATTATCATTGAATTTATAATCAAATGCTACCGATGCACTTCGACGGATACGTTGTACATCATATTGTCTGATTTCTGCCTTACTCAAAAAAGTATTTCCAAATTCGTCTTTTGACCAAACGTTTTCAATATTATCCGAACCGTAATCGTTGTTATTATAAGAACCACTTACTACCAACCCTAATTTACTATCTAGAAAACGATTTCCATACACCAAACCTGCTGTGTAAGAAGCTTTTTCACGTATAGGCAAATAACCTCCAGCTAGTGTAGCCGAAATCCTTTCCTTGTTAGGTGTAGCTCTAGTAACCAAATTTACTGAACCTCCAATGGCATCAGCATCCATATCAGGAGTTAATGTTTTATTGACTTCGATAGTAGAAATCATATCTGATGGAATTAAGTCCATTTGAACATTTCTGTTATCTCCCTCAGCCGATGGAATACGGTCACCATTTAAAGTAACAGAGTTCAAAGCAGGTGCCAATCCTCTAATGATAATATTTCTAGCTTCTCCTTGGTCATTTTGCATGGTAATACCCGGTACTCTTTTTAGCGCATCACCAATGTTTGCATCTGGAAAACGACCCACTTGATCAGCCGAAATAACATTTCCTAAATTTCTATTGTTTTTTTGTTGATTCAACGCTTTGGCTTGTCCTTTTAGTACATCACCAACAATCACTTCGTTTAATTCTGTTCCTGAAGTTTTAAGATTAAAATTAACCACTGCATTTTTACCCGCCACTACAGTTACTTTGTCGGTGGATGGACTGTATCCAATATAACGTATATCTATTTGATAAGTGCCCGGTTCTACATTCAAAAATTCATATCTACCATTACCATCCGAAATAGTATATTTATTTTCTCCTTCAATTTGAACCATTGCTCCTGGCAAAGGGAATTTATCTGCCTGATCTAAAATTTTCCCTGAAATTACTCCTCTTTGTGCATAACCCATAAGCGTTACTAAGAAAAGGAATACTACTAAATAATTTTTCTTCATCGTTGTTTTAATTTTTACGATGCAAAATTAGTTGGGTAATATTATTATAAATTAAGATTAAAATTAAGATACTGTTATCTTCAGCCAGAATAAATATTACTTATTTTACATAAAAATAACATCTATAAAACTTCAAACTAGATTAAAAAAAACAAAGCCCCAAGGAATCACTTCTTAAGGCTTTGCTTTAACTTTTATAAAACGAGTTCAAACTCACTATTAGAGTGTTTTTAATGAATACAGCTTTCATTATTTCGTCCGTTCGCTAAGGCTTGGCTGTTTGTGGTATGCTGGCGAGGAAACTCTTAACTGTTAGCAACTGTTTTTTATTTCAATCCTTCAACTTTGACGAAATGATATTCTTCGGTACTTCTGTAACCATTTATCAGGCTTTTCATTTTCAATTTTAAGATTCCACTTTTTGTTATTCGACCTCGATAGTTTACGGTACCTATTGAGCTTGTTGTTAAGAATTTTATTCTTCTCCTTTTAATTTTATAATCTCCAATTGATTTGTTTTCCATTTCTAAGTTTAACCAAATTTTTAAATCTGTAACTGTTGCGTCACATTCTGTTCCAACACTCAATACTTTCCCATTTGGATAAAACCTTAAAAAAGATTTTTCTCCTTCTTTGTCGTCTTCATCATACACGCATTTCGTTTCGTAAATTCCTTCTGAACATATGATTAAATCTATTTTTTTCTGTCCGAAAACAGATGAATAGAAAAGCATTAGTAAAATTAACCCGTTGGGTGAAATTATTTGAAGTAAATTAAATTGATTAGATATTGGTCAAGACACTGCAAAGCAGTATCTTGAAGTCGCTAAACAACCAACATCCATGTCAAATATAGTTAAAAATTATTTTAAGGTTTTAGAAGTTATAAGTTCTTTGAATTATGATTCATTATTTAAATCAAGAGTTGGAAGAAGCGGCAAGATGTCTGATTTAGAGGTCGTAGCACTTAGTTTAACTGCTGAATTTATGTCTATTGATAGTGAAAACTCACTTTTCAAACAAATTAGTCCAGATTTAATTCCTAACTTAATTGAACGCAGTCAATTCAACAAAAGAAGAAGAAAACTGTTTTTGTTTTCTGAAGAAGTCCGAAGCAAACTAGCGAGTCGATTTCTTGAGTTTGAGAATTATTTTATTGTTGACAGTATGCCGTTGGAAATCTGTAAATTTTCTCGTCATTGCCGAATTAAAATATGTAAAGAGCATTTTGAAACAGCTCCTTCCAAAGGTTTTTGTGCCTCACAAAACAATTGGTTTTATGGATATAAATTACATGGAGTTTGTTCTGTAGATGGTGTTTTCCATTCTTTAGAGATTACAAAAGCAGAAGTTCATGATGTTCATTTTCTAAAGAATATAAAACAACAATTATCTGATTGTGTATTACTTGGAGATAAAGGGTAATTGTCAGAATCGATTCAGCTAGACCTATTTCGAACAGTAAAAATCCAATTAGAAACACCAATGAGATCCAATCAAAAAAACTATAAGCCTCAACCCTATATTTTTAGAAAATCAAGAAAAAGAATTGAAACCCAGTTTTCACAATTATGCGACCAGTTTTTAATTCGAAGAAATTATGCTAAATCTTTTGCTGGTTTTAAAACAAGAATTTTAGCAAAAATAACAGCAATGACTCTAATTCAATATATCAATAAATTCATATTTGATAGACCTATAAATAATATTAAAAATCAAATTATTTAATTTCACCCAACGGGTTAACATTCTAGTAAAAAAACAAACTCAAATCAAAATGTAAACGTTTACATTTTTTTAACTAAAAAAAACTACTCCAAACGAGTAGTAGACTTTCTTATCATTAATTCAGTATCAAGAATAACACTCTCATTCTTTTTACTTGGATTAGCAATTCTTTCATATAACATTTCAGCAGCTTTTCGTCCCATATCAAAACCTGGCTGACGCACTGCTGTTAAAGGCGGATTTAAAGAGATAGACCATGGCATATCATCAAAACCTATAATTGAAATTTCTTCAGGAATTTTAATGTTTTTACCATGAATGGCTTCAAGCGCCCCTAAAGTCAACAGATTATTTCCCGAAAAAACTGCTGTTGGCCTATCTTCTAACTCTAAAATTAAATTTGCCAAATCAAATCCACTCTTATAATCGGCGTTTTTTGCAAAAACCAATTTCTCATCAAATGGAATTCCGTATTTACGCAATGCCTTCTTGTAACCTTCTAAACGCCCAGTGTAAGTTGGAATTTTAAAATTACCCGAAATAAATGCAATTCTACGATGACCAATACTTAACAAATGATCAACCGCATTAAATGCACCTAATTCATTATCAACCTTTACAATATCAACTTCAATATCTGTCAAACCTCTATCAATACAAACAACAGGAATTCCGTTTTTTACTAAATTTTCAATCCCCTTATCTTTTCCATGGATAGGAGCTACAATTAAACCATCAATGTTTTCCGATTGAAAAATATCCAAATACAATTTTTCTTTTTTCTCATCCTGACCAAAATTACCAATCATAACGGCAAAGTTGTTTCGATAAGCATAATCTTCCACACCTCTTACCACATCAACAAAAAATGGATTTTGAATATCTGGAATAATCAAGCCTAATAATTTCGTTTTACTATTAGAACTTCTTAATCTTTGTGCAACACGATTCGGTTTATAGTCCAAAGCTTTAATAGAAGCCTGAACTTTAAGCACAGTTTCTTTACTTACCTTTGGATCATTATTAATAACCCTAGATACTGTGGCTATAGACACCTTTGAATGCTCCGCAACTGCTTTTAAATTTGACAACTTGATAAATGTAAACGTTTACAACACAATTATGATAATATAAATTATAAAAAACAAATTTTATACACTTTTGTTTTTTTAATTTGAGAAAAGTTCAAAAAAAGTAAGATTAGCCTAATATTTCTTGCTGCGCCTTTTTAGTTAATCCACTCAAAACCAATCCATAAGAATGATCAATCATTTCTTTCAAAAAAGAATCCATAAGCTCGGTATTAATAGCAACGGTATTCCAATGGTTTTTATTCATGTGAAAACCGGGTTGAATGGCGTCAAATTGCAATCGCCATTCTTTAGCCAATTCTGGCTCACATTTTAAATTAACAGATGGCTTTCCTAATTCCCATTGTTTCAAAGAGGAAAGTGCAAACATCTTCCCTCCCACCTTAAAAACTAAAGTATCCTGATCAAAAGGAAAATGCTCCGTAACTCCCTTTTTAGAAAGACAATATTCGTAAAATTCTTCTAAATTCATTATTCGTTTTTTCCAATTTTTCCCAAATGGCTGTCTTTAAATCCACTTTCGTACTTAAGCCCATACCCCATCAATCTATCTAATGAGGAATGTGAAAATAAAATCACTCCTGCCAATTGCAATATTTCTTGACCAAAGTAAATTCCAACTAAATAAATTAAAATTGCAATTGCTTTATGATGGAACAAATTATAACAAATTGCACCTGTTTTATTTCCAAAAAGATAACCAATCATTGAAAAATCAGGAGTCAAAATCAAAACTAAAAACCACCACCATTGATAATCCAAAAGATTAAAAAGATAAATCCCTAAAACCAATAATCCTAATTCTTCTAATTTAAGTACTAATTTCATACTACAACTTTTTCCATTAATTTTTCAGGATGAGCCAGCGATTTAAATCCAAATTTACGATATAAAAAATGCGCATCAGTAGTCGCTAATCGCCATATTTTAATTTGACTGAGTAAGGGTTCTTTCATCATCGCCTCAATCAAAATGGACGAGTAACCATTTCCTCGGTGATTTTCATCAATAAAAACATCCATAACATAGGCAAAAACCACATAATCGGTTATAACACGAGCAAAACCAATTTGCTTTTCGTTTAAGTAAATCCCAAAACAAAAGGAACTATCAATACAAGTCTGCACCTCTTCAATAGTTCGCGGCGCTGCCCAATAAATAGCTTTAGTGAAATTATGAATAAAAGCAATATCCAATTGACTCTTATCTGTAGATACGGTTATCATATTTTGTACAAAACGGGTTTACTCGGACTGGCATCATTTTCAAAAGAAGCGATTTGCAAATTCAACAAATAACTTCCGTCTTTTATTGCATCCGGAACATAAATCATTTCCGTAATAGTCGCATCCAAACGCGCATCAGAATTAATCTGATTGATATTTTTTACATTCCAAAAAGCTTTGTGTGAAACCAATTTACCTTCGTCATGTTCTTTATCTACACTTGGCAAATCGATTAGCAAATGTTTTATTCCGCTTTCGCAAATGTACCGCGCTGCCTCTTCCGACAAATAAGGAGAATTAGTATTCGAATAGTTTTTATGTTTTTTAGATTCCAAGTTTGGCAAAGTACGAATGATTAATGCTTCTTTAGGAACACCAAATTTTAATATCACATCGAGCGCTGTCAAGATGCTATTTAATGTAATCACTAAATCTTCTCCTTGAACTTCAGGTTCTACCGAAATCAATTCAGCCAAAAAGAAAAAATGTGTCAAACATTGATTGATACTGTAAAAATCCTTGGTAATATGCCCCAGACATTCGGTATGGGTACCATGTGCATGCGGATTGAAAACAATGGTATTAAAATTAGTCGAAGCACCCGCTTTCACACTTCCTGTCCAATCACCAAAAACTACAGGACTTATTTCAGGCTTCTCCAAATACCAAGCAATCGGATTCGCATCCGTGTTAGTCAACGGAATAGATATATCAATTGGTTTTGATAAATCAATTTGGAAATTATTAATTGTTGCTATCATTTATGCTGAATTTATTTCAGCATCTCTTATGAGATACATTTATAAACTCAAATATAAATCTTTTAATTCTGGATTTACTAATTTTATCAAATTCAATTTCCAGTCTTTATGCCAGTTTTTTAATTGTTTTTCTCTTTTGAAAGCATCTGAATAATCATCAAATACTTCAAAATAAACCAATATTGTTGCATTATATTTTTTAGTAAATACAGCACCCTTCCCCTTAATATGGCAATCAATTCTATTTTTCAAATTTTTAGTAGCTCCAATGTATAAAACACTATGATTTTTATTCGTCAAAATATATACATATCCTTTTTCCATAATCATAGTATTAAAATGGTAAGATCCTGAAATTAATTCAGGATAAACAAATCACTCGCAATCCCATCCGCTAAAAACTTTCCTTTAGAAGTAGGCTTCAGTATGTTACCTTTTATAAAAAGTAATTCGTCATCAATGAATTTTTGCCCCTGTTTCAATAAATAATCAAAATAATGCTGACCAAATTCCGCCTGAATTCTATCCAAAGAAACACCCCAAATGGTGCGCAAACCGGTCATAATATATTCGTTGTAACGGTCGGCAATAGATAAAACCTCTACTTCATTAGGTAGTTTATTTTCCTGAATCGCTTTTAAATACAGAAGATTATTGGCAATGTTCCAACTTCTGGAAATTCCGTCATAACTATGTGCCGAAGGTCCAATTCCAATGTATTTTTTCCCTAACCAATAGGCCGAATTGTTTTTAGAAAAATAGTCGGGTCTTCCAAAATTCGACAATTCATAATGCACAAAACCATTTGCCTCGAGCGTTTCTACTAAAATCATAAAATGTTCCGATGCGACTTCGTCTTTGGGTTCTGCTATTTTTCCAGTTTGAATCAATTTGTTCAAAGCGGTTTTAGGTTCCACCGTCAATGCGTAACTGGAAATATGCGGAATCTTAAAGCTTAGAGCCGTTTCTATATTCTGTTTCCACTTGTCATTGCTCATCCCTGGAATACCATAAATCAAATCCAGCGAGATATTATCAAAATATTTAGTTGCAGTTTCCAGGCATTTCATGGCTTCCTCCGAATTATGCGCCCGATTCATCATTTGCAAATCCTCTTCAAAAAAAGACTGAATTCCAATTGAAAGTCGATTGATTCCTATTTGTTTCAAATTAATCAAATAGTCTTCCGATAAATCGTCGGGATTAGCTTCTAAAGTAATTTCAGGATTTTCAACTACTTTATAATTTTCATAAATTGCTGCAATCTGCAATTGTATATCTTCAATCAGCAATCTACTTGGCGTTCCTCCTCCAAAATAAATCGTTTCAACTACCTCTTCTTTGAACTCTTCCTTTCGAAGTTGGATTTCTTTGACCAAAGCCAAAATCATTTCGTCTTTCTTCTTCATTGAAGTCGAAAAATGGAAGTCGCAATAATGGCAAGCCTGCTTGCAAAAAGGGATATGGATGTAGATGCCGCTCATTTTATTAGTTTACAGTCCCGTCGCAGTTTACAGCACTATTACTGAAAACTGACCACTGAACACTATTTTTTTACTCTTTCTTCATTTTGTTTTACAAAAGCATCCCAACCAGAATAACTTTTACCCGCCACCACTTTTCCTGAATTGAAAAAATGACAAACCGCAGCAGCCAAACCATCGGTAGAATCGAGATTTTTAGGCAATTCTTTCAAGCCTAAAAGTTGTTGCAGCATTTTAGCCACCTGTTCTTTACTGGCATTTCCATTTCCGGTAATTGCCATTTTAATTTTCTTAGGCTCATATTCGGTAATAGGAATTCCACGAGAAAGCCCTGCTGCCATTGCCACACCCTGGGCTCGCCCTAATTTCAACATCGATTGGACATTTTTTCCAAAGAAAGGTGCTTCAATGGCAATTTCGTCTGGACAATGCGTATCAATTAACTCGATAGTGCGCTCAAATATGATTCTGAGTTTCTGATAATGATTGTCGTATTTAGACAATTGCAATTCGTTAAGCTGAACGAACTCCATTTTTTTATTAATAACACGAATCAAACCAAACCCCATAATTGTGGTTCCTGGGTCAATTCCTAATATGATACGTTCGCTTGCCAAAAGATTTATTTATAGTTTAAAGTACAAAGTTCAAAGATTTCGTTTCTTTGCACCAATGATTTCAATACCTCACAAAACTAAGCAATTCCTAGTACTTCTAATCAAAATTTTGATTGTTGCTGGCGCATTCTATTTTATTTACAACCAACTAGCGAATAACGACCAGCTGGATTGGCAAAAATTCATGGTTTTATTTCGCAAAAACCAATCAGTTTCTGGAATAGTGCTTATTTTGTCTTTAAGTGTTTTAAATCGTTATTTTGAAATTTTGAAATGGCAAAATCTCGCGCAACTTATTCGAAAAATTACTGTATCTGAATCCACTCAACAAGTACTGGCCGCTTTAACAGCGGGACTTTTTACTCCAAACGGCGTAGGTGAATACGCAGGCAAAGCCTTATTCTTCAATAAATCGGAAGCTAAAAAAGTAGTTTTTCTAAACCTAATTTGCAACGGAATCCAAATGGTACTCACTGTTGTTTTTGGATTTTTTGGATTACTATATTTCAATTCGCTTTTCAATATTATCACTCCAAAAACGGTTTTACTACTTTTTGGGATTTTAATCGGTATAATTGTATTGCTATTTTCGATAAAAAAAATCGCTATCAAAGGCTATTCTATCGAAAAACTCATTCATAAAATTAACGAGATTCCTAAAAGCATTCATCGACGAAATATCGTATTGGGTATTTGTCGTTATCTTGTTTTTTCGCACCAATACTATTTTCTGTTTTTAGCTTTTGATGTTGATTTACCCTATTTAACATTAATGGCTGCTATTTCGAGCGTTTATTTCCTAGCTTCTTCTTTACCTACTTTTCAGTTTTTGGATTTCGCTGTAAAAGGAAGTGTAGCGATTTATTTCTTTGGAATTTTGGGCGTAAACGAATGGATCGTGGTTTTTATCTCTACCCTAATGTGGTTTTTGAATGTGGTAATCCCAGTAGTAATAGGAAGTTATTATGTTTTGGGTTTTAAAACTAAAACTATTGCCTAATGATTCTTTTGATTGTAATATTAAGCTTTTATTTTGCAGCTATATTGCTTTTGATTTATGGTTTTAGCAAAATAAAAAAAAACAACCACATTGATTTAAAACCGAAAACCAGCTTTACAATCATTGTTCCTTTCCGAAACGAAGCCGAAAATCTTCCGGTTTTACTGGAGAGTTTGGAAAAGATGAATTATCCTTTCGATTTATTCGAAGTACTATTGGTTGATGATGAATCGACAGAAAAATTCCAAATTTTAAATTCCAAATTCCAACTAACAATAATAGACAACATTCGAACTTCCAATTCACCCAAAAAAGACGCTATTACAACTGCCATACAAAAGATAAAAACCGAATGGGTTATTACCACTGATGCCGATTGTGTAATACCCAAAAATTGGCTTTTGACCTTAGACAATTATATTCAGACCCATGACGCTTCTATGATTGCAGGAGCGGTAAACTATTTAGTGAATGAATCTTTTTTACATCATTTTCAACAATTAGACTTAGCTAGTTTGCAAGGTGCTACCATAGGCAGTTTTGGAATCGGGAAAGGTTTTATGTGTAACGGAGCGAATCTGGCTTATTCCAAATCCTTATTCCATTCATTAAATGGTTTTGAAGGCAATGGTACAATTGCCAGTGGCGATGATGTTTTTTTATTACAAAAAGCCATGCAACAATTCCCTAATAAGGTTCATTATTTAAAATCGGAAGATTTCATTGTAAGCACTAAACCTTTGAATAACTGGAAATCTCTTTTTTACCAAAGAGTCCGTTGGGCTTCTAAAACTACTTCTTATCAAAGTACTTTTGGTAAAATGTTAGGATTAATTGTTTTTGGAGGAAACTTAGGTTTATTGTTTGTTGTTTGGAGTTTATTGTTTGGAGTTGGTAATCCGTATATTTTATGTTTTGTATTTTTATGCAAACTCAGCATCGACTTTGTATTGATACACAAAACAAATACTTTTTTAAAAAGCAAAACAACTTCTTATGTCACTTCTGCATTACTTTATCCTTTTTTTAGTGTAGCTGTCGCATTGTACGCTCTAGTTGGAAAATACGAATGGAAAGGAAGGCGATTTTAAATCTTATTTTGGTTCCTAAAAAGAATTCCTGCAAATGCAGTTGCTAGTACAACTGAAGAAATGACACTCACAATTAGATTCCCAATCTTATTATAATTAGACACATCCCAAAGTAAAAATCGAATTATTAGTATTCCTATTGTAAAAAGAAGAACAGCAAGCCAATAGTTATAATCAATTGTAAGCCTATCTAGTTTGACCTCAGTTAATCGTAAAAAATAGACACTAATAACTAACAATCCTACAACAGAACTCAAATGTTGGGCTATTTTATAAATAGAAAAACCAACAAATTGCATATTAAAAAAAGAAACTCTTTGAACTATATAACCATCCCAATGCGTCATAGAATCCCAAAAGATATGTGTCATTGTTCCAAAAATAAAAGATAAAAACACTATGAGAAGATTATTTTTAAAGTAGCAATTCCAATCAAAGTTTTTTAAAATGACAAGTCTTTTTTGAAAAAATAAAGGAAGATTCTCTATTAATGGTTTTTTTATAATTCCATGAAACAAAAATGCAATTATCAAAGCCAAAGGAAGATCAACTAAAAATATCCCTTAAAAAGTATGACTGATTTCGCTTTGAATTTTCATTCGAAAAAAATACTCTAAATCGGGAGACATAGTGCCCACGACTAGAGCGGTAGCCGAAAAATGTTTCTTTTTTAGAAAGGGAAGTACAATAGCCGGATGTGAAAAAGTAAATGGCATCTTACTCAACCTTAATTATTACTGGAAGAATGAACTGCGTTTTTACTGGAACTCCTTGTTTGAGTGCTGGATTTACTTTTGGAAAATTCACCAAACGGGCATGTAAAATACTATCAATTTTTATGGTATCATAAGCCACTGAATCTTTAGGAAAATGTGGTTCAAACTGCATTCTTGAATCAGGGAAAACAGTTACTTTCACCTCAATCGTATCTAATTCTGGATATAGCACAGAAAGCGTATCTATTTCTAATTTTTCTTGGATTAACTGACTAAGAAATTCAAAAAAACATTGTTGGCGTTGTTTTTTATCCGTCAATTTATCACAATCAGTAAAAGAAGGATATTCATCTACCTCTTTCCAATTGATTTCTTTTAATTCCTTTTGCAATAATTCTTTCTCAGACGGCACTTGCTTCTCGAAATATTGACAAGAAGTACACAGAATAAAAACGAATAAAAAGTAATACTGATTCAAGATATTGCTGTTGTATGAAATTAATTTTCTATAAAAATACAATCATTTTTGGATTTTTCTAAGATAAAAAAGAATAGAGGAAATAGTTTTAATAAAAAAAGCCTTTCCGTTAAGAAAGGCTTTCTGCAAATTTTGCGGTCTGGACGGGACTCGAACCCGCGACCCCATGCGTGACAGGCATGTATTCTAACCAACTGAACTACCAAACCTCTGCTTTATTGCGGTGGCAAAGATACAACAGATTTCTTTATGCGCAAGTATTTTTTTAAAAAATAAAAATATTTTTTAATTCACTCTTATTTGACTTGGAAAACGACAAGCCAAAAGACTGATTTACAACAAACAAGATTAATAAAAATGATTTTTAAAAAAAGAAAAGTAACTTTTTACCTAATTATGATAATCAAAATTAGCCTTAAAATCAAAAAAGCCATTCACAATTAAGTGAAAAGCTTTTCATTGGTCTAACTACTAAACCAAGGTTAGCTTAACTAAGGCTAACCCAAACAACACAACTAGCTTTCGATACCGTATAGTGGAAAAAAAAGCCTTTCTGTTACGAAAGGCTTTCCCAATATTAGCGGTCTGGACGGGACTCGAACCCGCGACCCCATGCGTGACAGGCATGTATTCTAACCAACTGAACTACCAAACCTCTGCTTTATTGCGGTGGCAAAGATACAACAGATTTCTATTTACGCAAGTGTTTTTAATTAAAAAAATAAAATATTTTTCGGCACAACTACCCAAACTTTTGCTTTTCAACCAAATAGGTTAGCATTATTTTTTGGAAATCATCTCTTATATTCACTGGAACATACTTGATTTTGTTTTGAGCACAACTTAAAGCCAGTTTTTTAAAATACTCAGCTACCTGCTTTTCATACTCCTCTTTCACATTTTCGGCAAAAAGAGCAATCTCATCCCCAGTTTCCACATCTATAAATTTGCGAGGTGAATTATCAAAATCAAAATTAAATTCGGTTTGACTATCAATTACATGAAACAAAACCACCTTATGCTTATTGTGTTTTAAATGTTGCAACGCACTCAACAACTTATCTTCATCAGCTGTTTGAAACATATCTGTAAACAAAACAATCATGGAACGGCGATGCATTTTCTCTGCAATTTGATGTAAATAAGTAATCGTATCTGTATTTTTTCTTTCTTTCGAATCCTTCAAAAGATTTTCAAGTGTATTCAAAATCATTCGATGATGACGGTCACTTCCTTTTTCGGGAGCATAATATTCATAGCTATCTGAAAAGACGCTTAAACCTACTGCATCTCTTTGTTTCTTTAATAAATTCATCAAAACCGCAGATGCCAATACCGAAAAACCTATTTTATTTTCATAAAAATGCTGGTTAGCCTTCAACTTAGGATAATGCATGGATGATGAATTATCAATAATAATATGACATCGCAAATTAGTTTCTTCTTCGAATTGTTTGGTATACAACCGATCCGTTTTAGCAAAAAGTTTCCAATCGATATGTTTGGTACTTTCGCCCGAATTATACAACTTATGTTCGGCAAACTCAGCCGAAAATCCATGAAACGGACTTTTGTGCATTCCCGAAATAAAGCCTTCTACAACCTGATTAGCCAACAATTCTAAATGTTGGAAGCTCGATATTTTCTCTATTTGAGATTCGATTTTCATTTTCTTATTGTTTTATCTTATGGGCTCGATACAATGCATCAGTTGCTTGTAGCAATTTTCTTTTCAACATTGGATTCAAATTAGGATTTTCTTTTAAGAAAGTTTCCATAACCTGAAACGCATATGGAGAAGTATAATTACCAATCGTAACACTTAACCAACTTTTAGGAAAGAAGATATCTCCTGTTCGCTGAACCTCTTCCAACATTTCCAAGTACAATTTAAGTTTTTTTTGTGCACTTTCCTGACGCAAAGGATGATTTATATAACTCAAAGCGGTGATTACCCATGTTCCATGGGTTCTGTTTTTCTCCTCTTTAAAGGATTGCACTAATGCATCTCGAACTGCGGCATCATTAGACAATGCGGGAAGCAAAAATTCAAAACGACTTTTTTTATCTGGATTTTTGATTTCTTCCAAAGTTTTAACCAAAACGGATGCTGCTTTTGGATGCTGATACAAAGACAATAACATCGCCATTCTTTCAAAGTCATCGTCATTTAATTTCAAACCTTCAAAAGTATCCGTTTTATTCCAAATGGCATACAAACGCTCTTTTCCAGTAACAGAATAGGCAACCGAAGTAAACATACCAAATACATTTTTCTTGTTATTAGGTAATTTATCCAACTTTAGATAAGCATAACTAAAATCCTCGATTATCTTTTGATAGAGTTGCTGTTGCTTTTCTGATAAATAATTCCAATACATAGTTCGAACATACGAAGTAGCTAATTGAAGTACTAATTCATTTTGTTCTTCTTTCATCGCTTTCAATAAAACATCGATAGCTTTCACCGCAGGTACATTACCCACCAACACATTTTCATACAAATTAATATAGCTAGATGCTCTAGCAACTTCATCTTTAATTGTATTCATTTTATCAATATCTGCTTCTTCTATTGGCAAAACACCATAACCAAAACCATTATAATTATATACAATAAATTCAGGCTTTGCCCAACCTTTTATAGCCTCTAAAGAAATTGTTTTTTTATCCAAAACCACATCAACGACTTTAATTCCATCAGGATAAACTAAACCAATCTGAAAAATTTGTGACCATAAATTAGCAGAACCGTCTTCAGCCTGTTGACTGATTTCAAATTTTTTAATACGATTAACAGTGTCATATTCTACCAAACTACTAATAATAGGTCGACCCGATTCATTTACCCAAACCTTGCTCCATTGCTTTAAATCAATCGGGGTTTCTTCATCTAGAATATCTATTAACTGATTCCAATCGGCATTATCATTTGCATATTTCTGAATATATTTTTGAACTCCTTTTTGAAAAACAGCTTCTCCAATTAAGGTCTCCAATTGACGCATCATAATGGGCGCTTTGTTATAAATAATATTCCCATAAAGCGAACCTGCATCTTTAAGATTAGGTAAATTTTGACGTATAGGATGCGTACCTAAAGTTCGATCTTCAGCATAAGCACTTGGGTAATGTGTTAACAAAAACTGTAAATCATGATTGATTTCTGGAAATGCAGGATTCATAATTTTCCCAGCCATAAAATTGGCAAACACCTCTTTCATCCATACATCATCAAACCATTTCATAGTAACCAAATCTCCAAACCACATGTGAGAAGTCTCATGTCCTATTAGCTTTGCTCTGTCTAACTTGTCACTACTCGTTGCACTATGATCCAAAAACAAACTTGATTCTTTATACTGGATAGCACCTACATGCTCCATTCCTCCAAAAGGATGTCCTGGAATAGAGGCAAAATCTAATTTTTGATAAGGAAATTTAACCTTAGTATATTCTTCTAAAAAGCCTAATGACTTTTCATGTAAATCAAAAATTTCCTGAGTACTAGTTTGAATTTTTGCTGTATCCGTTTCACGATATAACATAGTCATATCAAAATGTCCTAGATTTCTTTTTACTTTACTAAACTTACCAACAACAAACGAGAATAAATAGGTACTCATTTTATCAGAAGTCTTGAAATCGTAGGTAATAAAGTCAGCTGAATTTGTTTGCTTTTTTACGGCAGCCGCAGTAAGCACCTCCCAATTATTAGGAGCAGTTATTGACAAGGTATATTTAGCTTTAATATCTGGTTGATCAAAACAAGGAAATAGTGTACTCGCTCGATCTGGAACTAACAATGTGTACAGATAATCATTATTTCTATTCAACGACAAATTACCAGCAATAAAATCAACTTTAATTTCATTAACACCCAATTTCAAGAAACTTTTATCTATAATAAGATGTTGTCTTTCATGAACTATAGGAATGGTTTTTCCATTTATCTGAACTGACTTTATATTTTCCTTTTTCTCATTAAAATCCAAAAATAAAGCATTCGACAAATCGGCAATTTTTAAACGCAATTGCAATTTTGAAGCTATAGCATCCACCTTGTTAAGAGGAATAGAAAATGACAATACATAATTAACATCCGAAAGCTGTTGTTTTCTATAAACGGCCAATTCTTTCGAAATTCCTTCCTGAGCTAATCGATCAGAAAAAGAACTATTTTGTGCTGAAGCACCCACAACCAAAAAACAAAATAAATACAGGTAGAGCCTCATTTTAACAACATATTAGTGACTAAAAATAGAAAAAGGCTTGACTTGCGCCAAACCTTTTTCTCATATAAATCATAATCTTACGATTACAACAAAGCGTCTAAACTATCCGCGTAAGTTTGCTTAGGAGCAACTCCTACTTGCTTACCTACTACTTCTCCGTTATGAAAAACCAATACTGTTGGGATGTTTCTCACTCCGTATTTTGCAGCAAATTCTTGGTTTGCATCTACATCAACTTTACCTACAACAACTTTCCCTTCGTATTCATTGCTTAATTCGTCGATGATTGGTCCAACCATTCTACATGGTCCACACCAAGCTGCCCAAAAATCTACCATTACAGGTTTATCTGATTTCAAAACTACTTCTTCAAAAGTAGCGTCTGTGATTGCTAATGCCATATTTCTTTATTTAAAATTTATAAATCAAAAGTCTTTAATTCCTTAAACACATTGCAAATTTAGAAATTAAATATTAAGTAAACATCATTCCTAAATTGGTTTTGGCTATTAATATATTGTTAATTATTATCAGAAAACTCCACTTTCAGTATAAATACGGAGAAAAAAGGAGGAATCTAAAAACCCATTTTCATTTAGTTTAGTTTGAAATTTACTTGCATTTTCTCCAATTCTTGTAATAATTCAGTAGAAATTTTCACCTTCAATCTTCTACTTACCATACTTAATTTGGTCACCACCTTTACTTCTTCCACTTCGGTTACTTGAACTGCTTTAGTCTGAGTTATATCTGCTGCTTCGGCATCATCGATATCATCATCAAAAACCACTTCTTCATTTTCGTCAACAACAGGAGCTACTTCAATTAATTTTTTAATTTTCTCCAACTCCATTATTTCAAAAGTCACCTGATTATCCCCTTTATTCACGTTAAACAAATTACTCAATTTATGAATAAAATCAGGATGTAAATCTTTAATATTCAATAGCACAATTAATTTTTTAGCAAATGACTCTAAAACATCTTGTAACTGTTTCATCTCTACAAATTGCAATCTTGGCTCTCCTTTTTTGCCCGTTTCCTGATTCATCCATCCCTCTTTGATAGTGAGCTTTATAAACATAAAATTGTTTTGAATGAAGAAATGACGGAATTTTAAATATTCTTCTCCAAAAATTCGAAACTCATAACTTTCATCATAACCTTCTAAAGCAAATGTAGCCCAGCCTTTACCATTCTTTGCCACACGATGTTGAACATTATTAATAATTCCACCAAGAGTCAAAGTTTTACCCACATAAGCTTCCATATTTTTTAGAGCATCTAACTTGGCATTACAGAAATATTTCATTTCAAATCGAAAATCATCCAATGGATGTCCGGAAATATAAATCCCTACAACTTCTTTTTCCTTGGCTAATTTTTCCATAGTACTCCAATCTTCACAAGGAGGAACTACAGGTTCGGCAATTTGAACTTCAGAAGTTTCGCCAAACAAACTTACTTGCGAAGAGTTTTCATTTTCCTGAAATTTAGAACCATAACGCATGGCTTTTTCATAAAAAGTAATCCCATCACCATCATCATGGAAATATTGTGCTCTGTGCGTATCCGCAAAACAATCAAACCCTCCTGCCAAGGCTAAATTTTCAAAAGCCTTTTTATTAGCGGCACGCAAATCAATTCGTTTCGCCAAATCAAAAATGGATTTATACAATCCGTTTTTTCTGTTTTCAACAATAGTTTCTACGGCTCCAGCACCAACTCCTTTGATTGCTCCCATCCCGAAACGAACGGCATAATTATCGTTTACGGTAAATTTATAATACGATTCGTTCACAGAAGGTCCTAAAACTTGCAAGCCCATTCGCTTACATTCTTCCATAAAAAAGGACACCTGCTTAATATCATTCATATTATTCGAAAGTACCGCCGCCATATATTCGGCAGGATAATGCGCTTTCAAATAAGCCGTTTGATAAGCCACCCAAGCATAACAGGTAGAGTGTGATTTATTGAAGGCATAACTCGCAAAGGCCTCCCAGTCCGTCCAGATTTTATCCAGTTTCTTTTCATCATGGCCTTTAGCCACCGCCTGATCAATGAATTTCCCTTTCATCTTATCCAGAACGTCTTTTTGCTTCTTACCCATCGCCTTACGAAGTACGTCGGCATCCCCCTTAGAGAATCCGGCTAACTTTTGGGACAAAAGCATTACCTGCTCCTGATATACCGTAATTCCATAGGTTTCAGACAGGTATTCTTCACAAGCATCTAAGTCATAGGTAATTTCTTCCTCGCCATTTTTTCTTCGAACGAAAGAAGGAATATACTCTAAAGGTCCCGGACGATACAAGGCATTCATCGCAATCAAATCGGCAAATACGGTAGGCTTTAAGTCCTTCATGTATTTCTGCATTCCTGGCGACTCGTATTGAAACACCCCTACTGTTTCACCACGCTGGAATAACTCATAGGTTTTCGCATCATCAATTGGAAAATTATCCGGATTGAGTTCTATTCCCGTGCGATACTTGACCAATTTTACGGTTTCTTTAATCAAAGTCAGGGTCTTCAGACCCAAGAAGTCCATCTTCAATAATCCAGCACTCTCAGCAACCGAGTTATCAAACTGAGTAACATATAAATCTGAATCCTTTGCTGTTATAACTGGTACGAAATTCGTAATATCATCTGGAGTAATAATTACCCCGCAGGCATGAATACCCGTATTACGCATCGAACCTTCCAGAATTTTGGCCTGCTGAATCGTTTCACCTGCCAAGTCTCCTTCATTGGCAATTGCGATTAATTCTTTAACGCGATCAAATTCTTCAGAAGATTTTAAAGCTTTTTTGACATCATCCTCACTTTCAGAAATAAATCGGGCCAAATTCCATTTTCCTGGCATCATTGCCGGAATCAATTTCGCAATTCTATCTGCTTCAAAAAGTGGCAAATCCAGTACACGTGCGGTATCACGAATCGCCGATTTAGTCGCCATTTTACCATAGGTAATAATCTGCGCCACCTGATTGGCTCCATATTTATTGATTACATAATCCATTACACGACCACGACCCTCATCATCAAAGTCGATATCAATATCGGGCATGGATACACGGTCGGGATTCAGGAAACGCTCAAAAAGCAAATCGTACTTAATAGGGTCAATATTGGTAATCCCTAAACAGTAAGCCACTGCCGAACCAGCTGCCGATCCACGACCTGGACCTACCGAAACTCCCATTTTACGTGCTTCGGCTATGAAATCCTGTACAATCAAAAAGTAACCCGGATAACCCGAATTGGAAATAGTCATTAACTCAAAATCCAAACGTTCTCGTACTTCATCGGTAATTTCTTCGTAGCGACGTTCCGCACCTGTATAGGTTAAATGTCGCAGATAAGCATTTTCACCGCGAACCCCTCCATCTACTAAATCTTCGGGAACTTTAAATTCGTCAGGAATCTCAAATTTAGGAAGTAATACATCACGATATAAAGAGTAAATTTCGACCTTATCTATGATTTCCTGTATGTTGATAATCGCTTCAGGCAAATCAGCAAAGAGTTTTTTCATCTCTTCATCCGATTTGTAATAATACTCCTGATTAGGCAAACCGTAACGGTAACCGCGACCTCTTCCTATAGGAGTAGCTTGTTTTTCTCCATCTTTGACACACAATAAAATATCGTGCGCATTAGCATCTTCTTTATTTAAATAATAGGTATTATTAGTAGCAATTAACTTCACATTATGCTTCTTAGAAAACTCAATTAAGGTCTTATTTACCCTATTTTCATCTTCCTGATTGTGGCGCATGATTTCTAGATAAAAATCATCTCCAAATTGTGCTTTCCACCACAACAAAGCTTCTTCGGCTTGGTTTTCACCAATATTCAGGATTTTACTCGGAATCTCTCCGTATAAATTCCCCGACAAAACCATGATGTCTTCTTTATACTTTTCTACAACTGTTTTATCAATTCGGGGTACGTAATAAAAACCATCAACATAAGCAATGGACGCCATTTTGGCCAGATTATGATAACCCCTTTTATTTTTAGCCATCAAAACAACTTGGTATCCGTTGTCTTTCTTGGATTTATCCTTATGATTTTCGCAAATATTAAACTCACAACCAACAATTGGTTTGATTTCAGTCTCTGTAGGTTCTTCACCACTTTCGATTAAAGCTTTATTCTTTGCCGAAGCCCCTTTGTTGTGATTCATAACGGCACTTACAAAATGAAAAGCCCCCATCATATTTCCAGTGTCGGTCATGGCTACCGCCGGAAATTTATTCTTCGCCGTAGCAGCAACTAAAGGTCCAATCCCGATAGTAGACTGTAAAACCGAAAACTGCGTATGATTATGTAAGTGGGCATATTTTGCCTCCGAAAAATCTTTTCTGTCTTCCTCAGAAATTGTAGTTTGAGGTGCAGCTCCTTCCGACTTTTGAAGTTGCTGACGAATTTTATCTGAAGCTGCCTTAAGATTGATATGCTTTAATCCGATAAGTTGAATTTCCTGCGGATTTTTGGCCTGAAAATCCTTAAAGTAGGAAGCCGGTACGTCCAACTCTTCTTTAGTAAAAACTTCTCTTTTGATTAATTCTAAGAAACAACGCGTAGTTGCCTCAACATCGGCAGTTGCATTGTGCGCTTCCGCAAAAGGAACGTTGAATAAATACTCGTGTAACTCGGTCAATGTTGGCAATTTGAATCTACCTCCACGACCTCCAGGTAATTTTAACAAATTAGCCGTAACCTCGGTACAAGTATCTAAAACAGGCATCGAAGCCATTGGTGAATCCACTCCCATACGATGAAACTCACAGCCCATGATATTGACATCAAAACCCAGATTTTGCCCGACAATAAATTTGGCTTTACTTAAAGCGATATTAAATTTTTCTAAAACCTCAGCCAAAGTGATTCCTTCCGCTTCTGCTAACTCTGTTGAAATACCATGAATACGCTCTGCGTCATAAGGAATATTAAAGCCTTCTGGTTTTACCAAATAATCCTGATGCTCTACTAACTGCCCCATATCATCATGGAGTTGCCATGCAATTTGAATACAACGCGGCCAGTTGGCAGTATCAGTAATAGGTGCGTCCCAACGCTTAGGTAAACCCGTGGTTTCTGTATCGAATATTAAGTACATAGCTGTTTTTGAAGTATTTGTAATTTATAAAAATCACAAAAATTGAATTTCAAATTTAGTTTATTTTTAAAGAAAGAACTAACTCAATTTATCAACAAAAAAGTCGATTTACATTTTCATTAAATACGTAAAAATTAAATTACAAACATTAATCATAGTATCTAAAACAACTCAATAAAAAATTAATAAACAGAGAAACAATTGTTTATGATTTGTTTTTTAATTAATTTTAAGAGTTTATTAATCCTAACCAAACTACCCCCATGAAAAACTTTACTTCTGTTATACGATTGTCCTTAAGCCTTTTTTCTTCTTTATTATTAATCACAAGTTGTCAAAACAACACTGAGATAGAAGTTCAGGAATTGAGTCCGCTTTCAAACTACACCATGAAACCGATTCCGGGTCAATATGTTGTAGTTTTAAAAGAAAATGTATCCGGTAAATACAATACTCAAAAATACAGTGACAGGATTTTATCATTGAAAAAAGACTATCTGGCACGTTTTTCAACTATAAAACTAACTTCGGACAAAATAAAACAAACCTTTGGCTACACGATTAGCGGATTTGCAGCCCAATTAGACAAAGAGCAACTACTAAGCCTAAGACAAGATGATCGCGTTAAATCTATAGAACAAGATTATACGATAACTCTAAATCCTGAATTATCTATCTTAAAAGGAAAACCAGGAAGTGGCGGAGGTACAACTTATCCGGCAGAAGTAATTCCTTGGGGAATAACTCGTGTTGGCGGCGGACTTAGCGGAGCAGGAAAAACAGCCTGGATAATTGACACCGGAATAGATTTAACCCACCCGGATTTGAATGTAAACAAAACAGGACTTAATAAAAGCTTTCTGGGAGGAATTGATGCAAATAACCCAAATGATGGCAATGGACACGGCACACATGTAGCCGGAACTGTAGCCGCAATAGACAACGACATTCAAGTAGTAGGAGTTGCAGCAGGAGCTACGGTTGTAGCCGTACGTGTTTTAGACAGTCGTGGCAGCGGATCTTACTCAGGTGTTATTGCCGGAGTAGACTATGTTGGAGCAAATGGTAAAGACGGTGATGCCGCTAATATGAGTTTAGGAGGCCCTAAAGATTCAGCACTAAACGATGCAGTAACTAAAGCATCTGTAAAAGTTAAATTTGCCATAGCAGCAGGAAATGACAGCGCTAATGCTGATAATTATTCGCCTGCCAGTGTTAATGGCACAAACATTTACACTGTTTCAGCCATGGATAAAAACGATACTTTTGCTTATTTTTCTAACTATGGCCCTTCAGTAGATTTTTGCGCTCCCGGAGTATCCATTCTTTCTTTATGGAAAGGAGGCGGCATGAACACCATAAGCGGAACTTCTATGGCAACTCCACATGTATGCGGATTATTGTTATTAGGCCCTGTACACTCATCAGGAAATGTTTCAGGTGACCCTGATGGAACCCCTGATCCAATTGCTCATTATTAAATAAATAAAAGAAACTGGAAAAACAGAAAGTTTAAAAATGCTTCACTCCATCAACTGATTGAATTTTTCAATTAGAGCATTGCCTCTCGTGGTTTTCCCTGTCTTTTTTAAAGCATCTCCAAAACGGTAATAATAAATAGGCTCCAACTGCTCATTAGACAACACAAAGAGTTCTTCGTACCATTTAGCAGCTTTTTCCATTTGGCCTTTGAAATAATAATAATTGGCTACTTCTCTTGACATATAGGCAGATTTATAACCTTTTTCAAGCACTCTTTCATAAACATAAACCACATTAACCAAAATATAATCCAATTTTTCCTTTTGAGGCTCTTTCTTTTCAGGCAAAACTTTTAGATTAACAGGAGAAACAGAAACAGGCGAAGCTTTAGTTTCAACTAAAGCTTCGTTTTTTAAATCAGAAACAGGCTCTATTTTAATTATTTTACCAATAACCAGAGCTAGTACCCTTTGATCCAAAGGAGAATTTTCAGGTATTTCAATTTTCCCACTTTCAATTGAAATCGCTACAAGCTGGGTAGGTTCCCGATTTTTTTCCGTATTAATATTTGCGTTTTTAGTTTCTATATAATAACTCTTTTTCAAATAACTTTTATCCTTATAAAAAGGTGTAATTATTCTAACATTTTCAGGACCTAAATCAACTTTACTAATCAAACTCAAATCCGACACAGTATACCAGACATTAGTACCGCCAAACGCCATATTAATAATCTCTTCAACCTTATAATACAAAACACCTTTAGTTTCAATGGTACTATAAATTTTACGCATTTGTCCATAACCATAATAGCAATGATTAACACAAAAAATCACAAATAACACTATCACAATATTCTTCTTCATAACTCTCTTGTGAATGAAACATGCAGCATATTAATTTCTCTTGGAACAAATTGCTCATACAGCAAATATGAACTACATAAACTTATCTAAATCAAAAAAACACCTTTCTCGATTTATCAAAATTAATACTATAAATTTACGCAATTATAAACAGAATAAATAGGTCTCGCATTACTTATTAACCTAAAAATTTGGACAATAGTTCATCTCTAAACTATTCAAAAACACCCATAAAATCCAACTTTCTTATTTTTTTGGTTGTCGTAATATTACATAAAAATAATTCCCACCTAAAAAATGATCCGTTATAATTTATTTTGAAATTAAAAAAGATTTCCGAAAAACTTAAATCGAAAGCAAAACCTTATTGATTTTATTGTTTTCAAGCAAACATTCCAATAATTCCCAAACAAAACAAGCCAATTAACTAAAAACAATTAAAAATTCACAAAACACAAAGTAGTTTACATACTGTTACAAACACAACTTTATCAATCCTAAACAGAAATAAAAAAACTAACTCTCTAAAACACAAGCAGGCAAAATAAAAGCACAGCACAGTATTAATATAGTTTGGGTATCGTATATAATTGATAATATTAATTGACTACATGGTTTGATTTTTATACTTTTGCGTTCTTGTTACTAGCTTATTCAAAAAAGTTAGTATCACAAAACACAGAAATACACTAAAAAAATTAAAAAATGAGCAAGACATTATTTGACAAAGTATGGGATTCGCATGTTGTGCGTAAAATTGAAGACGGACCAGATGTGTTTTTTATTGATCGTCACTTCATTCACGAAGTTACAAGTCCAGTAGCTTTCTTGGGGCTTAAAACAAGAGGCGTATCAGTATTATATCCAGAACGTACTTTCGCAACTGCCGATCACAATACACCGACCATTAATCAACACTTGCCTGTTGAAGATGCTTTATCTGCAAATCAATTAAAAGCATTAGAAACTAATGCAGCAGAATACGGTATTTCACACTGGGGATTAGGTCATCAAAAAAATGGAATTGTACACGTAGTAGGTCCAGAAAACGGAATTACCTTACCAGGTGCTACAATCGTATGTGGAGATTCACATACTTCTACTCATGGTGCTTTTGGTGCTATCGCTTTTGGTATTGGTACATCTGAAGTAGAGATGGTGCTTTCTACTCAATGTATTATGCAACCAAAACCTAAAAAAATGCGTATCAACGTTAACGGAAAACTAAACAAAGGTGTTACTCCTAAAGACGTTGCATTATACATTATTTCTAAATTAACTACTTCTGGAGGAACAGGATATTTCGTAGAATATGCAGGAAATGTTTTTGAAGAAATGACTATGGAAGGTCGTATGACTGTTTGTAACCTTTCTATCGAAATGGGTGCTCGTGGTGGTATGATTGCTCCTGACCAAACAACTTTCGATTTCTTAGAAGGACGATTATATGCTCCAAAAGGAGAAGCTTGGACTAAGGCTGTAGAATATTGGAAAACTTTAAAAACAGATGCTGACGCAACATTTGATGCTGAATTAAACTTCAATGCGGAAGATATCGAGCCAATGATCACTTACGGAACAAACCCTGGAATGGGAATTGGTATCAGCCAACACATTCCTGCTGCAAGCGAAGTAGAAGGCGGTGAAGAAACGTATAAAAAATCATTAGCTTACATGGGCTTCAATGAAGATGACGTAATGATTGGAAAACCTATTGATTATGTTTTCTTAGGAAGTTGTACTAATGGTCGTATCGAAGACTTTAGAGCTTTTGCTGAAATTGTAAAAGGCCGTAAAAAAGCTGATAATGTTACAGCTTGGTTAGTTCCTGGTTCTCACGTTGTGGAAGCACAAATCAAAGAAGAAGGAATTTTAGACATCCTTACTGAAGCTGGTTTCGTATTACGTCAACCAGGATGTTCGGCTTGTTTAGCAATGAATGATGATAAAGTACCAGCTGGAAAATATGCAGTAAGTACCTCTAACAGAAACTTCGAAGGTCGTCAAGGTCCAGGTTCTAGAACATTATTAGCTTCTCCAATTATGGCAGCAGCAGCAGCAGTTACAGGAAAATTGACAGATCCAAGAGATTTATTGTAATTGAATAACAATTCAATAAAAGTTTCAAAAAAGAATTAAAAAAATAAAAAGATTTTAAATATTTATGATTTTAGCTCCCTTAATGGATAATATAAAATCTGAATTCTGAAATCTAAAAATCTAATAAAATGGCATACGATAAATTTAATATACTTACTAGTAGTGCAGTGCCACTACCTATTGAGAACGTAGATACTGATCAAATCATTCCTGCTCGTTTCTTGAAAGCTACAAAACGCGAAGGTTTTGGAGACAACCTTTTTAGAGACTGGAGATACAACGGAGACGGAACTCCAAAAGCAGATTTCGTATTAAACAACCCAACATACAGTGGAAAAATCCTTGTGGGTGGAAAAAACTTCGGTTCTGGTTCTTCTCGTGAGCACGCTGCTTGGGCTGTTTACGATTATGGATTCCGCGCTGTAGTTTCTTCTTTCTTTGCAGATATTTTCAAAGGAAACTGTTTAAACATTGGTGTTTTACCAGTACAGGTTTCTCCTGAATTTTCAGATAAAATCTTTGCTGCAATTGAAGCGGATCCGAATACGGAATTAGAAATCAACTTACCAGAGCAAACAATCACTTTAAAAGCGACAGGAGAAAAAGAATCTTTTGATATCAATGGATATAAGAAGAACAACATGTTAAATGGTTTTGATGATATCGACTATTTACAAAGTGTGAAAGAAGAAATCGTAAGTTTTGCTAGCAAGCTACCTTACTAAATAATACAATCATACTAAAACGCAGCTGCTAAAGCATTCCTCTGGAATTGTATTTAGCAGCTGCTTTTACCGTTTTATAAAACACATAACAAAATGATTTCTGTTTGATGAAATCAGAACTTTTTTAAGCATCAAAATTATAATGGGAAAGAGAAAAATTGAAATAATGGATACGACACTTCGTGATGGTGAACAAACCTCAGGAGTATCATTTTCTGCTGCAGAAAAACTAACCATTGCCCAATTATTATTAGAAGAGTTACATGTAGACCGTATCGAAATTGCTTCTGCTCGTGTTAGTGAAGGCGAATTTGAAGGTGTTAAGGGGATTATGACTTGGGCCGAAGCAAGAGGATATACCGATAAAATTGAAGTATTGACTTTTGTAGATAAAGGTCTTTCTATTGAATGGATGAAAAAAACGGGGGCAAAAGTTCAAAATCTGTTAACCAAAGGTTCCTTAAATCATCTTACTCATCAATTAAAAAAGACACCTGAACAGCATTTTACTGAAATAGCCGAAAGTATTGCTTTGGCCAATGAAAATGGGATTACAACCAATGTGTATTTAGAAGATTGGAGTAATGGTATGCGTAATTCAGCAGAATATGTTTACCAATATTTAGATTTCATCAGCACCCAACCCGTAAAAAGAATATTGCTTCCAGATACTTTGGGCGTACTTATCCCTTCGGAAACTTTCGAATATATTTCAGAAATCACTCAAAGATATCCCGGAATTCATTTTGATTTCCACGCACACAACGACTACGATTTAAGCGTTGCTAACGTAATGGAAGCCTTAAAAGCAGGTATTCACGGATTGCACGTGACCATAAACGGAATGGGAGAACGCGCCGGAAATGCGCCACTGGCCAGTACGATTGCAGTAATCAATGATTTCATGCCCGAAATCGAAATTGGTGTAAAAGAAACTTCTTTATACTCAGTTAGTAAATTAGTCGAAACCTTTACCGGTTACCGAATCCCAGCCAACAAGCCAATTGTAGGCGACAATGTTTTTACTCAAACAGCCGGTATTCACGCTGATGGGGACAATAAAAACAATTTATATTTCAACGATTTACTTCCGGAACGTTTTGGAAGAAAAAGAAAATACGCTTTAGGAAAAACTTCCGGAAAAGCTAATATTGAAAAAAACCTTCAGGAATTAGGTTTGCAATTAAATCAGGAAGATTTAAAATTGGTCACCCAAAGAATTATTGAATTGGGAGACAAAAAAGAAACAGTTACCAAAGAAGATCTGCCTTATATCATCTCTGACGTATTAGATAGTCATACCTATCAGGAAAAAGTTACCATAGAATCCTATTTGTTATCTCACGCCAAAGGAATGAGACCGTCAACCACTATTTGCTTAAAAATAGACGGACAAATCATTGAGGAACACGCACAAGGAGACGGTCAGTTTGATGCTTTTATGAATGCTTTGACAAAAATTTATAAAACCAAAAAAATGACTTTACCCAAACTTACTGATTACGCGGTAAGAATCCCTCCCGGAAGTAGTTCGGATGCTTTATGCGAAACCATTATCACCTGGGTAAACGACGGAAAAGAATTCAAAACAAGAGGATTGGATTCTGACCAAACCGTAGCTGCAATCATTGCAACTCAAAAAATGCTCAACGTAATAGCAGTTTAAATTAGAACAAAAACAATAAATTAATATAAATATAAAATAATGAAGTTAAATATCGCACTTTTAGCAGGGGACGGAATCGGACCAGAAGTAATTGATCAGGCAGTAAAAGTATCAGATGCAATTGCACAAAAATTTGGACATGAAATTACTTGGAAACCAGCTTTAACCGGTGCTGCTGCGATTGATGCAGTAGGAGAACCATATCCAGATGCCACTCACGAAGTTTGTAAAAATGCTGATGCAGTTTTATTTGGAGCAATTGGTCACCCTAAATATGATAACGATCCTTCTGCACCTGTAAGACCAGAACAAGGTTTATTAAAAATGCGTAAAGCATTGGGTTTATTTGCTAACGTAAGACCTACATTTACTTTCCCATCTTTATTAGATAAATCTCCATTAAAAAGAGAAAGAATTGAAGGAACTGACCTAGTTTTCTTAAGAGAATTAACTGGTGGTATTTACTTTGGTGAAAAAGGAAGAAGAGACGGTGGAGATACTGCTTATGATAACTGTGTTTACACAAGAGCTGAAGTACAACGTTTGGCTAAAAAAGGATTCGAATTAGCGATGACTCGTAGAAAAAAACTATGTTGTGTTGACAAAGCTAACGTACTTGAAACTTCACGTTTATGGAGAGAAACTGTTCAAGCTATGGAAAAAGACTATCCAGAAGTTGAGGTAAGTTATGAATTTGTGGATGCAGTTGCGATGCGTTTGGTTCAATGGCCTAATTCATACGACGTATTAATTACTGAAAACTTATTTGGAGATATCTTAACTGACGAAGCTTCTGTAATTTCAGGATCTATGGGATTAATGCCATCAGCATCTATGGGAGCAGAAGTATCTTTATTTGAACCAATACACGGTTCTTACCCACAAGCAACAGGTTTAAATATTGCTAACCCAATGGCTACTGTATTATCAGCTGCTATGATGTTTGAAAACTTCGGATTGATGGAAGAAGGAAAAGCAATGAGAGATGCTGTTAACAAAGCATTAGAAGCAGGTGTTGTTACTGAAGATTTAGCTAACGGTGGTAAAGCTTACGGAACTAAAGAAGTTGGAGATTGGTTAGCAGCTAATATCTAATACCTACCAATTACACATAAAAAAAGGAGACAATTTAACAACTGTCTCCTTTTTTATATCAAGAAAAATAATTTTAGTATCCTCCTCTGTTTCCACGGCTATCACCACCACGGTTGTTTCCATAACTTCCACGAGAATCATTTCTACGGTTGTTATTAAAACTTCTTCTTTCACCTTCTGGTTTTGGTTCTGATTTATTCACTACAATTGTACGACCTTGAACAGACGCTCCGTTCAATTCTTCAATTGCTTTTTGAGCATCAGCATCAACTGGCATCTCAACAAAACCAAACCCCTTACTTCTTCCAGTAAATTTATCAGTAATAATTTTAACAGAATCAACTGCTCCGTAAGCCTCAAAAGACTCTCTTAAATCTGCTTCCTCAATACTGAATGGAAGGCTTCCAACAAAAATGTTCATATATATTTATTTACAATAATTAGAACAAATGTAGTCTTATTTTTTTATAACACACTATAAATAAGCATATTTATATTCTTATTTATTTTTATATAGAGAAAAGAGAATATACTTAATTTACAGTAACAGGCACTTTATAAAAAACACCATATTGAAAATTTAATGTTGGCCCAGCCATTGGATTATCGAAAGTATTAACTAAATTACATTTAAATGTTCCTGAAATTGTTTTCCCAACAGCATCATATTCAGTAATTTCAAGCGCACCATTACCCACATTAAAACCCGAAGAAAATATAATTTTTTCTTTAGTAATTGGATCCGTATATTGATAATTTGCCGTTGTATTGGCATTTGTTCCTATAGTATAAACACCTACTGCCGTAGAACTATTTTCTATGGTCATTACCTCAGTAGCTGTATAGGCCTCAACAACCACCTTCCCACTTGAATATACTGTTGCACGAGTTTGAACAGCTTTCCAAAGGACATTATCTTTCATTCCTTGAAAGGCTGGATTGTTAAACTTAACATCCTCTTGACAAGAAAACAAAGAGAAAAATAAAACTAAAAAAAGGTAAAACTTTTTCATAAAATAAAATTTACAAACAAAAATAAACTATTCGAATTAAAATAACAGAAATGCTTAAAAAAAGAAACAAAAAAATCGCTAAATTATTACATATCAAAATACTAAAATTCTATTTGCTATATTAAAAAATAATGTATCTTTGCAGCCTTAATTAATCGAGGTCGTGTACCTCAAAATTTAATCATAAAGATTATGTCAGTAAAAATTAGATTACAAAGACACGGTAAAAAAGGAAAACCTTTTTACTGGGTTGTAGCAGCAGACGCTCGCTCAAAAAGAGATGGTAGATACTTAGAGAAAATCGGTACTTACAATCCAAACACTAACCCTGCAACTATCGACTTAAACCTTGATAGCGCTGTTAAATGGTTACACAATGGTGCTCAGCCAACTGACACTGCAAGAGCTATCCTTTCTTACAAAGGAGCTTTATTAAAACACCACCTTGATGGAGGAGTTCGTAAAGGAGCTTTGACACAAGAACAAGCTGACGCTAAATTAACTGAATGGTTAGAAGCTAAAGCTGGAAAAGTTAATGCTAAAAAAGATGGTTTAACAAAAGCGCAAGCTGATGCTAAAGCTAAAGCATTAAAAGCAGAACAAGAAGTAAACGCGAAACGTATCGCTGCTGCTGCTCAAGCTGAAGCTGATGCAATTGCTGCTGCTCAAGCAGAAGAAGCTGCTTCAACTGAAGAAGAGGCTCCAGCTGCTGAAGAAAACAACGAAGAAGCTCAAGCTTAATTTTAATAGCGAAATGCGTAAACAAGATTGTTTCTATTTAGGTAAAATCGCTAAAAAATTTAGTTACAAAGGAGAAGTCCTAATCTATCTAGACACCGACGAACCTGAGTTATACGAAAATTTGGAATCAGTGTTTGTTGACTACAACAAACACTTGGTTCCTTTTTTTATTGAAAGTAGTTCACTACATAAAAATGACTTCCTAAGGGTTCATTTTGAAGATATCAATACCGAAGCTGAGGCCGACAACCTCATAGGAAGTGAATTATACCTTCCATTAAGCATGTTACCAAAACTTAGTGGTAACAAATTTTACTTTCACGAAGTAATAGGTTTTGAAATTGAAGATAAAAGATTAGGCAATGTGGGAGAAATCCAATCCATTAACGATACAACCGCTCAGCCTCTATTTGAAGTCATAAAAGACGGCACCGAAATTTTAATCCCAATGATCGATCATTTCTTAGTAAAAGTAGATCGCGAAAACAAAAAAATCATCATGGATTTGCCTGAAGGATTGATTGAGATGTATCTTTAAAGGAAATTCCAAAAAAAAACTCAAATTCCAAATTCCAAAAATCGTAATAAAAATTACGTCAATTGATTATATTTGGGTTTAGATTGGAAATCGAGATTTAACACTTTATGGAAAACCATTTGATTTAGAAGAAAGAACTTTTTTATTTGATAAAGAATGTAGAATCTATATTCAAAAGCTACCAAAAACAATTTCAAATATTGAAGATGGAAAGCAACTAGTGAGATCCTCTGGTTCAGTTGGAGCTAATTACATCGAAGCAAACGAAAAACTTGGAGAAAAAGATTTGTCTTTTCGGTTAAAAATCACCAGAAAGGAAGCTAAAGAATCTAAATATTGGCTTCGTTTATTACAAGAATCAAATCCAGAATTAAAAGAAAATTCAGAAGCTTTATTATTTGAAATCGAATAATTAAGAAAAATTTTATCGGCAATAACAACTAAAATAAATTCCAATATTTAAATTCCGAATTTCAATAATTAGAATAGGAATTCGAATATTTTAATCTAAATTTGGATTTTCCCAATTCATTTGGAATTTGGAATTTAAAAAATCGGGATTTTACCTTATGTTTTCATTCAAAAAATTCTCTATAGAACAAGACCGTTGTGCTATGAAAGTAGGCACTGACGGTGTTTTACTAGGTGCTTGGACTCCTCTTGAAAACAATCCGTTTAGTATTTTGGATATTGGCACTGGAACCGGAATCATTGCATTGATGTTAGCCCAAAGAAGTCATGCCGAACAAATTGATGCTTTAGAAATTGACGAAGATGCCTACGAACAAGCAACAGACAATTTTGAAAACTCCCCTTGGAATGATCGCTTATTTTGTTTTCATGCCGCTTTAGAAGAATTTGTGGAAGAACCAGAAGACGAGTACGATATTATTGTTTCTAATCCTCCTTTTTTTAGTGAAGATTACAAATCTGACAACAGTAAACGAGACTTGGCACGTTTTCAAGACGCCATGCCATTTGAAGATTTAATTGAAGCAGCCGCTTTATTGCTTTCTGAAAATGGAATTTTCGCAGTAATCATTCCGTTCAAAGAAGAAGAAAAATTCTTGGCATTAGCCGATGAATATGAATTATACCCTTTAAAAATTACCCGCGTAAAAGGCACACCTACTTCTGAGATTAAACGCAGTTTATTGGCTTTCAGCCGAAATGAAAATTCTGAATTTCCTATTGACGAACTCATCATCGAAACTGCTCGCCAACAATACACTCCAGAATACATTGAACTGACGAAGGATTTTTATTTAAAAATGTAAATCATTCAAATCCAATTAGCCATCTTTATTTTAAGAGAATTTTAATTACTTTTTCATGCTTGATTAAAAATCCTTTGTGTAAATTTATAGTATAACTTTTGATTTTACATTAAAAAAGTTCCACCACTATAATACCAATGAGAAACCATGAAACCAGATCTATTTCAAGCACCAGACTATTACAACCTTGATGAACTTTTATTAGAGGAACATAAATTGGTTCGTGACGCTGCTCGCGAATGGGTCAAACGCGAAGTTTCTCCCATCATTGAGGACTATGCCCAAAAAGCCGAATTCCCTACACAAATTATAAAAGGATTAGCCGATATTGGTGCTTTTGGACCTTACATCCCACAAGAATATGGCGGCGCAGGATTAGACCAAATTTCGTATGGCTTGATCATGCAAGAAATAGAAAGAGGTGATTCAGGTGTACGTTCAACAGCATCTGTACAATCATCATTGGTTATGTATCCTATTTGGAAATACGGTAACGAAGAACAACGATTAAAATACTTACCTAAACTGGCTTCTGGAGAATGGATGGGCTGCTTTGGTTTAACCGAACCCAATCACGGCTCCGACCCTGGAGGAATGACTACCAATTTTAAAGACAAGGGTGACCATTATCTCTTAAATGGTGCTAAAATGTGGATTTCAAACGCCCCTTTTGCTGATATTGCTGTCGTATGGGCCAAAAACGAAGAAGGAAGAATTCATGGTTTAATTGTAGAACGTGGCATGGAAGGATTCTCCACTCCCGAAACCCATCACAAATGGTCATTACGCGCTTCGGCAACTGGTGAATTAATTTTTGACAACGTCAAAGTCCCTAAAGAAAACCTACTCCCTAACAAATCTGGATTGGGTGCGCCACTGGGTTGTTTGGATTCGGCTCGTTACGGAATTGCTTGGGGTGCCATTGGTGCGGCAATGGACTGTTATGATACCGCTTTGCGTTATGCCAAAGAAAGAATTCAATTTGGCAAACCCATAGCAGGCATGCAATTACAGCAAAAAAACTAGCCGAAATGATTACTGAAATCACCAAAGCACAATTCTTAACTTGGCGATTAAGCACCTTACGAAATGAAGGCAAGGCAACATCGGCGCAAATATCAATGGCTAAACGCAACAATGTCGACATGGCCATCAACATCGCACGTGAAGCAAGACAAATACTTGGTGCTATGGGAATCACTGGAGATTATTCTGTAATGAGACACATAATGAACCTGGAATCGGTCATTACTTATGAAGGAACCCATGATATCCATTTACTGATAACAGGAATGGACATCACGGGTATTTCAGCTTTTAAATAAGACAATGAGAAAAGACTCCATTAAACAAAAATTATTAAAAAAACTTAAAACCAAAAAAGGATTGAAATCGTAATTAACAAGAAGAAACAATTATTAAAGTATTGATAAAATTGATAGCAAATTTCACTGAAAACTTATAGCTTTTTTATCTTTACACAAAATTATTACACGATGAATATTCAGCATATTAATAAAAGTATTGAGACCCAAAAAAACGTATTACTCCAACATTCACTTTACAGCAAAGTAAAAACGATAGAGGATTTACACACCTTTCTAGAAAGCCATGTGTATGCTGTTTGGGACTTTATGTCTTTATTAAAAGCTTTACAAGAAAGACTAACATGCACTAGCACACCATGGTTTGCAACTAAAAATCCAGAAACAAGATATTTAATTAACGAAATTGTTTTAGCCGAGGAAAGTGATTTGGCGCTGGACGGAAGACATCAAAGTCATTACGAAATGTACATCGAAGCAATGGAGGCTTGTGGAGCAGATACAAGCAAAATCCAACATTTCTTAGAGCAAATACAATCTTTACAAAACATTTTTGTAGCAATAAAAAAAAGTGATTTACACCCCAACATTAAAGCATTTATAGACTTTACGTTCCGTGTTATTGAAGAAGGAAAACCGCATGAAATAGCTGCAGCCTTTACTTTTGGCCGTGAAGACTTAATCCCAAGCATGTTCTTTGCCATTTTAAAGAACTTTCAGGCTCAATTCCCAGAAACTGATTTAAGCAAATTAATCTACTACTTTGAAAGACACATTGAGCTAGATGCCGACGAACACGGACCTATGGCAATGCAAATGATTAATGAACTTTGCGAAAATGACGAACAAAAGTGGAAAGAAGTAGAAGAAGTATCGATTCTGGCCTTAGAAAAAAGAATCGAACTTTGGAATGCGATTGAAGAAATAATCTCCATGAAAGTAGAAATGGCTTAAAACACTAATCCATAACATCAAAAAAAACGTAACTACTAGAAATTGATTTTAACATGAAAAGAAAATTAAAAATAGTAGTTACGTTTTTGTTTATAGCAATCAGCATAGGTTGCAGTACCGAAAATGCATTGATAATATCCCCTACCACAAGTCCGCCAAAAGTAAATACATCTTTATCACTTGCTACACTAAACTACACTGTAAACTATCTGGCACTAGGCGATAGCTACACCATAGGACAAAGTGTATGCGAAACCTGTAAATTTCCTGAGCAACTAAAAGAATCCTTGAGAAACCTTAATCTACAAAACAAGTTTTCGCTAGAAGTTATTGCCCGAACAGGATGGACAACAAGCGAATTGATACAAGCTATCGATATCAACAAACCAGCCCCTAATTTTGATTTGGTTACACTATTAATTGGTGTCAACAACCAATATAGAGGTTTGAATTTTAGCATTTACGAAAAAGAATTTCCGCAACTTGTTTCCAAAGCAATTAGTATGGCCAAAGGTGATAAAAACAAATTAATGGTAGTTTCTATTCCAGATTATACTTACACTCCTTACGGGCAAAGCTTTGGTAATACCGAAAATATATCAAAAGAAATTGATCGTTACAATTCCTTTGCAAAAACTTATTGTGAATCAAATGAAATACTTTTCATCAATATTACAGATATAACTCGACAAGGCTTAAATAATACAAATTTAGTAGCCTCTGATGGCTTACATCCTTCTGATTATGCCTACAGATTATTTGTAGAACGAATTCTTCCTCGAGCGGTAACGATACTAAACAAATAAGGCTGCTTTTTCAATTAAAAACAGCCTTATTCATTATAATATATACACAAAATCGAATATTAACTCTCAGGAGCTAATTCTAATTCTAATCCTTCTAGATCTACAGTAATAGGAATTTGACAACCCAAACGACTATTCGATTTTACATAGAAAGCCTCAGAAAGCATCGCTTCTTCATCTTCTCCCATTTCTGGCAAAGCCACATCATTTAAAACATAACATTGACAAGAAGCACACATTGCCATTCCTCCACAAGTACCTTCCACAGGCAATTCGTAAGCTTTACAAAGTTCCATGATATTCATGGCCATATCTGTAGGAGCTTGTAACTCATGAACTACTCCTTCTCTATCCTTAATTTTAATTAAAACATCCATTATTTATTATTGGGAATTGATTGATTGAACAAAATAATTTGGGTAAATAATTTTTAGACAACCTATGCCTTACAAAACATTTACAACTGTTTCTATTTGTGGAGCAAACTTTTTAATTGTTGTTTCCACGCCAGCTTTAAGTGTCATTTGATTCACACTACAATTAGTACAAGCTCCTTCAAGACGCACCTTTACATGCTTATCATCTTCTATAGAAATAAGACTAATATTACCTCCATCGGACTCTAAAAAAGGTCTGATTTCAGCAAGTGCTTTTTGAACTTCAATTGTTAATTCTTCTGTTGTCATTTTCTTTACTTAAATTATTTTTTTACCGCTGAACAACCAGCCATAGTAGTAATTTTTATCGCTTCAGTAGCAGGTAAACTTTCATTTCTGCTAACGGTTTCTTCGACCACTTTACGTGTAATATTTTCAAAAACTGTTTCGATAATCGACCCTGTTTGCAAAGCTGCTGGACGACCATAATCTCCTGCTTCACGAATAGATTGAACAATTGGAACTTCCCCTAAAAATGGAACTGCTAAATCTTCTGCTAAATTTTTAGCGCCTTCTTGACCAAAAATATAGTATTTATTGTTAGGTAATTCTTCTGGAGTAAAATAAGCCATGTTTTCAATAATTCCTAACACAGGAACATTGATAGCTTCTGACATAAACATAGAAACTCCTTTTTTAGCATCAGCCAAAGCCACAGCCTGAGGTGTACTTACTACAACAGCACCGGTTACAGGCAATGATTGCATAATAGAAAGGTGGATATCTCCTGTACCAGGAGGCAAATCGATTAACATAAAATCCAATTCTCCCCAATCGGCATCAAAAATCATTTGGTTTAAAGCCTTAGAAGCCATAGGACCTCTCCAAATTACGGCTTGACTTGGCGAGGTAAAGAACCCAATGGAAAGCATTTTTACTTCATAGCTTTCAATAGGTTTCATTTTTGATTTTCCATCAACCGTAACCGAAATTGGTTTTTCATTTTCAACATCAAACATGATAGGCATTGATGGACCATAAATATCCGCATCTAAAACCCCTACACTGAAGCCCATTTTAGCTAATGAAACCGCTAAATTTGCTGTTACAGTAGATTTACCTACACCTCCTTTACCAGAAGCTACAGCAATAATATTTTTGATTCCTGGAATTGCTTTTCCTTTAATTTCTGGCTTTTCAGGAGCTTCAACTTTTATATTAACTTTAATCTTAGCTTCGGCAGAAACTTTCTCTAAAATTGTCTTTTTGATATCGTCTTCGGCACGTTTTTTAATATGCATGGCTGGAGTGTGTAAAACCAAATCAACCACTACCTCATCGCCAAAAGTAAGAACATTGGTAACTGCTCCACTTTCAACCATGTTTTTTCCTTCTCCTGCAATAGTAATTGTCTCTAAAGCCTTAAGAATTTCTTTTCTATCTAATTTCATTACTATATTTACTATTATTCAATTGCTATTTTCAGTTTAAAAAGCCAACGTTTATTTAAACTGATTTCAGATTGCAAAGATAATAGATTAAGTTCTTAATTTAAAGTATTTGAATTGTAATTATTAATACCGCTATCAGTTCTAACGATAAAGACTTATAATGTGATTTTTAGACTTTTAAAGCTTTAAAGTTCTTGCTGCGGATCCCAAAAGTATTTTTCGAAATCGACTATTTGATTATCGACTACTTGCAAGCCTTCATTCTCTAATAATTGCTGCATCAAATTGGTTCCATCGAAATGAAATTTACCCGTAAGCAAGCCTTTTCGATTGACTACTCTATGTGCAGGAACATCTTCCATTGTATGAGAAGCATTCATTGCCCAACCAACCATTCTTGAAGAACGAGCAGCTCCTAGATATTTAGCAATAGCCCCATAAGAAGTCACTCTTCCATAAGGAATTTGCCTAACTACCGTGTAGACTCTTTCAAAAAAATTAGCATTATCGGCATTCGACATAGTACTGTAAAATTAAATATTTCACTAATGCAAAATTATCCAACAAAAAAAGCTTTGTAATAATGTTGTAAAATATTAACCAAAGCCAAAATAGCGACTAGACCTGTAATACTTCCAATAATAACATTCATATTACGAAGAAGATAATCAGCCTTAGTTTCAATTTTTTGAAAAAAAGAATGTATAAATAGAAAACAAGAAACGAACCTATAACTGCTCCACTTACAAAAATTAAAATTGAAGTAAGATCAAAAGAAAAAAGAGCATACGATGACAAGGAAACACTGATAAAAACATAGTAGGGTATTGGGAAAAAATTCAATGCCGATAAAAACATCCCTAAAAAGAAACGTTTCTTGGTACTGTGTTTTTTCAACTTGGGTTTCTTTAGTTTAGGCGTTTTGGCTAACCAAAAAAAATAGACTGTTAAAGCCGTAAAAACCACAAAGCCAACTTCACGCAATAGCAAAACAATATCAGGTCTACTGTTGATAATTTGAGCAAACAAAACAGCGAGATAAACCTGTAGAAATATAACCACAACGGCACCTGAAACAAACCAAAAAGCATGACGCCTTCCGTCTTTCATATTTACTTTGGCCGCAGTCATATTTAACAAACCTGGAGGAATAATTCCTATAAAGGCAGAAATAAAACCAGATAACAAGGATACAATTATATTCATAAGCCTTACTTACAGGAATACCCAAAACATCTTATATCAGAAAGGCTTTAGTCTTTAATCTTAAAACGGATATAGGTGATTGCTTTATTAATTTCTAAATATTGTTTTTCGTAAAAAGTTTGAAAAGCAGTAACTTCCTCAGGACTACCTTCGTTCACATACACATTATGATTAGCATACAAAACCTCATGACCCTCTCCGTGCAACAATCCTAATGTATAACCGTGCATAAATTCGCTATCGGTTTTAAGATTGACTACTCCGTCTTTTTTAAGGATTTTTTTATACAATTGTAAAAACTGTGAATTAGTCATTCTGTGTTTGGTACGCTTGTATTTGATTTGTGGATCCGGGAAAGTAATCCAGATTTCGTCCACTTCATTTTCAGCAAAAATATGATTAATCAATTCGATTTGAGTACGAACAAAGGCTACATTACGCAAACCTGTTTCAACAGCTGTTTTTGCACCGCGCCAAAAACGGGCTCCTTTAATATCAATACCAATAAAGTTTTTGTTAGGATATCTTTCGGCTAAACCTACAGAATACTCCCCTTTTCCACAACCTAATTCCAATACGATAGGATTGTCATTTTTAAAGAAGTCCGTATTCCATTTCCCTTTTAAAGAAAATAAATCACCTACTACTTCTTCTCTAGTTGGTTGAAAAACATTATTGAATGTCTCGTTCTCTTTGAATCGTTTTAATTTATTTTTACTTCCCACTGTTTTTAAAATATTTGCGCAAAATTAAGCAAATAAATAAGACCTAGGACAAGCTTTTATAAATAAAAACTTGCCCTAGTTAATAATGTGGTTAGTTTAAAAACTTATTCAGCACACTCTATAGGAAATAGAGTTTCGTCGTGTTGTGACAAATCAAGCCCCATAATCTCAGCTTCTTCAGAAACACGCATTGGGATAATTTTGTCTGTAATTTTAAATAACAAATAAGCACCAAAGAAAGTATAAATAGAAACCAGCAATAAAGCGGTCATATGGTGACTAAAAACACCCCATCCACCGTGAAGCAAACTTGCATCCTCTCCATGAGCAAAAATAGCGGTTAAAATCATCCCCATGATCCCTCCTACACCATGACAAGCAAATACATCTAAGGTATCATCAATACCTTTTAAATATTTAGAGTACACAATTTTATTAGATACCAAAGCCGCTATAAATCCAAAAAACATACTCTCTGGAACCGATACATAACCTGCTGCAGGAGTAATAGAAACCAATCCTACCACTGCTCCAATACAAGCACCCAGAGCAGAAACTTTTCGACCATTAATTCGATCAAAGAAAATCCAAGTAAGCATAGCTGCAGCAGATGCTGTAGTAGTAGTCCCAAATGCCATTGCAGCAACACCATTAGCCTCCATTGATGAACCGGCATTGAAACCTATCCACCCAAACCAAAGCATACCTGTCCCTAATAAAACAAAAGGAATATTTGTAGGCACATGATTGCTGTTTTTTCTTTTACCTAAAACTAAAACCCCAGCCAAAGCTGCAAATCCAGCACTCATATGTACTACAGTTCCTCCTGCAAAATCTTTTACACCAAAGAAAGACCCTAAAATCCCTGTTGGGTACCAAACTGCATGACACAAAGGAGAATAGATAAAAATACTAAACAAACAAATGAATAATAAGTAGGAAATAAAGCGAACACGTTCAGCAAAAGAACCTGTAATAATAGCTGGTGCTATGATTGCAAATTTCATTTGGAATAAAGAAAAAAGCATGAAAGGCACCGTACTAGCAATCAACTTATGAGGTAACACACCTACGTAATCTAAAAACACAAAAGTTGTTGGATCACCTACAAAACTATAGAATCCATCTCCTATATGAATCCCTAACGGCTCTCCAAAGGCCAAACTAAAGCCTACAACAACCCAAATTAGAGTAACTACACCCATGCAAATAAAACTTTGCAGCATCGTAGAAATCACATTTTTCTTTCCTACCATACCGCCGTAAAAAAAGGCCAAACCAGGCGTCATAATAAGTACCAAACAACAAGAAGTAAGCATCCAAGCAACATCGGCAGGTACGATTTGTTCGATTGTCCCAAATTGGGAATGTACAGCCTCAGGTTCTAAGGGTACTTGCCAAAAAAGTCCCGAAATACAAACAATACTAATTACAACAAAAGAAATGATCCAACGCTTCTCAATTTTCATATTTTCTTAGTTTAACCCATTAATTTATGGGGGCAAATTTAAAAATAATTTACATTTCAAACACTTGACCATATAAAATAAGGAACTCTACAACAAAAACCCCATTTTGAACTTTTTAAAAATAATTTCGTTAAAAAAAATTAGCTCTTTCAAAGAATATAACATTTTTATAAGCCAAATTCTAGCACACTCACATTTGAATTCGTAATAAAAAAACAGCTATTATGTAAAACAATCCGAAAAAATTGTAATTTACTATTCCATAAATTCATCTTACTTTGTTTAAAACATTTGGATTAAACTTAAAACCGTTCGTATGAAAAAAATAATCCTTTCCTCCAGCCTTATTATAATTGCAATCTTATCATTATTTTTTTCGTGCAAAAACAAAAATGATGAAAATCCAATTGCACAAAAAGAACCTATTGCCGAAGCAACCCAAAAAACCTTCGACAGTACCGCAATCAATACTTTTTTCAAAAATTATTCGCTACTAAAAAAATACGAGAAGGACGTTAAGAAATTATACCAAAAACATCAATACCACTATGTTTGGTATGACGATAACAACATTAATGAATTTGCCTATCTTTTGTATGACAAAATAAACAACATAGACGAGGAAGGCCTAAAAATTAGTATCCCCTATAAAGAAAAGCTAAATGAAATTAGAAACAACTTAGAAAAAGACACAAATCCAAATACCGAAATAGAGCTTTTCCATTCGGCCATGTACTTTTTTTATGCACAAAATGTTTATCACGGATTAGATTCTGAAAAATCGACCGAAACAGGTTGGCATATACCAAGAAAAAAACTTTCTTACGTTAGCTATTTGGATTCCCTTTTGACCAATCCTACACTCATTAACAAAGAAGAAAAAAACTTATTGGACAATATTTTCTACTTAAAAAAGCATTGCAAAAATACCGTCAAATTGAAAAAAAGGAGGTTGGAACAGCATTACAATAGATACAGCAGTTAGCAACTACAAAATTGGAGATAGCGCCAAAACCATTGCCGAAATAAGAAGCCGTTTATACCTATCTGAAGATCTTAAATCAAATTCTAAAAGTGCGATTTACGACGAAGAATTAGCCCAAGGCGTTTTGCATTACAAACAAAGACATGGCATGCTTTCAGGAAGCACCATCACAAAGGCATTTATTCAAGATTTAAATATACCTATTAGCGAACGAATTAAAACCATAATTGTCAACATGGAACGCTGTCGATGGGTTTCTAGTGACATACCAAAATCTAAAGAATTAATCGCTATCAATATTCCATCATTTCAACTTTCGTATTTCAAAAACCAAGAAGTGGTTCTACGTTCAAAAGTAGTGGTGGGTAAAACCATGAATAAAACGATCATCTTTAGTGCTCCAATGAAATACATTGTTTTTAGCCCTTACTGGAATGTTCCAAATAGCATTTTAAAAAATGAAATTCTACCAGGAATAGCCAAAAATCCAAATTACTTAGCCGAACACGACATGGAATGGAAAGGCAATAGTGTTAGACAAAGACCAGGACCTAAGAACTCATTAGGTCTAATTAAATTCTTATTCCCTAATTCTAATGATATCTATCTTCATGACACTCCCTCGAAAAGTTTATTTGAAACAGAGAGCCGAGCCTTTAGTCATGGTTGTATTCGAGTAGCAAAACCAAAGGAATTAGCAATGGAAATCCTTAAAGACGACCCAAAATGGACTGCTGAAAAAATTGAAGAAGCCATGCATAACGGTAAAGAAACTTGGCATACACTTACCAACAAAATCCCAGTGTACATTGGTTATTTTACTGCATCGGTAGATAACGACGGAACCATTCACTTTTATAATGACATCTACAAAAGAGATGATTTATTAGCGCATTTATTATTTAATCAATAAAGCAACAATTTGCAATAAAAAAAGGCAGTTACAAATTTGTGTAACTGCCTTTTTTGTATGCTTTACTTATGGCACATTAATGTTCTTTTTGTTTTTCAAAAGTAGTTTTCAATGCTTTTTTCACTTTTTCTAGTGCTCCTCTAAAAGCTTTTTCATTTGTATCATCATGTTCCGTTACAGCTAAAGGAGCTAATTTAGCCGGACGTACCTCAATCAAGCAACGCTTATCTTTGATGCCCATTTTTGCACTATTTTCTTGTCCAAAATGTACTTCAACGCGAGTTATTTTTTCTTCAAAACGAGCTAATGCCGTTTCTATTTCAGTAGCAAAATAAGCTTCTGCTCTTTGGTGTCCCTCAATATGTTTGTCGGTATTAAATTGAATTTTCATGGTTTGATCGATTAAATATTATTCCTCTAATTTAATAAACCACACAATAAAAAACGAATGTATTAGTAAAAATTTGTGACAAACATTGAAAAAAACTAGGGCTAGTTTGCATTCAACAATGGAGTAACTCCCATATTAAACAAAGTAAAAGCCTGAATATCTACGTTTTCCTGAATCGTTGCCGCCAATGATTTTCCAGCACCATGACCCGCTTTTACATCAATACGGATTAAAGCTGGATTATCCCCTGTTTGTTTCGCTTGCAATTCGGCTGCAAATTTAAAACTATGCGCTGGAACCACTCTATCGTCATGATCACCTGTTGTAATCATTGTGGCTGGATATTGCACTCCTTTCTTGATATTATGCAAAGGCGAGTAAGCTTTAAGATACTCAAACATTGCTTTGTTATCCTGCGCTGTTCCGTAATCGTAAGCCCAACCAGCACCAGCGGTAAAAGTATGGTAACGCAACAAATCCAAAACCCCAACTGCAGGCAAAGCTACCTTAGCCAAATCAGGACGTTGTGTCATTACTGCACCTACTAACAAACCACCATTAGAACCGCCACGAATGGCTAAGAAGTTCGAAGAAGTATATTTTTTAGCTATCAAATATTCACCGGCAGCAATGAAATCATCAAAAACATTTTGCTTTTGCATTTTTGTACCCGCATCATGCCATTCTTTACCATACTCGCCACCTCCACGCAAATTAGCAACAGCATACACACCTCCATTTTCCATCCATACCGCATTAGAAACACTAAAATTAGGTGTCAAACTAATATTGAATCCACCGTAACCGTATAAAATAGTTGGATTTTTACCGTTTAATTCCAATCCTTTTTTGTGGGTTATAATCATAGGAACTTTGGTTCCATCTTTAGAGGTATAAAAAACTTGCTTCGACTCATAGTCTTCAGAACTAAATTGACATTTGGATTTTTGATATACATTTGACAATCCTGAATTGGGATTAAAAGCATAAATGGTCGCAGGGGTAACATAATTTGTAAAGGTAAAATAGACGATTTTATCTTTTTGTTTTCCGCTAAAACCATCTGCGGTACCTACACCTGGAAGCTGCACTTCACGAATCAATTTTCCAGAATAATCATACTGTTTTACTAATGAAACCGCATCTTTCATATAATTAGCAAAAATAAATCCGCTACAAGTACTTGGTTCTAAAACATTCGTACTTTCTGGAATTAAATTTTGCCAATTGGCAACCGATGGTTTGCTTACATCGATAACAATAATTCTTTTATTTGGCGCCAGATAATCGGTTACCACAAACAATTTAGAACCTTCATTCACCAATATATTGTAATCATTTTTAAAATCGCTTACAATTGAAACAATAGGATTGTTGGGTTGCGACAAATCTTTTACATACAACTCATTTCCATAAGTAGAATTAGCCGCCGAAATAATCAAATAACGATCGTCTTGTGTAACCGTCCCTCCTACATATCTTCTTTTTTGGCTTTCGCCAAAGATTACCTTATCTTCTTTTTGAGATGTACCCAGTTTATGAAAATACAATTTGTGTTGGTCCGTCTTAGCCGACAATTCACTCCCTTTTGGTTTATCATAACTCGAATAATAAAAACCTTTATTACCTTGCCAAGACAAACTAGTAAATTTAACATCCACTAATGTATCCTCAATTACCTTCCCACTTAAAGCATCCATAATGATTACTTTTTCGCCAATCACTTCCCCTTCGGAAATGGAATAAGCCAACTTTGAACCATCTTTAGAAAAGGAAATTTCTCCCAAAGAAGTTGTTCCATCTTTTGAAAAAGTATTAGGATCTAGAAAGAGCGATTCATTTCCATTCGCATCTTTACGATACAAAACCGATTGATTTTGCAAACCGTTATTTTTAAAATAATAGGTAAAATTACCTTCGGTAAATGGAGCGCCTGTTTTTTCATAATTCCATAACTGCTCCATTCGCGCTTTTAGCTGGTTACGAAATGGAATTTGCTCTAAAAACGCATTGGTTACTTTATTTTGCGCTACCACCCAAGCAGCCGTTTCTTCTGAACGGTCATCTTCTAGCCAACGATAAGGATCGTTTACTTGAGTACCAAAATAGGTATCAATCGTTTTATCGCTTCGGGTTTCAGGATACACAATTGATTTCTGTCCGAAGGAAAAGGCTCCTTTTGTTATCATCATTATAAAAACAAGCTTAAGTTTCATATTGTATTTTTTCATATTCACAAATGTAACAAAACAATCAATTGCAGATTCTAAATTATTTTTTCAGCCACAAATCTCTATACATTCTATCCTTATCATACGTATCGGCTTGGTTTTCTATATTAAATAATCGTTTTGATCTGGAATCATTTCCCACTCCAGCTAAATAAGCCCAGTTGCCCCAATTACTACATGCATCATAATCAATTAACTGGGATTCAAAATAAGCTGCCCCAATACGCCAATCAAAATTGAGTTCGTTGCAAAAATAACTTGCTACATTTTGTCGCCCTCTGTTACTCATAAATCCCGTTTTCTTCAATTCGAGCATATTCGCATTGATAAAATCCGAAGCCGTAGTTCCATTAATCCAATCTAAAAACAGAGCTTCATTAAAAGCTTTTGGTTGATCGGCTCGTTCTTTTAGACCTGAAAGTCTGTAAAATTTATTTTGTTGCTTTTTGAACTGAAAACGGAAAAAATCCCGCCACAATAATTCAAAAACCAACCAATAAGTAGATTCATTTGCCCCATTTTGCAATTCATATTTTTTTATTTCTTTGTAAATGGTTCGCGGCGAAATACAACCCAAAGCTAACCAAGGCGAAAACTTAGAAGAATAATCCCCTCCTACCATTTCATTCCTTTTTTCTTTATACACAGACAGTTGTTTGGATTCAAAAAAATAATATTGTAGCCTTTTCAAAGCTTCGGTTTCTCCGCCTTTAAACGGAAGCACTACACGTGAATCCATAGCTTGATACTCCAAACCCAACTCTTTTAGTGTGGGCAATTGCAATTCGGGAATTTCAGGCGATGGGATAGCAATTGGTTTTTCAAATGCATTCCTAATCGTTGCATCTAATTCTGTCTTTCTTCTAAAACTCGTAAACAAATCAGGAATAGTTTTAATCGAAAAAGGCAAATCTTCGGGATGATATAAGGTACTTGTACTAAAGGTTTCTAGTTCGCATCGGATTTTAAAAAGAGCCTCTCGAAGCAAACTTTCGGTTTGCTTTTCTTCGATGGTGACTTCTTTTTTTGCAAAAACCTTTTGTGCTTTGTATTCTTGTACAATTTTTGGAATTTCAACCTCAGCTTTTCCTTTAACCACCACTAAACCAGAACCTAATTGACGCAAATTACGATCTAAATCCTGTAAGGATTCCAGTAAAAACTGTGCTCTAAAACTACCTGTTTTTTGAAAACCATAGGTGGTTTTTTGAAAATGAGACTCCTCAAAACAATACACCGCTATTACTTTTTCGCTTTTTGCAATCGCTTTCAATACTGTCTCATTATCAACTAAACGTAAATCTGTTTTAAACCATACAATAGCTGTTTTCATAAATCCTCTATATTTTGTAAATAGTAATTTGCTTGTTCTAACAATGCTGCTTTATCCGATGATTTCATTTTCCGCCAAAGATTATACATCATCCCAATACGTGGATTGGAACTTAATTTAGCCTCCTGTTTATCGTAAAAATTCCAATATAAACTATTGAAGGGGCATGCTTTTTCACCTGTTTTGAGTTGCTTTTTATAAAAACAACTTCCACAGTAATGGCTCATTTTGTCAATGTAAGCAGCAGAACTCACATAAGGTTTTGTACCTACAATTCCTCCATCGGCAAACTGACTCATCCCACGCGTATTTGTAATTTCAACCCATTCGATGGCATCAATATAAATCCCTAAATACCAACCATCCACTTCATCAGGATGTATGCCTGCTAAAAGCGCAAAATTTCCCGTTACCATCAAGCGTTGTATGTGATGAGCATAAGCATATTCCAAAGATTGATGAATGACTTGTTTCAAACAATTCATCTTCGTGTTTCCGTTCCAAAACCATTGCGGCAATTTCGCCTGATGTGAAAAATAATTCATCGAAGCAAATTCAGGCATTTGAGCCCAATAAATGCCACGCATATACTCTCGCCAACCAATTATTTGCCTCACAAATCCTTCCAACTGATTATACTCAATTACTTCGGGTCTTCGATACCATTCTTGAATAGCACTGTCAATTACTTCCTGTGGCGATAGCATTTTTACGTTCAATGCAAAGGAAAGCCTAGAATGATATAGAGACCATTCATTAGGAAGCATCGCGTCTTGATAACTACCAAACAGTGGCAAACATTCGGCAAGAAAAAAATCCAACAATTGCAATGATTGTGCTCGAGTGATGGGCCAAAAAAATTTTTAGCATCAATTGTCCCAATAGTTTTTATGTTTGCTTCGTTTACTTCATCAACAATAGCCGAAACATCATTACAAAATACCAATGGTGGCGTGGGCTTATGATTTTTTGGCAATTTCTTTCGGTTATCACTATCATAATTCCACTTTCCTGTAAGTGGTTGCCCTCCTTGCATGAGCACATGATGTTTTTTTCTCAGCATTCTATAAAAGTTCTCCATCAAGTACACTTTCTTGCCTTCGAAGAATTCAGCCAATTCAAATCGAGTGGTATAGAAATGTTCGGTATCAACCATAGTACTAGAAATCGTAATAGCCTGACAACATGCTTTTAACAATTCATCTACTCGATATTCATCAGGTTGCTGGTATTCAAAATGCGTAAATTGATGCTCCTCAATTAAGAGTTGAATATTCTTTTGAAACGATTGTTTATTAGATACATCATTCAAATGAATATACAACACTTTTTGTCCTTTAGCTTGTAAATCAAGATAAAACGCCTTCATAGCAGCAAAAAATCCCACTACTTTTTGAATATGATGTTGCACATAATCGGTTTCTGAACGCAATTCCATCATTACATAAACAACCCCATCCTCCTGATTCTTAAACCAAGAATGACGACTATTTAACTGATCTCCAAGCACTAATCGTAATGTTTTACTCATGATTTTTCTGGCTTCTGCATTTTGTACTACAGTATTTTACTTGCTCCCAATCTTTTTCCCATTTCTTTCGCCATGCGAAAGGTCTATTACAGCTTACGCAAATTTTACTAGGAAGATGTTGTTTCTTAACCCCTTTCATTTGACAATTGTTTTTATTTAACGATAGCAGAATCGAAATTCAAACCCACAAAAAGTTCCTGAAAATCCGAAAAGTGGGCTAATCATCAAGAGGACTTTTGTTTTACATGTTTCTTCAAAATGCGTTTAGCCTCTTCTTTGACCTCGTCTTTCTTTCGAAAACTCCACACAATGTCGCTCGCTTGCTTTCTTGTTTCTTCAATATTAACAATAGGTGCTGGATAATCTGTCCCTATCTCACATCGATACAATTGTTGTTCTATGGGATTCAATTTCCATGGTTCATGAATTAAACTCGATGGTATTTCGACCAACTCAGGGACCCATTTTTTGATAAATTCTCCTTCTGGATCATGATCTTCCGAATTTTTAATAGGATTGTAAATACGGATGGTATTAATTCCTGTCGTTCCAGATTGCATTTGAATTTGCGGATAATGAATCCCTGGTTCATAATCCAGAAATTGCCTTGCTAGAAAATGCAATTCTCGCCAGTCTTGCCATAAATTAAAAGTAAAAAAGGAAACCACCATGGCCCGCATTCTAAAGTTGATATATCCTGTTGTGACCAAACAACGCATACAGGCATCTACAATAGGAACACCTGTTTTACCTTCCTGCCAGGCTTTGATATAGTTCTCGTTTCTAGGCTTTATCAAACTATCGTATGCCGAATTAAGATTTTGAAATTCCATGCTGCATTCGTCTTCAAATTTTTGCATAAAATGACAATGCCAGTGCAAACGAGAAATAAAATTGCGAAGCGCTCTTTTGTTAGTCGACTCACTATAATGTTGATTCGTATATTGGTAAACCATTCGCATACTAATATTGCCATAGGCCAAATAAGGAGACAAACGACTACAAGAACTTCTACTTAAGGCAGGTTTAGAAATATGTTTGCTGTAATTAACGTATCGTTTTTTTACAAAACTATCCAAATAGCGCCAAGCCCAATATTCTCCTCCTTGCTGAAAATTAGTATTCCTAGTGGTAATCGATTCTGGAAGTGTTTCGCCTTTAAGCGATTGATAAAAAGATTCCTCTATTGTTTCCAAATTCAGTGCAGATTCTGCCACTATTTTAGGCTCATCACGCATTACTTTTTCCCATCTTTTCTCCCAATCAATTCTTGATTTTAATTTTCGGATTACACCATGCAATTGTGATTCTTTCCAAGCAATTCCATGTTGTTCAAAAAAAGCTTTTATAGTTACGTCCCTATCAAAAGTGAGTTTGTTTCCAATTTCCTGATGCGAAAAAACCGTTTTAATATCGTAACGAAGAAGTAATTGCTCCAAAACGGGCTGTACTTCGGAATGAAAAAAATAAACTGTAGCCTTGTGAGCAGCTAAACGTTGTTGTAATTCTTTGAGTGACTCATACACAAACCGCCAATGACGAACATCGGAATCGGGATAATTCATTACAGAGGGTTCAAAAAAATAAACCAACAAAAGAGGCAAACCTGCATGATGAGCAGCAAAAAGCGCTTCGTTATCAACAAAACGAAGATCTCTTTTAAACCAAACTATATTGATTTCTTTTTTAATCACAACAATTTATGGATAAGGAACTTAGCGGTTTATTAGGCTTAGCATAACTTAATCGGTCGAGACGCACTGTCTTATGGTAGCTATCCAAACCAGAACAGGTAATTGTATTTGCTTTTTCAATGTCCAAAAACCCATCGTCACTAATGCAATTTTCGGGTACATAAATCTCAGTGATTTCTCCAATTACCATTGAAGTATTATTGATAGCAATATCTATTTTCTCTTTAAAAAGAACAGCAATCTGAATATGACTTTGCTTAACAAACGGTGCAAAAAAACCATTCTTAAATTCTGCTTCTAAACCTGTTACCTCAAATTCTGAAATATCCTCATCGTAACGCGCAGAAGTTTGATGCGCCTGTTTGTAGATACTTTCGTTTATGTGATTGATAGTATAATAACCCGTTTCCAGAATATTGCTAAGGGTATTTCTCTCGGGTGGACTAGGCCTAAAGATCATTGCAATTAATGGAGGATGCGCTCCAATATGAAAAATGGAACTAAAAATCGCCAAATTAGTCACCTCTGATTTACTAATCGTTCCAATCAAAGCAACACTCTTAAATCCTCCTAAACTATTGATCAAATGTGTTCTGTAAGCTTTTTCTAAAGATTCTAATCGTTCCGTTGTAAAATGTTTTTGCATGATCTTGCTGTTGTTAATAATTCCTAATCCGAGTAAACAAAAACAATTTATATTTTGTTTAAACTTTTTATAAATTTACTAAACAAAATTACAAAAACAAAACTTTTATCTAAAAGTCAACAAACAAGAAAACCATTAAGAAATTAAGAAAAAGGAGCAGAAAACTCAATGATTCTTAACAACTTAATGGTTTAAAACTGATCTATTATTAGCTAAAAAGCTAACTAAGCTTTGAACTTATAAAAATTACAAATTAAAATTGAGTCCTAAAACAATGTTTCTACCGATATTAGGAATACCATCGGTTTTTAATCGAGAAAGATGTGCAATGTATTTTTTATCGAATAGATTATTCGCATTCAAATTCACATCAAAAGCTTTGTTTCCCAGCTTTACTTTTCCTCCTAAACCTAAATTAATTAGGGTATAACCATTAGTAGCCGTTTCAAAACCACTAACATTATTTTGATCAAAAGTTGTATTTACATTAAAAGAAGCAAAACCTTCTTCCAACCAATTTTTGATTTTAAATTCAGTACGAAGTGTATTATTCCATTTGTTAGCTGGAATTAAAGGCAAATAATCACCATTTTGTTTCTTAGCGGTTACCGTTTCAAAACTGGTTTCATAATGCAACCAATCCAGTGGATGAGGATGAATATGCAAACCTATTTCGCCTCCATACAAACGGGCATTGTCTTGCACATAAGCAAAAACATTTGTATCATCAATCACTTCGCCATTAGGAGCCGCGTAAATGTAATTATCGATATGATTGTAAAATCCATTTATAAAAAACTCAAAATGTTGATTTTGATATTCTAAATTCAAATCGGTCTGAATATTTTGTTCATTTTTCAATTCACTATTTCCTTCTTCAAAACGATTGGTTCCATGATGCACACCATTTGAAGTCAATTCGGCTAAATTTGGTACTCTAAATCCTGAAGCCACATTCACTCTCAAAACCAATGGTTCCGAAAGATTTGTTTTATACCCCAAAGAAGCATTAAAACTATTAAACGACCTACTCAAGGCTTCAAAATCACCACCATGATGTTCGTGTTTTTCACCAACTTCTTCTTCCTCGTGTTCTTCGGCTTCATGAGCCAATGAATTTAAATTACGATTATCAAAACGCAATCCTGCCTGTAATACATTAGTACTCCATTCATAATTTACTGTACCAAAAACACCAAAATCATTAGTAGTTGCATCTGGAATTAAATACTCTTCTCCTCTATTTTTATTTGTTTGATGCATTCCTTGCACTCCTAAAATAGTTTCAAAATTTCCTTTTTTAGGCAAATGATACTTCAAATTGTAATTATAGGTATTCAACAACATATCTAAAGAAGCAACATTACTATCCTCAAATTCTTTTCGATTATTTGAAATAAAACCTAAATCGAAATCTAATTTAGAATTACCAAAATAGATCACATTATTCAAACTCAACAAATGATTATCTACCCCTTGGCTTGGAAAATCAGGACGCTTACTTATAGTTTGTTCTGCTATTCCTTCTTCTGGAATACCTAAATCCAATTTGTTAAAGTTGTATCGCAATACCGTTGAAAATGTAGTATTATTATAAGCAACGCCGGTTATAAAGTCGGTTTCATTATAACGGGTATTGGTCACACGATCACCATTTGGCATCTTATAGTCCGAATGAGTATTGTAGGTTCCTCTTGCCAAAAACTTCCAATTATCTGTTGATGTTTTTAGTCCTACAGAGGCATTACTACCCAATGTATTGCTAAAATAACGTTGATTCACGTTTGCCTTAAAAGTGTGAGCATCGGCAAATTTTTCAGGGTTAAAAAACAAAACACCACCCATTGCATCCGAACCGTACAACAAAGAAGCCGGACCTTTAATAACCTCAACGCTTTCCACACCAGCATCATTTAAACCCAAACCGTGTTCGCCTCCAAATTGCTGATTTTCTAAACGAACCCCTTGAGAATACACTAAAACTCGATTGGCACTCAAACCACGAATAACCGGTTTCCCTATTGAAGTTCCTGTTGAAATCTGTGAAACTCCTGGAATCGTAGCCAGACCTTCAATTAAGGTAGCCGTTCCTTTTTGTTTTAAACTATTTATGCTTTCGTGTTCTACTTTCATTACGTTTTGCGATTGCATTTTATTGAAAGGTGTAGACACAATTACCTCATCTATTTCCAAAACGGCACTTTGCAATTGAATATTCAATCGGGTTTGTTTGTTTAGTTTATCGACCCATTGATTGAGAGTTTTATAGCCCATGTAGCTAAAAGCGATTCGGAAATTCCCATTGGGTAAATTTTTAAAACTATAATTTCCGTTAGCATCTGTGATGGTGCCTTTATGTAATTCTGAAATGTAAACCGAAACACCAATAATAGGTTGTTGCGCCTCATCGGTAACCGTTCCTGAAAGTGTATTTTGGGCTTGCACCATAGCCGATAACCCTAAAAATAGGGCAATGATATATTTTTTCATTGAAAGAATGTATTGTTTATTTCCTCCTGATTGAACAACAATAGAAGAAAAGGAAATAGAATTGATTTAATTAGTTTACAAAACCATTGTACTATTTTAAACCATTAAGGGATTACGATTTATTAAGATTATGACTTAATTCTCTTAACTTCTTAATGGTAAAAACAAATGATTTTAATAGTAATAATAAAGTCTGTAATTAAACAATACTTGCAGGCGGGCCACGATGGGCATACAAGCTGCCCGGAAAAGAAACAATAGATCGCTGTTCTTTACTAAAGAAAGGGATTTCTTTGTAATCAACGAAGAAATGATAGTTAGCTATTTGTGTTTGTACAAAACTACTAAAAGCAAAATGACATACCTCACATTGCTCAAAAACCTTGTGCTGATGGGTAATTTCGTTTTTGTTTTGGGTAGTCTTGTGATGACAAACCGTATGCGAAAGCTGTTTTTCTAAATGTTCATAGCTGTGAAAAGACTGAAACAGTATTGAGAACAATACCCCCGCCACCAGCGTAACACTATATATAATTTGCTTTCTTTTCATGAGATGCAAAGGTAAGTGCTGAAATTAAAAATTCCTAATACCTTCTCTGCTCTTAACAACTATATAACCTTAGAATTAATTTGTAAGAATATTTTAATATATTTGGATTTAATTAAAAACAATTCGTATTCAGAACTATCCCCTAAATCGGGTATATTAGACTGATTTTACAAGACATATATAATAAGCTATAGACAATTCATTTGGCTCTCTATGAAAAACAGACTTGAAATATTATTAACCAAATATAATTTTCAGAAAAAAGCTTTTGAATATGAAGCTACAATTCAGTCCATTGAAAAGTATTTTGAAATTAAACTCCCAGATGATTATAAATACTTCCTTCAAAAATACTCAGCTTTTGAAGATTTTATTAATGTAGAATATGTAAAACTTTGGGAGGCTGAAGAATTAATCGAATTCAATAAGTCATATGAGATTCAAAAGTATATGCTGAACACAATTGGAATTGGCTCAAATGGAAACTCAGAAATTATTGCAATGGAATTTAATAAAACTGACAATAATCAAATAGTTTTGACTCCGATTGACCTTGACACAGAGTACAATATTAATATTGGAAAAGATTTTACGGAATTCCTAAATAGACTAGATACAGGAAAAGGTTGGTTTGATTAATTCAGCTACTTTTACCAGATCGCGCAGATATACACAAACATTAGCGCAGAATTATATTCTGAGCCCGCAACAATGAGTAAAAAAAATATTTTGTGAGAAGCTGTATGAGATTGCTTAGTTGCGCTCACAAAGACAAGATTGTGTGAATATAGAACCTGATAGACGGATTTAAACTCTGTTCCTACATAAAAAAAGCTTCTCAAAAAATTTCGAGAAGCTTTTCTATTTATGATGATATAGTACTTACACTAAATTGTTTGCTACTAAATATTCAGCGATTTGTATGGTGTTAGTGGCAGCACCTTTTCTTAAGTTATCAGCAACAATCCACATGTTCAACGTATTTGGTTGTGATTCGTCTCTTCTTAAACGACCAACAAATACTTCGTTTTTACCTTGAGCAAATAATGGCATTGGGTATTCAAATTCTTTTAAGTTATCTTGAACAATAACACCTTCTGTACTTTCTAAGATGCTTCTTACTTCGTTGATATCAAAATCATTTGAGAACTCTACGTTTACCGCCTCAGAGTGTCCACCTACGATTGGCACACGAACAGCAGTAGCTGTAACGGCAATTGAGTTATCACTTAAGATTTTTTTAGTCTCACGAACTAATTTCATCTCTTCTTTAGTATATCCATTATCTTCAAAAACATCACATTGTGGAATTGCATTACGGTGGATTTGGTATTTGTAAGCCATATCTCCGTCAATTCCTGCGTATTCGTTTTCTAACTGTTTTACAGCTTTCACACCTGTTCCAGTGATTGATTGGTAAGTAGAAACAATAACACGTTTGATGTTGTATTTTTTATGCAAAGGTGCCAAAGCCAAAACCATTTGAATTGTAGAACAGTTTGGGTTAGCGATGATTTTATCTTCTTTTGTTAATTGGTTCGCGTTGATTTCAGGAACAATTAATTTTTTAGTTGCATCCATTCTCCAAGCTGACGAGTTATCTACAACAGTAGTTCCTACTGCAGCAAATTTTGGTGCCCATTCTAATGAAGTATCTCCACCAGCTGAGAATAAAGCAATTTCCGGTTTCATATCCACAGCAGTAGCTAATCCTACTACTTTGTATGTTTTCCCTTGAAACTCCATTTCTTTTCCTACTGAACGCTCAGAAGCCACAAGAATTAATTCGTCATTTGCTTTAACAAAATTTCTTTCAGCTAATACTTGTAACATTACTTCTCCAACCATTCCGGTTGCACCTACAACTGCTATTTTCATAAGTTATATATCTTTATAATTGTATTCATTTCAAATTTCGAATTGCAAAAGTAATTAATATTCAAAGGAAAACAAGACGATTCACAAAAAATAACAAAAAGTTATAAATATAACAAAAAAAGAAAAACCATCCGCTGTGGCGGATGGTTTAGTTAAACATATAGTGAAGCGGTTTACTTTTTCAATAAATCTCTAATTTCAGCCAATAATTCTTCCTGAGTTGGACCAGCTGGAGCCGCAGGTGCAGGAGCAGCTTCTTCTTTCTTTTTAGTAGCATTGATTGCTTTTACAAGAATAAACAACACAAAGGCAACGATTACAAAATTAATAACCGCCGAAAGAAACAAACCGTATTTTACACCACCAAAAATGGTTAACTCCTCAATTTTGGTCAAGCTTGCTGCTTCGAGAGCAGGTTTTAATAATAACGGTGTAATTACATCGTCAATAAACGAACTAACAATTTTACCGAAAGCGCCACCAATGATAACCCCGATTGCCAAATCGACTACGTTACCTTTCATAGCAAAGGCCTTAAACTCTGAAATCATTCCCATACTGAATTTGTTTTTTACAATTAAGCTTCAGTTAAAGTAACTAAATTAAACTTTTTTTAGGAAGAAAAAGCATCAATTAAAAAAACTAACGATAAAATACTCGTTTTACCCTTTGTGAAATACTCGTAAGGATCTCATAAGGAATCGTATTTAACTTTTTAGCCATAAGTGAAACCGTTGGGCTTTCGCCAAAAATAATCACATCATCCCCTTCCAAACAATCAATTTCGTTTACATCGACCATGAGCATATCCATACAAACACTTCCTAGGATAGCCGCTTTTTGTTCTTTAATCGTTACAAAACCCACTCCGTTCCCCCAAGATCTAGAAATCCCATCGGCATAACCAATGGGGATGGTAGCCACTTTTGTCGTTTTCTCCGCCATAAATCGTCGCCCGTAACCCACGCTATCACCCGCAGGAATCACTCGGATTTGAGAAATAATAGATTTTAAGGTTCCCACATTCTCCAAATATTTCTGTTCGTTTTCATCATTAGACACTCCGTACAATCCAATTCCCAACCGCACCATATCAAACTGTGCTTCCTTGAAATTAGAAATTCCCGAAGTATTCAAAATATGACGAATAGGACTAATTCCTAATTCATTGATAATTTTTGAAGATAATTTATCGAAAAGTCGAATTTGCGACAGTGCAAAATCATGATGATTCACATCATCACTGGTGGCCATATGCGACAAAATACTTTGCACCTTAACAGTTGAATTTCCTTTTAGGGTAGCAATCAATTCGTCCACAGTATTTTCTTCAAATCCCAAACGATGCATTCCGGTATCCACTTTAATATGAATTGGAAAATGTTGCAAATTCTTTTGTTTGGCAATTTTTAAAAAGGCATGCAAACCTTTTAAACTATAAATTTCAGGCTCTAAACCATATTGAATAATCGCCGAAAAACTAGTGCTTTCGGGATTTAAAACCATAATAGGCAATTTGATTCCGCCGTTTTTCAATGAAATTCCTTCATCGGCAAAAGCCACGCCTAAATAATCTACTTTGTGATGCTCTAGCAATTTGGCTATTTCCAATCCGCCATTTCCATACCCAAAAGCCTTGACCATAACCATGATTTTTACTTTTGGTTGTAACTTGGATTTAAAGAAATTCAAATTATAACTTAGTGCATTCAGATTGATTTCCAAGACTGTTTCGTGGGTTTTCTCTTCGAGCAAAGTCACAATTTCTTCAAACTGAAACGAACGCGCTCCCTTAATAAGAATACTTTCGTTAGAAAAATCCAGTTTTTCAAAATTGGCTATAAATTCGGCTGTATTTTTAAAGGTAATACAATTTGAAAATTGCTCTTTGAATTCCGAAATGGTTTCGCCAATTCCAATTACTCGATTGATTTTGTTTGAAACAATCAGTTTGGCCACTTTGGCATACAATTGTTCGTTAGGAAAACCGCTTTGAAAAATATCCGATAGAATTACCGTTTTCTTGTCGTATTGATTTTGACTTTCCAAAACATCCAGCGCAATCTTCAACGACTGATAATCGGAACTATAACTATCATCAATGATACTGCAATTGTTGATTCCGTTTTTAACTTCCAATCGCATTTGGACTGGAAAAAGCATTTCCATACGCGATTGAATCACCTCTATTTCATATTCAAAATGCAATAAGACTAACAAACTCGACACTGCATTTTCTATAGAAGCCTTATCTACAAATGGAATTTTTAATTCGTAACTCTTGCCTTTGAATTGGTATTCCAAAGTAGTTTCACGATTGGAAACTACTTTTTTAGTCACAAAAACATCGGCCGTTTCGTCTTTAAAACTCCATGAAAAAGCTTTTGTATTTTGATTTATATATTTCTCAATATCAGCACTTTTAGGATAAATCAAAACTTCAGCATCGTTAAAAAGCTGCATTTTTTCTTTGATTTTTTCATCTAAATTAGAAAAACCTTCATCGTGAGAGGAACCGATATTCGTCAGAACACCAATATTGGGTTTGATGATTTTTTCTAATTTGTCCATTTCGTTAACGGTAGAAATTCCCGCTTCAAAAATTCCCAAATTGTGTTTTTCATTAATCGCCACCACCGATAACGGTACTCCTACTTGTGAATTATAACTCTTAGGACTACGAATTACATTATAATCGGGACTCAACAAAAAATTAAGCCATTCTTTTACGATTGTTTTTCCGTTGCTTCCCGTCAAACCAATAATTGGAAAATGAAAAAGACTACGGTAATAAGCGGCCAATTGCTGTAAGGCCTCTAAGGTATTTTTAACAACTAAAAAATTGGCTTTAGCGGCACAAGCTTCCGGTATGTAACTTACCACAAAATGCTGAACTCCAATTGAAATTAGTTCTTGAATATAATGATGAGCATCATTGTTAGGTCCAATTAATGCAAAAAACAAGCTGTGTTCGCTATTTTGTAATGATCTACTATCAATAGAAATACTATCAATACAGGCTTCTGGATGTTGTCCAAACCATTGAGCATCTAAAATTGCTATTACATTATTTATGGTTAGATTCATGAAATCGAAATAGAGTTATGGCAAAATACTTCTTCAAAAATAAGACTTCTTTTTAAAATGAACCCATAGAAATACAGATTAAAAAATGAGTTCGATGAAATCTAAAAACCTACACAAATAAGATTTCTAAGTTTGCTTATATTTGTATATCCAAGCCCTAGAACCATGCTAAAAAAAACACTCCCTTTTTTCTCCTATATTTTTCACCCGGTATTTATCCCCATATATGCCACGCTGTTCTATTTGTTTCCAGAAGATTCGTATGTTATCAACAAAGAAAAATCTTTGGTTTTACTTGAGGTAGCTGTGATTACATTTGTTATTCCTATACTCTTTTTTTTCTACTAAAGTCTACTGGCCGAATAAGCTCCATCATGGCTCATGAATTATCCGAAAGAAAGTTCCCATTAGTAATCCAATCTTTTTTACTGATTCTGCTAGTAAAAAAAAGCATCACCGTTGAACGCTATCCCGAACTGCATTTTTTTTTCTTGGTGCCTTAATCAGTACTCTCATTGCCTTGATTTTATTATTTGCCAATAAAAAAGCAAGTTTGCATATGATAGGAATTAGTGCTTTGACTTTTTTTGTTTTTGGATTGAGTATGCATTACCAAACGACTAGCACGCTAACCACTATTTTTTTAGTAATTACGAATGGTTTAGTTGCTTCTTCGCGATTAATTATGAATGCACATACTCCAAAAGAATTGACGATGGGTGTACTAGCAGGAAGTATACCTCAGATACTTTTGATGTACTTATGGTTATAAAATGTAAAAAATAACCCCAACATTCATCGTGTTCATCTTCGCTTTTTCGCCTTCGATACTTAGGTTTTTTAAAATAGGATTTAAACCGTAATAAGCATATACATTAAAGGTATTGTAACCCGCCGAAAGGTATAAACCGTACAAGAATTTATTAAAATCATTATTATTAGCAATGAGCGTTTTACCTTGACTATCATTCAAAACCGACTTACTATAGGCAAGGTAGCTTAATTTGACACCTCCATAAATTCGCCAAAATTTATAACTTTCATACGTGGATGTTCGCCACCTGAACTCCAATGGAACATCAATTAATAATTGGGTAAATTTATTTTTATCAAAACTCGTTTGAGAGTCCATAATGGCATAATTTGCCTCCTGAGCAGTTCCAGTAATTGCTAAATTTTGATTGTAGTTATTTAAACTCAAACCGACTCCCGTTGCAAAAGCTTTGGTTCTGTTTTTATTGATGGGCATATCTCTCAAAAAACCACCCGACAATCCTATGGAGAACTTTTGCTGTTTTAGTCCTACCGGTTTTTGCTGCAAAGTATTATAAGTAAAAGCAAAGTAGAACTGGTCTTCTCTATATAAAGAATCTACTTTTATTTCTTGTAATTCCGGCTTAGTTATTTCTTCCTGTGCAAAAGCACTGAGAAAAGGTAATACCAACAAAATACTAAAAAATAATTTTTCTTTAAATGGGCTGAGAAATAGATTCATTGAGTCTAAATTTAGTAATGTAAAATTAACTGTTTTAGAATAGAACAGTAACACTATTTAAACAAAAAAGGAGCAAAAAAATTGCTCCTTTTTATGATATTAATTTTGATTTCCTCTGATTCCTCTTTCAAGACCTCTTAATTCGGCTAAACCTCTTCTCTAGTTCGTGAATTTTTTCTTGCTCGGGAGTGAGTTTTAAATTTCCTTTCCCAGGAAAACTTCCTTCTCCAAATTCCTCGAACTCTTTACGCCATTTATACAACTGTGGTGCTGTGATTCCCAACTCTCTGGAGAGTTCTGATACATTTGTTCTCTCATAACTCAATTGAACGGCTTTTTCTTTAAAAGCTTTGTCATAAATTTTGCGGACTTGTTTCATAGGTTAAAATTAAGATTATTTCTTAACTTTATGTGATGGCTAAGTTAGCACGTCCACAATTCTACTTAGCAAGTAAATCCAACTTTCAGTTAAAGGGAAACTCAAAAAAATACTTTCAGAAACCATACCACTATATACCGGTTATTTTTAATATATTTATTGCCTTAAAATTTTCTCATGAAAATAATCGCCATCAACAAAAGACAAAATCTCCCTAAATACAAACAGATTATTGTATCTGTCGAAATTTCAATTGCAGAAAAACGATTAAAAAGAGGTGATAAACTTCCCTCTGTAAACAAAGTATCGCTTGAATTCGGAATTTCGAGAGATACTGTTTTATTAGCTTATGACGAACTTAAAAAAAGAGGAATTATTTATGCTATATTAGGCAAAGGCTATTATGTAAAAAGTGAAGATTTTAGTTTTGAACAACGCATTTTCTTATTATTCGACGAATTAAACGCCTTTAAGGAAGATCTTTACAATTCCTTTATGGAAACGATGAATCGCAATGCCGAAATCGATATTTTTTTCCATTATTTTAACCCTGAAGTCTTTAAGAAACTCATTCAAGATAATAATGGAAATTACTCTAAATACATTATTATGCCCACCAATTTGGTCAATGCCGCATCGGTAATCAAAACATTACCCGAAGAAGATGTATTTATTCTGGACCAAACTAATTTGGAACTAAAAGATTATCCTTCGGTACATCAAAACCACTTTAAAGACACCTATAACGCCTTAGAATCGGGCAAAAACAAAATTGAGAAATACAAAAAACTAATCTTGATTTTCTCCAGTTACAAACAACCTATCGGGATGAGGGATGGCTTTATCGAGTTTTGCAAAAAGCATCAATTGCATTACGACATCATCTCTAATTTTGAAAATAACGAAATCCAAAAAGGAGATCTTTACATCATCCCCGATGATCGCCATCTGGTAAATGTGATTGAGCAGTCTAAAAAACAAAAATTACTCATCGGTCAGGACGTAGGCATCATCTCTTACAATGATACCCCGCTAAAAAAAGTGGTTGCCGAAGGAATCACAACCATATCTACCGATTTTAACGAAATGGGACGCATCCTGGCCGAATTAATCCTCAATCACAAAAAGGAACAAATAGAAAATAAAAGCAGTCTTATAGTGAGGGGGTCTTTGTAATTCTCTAAAGAATTGTACCCCGAGCATACAGGTCATTACAGGATAGACAGAAAATCAAAACCACTTAAATTTGTTGCAATACACATTTTACTGTTTTTTTTGGTAAAATGCAAAACCCGCATATTTATACCTTTAAACAAATATTACAAGAAACAAGTTACAGGATTATTTTATTAAAAAAGTTTTTACTTTTAATGCAAAAACGAATTCAAAAAAATATAAAATGAGAATACAAAACATGAATGTAAAAATTGCAACAATACTTTTTTTTACAGGATTTTTATCATTAAGCGCTTTAGCGCAAAAAACATTCAAAAATAGCCGTAATACAATACTACTTACTGAGAATTGGAAATTTACTAAGGATATACAAGAAGATGCCTCCTCAATTAACTTCAATGACTCTCAATGGGAAACCGTTAGCGTACCCCACGATTGGGCTATTTACGGTCCCTTTGACAAAAAATGGGACATACAAGTTACAGCCATAGAACAAAATGGTGAAAAAGTCGCCACTGAAAAAACGGGTCGAACAGGTGCATTACCGCATATAGGTTCGGGCTGGTATCGTAAAACATTTACACTCCCTCAATTCCAACAAGGAAAAAAAGCACTTCTTGTTTTCGATGGTGCCATGAGTGAACCTGAAATTTATTTAAACGGAAAAAAAATAGGCCAATGAGGCTATGGCTACAGCTATTTTTATATAGATATCACAAATGAAATCAAAATTGGGTCAGAAAATGTTTTAGCCGTAAAACTGACTAACCAGCCTTATTCTTCAAGATGGTATCCGGGCGCCGGACTTTACAGAAAAGTAAGCATCATTGTAAAAGATACTGAAAGTTTTGACCAATGGAGCACTTTTATCACTACACCTTTAGTAAATAACAACTTAGCAACTGTAAATATTAAAACCAATGCGAATGGAACAAATTGTTCTATGGTAACAATTATAAAAGACGCTAAAAAAAATATAGTAGCAACAGCTAAAAGTCCACAATCTATCGATGGAAAATTTGAGCAAACGATTAATGTCAATAATCCACATTTATGGAGTCCTGAAACCCCTTATATTTACACCGCCGTTACCCAATTAATTTCTAGTGATGGAAAGCTAAAAGACGAAGAAATTACAAAATTAGGAATACGTTCTATCAAATACGAACCTCAAACCGGATTCAGTTTAAATGGAAAGACTATTAAATTCAAAGGTGTTTGTCTTCATCATGACTTAGGACCACTTGGTGCAGCAGTTAATAAAGCAGCCTTAAAAAGACAGCTAACCATCTTAAAAGATATGGGCTGTAATGCGATTCGCAGTTCGCACAATATGCCTTCTTTTGAACAATTAGAACTAGCCGATGAAATGGGATTTCTATTCTTGGCTGAAAGTTTTGACGAATGGGCAAAGCCAAAAGTAAAAAATGGATACCACCGTTTCTTTGAAGAATATGCAGAAAAGGACATTGTTAATTTAGTACGAGCTACCCGAAATCATCCATGTATTGTCATGTGGAGTTCTGGAAATGAAGTCCCAGATCAATATGGTGCCGAAGGACTAAAAAGAGTAAAATTTTTACAAGATATTTTTCATAGAGAAGACCCAACACGTCCTGTAACAGTAGGAATGGATCAAGTTAAGCAAACTATGGCCTCAGGATTTGGCTCTTTACTTGATATACCTGGGCTAAATTATAGAGTTTATCTATACGAGGACGCTCATAAGGCTTTCCCACAAGGTTTCATTTTAGGATCAGAAACCGCTTCTACAGTTAGTTCAAGAGGTGTTTACAAATTCCCTGTACAACAATTAAAAACAAACAATACGATGATTTACAATGTTCCTCTTACGATTTAGAAGCCTGTAGCTGGTCTAATGTACCCGATGAGGATTTTGTATTACAGGATGACAAACCTTGGGTTATTGGTGAATTTGTATGGACTGGGTTTGATTACTTAGGAGAACCTACTCCTTATGATGAAAAATGGCCCTCCAGAAGTTCTTATTTTGGAATTTCGGACTTAGCTGGTCTTCCAAAAGATCGCTTTTACCTGTACAGAAGCAGATGGAAAACTACCGATAAAACAGTACATATTTTACCCCATTGGAACTGGAAAGGAAGAGAAGGCGAAATTACTCCTGTTTTTGTCTATACCAGCTATGATAGCGCCGAATTTTTGTGAATGGTAAAAGTATGGGCATCCAAAAAAAGAACAATGCAACTCCACAAAACAGATATCGTTTGATGTGGAATGATGTAAAATACGAACCAGGAACCCTAAAAGTTGTTGCTTTTGATTCGAATGGCAAATCGGCTGCTGAAAGCGAAATCCGTACAGCCGGTACGCCATACAAAATTGTTCTTACTCCAGACCGTAAAACCATAAAAGCAGATGGAGAAGATATTTCATTTGTTACTGTTTCTGTTGTGGATAAAAATGGTATTCCTTGTCCTCTTGCGGATAACCAATTGAAGTTTGAAGTAAATGGCGCAGGAACCTATAGAGCTGCTTGTAATGGTGATGCTACCTCAACTGAAATGTTTCACAAAAACACTATGAAACTTTTCAGTGGAAAACTGATAGTCTTAGTGAAAGCTACTAAAAAAGTAGGCACTATAACATTAAAAGTTTCCGGAAATGGACTTCAACCAGGCATTATTAACATAAAATCTACAAATTAGAAATCGATATCCTTTAATCTATTCAAAATTATATCCTTCAATAATTTAAATTTCAAAACCATAAAACTCTTTACGTGAGTTTTATGGTTTTTTATATAGACCAACTTTTATAACACTAATTTGCATATCCATTTTTTGTGTATCGTTATTTCAGGACGGGACACGGTGAAAACAAAAAACCTCGAAAACACTATGATTTTCGAGGTTTTGATGCCTTTTAGAATTTAAATCAGCAGAGAGAAAGGGATTCGAACCCTCGATACAGTTACCCATATACAAACTTTCCAGGCTTGCTCCTTCAACCACTCGGACACCTCTCTATTTCGGTTTGCAAATAACAAGAAAAAAAATGAGTCAGAAAAGTAAATTCAAATAATAATTACTGCTAAATTTCATCTCAAACTACCAACCTTCATTTAGTCCTTTTTTTAGTGCTAATTGATATTTGTTCACATCAAAACGGTATAAGTCTGGAGCTTTATGAGCTCCACCTTTCCTAATTTCATCTAATTTTTCAAGTATATCATATCGAAGTATTTTTCTATAAAAATTACCACGATTCAGTTTTTTATCTAAAATAATTTCATAAAGCTTTTGAAGTTCAGGCATTGTAAATTTTTCAGGCAATAAATTATATCCAATAGGCTTATAATTTAACTGTCTACGAAGTGTGATTAATGCTGTATCGAGAATCTCACGATGATCCATCATTAAGACCGGTAATTCATCCAAGGATTTCCATTCACAAACTTCTGAAAATTCATCCTCAACCAAATTCACTTGAGTATAATCAACTAAAGCATAAAAACCTATCGTTATAAAACGTTGTTTATTCCATATGTCATCTGACAATTCATCAAAGAAACCCTGGTTACGATTTAAATCACCAAATACCCTAAATTGTTGCAAATAAATATCCGAGGCACCTGTACGCTCAAACAATATCCGAATAGCTGCTTCATTTAGATTTTCTTTCTTCAATACATAACTTCCCGGAAGTTGCCAAACATCTTTATCTTTTACTTTTATAACTAAAACTTTTAACTGGGCATCATGAAACCCAAAAACAACACAATCAACAGACAAATTTGGAATATACTTCTCCCATGCCTCATTTGATCTTTCTTCTAACCTTCTTTTAAAATCCATATAAATTATTTCCCTACAAAAATAGAAATTGCTTTACATTAAACCATAACTATCTGAAAATATTAAAATTGCTGCATGTTTTTTTTGTAAATATAAAATAAAAGATTAATATTGCTTCATAATGAAGCAATAAACTAAATCAACTAAAAAAATGAAAAAAACTATTATTACCAAAATAGCAAAAGTGACAGTATTGTCTGCAGTAGCTTTCTCAGGTATTTCATGGACAAATCCTTATCCAGAAACTAATCATTACCCTACATTAACTATAGATGGTCATAATTTTGCAGATTTAAACAAAAATGGAAAATTAGATCCCTATGAAGATTACCGTCTACCTATACAGGATAGGATTAAAGATATAATCAAACAGATGACAGCTGAAGAAAAAGCAAATATGCTGATTGGAATTGGAATGCCAGGTTTTGATGTAGAAACTTTAAAATTTGTCTCTGGAGGTTTTCAAGGAAAAGTTCCCGGAGCAGCTGGAGGAACTTATGATTTAAAACGTTTGGGAATCCCTACAGTTGTTGTCTCTGATGGACCTGCTGGTTTGAGAATAAATCCGAAAAGAGATAATGATTCTAATAGCTACTACGCTACTGCATTTCCTGTTGGTACTTCATTGGCCTCTACTTGGAATACAGAATTAATCAACAGTGTAGGACAAGCAATCGGAAACGAGGTGAAAGAATATGGTGTGGATGTTTTACTTGGCCCAGGCATGAATATTCATAGAAATCCATTATGTGGCAGAAATTTTGAGTACTATTCTGAAGACCCAATCCTAACTGGAAAAATAGCAGCAGCAATTGTAAACGGAATTCAATCTAATGGTGTAGGGACTTCTGTTAAACATTTTGTTGCCAATAACCAAGAACGCAACCGTATGGGCATCAATGCACATATAAGCGAAAGAGCCCTACGTGAAATATACCTCAGGGGGTTTGAAATTGCTGTCAAAGAAGCTCAACCATGGACAATTATGTCTTCCTACAATTTAGTAAATGGAAATTATACTTCTCAAAGACAAGATTTATTAACCACTATTTTAAGAAATGAATGGGGTTTCAAAGGTTTGGTAATGACAGATTGGTTTGGAGGGTTTAACAGTTTATCATCTCCATTTACAAAAGGAAATGTGAGTGATGTTACGGCACAATTATCAGCAGGCAATGATTTATTAATGCCTGGAACAAATAACCAGAAAGAGGCTATTTTGGAAAACATGAGAAATGGCAAATTATCTGCAAAAGTGATTGAAACCAATTTAACACGAATATTAGAATTGGCATTAAAATCACCCTCTATGAATAATTATAAATATTCCGAAAAACCTAATTTAAAAGCCAATGCAGAAGTAACAAGACAAGCTGCAGCAGAGGGAACAATTTTATTAAAAAATGAAGGTAACACATTACCATTTACTTCAAAAGCAACACCAATTGCTGTATTTGGAATAACTTCTTATGATTTTATTTCAGGAGGTACCGGAAGTGGAGATGTTAACGAAGCATATACTGTTACACTTATAGATGGATTAAACAATGCCGGTTTATCAATTGACAAAGAATTAGAAGATTTGTACAAACCATACACATCCGTTCAAAAAGCAAAAGAAATGGAACGACGTGAAAAGGAAGGTGGTCTATTGGCAACCCCTAAGCGTATTTTAGAATTAGACCTAAACAAAGAAATCATCCAAAAGAAAGCACAATCTTCCGAAATTGCATTAATAACAATTGGTAGAAATGCTGGTGAAGGTGCTGACCGTATAATTGATGGAGATTTTAATTTGGCTGATGATGAAATTAAATTAATTGACAATGTTTCTGAAGCTTTTCATTCTCAAGGCAAAAAAGTTATAGTTGTTCTTAATATAGGAGGTGTTATTGAAACCGCAAGTTGGAAAAATAAAGCAGATGCAATTCTTTTACCTTGGCAACCAGGACAAGAGGGCGGAAATTCAGTAGCTGATGTTATCACAGGAAAAACAAATCCTTCTGGAAAATTAACCATGACATTTCCTGTAAAATATGAAGATACTCCTTCTGCTAAAAACTGGATTGGAACTCCGGCTGAAAACCCAACAAGTGTAAACTACGAGGAAGGTATATACGTAGGTTATCGTTATTTTACAACATTTAAATTAAAACCATCCTATGAATTTGGATTTGGATTGTCGTACACTTCATTTGACGTTTCGGATATTAAATTAAGTTCAAACACATTTGAAAATAAAATGAATATTACGGTTACAGTAAAAAATAATGGTAAAATAGCTGGTAAAGAAGTGGTTCAATTATATCTTAGCGCTCCTTCAAAAACAATTGACAAACCAACATCAGAATTAAAAGCATTTGCTAAAACAAAGGTATTACAACCTGGAGAAAGTCAAACATTAACTTTAACATTGAATCCTAAAGAATTAGCATCATTTATTACTAAAAAAAATGCTTGGATAGCTGAAGCGGGAAATTACAATGTAACTATAGGCACCTCATCATTAGACATCAAACAATCAGCAAATTTTTCTTTAGCTAAAGAATTAATAGTAGAAAAAACACATTCTGCATTTGCTGCTGATAGTCAATTTTCAGATTTGAGAAATTAACACCAACTACAACAGCAGTCAAATATATTGATTGACTTAAGAATAAATTAAAAACAAAAACGCTTTAAATCATTGGTTTAAAGCGTTTTTGTTTTCTATTATCTGGTCCTAAAAAAAAATGAGTTAGAAAAACCAAATTGCATTTTTTATGACATTTCTCCTCTTAGTGAAGTTTCAAACACAGTCTGAAAGTCGCCAAAAGGAATATTTTGACTCAACAGATACATCAATTTGGTAATCGCAGCCTCGGTAGTAATATCTTTTCCTGAAATCACTCCTATTTGCTTCAAGGCAGAACTCACCTCATATTGCCCCATATTGACACTTCCGCTGGTACATTGGCTTACATTCACAATATGCAAACCCTTAGCAATGGCTTTTTCGATTAAATTCAAAAACCAGTCTTCAGTAGTTGCATTTCCGGAACCGTAGGTCTCTAATACAATTCCTCTCAGGTTTGGAATTCCAATAATAGCAGAGAGGACATTTTTATTTATCCCGGGAAACAATTTTAAGATCACTACATTAGTATCTAAATCCTTATGTACAATTAAATCCATAGCCGGATTATGGGCTAAAAATAATTCGGACTTCAAATTTAAATAAACTCCCGACTCTATCAAGGCCGGATAATTGGGTGAAGCAAAAGCATTAAAATGCTCAGCATTTATCTTTGTAGTTCGATTACCGCGATACAATTTATATTCGAAATAAAGACAGACTTCGGTAATTACAGATTTATTATTTTGCTGTAAAGAAGCAATTTGGATTGCTGTTATGAGATTTTCTTTAGCATCGGTGCGTAAATCACCAATAGGTAGTTGCGAACCCGTTAAAACAACTGGTTTTGACAAATTTTCGAGCATAAAGCTCAAAGCTGAAGCTGTATACGACATGGTATCCGAACCGTGAAGCACCACAAATCCATCAAATTCGGAATAATTAGAAGCAATGATTGAAGCAATTTCAGTCCATTTCTCGGGTTTCATATTTGAAGAATCAATTGGATTATGAAACGAAATGGTTTCTATCTCACAATCCAATTGTTTCAACTCAGGAATTCTTTGTAATAATTTACTAAAGTTGAAAACCTTTAGCGCTCCGGTTTTTAAATCCTTGCGCATTCCAATGGTTCCCCCAGTGTAAATTAAAAGAATTTTAGTCCTTGAGTTCATGGGTATATTTCAATTTATTGACCACCGGATTAGCGTACATAGCCAATATTCCCTGAAAGGCAATAGGATTTGAAGCGTCAATTCGTTTTTCTAATCTACGAACAAAAACAGCCTTTTCATCCTCAGTATATTGATTCGAATACTTATCAGTATTATTCAAGATATCGTAAGCTATATAATTAGTTGGCCACAATTTATAGCTGGTCAAAATCGAATCGTCAATGACTTGTGCCAAAGCCTGAATCTGTTTATTCACATTGTCGTTTTCGGCAACAATAGCATCAATTTCAGTATCTAAAACTTTTCCAATGTGAATATAAATGCGTTTCTTTTGCCCAAGAGCACCACTCAATATGGTCATAAAATCCTCATTTTCCTGCTTTACATACACTTCATTATTCGCTTCGGCTAATAATTGTGGCATTTTTAAAGCGTCAGTAGGATCGTATTCATAGGAAATAGAAACGGGAACAATCTTTACTTTTTTAAAATAATCCATCAAATTCGCTTCGTCTGATGCCATTCCAATCATTTTTAATACTCCAGGATTGGTCGCATCATTTCCGTCTTTAGTTCTTCCCTCGCGTTGCGCAATCCAAACCGAACGATTTTCGTGCAATAACAATTGATTGATGTATTCAGACAACGTCTTCGAACTTTGCAACATTTCTCTTGGCCCTAGACCTCTTTGAACCAAAAAATTTCGATTCAATTTGGCTAAAACATGTAAAAAAGGCTGTTTTACCAAATTATCTCCAATGGCAGAAGCCGTCATCACTAAATCATGCTCAAATAAAGTAGCATTTAACAAAGTGGTATCTAGTAAAATATCTCGATGATTAGAGATAAACAAATACGAAGTATTAGGTTCTAAATGTTCGAAACCTGAAGTCGATAAGCCTTCAGAACTTTTTTCTAAGACTTTTTGAACCGATTGATAGATAAAATTACATTGAAAATCACGAATGGAATGTGTCTTCATTAATTGTTCTTTCCAAACCTCATCGGCTACATCAGGAAAAGAAAAATTCATCAATGACTTTAACATCGGATGATGAATCACTCCTTTTAGGGCTTTATTTATTTCGGAATCATAATAAGGCCGAATCTCGTCAAACTTTTGCATTTTGGTATTAGTTAGAAAAACAAATGAACAAAAAAAATATTATATTTTAGCGAATTCTACATTAAATCCCAAAAATTGCTTTCGAATTTTCAGTAGTTATTCTCGCAATCTCTTCCCCAGAAACACCGTAAATCTGTGATAATTTATCAATTACATTGACTAAATAACTACTTTCGTTTCTTTTCCCTCTAAAAGGAACTGGTGCTAAATAAGGAGCATCTGTCTCTAAAACGATATGTTTTAAATCTATTTGATGTAAAAATTGGTCAATCTTACCATTCTTAAAAGTTACCACTCCTCCTATTCCTAATTTCATATTATAAGACAAAGCCTGTAAAGCCTGCTCATAAGTACCCGAAAAACAATGAAAAATCCCAAATAAATCAGTTGATTTTTCTTCTTCTAAAACGGCAAAAACTTCATCAAAAGCATCACGACAATGGATAACAATAGGTAATTGGTATTTTTTAGAAAGTTGAATCTGCCTTTTAAAAGCGATTTGTTGTTCTTTCAGATGGGTTTTATCCCAATACAAATCAATTCCAATTTCGCCAATAGCATAGAATTTTCGCTTTGCTAATTCTGCTTCTACATGTTGCAACTCCTCTTCATAATTCTCTTTCACATGCGTAGGATGCACTCCAGTCATCAGAAAAATATTTTCAGGATATTTTTGTTCCAAATCGTACATAGCAACGGTATAAGCCGAATCGATAGCGGGAATAAAAAAACGTGTTACTCCAGCTTCAAAAGCTCTATGCATCATTTCGTCTCTATCCTGATCAAATTCTTCGCTGTACAAATGGGTATGCGTATCGGTAATAATTAATTTAGTTTCCAATGGTAATTTTTAAAAGCGCAAAGTTCTAAAGTTTTATAAGAAATCAACACAAAAGAGCCGTTTTTTTTATTTAAAAATCATTTTAAACCAAAAAAAGGCACAAAAGTGTAAAATATCCTTACTCTTTTGTGCCTTAGTAATTTGAATCTTCTGTTTAATCCAGCTTATCTAACAACTCCTGAACCTTATCGTAGTTTTCATAATCGGATGGAATAGTTACTAAGATTTCTTTGCATCCTTTATAGTCTTTCTGTTTTAATTTGGCTAAAGCTAAACCATAAATCGCTTTATTTTTGTAAATTGAATTTCCTGATTTCAACGCATTAAACTCCGCTTCGGCTTGCTTGATTTGGTTATTTTCTAACAAAGAAACGGCATAAAAATACTGTATTTCGGCCGTTTTATTTGTTTTTAAAATAGATTCAAAAAGGGGAATAGCCTTTTTATAATCTTTAGCATTAAATGCTGCTTCGGCTGGTTTCAAACTTTCGATTACCGCTCCTCTTTCGCTCAAATAAGCGGTTTCATATTGATTGTACTCTTCAAAACTGGGTTTCGAATCAGGATTAAACAAAAACAATCCGAACAACAATACCACAGAAGCCGCAACTAAATACGTCCAGGTTTGCATTGAAATCACCTTCGCTTTTTTAGGCTTAAAATGTTCCTCTGAAATCTTTTTCAAATTAGCTTCGAAAGTATCTCTATCTACAGCAAAATCAAATTTGGTTGCTAATTGCAATTGAACTTCTTTGAAAGTCTCAAATTCCGAGACTAGTTCTTTGTTTTCTGAAAGTTGTTGTTCAAAATTCAAGCGTGCTTCCCCAGATAATTCGCCTTGCAAATATTGGTCGAATAAGATGTATTTCTCGTCTTTCATGGCTCCTTACTATTTTAATGATTTAAAACTACTATGTTCTTGAATCCATTGTGTCAGCTGGCCTGTGCATAGCGATTTTTTCTTTCGAACATAAGCATAACTTACATTGAGTTTCTCGGCAACTTCTTCCATGGATTTTAAAGTAAAACTCAACCTTAAAACTTCCTGACATTTTTCGCCTAATCGCTGAAACATTGCATCAAACAGTTGTTGCTTTTCTTCAAAGACTTCTGTTTGCGCCACCATTTCTTCTGTGGGTTCATTAGTAGATGTAAAATCCTCGGAAATTGTTACCCCTTTATTAGAACTTTTTTTAAGCTCATTTAACCATCTTCTTTTACATAACAAAAAAAAGTAGGCATCAAAAGGACAAGTCAATTGCAATTGTTTGGCTTTAGCCTGATTGAATAACAAAATCATGATTTCCTGAATCACATCTTGTGCCTGATCTTCATCGCCAGAGTTGTTCCTGATATAAGAAACCACTTTTGGAACAAACTTCTTATAAATAGACCGAATAATTGCCGAATCATTATTCGCCAATCCTTCTATTAGATATTGATCAGGATGCAATACATTTTTTGACATAGTAAAAAATTTATATGCTAATGTAAAAAAGAATCCTGAAATAATTAGGAAGTACACAGGTAACATTTGCAGAACCAATTGGATATATAAAAAATCAAAATTTAGAATTCATGGAAATCAGTACTTATTCCTCTCAAAAATTTTCAAAGAAACTTTCAAAAAAAGTAAAAGCAGGCTTTATAATCACTGAATACAATAGCAAATTGCCGTATGTTGTATTAACAAAAGAACAAAAAAAGATTAATCACAATTTACACCTAAGTCTTTTTATTCTCACCATTGGTATTTGGTCAATCGTCTGGATCTACTGTACACTAACACATATCCCTAAAAAAGAAATCCTTATTGCAATTGATGAAGACGGAAATGTATTTGAAGAAAAATGTTTAGAAGTATAAAAAAATAAAAAAAAAGGGGTAACAATTCGAAACTCCTATTGATATAGCAATATAAACGCTCTTAAACATTGAAAAAAAATCCTTTTGAAAAAAAATTAAAATACTAGGGTAACAATTTTTAAACCTTGTTGATATACCAATAGAAAACAGAATTAAAAAAAGTTTTTTAAAAAGAATCTGAAATAAATTCAGATTAAAGGGTAACAAAAAATCAAAGTAATTGATATAACAACAGAAACAAAAAATTAAAAACAAAAAAATTAAAATACTGGGGTAACAATTTTAAAACCGAATTGATATAACAGTATAAAACAAGAAAATCATTTTTAACAATATTAAAACCAAGAAATCATGAAAAGAAATTTTAAAACAATCGGACTTTTATTTTTAGCAGCATTATCATTCGTAAGTTGTAACGACGAAGAAACAGTAGAAACTCCAGCAACTGCAGCCGAATTTGCAAATGTAAGACAAGTTGCTTTAGACAAAATCAAACAAGAATTTACAATCAATGCCGGAGATGGTGCTGTAACCTTGACTTCTAAAAAAGGAGTAAAATTAACCATCAACGGAAATTGCTTAACTAAAGACGGAAATCCAGTAACGGGTGAAGTAAAAATCGAATATGTAGAGTTATTTGACAAAGGAAACATGTTAGTTACTAACAAACCAACAATGGGAATTTTGCCTGATGGAAAAAGAAACTTATTAATTTCAGGAGGAGAATTCTTTGTCAAAGCAACTCAAAACGGAAAAGAATTAGCTACTACTTGTAATATGACTTTATTAGTACCTGCGAATTTAACTGGAGGTGTAGATCCAACGATGACATTGTGGAAAGGTATTATTGACGACGAAGGAAACTTAGCTTGGCAAGATGCTCGTAAAGCTGACGGAACTAATGGTGGAAAAGGTGGTGTACAGGGTGAAGGAAACAACTACTATGTAAGCTTTGGAAACTTTGGATGGACTAACGTAGATAAATTTTACAGTGACCCAAGACCTAAAACTACTATTCTTGCTGATGCTCCAGAAGGATACGACAACACAAACAGTGCTATCTACTTATCATACGATGGAGAAGGAACAAATGCTCTAGCCAAATTAGACACCTACACTGCTCAAGGATTATTTAGCGAACATTACGGTCAAATTCCAGTAGGTTTAGCTTGCCACGTAATCTTTGTAACGGAAGAAAATGGCAACTGGAGATATGCTATCAAAGGAGTAACTGTTCAAGCAAATGATGTATACACTTTCACAATGGCAGAAACTACTGTAGGTACCGAAGCCCAATTAATTGCCGCAATAAATGCGATCCAATAAAGATTCCCAAATTTAATTTCTGAAAAAAGTGATGATTTGCTCATCACTTTTTTCTATTTTTAAAAGATTTTTAAAAAACCAAACCAAAAAAATTAGTAGCTATTCCTGCTGTACGCTGACTCAAGCGAAGCGAACAGGCGAAGCAATCTTCTATGTATTAAAAAAAGCAATAAAAGGATGCCGCTTCCATCAGGGCTAAAACCAGATTTGATTATGAAATCGCCACAAACAACTAGTTTGCGAAAGCAAACACCGATAAATAAAAGGCGATAACATATATGACCACTAAAGAATAAATTTCACATATATGAAACCACTAGTATCTATTTTCTTTGTTCTGATTTCTATAGTCTCCTACTCCCAAAAAAAAATCAAGGACACCATCACCAGAAGAGCTACGATCAACTACAGTCAAAATGGAAACACTGTGCTTTTCAAACCCGAAACTCCTCCACTGATACCAATTGCAGGAGCACCCAAACCAAGTTTTTCTTATTTATGGGAATTTGGCGATGGCACCTATAGCAAAGCTGCCGAACCCAAGCATACGTATAAAAACAAAGGAACTTACAACACCCGATTAACGGTAACTAACAATTACGACAACGGAAAACCGCCGGCTACCCGACCTAAAAAAGTAGTCGTAAATGATTTACCAGATAAAAATTTTGACGAAATTGCATCCGTTGCTGATCAAAATGGCTTTGTACTACAAAAAAATTGCGATCCTATTCCTGATCAAGAAATGGAAGTAATTTTAAGTTATCAAAACCTAGAAAATTATGTGAGCAGCGGAAAAATTTATCTGTTTTACAACGAAAAACAATACAAAGACAACAATTTTGTACTCTCTGATTTTCGCACCTATGCCGGCGAAAGAGAAATTAAAGAAAATACTTTTGCTAGTATTACAGATACCGACCAATCCAACACTTTTGTGGCTTCTAACAGCAATTTGCCAATAAAAAAATACGAAAACACCACCACAGAAGAAGATTTAGAGGCCTCCCTTGCTGATGCACATATAACATTCAAAAACGTTTCCATACTTGAATTTGACGATGCGAATCCGCAGGAAACTCGTAATGTTTTTACACCTTTAAAACCACTCCAGAAATGCTTAAAGACACCAGCGCAACCATCACTATGCGTGGTATTTATGTTCCTAATCGTAGTTATAAAAATCATAAAGTAAAAAATCTGGAAATGGAAATCGTCACTTCGCACGACCCTAACAAAATGGGCTCTAACGGAAGTTTTATGAATTATCGTTTCGTCCGTTTTAAAAGAGTAAATTTCAAAACACGCTTTCAAAACAATGGTGAAGGCCCAGCTCGAATGATTCGTTTAGAAACCGATATTCCAGATATGTTTGACAAAAAAACTTTCAAAATAGAAGGCATGTATCCCGAATGCCCAATTTGTCCAAAAGACGAAGCCCCTACTACTAGCTGTTTAGATACTATAATCAAACAAAAACAAATCTTTTTTACCTTCAAAAACATTTATTTACCGGGAAGCGAACAAAAAAATGTAAGAGAAAAAGACAGTACTAAAGGTTTTGTAAAATACTCGATGAAATTCAACAAGGACTTCCACAAAGTAAACACCAAGAGTAGAACATCTATTTTCTTTGATAAGAACGAGCCTATTATTACCAATTACGCCACTACCCGATTCTTACCCGGAATTTCTATTGGTGCAAAGGCCGGTTACAACATCTATCCTAATTTAGATAAATCTAGCAGTTATTTTGTGGCTGCCACCATTTCTCCATACAAATCTTATCGTTTTTACTGGCAAGCCGAATTAATCAACAGCAAACACGAGTTTACCTCTGAAACCACCGTTACCAATGGTTTTAGCACCACTTCTAATGGAGTTCGTCAACCTACACGTACAACATCAACACTGGGTTATTCCAATTTCAACAACGAAATTCCACTATTAATTCGTTATAACATCAATAATTATATCGGTATAGGAACTGGTGTTCAAGCGAATATTAATGCCTCGCAAAAAGAAGAACGCTACACCAAAATTGAAACTTTTGAATCTGAAAAACCTGGTTCTCCTATTATAAATACTCAAGAAAACACCATAAGTAACAGCAAAACTTTCACTAATTTTAAATCGGGATTATTATTTGACTTAACTCTAGGTTTTGCACGCATCGGACCAAGTTTAGGCGCTCGTTATGTGATGAATTTCAAAGATAATTTTAATTATGTTCAGGTGTATGGAATATGGAAGTTTTAGTTTTTGGGACACAGATGACACAGATAAAACTGATTTACACAGATTTTAATTTTCATAAAATGAAAATAACTTACATGACCTATTCAACACTTAGTTAACTTTCAAAAACTTATATAACTCCTGCCTCGCCGGCAGGCGGGTATATGGTTAAATAAAACTTAGTGAATCTTCGTGCAATGCTTTGTGTATCTTTGTGAAACAACTATCTATGAAAAGACTTTTTTCTTTTTTCTACTCCTTTTTCACCTGATTATTTTTGGGCAAAACCAACTTAGCCCTGAAGACAAAATCTACAATGCCATTGACTCTTTTGTAGCCAATCCAACAGCAGAAAATTTAAACCAACTCTCTACTACTGAAGCAGCGTTTTGGAAAAATCCAAAACCGAAAACCAAAGACGAACTACTAGCAATTGTTATACTAAATTGCAACAAAGCCTATTACGAAAATCAATTTAACGAAGTTCAAAAAGCCGTTTCCAGTTACGAGAAAGCATGGAAAATCTATCAAAAATACCAGCTCCGCAATTATGATATTATCGAATATTGCCTAAAACCTTTAGGCAACTTGTACAGCATTCTGGGTGATTACGACAATGCCGAAAACACTATAAAACAATATTATTACATTGCTACTCAAGAAAAAAATCAAGCAAAAAAAATAGCGGCAATACTCAATTTATCGAATGTATATCAAAACTCTGGAAAGAATGATTTAGCGATAGATTTGCTAGAAAAAACCATTCGTACCGAAAAACTATCCAAAATTCAAAAAGGGATTTTATGGAATAATTTGGGAAATAGTTATGTTTTAAATTATAGAAACCCAGGGTTAACTGTAAAATTTGTTCCAAATAGCTTTGACAAATTAGAAAGTTCCTATCTAAAAGCTATCCAATTATTACAATCAGAAAAAATCCAAAGTGAAACACTAGCCAATTGTTACCGCAATTTAGCTTCTCTCAATGCACAATGGCTACGATTTGATGTAGCCAATTCCTATTTTGATAAAGCGAGAAAGTATTTCTACGCCACACCCAATCTTAGCTCACGCCAAATAGCCCAATTCAAGTATGAAGAAGCTTCGCTGTTTTTCAAACAACAAAAACTCAAAGAAGCAACAGCATCTATTGAAGCCATTTTTAAACTTTTAATCCCGAATTACAACCCTAAAAAAAGTGAACTTCCGGAACAAAATTCGCTTTATACCGAAAACAGTTTGCTCGATGCTTTAGACTTGAGAGCAGCAATTTATTCACTGCAAAACCATGAAAAAAAGGCATTAGAAGCTTATAATTTGGCTTTTCACATCGAAGAATTGTTTTCTAATATGATGATTTATGAAAACTCTAAAATCATCCATCAAAACCGCGTTCGGATGCGCACTGAAAAGTGTATCGCTGTCTACTACCATTTGTACCAAAAAGAACCTAAACAAAACTATATCGAAGCTGCATTTCAATTGGCTGAACAAAGTAAATCAGGTGTTTTAAAAAGTTTTTTATCCAAAAAAACAAGCCTTTCGAGAAAAGAAAAACTCCATTTAGAACAACTGCAAAACTGGAGTAATATCATTTTAAAAGAACAACAAAAAGGCGATTTAGCCAATATTGAAAAAATAAACGAAGCAATTGAAAAGCAAAATGGATTAATGCTTTCGCTCAAAAAATTCGTTCAGAAAATACCGTTTCGGAAAAAGAAACAATCGACATCAAATCCTTGTTTGCCCAACTGAAAAAAGACAAAGCCATGATGATTGAGTATTTTTCAGGTTTTGAAAAAATGTATTTTTTTATTCTGGATAACAATAGAATACGACTGGATTTTTATTGGGATAACCATACTGCCACCCCTAAAATAATTTCATTCTTAGATTTTTTTAGTGATGCCAATAAAATAATTGACAACATTTCAGGTTACAATCATTATGGACATTCTTTATATACAATGCTGAAATTACCTCAAAATTCTAGCTATAAAAACCTCATCATAGTTCCAGATGGTATATTGAATTTTCTTCCTTTTGAAGCCTTAATTACAAAAGAATCGAAAACAACCAACTTTGCTCAGATGCATTATATGCTGAATGATTTTAATATTGGATATGAAAACTCAGCGCAATTTTATTTGTCCTTCGACAAACTCAGAATGACAAATAAAGACAAAACGGTTTTAGGTGTTTTTCCCGTTTTTGAGAAAACCCCATTGGAATTATCCTATTCTAAAAACGAAATGAAGTCCATCCAACACAATTTTAAAGGAAAATATTTAACTAATAAAGCGGCTAATTTCAAAAATTTCAGTAATAGTGCAGCCAATTATTCCATTTTACACCTCTCCACTCATGCTGATGCTGGAGACATCCTAGCACCAGCAAGTATCAAATTTTACGATCAGGATATTCTATACTCGGAATTGTATCATTTAAAAATCCAACCTGATTTGGTGGTATTAAGTGCTTGTGAAACGGGAATTGGCAAACTCTATAAATCTGAAGGTGCCATGAGTATTGCTCGCGGATTTCAATGGGCCGGAGCGCAAAACTTGCTGTTTTCTTTATGGAAAGTGAATGATTACACCACTTCGGTTTTTATGGAATCGTTTTACCAAAATATCAAAAACGGTCAATCCTATCTGGAAGCCAACGCGAATGCCAAAAGAGATTTCTTAAACAATCCTGAGATTTCTAATGCCAAAAAATCACCTTATTACTGGAGTGCCTTTGTGTATTATGGCACTTTGGAAAACAATAAAACCCCAACAAATTATACGTACATTGTATTGGGAATTCTATTCGTAATTGCCTTAATTTGGCTTTTTATCCGATATAAAAATGAAAAAGCTGCAAGAAGTCCTAAAAAAGGAAAAATATAAAAAAGTAAAATTCAAGATTACTAAAACCCAACACCTGCTGATTAAAGCCAAAATCAACGGAGTGGAAGGTCGTTTTATTCTGGATACAGGAGCTTCCAATAGTTGTGTAGGTTTTGAACGTATTGAACTTTTTCAACTCCAAGCAGAAGATTCAAATACGAAAGCATCTGGGGCTGGGGCTACTGGAATGCACACACAAACTGCCAAAGAAAACAAATTACAATTAGGCACATGGAAAAACAACGACTTTGACTTGATCATCTTTGACATGTCACATGTCAATGAAGCCCTGACAGCCTATAAAGTAAAAACAGTAGATGGGATTATTGGTGCCGATATTTTATTGAAAGGTAAAGCTATTATAGACTATTATAATAATTGTGTATATTTACGCTAACCAACTCTAAACCAAAATAGTATGAAATCTGTTTTTTATAAAGTAGCTTGCTTAGCTCTTGGAATGCTTTTATTTTCCTGTTCTGATGAAGATAGCGTTGAAGGAACACAAATTGTAAACAAATCAATATCCAATTCTTTAGAAATGGCCAGATCCGGTAATTCGAAAACACCTACAAATACTTCAAAAAGATGGGATTTTAACGATTTAAACGAATGGGATGATGCTACTCAGGCAGGAAATCCAAATTACTGGATTGATAATGGCGTGCTTCATATATTTACCAATGCCAATACCTGGGACAGAACCAAAGTAAAATCGGTTTCCACTTATGCTGCCGGAACATATTCCTGGCGTGTTTATGTTCCTGAAATGGGTGTAGGTGATTGCGCAAGTATTGGAGCTTTTTTATACAGCGATGATACACATGAACTCGATTTTGAAATTGGTTACGGCAATACAGCTATACGCCAACAATTAAACGCTGTTGCAGATGATCTTATCGTTTATGCCACTTCTCAGGCTAATCCTTCCCATTCTTTTCAAACAAAAATCAAAAGAGGACAATGGTACACTTTCAGTATTCATTTAACTTTAAACAACAAGAAAAAATATGTTGTAAACTGGAAAATAGATGATACTGTTATAACTTCAACGACTCTTAACTACGGATCAAGTACTAAATTTAAAATTTTCTGTAGTGTTGAAAATCTTAATTTTATTGGTGACCATATCCCAACAATACAAAATTATGCTCTGTTTGACTGGGTAACATTTAATTAAAGAATTCTTTTTAATCAAAAAAATTACCAGCCAAGCCATATCATTCCAAAACCGCAAATTAATATAATCGAACCGCTGATTAACTCTATAAACTTTTCAAAACCTTTATAATTAATAAAATTAGTTCCAAAAAAACCAATCATAACCATGCTTAACATTGTTAACACGGTTACCAAAGTATAAATTACAATTAGAATCCCAACTTCAAATAGCGAATAATCTATTGCCGGATAAATTATTAATGGAATCATTGGTTCACTGGGTCCTGATGCAAAAATAAAAAGCATTACCCAGGGAGTTACTTTAAAACGCTGATTAGAAGCAATGGCTTGTCCGTGTTGGTGTTCGAAAACATAAATTTCACCCTCTTCTGAAGCGTCAAAATGCTTATGAATTTTGTTTTTATTAATATTATAAAGAGCGTATAAAACATACATCAATCCGAAAACAAACAACATCCAGGATGCAAATCCACCCCGAATTGTCTCAATATGAAAGGTTTTTTTTAAAGTCCAACCTAAAAAAATACCTGCTATTCCTAAAACAATAGAACTTAAAACATGAGCTAATCCGCATAAAGAAGTCCAGAAAAGTGTTTTTTTCAAACTCCATTTTTTAGAACGGGATAAAAATATAAAAGGCAAATAATGATCGGGACCACTAAAGGTATGTATTGCACTAATCATGATTACCGTAAAACAGATTATATTAAAGTCCATACTGTTTTATTATTTTAGTTATTTCCTTCATCCAGGACATTAATTTTTCGGCTTTGTTGTATAAAATTTTTATCACGAGACCATTTGCAGGTGCTTCAGAAATTCCAAACACGCAATTTTTATCTTTCAAAAATAAATCTAATTCACTTTTCATTTTTTTTACATCAATAGACTGATGCAGAAAAAACAAACTTAACTGATGAGTAAATCCTTCTAACTGCCCTAGATTAATCGGATTAAATTCGGAAGGATTCAGATATAAATTCTCAAAAAATACCAGTTTATCTTCCTGATATACTTTTGTCAAAGACTGCATCTTTGTAAATTCAAAAACCTCTCCTTTTAATTTCCTGCCGCAGGTAAAAATTTCACCCCAAAGAACAGATGCATTTTTTTCCAAATAAATCGTGTTATTACTTTTAAAATCAGAACCTTTATGAGGTACGCTTGGGTGCGGCAAATAGGATAAAAAAGCATTTTCTTTTATCAAAACTTTTGTTTCCTGAAAAGCACCTTTCTCCATTGTAAACAATCTTTGAAAAGATTGGGTCGTAATCTCTAATTGGCTATTTTCATTCAGAATATATTCAAAATACAATTCGTCGCCATCTAAAACACCCGGTGAAGAACTCATTAAGATTAGTTCTAATAACGGCTTTTTTTTATCTTCCCGAATATCTACAACTTTAAAAGGAGTATTAAAAAACACCGATTTTAATTGGGTGATACCATTCTTTACTTCAGATTCTACGATAACTTTTGAAATCATCTGACTAAATTAGGTTCATTTACCTCTTCTAAAAGAGCGTACTTTTGTATCCATCCAATTACGTCATTTAATCCTTCTTTTTTCATTAAGTTAGTAAATACGAATGGCTTTCCGTTTCTCATTTTACGCGCATCACGTTCCATTACACCTAAATCGGCATTAACATACGGAGCTAAATCAATTTTATTAATCATTAACAAATCACTTCTTGTAATTCCGGGTCCGCCTTTTCTTGGAATTTTATCTCCTTCGGCAACATCAATTACAAAAATGGTTAAATCTGCTAAGTCCGGACTAAAGGTAGCCGAAAGGTTATCGCCCCCACTTTCAATAAAAACCAGTTCAATTTCCGGGAATCGCTCTACCAATTCGTCTACTGCCTCTAAATTCATACTTGCATCTTCACGAATTGCTGTATGAGGACAACCTCCTGTTTCCACCCCTATGATTCGTTCCGCTGGCAACAAACTGTTTTTAGTCAAGAAATCAGCATCTTCCTGAGTATATATATCATTTGTTATAACTCCTAATGAATATTTAGCTGCTAATTCTCTTGTTAATCGTTCTATTAAAGCTGTTTTACCTGATCCTACAGGACCAGCCACTCCTATTTTTATATAACTTCTTTCCATCTTTTTATTTTAAGACATATATAATCGTGAATATAAGTTTTCATGTTCCATAGCCCTGATGTCAAAGCCTGTTGCACTAATTCCAATTAAATCCATATTAGGTTTTAAGGCCTTTTCAGCTAGGTTCTCTAAAAGGGTTAATAATTGAAACAGCAATACCTGACCTGAATCCTGACTCAGAGGAATTAATTTTACCGCATTAGTAATATAACCAATAGCCGTATTATAAAAAAACCTTCTAAGGTCTCTTTTTTTCCTATTTGTAATTCATAAGCATAAATCGCATATAAAATGCAATAATGCCCATAAATACTTTTGTTTTTTAGGGCTGATTCTAACCTGGCGGTTAAATCTGTTTGAATTAAAGGGCTGAAAATTTTCATCAGACGAACCCCTAATTTCTGACTGGCTGTTCTGATTTCCTTTGGTAGTTTAGAAGCATTACACAAACTGTCCAGCTCGATAATTTTATCCCAATTATTTTGCTCACAGGCATCAAATACAAGACTAATAAAAGCAGCCTCATTATGTAAAACACTATGGGATAAAATTTCTGTTAAAAATAAGTGCACACTTTCAACTGATTTTACTATTTCCTTTTGAGTGTAAGTCTCCAAACCATAAGAATGAGAAAAACCGCCAATGGGTAAAGTAGGATCAGACAAATGCAATAAATGTAGCAAAGAAGTTTTCATTATTTTTGAGTTAAATTCATTATTTTAGAAAACAAAGTTCCACTTTCTCCATGAGGCGCAACTGAGGTTCTTAAAGGTGTTAGCAAAATTCTTTTTTGCTCATGAACTTCAAAACCCATAGCTATAAGCTGACGAAAAAGAGGCTTTTCATACGGAACCAGTAAAGCTTGTTCCTCATAAAATAAAGGCAAATGTTTGTTTCCTATTTCATAACAAACTGAAGCTGTTTCGAAATTATTTTTAGGAATAATAACCAGACACTCACAAGGCAGAATATTAACCCGATAATTTTTGTCAGCTTCCTGATATAAAACCTCTCCCTGTTGTAAATTCGGATTTTCATTCAAAAATTTAAACCGGAAATTCTTTCCGTCCCTGGCAATCTTATGCTGGATACGTTTATTAACTTCAAACCATTCAAAATCTATTAAAACTTCTATTTTAGATTCAGGACTAAGGGCTTCCTGTTTTATTTTATTGGTTATAATCATTTAAAATAAAAAATATCGTTGTGCCATTGGTACTTCTTTCAAAGGTTCACAGGTTATGTGCTCTCCATCAACCCTTACCTGATAATTTTCAGGATTAACTTCAATATTTGGCGTTTTATCGTTATGAATCAAATCCTTTTTCCCTATGTTGCGACAATTTTCAACAGGCAGGATTATTTTATTTAATTGGTATTTCTCGATTGTTTTATTTTCGATAGCTATTTTAGAAACAAATGTTACACAGGTTTTATGCAAAGCTTTTCCGAAAGCCCCAAACATAGGACGATAAATAACCGGTTGTGGTGTAGGAATTGAGGCATTAGGATCTCCCATTCGTCCGGCTATAATCATTCCTCCTTTGATAATGATTTCCGGCTTAACTCCGAATAAAGCGGGTTTCCACAATACTAAATCGGCTAATTTACCAGATTCTATAGAACCTACATGCTTAGAAATCCCATGAGAGACTGCAGGATTTATGGTGTATTTTGCAACATATCTTTTAACTCTGAAATTGTCGTTATTATTAGCTTCATCTTCAGATAAAAACCCTCTTTGAACTTTCATTTTATGAGCTGTCTGCCAAGTTCTTATAACAACTTCACTTACTCTTCCCATTGCCTGAGAGTCACTACTCATCATACTAAAAATACCCAAATCATGCAATATATCTTCGGCAGCTATAGTTTCAGGACGAATTCTGGAATCAGCAAAAGAAACATCTTCAGGAACGGATTTATCTAAATGATGACAAACCATCAGCATATCTAAATGCTCATCAATTGTATTAATGGTAAATGGGCGCGTTGGATTGGTACTGGAAGGCAATACATTAGGATACATTGCTGCTTTAATAATATCTGGCGCATGTCCGCCACCAGCACCTTCAGTATGAAAAGTATGAATTACTCTTCCATCGATAGCCTTAACTGTATCTTCAAGAAACCCGCTTTCATTAAGTGTATCCGTATGAATTGCAACCTGAATATCATATTTGTCAGCTATTTTCAAAGATGCATCAATTGTTGCAGGAGTAGCTCCCCAATCTTCATGAATCTTTAAACCTAATGCTCCCGCTTCAATTTGTTCTTCCAAAGGAGCTAGTGTAGAGCAGTTTCCTTTTCCAAAAAAACCTAAATTCATTGGAAAAGCTTCGGCACTTTCCAGCATTTTTTGAATATTCCAGGCACCAGGAGTTACAGTAGTGGCATTTGTTCCATCGGCCGGTCCCGTTCCTCCCCCTATCATTGTGGTTACTCCGCTATATAAGGCATGTTCTATTTGTTGCGGACATATAAAATGAATATGGGTATCTATACCTCCGGCAGTAACTATTAAACCTGCTCCGGAATGCACTTCGGTTGAGGCTCCAATTATCATATTCTCAGTAATTCCGTCCATTGTATCCGGATTCCCTGCTTTTCCTACTCCTACAATCTTTCCATCCTTGATTCCAATATCGCCTTTTACAATTCCCCAATGATCAATAATCACAGCATTGGTAATTACAAAATCCAGAACTCCTTCGCTTCTTGTTGCTCTTGCAGATTGTGCCATTCCATCACGGATGGTCTTACCTCCCCCAAATTTAGCTTCTTCACCATAAACCGAAAAATCTTTTTCAATTTCAATGAATAATTCCGTATCAGCCAATCGGATTTTATCGCCAACAGTTGGACCAAACATGTTGGCATACTTTATTCTGTTTATCTCTACACTCATATTAAAATCTAAGGTTTTAGAAATTGGTTTAATTTCTCCTGAATTAATTCTTTATCTATTGAGTTTATATTGGAATCAATTAAATTATTAAATCCAAAAATAGTTTTGGTTCCGCTTATTTCAACTAATTCTACTTCTTTCTCTTCACCTGGTTCAAAACGTACTGCAGTTCCGGCAGCAATATTTAATCGCATTCCAAGGGCTTTCATCCTGTCAAAATCCATTTTTTTGTTGACTTCAAAAAAATGAAAATGAGAACCAATCTGAACTGGACGGTCGCCGGTATTAACTACTTCCAGACTTATAGTTCTTTTATTGCTGTTAATTTCAACAGCACCTTCTTTTAAAATATATTCTCCTGGTATCATTTAATTGGATTATGAACGGTTACTAATTTAGTTCCATCCGGAAAAGTAGCTTCAATTTGAATATCATGTATCATTTCCGGTACTCCTTCCATTACATCTTCACGACTAAGAATTGTAGTCCCATATTGCATAAGTTCGGCAACAGTTCTACCGTCTCTTACTGCCTCTAAAAGTTCTGAACTTATTAAAGCAATTGCTTCGGGATAATTTAATTTAAGTCCTCTCTTTTTTCTTTTATGAGCTAATTCTCCGGCCAGATGCAAGAGTAATTTTTCTGTTTCTTTTGGGCTTAAGTGCATGGTCTATATTTAATCTTTACATTACAAAAATATCATTATTTTTTATTGAAATCCGAATCTTTGGATTAACATTTTCAATTAAATACCCTTAAATATTATTTTCTCAAAAAAAATCATTTCAAAAATAAAATACAAAAAAATAGGGGTCTTTAAATAAAAATACCATAATTCTTACCGCCAACCCCCTATTTTTTTAGGGGTCTTATTAAAATAATTATAATTTTACCGCCTCAATAACCAAAAATAAATAAAAACTTATGAGAAAAATCATTTTGACATTTACGGCTTTAGCATTATTTGCTTCATGTAAAAAAAACGGTTCTTCTGAAAGCAACGAAGGCGGCGAAACAATAAAAGTAGGTATTCTACATTCTTTATCCGGAACAATGGCGATTTCCGAAACAGACTGTAAAAACGCTACCCTTTTAGCAATAGAAGAAATTAATGCCGCAGGAGGTGTTTTAGGAAAAAAAATTGAGCCAATCGTAGAAGATGGTGCTTCAGACTGGCCAACATTTACCGAAAAAGCTACAAAATTAATCGATCAGGACATAGTAAAAGCTGTTTTTGGATGCTGGACTTCATCTAGCAGAAAAGCTGTTTTGCCGGTTTTTGAAACTAAAAACAACCTTTTATTCTATCCTGTTCAGTACGAAGGAATGGAAGCTTCCAAAAATATAATATATACTGGAGCAGCTCCTAACCAACAAATCCTTCCTGCTGTGGATTATTTAATTAAAGAAGGAAAGAAAAAATTCTTCTTAGTAGGTTCAGATTATGTTTTCCCAAGAACAGCTAACAAAATTATCAAAGCCAAACTTAAAAAAGAAGGCTATGAAGTTGTAGGAGAAGAATATGCTCCACTGGGACATACTGATTTTTCCTCTATAGTTCAAAAAATCAAAAACTCAGGTGCCGATGCTGTATTGAATACTATTAATGGTGATAGTAACATTGGTTTCTTCAAACAAATGAAATCTAACGGATTAGTTGCTCCGGCTGTAACCTGCATGTCATTCTCAATTGCCGAGGTAGAATTAAAAGGAATTGGTGTAGATATTATGAAAGACCAATTAACTGCCTGGAACTATTTCATGAGTACGAAAGGAGAGGCAAACGAAAAATTCATTAAAGCTTATCAGGCTAAATATGGTGCCGACAAAGTTACCGATGACCCTATTGAGGCTGCTTACTTTGGAGTATATATCTGGGCTGAGGCAGTTAAAAAAGCAAAATCATTTGAACCTGCAGAGGTACAAAAAGCTATTGGAGGAGTTAGCTTTGACGCACCTGAAGGAAAAGTATCAATTGACCCTGTTACAAATCACACAATTAAAAACTTCATGATTGGTAAAGCAAACGACAAAGGTCAATTTGACATTATGTATCAATCACCTGAAATGATTAAAGCCGACCCTTTCCCTAGCATTGCAACAACTAAAAAAGTTATTGCTCCGGGAAACATTCAATAACTAAAAAAACACACTAAAAACACACCCATATACGACCATATATGAAAAAGATATTATTCACACTTGTTGCTTTATTAAGCACAACTCTGTTCTTCGCACAAGAAAAAGGAAAATTTGACTTCACCGCTTCCCTTCATAATCAATGGTACTGGAGAGGATATGCTGTTGGCCCAGACCCAATTATAGCTGCACAAGCCAGTTTTAAATACCGAGGACTGGAAGTAGGTACCTGGAATGGATATGGATTAGCCGGAATATGGAAAGATGTAGATACTTATATTTCTTATTCAAAATCAGGCTTTACAATTTCATTATGGGATATATTTAATTATAGTGATTATACCGCCTCTCCTGCATATGCCGGATACGGAAATCACACACAAGCCAATTATTTCCATTTAGGAAAAGGTACCAGACACTTCTTTGATTTATCAGTTGGCTATTCGGTACCTAAAACAGGCTTAAATTTATTTCTTGCAACAATTATTGGAGGTAGAGACAGAAATACTGATGGTTCTCAAACATACTCTTCATATTTTAAAGCATCTTATAACTTTAGTTTAGAGAATGACATTACTGTTACTCCTTATGTTTCTTATGGTTTTGCTTTAAACAGTGATAATGGTAATACTTTTTGGCAATGGACAGATAAAGCTGTAACAGATGCTAAAAGCTCAGGTTTTAACGAAATCGGAGTTAATATTAGTAAACCTATAAAAATTACTGATAATTATAGCATAAAAGCAAGCGCAGGAGCAGTTGCCAGCCCAATTAATCATACAATGACAGGATTACTGGGCGTTACTTTATTTTAAAAATTAATTCTAGCAAATAGATTACAGAAGTAATATTAAACCGATGTAATCAATTTGCCTTTTATACAAAAAGTTATGGGAGAATTTCTACCATTTTTATTTAATGGATTAAGTATCAGTTCAATTCTTTTACTTACAGCAATTGGATTGAGTATTGTTTTCGGGATGATGGGAGTCATCAATTTTGCTCATGGCGAATTTATAATGATTGGATGCTACAGCAGCTACATTGTGAGTTTAGTTTTTGGTAGTGAAGGTTCCTGGACTACATTAGCTATAGCCTTTTTACTCTCTTTTTTACTCTCTTTCGGGATAGGATTCCTAGTTGAAAAATTTATAATAAAAAGACTATATGCCAGACCTTTAGACAGCATTTTAGCTACCTGGGGAGTTAGTTTAATTCTGCAGCAAATAGCAAGAAACATCTTCGGGTCTAATAACGTAAATGCTCCGATGCCTAAAATACTAAACAACGGCTGGAAAATAACACAAAATATCACTCTGCCTTACAATAGGATTTTAATCATCTTTATATCTGTTATGGTATGTTTATTTGTATATTATTTTATATATAAAACCCCAAAAGGCAGAATTTTACAATCGGTAATGCAAAATCGTTCTATGGCCGCATGCATTGGTATCAATACAAAGAAAGCCGATTCCTTTACTTTTTCATTTGGTTGCGGTCTTGCCGGAATTGCCGGAATTTGTATTTCAATGCTTGGCTCCATCGGACCATCTACAGGTCAAAATTATATTATAGATACCTTCTTAGTAGTGATCCTGGGAGGAATAGGAGGCCTTAGAGGCTCTATTCTTGGAGCACTATTAATTGGAATCAGTAGCCCTTTTATAGAAAGCTTTACTACTTCGAGTATGGCCAAAGTGATTATTTTATGTTTAGTGCTTGTTACACTTCAATACAAACCTCAGGGACTATCTCCTATGAAAGACCGTACTATTGATTAATCTTTTGAATTATAAAAAATGAAACAAAAAACAATCTTTATTTTATCAATTGCTTTATTGGTAATTATCCCAATATTTGTCTTCTCTGATTTCCGTCTTTCATTACTAAGTAAATTTTTAGTCTTTTCCATAGTTGCGATATCTATCAATCTTTTATGGGGTTATACCGGTATTTTGAGTCTTGGACATGGTGTTTATTTTGCATTAGGCGGATATGCTATGGCAATGTATCTGAAACTACAATCCCAGCCACTGCCTGATTTTATGGAATGGTCCGGAATAGAAACGTTACCCTGGTTCTGGAAACCATTTCAATACCTCCCTTTTGCTTTGGCTATGGTAATTATTTTACCTGTAACATTATCTTTACTGGTAGGAATTCCTCTTTTTAAATCAGGAACTAAAGGAGTATATTTTACCATCATTAGTCAGGCGATAACTTTAATCATGTCTATCCTCTTTGTAGGACAGCAAGGCTTCACCGGAGGTTCTAATGGGATCACTGGTTTTAACGGATTATTTGGCCTTTCATTGAGCGACCCGATTTTAATTAAAATATTATATATTATTACGGTTCTCTTTTTAGTTGCCATCTACTTTATTGTAAAATTCATGCTAAAAACACATGGAGGAATCATTATCAAAGCCATCAGAGACCGTGAAACAAGACTTAGGTTCTTAGGATATCAGACTGATTCATTTAAAATCCTTACACTTGCCACTTCAGCTGCAATAGCGGGTGTAGCAGGAGCCTTATTTGTTCCAATTGTTGGAATCATTTCTCCGTCTATAATGAGTATTTTAATGTCTACCGAATTTGTAATATGGGTAGCTATTGGTGGAAGAGCCACTTTACTAGGACCTATTGTAGGAGCCATAATTATCAATTATGCAAAAACAAGTTTTTCTGAGTCTATGCCAGAGTACTGGTGGTATTTCTATGGATTTCTTTTCATAGCCGCAACCATAATTGTTCCTAAAGGAATTGTAGGTAGCTTAATTGAAAAAAATGGTTCCAAAAAATAATAAACAAAGCTCAAAATGAATAAGAAATTACACAGATTAGTAGACCCAATTATAGGTATGTATGATGTTGAAGTTAATTTTGATGGTTACAAAGCATTAAATAACATTAACATTGATTTCCCTGCTAAAGGTGTCCAATTTATTATTGGCCCTAATGGAGCTGGAAAAACTACCATTTTGGATGCCATTTGCGGAAGAGTAAAAACATCTAAAGGAAAAATTATTTATAAAGGTGATGCCCATATCCAAAACAATAAACCGGAAAACATTGTACATATGGGAATTAGCCGGAAATTTCAAAACCCAACTATTTTTAATACACAAACGGTTTATGAAAATATGAAACTCGCCCTGATTTCAGGAAAAAAGACAATTTGGTATCTCTTTAATTATAAAATATCTGGTGAGCAGGAAGCAATTATAGACGAAACACTTGAAAAGCTAAATTTATTAGAATATAAATATGTCATTAGTGGTTCATTGTCACACGGACAAAAACAATGGTTAGAAATTGCCATGTCTATTATTAATCAACCGGAATTACTGTTAGTAGACGAACCTATTGCCGGAATGTCTCCTAATGAACGCGATAAAACCGGCGAATTACTTACTCAAATTGCCGAAGAAAGAACCGTTTTTGTGGTAGAGCACGACATGAAATTTGTAAGCAATTTTTCGACATCCGTTCTTGTTATGCACGAAGGAATGATTATTGACCGGGGCACATTTGATCAAATTGTAAACAACCAACAAGTGATTGAAATTTATCTGGGAAGACAAAAATAAAACAACAAAAACCCATCCCTTTAATTCACACCATTATAATTCAATAAAAATGTTAGAAATAAAAAATTTGACCGCCGGATATTCAGATGAAACCGCAGCCATTCACGACATCAACATTAAGGTACCTAAAAATGAAATTTGTTCTATAATTGGTAGTAATGGAGCCGGAAAAACAACACTTCTTAAATCTATCATGGGATTACTGCCTTCATCTAATGGTGAGATCATTTTTGAGGGAAAAGAAATCTCTAAATTAGATTCAGAAACCATTTCTCAAATGGGAATTGGTTACGTACCCCAAGGAAGAATGATTTTCCCATATTTGACTGTAGAAGAAAACATGTTATTAGGCTGCGAAGTACGAAAAATGAATTTAAAAAAAGCTCTTGAAGTGGGCTATGATTATTTTCCTGACTTAAAAGGAATAAGTAAACGAAAAGGAGGAATGCTCAGTGGTGGACAACAACAACAACTTGCCATTGCTAGAATGCTCGTTATAGATCCAAAAATGATTATACTGGACGAACCTGCTGAAGGAATTCAGCCTAATGTTGTTCAGGAAATTGGCAGAATATTAAAAAAAATTACTTCAGAGCTTAGTGTATCTGTTCTTTTAGTTGAACAATTTGTTGGTTTTGCTCTTGAGTTATCAAACTCCTACTACTTTCTTCAAGGCGGGCAAATAACAAAAGAAGGCCTTATTACAAATGAAAACAGAGCATCGGTTATAGAGAGTATCAAACTATAACTCTTAATTACAACTATTATATAAGCCTTCGTTATAGTCAATAAATGAAGGCTTTTTATTATCCGGACTATCTTTTGGTCTCTCGCTTCTGAGAATTTCCATTTACTCCTAAAGCCCATAAAATACCACCTTTTAAATGCGCCAGATAAACCGGATTAGAATAATCCTTAGCATCGTGCCCTAAAGCCGTATAAAACACTCTGGCTCCTTCAAACTCGTGACACCAGGCTAATGGAAAATTATCCCCAAAAATACGTCCCGGATAAGTCGCTTTATTATCATCTTTTACAGTTCGTAAATCAGCAGCCAAAAGTATCTGAATACCCGGATTAAGTTCTTCCATATAATAACATTCGTCTTCTTTTGTCCAGATTTCCGGAAGCATAACTGTTGAAGGATGCTTTTTATTAATTACTTTAATATCAAAAGACTGAAAAGCGGGGTGTTTTTTAAACACTCCTCCTACCATAGCGGTAAACCAGGACCAGGCTCTCTCTGAACCTGAAGTACTGTGAATCCCTACAAAACTTCCTCCACGATGAATATAAGTTGCAAAAGCCTGTCGCTGTGTTTCGGTATCAAAAATTTCATTATTGGTATTCGAATACACAAGTCAACTGTATTTAGCCAAATTTTCGTTAGTCATTACCGAAGGATCATCGGAAACATCTACAATCAATTTATTAGCTTCGCCAATCTTTTTCAAAGCTTCAACGCTGGCAGCAATGTTTTTATGTACATAGCCTTTACCATTTTTAGTATAAACCAAAATTCGTTTTTTAGCCGGCGGATTGGCAAAAGCAGTGGTCAAACCAAACACAAGCGTAAGCAACAATAATTTTATTTTCATCTTCTTTTATTTATTTCGTTTTTATAATAATCAACCGAATTCCTGAATAATATAATTCTCTAATTCTTTCATCACATTATCTAAATCGTGTTTCACTCTAAAATCAGAAATCCTGTAAACATTCAATCCTAAATTAATAAAAAACTCCTCTCTCACAGCATCATATTCCTCTTTATCATTATGACTCGAACCATCAATTTCTATAATCAAACCGAGAGATTTTACATAAAAATCAACAATAAAACTACCTATAATTCTCTGCCTGTCAAAATCAACAGACCAAAAAGTATCATTCCGTACTTGTCTCCAAAAAATAACTTCTGACAAAACTCCTGCTTTTCGCAAAGCCCTGGCTCTGTCGGATAATACTTTATTGTACGGCAATAATCCGATACTTCTCCTGTAAATAGGTTTCTCATGAATATAAGTAAGAATTTCAGGTTTCATAATCTGACTTATTTATAGATAGTAGCCACCCCGCCCTAAGGGCACCCCTCCAAAGGAGGGGAAGAGACCCTCGTAAAATTTCACATTCGAATTACACACTACACTTCCTCTCTTTTTAAGAGGGGTGCCCGCAGGGCGGGGTGTTCTTTACGCATCATACCATACCCGAATATAAAAAGAAAATCCCAAACACCAACCCCGAAGCATCGGGAGGAATTTGGGATTTATATCTAGATTCTTCGCTTGCGCTCAGAATGACATTTTTGAATTACAATTCAAATGCTTTTTTAGGGTTTCCACCACAAAGCAATTCAACAGGGTTTTCTAAAGCTTCTTTAACAGCAACTAAGAAACCTACTGACTCACGACCGTCGATAATTCTGTGGTCATAAGATAAAGCGATGTACATCATTGGGTGGATTTCAACCTTACCGTTTACAGCGATAGGACGCTCGATAATGTTGTGCATTCCAAGAATTCCAGACTGTGGAGGATTGATGATTGGAGTAGACAACATAGAACCAAATACACCACCGTTAGTGATTGTAAAAGTACCACCAGTCATATCATCAACAGTAATTTGACCATCACGAGCTCTTAAAGCCAATCTTTTGATTTCAGCCTCAATTCCACGGAAAGTTAAATTCTCAGCGTTACGAACAACAGGAACCATTAATCCTTTTGGTCCAGACACTGCGATAGAGATATCACAGAAATCAAATCCAATTTTGTGATCACCGTCCATCATCGAGTTTACATCAGGGAACAATTCTAAAGCTCTTGTTACCGCTTTTGTAAAGAATGACATATATCCTAAACCTACACCACCATGTTTTGCTTTGAATGCATCTTTGTATTCATTACGCAATTGGTTGATAGGTGTCATGTTTACTTCATTGAAAGTAGTTAACATCGCAGTTTCGTTTTTAGCAGAAACCAAACGCTCCGCTACTTTACGACGTAACATAGACAATTTAGTACGCTCGATTCCACGGCTTCCTCCTGTAGGAGTTCCCATAGATGGAACAGCGTTTACTGCATCATCTTTAGTGATTCTTCCACCTTTTCCTGTTCCTGTTACAGTTGCAGGCGCGATGTTTTTCTCATCTAATATTTTTTTAGCTGCTGGAGATGGAGTTCCTGTAGCATAAGTAGCTGCTGGTGCTGCAGGAGCCGCTGGTACAGGAGCTGCTTTTGGTGCCTCAGCAACTGGTGCTGCTGCCGGAGCCGCTGCTGGAACTGAACCTGATGGTTTAGCTGCTGCAGTATCAATATGACAAACTACTGCTCCTACTGCTACTGCATCACCCTCTTCTGCTTTTAAAGTGATAATACCACTTGCCTCAGCAGGTAATTCTAAAGTAGCTTTGTCTGAATCTACCTCAGCAATAGCTTGATCTTTTTCAACATAATCTCCGTCTTTTACTAACCAAGTTGCAATCTCAACTTCTTTTATAGATTCCCCTGGTGATGGGACTTTCATTTCTAAAATCATCTTTCTTTTTGTTTAAGGTTTGGATCGTTTAACGTTCAAAGCACAATAGCGTAACTTTAAACCTTAAACTTTAAACTAATTTTTTATCTAAATAAATTTTTATCAAATACCATTCTGATGGCATCAGCATGACGGCGTTTAGCTCTTGTATAACTTCCCGCTGCTGGTGCTGAATACGCTTTTAATGAAGCTAATCTCCATTTAACCAGATCAAAGTTAGCCAACATATACGTGTAAGCTCCCATGTTTTTAGGTTCTTCCTGAGCCCAAACATAATCATCTGCATTTGGATATTGTGCAATAATCGCTTTTAATTGCTCAACAGGTAATGGGAATAATTGCTCGATACGAACAACTGCAACATCATTACGTCCGTTGTTTTCTCTTTCGGCAACGATATCATAGTAGAATTTACCTGTACAGAAAACCAAAGTTTTCACCTCTTTTTTGTTTACTGTTGTATCGTCTATAGTTTCTTGGAATTCTCCGTTTGTTAATTCTTCAACTGTAGATACACATCTTGGATCACGTAATAAACTTTTTGGAGAGAATACTACCAATGGTTTACGGTAATCTGTTTTCATTTGTCTTCTTAACAAGTGGAAGAAGTTAGCCGGAGTTGTACAGTCGGCAACATACATATTGTGACGTGCACATAATTGTAAGTAACGCTCCATACGTGCCGAAGAGTGCTCAGCACCTTGCCCTTCATATCCGTGAGGTAATAACATTACCAAACCGTTTTGATTGTTCCATTTATCTTCTCCACAAGAGATGTATTGGTCAATCATAATTTGGGCACCATTTGAGAAATCCCCAAATTGTGCTTCCCAGATTGTCAAAGAATTTGGATTAGCTAATGCATAACCATAATCAAATCCTAATACTCCATATTCCGATAAGAATGAGTTGAAAATACGGAAGTTCCCTTTTTTGTTTTCGATAGCATCTAACAATACTACTTCTTCTTCAGAATCTTCTACTTTTACTACCGCATGACGGTGAGAGAAAGTTCCACGCTCTACGTCTTGTCCTGAAATACGAATATCAAATCCTTCGGTTAATAAAGTACCATAAGCTAAGGCTTCGGCTGTACCCCAATCTAACGTATTGTTGTCATAACCTACTTTACGATCAGTAACAATTTTTCTAATCTTGTTAATGAATTTTTTATCTTCCGGTAAAGAAGAAATGGTATTAATAATAGAATCCAAAGTAGCTCTATCTACTTTTGTATCTACTTTTTGTAACATTACATCGTCAGAAACCTGCTTAAATCCTTTCCATTCATCCTGCATAAACGGAGTGATGATAGTCAAATCTTTTTTACGAGAAGCTTCTAAATTATGATCTAAGTCGTCTTTGTATTCCTTCTCTAAAGTTGACACTAAATTAGCATCAATGATTCCTTCCGATAATAATTTTTCAGCATAAATATCTCTTGGATTTCTGTGCTTAGCAATAATTTTATATAATACTGGTTGTGTAAAACGAGGTTCATCACCTTCGTTGTGACCGTATTTTCTATAACCTAATAAATCGATGAAAACGTCACGTCCAAATTGCATTCTGAAATCCAATGCAAATTGCATAGCGTGAACAACAGACTCAGCATCATCCGCATTTACGTGTAATACTGGCGACAAAGTTACTTTGGCAACGTCCGTACAATAAGTTGATGAACGAGCATCTAAATAGTTAGTTGTAAATCCAACTTGGTTATTAATAACAATGTGAATTGTTCCACCTGTTTTATAACCATCTAACTGAGCCATTTGAATGATTTCATAAAGAATCCCTTGTCCTGCAATTGCAGCATCACCGTGAACAGCGATAGGCAACACTTTAGAGAAATCATTTGGGAAATATTTATCTTGTTTTGCTCTGGTAATTCCTTCAATAACCGCACCTACAGTCTCAAGGTGAGAAGGGTTTGGTGCTAAGTTAATGTTGATTTTTTTACCTGACTTAGTGATTTTGTCAGCTGTAAGTCCTAAGTGGTATTTTACGTCGCCGTCAAAATACTCCTGATCGTAGTCTTTTCCGTCAAACTCGCTGAAGATATCTTGAGTCGATTTACCAAAGATATTCGCCAAAACGTTCAAACGACCACGGTGAGCCATTCCCATTACGAATTGTTCTACACCTTTTTCGGCAGCTCTTTCAATCAAAGCGTCCAAAGCTGGAATAATCGATTCTCCTCCTTCAAGAGAGAAACGTTTTTGACCTACGTATTTTGTATGCAAGAAGTTCTCGAAAGAAACCGCTTGGTTTAATTTATTTAAAATTCCCTTTTTCTCATCAGCAGTAAATGTTGGACGGTTTTCGTTGATATTTAAACGATCTTGAATCCAGTCTACAATTTCTGGTCTACGAATATACATATACTCGATACCAATATGCTGACAATAAACTGTTTTTAAATTACTAATAATTTGAGACAAAGTTGAAGGTGGTAAACCTAAAATTTTGGCTGCATCAAAAGTGGTATTCAAATCAGCTGAAGACAGTCCGAAATTTTCTATATCAAGTGTTGGAGAAAAAGTTCTACGTTCTCTAACGGGATTTGTTTTAGTAAACAAATGCCCTCTTGAACGGTATCCATCGATAAGTTTTACGACTTTAAATTCTTTTTGAAGGTGCTCTGAAATAGCGCTATTATCCACAGAACTTGAAGATACTGAAGCTGCTGGAGCTACTTCTCTGCTGTATTGAATTGGATTTTCGTCATTATACGTTTCCATTCCAAAATCGAAACCTTGAAAAAAACTTCTCCAGCTAGGCTCGATGCTATCTGGATTTTCTAAATATTGATCGTATAATTGAGCGAAAAATTCGGTATGCGCTGCATTTAAAAATGAAAACCTATCCATAATGTTAGTGAATATACTTTTGTTAAAATAGTTTGGCAAAAGTACAATAATCAACTAAATTTACTTGAAAATTAAAACACTTTTAACTGTTAAAATGTTAAATCCCTAAACACTTATGGCAAAAAAACATACGATTGCTCTATTTCATGTCATTTGGATCACACTTTTAGGATTATCCACCTCTTCCTTATCCGCTCAAAACCAAAACTCTAATTTTGAATCAGGCCCTAATTTTTGGGAAAAAGTACAATTTGGAGGTGGCTTAGGATTGAGTTTTGGCAATCGATATACTGATATTTCTATTGCACCAAGTGCCATTTACAATGTTAACGACTATTTCGCTGTAGGTTTAGGTGCTCAATATACCTATGTTAAAGTGAAAGATTCTCATGATTCCAACTTATATGGCGGAAGCCTTATCACCTTATTCAACCCTTTACCTGAAATCCAACTTTCGGCCGAATTAGAACAATTAAGAGTTAATGTTAACGGCATTGGCAACAATAATTTTAGCAGCAACTTTTGGAATACCGGATTATTTTTAGGTACTGGTTACCGAAATGGCAACGTAACAATTGGCGTTAGATACAATGTTTTACACGATGAAAACAAAAGCGCTTATAGTGATGCTTTTATGCCTTTTGTGAGGTTTTATTTTTAGACTGCAATATAAAACGCTAATCATCCGAAATAATACGTTAGATTCAACTGTGAATTCAGGGAATCAATTGCAAAATGGAATATTTAAAGACAGAGAACAAGACAATATTCATATTCCAATTAACAACATAGGTTCCGGAATATATGCGGTAAAAATCAAAACTTCGAAAAGAAAAAGAAGTGCAAAAATTATTGCAAATCAGAAAAAAACAAAACCTATTTCCCAAGGAAACATTAACTTAAACCTGTTTTTATTATTAATTTTTTATATTTTTATATTTGAATTATAATTTTCGGAATGATTCCAAAAATATAATCAAACATTAAAAATTTTAATTCAAATATAAAAATGAAAAAAATAATTACCCTAGTAGCAATCGCTTTATTTACAATTTGCTCTAACGCACAACAAACAAAACCTGTAGCAAAAGAAAGCGAAAAAACAAAAGAAACAGCAAAATGCAAAATGGAAGATCATAAAAAATGCTCGAAAGAGGATATGGCAAAATGCAAAAAAAATGGCAAAAAATGTTGAGCTAAACTAAGAATAACTTACTCTTTTATAGATTCAAAAAAATGCCTCGATATTTCGAGGCATTTTTTTGAATCTATAAAATAACAATATCATTGCCAATCATTTTGTAGCTTTATATTATCATTAATTTAATTTGTGTTTTTTTAGTCTGGATTTGGTGATTGTTTTGGGATAACAAGGAGGTCGTTTGTAAAACTATATCTTTTGTCACATTAAATATCTAACTCTTTTCGGGTAATGGTTAAAAGAAAGGGTTGTTTATAGAGAAACACTTTTGCACGTAATTGTTTATACAAAATTATTCTTAAAACTACACAAATAACAAATAAGACCTGTAAATTATTATTTATCAGCACATTTATAATTAATACTTATTCCTGAACCAGACTTTTTGCCATTCTCTTTTCAGGATTAAAAAAGCGACATCTTCAGCAAGAACCACTAAATCAGAACCGTCTAGTTTTTTAACCTCATCTTCCGAAACATCAATAACATAAAGTAAATTCAGATATTCAGCGAACTTGTACTGAATCAGTCGGTAGATTTTCTCATGCAACTGAATCTTTAATTCATTAGGAGAAATACTCATAGGAAAATCGACACCTTCATTAGCCAGATTAAAATCTTTATTTAATTGTTCGATTAATTTAAGATACAGCTTTTCTTTTTCTGCTTCACTAAGCAATAAATCGGAATTTTTTGGGGCTATGAACATCATTACATTTATTTATTATTCTTAAAATTCCTTTCAATTGATTTAATTATACCTTGCGTCCCATCAACCCTTCTCCAAAGACTCTTAGAATATTTTTCTTTTCAGAATTTATATCCATTTTTTCCAAAGTTTCGAATGCTTTAAAAGTATATGCTTCAATAGCTTTTTGTGTTGCTTTTGCCGCACCTGAATTTAGAAAGATCTCTTTTACCTGCGCAATTTTAGCTTCATTTTCCTCCATTTGAACCGAAAACAAATCAGCCAGTTCCTGTTTATCAACTCCATTAGCAAACTCCATCCCTTTCAGATACAAATAAGTCTTTTTGTTCTCTATAATATCACCGCCAACTTGTTTACCGAAAGTTTCCGGATCTCCAAAAGCATCCAAATAATCATCTTGTAACTGAAATGCTATTCCCAGATTCAAACCAAAATCGTAAATCAAGTTTGCATTTTCCTCTGAAGTTTCCGCAATAATTGCCCCCATTTTCATAGCCGCAGCTACAAGAACAGCAGTTTTATATTCGATCATTTTTAAATACTCAGGAATAGTCACATCATTTCTGGATTCAAAATCCACATCCCATTGCTGACCTTCACATACCTCTAAAGCTGTCTTACTAAACAACTTAGCCAAATCCCTAAAAATAACGGGCTCGAATTTTTCAAAATACTGATACGCCAAAATCAGCATCGCATCGCCGGACAAAATTCCTGTATTGATATCCCACTTTTCATGCACTGTTGTATTTCCTCTTCGCAAAGGCGCATCGTCCATAATATCATCATGAACTAAAGAAAAATTATGAAAAACCTCTACCGCTAAAGCAGCGGGTAAAGCTTTCTCATAAGAAACATCAAAGATTTCTGCACTCATCAAAGTTAAAACCGGACGAATTCTTTTCCCTCCAAGACCCAATATATAATGTATAGGTTCGTATAAATTTTTCGGTTCTTTTATCACTAACTGTGATTGAAGATATTCGGCTACAAATTCCTGATACTGACTTACGGCGTGCATAAACTTAATTTTGGGCTAATTTACAGCATTCCCATTGGATAACAAACTTCGTTTATCAATGAAATGTTAAATTATCATAAAAACAACAGAAACTATTTTGGTGTTAAAAGTTTCCGCTCTATATTTGCAAAAAATTTTAACAATTAAATTCGCTAGTCCTAAAAAGCTAAAACAAAAACCATTAAATACTGCAAAAGAAGAAAGTATGAAAACAAAATGGAAAATTAATTCGAAGCAATCCGATGTTTTAATTAGAATGAAACACTCAATAATTGCCTATTTAGGAGGAACAATCAACAATTTTCAAGGTCATGCCAATTTTAATAACAATGAAATCGAAGATGCCACTATCGCTTTTTCACTGGACGTAAAAAACAGAGAATCAAAACTGGAACAATTTAGCAACTATTTAAAACTAAATGATTTTTTTGACGTAAACCAATACCCAACAATTAGTTTTAAATCGACTTCTTTTCAAAAAATTAACAAGAACATCAATTTTTTAAAAGGAGACTTAACTATAAAAAACATAACTAAATCAGTTGAACTAGATGTGGAAGTTATAGAAAGAGAATATATAAATGGGGAGCAAAAACTTGCGGTTGAACTCACTGCCGACATTAATAGAAAAGATTTTGGACTAGCCTATAATTCATTCAACAGCAACAACGGACTTAGTATAGGTCAAGATATAAAACTAGTAGCTAATGTAGAATTTAGTATTTAAGAAAAGTTCCCTAAATTAGATTTAAAATAAAATGAAAGACAAAATTATTGCTAAAGCGAGTGATATGTTTTTAAAACTTGGTTTTAAAAGCATTACTATGGACGATATAGCAGGAGAAATGTGTATTTCTAAAAAAACAATTTACAAATATTTTTGCAACAAAGAAGTTTTAATACAAGAAAGCACCGCTCTTGTTCACAAACAAGTGCATAAATTAATAGAATCTGTTGTTGCAGAAAAATACAATGCAATACATGAAAACTTCAAAATTAAAGAAATGTTCAAAGAACTATTTAACAGCAACACCGATAGTTCTCCTATATATCAATTAAAAAAACATTATCCTGAGATCTATCAAAGAGTATTAGAACAAGAAATAAATCAATGTGAACACTGGTTTAGAGAAAATATAAAAAAAGGAATCGCTGAAGGTTTATACAGAGAAAACCTTGACATTGAAACTTATGTAAAATTTTATTACATATTAATTTTCCATATTAACGAAAACACTAGTTCAGAAATCGAAGCGCAACGAATTGAATTAGAAGCTTTAGAATACCACACCCGAGCTATGGCTACAAAAGCAGGAATTATAGAACTAGAAAAAAACTTACTTAATACAACTAAATAATGAAGCAATTACTAATATTAACACTTTTGTCTTTTGTAACTATTACAAATGCCCAAGAAAAAACTACGCTGACACTCAAAGATGCGATTAAATACGCACTTGAAAACAAAGCAGATGCAAAGAAAGCACAATTAAAAGTGGAAAACAGTGAATATCAAATTCAGGAAGTGCGTTCCAGAGCTTTACCACAAATTTCTGCCAATGGGAACCTAACTTACAATCCTATCCTTCAAACTACGGTTATTGATGGTTCTGCATTTAACGCACCAGGGACTACAATACAAGCAGCTTTTGGGCAAAAATGGACATCATCTGCTGGAGTTTCATTAACTCAAAACTTATTTGACCAATCTGTTTTTACTGGATTGAAAGCAGCCAGAACGACTCGTGAATTTTACCAAATCAACAATCAATTAACAGAAGAAGAAGTAATTGAAAGATTAGCAAACAATTACTATCAAGTATATATCCTTCGTGAAAAATTAGCTTTGGTTGAAACAAATTTAAAAACAACTACTAAAGTTCGTGATATTGTAAAAGGAAAATACGATAATGGACTGGCTAAAAAAATTGATTTGGACAGAATGACTGTAAATGTATCGAACATTAACACTCAGAAACAACAAATTATCAATGCAGTACAATTACAAGAAAATGCGTTGAAATTTTATATGGGAATGCCTATGAATACTGAAATTATTATTCCGAAAACCCAGTTTGAAGTTACTCCTCTAGCCATTACAGAAGCAAATACAGCTAATCGTACTGAATATTTATTACTAAAAAAACAAGAAGAATTATTGGTATTACAAAAAAAGGCAACTCTAGCCGCTTACTACCCTACACTATCGCTTTCGGCTAGTTACAATTACTTGGGGCAAGGCCCTAAAATGCCTTGGTTTACCAATCCTTCTGATGGTGTTTATTGGTCTGATTTCTCAGCAATTGGATTAAATTTAAGAGTACCTATCTTTTCAGGATTTGGTACCAAAGCTAAAGTAAAACAGGCTGATGTTCAACTTAGAACCGTACAAGAAGACATTAAAGACACCCAATTAGCATTGGATTTAGATTATAAAAATGCTATAACACAAATCGAAAATAGCATCATCACGCTTGAAAACCAAAAAGAAAACATGCGACTTGCGGATGAAATTTTAAAGAACATCAACAACAACTATTTACAAGGATTAGCATCATTAACCGACTTATTAGATGCAGAAAACGCATCAATAGAAGCACAAAATAACTATACAGCAGCCGTTTTAGACTATAAACTGGCAGAAATCAAACTAATTAAATCAAAAGGCGAACTAAAAACATTAATAAACAACTAACATGAAAAGAATTATAACTACTTCAGTCATTATTATTGCATCACTGGCACTAATAGGATTTATATTGACAAAGAACAAAAAGGAAAACGAGGAAAAAATTGCTATTGTTGCTGAGAAAAACGCCAGTGTTTCTGTAAAAGTAGCTACTGTAAAAACAGAAGAAGTATCTTTAGATTTTGTAGCCAATGGAAACTTTGAACCAAAACAAGAATTAAGCTTAGAAGCTGAAAACTCAGGAAAAGTAATCAAAGTACTTGTAAAAGAAGGCGATCGTGTTGCTGTTGGTCAAACCTTAGCCATTATGAGAGGTGACGCAATTAATGTAAATGCACAAGCTGCAGCAGCAGTATATCAAAATGCTAAATCAGATTACAACCGTTTTGAAAGTGCATACAAAACAGGAGGTGTTACTAAACAACAACTAGATCAAGCAAAAGTTGCTTTGACAAATGCTGAAGCTAATTATAAACAAGCAAAAATTAGCGTAGGCGATACTCGAATCAAAGCGCCAATAAATGGAATTATTAACGCCAAATTCATAGAACCAGGATCAATGCTTGCTGCAATGCCTGCTACTAAAATGTTCGAAATAGTAAATGTAAAGACATTAAAACTTACAGTAACAGTAAATGAAAGTCAGGTAGCCAACTTAAAAACAGGTACGAATATAACCGTAACCAGCAGTGTGTACCCTGACAAAACATTTTCTGGTAAAATTACTTTTATCGCTGCAAAAGCGGATAGCAGTTTAAATTTCCCTGTTGAAATCGAAATCACTAACAACGCTAATAATGATTTAAAAGCGGGTATGTATGGAACAGCTGTATTTAAATCAGCTCAACAAAAACAAACCATGACAGTAATACCTAGAACAGCTTTTGTAGGTAGTGTAAGTAGTAATCAAGTTTTTGTTGCCGAAAACGGAATTGCTAAACTAAAAACTGTTACTGCAGGAAGAATTTTAGGGGACAAAGTTGAAATCCTAAGCGGTTTATCCGATGGAGATACGGTTATTACAACGGGACAAATCAACTTACAAGACGGTAATACAATAGAAATCATTAAATAAGTTATTCGTTAAGAGTTATATGTTAGAAGTTAGTGGTAATTGTTAAAAAATTGAAATCGCATTTTAACTCCTTAAACAATTTTCAACAACATCGTTAATAAAATAATGCTATGTTATAAAATCTAATAGATATCAGTCACACTTAACGCTTAACACTTAACTTTTAACTCATAACAGCCTTCTTAAAATTAAAATATGAAATTAGCAGAAATATCCATAAAACGTCCTTCCTTAGTTATCGTTTTGTTTACGATACTAACCCTTGGAGGTCTGTTCAGTTACAGCCAGCTGGGCTATGAACTGATCCCTAAATTCGAAATGAATGTAATTACGGTTTCTACTGTATACCCAGGAGCCTCTCCTAGTGAAATTGAGAACACGGTTACAAAAAAAATAGAAGATGCAGTTGCATCCTTAGAAAACATCAAAAAAATTGATTCTAAATCCTATGAGAGTCTTTCGGTTGTATCCATAACATTGACTTCGAATGCCAATGCAGATATTTCGATGAATGATGCACAACGAAAAATTAACGCCATATTGAGTGATTTACCAGATGACGCCAAAACACCGTCACTAAACAAATTCTCATTGAGCGATATGCCAATCATTACTATTGGTGCCAATGGTAAAATGGACGAAGCCGCATTTTATGACTTAATTGACAAAAAAATTGCTCCCGTTTTATCTCGTGTACCGGGAGTTGCACAAGTAAACATCATTGGTGGACAAGAACGTGAAATTCAAGTTAACCTTGACGCTACTAAATTGCAAGGCTATGGTTTGTCTGTCCCACAAGTGCAACAAATGATTTTAGCATCAAACCTTGATTTCCCTACAGGAAATATTCAAACTCGTGAACAAAAAATCCTTATCCGTTTAGCTGGTAAATACAAAAATGTTGACGAACTTAGAAATTTAGTAATCTCTTCTAAAAACGGAATTCAAATCCGCTTACAAGACATTGCTGATGTTCAAGATACCCAAAAAATTGCAGAGAAAATTGCTCGTGTAGATCAAAAAAGTGCCATCGTATTACAAATAGTAAAACAATCAGATGCTAATGCCGTTGCTGTAAGTGAACAAGTGGCTAAAACGGTTAGCAATCTGGAAAAAGATTACAAGGTTGTACAACTTGAACTAGAAACAGCTAAAGACAGTACTATTTTTACCCTTGAAGCAGCTGATTCGGTTATTCATGATTTATTGATTGCTGTCATATTAGTAGCATTAGTAATGTTGTTCTTCTTGCACAGTATTAGAAACTCATTAATTGTAATGGTTTCTATTCCTGCTTCATTAATTGCAACTTTCATTGGTATTTACTTAATGGGTTACACTTTAAACTTAATGAGTTTACTTGGTTTATCACTCGTTGTAGGTATTCTGGTGGATGATGCCATTGTGGTATTAGAAAATATTTACAGGCACATGGAAATGGGTAAAAGTCGTATTCGTGCCGCCTTTGATGGAACAGCAGAAATTGGCGGAACAGTAACCTCAATTACCTTAGTAATTGTGGTGGTATTTTTACCAATTGCCATGAGTAGCGGTTTAGTTTCTAATATTATTACTCAATTTTGTACTACGGTAGTAATTTCGACCTTATTATCACTTTTGGCTTCATTTACTATTATTCCATGGTTGTCTTCAAGATTTGGAAAATTAGAACATATTGAAGGTAAAAATCTATTTGGAAGAATTATTCTTGGTTTCGAAAGTTTATTAACTCGTTTCACTAACTGGGTTACTGAAATTTTAGAATGGTCTTTAAATCATTATATCAAAACTATCGTTATTGTAGTAATCTTATTCTTTGCTTCTACAATAGGATTATTAGGTGGAGGCTTTATAGGTGGAGAATTCTTTGCTGCTTCGGATAGTGGTGAGTTTTTAGTGCAAATTGAAATGCCAAAAGACGCTTCATTGGAACAAACCAACTTCATGACGCAAAAAGCAGAAGCCTATTTGAAAAAACAAAAATATGTACATAGCCAAATTACCACTGTAGGTCAAACTTCAGAAGGTATGGGAGCTTCGCAGGCAACCACATATAAAGCTGAAATTGATGTTAAAATGATTGAGCAATCAGAACGCACCGATGAAGCTTCTGTATATGCAGCCAAAATGAAACGTCAATTAGAAAAAGTATTGGTTGGTGCCAAAGTAAAAACAGTACCTGTAGGTATTATGGGTTCGGCAGAAGATGCTACTTTAGGATTAATTGTTACCGGTCCTAATGTAGAAAGTGCCATGAAATTTGCCAAATTAGCCGAAGCTGAATTACGTAAAATTCCTGGAACTACCGAGATTAAACTAACCGTTGAAGACGGAAATCCTGAAATCAATGTTCAGGTGGATCGTGATAAAATGGCGGCATTAGGCTTGAACTTACAAACAGTTGGTATGACCATGCAAACAGCTTACAGCGGGAATACAGATGGTAAATTTAGAGCTGGTGAATACGAATACGATATTAACATTAAATACAATGCTTTTGATAGAAAAAACATTACTGATGTAAGCAACTTAATTTTTATTAATGATTTAGGACAACAAATTAAATTATCTCAATTTGCAACTATAACCGAAGGTTCTGGACCTAGTAAATTAGAACGAAGAGACAAAACGGCTTCAGTAACTGTACAAGGTCAAAACATCGGGGTTCCAGCTGGAACTATTGTAACCCAATGGGAGGAAAAACTGCAAAAATTAGAAAAACCTACTGGTGTAAGTTACATTTGGGGAGGTGATCAAGAAAATCAATCCGAAGGATTTGGTACACTTGGAATTGCATTATTAGCGGCTATTATCTTAGTGTACTTAGTTATGGTAGGATTATACGACAGTTTCGTACATCCATTTGTGGTATTGTTTGCTATTCCACTTTCGTTTATTGGAGCTATGTTAGCCTTAGCATTAACGAATAATTCATTAAATATCTTTACCATTTTAGGTATTATTATGTTGATTGGTTTGGTTTGTAAAAATGCGATTATGCTTGTGGATTATACGAATCAACGTCGTGCAGCAGGCGAAAGTATTCGTACTGCTTTGATTCAGGCAAACCACGCTCGTTTGCGTCCTATCCTGATGACAACTATTGCGATGGTATTTGGTATGCTTCCTATTGCTTTGGCTTCTGGAGCTGGTGCCGAATGGAAAAATGGTTTGGCCTGGGTAATCATCGGAGGTTTGATTTCTTCTTTATTCCTTACTTTAATTATCGTTCCGGTGATTTATGAAATCATGGAAAAAATCATAGCTAAATTCTCTAAAGGTGAAAAAATCGATTACGAAGCCGAAATGGTTGCCGACTATGTTCATAGAGAACTAAGTGAAGACGGTTTCAACCCGAAACACAACATGTAATCTTACCCCCTTTTCAATAAAAGAACCCACCTGAAATTTGATTTTAGGTGGGTTCTTGTTTTTATAGGAATAGATTTACTGCATTAGCAGTAAAAAGTTTCAGCTATTTTTTGTAGATGTCTTATGGATTATCCTTTCAGCAATCACTTTGTATGCTGCTTATAAATTGAAAACTAAACTAAAAAATTAGTTCCATAAAAAAGGCTTCGCTAAAATTCCAGCGAAGCCTTTTTCGTAATTAACTATTGTAGATTTAATTCATATTATTGACAATTGCGTCTTTTTTCCAGTTTTTTACTGATGCAATTCGGTTATCGGAATAATCCACTTCACTTAAAGTAGCAAATCCTTTATCATTGTTATCTGTCCAGAAAAACCATTTTCCAACTTTTTTTCCATTTTTATATTCGGCGATAGCGGTTTTATTTCCATTTTCGTCATAAGAAACCCAAGTTCCTTCTAATTTGCCTTTCACAAAATAACCTTCTTGTTGCACTTGACCATTGTCATAAAAATAAGTAGCTTTTACTTTTTTTCCAAAAGGTTCTAAAACTGGTTTTGCATCTTGAGCGAAAATAACTCCTGTAAATAAAACGGCTGCAATAATTATATATTTTTTCATGATGTAAAAATTTAAATGATTTATTTTTATCAAATTTACATCTTAATTTACATTTAAAAAACATTTTGGTAACAATTTAGTAACATTAGATAAAAACTTAACATTGGAAATTAAAAAAGCCAATAAATTCAATGCATTAAAAAATTGATTTTCTCAATTCAATGTACATAATTAGTTCTAAATTTGCAGCCAAGTCATTTTTAAGGCTTATAACCAAATAATTAAATTTTTTCAATAATGTACAGAAGTCATAACTGTGGCGAGTTAAACGCCTCACACATAAACACCGAAGTAACACTTGCGGGTTGGGTTCAAAAATCACGAGATAAAGGATTCATGAATTGGGTGGATTTAAGAGACCGTTATGGAATAACACAATTAATATTTGACGAAAGTCGTACAGAAAAAACCGTATTCGAATTAGCAAAAACGCTGGGAAGAGAATTTGTAATTCAGGTAAAAGGAACGGTAATTGAGCGCGAGGCTAAAAACAAAAACATACCAACAGGAGAAATTGAAATTTTAGTTTCTGAATTAAACATTCTTAATTCGGCATTAACACCACCATTTACAATTGAAGATGAAACAGACGGTGGCGAAGACATCCGAATGAAATACCGTTACCTTGACATTAGAAGAAATCCGGTAAAAAACAGTTTGCTATTCCGTCATAAAGTAGCAATGGAAGTTCGTAAATATTTATCTGATTTGGATTTCTGCGAAGTGGAAACTCCTTATTTAATCAAATCGACTCCTGAAGGAGCAAGAGATTTCGTTGTGCCAAGTCGTATGAACGAAGGACAATTCTATGCCTTACCACAATCGCCACAAACTTTCAAGCAATTATTGATGGTAGGTGGAATGGACAAATATTTCCAAATTGTGAAATGTTTCCGTGATGAGGATTTGCGTGCCGATCGTCAGCCTGAATTCACTCAGATTGACTGTGAAATGGCATTTGTAGAGCAAGAAGACATCCTAAATATTTTTGAAGGATTGACCCGTCATTTATTAAAAGAATTAAAAGGAGTTGAAGTTGATAAATTCCCTCGTATGACTTATGAGCATGCGATGAAAACCTACGGAAATGACAAACCAGACATCCGTTTCGGGATGGAATTTGGAGAACTAAACGAATTTGCGCAACATAAGGAATTCCCTGTATTCAATGCAGCCGAATTAGTAGTAGGTATTGCAGTGCCTGGAGCTGGAAATTATACACGTAAAGAAATCGATGCTTTAATCGAATGGGTAAAACGTCCACAAGTAGGAGCTTCGGGAATGGTTTATGTAAAATGTAATGAAGACGGAACTTACAAATCATCTGTAGATAAATTCTACGACCAAGACGATTTAGCTAACTGGGCTAAAACAACAGGAGCAAAAGCCGGCGATATGATTTTTGTACTTTCAGGACCTGCTAACAAAACTAGAGCGCAATTAAGTGCTTTGCGTATGGAATTAGCAACCCGTTTAGGATTGCGTAATCCGGAAGTTTTTGCGCCGCTTTGGGTTGTGGATTTCCCATTATTAGAATTTGATGAAGAAAGCGGTCGTTATCATGCCATGCACCACCCTTTCACCTCTCCAAAACCAGAAGACATTGCGTTGTTAGAAACTAAACCAGGGGAAGTTCGCGCCAATGCTTACGATATGGTATTGAACGGAAACGAAATTGGAGGTGGTTCTATTCGTATTCACGATAAGGCTACACAACAATTAATGTTTAAATATTTAGGATTTTCAGAAGAGGAAGCTAAAGCGCAATTTGGATTCTTGATGGACGCTTTCCAATTTGGAGCACCACCCCACGGAGGTTTAGCCTTTGGATTAGATCGATTGGTTGCCATTTTAGGAGGTCAGGAAACCATTAGAGATTTTATTGCTTTCCCTAAAAACAACTCAGGTAGAGACGTCATGATTGATGCTCCATCGGCTATTGATACTACGCAATTAGAGGAATTACATATCAAAATAAATTTATAATAAAAGCCTTCTTAAAATGTTTGAAAACACTGAATATCAATTATTTTATTAAAAATATTGCTATTAATCATTTTCGTATGATATTAAACATTACATTTGTCTTATTATAAATTATTATTACTATTACAATGCGTACAGGTACAGTTAAATTTTTCAATGAATCAAAAGGTTACGGATTCATTACAGACGAAGAAACAGGAAAAGACATTTTTGTTCATGCTTCAGGAATCAGCGCGGAAGAATTACGCGAAGGAGACAGAGTGAGCTACGAAGAAGAAGAAGGAAGAAAAGGAAAGGTTGCTGCTAAAGTTGCAGTAATCTAAACAAAATAGCTTTTTGTTACGAATGACCAAAAGGTTCCGATAGTATCGGAACCTTTTTTTTGGTACAAATCTTAAAAATTTTAGATTATTTAAAGAAATTCAAAATTTACTTATTTATAATCATTAAAAACTACAAAAAAAACCTTTAAAATCAATGTGTAATTTTGGTTTTAAACTTGTGTTTTATAACATTGAAGTATATCTTTGTCACTTATTTTAGCACAAAATTTATTTCTATGCAATCAGAACAATTTAACTACCTACCAATTCTCATGCAAGCCTTACTTGCAATAGGTTTCGTAGTAGGTACCATCCTAATTTCAGGTAAGCTAGGACCTAGAAGAAAATCGGCTTCAAAAGATAAAAACTTCGAATGTGGAATTGAATCTGTGGGAAATGCCCGTATTCCATTTTCTGTAAAATATTTCTTGGTTGCTATTTTATTCGTTTTGTTTGATGTCGAGGTAATATTTCTATATCCTTGGGCCATTAACTTCAAAGAATTAGGAATCGAAGGAATGCTAAAAATGATTGTTTTCATGGCTTTACTTTTGGTTGGATTTTTCTATATCATCAAAAAGAAAGCTTTAGAATGGGACTAATAAAAGATCTCAGATTTTAGATTTTTAAATAGAAACTATAATCTAAAACTAGAAATCTTAAAAGATAAAAGATTTAAAAAAATTGATTTTAAATTTAAGTTATGAATTTATAACTCATAACGCATAACATTTATAAAATGAGTAATTCAAAAATAAATATGGTTGCCCCTCCAGAAGGTGTTGTAGGTGAAGGATTCTTTGCTACAAAACTTAATGATGTTGTAGGTTTGGCACGTGCCAATTCACTTTGGCCATTACCTTTTGCTACTTCTTGTTGTGGAATTGAATTTATGGCCACTATGGCTTCTCATTACGACTTAGCGCGTTTTGGTTCTGAGCGTGTAAGTTTCTCTCCTCGTCAAGCGGATATGTTGATGGTTATGGGAACTATTTCCAAAAAAATGGCGCCAATCTTGCGCCAAGTTTACGAGCAAATGTCTGAACCAAGATGGGTAATTGCTGTAGGAGCTTGTGCTTCTTCAGGAGGAATATTCGATACTTATTCTGTACTACAAGGAATTGACAAAGTTATCCCTGTGGATGTATATGTTCCAGGTTGCCCACCAAGACCAGAACAAATTGTTGATGGTGTAATGAAATTACAAGAACTTGTAAAATCAGAATCAGTAAGAAGAAGAAGTTCACCTGAGTATCAAGAATTATTAGCTTCTTATAATATCAAATAAAATGGCATTAGAAAATACAGCTATCCAAGATAAATTAGTAGAAACATTCGCAGCTGATGTTTTTAATTTCCAACAGGAAAGAGATATTTTTTCGTTTGAAATTAATGCAAAAAACAACACTGCAATCATTTTATTCTTAAAAAACGATCCTGAATTACGTTTTCATTTCCTAACAGATTTATGCGGAATTCATTATCCTGATAACCCAGCTGATAAACAATTTGCCGTTGTTTATCACATGCACAATTGGTACGAAAACAAACGTATTCGAATCAAAACTTTCCTTAACGGAGAAAATCCTGAAATCAAAACCGTTTCTAATATATTCTTGACTTCCAATTGGATGGAAAGAGAAACATACGATTTCTTCGGCATCAACTTTATTAGTCATCCACAATTAAAACGTATTTTGAATATGGATGAAATGATTTCTTTCCCTATGCGTAAAGAATTCCCAATGGAAGATGGTGGAAGAACTGATAAAGACGACCGTTTCTTCGGAAGAACAGTAGACAATTGCTAAAAAAACAATATATAATTTTTCACATTCTATAAATGTCAGAACTATTATTACCACCAGAGCATCGCTATGCTAAAATAATAAAAGAGCGATCAAATGAAGACGGAAGCGAGCTTTCTATCTTGAATTTAGGTCCTACTCACCCAGCTACACACGGAATTTTCCAAAATATTCTGTTGATGGATGGAGAACGAATTCTGGATGCAGAACCTACTATTGGTTATATCCATCGTGCTTTTGAAAAAATTGCCGAAAATCGTCCTTTCTATCAAATCACCCCTCTTACAGACCGTATGAACTATTGCTCCTCTCCTATTAATAATATGGGATGGTGGATGACCTTAGAAAAATTACTAAATATCGAAGTTCCAAAACGAGCTCAATATTTAAGAGTAATTGTAATGGAATTAGCTAGAATTACCGATCACTTAATTTGTAACTCGATTTTAGGTGTAGATACAGGAGCTTATTCTGGTTTCCTATATGTTTTCCAATTTAGAGAAAAAGTATATGAAATTTACGAGGAAATCTGTGGAGCTCGTTTAACAACAAACATGGGTAGAATTGGTGGTTTTGAGAGAGACTGGTCACCAAGAGCTTTTGAATTACTAAACACGTTTTTAGAAGAATTCCCGGTTGCTTGGAAAGAATTTGAAAACTTATTTGAAAGAAACCGAATTTTTATTGACAGAACTGTAAACGTTGGAGCTATTTCGGCTGAAAAAGCCATGGCTTACGGATTTACAGGTCCAAATTTACGAGCTGCTGGTGTGGATTATGATGTTCGTGTTGCACAACCATATAGTTCTTACGAGGATTTTGACTTTAAAGTCCCAGTAGGAAAATCAGGAGATACCTACGACCGTTTTTGTGTGCGTAATGCCGAAGTTTGGGAAAGTTTAAGCATCATTCGTCAGGCGTTAGATAAAATGCCAGCTGGAAACGAATACCATGCCGAAGTTCCTGATTACTATTTACCTCCAAAAGAGGATGTTTACCACAACATGGAATCCTTAATCTATCATTTCAAAATTGTAATGGGAGAAGTTCCTGTTCCAGTTGCCGAAATCTATCACCCAGTAGAAGGAGGAAATGGAGAAATTGGTTTCTATTTAGTAACTGACGGTAGTCGTACTCCATACAGACTTCACTTTAGAAGACCTTGTTTTATTTACTACCAAGCTTATCCTGAAATGATAAAAGGCGCATTATTATCAGATGCCATTGTTATTTTATCCAGTTTAAATGTAATTGCTGGAGAATTAGACGCATAAATTATGGAACGTACACATCACAAACAAGAAATAAATATGACTGAAGCATTGATGGCTCGCATCAATGAATTAATAAGTCATTACCCTGAAGACAAAAAGAAATCGGCTTTACTGCCCGTTTTACACGAAGTTCAGGATGCTCATGACAACTGGTTAAGCGTTGAGCTAATGGATAAAGTTGCCGAAATTCTTGAAATTTTACCTATCGAAGTTTACGAAGTAGCTACTTTCTACACCATGTTTAACCTAAAACCTATTGGGAAATACATGTTTGAGTTTTGTCAAACTTCTTGCTGCTGTCTAAACGGAGTTGAAGATTTAATGGATTATACCTGCGAAAAATTAGGTGTAGGCATCGGTGAAACGACTCCAGACGGTCTTTTCGAAGTAAGAGGGGTAGAATGTTTAGGTGCATGCGGATATGCTCCTATGATGCAATTAGGTGATTTTTACAAAGAGCATTTAACGAAAGAAAAAATCGATCAGTTAATTGCTGATTGCCGAGATAATAAAATAATATTACACGATAAATAAGATGTCAAGAAAAATATTATTAGACAAAATCAACGTTCCAGGGATTAAAACCTATGAAGTTTACCGTCAACACGGCGGTTATGCTTCTGTTGAAAAAGCCATGAAAACAATGACTCCTGACGATGTCGTTGAGGAAGTAAAAAAATCAGGGCTTAGAGGTCGTGGTGGTGCAGGTTTCCCAGCTGGAATGAAATGGAGTTTTATTGACAAAAAATCAGGAAAACCAAGACACTTGGTTTGTAATGCCGATGAGTCTGAACCGGGTACATTCAAAGATAGGTATTTGATGGAATTTATTCCTCACTTATTAATCGAAGGTATGATTACTTCCAGTTATGCCTTGGGCGCTAACCGCTCGTACATCTACATCCGTGGAGAATACATGTGGGTTTTTAAAATATTAGAAAGAGCGATTGCTGAGGCTAAAGCTGCAGGATGGTTAGGGAAAAATATTTTAGGAACAGGTTACGACTTAGAATTACACGTTCACTGTGGTGCAGGTGCTTACATTTGTGGAGAAGAAACCGCTTTAATCGAATCATTAGAAGGAAAAAGAGGAAATCCACGTATCAAACCACCATTCCCAGCCGTTTCAGGACTTTGGGCGAACCCAACAGTAGTAAACAACGTAGAAACTATAGCAGCAGTGCCATGGATTGTAAATAATTCAGGTGATGATTATGCAAAAATTGGAATCGGAAGATCAACAGGAACTAAATTAATTTCGGCATCTGGAAACATTAAAAATCCAGGGGTTTACGAAATAGAATTGGGTTTAAGTGTAGATGAATTCATGAATTCTGATGAATATTTAGGAGGAATGAGTTCAAGTCGTCCTCTAAAAGCATTAGTACCTGGAGGTTCATCTGTGCCAATTTTACCAGCTGATTTGATTTTTAAAACAGCAAATGGTGAAGATCGTTTAATGACTTACGAATCCTTAAGTGATGGTGGATTTGCAACGGGTTCGATGTTAGGTTCAGGAGGATTTATCGTGTACGATGATACGGCTTGTATTGTACGTAACACTTGGAATTTCTCACGTTTCTACCACCACGAATCATGTGGGCAATGTACTCCATGTCGAGAAGGAACAGGATGGTTAGAAAAAGTTTTATGGCGTATTGAAAATGGTCAGGGTCGTGAAGAAGACATCGAATTATTGTGGAGTATTCAAAGTAAAATTGAAGGAAACACGATCTGTCCATTAGGAGATGCCGCATCGTGGCCGGTAGCTGCAGCTATTCGTCATTTTAGAGAAGAATTTGAATATCATATTCGTTTCCCAGAAAGAATCAAAAACAGAGATCACTTTGTTGCTGAGCCTTTTGAGAAAGTAAGACATTTGGTAGCAAAACAAACAGTATAAAATAGTTTAAAGTTAGAAGTTTAAAGTTTTGAAGTTAGTTAACCTGAAACTTTTAAACCTAAAACTAAAAAAACAAAAGAATAAATGAAAGTAACAATAGACGGTCAAAGCATAGAAGTAGCACCAGGAACTACCATCCTGCAAGCTGCTCGTATGATAGGAGGAGAATCAGTTCCACCTGCAATGTGCTATTATTCTAAACTAGAGAAAACGGGAGGTAAATGCCGTTGTTGTTTAGTGGAAGTGTCAAAAGGTAGTGATGCCGATCCAAGACCAATGCCTAAATTGATGGCCTCTTGTGTAACAGGATGTATGGATGGTATGGAAGTAAATAGCAAAAATTCGGATCGTGTACGTGAAGCACGTCAGTCAGTAACCGAATTTTTATTAATCAACCACCCATTAGATTGTCCTATTTGCGATCAAGCTGGAGAATGTGATTTGCAGGATTTAAGCTTTGAGCACGGAAAATCGAAGACCCGTTTTATTGAAGAAAAAAGAACTTTTGAACCAGAAGATATTGGTCCGAATATTCAATTGCACATGAACCGTTGTATTTTATGTCAACGTTGTGTTGCTGTTGCTGATCAATTAACAGATAATAGAGTTCATGGAGTATTAGACCGTGGTGACCATGCTAATATTTCGACTTGTATTTCTAAGGCAATTGATAATGAATTCTCAGGAAACATGATTGATGTATGCCCAGTTGGAGCATTAACTGATAAAACGTTCCGTTTCAAATCAAGAGTTTGGTTTAACAAGCCTTATAATGCTCACAGAGATTGTGATAAATGTTGTGGAAAAACAACTGTTTGGATGTTTGGTAACGAAATTCAAAGAGTTACAGGTCGTAAAGATCAATACCACGAGGTAGAAGAATTTATTTGTAACGAATGTCGTTTTGACCACAAAGATCCAGCTGACTGGGTAATTGAAGGACCAAAAAAATTCGATAAAGATTCGGTTATTAACCAAAACAATTACACCAGAAAAATGGATACGGTACACATTGCTACTGAAGAAGGAATTTTGAAAGGTAGAGAACAAGACCGTAAAAAAATCAGTATGACGGCAATCCCGTTGAGCAAAGAAGAGCAAAAAGAATTTAAAAATGGTAATCTATAAAAAATGGACAGTACAATTATTATAGAAAAAAGTGTGATCATTCTGGCTGTCTTTGCCATTACGATGGTTATGGCCATGTATTCTACACTTGCTGAACGTAAAATTGCAGCCTGGTTGCAAGACCGTATAGGACCGAACAGAGCAGGAAAAGGAGGTTTATTACAACCATTAGCAGATGGAATGAAATTATTTGCGAAAGAGGAATTTGAACCAAACACTCCTAATAAATTCTTATTTTATGTTGGTCCAGCGATTGCTATGAGTACAGCATTGATGACAAGTGCTGTAATCCCTTGGGGAGATCATTTTCATTTATTTGGAAGAGATATCATTTTACAGGCTTCGGATATCGATAATGCTATGTTGTACATTTTTGCCATTCTTTCTATTGGTGTTTATGGCATCATGATAGGTGGATGGGCATCTAACAACAAATTCTCTTTAATGGGTGCTGTTCGTGCTGGATCTCAAATGGTTTCCTATGAAATTGCTATGGGATTATCTATAATTGCATTGTTGATGATGACAGGAACCTTGAGTTTAAGAGAAATAAGTTTGCAACAAGAAGGTTTAAAATGGAATGTGTTTTACCAACCGCTCTCGTTCTTAATCTTTTTAATTTGTTCATTTGCTGAAACGAACAGAACTCCTTTTGATTTAGCAGAATGTGAAAGTGAATTAATTGGTGGTTATCACACTGAATACTCTTCGATGAAAATGGGATTCTATTTATTTGCTGAATATGCAAGTATGTTTATCTCTTCTACCATCTTGGCTGTATTATTCTTTGGTGGTTACAATTATCCAGGAATGAGTTGGGCTGTAGAAAACTGGGGTGTAAATATTGCTAACGTTATTGGAATTGGAGTTTTATTTGCTAAAATATGTTTCTTCATTTTCTTTTATATGTGGGTAAGATGGACTATCCCAAGATTTAGATACGATCAATTGATGCATTTAGGATGGAGAATTTTAATTCCACTTTCGATTTTAAACATCATGATTACGGGAATTGTAATTTTAAGACATGAATTACTAGCATTCTTAGGATTTTAATTAGCAAAGAGTTGTATTAGCCCCGATAGCAGTGGAAATCCTTTTAAGTTTTTCTTTAAAACTTAAAAGATTGAAACGAATAGCGGGAATAGCTTCAAATAAAAATAAAAAAGATGTCAATAGAAACCATATCCTTATCGGGAAGAAAAAAGCAAGTCTCTAACAAAGAGATGACTTTTTTAGAGCGTTTATATCTTGTTGCGATTGTAAAAGGATTAATTATTACCCTAAAACACTTGTTTTCTAAGAAGGTTACTATTATGTATCCGGAACAAGTACGTACGATGAGTCCCGTATATCGCGGACAACACATGTTGAAACGTGACGAACAAGGAAGAGAAAACTGTACCGCTTGCGGTTTATGTGCTTTGTCTTGTCCTGCGGAAGCCATTACCATGAAGGCGGCAGAGCGTAAAGCGGATGAGAAACATTTGTATCGTGAAGAGAAATATGCAGAGATATACGAAATTAATATGTTACGCTGTATTTTTTGCGGACTTTGTGAAGAGGCGTGTCCTAAAGACGCAATTTACTTAACGACTTCAAAAGTATTAGTTCCTTCCAGTTATGAAAGAGAGGATTTTATTTTTGGAAAAGATAGATTAGTGATGCCTTTAGAAATGGCTATAAAGAATACTAACCAGCTTGCAGCGGGCGGGCTTAAAAACGCTAACTAAATGATACATATACCTGATTTTGCAAACGTAACTACTATACAAATTGTTTTTTGTATTCTGGCATTTATCACCGTTATTACTGCTTTCTTAGCTATTTTTAGTAGAAATCCTATTCATAGTGCTTTATATTTAGTGATTTGTTTTTTCACTATTGCAGGTCATTATTTACTATTAAACGCTCAGTTTTTGGCTATAGTTCATATTATAGTGTATTCCGGAGCTATTATGATTTTATTCTTATTCACACTGATGTTGATGAATTTGAATAAAGAAAATGAAGTACATAAACCACGTATTACCCGATTAGGAGCTATTGTTTCTTTTTGTTTAATCTGCATTGTTTTGATTTTGGTATTTATCAATTCTAAACCAATTGAAGGAGAATATATTGCTACTGGAGAAGATTACCAATCTATAAAAGTATTAGGAAACGTATTACTGAACGAATATATGGTTCCTTTTGAATTTGCTTCTATCTTGCTTTTAGTAGCAATGATTGGAGTTGTACTATTGTCTAAAAAAGAAAAAACGGAGAAATAAAATGACTAATATTTTAAATGAAATAGGCATTGAGAATTATATCTTCCTTTCTGTAATACTGTTTTGTATTGGAGTTTTTGGAGTGTTATACAGACGAAATGCTATCATCGTATTTATGTCGATAGAAATTATGTTGAATGCAGTAAACTTATTGTTTGTGGCATTTTCAACCTATCATCAGGATGCACAAGGACAGGTTTTTGTGTTTTTCTCTATGGCAGTAGCAGCAGCCGAAGTAGCAGTAGGTTTAGCTATTTTAGTATCGATTTTTAGAAATTTAGGTTCGATTGATATTAATAATTTAAAAAACTTAAAAGGATAAACGATAATGAATACGAATTTAGCTTTACTCTTATTATTAGCTCCTCTTTTAGGATTTTTATTTAATATTTTCTTTGGAAAAAATATTGGCAAAACAGCTTCAGGTGTAGTGGGAACATTAACTGTTGTCTTATCATTTGCGCTTACACTTTGTTTCTTTTCAAAAATAAATATTGACCAGCAGCCGATACATATTCAATTATTCGATTGGATTCAAATTAGTAATTTCAGAGTTGATTTTGGTTTTCTTTTAGATCAATTATCAGTTTTATGGTTGCTTTTTGTAACTGGAATTGGTTCGTTGATTCACTTGTATTCTATCAGCTACATGCATGATGATGAAAATATGCATAAGTTTTTTGCTTACTTGAATTTATTCATCTTCTTCATGATTACCTTAGTTGTTGGAAGCAACTTATTAGTACTATTCATTGGTTGGGAAGGTGTAGGACTTTGTTCTTACTTACTTATCGGGTTTTGGCATAAAAACCAAGATTATAATGATGCGGCAAAGAAAGCTTTCATCATGAACAGAATTGGGGATTTAGGATTACTAATTGGTATTTTTATCATTGGTGCTATGTTCTCAACTTTAGATTATACTACTTTAAAAACAGCCATTGTTTCATCTAGCAATGTAGATTTATCCCTAATATCATTAGCTGCTTTTGCTTTGTTCATTGGAGCATGTGGTAAATCGGCTCAAATTCCATTGTACACTTGGTTACCTGATGCGATGGCAGGACCAACACCGGTTTCGGCTTTAATCCACGCGGCTACGATGGTAACTGCAGGTATCTTTATGATTACCCGATTGAATTATGTTTTTGATTTAGCTCCAGAAGTACAAAACTTCATTGCCATCATTGGTGCTGTAACGTCTTTAGTTGCTGCAACTATTGCTTTGGTACAGACAGACATCAAAAAAGTACTAGCCTATTCTACAGTATCACAATTGGGATTAATGTTCTTAGCTTTAGGATTTGGAGCATACGAAATTGCCGTTTTCCACGTAATTACTCATGCTTTCTTTAAAGCTTGTTTGTTCTTGGGTTCAGGTTCGGTAATTCATGCTTTACATGGAGAACAAGACATGCGTAACATGGGAGGATTGAAAAAAGTTATGGGAATTACCTTTATCACTTTCTTACTTTCAACATTAGCCATTTCAGGCATTCCTCCTTTTTCAGGATTTTTCTCGAAAGATGAAATATTAATGACTGCTTTTGAACATAACACGGTTCTTTGGGTAATCGCTTCTTTAGCATCATTGATGACCGCTTTCTATATGTTCCGTTTATTGTACTTAACTTTCTATACTGATTTTAGAGGAACTGAACATCAAAAAAGTCACTTACACGAAAGTCCGGCTTTAATTACTTTCCCATTGATTGTATTAGCTATTTTAGCGACTATTGGGGGTGCAATAAGCTTACCAACTAATAGCTGGTTAAATGGTTATTTAGCACCTTTATTTTCAAAAGAAGCGCATGAAGCACATCATTTTGGAACACAAGAATATGCACTAATGGCAGTAGCAGTAGCAGGGGGATTAATTGGAATTATCATTGCTTTTGTAAAATACATTAAACAAAGACAAGTTCCAGCTGAGGATTCAGAAATTACAGGTTTAGATAAAGTGCTTTACAACAAATATTACATTGATGAAATTTACGATGTGATCTTTGTAAACTCTATAAATGGCTTGTCAAAATTCTTTAGAGATTATGTAGAAACAACATTATCTGCTTTGGTATTTGGATTAGGAAAAGTAACCAACGAAATAAGTTATCAAGGAAGAAAATTACAAACAGGAAGTATTGGATTTTACTTGTTCGTATTTGTATTAGGTCTTTGCAGTATAGTAACTTATTTATTTTTAGCTCAATAATTTTATATCATGAACGTATCAGTACTTTTAATTATACTTTTTGTTGGCGCATTTGCTACTTACTTTGCTGGCGATAAACTGGCTTCAAAAGTGGCATTATTATTCAGCTTAGTTGCTTTTGGATTATCTATAGCGTTATTAAACAGTTATAATGCAGGTGAAAATATAAGTTTCTTTACTTATTGGATTAATAATCCATCTATAGCTTATTCATTAACTGCAGATGGTTTATCATTAATTATGCTTTTGCTTACTACGGCATTAACTCCTTTGATTATCTATTCGTCTTTTGGAAATGAATATAAAAATGCAAAATCATTTTATGCTTTGATCTTGTTTATGTCATTTGCCATGACAGGAACATTCTTAGCTTCCGATGGTTTATTGTATTATATTTTCTGGGAGTTGGCCCTAATTCCAATTTACTTTATTGCTTTAATTTGGGGTAATGGTGATGTAGAGGAACGCAAAAAAGCAGTAGTTAAATTCTTTATCTACACGCTTGCAGGTTCCTTATTTATGTTAATTGCTTTTGTTTATTTATATCAAAAAGCGGGAAGCTTCTTAATTCAAGATTTATACAAAGTAGAATTAAGCAGAACAGAGCAATTCTTCGTTTTCTGGGCATTCTTCTTAGCTTATGCTATTAAAATTCCGATTATACCATTCCACACTTGGCAAGCACAGGTGTACCAAAAAGCACCAACAGTTGGAACCATGCTTTTATCAGGTATTATGCTTAAAATGGGATTGTATAGTGTTTTACGTTGGCAACTTCCATTAGCTCCAATCGCTTCAAAAACGTATTTACCAATACTAATCGGTTTAGGGATTGCAGGAGTAATCTATGGCTCAATTGTAGCATTAAGACAAAGAGATTTAAAAAAATTATTGGCTTATTCTTCTTTGGCTCACGTAGGTTTAATTGCAGCAGGCTGTTATACCTTAAACATCGATGGTCTAAGAGGAGCTGTATTGCAAATGTTAGCTCACGGTTTTGTGGTAGTAGGTTTGTTCTTTGCTGCCGAAATTATCTACAGAAGATATGAAACCAGAAACATTGCCGATATGGGTGGTATTCGTTCACAAGCACCAAAATTTGCTTCTTTGTTTATGATTTTAGTTTTAGCTTCTGTAGCTTTACCAACAACCTTTAACTTTGTTGGAGAGTTTACCGTATTATACAGTTTATCACAAATCAATTTGTGGTTTGCTTTATTGGGAGGAACAACTATTATTTTAGGAGCTTATTACATGTTGAAAATGTACCAACAAGTAATGCTTGGTGAAACCAATACAAGAGTTTTTGCTGATGTAAATTTTCATGAAACTTTGGTTTTAGTAATCATCATTGCGGTAATTTTCATTTTTGGTTTGTATCCAAAACCAATCAATGATTTAATTACTCCCGCTTTGGATCAGATACTGAGAACATTTTTTAAAATTCAATAATAAAGACCGACTATTTAATATCAGGTTCTAATCCTGAATCACAATAAAAAATATGAATACATTAATAGCTATAATTGGATTAGGTGTTTTATGCCTTTTATTTGAAATTTTTGATGCTAGAAAAGCAATCGTTCCAATAGTAGTAATTGGATTACTAGCTATTCTGGGATTAGATATTTCAGAAATTAACGAATCGCCTGTTGCTTATTACAACAATATGATTGTAGTGGGCAAATATTCATCGGCTTTTTCAGCATTATTTATTATTCTAACGCTATTTTTAGTAATCTTAGGACAAAAATTTTATGAAAATCGTCCATCAAAATTTTCAGATTTTATTGCGATAAAACTATTCTTATTAGCTGGAGCAGTAGCAATGGTTTCTTTTGGAAACTTAGCGATGTTCTTTTTAGGAATCGAAGTACTATCAATTGCCCTTTATGTATTAGCATCAAGCAATCGTACAAGTATTAAAAGTAATGAAGCGGGTTTGAAATATTTCTTAATGGGTTCATTTGCTTCAGGCATTATCCTTTTTGGAATCTGTTTAATATACGGAGCAATGGGAAGTTTTGATATTGCTGAAATAAGCGAATTATCACACTCAGCTGAATTACCAATTTGGTTTCCTATTGGAATTGTATTGGTTTTTATAGGAATGCTTTTCAAAATTGCAGCCGTTCCATTCCATTTCTGGGCTCCAGATGTGTATGAAGGTTCACCAGCTTTGACAACTGCATTGATGAGTACTTTAGCTAAAGTGGTAGCTATTGCCACACTTTACAAATTAGTAAAAACAATGAATGCTGATATTTCTCCGGCGTTCCAATTAGTAATTGTGATTGTATCTATTGCTTCTATGACTGTTGGAAATATCATGGCATTACGTCAAATAAACGTAAAACGTATGCTTGCCTTTTCAGGTATTTCACATGCTGGTTTTATGTTAATGACTTTATTAAGTACCGAAAAATCTTCAGGAACATTATTATATTATACTTCAGCTTATGCCTTAGCTGGTATTGCAGCCTTTACCGTGATATTATACGTTTGTAAAACAAGAGAAAATGAAGATATTAATAACTTCCATGGTTTAGGAAAAAACAATCCACTAATGGCTGCTATATTAACTGCATCCTTATTATCTATGGCGGGAATTCCAATTTTCGGAGGTTTCTTTGCTAAATTATTCTTATTTACACAAACTATTCAAGCTGGTTTCATAGCCTTAGTGATTGTAGCTGTAATTAACTCTATTATAAGTGTTGGCTATTATTTCAAATTAATTTTAGCAATGTATACTAAAGAACCTAATGAAGCTAAAATCCCTACTCCTACACTTTACTATATAGTTGCAGTAGTTGCTATAATTTTAAACATTGCTTTAGGATTTTTCCCTTCAATTGTTTTGGATTTAATATAGTCAAACGTTCAAATTATATACAAACCATCAAGATTCGTTTTGATGGTTTTTTTATTTGCATAAACCAATCCTAATTAAAACATATAGAAACAACAAATTAGGAAAAGAAATTATACATTTGTATATACAAATATTAAAGATAAAAAGATGGAAAATAAATTAAAGATTCAAATTTGGTCGGATATTGTATGTCCTTTTTGTTATATCGGTAAAAGAAGATTAGAACAGGCATTAGCACAATTTGGACATCAGGATGCCATTGAAATAGAATGGAAAAGTTTCCAATTAGACCCCTATTTTATTGCTGAAGAAAATGATAATTTAGCCGAACATTTAGCCGAAAAGTATCAAAAAAACAAAGAATGGGCTCTAGAAATGTTAGAAAATACGACTCAAAATGCTGCTAATTCGGGATTAGAATTCCATTTCGAAAAAGCCATTATGGCCAATACATTCAAAGCACATCGATTACTTCATTTAGCTAAAAAACAAAAGCTTGGAAACACACTTAAAGAATTACTTTTTAAAGCCTATTTTACGGATGGAAAAAATGTAGATGACAATGAAACATTAAAACAAATAGGTTTAGAAGCAGGACTTGAAACGAATAATATTGAAAAAGTACTACACTCAGATGAGTTCTCAGAAGAAGTAAGACAAGACATCGAACTTGCGCAAAAAATTGGAATACAAGGAGTGCCCTTTTTTGTATTTGAAAACAAATATGCTATTTCAGGAGCCCAATACAAAGAAACCTTTATAAAAACTTTAGAAAAGGTATGGGAAGAAGGACAGTTTGATTCAAAAATTACTATCTTGAATACCGAAAACAATGCTAGCTGTGGCATAGATGGATGCAATTAAAGATAAAAGATAAAATGAATACTTCTGAACAAAAAAATCATCAAATGGGGAATTATAGGTTGTGGAGATGTTACTGAAAAGAAAAGTGGTCCTGCCTATCAAAAAACCGAAGGATTTGAAATTGTAGCCGTAATGCGCAGAGATGCGGAAAAAGCAGAAGATTATGCCAAAAGACTCGGTATAAAAAAATTCTATTCGGATGCTGATGCACTAATCAACGATCCAGAAGTAGACGCTGTATATATAGCTACCCCACCCAATTCGCACAAACTATATGGACTAAAAGTAGCTGAAGCAGGAAAAACATGTTGTATTGAAAAACCATTAGCTCCTAGTTATGATGATTGTGTAACAATATATGATGCATTTAAAACCAAAAAAGTACCCCTTTTTGTTGCTTATTATCGTCGTTCTCTACCTCGATTTACACAAATAAAGAAATGGCTGGATGCTAATAGTATTGGAGAAATCCGTCATATCAACTGGCATTTAAGCAAACCTGCCTCTGCACAGGATTTATCAGGAATTTACAACTGGCGTACAGATGCAAATGTAGCTAAAGGCGGTTATTTTGATGATTTAGCTAGCCATGGATTGGATTTATTTCATTTTTTACTGGGCGAATTCGAAGAAGTTTCAGGTATAAGTACTAACCAGCAAAACTTATATTCTGCAAAAGACGCATTAGTAGCTTGCTGGATACACAAAACGGGGATTACAGGAACTGGAAGTTGGAATTTTGGATGTACAAAAAGAGAGGACAAAGTAATAATTTACGGAAGCCAAGGAACGATAGAATTTTCAGTGTTTGACGAAAATCCAATTGTACTTACTAATGAAAATGGAACTATACCTCTAGTAATTGAACATCCTGAAAACGTACAATTACATCATGTAGAAGCAATGAAAGAACAACTATTGGGTAATGGAACACATCCATCTGGAGGGAAAACAGCCCTACACACTAGTTGGATCATGGATAAAATTATGAATTCAATATAAAAAAAAGCTTCAGAACCACCTGAAGCTTTTTAACTAACTACACAAACTAATTAATTACTAACCAATAGCAAATTTCTAACCAAAAAAAGAATAACACATATCGTACCAAAAATAAATAACAGTTGCACTTATTTTAAAAACTAAAACAATTTACAACAAAGTTAACCTGAAAAATTAAGAACAAATAAATACTGAGCGAAAAATAAGTCATATAAAAATATAGTGGCTCATAAACAAAAATCTAATTCAAAACGTATAAAAAGCATACTAATATGTAATTTTGTAGTATGTATGCTTTAGTCGATTGTAATAATTTTTATGCTTCCTGTGAACGTGTTTTCCAGCCGGAACTCAACGGAAAAGCGGTTGCGATATTATCTAACAACGATGGCTGTGTTATATCTAGAAGTAATGAAGCCAAGGCTGCAGGAATTGCAATGGGTGTACCAGCATTCCAAATCAAAGATTTGATAAAAGAGAAAGATGTAAAAGTATTTTCATCCAATTATGCTCTTTATGGTGATTTAAGTCGTCGCGTGATGGAAGTACTCCAACAGTTTACACCAAACGTAGAAATATATAGTATAGACGAAGCCTTTCTAAATTTTGATGGATTAAACATTGCAGATTACCACGATTATGGCATCCAAATCAAAAAAAGGATTCAAAAATGGATTGGAATTCCAGTTTGTATTGGATTTGCCGAAACCAAAGCCTTATCAAAAGTTGCCAATAAAATTGCTAAGAAATTCCAAGACCGCACACTAGGTGTTATGTAATTGACTCGGAAGAAAAACGCATCAAAGCCTTAAAATGGACTAAAATTGAGGATGTTTGGGGCATTGGATACCGAACTACTAAGAAAGCTAAAATACGAAACATCAACACGGCTTTTGACTTTATTCAGCCGCAACACGAAGCCTGGATAAAGAGAGAAATGGGAGTAGTGGGACTCCGCTTAAAGGCAGAATTGGAAGGTAAAGCCGTTATAGAACTTGAACCAATTGTAGAACAAAAGAAAAGCATTTCCATAACCCGAAGTTTTCCCAAACAAATAGCAGAATATGATTTACTACGGGAACGTATCACGACCTTTGCTTCGGTTTGTGCCGAAAAATTACGCAAGCAAAAATCCTGTTGTCATACCGTTATTGTGATGCTTGTTATTGACAAACACAGTAACAAAAACACACAATACTATTTCAACAAAGCAATGACTTTGCCTTTTGCGACCAATTCGACTTTGACCATTGCCAATACAGCAGTCGAATTATTCAAACAATTACACAAAGGCAACGAAAATTTGAAATTTAAAAAAGCAGGTGTTATTGTTACGGAACTCATTGGTGAAAACCAAAAACAGTTTCAATTATTTGAAGAAGAAAACCCAAAACATTTGGCTTTGATGAAAGTCATGGATCAGTTGAATTCAAAACTAGGGGATACCAAAATAAAATTGGCAAGCCAAAACTTAAATCTTACTTGGGATATGAACCAAAGGTATTTATCGCCTAAATACACAACTAGTTTTAAAGATATTCTTGAAATACGATGCGAATGAAAAAAATCCAAAACTCACATTCCACAAACCAGATTACGAAAGCGAACTGCGAATTCCTTTCATCCCTGATGGTGTATCGGCAGGATTCCCCTAGCCTGCAGCTGATTTCATGGAGAATAACATCGATTTGAATAAGGAACTAAGCGAAAATCCGCTGGCAACCTTTTATATCAAAGTAAAAGGAAATTCGATGATTGATGCAGGAATTGAAGACAAGGACGTATTGATTGTAGACCGAAGCATTGAACCACAAGACAACAAAATCGCCGTTTGTTTTATCGATGTAGAATTTACTGTAAAACGCATCAAACTGGAAAAAGATTGTCTATATCTCATGCCTGAAAATTCAAATTACAACCCCATAAATGTCACTGAAGAAAACCAACTTATCATTTGGGGAATTGTGACCTATGTGATAAAAAAAATGTGAAGTCGAACAAATTCGACTCCACATCTTTGCATTTAAAACTATTATTGTAATCCTACCAGAACTTCACGTATAAAGCTGCGATAATTAATAAAGTAATGATAATTAATACTGTTGTTTGTGGTTTTACCTTGAACATTTCAGTATCCAATTCAAAAGCTTTAGGGTTCACTTTTGGTCCTGCGAAACTCACTGCAACCATTAAAAGCATAGTGAACATAAATGATAATCCCATACAAATGTGGAATGGAATTTCAAATCCACCTTTCCCATTTGGCCAAGCAGTGTATAAGAACGTTTCATTTCCAAACAATGCTGGTGCATATTCATTAAACAATACTGATAATAAGAATCCTGCTAATACTCCCACAATAGCTGCAGTTCCTGTTGTACGCTTCCAGAACATCCCTAAGAAGAACATAGCAAATACTCCAGGACTAATAAATCCTGTATACTTTTGGATATAGGTAAATCCTCCAACTCCTCCAATTCCTAAAACATCATTCCATGTAAACAATACTGCAAGAACCATAGAAGCAAAAACAGCATATCTACCAATGTTTACCTGAGCTCTATCTGAAGCACTTTTTTGAATGTATTTTTTATGAACGTCTAAAGTATAAATCGTAGAAATACTATTCACTTTACCTGCTAACGAAGCTACAATAGCTGCTGTTAATGCCGCCACTGATAACCCTTTTAATCCTGTAGGCAAGAATGTCAACATCGCCGAGTAAGCACCGTCTTTTCCTCCTACTAATTGTGGTAAATGACCTCCTTCGTTTAAAACATAAGCAGCAATACCAGGTAACATTACAATTACAGGCATTAATAATTTTAACAATCCTGCAAATAAAATTCCTGTACGAGCTGTAGTTAAGTCAGCTCCAAGTGCTCTTTGTGTGATGTATTGGTTACATCCCCAATAGTTCAAGTTGATAATCCAGATACCTGCTAAATAAGATAAAATTCCAGGGAAAGTAAGGTATTTATCAATTTCTAATTGTGTAGAAGTAGCTGTTGGACGTGGAATAATCATTTTGAAATGCTCTGGTGCTTCCTGCATTAATACATTGAATCCTGCAATAGCATCTTTTCCTACTCCAAAATATTCTCCTACTGTTGTCAAAGCAATATAAGAAGTCACTAAACCTCCAATAATCAATACCGCTACTTGAATAACATCTGTATAGGCTACTACTTTCATACCTCCAAGAGAGATAATCAAAGCAAATACCGCTAAACCTAACATAATTACATGAAGATATTCTCCTCCTGCTAATCCGTTAATCGCTACAGCTCCTAAGTATAAAATAGAAGTTAAGTTTACAAAAACATACAAGAACAACCAGAAAACAGCCATAATCAAAGCTGTAGTTTCATTATAACGTGTTTTCAAAAATTGCGGCATGGTATAAATCTTGTTTTTCAAATAAACAGGAATAAACCAAATCGCGATAATAATAAGTGATATAGCAGCAACCCACTCGTAGGCAGCAACTGCAATCCCTAAGAAGAAACCTTCTCCACTCATTCCAATAAACTGCTCCGCAGAGATATTAGAAGCAATAAGCGAAGCTCCAATAGCCCACCATGTCAAAGTTCCTTCGGCTAAGAAATACGCCTTAGCATCGTGTTCGTTTTTTTCGCGCTTGCGATAAACAATGTATCCATAAATAGATACTATTAAAAAGTAAATTATAAAGACTGCATAATCTGCAAATCCGAGAGTTGAGCTCATAAAAAAAAGTTTTAAATTATTAATTATTGGTTGATTGATAGCTATTCAAAAAGCTTTTAGCTTCTAATTTTTGTTCCCATTTCCAAGCACTAGCCATAGCTTCTTCAAGAGTCAATTGGGTTTTCCAACCTAGTACTTGATTAGCTTTGTCTGTATTGGCATAAGCTAAGGTAACATCACCTTCTCTTCTATCAACGATTCGGTAAGCCAAATTTTGACCACTCACTTTTTCAAAAGCATTGATTACTTCCAATACTGAACTTCCTACTCCTGTTCCTAAGTTGAAAGTTTCTACTTTAGCTTCGTTTTTATTATTTATTAAACGTTGCAAAGCAATAACGTGTGCTTTAGCTAAATCAACCACATGGATGTAATCACGAATACAAGTTCCATCTGGTGTTGGGTAATCATTTCCGTAAACTAATAATTCTTTACGCAACCCAATTGCGGTTTGAGTAATAAATGGTACTAAATTTTGCGGAACACCAATTGGCAATTCTCCAATTTCAACTGAAGCATGCGCACCTACCGGATTAAAATAACGCAACAAAATAGCGTTGATTCCGCTTACTTTTGCAACATCAGTAATAATTTCTTCCCCAATTTGCTTTGTATTTCCATATGGAGACATAGCTGGTTGTACTGCCGAATCTTCATTAATAGGCATTGTTTCGGCTTGACCATAAACCGTACAAGAAGAACTAAAAATAAAGTTAGCCGATTCTTTTTTCTCTAATTCCTGAAGCAAATACACTAAAGAATTGATGTTGTTTTCATAATACAACAACGGATTTCCAACACTTTCACCAACAGCTTTCGATGCTGCAAAATGGATAACACCGTTTACATCTGAATGTCTTTTGAAAAATCCTGAACTGCCGCTTTTTCTCTTAAGTCTAATTTTTCAAAAAGTGGTTTTTTCCCTGTAATGGCTTCAATTCCTTTTAAAACGTCTTCAGATGAATTTGATAAATTATCAATTACCACTACCTCAAAACCTTCGTTTTGTAATTCAACTACAGTATGAGAACCTATGAAACCTAAACCTCCCGTAACAAGTATTTTCATGATTTGTTTTTTTAAATATCCGTTTAGTTATTTTTGTTTGTAATGTACCTCAGATAAGTTTCTCAACATTTCGGCACTTTTCTCTGGTGTAATATCTCTTTGAGATTCGCCCATCATTTCGTATCCTACCATGAATTTCTTTACTGAAGCCGAACGCAATAAAGGTGGGTAAAAATGCATGTGGAATTGCCATTCCGGATGCTCCTCACCATCTGTTGGCGCTTGGTGAATTCCTGAAGAATAAGGAAATGATGTTTCGAAAAGATTATCGTATTTAGACGTTAATTGTTTTAAAATTACTGCAAAAGCTGCCACTTCATCTTCTGTAAATTCGGTGATTTTAGTGATATGACGTTTACTAATAATCATAGTTTCGAATGGCCAAATAGCCCAAAAAGGAACAATAGCAGCAAAATGATCATTTTCTACCACAATACGCTCTTTTTTCAAGATTTCTTGTTGTAAATAATCTTGCAATAAATTACTTCCGTTTTTATCGTAGTACTCTTTTAGGTTGTTTTGTGTTTTCTCAACCTGTGTAGGCAATGATGATTGTGCCCAAATTTGTCCGTGTGGATGCGGATTACTACATCCCATTACACTTCCTTTGTTTTCAAAAATCTGAACGTGATTGATGTAATCAATACTACCCAAATCTGTATATTCTCTTTGCCAAGTATGGATAATATTGATAATTCCATCCACATCCATTTCAGGTAAAGTCAAATTGTGTTTTGGTGAAAAACACACTACTCTAGAAATCCCTCTTTCCGGTTGTGCTTTAAAGAAACTTTTCTCTTCATTCCCTTCAAATGCAATAGGCTCTTGTTTTAGCGCCGCAAAATCATTATCAAAAACAAAGCTACTTTCGTAAGGCGGATTTACTTCACCATTAGCACGTACATTTCCGGCACATAAATAACATTCTGGGTCATATTCCGGTAAAGCAACTGTATTAATAGCTTCTTTTTGACCTTGCCAAGGTCTTTTGGCACGATGTGGAGAAACTAAAACCCATTCGTTGATTAAAGGGTTGTATCGTCTATGTGGATCTTCATTAATATCAAACTGTCTCATAGTCATTATTTAGTGTATTGTGATGTTCCGTTACTTACTTTAACGTCATAAATTTTCAATTCAATTCCGAAAGCTTCCGTATATAATTTAGAAAATTTATCTTTAATGATTTGTTCTTGTCCTTTTTTAACCAAGTTGATGGTACAACCTCCAAAACCACCTCCCATTAATCTTGAACCAATAACAGCTGGTTCTGCTTTGGCTAAATCCACTAATAAATCCAGTTCTTCGCAGCTTACTTCGTAGTCTTTAGACAAGCCATCGTGAGTAGCAAACATTAATTTGCCTAACAATTCAATATTCCCATTGTCTAAAGCCTCACAAGCCTGAATTACACGGTTGATTTCTTTTACCACAAAAAGAGAACGTCTAAAAACATCATGACTCATTTTGTCTTTCAAATCAATGATTGTTTGTTCTGTACAATCTCTAAAACTTTGAATTTCCGGGAAATTAGCCTTTACAATGGCAATTCCTTCCTCACATTGTTGTCTTCTTTCATTATAAGCCGAAGTCATCAACGAATGCTTTACATTCGAATCAAATAAAATCAACGAATAATCACTAAAATTAGCTTCATGATACGTATATTCTAAAGTGCGGCAATCAATTTTAATCACTTTGTCTTCTTGTCCCATTACACTCGAAAACTGATCCATAATTCCGCATTTGATTCCTACCCAATGCTCCGCTTTTTGTCCTAACAAAGCAATATCAATTGGTTTAATATTCAAATTAAACAAATCATTCATCCCAAATAAGAAACCACACTCTAAAGCTGCAGAAGAAGACAAACCTGAACCAACAGGAATATTACTACTGAACACACAATTTACACCTTCTAATTGGAATCCGTTTACTTTTAATTGATTAATTACACCTCTAATGTAATTTGTCCATGCATTATCGTCTAAATTAACCTCAGCCGTAACATCAATTTCAAACGAATCATTAAGATCTAAAGCGATTACTTTAGTAGTATTGGTATTGTTTTTTGCAAAAGCAAAGCAAATAATCTTATCTATAGCAGCAGGCAATACATAGCCATCATTGTAATCGATATGTTCTCCAATAATATTAATTCTTCCCGGTGAAAGCACCACTTTTTGAGGGTCGTTCCCAAAAGTCGATTTGAAGAACGCTCTTGTTTTTTCAATTAAAATACTGTTCATTTTATTTAAATTATTATGTTGTTTGTTATGAATTAGTTCACAAAAATCTTTTTCAAAACGTTTGTGTTCTTTTAATGTAAATTCTATTTAGTTGAAGATAAAGTCAGTTTACCCGATTTTAAACCTGCTCCTTTTACTTCTAGTTGGATGTCTCCAGCGGTGGTTTTCGATTTCACCAATACAACCAATTTTCCGCTAAACAATTTCATGGTGTCCTTATGGAACATTTCGAGTGAAGTCGCATCTCCATTACAAGCGGCGCGGTACGTACCTGCTCCTGACACTTTAAATTTTAATTGGTTCGTGGCTGTTGGACAAGGCACTCCATTTTTATCCACTACAGAAACCGTCACAAACGATATATCCTCGCCATCGGCTGTGATGGTTTTTCGGTCAGTATCCAAAACAATTTGGTACGGTTGACCAGCGGTTCGGATTTCCTTTTCTTCAGCCACTTTTCCATTGTCATCATAAGCCACCACTTTTACCGTTCCTGGTTCATATTTTACATCCATCCACATTAGGCGGTAACGGTTTTGCGGAGTGTTTTTGTTTTTGGTTTGCACGCCCATACTTTTGCCATTGATAAAAAGTTCGGCACTGTTGTAACTGGTATACACAAAAACAGGTGTTGTTTGTCCCTCGCGACCTTCCCAGTTCCAATGGGGTAAAATGTGTAGCGTAGTTGCCTTGGTGTTCCAACGGCTTCGGTACAAATAATAACGGTCTTTCGGTAAGCCTGCTAAATCGTTAATTCCGAAATAAGAACTACGAGACGGCCAGCTTTCGTCATAAGGTGTTGGTTCGCCCAAATAATCAAATCCTGTCCAAACGAATTCACCAATTACCCAAGGTTTATCATCCTGAAGTACAAAATCTTCATCGGGAACATTGGACCAACTACAGGCTTCCAAATCATACGATGAAGATTGAAAGTCTGGATATTGCTTCATTTTTTCTTGTACTACAGGAAATTTGTAAATCCCTCTAGAACTCACGGTTGAAGCGGTTTCGGAACCCAAAATGAATCCTTGTGGGAATTTTTTGAATGCCTCATCATACAAATGCACGCGATAATTCAATCCTGGAATATCCAACAAAGCTCCAAAACCAGACTCCATAGTCGCTTTCACTTGATCCATTCCTACGGTTACAGGACGCGTTGGATCTTCTCTATGAAAAATCTCCTGCAACCATTTGGCCCGTTTTACACCCGCTTCTCCCCACTGATCTGGGACTTCATTCCCTGAACTCCACATCACAATTGAGGGATGATTTCTTGTGGCTTGTACCAAATTCACTATGTCTTTTTCGGCATATTCGTCAAAAAAGCGATGGTAGCCGTTTTCTACTTTTGGTAAAACCCATTCATCGAAACTCTCTGCCAAAAACAAAAAGCCCATTTCGTCTGCCAACTCCAATTGCTCGAAAGAAGGCATATTATGCGAACTACGAATGGCATTACATCCCATATCTTTTAAAATGGTCAACTGTCTACGCAAAGCCGCTTTGTTTACCGCAGCACCAAGAGGTCCCAAATCGTGATGCAAACAAACCCCTTTGAATTTGGTCACTTTTCCATTAAGACTAAATCCTTTATTGGCTTCATATTTAATTTCACGAATTCCAAATCGGGTGGCAACCTCATCTTTTAGTTCATTGCCAACATACAATTGAGCAACCGCTTTGTACAAATAAGGCGTTTCTGGGCTCCACAATTTTGGATTCTCTACTTTTAAATTTTGATCAAACTCTTTTCCGAAGCGTAAGGAAGATTCCTCTGCACTTACTTTGTGCCCTTCAGCATCAAAAATGGTGGTCACCAAACGTGTATTTTCACCAGAAGCTTTGGTCTTAATATTGACTTTGGCCACGGCATCGCTAATAAAAGGTGTCGTTATAAATTGCCCCCATTGGTCAATGCTTTCATTGTTCTTAATAATAACACTTACTTTTCGATACAAACCAGCTCCGGGATACCAACGGGAGGCAAATTCTTTATTGGATAACTTTACTGCTACAGTATTAGCGCCTTCTTGAATGAATCGAGAAACATCAAAATAAAAATAACTATAGCCATAAGCCCATTCTCCCACTTTTTTCCCATTCAAATACACTTGAGGTTCACTCATAGCGCCTTCAAAAAGGAGTAGCACTATTTTCCCTTTGGCATCTTTAGGCAAAGTAAAAGTATTGCGATACCAAGCAGTGCCAATATGCGGCAAGGCACCTGTTCTTCCTGTTTTTTCGGTAGCTACATTTTCTCCATTTTGAACGATGGCTACATTTTGTATGTCCACTTTTTTATCAAAAGGACCATAAATTGCCCAATCGTGTGGAACAGTAACTGATTCCCATTTCGAGTCATTGAAGTTCGTTTTGAAAGCGTCTTCAAAATTTCCTTTTGAAATTTCCAGCGGGCATCCAATACCTTTACCACTCGCGCTTGAGAGAAAGCCATGGTTGTGAAAATTATAAAAACCAACAAAAAAGAGGGTATTTTTTTCATTTATACAACATATTTTTGAACCATATAAGACATTTAAGGCAATATAAGGTTTTTATTTTAATCTATAGAGTTTCCTCATTTCTAACATTCAGAAATATGGTTTACTTATTTCGTCTTTATTCTGAATCCAATTCATTATTCTTTAAAAGCATCCAATGCTGGTGAAGGTTTCCCATCTGGTTGCCACGCACTCAAGCCATAACCACTCCAAGATTTGGCTCCTTGCGGTTCCCAATACAAAACGCCCAAACCTTTATGATCGGGAACGGCTCTTACGGCTTTGATCGTAGCATCTAGAAGTTCTTTGGTGTTTTGTACTTGTTCATCAACACCTCCGACTTCGACCACCATTACTTCTTTCTGATAACGTGAAGCCATATCGTTCAGATTCTTTTGTAAATCGGCTATGGTTTCTGAATAGTCTTTTTTAATCCAAAACGGATAATAAGACAAACCAATTACGTCATACTTTACTTGATGCTCGGTAGCTTTATCAAAAAACCAACGGAATTTTTCGTTGTTGTTTCCTTCGTCTACGTGCACAATTACTTTGATTTTGGCATTCACAGCTTTGGTCGCTTCGTATCCTTTATTCAACAATTGCGCCAGTTGCGCCCAATTGTTCGTGCTCCCATCAGGCCAAAGCATTCCGCCTGGAATTTCATTTCCCACCTGAACCCATTCCGGAGTAACACCTGCTTTTTTTAAAGCGGTCAACACATCAAATGTATGTTCATACACTTTTTTCTGTAACGCATCGAATGATAAATTGACCCAAGCAGCAGGTTTGGCTTGTTTGGCGGGATCGGCCCAAGTATCGCTATAATGAAAATCGATCATAATGCGCATTTTGGCTTTTTGAGCACGCAAAGCCATAGCTACTGTTTCTTCCTTACTGCAATGACCGCTTACTTTATCTTGGCTTGGATTGACAAATACACGCAAACGAATGGTATTCATTCCGCGTTCTTTTAGCAATTGCAAACAATCTTTTTCCTTTCCGTCGGTATCATAAAAACGATAGCCCGTAGCTTCCATTTGCGGCAACCAACTCACGTCGGCTCCTTTGGCGAAAGCCATTTTATTTTTCTTTTGTGCCAAAGCGATAGTGGTACTACTTATAAAAAGAAGCAGTAGCACTATTCTTTGAAAAACGCTAATTGTAGTATTCATAACTAATTGGTAAATGCTTGCAAAACGGGCAATGCTTTATTTGAAAAATCATAGAATGCCTGATTTTCGAAAGTAGACCCATTAGTAGCTTGGTTGCCTTTGAAAGAAACCCATTCGCCTCCCCAATACGCAAAACCTTGTCCGTAAGTAGATGATTTCACTAAATCTTTAATTGCCAAAACAAAGTTTTTTTGCCCCTCTGCTGTAGCTGGATAACCACTAACTAATTGTGAATCTAACCCAACAATATTATTCGTCCAGTCATTATAGCCCAATGTAAAAGGATAAGCTGTTTCTGCAATCAATACTTTTTTAGAAAAGTTTTTTCCTAAGGCATCAATAGTGTTTTTTATTGTGCCTAAATCTTTACCGTGCCATATTGGATAATACGACAAACCGATATAATCATAATCGACACTTTTTACTTTAGTAAAAAACCAATTAGTATCTGTAGCCGAAACACCTGCATAGTGAATCATAATTTTGGTACTTGGCGCTTTGCTTCGAATGGTAGTACTCATTGTTTTTAACAAATCTATACATTGTGCTTCTTGATTGATTAAATGTCCTTGAGGCCATAGCAATCCGGTATTGATTTCGTTCCCGATTTGAATAATATCTGGATTAATTTCGGTCAAAATAGTTGTGGTGTATGAAGCTACCGCAGCTTTCAAATCAGTAAACGATAAGTTTTTCCAAGCAGCTGGAGTGGTTTGAACCGCAGGATCTGCCCAATCGTCAGAATAGTGAACCGTTAACCAAACTTTTAAACCTGCTTTTTTTACTCGCTGTGCTAGAGTTTTTACTTCAGTCAACCCAGAATGTCCATTGGCAGGGTCTTTCCACAAACGAATTCGGATGGTATTACAACCAGCAGTTTTTAATGTAGTCAACATGTCTTCGGTTTTTCCGTTGTTGGTAAAAACGACACCTGCCGCTTCTATTTCTGGTAAAAAAGAAATATCAGCCGCTTTGATAAAATCACTTGTTACTACAGGTGGCGTAACGGTTCCGCCATCGCTTTTTTCGCTATCGCTCGAACATGCTGTTTGCAACAAAACGCTTAGAAGAAGAACTATAGTTAAAAAGGTTTTTTTCATATTTGTAAAATTTATTTTTTAAAGGTCAAATATGTTATAGCCTTTATTTATAAGTGTTTGTTTTCAACAAACCTGTTGTTAATGGCGATTTCATAATTAGGTAATTAAATTGATTTGGATTGGAATTTATAGGTCGTTTTTTGCGTGTAAACCTCTCCTTTTTTCAAAACAGCAGATGGGAAATGTGGGTGATTAGGTGCATCTGGGAAATTTTGAGTTTCAAAACAAATTCCGCTTAACGCATGATACGAAGCATTCTCTTTTCCTTTTAAATCAGGTCCACAATTACCGCCTACATAAATATGAACGCCGGGTTGATCGGTATAAACGTCCATTTTAATATTGGATAATGAACTAAAAAGTGTTGCTTTTACAGCTTCATTATTTTCAACCACAAAGGTATTATCGATGGTTGCAGGACATTTTTTAGCCGTTCTATAGTCAAAAACAGTATCTGCTACCTCTAAAATTTTACCGGTAGGAATACAATCCTCTCTGGTTTCTAAAACTTTTTGAGCATACACAATTAAATCTTGATTACTAACATCCGATTGATGTCCGTCAAGATTAAAATAACCATGATGCGTCAAATTAATAATCGTATCTTCAGTCGTTGTTGCCTTATAATCAAGGATTAATTCGTTTTCTTCAGATAATGTATAAGTCAAACTTACGGTAAGTTCTCCAGGATAATTTTCCTCATTAGCAGCACTACTATAACTCAAAGTGATTGAAGGATTTTTGCCCGTAGTTACAGCCTCGACTTTCCATGTTTTTTTACTAAAGTTATTGATTCCTCCATGAAAAGAATTTGGTCCATTATTGATGGCTAATTGGTACGTTTTCCCGTTCAATTCAAATTTACCTTCATTAATTCTTCCCGCATAGCGTCCCACTGTTGTTCCGATATAAGGCGATCCATCTAGTTGAAAGGATTTTTCATAACCTTCAACCGAATCAAAACCTAAAACCACATCAATTAAATCACCATTTTTAGTTGGAATTTTTAAGGAGGTAACCGTAGCTCCAAAAGGTATTACTTTTGCCACTGCTCCATTTCCATTTGTTAATTCGTAAAAAGGAGCATCATAGTCCAGAGTGGATAAATTATTTTCAGAAGTTGACATATCTTTGGTTTTTTTATTTTGGGTTGGGAAAGCAAAAATAGGAACAAACTACACATATTATATACCAGCACCTACCAGTTTTTAAAAATAACCACTAGATATAAACTGGGTATAATGCAATATTAAAGGGGGTAATTCCGCCCATTTAGACAAAAATAGAGCCTTTTTCTTTACTATAGACTAAAACCTCTGGAGGAAACGAAATAATTAAAAACAAAAAAGCCTCTTTTTTCAAAGAGGCTTTGTACCCAGGACCGGGATCGAACCGGTACTCCTAAGAACTGGTGTTTGAGACCAGCGCGTCTACCAATTCCGCCACCTGGGCATAGGCTAAGAATAACGAATTATTCTATAGTGGTCAATAAGATTTTAAATAAACTCTAAAAGTCTTATCGTTTAAGACGGTGCAAATGTAAAAAATAATATTAAAGTTTCTAACAAAATTAATGGAAATTTTACTTTCACAGTCAAATTAATTTTCTAAATTTGCAGCTCGTTAAAACAGCATATACTAACTCACTACATCCGAGACATTTACAGGTTTTTTAGCTTTGAAAAAAAATCGAAATTAAAAAACACAAAACAAATCGGAGTAAAAACAACAAATCAAATGTCACAAAGAGAACCAGAAGCTAAAATTTTTGCTTGTTCAAAAAGTGTCTATCTAGCAGAAAAGATATCCGAAGCATACGGAATACCGCTAGGGAAAGTTTCTTTATCACATTATAGTGATGGTGAATTCCAACCATCATTTGAAGAATCAATAAGAGGATTACGCGTTTTTCTTATTGGATCTACATTTCCGAGCACCGAAAACTTAATGGAGTTATTGTTGATGATTGATGCTGCGAAACGTGCATCAGCAAGACATATTACTGCTGTGATGCCATACTTTGGTTGGGCTAGACAAGACAGAAAAGACAAACCTAGAGTACCAATTGGAGCAAAATTAATTGCTAAAATGCTTGAAGCTGCTGGTGCAACTAGAATTATGACCATGGATTTACATGCTGATCAAATCCAGGGTTTCTTTGAAAAACCAGTAGACCATTTATTTGCTTCTACTATTTTCTTACCTTATGTAGAAAGCTTAAAGTTAGACAACCTGACTATTGCTTCTCCAGATATGGGTGGTTCAAAGAGAGCTTATGCTTACTCAAAATTCTTAGCATCTGATGTTGTGATTTGCTACAAACAAAGAAAGCAAGCGAACGTTATCGACACTATGGAACTAATTGGGGAAGTAAAAGGTCGTAATGTTATCTTGGTTGATGACATGATTGATACGGGAGGAACACTTGCAAAAGCTGCCGATTTAATGATCGAAAGAGGTGCACTAAGCGTAAGAGCGATTTGCACACACGCCATATTATCGGGTAATGCTTATGAAAGAATTGAAGAATCAAAACTTAGCGAGTTAATTGTTACTGATTCTATTCCTTTAAAGAAAGAATCTAAAAAAATCAGAGTGGTAAGTTGCGCTCCACTTTTTGCAGAAGTGATGCACATGGTACAAAACAACAATTCCATCAGTGGAAAATTTATCATGTAAAAAAGAGTATTAATAACTATAAATATTTAAAATGAAATCGATTACAATTAAAGGATCAGAAAGAGAAAGCGTGGGCAAAGTTGCTACTAAAGCCTTACGTAATGCTGGAGCGGTTCCTTGCGTGTTATACGGAGGAGATCAACCAGTTCATTTTTCAGCAGAAGAAAAAGCATTCAAAAACTTGGTTTACACTCCAAACGCTCACACAGTTGTGATCGACCTTGGAAACGGTAAAACTTTCAATGCTATCTTACAAGACATTCAAGTTCACCCAGTTTCTGACAAAATCTTACACATTGACTTCTTTCAATTATTTGATAATAAAGAAATCACTATCGAAGTTCCTGTTAAAATCACTGGTAACTCTAAAGGAGTTATGGCCGGAGGAGATTTACGTATCAACAACCGTAAATTAAAAGTTAAAGCTTTACCTAAAAATCTTCCTGATTTTGTGGAAGCTGATATCACTCCTCTTGACATGGGTAACAAATTATATGTTACTAAAGTACCTACACCAGACTTCAAAATCATGCACCCAGACAACACAGTTATCTGCCAAGTGAAGATGTCTCGTGCAGCTATGAAAGCAGCTCAAGAAGCAGCAAAAGCAGCAAAAGCACCTGCAAAAGGAAAGAAAAAATAATCTTTTTTCAATCATACTTAAAAGCATCAGTTATCCAACTGGTGCTTTTTTTTTGATTAAAAGCGAAAGACAAGGATTACCAGCAAACAAGATTCCCGCTATCGCCTATATCTCTCCACTACGTTACGAGGATAGCGGCTCTATCGGGGCTAATTTGGGTTTTATAGTTTTGTATTTGTCATTAATAACCGGAAAACTCAAAAAATTAGCAACTCTGAAACTTAGAAACTTCAAAAAAACTATTTTTGCAAAATGAAAAACTGGTTCAAAAAGCTGTTTTCAAAAACAAAAACAGAGAACAACACAACTGATATGAAGAAATTTTTAATTGTAGGCTTAGGAAATATCGGAGCCGAATATGTAAATACACGTCACAACATTGGTTTTAAAGTATTGGATCATTTAGCCAAAAAAGAAAATCTTGATTTCCAAACCGTAAAATTGGGTTCACTCGCCGAATACAAATTCAAAGGAAGAAGCTTTTTTTTATTAAAACCCAATACCTACATGAATTTAAGCGGTAAAGCGGTTCAATATTGGATGGAAAAAGAAAACATCCCATTGGAAAACGTATTCGTAATTACTGATGATTTGAATTTACCCTTTGGTACCATACGAATCAAGCCTAAAGGCAGCGACGGTGGACATAACGGACTTAAAAATATTAACCTGGTACTAAACACCAATCAATACACTCGTTTCCGATTTGGTATTAGCGATGAATTCAAAAAAGGAAAACAAGTAGATTATGTTTTAGGCGAATGGAACTCTGCCGAAAATGAAGCCCTTCCAGAACGATTAGAAATAGCTTCAGAAGTGATAAAATCATTTGGAACAGCTGGACTAGAAAACACAATGACAACATTTAATGGTAAATAAAAAAAGGCGAGAACAAACACTCGCCTTTTTCATTGATTCATAACACATTATTTAATAATAATCTTAGTCGATTTTTTAATAGAACCATCTACCAACACCACTAAATACACCCCTGAATGTGGCTTTTGAGACATTTGTATATTTTGATTAAAACCACCATTGTTTACATATTTCTCAGCAAAAAGTCTTTTACCAACCATATCAAAAACCATAACTTCTAGTTCTTTACTAGTTGAATTACTGATATATTGAACATTAAAATTACCATCATTAGAAGTAGAACTAACTATCAAATCACTGGAAGCATCTCCATACGGAATCAACTTATAATCCTGCGTACAAATACTAATCGATGCCGAATTCAAAACTCCTGTATCATTGGTAAACATATCTCGCATACGCAACGTCCAATTTCCTTGAGGATTTTCGCCATTAAAATCACCTAAAACACCATCTGGAGCAACAGCTTGTAAAGAAGTATTCGAACAAGACAAACTCTCACCTAAATCGTCAAATACCAATCTCAACTTACCATTACTATCTCCACAGGCATTGTACAATAACTTAACAACTGTCCCTTGAGGGCTTACTAAATCCATTTGAATATCAGAAAAATAAGAATGTGTAATTTCTAAATTAAGATTTACATCAGCAACAGATGATGAAGATGCCGGAAATGAAATTACTCTTGTAGTATCAAAATTACTTTGTTCAGGTATTTCATAAGGGGTAGCAAAATTAAAAGTTTGACAACTCGATTCCACAATATAACCAATAGCGAAAGTGGTACTATTTACAGCATAAAAAATATTATCCGTTGGTTCTATTAAAACTCTACAAAATTTCGAAGAAACATTTGGAACTACTATCACCTCATTACCATCATTTGGAACAGCGGCTGCTAAAGTAATTGGAAATGTTAGCCCGTTATCTGTAGATAACTTGATGTTTACTGTAGCAGCTCCAGCCAAAGTATTTGTTCCATTTACATTCCATGTAATTGTTTGTTCAGCATCTTGAAACCAACTTAAATTCTCGGTATTTTGAGAGGTAACTTCAAATGGACCTGTGTTTGCGTTTACCGTTACAACCATTTCATCAGAAACTGTTTGAGCCAATCCTTCAGCAGCATTATCTCTAGCTGTTAACACAAAATGTAATGTACGACCAACAGATGAAACAGATTCCCATTTACTAGTCAACCTACCTGCCAAAACATTTTCAAAGCTTGGCATATAACGAACAGCTGTGCTCACCGGCGGAAAAGATCTAAAAAGCGGACCATTTGTTTTAGTACTAACAGCCAAACTTAAATCGCCACTAGCAGAAGTTGCTGGGTCATTTTGTTCCCAAACAAAACTATCCGTAGCTACATTTCTAGCAGTGCCTTTTAAAACAAATGGGGTCGATTTAGGAATCGTGTAATCCGAACCAGCATTTACCGTTGGTGCCGCAGCCGTTATTGTTGAAATTTCTGGACAAGTTTTAGTAGCTAAATTAGTTTGTATTTGACTTATACTTACAAATGAAAAATAATCACTAGAACGCAATTCCACATCATAATCAGTTGTAATTCCCGCATAACCCATTATAGTAGAACCACTTCCAGGCTCAACATTAGCTGAAGTACCTTCAATATCATAAGAAAATGTATGATTAGCACCTAACTGATGTCCCATTTCATGTGCTACAAAATCGATATCAAAGGCATCTCCTTTGGGTATATTATTTGAGGGTGACGTATATGCGCTTCCTTTACCTGAATTACACACACAGCCAATACATCCAGCATTTCCTCCTCCACCAGTGGCTCCAAACAAATGCCCTATGTCATAATTTGAATTGCCAATTACTGTATTTAAATTATTTTGTAATTCAGCACTCCAAGCACCAGCAACATCTTCGTTTCCTACCCCTGTTGTAGCATTAGAATACGGATCAGTTGAAGCATTAGTATAAATAATTTGATCATTGTTTGCAATTAGCAAAAGTTTGACTGCTAAATCTCTACTAAAAACCCCATTTACACGAGTCATAGTAGCATTCATTGCAGCAAGAGTAGCATTTACTGTTCCACCATGATAAACCGCATATTCGCCTGTGCAGGACAAGGCTAATCTAAGTGTCCTAAATTTTTGATCACTTGAAACTAATTTTGATGTTTGCTTACTTGTCTTAGTTGAAAAAGAGTTATCTACGGTAGAACAATTAAAAGGCAATCGTTCTTTTATCTTTTTTTCCGAATCAAAAACAACATAAATACCTTTATTATCTGAATCTTTTTCAATAAACTCCATTTGATTTCCATTTCGACTTATCATCGTTTGGATACCCAAAGAAGACATACTAAAATTCAAAACTGCAGTTGGATCAGAAATACCCACACCTGAATAAGAGCGGATATCGGGATATTTAGCCTGCAATTCTGGTTCAAAATTAGAATTCTCATGTATAGAAAATTTTTCAAATTCTCCTTTGGCATTTGGAATAATGATAACAGTTACAGCAGACTGTTTTGTATCATGAATAATTTGTAGCTTGGATTTTATATGTTCTTCATCCAATTGAAATAAAACAGCGTTTGAAGATTCAACTTTACCTAAAAGTCTAGCGGTAGATTGAACAGCAGAAGCATCAACACGTTTCCAAGGGTTTTTATCTTGCGCATTAACAATGGAGAAAAATAACAAAAAGAATACGAATAGAGTATTAATTTTCATAAGCTGCTAAATTTATGTTTCAAAAATACGCGATTCCAATCAAAAATATTGAACAGCATCGTTAATTAACAAATGAATATCTATGCAATTACCTCAATTACATCCATTTTTTACTAATTCTACCAAAATCAAATAAAAAAACAGAAACCACTAAGCCTAAAATATGATTTAGATAGTATAAATTTGCACTACTATAAAATAATCACTTTGAAGATTTTTCATTCTATAAAAGATTTCAGTTCTCCAAAAAAAACAATTCTTACTTTGGGAACTTTTGATGGGGTTCATATTGGCCACAAAAAAATACTAGAAAGGTTAATTCAACAAACGGTTGACACTAACTATGAAAGTCTAGTATTGACTTTTTTTCCCCATCCAAGAATGATTTTACAGGAGCGTTCAGAAATAAAATTACTAAATACTATTTCTGAAAAAATTGATTTGCTAGAACAATTAGGGATTCAAAATTTAGTCATACATCCTTTTGACGAAAGTTTTTCAAGACTAACTGCCGAAGAATTTGTTAAGACAGTTTTGGTAGAGCAATTTAAAATTCAAAAAATTATTATTGGTTACGACCATCGATTTGGACGAAATAGAACTGCCGACATCAATAACCTTATTGAATTTGGTAAAAAATACGACTTTGAAGTTGAACAAATTTCTGCCCAAGAAATCAATGACATTTCGGTAAGTTCCACCAAAATCAGAAACGCCTTGAATGAAGGAAATATGTTTTTGGCTAATAAATATCTAGGCTATGATTATTTTTTATCTGGAACTGTAATAAAAGGCAAACAACTAGGAAAAACAATAGGTTTCCCAACTGCTAATCTTTCTATTGAAGAAGATTACAAACTGATCCCTCAAAAAGGGGTTTATATTGTGTCAAGCACAATCGACAATCAAAAAGTATTTGGAATGATGAATATTGGCCATAATCCAACGGTAGGAGGCGAAGAGCTATCGATTGAAATACATTTTTTAAATTTTGATGCCGATTTATATGACCAAAACATTAGTGTTTCCATTCTTAAACATATTCGTGCAGAGCAAAAATTTGACTCACTAACACTTTTGAAAGAGCAAATCGAAAAAGACAAAACTCAAACGCTCGAGTACATCAAAGCGCTTTCATAAGTAAATAAAAAACTAGGCCGTTTTTTAAATTAACTCCTATATTTTACGTAAATTCGATAGACAACACCTTGTTTATCAAACATTTATTTTTTAACCCTAAAAAATTAAGCGCATAAAACTGCCTAAAGAATTTTATAATGGAGTGATTATTTTTATTGGTATTGCACTTTATTTCTTGTTGATGGAAGCGCTACACCTCTCCAATTTTTTCTACCTAAGACTATTCAACATTATTTTTATCTACTATGGTGTAAATAGAAGCCTGAAGACCAATTTTGTTGAAGGAAAAACGAACCTTGCAGACAATGCCATTTCCGCATTATTTACTTCATTAACTGGCGTATTTTTAAGTATTTCAGGACTAGTAGCTTATATCTACGCAAAAGGTGGAGATGAATATATCAAAACACTTTCTGAATCGTTGTTATTTGTAGGAAGCCCTTCTGTTATGACTTATAACATTTCTTTACTCTTTGAAGGAATTGTTTCTGCTGTTATTGTTACTTTTTCACTTTTACTATTCTGGAAAAAGAAATATCCATCGGACTAAACGGTTCCCTATTTAAAGTAGATTGGGTTTTATTTTATTTAGTATTCATCCATAAAAAACAGTATCATGAAATCTACAAAAGAAATCACTAACGGATGTATTATTTTTATAACCATCGGAATCTATTTTATACTGATGGAAATGCTTAAGCTATCTGATTTGTTTTATTTACGAATACTAAACATCTTATTTGTTTTTTATGGTGTAAATCGAACAATCCAGATGAACCTTGACGAAGGAAAGAAAAAATTTGTTTCCAATGCTGTATCCGCTTTATTTACCGCAATTATAGGTGTAGTACTAAGCATAATTGCTCTTGTAATATATAGCAATTTACGAGGAGGAGATACATTTGTTCAATCGCTATCAGAAAGTTTCCTTTTTGGCGGAAATCCTTCAATAGATGCTTATTCGATTTCTCTCCTTTTTGAAGGACTAGCCTCATCTGTCATAGTAACCATGTTATTAATGCTCTATTGGAACAATCAATTCTCAACTGATTAATCTTCTTTTTTAAGTCCAATCGTTTTTACAGCTATTGCATTGCCGTTTTGAACATTTTAACTACTTTTGAGCCATCAAAAATCACAATACAATGAGTATTACAAAACACAATTGGACAAAAGAAGAGATTATTGCGATATATAATAAACCAATGATGGATTTGCTTTACGAAGCAGCTTCTATCCATAGAGAACACCATGACCCAAATGTGGTTCAGGTATCTACTTTATTATCTATTAAAACAGGAGGTTGTCCAGAAGATTGCGGGTATTGCCCACAGGCAGCACGCTATCACACAGGTGTTGAAGGAAACGAGTTAATGTCTGTTAATCAAGTAAAAGCACAAGCTTTGCGCGCTAAAGAATCAGGTTCTTCACGTGTATGTATGGGGGCTGCATGGAGAAACGTTAAAGACGGACCAGAATTTGATCAAGTTCTAGAAATGGTTCGTACCATTAACAAATTGGACATGGAAGTTTGTTGTACACTAGGTATGCTAACGGAAAACCAAGCGCATCGTTTGGCAGAAGCAGGATTATATGCATACAACCACAACTTAGATACGTCTGAGGAATATTATAAAGAAGTTATTTCGACAAGAGGATTTGAAGATCGTTTAGAAACAATTGACAATGTTCGTAAAACGAATGTAACGGTTTGTAGTGGAGGTATTATTGGAATGGGAGAAAGAATCGAAGACCGCGCAGGTATGCTAGTAGCGCTTTCAACTTTAAACCCACAACCAGAATCAGTACCTATCAATGCATTAGTTGCTGTTGAAGGAACACCAATGGAAGAAGAAAAACCAGTTGAAATTTGGGAAATGATACGCATGGTTGCAACGACTCGTATCGTAATGCCAGAAACTCAAGTTCGTCTTTCGGCAGGAAGAACTAACATGAGTCGTGAAGGACAAGCTATGTGTTTCTTTGCGGGAGCCAATTCCATTTTTGCAGGTGATAAACTTTTAACTACTCCAAACCCAGATGTTAATGAAGATATGAAGATGTTTGAAATGTTAGGACTGATTCCTCAAAAACCATTCACAAAAGTATCTCAGCCAAAAACAGTTGAAGCAGAAGATTCTCAATTTGCTCCACTTGATGAGAAGCCAAAATGGTCTCGTCCAGGTCACGTGATAGAAAGAAATGTTGAAGCTTCAATAAAAGGAAAATAAATAGAATAAATTACACAAACTAAAATGCCCTAAAAAGTGATACTTTTTAGGGCATTTTTAGTTGTTGGTAGCATTTATAAGCAATTACACATTTTTAACTAGTAAATCACCTTTCTACTTACTTTAGTTCCATTTGTCAATAAAACATCTACTAATAAAACCTGATCACTTGCAAGTTGTTCTGTAAATGTAAATTGAGCTACAGCTACATTTTCATTAGCATAAAGAAGTTTACCTGTACTATCATAAACTACAATTTTTTGCACATCAACTTCTGGAGATTTTACCGTAATAAGCTTATCTTTTGAATAAATCACAATAGAACTTGAAATTTCATTTCCACTATTTGAAACACCGTCATTTGGTGTAGGTGTTTCTGCTATTTCTTCTACTGCATTTTTATCTACATATCGCAATACAAATCGATCGTTAAATACTCCTTTTTCAGTTGTAAAAGTATAAGACCCATTTTTAAGATTATGAAGTACATTCAAAGTCTTATCTTCTAAAAACACATTTTGTGTTTCCAAAACCCCATCTGCATGGTCTATACCGATTTGAAATTCTCCAACTATAGTTGATTTATAACCTAAAACAACCGTGTCTTGTTTTACAAATGGTAATGCACGACCTTGAATTACATATTTACTTGCTTGATTTACACTGTAAAAATCAACATATTGATTCCCATCATAGGTTACACCATCATAACCTGAATCATAATCATTTGTCGCACCTTTAATATATCCCACTAACATTTGTTTGAAAGCGCCTTGTTTATTTGACAAATTCAACCAAATACGGCTTTTCTCTACAGTGGAAACACTTGTTTTAGTTGTAGAACTTAATTTAAAAAACTGTGAGTTATTCGCTCCAGAAGCACCCCCTTCTACACGCATACTATTATTGAAAATTAAAGTACCTCCAGCAGTACTTGCAGGGGCAAAAAAGCCTTGTCCTGCAGCAATTTTACCATCAAAAGGCTTAGAAGTATTGTTAGTAACAACACCACCTACTCGATTATAAATTAAGTAATCACTTGTTGTATAATTGTAAGTAGCATCTCCAGCTACTGCACTACTTGGCGCTGAATTATGCGTCCAAAAATAAAGTGTACCCTCTAATGTTGCAGCATTGGCATCCAAAAAAGCATTTGCATCTATTGCTGACGGATAAGGATTCCCTAAAAGATGTACTTGATTCCCAGCTACTGAGAAAGACACCACTCCGTTATTAGGCGTTCCAATAAAAATTGGATTAGTATCAACAGCAGCAACAGCAATACTAAATGTTTGTGGCGCTCTAACAAGATAACCTTTTCCCGCAACCATAGTAGCCGCACCATTATAAATAATTTGCCACCCATTATTGTAACTATAGTATTTATCATAAAGTGTATTAGGCGACAAATTCTTTAAAGTTTGTCCCGCAACCGGAGATGACCAATACGTAAAGTCGTATCTCTTAACAGCTGCCGTGTAACGTCTGTAATTAATATTTCCTGAATTTACAGCTGCATTATTAATTTGAACTAAACTCGCATTATTTTCAAATGTTAATGAAGCATTAGGCATTACCTCAATACCATTTTCTATTTTCATAGTACGCCCAGATTTGATAGTAACAGCTGAAGTTCCAGTCACCTGACATGAACAACCGACTAAATCTACATCATTAGCATTAGTATAATCTGAAGCAAAAACTAATCTTTGATTAATAGTTGGTGTTCCTTTTGACCAAGAACCATTAGACCATGTATTTGTTTCAGGAGTTACAATATCAACTTGTACTATTGAAGACTCACAAGTTCCATTAGAAGCAGAAAAATAGTAAGTTCCAGGTAACAAACTTGAAATAATTTGACTTCCACTACCTGAAATTGTGTAGGTTTCAGATTTTGTTCCTGTTTGAATAATAGTTCCTGTTGCAGGTAAACCACTCAAAGTAACACTACCAGTAGGAACAGTACAGGTTGGATTGGTTGGTGTACCTGCTGATGGTGTCGAAGGTATTGATGGTTGAGCAGTTACCGAAACACTGGCAGAAGCTACAGAAACACAACTACCTAATGTAGCAGTAACTGTATAATTACCAGCTGGAGCTGTAACATTTGCTCCTGTTCTGGACACACCAGTTGATGGAGACACTGTATAAGTATAAGATGCATTATAATTTGTAATTGTAAAACTTCCTGTTGCAACACTACATCCTGGTTGTACGACTGTACCTAATGTTGGTTGTAAAGGTGTAGCTGGTTGCGGATTTACTGTAACACTAGCAGAAGCTACTGAAGAACAACTTCCCAATATAGCAGTAACTGTATAAGTACCTGCTGGTGCAACAACAGTACTTCCTGAAAAAGTAACTCCTGTTGCAGGTGATACAGAATAAGTATAGGCAGCATCGAAATTTGAAATAGCAAAACTTCCTTTAGCAACACTACATGTTGGTTGCGTTACAGTACCTAAAGTTGGTTGCACAGGAGTAGCTGGCTGAGCATTTACTGTAACACTAGCAGATGCTGTCGATGTACAACTTCCTAACGTAGCAGTCACTGTATAAGTACCGGCAGGTGCTGTAATTGTACTTCCTGATACAATTACTCCAGTAGATGGAGATACTGCATAAGAATAAGAAGCATTATAATTTGAAATAGAAAAACTTCCGGTTGCAACACTACATGTTGGTTGCGTTACAGTACCTAAAGTTGGTTGAGACAAGTTAACAATCGTTACTGTTACTGCTTTTCTAACAGTAGTATATCCACTGTAAACACCTTCAACATAATATGTAGTAGTAGTAGAAATCGTAGGGATTGTATAGTTAGCTCCAGTAGACAAAAGAGTCCCTCCTGTTTGAGCATTATACCATTTAAAAGTAACTCCGGTTGAAGGACTTGCACTAGCTCTTAATGTTGTACTTCCAGAAGTACATATTGAACTATTATCTGCTGTTGCTGTAATTGAACTATATCCTCCATTTGAAACTAAATCAGGAAAATTTGTTAATGCACTTTGTCCGGTACATGAAGCAACTTTTACATCTCCAATTTTAATCAAATCAGAAGCACTACAATTTGTTGGTGCACCAATTTGCCCACCTGTTTCTACTTCAATAGAAGAACCATCAGCTAATTGTAAATTATAATTTCCAGTTGAAAAATCAACATTTGCATATTTTTTAACTACAAATCTTATTGGACCTAAACAAGAAAGATCAACATTGGAAGTCATAGTCAAAACCATTGCATTTATTCCATCCCCAATTGTCACAACCCCATTACAAACTGTTAAGGGAGATGTCCCACAAGTTAATCCAGTTGTATTTCTTGAAGTAGTGATAGCGCATTGTGCATTTACTTTAAGTCCAATAAACAAAGTAAAAAACAATACAAACAAGAAGCTATTATTAGTAAAATTCAATCTCATAATTATTTGATTTGGAGCCGGGCAAGCCTTTAAAACTATAATCATTAATTATTTCTAATTAAATCACGATACAAGATTATTGCATAATAATCGCTAGATAAATTAAAAACGTTGACGTGCTTATTTAGTCGTTAAAACGCACTTTTTACGCACTTAAATCCCACGTTTAAAGGGATTTTAAAAAAATTACTATTTAAAAAAAGCGCCTAAGTTGCCTACCAAAATCCTAAAATCAAAAAACAATTTTAACAGTTTGTGTTTGCCCATTTCCTAATACTACTTTCACGATTAGAACTTGATGAGCTACATTCAAATTTTCAACTACATAATCATGGAGGTTAACTTGATTGTTTTGATATAAAATTTGCCCTATCGAATTATAAATAATTACTTTTTGAATAGAATCTGAAGAAGATTTAATTCTTAGTTGTTTATTCTTTACCAAAACCATAACCTCTTGATTCGAAATGGTAGCAACTTTATTTTGCTCTACATAACGCAATTCAAATCGATTATCAAACACTCCTTTTTCCGTTGTAAACAAATAGGGCGATTTTTTCAAATTGTGAGTTATATGCAAATAATTATCCTCCAAGAAAACATCTTGAGTATCTAAAAATCCATCCGTTTTATGAATACTAATTTGAAAATTTCCACTATAATCTGTTTTATAAGCTAAAGCAATGCTGTCTTTCTCTACAAAGGGCAAAGCACGCCCCTGAATAGCCAACGCCTTTCCTTGATTCACACTATAAAACTCAATTTCTTGATGAATTGGCAAAATTTGCCCATCAAACCCTGGATCATAACCATTAGTAGCCCCCTCTAAATAACCTATCAATGTTTGTTTAGATATCCCTTCTGTGTTAGTCAAATTTAACCAAACCCTATTCGTTTCCTTATGATTTAGACTTTGCTTTTCTTTTGTGTTCACTTTAAAAAACTGAGCATTATTCACCCCATAAGCACCACCTGCAACACGCATACTATTTTTAAATTTTAAATTCCCACCAGTAGTACTTGCAGGTGCAAAAAAACCTTGACCTGCAGCTATCATCCCACTAGGAACATAACCACCTATTGCCGCTTGAGTAGCGGTAGTTACAGTTCCCGTGCGATTATAAGTAGCATAATCACTTGAATTATAGTTGTATTTAGTAGCTCCTCCTGAAACAGTTGGCGTTGTATTGTGTGTCCAAAAATATAGTGTCCCTTCTAGCACGTTTTCATTAAATTCCAAAAATTTATAAGCATCAATTGCCGAAGGATAGGGATTACCAAGTAAATACAATTTATTTGCATCAATTGTTAAAGGAATTTCACCATTATTTGGTACTCCAACAAAAACTGGATCAGCATCTACTTGAGGGTCATTCACACTAAATGATTGTGGGGCTCTTATTGAATAACCATTCCCTGGTTTCATAATTTCAGAACCATAGTAATAAATTACCCATCCTGTATTAGAATTATACCCATAATACTTATCATAAAATGTATTAGGTGATAATTTTTTTAAAGTTTGATCAGCAACCGGAGACGACCAATAGGTAAAATCAAAACGCCTCACAGGAGTAGTAAAACGTTTATAATTAATAGCTCCCGTATTAATTGCTGCATCATTAATTTGAACTAAACTAGCCGTATTATCAAATGTTAAGCTTCCACTAGCCACATTCACTTCATTTGTTACTTTTAAGGTGTGATAACTGTTAATAAAAACATTCGCCCCATTAGTTACTTGGCAAGAACACGCCTCAATGTCAGATGTAGAATTAAAATTTTGTTGAAAAACTACTTTTCTTGTACTATCTGGCATTCCGTTTACCCAAGTACTTCCATTCCAGTATGATGTATCACTAATAATGGTACAACTTGTAACTGGGGATGTACAATCAGCCTCATTCTTTATTATCACATCATAGGTCCCTACCGCTAATCCCGATTTAACATTACTAGCTTGATAGGTTTGTCCACCATCAAAACTATAGGTATCCGTGGCACTTTGAACGGCCACAGTAATAGTTCCCAACGTATTTGAACAAGTGGGTTGCGTAATTGTAGTGACAGGTGTAGTCAATTGAGGCAAGAAAGTAATTTTTCTTGTTCTAGAAGCACTGTCAACATTACATTGAGTTGTTGAATTATTAAAAGTAATATAAACACGATATTCGGCTGATTCAGCAGGAGTTCCTCCAGTAATTTTCAAAGTATTTGTGTTTGCTCCAGAATAAGCACCTCCATCATTCAAAACTGTCCAAACACCTGTAGTTACTGATTTTTTCCATTGATAAGAAACTACATTAGACGGGTATGAAGTAGTAACGGTATAAGAATAATCTGTTCCATAACATTGCTTTACATTGGTTGAAATTGGATTAATGTTTAAAATTTCGTTTACGGAAAGGGTTACAACATTAGAGGTCACACTACAACTCCCGTTTGAAACTATCACCTGAAATTGAGTACCTTTAGGGTATTGAGCACTTCCAACATTTCCAATCGTAATCTCATTAGTCGAATTATTCGAAGTATTTGCAACTGAACCTATAATTGATGTGAAACTAGAATCTGTTGGTTTTTTATATTGCCAAGTATAATTTAAACTTGTACCCGTTGCAACAACCTTAAATTTAACGGAAGCCCCCTCACAATCCAATTGATTTGTAGGTTGAGTTGTAATTGTTGGTGTTTCTATTTTTACAGTTGTATTTGCTGTAATTATTTTATTATCCGACGTTCGTTTCATAGAAACTGTATATACAGGACTTGAAGGTGTAGTTGAAGCCGTAAAAGAATAATTAGGACTGCTACTATAAGCAGTTGCTGCAAGTCCAGGCCCAGACCAGGAATAAGTATAAGTCCCTATAGGTGGTGCTGTAGCTGTTAAATTAATTGTATTTCCTGGACAAACAGGAGAATTCGATGTAGCTTTTCCTGTCCCACCAAAAGATATTACTTCATCAAACCCAAGGATGCCAGCTCCCCCTTGACAGGCTGCTAACAAAACCCCACCAATATACAATCTGTCATTTCCAGTACATCCTCCGCCTGTACCCCCAGAAGGATTTAAAGTTCCTCCATTTATAAAAGAAATAGAAGAGCCTTCAGCAAGATATAATCTTTTATTTGCAACAGAAAAATCAAGTATTGCTTTATCAACAATCAATTGTACAACTCCACAACTTGTTAAATCTAAATCAGCATCCATTTTCAATGAAATTGGAGATACTCCATTCCCAATAGTTATTATCCCTCCACAAGAACTTAAAACTCCACTACCACAACCTAAGGAACTTGCGTCTGTAGCACTAGAAATTATACATTGAGCTGATAAATTAAACCCTACTAAAATACTCAATAAAAAAAACCTTTGCGTAGAAATATTCGCATAAACCTTCAATTAACAATTAACTAAATGGACTTAAAAATTAAGCAACGAAATAAATTAAGATATTAAGAATCAGATAGTAAAACAAAATCGATGACAGGCATTTTTTGTCGCCAACATACATACTTACCTGAAAAAACATCTTTTGACAGGATTAAATCCGCTTTTTAACAGAAATAAATACCTTTACATTTTCTTTTAAACCCAATTTATTGATACCATGAAAGATTTTTTTTCTGTTAATGAAGCCATCCAAAAAATCGAACATTATTGTGCGTATCAAGACCGTTGCCACGAAGAGGTGGAGCAGAAATTGCGCAGCATGAAAATGAGTGCCGCAGAAATTGATGAAATCATTTCGCATCTTATCAATGAAAACTTTCTTAACGAGGAACGTTTTGCCTGTAGTTTTGCCAGAGGCAAACATAGAATTAAACATTGGGGAAAAATTCGAATTACCAATGAATTAAAATTCAGAGGCATCAATCAAACTTTGATTAATATTGCTTTAAAAGAAATTAGCCCAGAAGAATATTTTGACACTTTTGAAACATTAGCAAACAGAAATTGGGAATCGATTCGCGAAACCAATTCGCTCAAAAAAAGAAAAAAATTCTGTGATTATATGCTTCGCAGAGGTTTCGAAAGTAATTTAGTTTACGAGAAAGTAAAAGAATTAGAGGCTAGTGAGCATTGAGCAATCTCCGTTTTCAGTCACATAACTTTCAACTGAAAAGCACAATTACTATTCTACCGCAAAGTAAAAAAGTTTTATCGCAAAGATTGAAATGAAATAATAATTAGCGTAGCTTTAAGAAATCTTAGCGAAACTTTGCATAATAACTCTATTACAAACTCAACAAAACACTTACCGCATTTCCACCAAAACCTACGGCATTTACCAAAACTTTTTTAATTGGTTTCGTTTGTGTTTGCGCTTCCGCAAAAGGAACTCCGATGAACTGATTGTGTTGCATCATTAAGATTGCCAATTCAACACTTAAAATACCCGAAGCACCAAAAGTGTGTCCTATTTTCCATTTATTGGTAGTTAATAAAGGTAGCTTTTCGCCAAAGATTTTCTGAATTGCTTTATACTCGGTTAAATCACCAGCTTTAGTTCCTGGCGCATGCATCACAATCGCATCTACATCTTCTAAATTAGTATATTCTAAAGCCATTTTCATTGACTTTTGAAAACAAGTAGCTTCTGCCGAAATAGAAATATTATGTTCCAAAATTTCCGTTGCATAACCAACACCTTCAATATAAGCCAAAGCATTATCTTTTTTTCCTATTTCCATACAACAAACAGCAGCACCCTCTCCCAAAATCATCGAATTTAATTTCTTTTCAAAATTCAATGCCTGATTAGGAAAAGCTTCTTCACTATGCGAATAGATTTTTAAAGCGCGCATTTGAGCAATGGTAAAATCAGTCAAAGGAGCTTCACTACCACCTACCAAAAATTTATCTACCATACCCGCACGCAACCAGGCCACGCCATTTAAAAGCGCATGCAAAGCGGTAGAACAAGTTATAGAATGCGAAATTTCAGGACCTGTACATTGCAAGTCATGTCCTACCCAAGAAGAAATATTTCCTAAAGTAGTGGTTGGAGACAGCTAAAGTATGCGACTTCCCTGTTTCTAAATATTCTTTATAATGATTTTCAAACAATTCAGTTGCCCCACGAGAAGAACCAATATTAATTCCAAAAACATCATTTTTACCCCATCCCGCTTCATTAACCGCCTTACGCGAAGCCGCCATTGCATACAAAACCGATTTATCTAACGATTTATACTTAACATCCGATTCTTTTAAAGCTTCAATAACTTTTTTTGAATCTAGATCCAATGCAGCCACTAAAGTCTCTTGCTTGTCTAAATGTGTTTTAGAAAAACAATGATTCGGTGAAAGGTAATTTTCCCAAATGGTTTTTAAATCATTACCTAATGGAGAAATGGAAGCTAAGGCTGTTATTGAAATGGTTGTTGACAAATCCTAAATATTTATTGAGCTGCAAAATTAAACTATTTCCAATGCTTTTTCGACTACATCATATACTTTTTGCAATTGCTCATCGGTCATGATATAAGGTGGCAAAATATAAACGATATTACCAACTGGGCGTAAAATCACCCCGTTTTCGATAAAGAAATTATAGAGTTTGGTTCGCATAGTACCATAATAGGTTTCCTCGTTTTCTTTCTTAACATCCAAAGCAAAAATAGTCCCTAAAACCCGAGTTGCGGTTACTTTAGGATGATTTTGTATATATTCCTGAAATGCCAAATGCCGTTTATTTATTCGAATTATATTCTCCTGCATCTCCTGAGTTTGCAACAATTCAAAACTAGCTAAAGCCGCAGCACAACCCGTAGGATTTCCGGTAAAAGTATGTCCGTGAAACAAGGCTTTATTGATATCGTCATCATAAAAAGCATCAAATATTTCCTGAGTAAAAGTGGTAATTGCCATTGGGATAGTTCCCGCTGTCAAAGCCTTTGACAAACACATCATATCCGGCATTTCCTGAGCATAATCCATTGCAAAAGTTTTACCCGTTTTTCCAAAACCGGTCATCACTTCATCGGCAATCGTCAACACTTTATTTTCCTGACAAATTTTAATTAACTCATCTAAAGCATCAGCCTCATACATCACCATTCCAGCTGCTCCTTGGACCAAAGGCTCAAAAATAAATGCCGCACATTGCTTTTCTTGTATTACTTTTTTTAAAGTATCAAAACTAACTTGTTCTTTCCCTTTCACAGGTACCGGAATACGAACCACATCGATAAACATTCCTTGAAAAGCCTGAGTATAAAACGAAATTCCGCTAGCTGCCATCGCTGCAAAAGTATCCCCATGAAAGGCATCTTCAAATGCAATAACAGTTGTACGTTTCTCGCCTTTATTATAAAAATACTGTAAAGCCACTTTTATTGCTACTTCCACCGAAGTCGAACCATTATCTGAAAAGAAAATTTTCTGTTGATTCTTTGGCAACATTTTCATCAATTGCTCTGCCACCTGAATAGCAGGTTCGTGTGTAAAACCTCCAAAAAGAACGTGTTCTAAGATAGTTAATTGCTTGTAAATCTTATCGGCAATAAAACGATTGGAATGACCATATGGATTTACCCACCAAGATGCAATCGCATCAATATATTCCTTGTTATTTTCATCCCAAAGCAAAGCACCTTCACCTCTAGTAATTGCAATCGGTAATTGAGCTGTTTTATGTTGAGTATAAGGATGCCAAAGATATTGGCTGTCTTTTTCTGTTAAGTTCATTTGAGTTCAGATTTGAAATTGCTATTGATTTTTGAAATCGCTATTGAAGTTTCAACAGCTCGTCTCGAAACAAATCGGCATATTCACGAATTACATTTTGATCAAAATAAGGCTCTTCCTCGATTCTTCCAATGCAATTGAGTCCTGTTTTTTTCAAAATTACAGATTCAGTTGCTTGATTTTCCTTTCCGTTAAAGAGTATACCCGCAATAGTAATTTTTCGACTTTGCAAAGCTTCAATAGTCAAAAGTGTATGATTGATACTGCCCAGATAATGACGCGAAACTACAATTACCTTATAATCGGGTTGTATCAAATCAATCACACAATCTTGATCATTCAATGGAACAAATATTCCTCCTGCTCCTTCAACAACTAAATGATTATTAGTGATAGGTTCTGTCATTTTTTCCAAATCAATAATAATTCCATCAATTTCAGCAGCCAAATGTGGGCTTGCGGGCGTATTTAAAGCATAACTATTAGGATAAATTACCGTTTTATCATTCGATAAAAAAGCCTTTATTTTATGACTATCCGATGTATCTAAATCTCCAGCCTGTACCGGTTTCCAATAATCAGCCTCTAAAGCTTCGGTAATAATGGCTGAGGCGATTGTTTTACCTACATCGGTACCAATTCCTGTTATAAATAATTTCATAGATTTTGTTTAACCTTAAAGTTCACAAAGAAAGCGCAAAGTTCACAATGTTTTAATTTCTTTAATGCAGTGTAAATGTCTTTACTAGATTTCCTTTTCAAAATTATCCCATAAAAAATAGCCCACAGATTTAACAGATGATACGGATTATCACTGATTGTTTAAATTCTTCTTTCTATCGTTCGTATAAATAATACGTTTGAATTCCGGCTCTTCACCAAAATTCAACAAAAGACCAACTTCAACTTTTGTCGCTTTCAGATAATTCATCAATTGGGCAACGTGTACACTCATAAGCAATTCACATGCTTTCAATTCAATAATAATTCTATCTTCAATCAATAAATCCGCGTAATACTCTCCAATCAATTGACCTTTTAAATATACTTTTATAGATTTTTGAGCCTCAACTTTATATCCTTTTTTCTGCAATTCGAAATACATAGCATTTTGATATACTTTTTCTAGAAAACCATACCCAAGATGATTGTATATATCGAAATATACTTTTAAAATATCATCGGTGATTTTTTTATGTAACAGTTCACTCATATAAAATCAGTATTAATCCGTGTCATCCGTTAAATCTGTGGGCTAAAAAACAAAGTTACTCAACAAAGTCAACACTTCTGTTATTTCTTCTTTCGAATTAAAAGCATGCAGACAAAAACGTAGTCTTTCCTGTCCCTCAGGAACCGTAGGCGAAAGAATGGCTTTGACATCAAAACCTTTTTCCTGAATTTGCTTAGCAATCCATTTCACTTTCTCATTTCCGGGAATAATCGCCGATTGTATTGCCGATTTACTTCGAACGAAGATGGGTTTCAAACCCAATAAATTCTTTTGCTGATTAAAATGAATGATATTTTCTCTCAACAAATGCATATTCTCCTTTTCGATTTCCAAATGCTGATAAGCAATTAAAATTGTTGCTACAGAATGAGGTGAAAGTCCTGTAGTATAAATAAAACTTCGGGCAAAATTGACTAAATATTCTTTCAAATCTTCAGAACCTAAAACTGCTGCACCATGACATCCCAATCCTTTTCCGAAGGTCATAATTCGGGCGAAAACCTTATGCTGTAAGCCAAACTGCTGAACCAATCCTGTCCCATTTACACCAAAAACGCCTAAAGCATGGGCTTCGTCAAGTACTAAATAGCAATTGTGCTTTTCAGATAAATGAACTAATTCTTCCAAATTTGGTGTATCACCATCCATTGAAAAAACACTCTCAGTAACAATGTAAATGTTTGTTGGAATTTGGGATTTGGAAGATTGGAATTTAACTATAAATTTTTCTAAATCTTCAAAATCATTGTGATTGAATTTATAGGCTTTAGCATAAGACAATTGGATTCCGTCGCGAATGGAAGCATGACATAGTTCATCATATAGAATCAAATCGCCTTTTTGAGGAACGGAACTAAAGAAACCAACATTAGCATCATAACCCGAATTGAAAATCAACGCACTTTCAACTTGATGAAAGTTGCTAATAAAATCTTCTGTTATACTATATAAATTATGATTCCCCGAAAGCAATCGGGAACCCGTTGCCCCGTTTTGAGTCCTCTTCTTTTCAATTAAATACTGATGGGTTGCATGAAAAACAGCTTCTGATTGAGATAATCCGAGATAGTCATTGGACGCAAAATCAATATTTTTTTTCTCTGAAGGCAACTGTCTCAATGCATTGTTTTGCATACGGATTTCAAGCTTCTTAGAAAGATTTTTGGGAATTTTTTTCATAGCACCAAAAATAAGCAACTTTTTTGGGATAAAATATGACGGTTTATTGTTTCTGTTTTTGAACTAAGGATTTCGATTTCTAGTTCAGAATCATTTTTACCAATAATATCATACTTAAATCAAAAAAAGGAATCACAAACCAAGGAAATACAATTTTCGAAAACCTTTTCGACTTGATTTTACGCTGTTTTTTATATCAAAATCATTTAACTTAAAATTAGTTTTCTATTTTAGAAATCTATGAAAAGAATTGCATCACTTTTTCTAATCGCTACATTATTTTACAATGTACTTGGATATTATCTGATGTTTGCCCAACAAGAGGAGCAAGCATGGGTAGCCTCTATGGAAAAAAATGATACATCAGCATTTAAGGTAATCCATCTCAATGCTTCTTTATATTCTTTTATCGAAGACACTGATTTTGAATATGTCAATGAAAACATAACCATTGAAAACAAAAGTTATCACATATTTAAAAAAAGGATTAAAAACAATATCTTAAGTTTATATTATTTAAGAAATAAACATAATGAGGTGATTAGCAATGAAGCAAAAAATATTATTGCAAGTCAATTGTTTAATGAGTCCTCTAAAAGTAATAGCCCATTAAAAAAAATGATGAAATCTTTCATTAAAGATTATATCTCTAATGATTATTACGAGCTAGAAACAAAACCGTTAATAGCCACATACAGTATAAGATCGCATTCAAACCCTAATAATGTTTTACTTGATGGATTCTTAACAATTCATTACACTCCTCCTAAAATAGCTTAATCCACTTTGCACCATGCTTATATGTTTAAATTCTGCGATGAAAATATCGGAGAAATGACATATAACACCTGATTATTAAGTTTATTGATAATCAAAATGAGCTATTTCAATCAATTTACAAGATCATTCCAAAATGTTTCTTAACATTTTGGCACACAATGTTGTTGTTAAAAAACAACAAACACAACTAGAGTGTACCAATGAGTTAGAAACACACTAATCCTCTCATATATTAACTATGAGAAAGATTTTCCATGGAATGGACTATTTAATCCTATATACATGAAAATAAAATCACAAAACCATATTTTAGTAAATATCATCATATTATTTCTTGCCTTAATTTCTTCAAAAACAATTACTGCACAAGGTTGTGTGGCCATAAAAGGTAATGCAACAAGCTGCATGATGGTACATACTGACAGCACCAATGTTTCTCAATGGCAATTCACAGCGGGTAGTCGATATTTTAGATCTTTTAGACATTTTTCAGGAACAACAGAAAACGAAGAAAGATTAAGTCTAGGAACAGAAGTTATTAATTATTCAACTATAGTAGATCTTTCATTAACAAGAATAATTAATAATCGTTGGTCAGCAATGGTAGACATTCCAATTATAAACAATGTAAGATCTTCATTATATGAACATGGGCTAGTAAATGGAACCTATGTCAAAAGAGAAAGAAACACTACAAGTTCATTTGGAATAGGTGATATCCGATTTGCAGTATACAGATGGTTATTAGACCCTCTAAAAAACGAAAAAATCAATATCCAGTTAGGATTAGGTCTTAAACTTGCTACTGGAGATTACAATTATAAAGACTATTTTCATAATGTAGGACCTGACGGAACCAATGAATTACGTACTGTTGATCAATCTATACAATTAGGCGATGGAGGTACTGGAATAACTCTGGAACTAAATACATTCTATAAATTCAAAGATAATTTTGGCATGTATGGTAACTTCTATTACTTGAGTAACCCAAGAGAACAAAACGGAACCAGAACCTACAGAGAAACAATTGCATCAAGATTAGCTAACGAAGCTATTATGAGTGTACCAGATCAATATATGTTTAGAGCAGGTTTTAACTATTCTGTGAATCAAGTAAAAGGATTGTCTGTAGCAGCTGGTGCCCGATTAGAAGGTATTCCTGTTCATGATCTTGTGGGTGGCAGTGGCGATTTCCGTCGTCCGGGATATATCTGGTCAGTAGAGCCTTCTGTAAACTATGAATACAAAAAAGTAGTCTTGTTTGCATCAGTACCATTTGCAGTAGTTCGTAATCGTACTCAAAGTGTTACTGACAAAGAAAATTCTGTAACCACAGGTACTCATGTTCAGGGTGACGCAGCATTTGCAGATTACACCATTAACGTAGGTATTTCAACCCGATTTTAAATAAATGTTATTTTATAAAATGATTCATTTCAACAATTAAATTACAATTTTAAACCAAAACCATTTTTAATGAAAAAGATTTATCTGGGTTTTCTGCTGATATTACCCCTATTTATACAAGCACAAACCGACATTGACGCCATTATGATGAGCAAAAACAATTTTTGCTTTGGAACAGTCTACCAATACAGTAGTTGGAACGAGTATTGGGAAGGAACTTTTAAAAGAAAAAATCTAAATCTGGGAACGGTATCTACACAATCCTTAGGGATTATGGGTAATTATGGTATTTCAGACAAATTAAACGTCCTTTTTAACCTTCCATATGTAGCAACAAAAGCTTCTGCAGGAACTATGAAGGGAGCAAAAGGAATACAGGATTTATCACTGACTGTAAAATATATGCCTATTGAAAAAACGATTGGTAAATCAACCTACTCCGTATATGCCATAGGAAGCTTTTCGACTCCGGTCACTGATTATACTGCCGACTATTTACCACTAAGTATTGGCTTACAAAGCAAAACAGCTTCATTAAGAGTAATGGGAGATTTTCAAAGAGGAAATTTTTTCACAACGGTATCAGGGGCTTATATAAAAAGAGCCAATATTACTATTGATAGAAATTCCTACCTCACTAATGAAATTCATTATACCAATGAAGTAGATATGCCTGATGCTGTTTCAGTAAATTTTAGAACAGGATATCGCTCCAACAGATTGATTGCTGAATTCGTAATAGACAATTGGGTTACACAATCAGGGGGATTTGACATTACCAAAAACAACATGCCTTTCCCGAGTAACACCATGAATGCAATAAAATACGGTGTTAACTCTAAATACACGTTCAAAAAAATTCCAGAATTATCTCTTATAGGAGGCTACAACTATGTTGCCGAAGGAAGAAATGTTGGAAAATCAGACACTTTTTATGGTGGCATATTCTACATCGTCGATTTTAATAAAACAAGTAAACAAGATGAAAAATAAAATACAAAAAAAAGCCTACACTAGCCTAATCGCATTATTTCTTGCCTTCACCTATTCTTGCAGTGATGATATTACAGAACGAAACGAACAATTTCACGCGTTAAATCCAACTAACACCGACGAATTAGCCGGAACATGGAAACCCTTTTTATTGACTACCCCTAATGAATTTCCTTTGGATGCACCAATTGCGACTAATTCGACTGCATTTACCAGAGAAATCAATGAAATAAAAAGCTACCAAGCCAACTTAACTGAAAAACAGAAGGAAATTATAAAATATTGGAGCGCTGGAGGTGTTTTGCGTTGGAATGAAATTATGAGAACTTTGGTAGCTAGACATAACCGCCCGCCTTATCAAAATGAAGACGGAACCTATCCAGCACCATCATCGGCAAATCCTTTTGCAAATCCGCAATTTCCTTTTTCGAACCCACCCTATGCCGCCCGGGCCTATGCTTATGTAAGCGCTGCTCAATATGATGCAATGGTTGCAACTTGGCATTATAAAAAACTGTATAACAGAGCCGCTCCTTATACTGTAGATACCAATATACAGGTGTTGATTCCTAAAAGCACCTTGCCTTCCTATCCTTCAGAAGATGGAGTTTTAGCAGGGGTTACCGTTGAATTATTAAAATTATTATTCCCAACAGAAATTGCCTATATCCAAGAAAAAGCAGAGGAACAAAAACTGTATCGAATCATTAGTGGAGCCAATGTTAGAAGTGATGTTGATGCCGGAATTATTTTAGGAAGAAAAATTGCTGCAAAATTCATTACCCGCGCTGCTGGTGATGGTGCAGGTGCTGCAATAGGAAACCAGGAACTTTGGACACAATTAGAAACCCAAACTGTTGCTGCAGGGGAAATGCCTTGGAAATCATTAGAACTCCCTGTCAGACCACCGATGTTACCTTTGTTTGGAAAAGTAAAGTCCTTCTTAATGACTCCCGAAATGGTTGTTGCCAACCGTCCACCTGCACCACCTTCAACAAAATCAGCCCAATTCGCAAAAGAATTGGCTGAGATAAAAAACTATAGTACCAATACCTCCCGAAAACACATGCAAATTGTCACCTTTTGGGCTGATGGAGTGGGGACTTATACTCCACCAGGACACTGGAATGCCATAGCTGCAGAATTATTTGTGGAACAAAATTATAGTGAAGTACGATGGGCCAGAAATATGGCATTATTGAATATTGCAATGATGGACGCTGCTATCAGTTGCTGGGATGCAAAATATACTTACTTCAACCCAAGACCCTCTCAAGTTGACCCATCTATAAAAACGATGACAGGAACTCCTAATTTCCCTTCTTATGTTTCAGGACATTCTACTTTTAGTGGAGCAGCCAGTGTAGTCTTATCCCATATTTTACCTGCAAAAAGCCAAAGTTTTATTGCAATGGCCAAAGAAGCATCCGACTCGAGAATGTTTGGTTGTATTCATTACAGAAGTGATTGTGAAAAAGGACTTCAATTAGGTGAAAAAGTAGGTAATATTGCCGTAGCAAGAGCCACTATAGATGGGGCTGAATAATCTCCATAATTAGAAAATTAAGGTTGATAATTTATTTACAAATGGTTTTTATATATATTATCAACTGTAACCTGACAGGCGTTGGAAACCTGTCAGGTTATTTACTAAATCAAATTACTTGAATGCAAGATATCCTATTCGACGAACCAAAATAAATATAAAAATCATGAAACATACTTTTAATGACCTCTACGCTCAATTTAGCAGAAAAATGGATCGATATAGCATTATTTTAATGCAAATATCCCTTGCTACGGTTTACATTTGGTTTGGCGCCTTAAAAGTATTCGGTATGAGCCCGGCCGGCGAACTGGTAGAACAGACTGCTTATTGGTTCAAACCAGAAATATTTGTTCCTCTACTCGGAATTTGCGAAATAAGTATTGGTTTGGGATTACTCATCAAACGCTGTATTCCCTATACCATCATTTTATTATTAATGCATATGCTGGTAACCTTATTCCCGATTTTTATCCTAAAAAAGGTTTGTTTTGAAACTTTCCCATATTGCCCAACTTTAGTAGGACAATATATCATCAAAAATCTTGTATTAATTTCAGGAGCACTGGTCATTGCAGGCAAATACAATGAAAGTAAAACGCTTGATACCACCTTACAAACAACTATTGAATAAAATTTATTTAAAAATAAGAGTATAAAAAAAGCCGAAATAATTACGTTTCGGCTTTGATTTTTATAAATCTAAATTGTCTTAGTCGGCTAAAACAATTACTTTATTGTCTTTCATTTCAATAGTTCCTGAAGAAATAGCTAAAGTATAGTTTTGATCATTTACTTTCGAAAACAACTTTGCTGATTCTTTGCTAAACTTAAAACTTGGCGCTGTAATTTTCACAGTTCCTTTTTGAAGCAAGGAAACAATTGGAGCGTGATTATTCAAAATTTGGAAACTTCCATCAACACCCGGTAAGGTTACTGACGTTATTTCTCCTTTGAATAAAGATGCTTCTGGTGATACTATTTCTAAAATCATAACTTTTTTTAAATTCCAAATTATAAAATTCCAAATCCCAATTTTGGAATTTGGAATTTTTACTTTTTGAGGTTTATCAAGCTATGCTTGATTATGCTTCCGCTAACATTTTCTCTCCAGCTTCGATAGCTTCTTCGATAGTTCCTTTAAGGTTGAATGCTGATTCTGGCAAGTGATCTAATTCACCATCAATAATCATATTAAATCCTTTGATAGTATCTTTAATATCAACTAATACACCTGGAATACCAGTAAATTGCTCAGCAACGTGGAACGGTTGAGACAAGAAACGTTGTACACGACGTGCTCTTGATACAGCTAATTTATCTTCTTCAGATAACTCTTCCATACCTAAGATAGCGATGATATCTTGTAATTGTTTGTATTTTTGAAGAATCTCTTTTACTCTTTGAGCACAGTTATAGTGATCATCACCTAAGATGTGTGGAGTTAAGATACGAGAAGTAGAATCCAATGGATCTACCGCTGGGTAAATACCTAACTCAGCAATTTTACGAGACAATACTGTTGTAGCATCTAAGTGCGCGAAAGTTGTTGCCGGTGCAGGGTCAGTTAAGTCATCCGCAGGTACATAAACCGCTTGTACAGATGTAATAGAACCTTTGTTTGTAGATGTAATACGCTCTTGCATAGCTCCCATCTCAGTTGCTAAAGTTGGTTGGTAACCTACCGCAGAAGGCATACGTCCTAATAAAGCCGATACCTCAGAACCTGCTTGTGTAAAACGGAAAATGTTATCTACGAAGAATAATACGTCTTTACCTTGGTCAGAACCAGCTCCATCACGGAAATACTCAGCAATAGATAATCCAGAAAGTGCAACACGAGCACGTGCTCCTGGTGGCTCATTCATTTGTCCGAAAACGAAAGTAGCTTTAGACTCTCTCATTCCTGGCAAATCTACTTTAGACAAATCCCATCCTCCATTTTCCATAGAGTGCATGAATTCCTCACCGTATTTAATAATTCCTGACTCTAACATCTCACGAAGCAAGTCATTTCCTTCACGAGTTCTTTCCCCTACTCCTGCGAATACAGAAAGACCACCGTGACCTTTAGCGATATTGTTAATTAATTCTTGAATCAATACTGTTTTACCTACTCCAGCTCCACCAAACAATCCAATTTTACCTCCTTTTGCATAAGGCTCGATCAAATCGATTACTTTGATACCTGTGAATAAAACTTCAGAAGATGTAGATAAATCTTCAAATTTTGGAGCTTGACGGTGAATTGACATACCGTTTTCACCTGTTTTAGGTAATTCTGGCAAACCATCAATAGCATCTCCAACTACGTTGAATAAACGTCCGTAAACATCTGCACCAATCGGCATTTGAATAGGATTTCCTGTTCCTATTACTTCATAACCTCTGCTCAAACCATCAGTTGAATCCATCGAAATGGTACGAACAGTATTTTCTCCAATGTGAGATTGTACTTCTAGGATTAATTTAGTACCATCTTTTTTTACGATTTCTAATGAATCATAAATTTTTGGAAGTTCAACATCCTTACCGTTGAAAACAACGTCAACTACTGGGCCAATGATTTGGGCAACTTTTCCTATTACTTTAGACATTACTTATGTATTTATTAAACAGCTATTTAGGTTTATGAAATAGACACATCAAATTTTACTAATCAGGTGTTTTTTCAGAGCGCAAAGATAATTTTTTAAAATAAAAAATCAACACTTTTATTTAAAAAACATTAAAAAATAAAACAAGGGTTAAAAACCGCTATAAATCTCGCTTCCAACAAATTTATTCACCACAAACATTTCGTTATATTATATAAATTATATTTTATAAAAACACCCAATCTTAATTATGGATTGATTACCCAAGAAACAAAATACTGCTGCCCTATTAATCCAGCACCTAATACTTGCATGTATTCTTTTCCTCCAATATTAGCTACAGCCACCTTAAAAGTTGATTTAAGCGTAGGAATACTATAATTCATTTGCGCATCAATTACTGTAGCCGATTGCACCATGCCATCTACCATTGCAGATTCCCATTTATAAGATGTATTCCATCTTCCACTAACATTAAATCCGAAATTTTTAAACAACTTTTCATTCCCAATTGAAGCTTTCACTCTGTGCTTAGGCGTATTAAATCCAGCCTCAAAGCTTGGATCCTTTGATTGATCAAAACTAAATTCAGCATAATTATAATTTACACCTATTTCATAATCCTTGTACACTTTTCTGGAGAGTCCCAATCCAAAACCAAAAGATTTGATTTCGACATCAGTATTCGTATACAATTGATACGCTCTAAAATTATCATTTTGCAATGCATGCAATGTTTGCGCACCGGGATCAGTTGGCCCTGCTAAAGGATTTGGCGCATCTTGTACGATACCATAATAAGGAGAAATCACAGTTAAATTACCAATGAAATCATTATAAATATTGTAGTAACCACTAACATCTATAGACATCTTATTTACATACGATCGGTATCCTAACTCAAAAGCCTTTACTCGTTCTGGTTTCACATAATTCACATTTGCTTTTCTTAACAATGCAGAAGCTGCAACAGGATTTGATGGCGCTAAAGCCGCAAATGCCTGAACCGTTGACGCTATATACGAATTCCCATAAGCTTCCTCTCCAGTCATCTGCTTAGTTGTTCCGCCATTCAAAGACTGACCAACAACAGTATTCACTGGCAATATCTCTGAATATCTTGTCAAATTATCAGGTGCCGAACCAATCAAAACTGCATTCCCTACATTAAAACCTATATATTGATCTTGCGTAGTAGGATTTCTAAAACCAGTTTGAAAGGAAGCTCTAATGTTATGGTGCTTATTTTCACCTGCTGCATACACTAAAGACAATCGAGGAGAGTAACTTCCTTTAAAATTTTGTGATTTATCATATCGAATAGATCCTGTAAACTTCAATCTTTCATCTACAAACTTTTTCATCAATTGTGTATAAATTCCATATTCATTATAGTGGATAGGACCATTTGCATCTGTATAAATCCTTCCATTGGAATTCAATTGATACTCTCTAAAAGAACCACCAACTTGTATTTCTGCAAATTGTATTACATCTTTAAAATTATAATTGGCATCCGAATGATAAATCTTTGAATTATCGACCAATTTAGATCCCGAAAGCACATCAGGCTCAGCGATAACACTATTAAATGCCGATTTAAAAGCGGATGTCCCAGGCATCAATCTACCCACATCTGCCTGAGCCCTAGCATAAGCATGCGCACCAGCCGAATTGTTATACAATGGACTTTGAGGATTTCCAACAGCACCAGCATAATTAGCCGCATAAGTACCAAACCATGTTTCATCTGATTTCCAAGCTCTATTTACATTGATAGCAGTAAAAAGCATATCATAAGATTGACCACCGTCTTCAGTTGTAGTATATCCTCTCAAAAAAAATTCTTGCCTTTAAATTCTAATTTATGTTGTTGCATAAAAAAGTTATTCAAATAGTAGCGATTAGCACCTTGATACACCGCATTACCAAAACCAAATTTACTTAACCAAATTACTTCCAATCGTTCATCTCCAAAAGGTCTAAAATGAAAAGACAAATCAATTTTAGTATTACTAGCTTTATTATCGGTCAAATCAGTTTCATTATAACCTGTTCTTGAAACATTTTCCTTAGGCAAAAGTGAAGCAAAACTCGATGGCAAACCTGCAGCAGCCCAAGCACCACTGGCTATCATTTTTTGTCCTACATTATAAATATTAGTGCTTACTTCATCTCCATATACATTAACACCATCATAATTAGGATTCGTTCTATCTCTTCCAACCACAAATCTATCTCTATAATCTGTCGCATACCAATCAGTACCACGCATATACGTAAAATTCGCTTTGGCAGCAAAATGTTCATCAAAGGCATGCGCCATTCGAATACCATAATCAACAAAATCATTAACTCCAGCGGCCTTTTGACTAGTTTGACCGTATTTCACATAGGTTGTTATGCCTTGGTAATTAAACGGACTTTTCGAATTCATAAATAAAATTCCATTAAAAGCATTAGCACCATACAAAGCCGAAGAAGCTCCAGGTAATAACTCAACACTTTGCATATCGATTTCAGAAATACCCACCATATTTCCTAATACAAAATTCAATAAAGGAGAAGAATTGTCCATCCCATCCACTAATTGCATAAAACGCGTATTGGCTACAGTTGCAAAACCACGAGTATTAATGGATTTAAAAGTCAAACTACTGGTATTCATTTGAACTTCTTTTAAATTTTCTAATCCATCGTAAAAAGTAGCAGATGCCGTTTTTTTCACATCAGCTATACCCATCCTTTCAATGGTAACTGGCGATTCAAAAACTCTTTCGGGTGTTCTGGATGCCGAAATAACAATCTCATCAAGTACATTTTGCTCTTCACTTAAAACAATTCCGAGCAATTGTTGTTTTGAATCAACGACAATTTTCATGGTTTGAAAGCCCACACAACTTAATTCGATTTCAAATGGAAAACGCAAAGCCTCTAATATAAATTTACCATCACTATCCGATACTGTTGAGATTGTTTTTCCAATAACAACAATATTAGCACCCACAACAGGCATTTTATTCTTATCAACAATAGAACCTTCAATGGTATTTTGAGCGAAATTTACGCCACACACAAGGATCAATAAAAAAAGGAAGCAGGATTTCATAGTGTTAAGTTTTTAAGGATTGGTACTACTAAAATAATAATAAATCCTGATACAATCACAAAATACACAAAGCATTTTATCAATAATTAACCATGATTTCAAAATTTTAACAAATTCACAAAAACTCAATTCACCAGAAATAAAAAAGGCGAGATTTCCATCTCGCCTTTGGTATAGTAATTACAAAATTTATTCCACTGTAACTGACTTAGCTAAGTTACGTGGCTGATCCACATTACAACCTCTAAATACAGCGATATAGTAAGACAACAACTGTAATGGTATTGTTGTAATCAAGGGGGATAATGCATCTGAAGTTTCAGGAATTTCAATTACATAATCAGCTAATTCTCTAACCTGAGTATCTCCTTTTGTCACTACTGCAATAATTTTACCGCTTCGTGATTTTATTTCTTGAATATTACTTACAATCTTATCATAGTGTCCTTGTTTAGGCGCAATGATAATAACTGGCATTTGCTCATCAATCAATGCGATTGGACCATGTTTCATTTCGGCTGCTGGATAACCCTCAGCGTGAATATATGATATTTCTTTAAGCTTCAAGGCACCCTCTAATGCTACTGGGAAATTATAACCACGACCTAAATACAAACAGTTAGGCGCATCTTTGAAAGCTGCAGCAATTTCTTTTGTTTTCTCGGCGGTTTCTAATACTTCTTTTACTTTTTCTGGTATTAATTCTAATTCCAATAAATACCTATGGAAATCAGAATGCGACAAAGTCCCTTTTGCTTTAGCTAAACGCAAAGCTAACATTGTCAATACAGTAATTTGAGTTGTAAACGCTTTTGTAGATGCTACACCAATTTCTGGTCCGGCATGCGTGTAAGCTCCTGCGTGAGATTCTCTTGAAATAGAAGAACCTACCACATTACAAACTCCAAAAACAAAAGCACCATGTTCTTTAGCTAATTTAATAGCTGCCATTGTATCGGCCGTTTCACCTGATTGAGAAATAGCTATAACAACATCTGTAGGCTTAATAATTGGATTTCTATATCTAAATTCCGAAGCATACTCTACTTCTACAGAAATACGAGCGAATTCTTCAATAATATATTCAGCAACTAAACCTGCATGCCATGAAGTCCCACAAGCTACGATAATTATTCTTTCTGCATTTAGGAATTTCTCTAAATTATCTTCAATTCCCGACATTTGAACAATACCCCTATCTGCATGCAATCTTCCTCTATAAGTATCTTTGATAACATTTGGTTGCTCATAGATTTCTTTCAACATGAAATGATCAAAACCTCCTTTTTCAATTTGCTCTAAATTCATTTGAAGCTCTTGAATATAAGGATCTACCAAACTATCATCTTTAATCTTTCTAATCTTGATTGGTTTTTTCAAACTAATATTAGCCATCTCGCCATCTTCAAGATAAACAGCATTAGAAGTATATTCAATAAAAGGTGAAGCATCAGAAGCAATAAAATACTCTCCTTCTCCAACACCAATTGCCAAAGGACTTCCTAAACGAGCAGCAACAATTTCACTTGGATTCTTTGTGTCAAAAACAGCAATTGCATAAGCACCCACTACTTGATTAAGCGCTAACTGAACCGCTTTGCCTAACTTGATTTTTTCATTCTTTTGAACTTCTTCAATTAAATTAACTAATACTTCTGTATCAGTATCTGAATGAAAGACGTAACCACGCTTTATTAACTCTTCTTTTAATGGCGCGTAATTTTCAATAATTCCGTTATGCACTATAGCTAACTCACCTGAATTTGAAAGATGAGGATGCGAATTCACATCATTAGGAACCCCATGAGTTGCCCATCTTGTATGGCCTATTCCAATAGTTCCCTTAGTATCAATTTCTTGCAAAGCACGCTCCTCTAAAGAAACTACCTTACCTTTTGTTTTACAAACTTTAATCGCACCATCATACACCATTACTCCAGCACTATCATAACCGCGATATTCCAGTCTTTTAAGACCTTTGATAACTATAGGATAAGCTTCTCTGTGACCTATATAACCAACTATTCCACACATAAATTTCTATTAATTAGGTTTTGTGTAATAAATTTTCAACTTCAATCTTTTTGCGTCTGGAACAGATGCCGCTCCTCCGTAAAGCACCACACCAAGTGGATTTAATACTGATGCCTGTGGGATTTTAAAAATTTCATTTTGATCGTTCAAAGTAAACTTTGAAAACAAAGCGTTCATAGTCGTATTTCGAATATCTTCAGTAACTACAACACCTAACTTTACATTTTTTGAAGAAAGATTTTTAACTAAATTTCGAATGTGTTCTGTAATTCTAAATTTATAATAATACTCCCCATCAGTACTTTTTTGCAATTGCCCTCCAAAAATAAGCTGACCATTTTTTGCATTAGTTCCCGTTGAAGAATCATTCAAATAATCTAATAAAACCGTACTATTCGATAAATCATACAAATAAATACGATTAGGTAATTTAGTAGTTCCCATAGCTGCCTTGTCTACATGAAAAACTAAACTAGCCTCATTGATCATTTTAGTTCTTTTAGTAAGAGGATCAATACGTCTTAATTCATCCAATTCATCAGGAATATTATTAGGAACGTTCGAAACATTTCCACTAGCATCATAACCTAAAACATCTGTTTTATCAAAAAGTTCTAAAACAGACATTGCACCTTCACCACCTTTTACATACAATCGACTATCCCCTGCTGTTTTATTAACGTTAGTGGTGATCGCATCCTCGTAAAGTGTTTTCTTAGTATTTTTAACCAAACTAACAGTATTTCCAGTCATATTAAGCACGATAGATTTAGCTACTCTTGTCGTTGTAGACTGACCGTTTACTGTAGTAACTAAATCTTCCTTGTAATTTATAGTAACCGTTCCTGCTTTAAAATTCATCATCGATAATTGACCTGGACTAGCACCGGATTTCTCAACTTTAAAATACAATCCTCTGAAATAATTTTTAAAAACATCATTAGTTATTAATTTCCCAGAGGCTGCTGCATCAATAATTTTGGTTTTAAAATAAGTTTTATTCAAAGCCAAATGCATAGCCGGAGCAGTCTTTGTAGTTGTTTTAACTTCTTTACCATCAGTTGTAGTAGTCGTTGTATTTTTAATTTCACTTTTATCAAAGAAAAAAGCATCATTTTGAGCAACAACACCATCATTTAACCTTACACCACCTTTTAAAGCATCAAAATCACTCCCTTGGTTTGTATAATATTTTTGTGATTCCAAAAAACCGGTTACAGGATCTAAATCCCTCATAAAATAACCGTTTTCATAAACACTTAATTTAATAGCTCTTTTATTCTCATCGGCTGAACCATAAATAGAATCTAAAACATAAGTACTATTTCCAGTTGTTGCATTAGTAGATTCTATATGACTAAAATAAGGAATCGACAAAGTCACACTATCAATCTCAACATTATTGCCAATAGTAGGATTTACAGAAGCCAAAACAACCTGAGTTGCAAAACTTGCTTCGGTAGTCCCAAAAACATCATCCTCATAAATCCCCAAAGGATTTACAGGCAAATTATTAGATTGAACTGGACCAATATTTTGATTATAAGAAAGAACATTAATACTATCATGTACTAATCCAAAATGTTCATCACCAATTAAGTCCCCTCCTAAGGTGTTAAAATCTTTATCACAGGAAGTAAAAAAAACAACAGTGATTGCAAGAAAAAATATCTTTATAATAGAATTATTGCGCATATTTGATACTAAAAAATTGGGTTTAAAGCATTTCTTTATAAAAATTATTATATGCCTCAGCAAAAGCATCTTTAGGGACGAAAGGTAAAAAAGGTTTCCCTGAAGTTTCAATAAATTTTGTTAAACTTGAACTAAGATTCGAAGAAGCAATAATAACACCATCCGAATGCATTACAGTTGCTTTTATAATATTCTCATAATCAGGTGTTGATAACATATCAACCGACTCTTGCGGAACTCCATCTAATTTTACTTTGTTGATCATTTCAACATCTAAAGTACCATCAAATGATTGCCCATAAACAGAAGTAACAATCTTAGTGTCAGAAAACAAGGCTTCATTTTTATAAAAATGCTTCATGTACACCGGCAACATGGCAGCCATCCAACCGTGAACATGTATAATATCTGGTACCCAATTTAATTTTTTAACTGTCTCGACAACTCCTTTAGCAAAAAAGATAGCACGCTCATCATTATCAGGGTATAATTTCCCATCCTCATCGGCAAATGTGGCTTTTCTTTTAAAATATTCATCATTATCGATAAAATATACTTGAATTCTTTCTTTTGGAATTGATGCCACTTTGATAATTAAAGGCATATCTAAGTCATTTACTACCAAATTCATTCCTGAAAGACGAATAACTTCATGTAATTGGTGCCTTCTTTCGTTGATATTACCATACCTAGGCATAAAAATTCGAATCTGTCCCCCTTGGTCATTTACCATCTTAGGAACATCATAAGACATTAAAGAAACCTCATTTTCAGCCAAATACGGCACCACTTCAGATGATACATATAATATCCTCTTATCTTTCATATTGCAATTTAGTTAGTTTGTTGGTAATAAAAACCACGCAAAATTACAAAATTTTATGCAGTTATTAACTAATATATTATGTTTGCACTCAATTTTAATAAAATTACCATGCCTATTTTCTATGGAAAAGTAGCTTTAGTTGAATTTTTAAATTCGGTTAAATCGACTGATTCCACTATTGGTTTTGTTCCTACAATGGGTGCGCTCCACCAAGGTCATCTTTCCCTAATGCAACAATCTCTAGCAGAAAACCAGCATACTGTGGTTAGTATCTTTGTTAATCCTACCCAATTTAATAATCCCGAGGATTTAGAAAAATACCCTAGAACCCTAGAAGAAGACACTAAAAAAATTGCTTCTTTAGACCCATCGATTATTGTATACGCACCTTCAGTAGATGACATCTACGAAGGAAATGTAGTTTCTCAAAATTTTGATTACGACGGACTCGAAAATCAAATGGAAGGCAAATTCAGACCTGGTCATTTTAATGGAGTAGGAACCATTGTAAAACGTCTTTTCGAAATTGTAAAACCTACAAATGCGTACTTTGGCGAAAAAGATTTCCAACAATTACAAATTGTTAAAAAAATGGTTAGCAAAAACCATTTAGACGTAAAAATCATTGGTTGTCCTATTTTCAGAGAAGCTAATGGACTTGCTATGAGTTCCCGAAACGAACGATTAACAACCCAAGAAAGAGACAAAGCTTCTATTATTTACAAAACCTTATTAGAAGCCAAAGAACAATTTAAAACCCTAAGTTGTGAAGAAGTAAAACAATGGGTCAAATCGGTTTTTGACCCGAATACAATGTTTGATTTGGAATATTTTGAAATCGCTGACGAAGAAACGCTTATTCCTTGTTCAACCATTTTAAAAGATAAAAATTATCGTGCATTTATTGCCGTTTTTGTGAATAATATTCGATTGATTGATACCATTTCACTAAAATAATTTACTTTTGTGCCATGCAAATTCAAGTTTTAAAATCAAAAATTCATCGGGTAAAAGTAACTGGCGCCGATTTAAATTATATTGGTAGTATTACCATCGATGAAACCTTATTAGAAGCATCTAATATTATTGAAGGAGAAAAAGTTTCTATTGTTAACATCAATAATGGAGAACGTTTTGACACTTATGCCATAAAAGGAGAGCGAAATTCAGGCGAAATAACACTGAATGGTCCAGCAGCTAGAAAAGTACAAAAAGACGATATCATCATTATCATATCGTATGCAACCATGGACTTTGAAGAAGCCAAAACTTTCCAGCCTTGGATTATTTTTCCAAACGAAAAAGACAATTCACTAACATAAGTAAAGGTTAAAAAATTGACAGAAAGCGTTTCTTTAGAAGCGCTTTTTGTTTTTATAGTATAAATTTTACTTTCACTAAATTTTAGTATCTTGCTTTGTCGTTCTGAATGTTCATCTAAAAACTTCCCCAAATCATGAAACAAGCACTACTATTATTTTTCTTTTCGATTGTAGCATTTTCGCAAAAAAAAACCGAATTAATCAAATCAAACCATTTGGGAGAAACCCGAGAAATATCCATAAATCTTCCCAGTTCCTACGAAAGTAACCCCACGAAAAGATACCCCGTTTTAGTACTTCTAGATGGCGATTATTTATTTGACCCTTTTCAAGGCGCCTTGCATTATGGCGAATATTGGGATGATTTACCAGAAACCATTATTATAGGCATCCATCAAAAAAACAGCCGAGTGAGTGATTGTGCTTTCGATGAGGCGCAAGGAACCCCTACTAAAAGATCGGCTGCTTTCTATAACTTTATAGTAGAAGAAATGATGCCTTTTGCAGAAAAAAAATATCGTTTAGCACCTTTTCGAATAATTGCAGGTCACGACGTTACGGCTGGATTTCTAAACTTCTTCTTGTATCGCGAAAACTCTTATTTTAACGCCTATATCTCCTTAAGCCCTGAATTATCTTCAGATATGGTAAGTCAAGTTCCTACCACATTAAACAATACTAAAAAAAATATTTTTTACTATCAGTCTTCTGCCGATGGGGATATCAAGCAACTGCGACAACCTATAGAAGAATTAGACGCTAATATCAAAGCAACGGCCATTCAAAATCCTTTAGTCAATTACCAATACGACAAATTCAATAATGCCTCGCACTATTCATTAGTTTTATATTCTATTCCTAATGCCTTGTACCAAATTTTTGATAGCTACAAACCTATTTCTTCTACCGAATTCTCAGAAAAAATTGTAATTCTACCATCAGGTTATGTAGATTACCTTATCAAGAAATATGAAAATTCGGAACAAAAACTAGGACTAAACAATCCCATTCGCATAAATGATTTCAAAGCAATCGAAGCCGCCATTTTAAAAAACAAAGCCTACGAAGAATTAGAAAAATTATCGCAATTAGCCAATAAAAACTATCCTAAATCAATGCTTGCCGACTATGAATTGGGCCTTATGTTTGAAAAACTAGGCGATAACAAAAATGCAGCTAACAAATACCAACGCGCTTCCCAATTAGAAGAAATTGGCGATTTGACCAAGGAAATGATGTACAATAAGTATGAAGATTTGAAAAGTTTAAGTGTAAAAAAATAATGTCAAAAGTTAAAACCTCTTTTTTCTGTCAGAGTTGCGGTACTTCCTATGCTAAATGGCAAGGCCAATGCAACGCCTGCAAAGAATGGAATACCATTGCCGAAGAAATCATTCAAAAACAAGATAAGGTTGCCTGGAAAAGTGAACCAACTCCAAGCAATAGAGCACCCAAACCTTTAAAAATAACTGAAATTGATTCGACTCAGGAAATCCGAATGGACACAACTGATGCCGAATTGAATCGCGTATTGGGTGGCGGAATCGTACCCGGTTCTTTAACGCTGTTAGGCGGTGAACCTGGAATTGGAAAGAGTACGCTTTTACTCCAAATTTCATTAAAACTACCTTATAAAACGTTGTATGTTTCGGGCGAAGAAAGTCAGAAGCAAATCAAAATGCGTGCGGAAAGAATTACTCCTTCCAGCGACAATTGCTACATCTTGACTGAAACTAAAACGCAAAACATCTTCAAACAAATTGAAGCCATTGAACCTGAAATCGTCATTATCGATTCGATTCAAACCCTGCATACCGATTATATCGAGTCGACGGCGGGAAGTATTTCGCAAATTAGAGAAACCACTGCCGAACTTATTAAGTTTGCCAAAGAAAGCAATATTCCCGTAATCTTAATTGGTCACATAACCAAAGACGGCAACATCGCTGGACCCAAAATACTGGAACACATGGTAGATACGGTTCTGCAATTTGAAGGCGACAGAAATCACATTTATCGCATTCTTCGTTCCCTAAAAAACCGTTTTGGTTCTACTTCTGAAATTGGAATTTACGAAATGCTAGGCAGCGGATTAAGAGAAGTCTCCAATCCATCGGAAATATTGATTTCGCACAAAGACGAAGAATTATCAGGAACTGCTATTGCTACCACACTCGAAGGCATGCGCCCACTGATGATTGAAATCCAATCCTTAGTAAGTACCGCTGTTTATGGAACGCCACAACGCAGCACCACAGGTTATAATGCTAAACGTCTGAATATGATTCTGGCGGTTTTGGAAAAAAGAGCTGGATTCCGTTTAGGTGCCAAAGACGTTTTCCTAAACATCACAGGTGGAATTACCGTAGATGATCCGGCTATTGATTTGGCTGTTGTAGCCGCTATTTTATCTTCGAATGAGGATATTCCGGTGGATAAAGGTTTCTGTTTTGCGGGTGAAGTAGGTCTTTCAGGCGAAATTAGACCCGTAAACCGCGTAGACCAACGCATTCAGGAAGCTGAAAAATTGGGATTCTCTACCATTTTTGTTTCTAAATACAATAAAATAGCCTTAAAAAACACAGGCATCAAAATCGAATTAGTCGCTAAAATTGAAGATGTGGCAAGTATGCTTTTTGGATAAAAAACATTTGTTTTCATAAAAAACAAAACCAGACAATCTTGAGATATTGTCTGGTTTTGTTTCACTATCTTATTCAATTAATACTATCAACTACCGAGACTTGTTCAACTCTAATTGGTTTCCTATATTTCATCTTAGACACAATAACAGGCACCGTATCCTGAATTACTCTTCCGCTTGGACGAATAGATTTTTTAATCGCAATAGCATCTGTAAGTACAAAAGGCGTTGGCATCATCCAATCAGCGCGTTTACGAATGTTAAACATTGTATGTTGCATCAAATCAAAGGAACTTTCTACTAATTGCATATCCATAACTGTTTTCACATTGATATTAAATTCCAAGTCTAAGGGCGCATTATTCACTACATAGTAACTCAACAATCGTTTCCCTTCCCTTTTATAAATTTTCCCTTTTTGTTCCAAATGTGCCACACCATTAGCCCTTATATTATACAAATCCATTTTTTCATTGGCAAAAATATCATAGCGATTCACTTTCCGATTGGGCGAAATTCTAATTTTCAAATAACGTCGACTATCGGCAATACTGTCTCTCAAAAATTCGATGGTAGGTTCGGCAAGTTTTTGTATTGGCGCTGAATTTGAATAGGTGAATTGTGTATCATATTTGCTAAAAAGCGGAATAGCTTCTAGCCCTTTTGGCTCTTGTGGATTTTCACCCAGATAACTTTTAGTCCAGGAATCTAAATTTTTATCATAAGTAAGCCATTGGGCATAATTCGTATCGGCATCATAAAGGTAAACTAAGCTGTTTGATTTGGCTTTGCCTTTTTCATATTCGGATTCGGTGTGCGCTTTCGCAAAAAAGCCTATAGAAACCAAAAGAAAAAGTACCGACCAAGTTCTTTTTTGAACAAAATTTCCCAAAACAGTTAAAAGCAAACCAAAACAAAGTGCAGTGAGTATTGCGCTTACATATAGTATTTTCAATCCTAAACCTATTGGAAACATTTGGATAAAAGGCACCACAATCCATAAAACCGGAATACAAAGTACTAGATTTAAGATTGGATTGTATTTTTGAGTAAGAATATAAAACCCAAAGGTAAAAATCCCGAAATAAAGAGGAATGATTAAAAAACCAGCGCCTTGCAAACCAAAAGCAATGGCGCCATTAAGAAATAACCAAATAAATAATGGAGCCACAAAATGATTGGCTGTAATTTTATTTGGGGCAAAAAAATGATAAAAAGCAAAAGCGATTGCGACACTTAAAAATACAAAAGCAGCAATATAATCGTGACCGTTGTAGGTAAATCCATTGAGTAAATCATTGTATTGTGGATAAACTTGTAGCAAAATTTGCCATCCTAAAAAAGTGAGCAAAGCGGCTGTAAACATCGTTCCTAAAAACGGAACAAAACCCGAAAGCATTTTGGGAACGGTCAAAATTCTTTTGGCTATCCCTAAAAAGATAAAAAACAACAGCAATACAGTAGCTACAATCAACATAGGAACTACCCAACTAAAAGGATAACTGATAAAACTAAAAGGAATGGTAAAATAGACTTCATCTTCTGCTGATTGAAGCTCATTTAAATTACTATTGGAAAAATAGTGTAATAGAGGCATTAAATAAGAACCTTGATGCGCTAGCGAATTCCTATCTAGGTGCTTCACATCATCTTGGGCTGTATGATAATTGTAATGACCATCAATAAAAGCAAAATTAAACCCTTGAATTTGTCCTTGTTCTCTAAAAACGGTCAAATCCGTATCATTAGGCAGCATTTTATAGATGCTATACATTAACGAATTAGAAACTGCAAAACTTGGACTAGCTTCATCAAATTGTTTAACCATTCCTGCATTGCCCTCGTTAGTTTCCATTAACATATAACTAGGGCCTGACGTTCCTCTGGCTTCTAAATTTAATACCAAACCTACTTCCTTAGCCCACTTGTGTTGGGTTACAAAAAGAGCAGCGCCATTCAAACCTAATTCTTCGGCATCAGTAAACAAAATAATAATATCATTTTTAGGTGCTGTTTTAGTTTGTAAAAAGGCCCGAACACTTTCTAAAATCGTAGCAACACCTACAGCATTATCACTAGCTCCTTTTGATTCCGAATGTGGTGCGCTATCATAATGCGAAAGCAGCAACAAGGCTTTGCCGTTTCCAGTCCCTTCTATTCTAGCAATAATATTACGCGATTGAGTAAGATTTCCCCATTCGGTTAAGGTATATCCTTCTTGAGATTGTGGTTGCAAACCTAACTTTGTTAATTCAAACTGCAAATATTCGGCCACGTGATTGTGATAATCAGCACCTACATAATGTGGCTTTTGACTCATTTTACTAACATGAACCATAGCTCTTTTGGTCGAAAATTCGTCCAAAGGTTTTTCATCATTGTTTGTCCACCTGGGCATAAGGCTTAGGTATAAACAAGCAATTATCCCTGTAAAAAACAGCATTGCTACGATTGAGGATAAATCTTTTTTCATTTTTAGGTAGATTGGGTATTTTTTAATTATCCTTTTTGACAAGGATATACATATCATTTTCTAATAACATATAACCTTGATCATACAAGAAATAGTATGTATTTCCTGTTTTTGTTTTTAAAATATTGGTAAAAAAATCAAAATCAAAACCTTTACTAAGCAGTTTTGTTTTGGAAACTTTTGATTTTCCATCCGTGTTAAGTTCTGTAAGAATACGATAGTTTTTGCGCAATTTGTTATTAACATTGCGCATGAAATTATTGCTATCCTTATTCATCTTATTATTATAGGTGTTTCTACAACCATCGCTGCAAAATTTCTTGTCTTCGCGGCCTATAATTTTTTCACCGCATTCTAAACAGTTTTTTACCATAATTTTTTAAAATTTCCCCTTGTAAAACAAAGCTTGTTCAATATGTGCTAAATGATGATTACTATGCCAAGCATAAATACCAATTACTTCGTCCAGACTCAAACTTTTATTTGTAGCGGGATGAATAAATTGCCGTTTTAATTCTTCCTCTCCAAAAGATTTTAACAACAACACCCATCGAGTATGGACTCCCTCAATAATTTGAAAAGAAGCGGTTAAATCATTCGAAATACCATCTGGTAATTCTGCCCACAATTGCTCTTCATAAGCTTTGATTACTGGCATTTCTTCAGTCAAAGCCAATTTAAACCGAATAAAACTGTTCAAATGACTATCGGCACAATGATGTACCACTTGTTTGATACTCCATCCGTTTGGACGGTATTTCCAATCCAATTCTTCTACTGAAAGAGTAGCTGTTAACAAACGAATTCTAGCTGGGAAACTTTCAATGGCTGTTATCCATTTATCCAAAATTTCACGACCTATAAAATTTGGCTTTTGAAATTCGCCTATTGGAAAACGTAAACGTTCTAAATCATATAATTGTTCTTGCATCTTTAACTTTTTAGTTTTTTAATTCGGTACAAATCGTGACGGCGATCCTTTAAAATATTGACACTTCCGTGTTCATGTAACTCTTTGAGTAAGTCTAAATCGACATCAACAATCAAAGTCATTTCGGTATTGGGAGTCGTTTCGGCTTTTATACCGTTACTTGGAAAAGCAAAATCGGAAGGGGTAAAAACCGCTGTTTGCGCGTATTGAATATCCATATTATTCACCTTTGGCAAATTCCCCACACAACCGGCAATGGCTACATAACATTCGTTTTCTATGGCTCTGGCTTGTGCGCAATGTTTCACACGTGTATAACCATTTTGAGTATCGGTCAGAAATGGCACAAACAAGATATTCATGCCTTCATCGGCCATTAATCGGGACAGTTCTGGAAACTCTACATCATAACAAATCATGATTCCTATTTTGCCACAATCAGTATCGAAGGTTTTAATAGTGTTTCCTCCTGTTATTCCCCAATGAAAAACTTCATTTGGCGTGATATGAATTTTGGTATAGGTTTCATACGTTCCGTCTCTTTTGCACAAAAAACCACTATTGTACAAAACACCATCTACCAAAGTAGGCATACTACCTGTAATGATGTTGATATTATAAGAAATCGCTAGTTCTTGAAATCTTTTGCGAATGGGTTCTGAATATTTAGCTAGTTCCCGAATAGCATCTGCTTCTGATAAATGATTATAATCTGCCATTAAAGGCGCAATAAACAGCTCTGGAAAAACAGCAAAATCACTTCCATAACCCGATACGGCATCAATAAAAAATTCAGCCTGTTCAATTAAGGCATCCAAATCTCTTAAAGGTCTCATTTGCCATTGAATTAAACCCAATCGAATAACACTTTTTGTAGTATTAATTATTTGCGGACTTTCATCATAATAGATATTGTTCCATTCTAACAAAACGGCAAATTGCTTCGATTTACGATCGCCTTCCAGATAATTTCGCATTACACGCATTACGTGAAATTCGTTACTCAACTGAAAAGACAATACGGGATCATGAATTTCTTTTCTTTTTACCTTATCAATATATGCCTTAGGAGTTAATTCATGGGCATAATTACCGTAATTTGGTATTCGTCCAGCAAATACAATCGATTTCAAATTCAATTGTTCACAAATTTCTTTTCGGGCATCATACAAACGACGACCTAAACGCAATCCTCTATATTTAGGAACCACAAAAACATCAATTCCGTAAAGCACTTCTCCATTAGGATTATGGGTAGAAAAGGTATAATCACCCGTAATTTTAGCATAATCATGATTCTTTTCGACCAAATCTTCATCAACTATCAGTGAGAGTGCAGCCCCCACCACAATATCGTCTACTAATATAACCAGTTGTCCTTCTGGAAATATTTTAAGTAATTTTTTAATATCCGATTCCCTCCAATAATCATCTATCATTTCGGGATAGGATTCAATCATGGAATTTTTTAATTCTTTATAGTCTTGAATTTTTAAATTTCTAAGTTCGACTTTATTGATTTCTGCCTGCATAAACTCATTGATTTTCTGCAATATACAAAAAATAATATCCGTTTACAAACGCTTACAAATATTTACAACCGAAAGTAAACAACTAACTACCGACTAACTGCTGGCTGTTGTTGCAACTTTGTCTCGTTGAAATGAAACAAAAACAATGTTAATTTCAATGACAATAACAATATCAATAAAGACTTAAAAAAATAATATTAACAATTAAATTTTATACGCCATGAATGCATTAAGAAACAAAGTACAGTTAATCGGTCACTTAGGAAACGATCCAGAAATCAAAAATTTTGATGGAGGTAAAAAATTAGCCAATTTTACTTTGGCTACTAATGAAAGTTATAAAAATGAAAAAGGTGAAAAAATAGAAGAAACCCAATGGCATCGTTTAGTAGCTTGGGGCAAAACTGCCGAAATTATTGAAAAATACGTGACTAAAGGTAAAGAAATTGCTATTGAAGGCAAATTAACACACCGCAGTTATGACGATAAAAACGGTGAAAAACGTTATGTGACTGAAGTAGTAGTTTCTGATTTACTTTTATTAGGAAAACCATAATTTTCTACCGCTAAATTCACAAAGATTTTACGCTAAGAATGCAATGATTTTTTAAATTGTTTAAGCTTCGCTATTACTTATTAAAACTTTGCGAATCCTTTGTAACCTTTGCGGTAAAAAAACTTTCCGGTTAAACCAGCAATGTCATTAAATAGAAAACCCATTCGCTGCTACGAATGGGTTTTTATATATAAATTTAGGCTACTTTTTTAATCAAATCATACATAGGGCAGCGTTTGCAACGTTTGCTTTCTGATTTTTTGAACTTTTCACAACAGGAAGATTTACAGTTTTCCACTTTTTTGATCACAACAAGAGCTTCTTTTTTCTTTTTGTCTTTCTTCTTTTTTTTGCTGTCTTTCTCTTTTTCTTTTTTGCCCATCTCACTATCAGTTTAAAACTGAAGCAAATATAAATCAAAAAATGTTATTTTTATATATTCTAAATAAAATTTAACGTTTTTTATTTGAGACTATTCGTTGTTGAATTGGTAACTGCCAACTGTTGAATGTCGCGATCAAACAAATACAAACCTCCTTTATCGTCACCAATAAGGTTAATTTTATCCAAAATATTCTTAGCAGTAGCTTCTTCTTCGATTTGCTCAGAAACATACCATTGCAAGAAATTATGCGTTGCATAATCTTTCTCAGAAAAAGTAATATGCACCAATTCGTTAATCGAATCAGAAACAAAAACCTCATGTTTGTATAATTCTTCAAACATTTCTTTGAAAGTAGTATAAGTTGTTTTAGGCGCTTTCAAGTCGGTGACCTGAGCATGACCGCCTCGTTCATTTACATATTTAATCAATTTAAGCATATGAGCACGTTCTTCGTCAGACTGGGCATACATAAATTGTGCAATCCCTTCTAAACCATGAACCTCAGCCCAACAAGCCATTGATAAATAAGTTTGAGAAGATTCAGCTTCAATGCGAATTTGTTTATTTAATGCGTTTTCTATATTTTTTAATAACATACAATTGGGTTTTTATTATTATACTTTACGTAAAGTTAGTAAAAAACGGATTAAAATATAAGGTCTACATCCATTTTGGATTTTATTTAACGAAATAAAAGATGAAGTTTTTTATCTAAACAACTCCAATATTTCGGTAATTTTTTCAAAAGATCTAAAATTTTCATGCCTCACTTCATGATCAATCTTCTCATGCGCCCAGGTGGTATGAAATGGAATGTGTGCAGCGTACCCTCCGATATTCAAAACCGGCAAAACATCCGATTTAAGTGAATTCCCAATCATATAAAATTCAGATGGTTCAATTTCTAAACGTTTTATCAAATCCAGATAGTCCTGTTCTTGTTTGTCCGACATCACTTCGATATGGTGAAAATATTTCCCCAAACCTGAATTGTGCAATTTACGTCGTTGATCCAGCAAATCCCCTTTGGTAGCAACTACTAATTTGTATTTACCATACAAAGATTCTAAAGTTTCTTCGACACCATCCAAAAGCACAATTGGCTTCTCTAATAATTCCTTACCGTATTCAATAATTTTACCAACTACTTCAACAGGAATCGTATTATTTGATATGGTCATCGCGGCTTCAATCATCGAAAGTATATAAGCTTTAATTCCATAACCGTATATGGATAAATTTTTGATTTCAATTCTAAAAAGCTCCTGCGAAAGCCCTTGATGCGAAAGGTAATCACTCATTAAAGCACAGAATTTTTCCTCTGTTTCTAAAAAATAGGTTTCATTTACAAACAACGTATCATCAGCATCAAATGCAATTACTTTAAAAGACATAGTTTTATTTTTTTATTGACAATGGTTTATTATAAAAGGTAATTCCTATTCCTAAAAGTAAAAAAACAGCACCAAGAATCCTATCCCAACTCATTTTTTCTTCTAAAAAAATCCAGGCTAAAAATGTAGTTAAAACGGCTTGGGCTAACAAACTCAAAGACACTCTAGTAGCCTTCAAATGTTGAGTAGAATAACTAATCATTAACCAAGCCAACAGTTGACAAATCAATCCTTGTATTAACAAAACCAACCAAGCTGCTGTGGAAAAACCTGTAAAATTTTCACCAGAAACCCAACAAATTAAAGCCAAAAACAAACTGGAGGAGAACAAAACAATACTCATAAATGAAAGTACATCTAGTTTTTCTAAAACAATTTTACTGATTAAAATATAAGAAGCATAAAGCATTCCTGAAATAACTGCCAAAACAAAGGCTAGATCTATTTTAAACTGGAGAAAGGTTTCAAATCCTACTAAAACAAACATACCAAAAAGTGCCACAATAGTTCCAAGCCAAAAATTTGTACTAGGTTTGTTTTTTAAAAAAAGAAAGACCCAATACCCACCCAAACAGGCGTTAAATTTGCCAGTAAAGTAGCCTGAGTAGCACTAGAATGTTGTATCGCAAAATTCCAAACCGAAATATCAGAAGCGAATATAATTCCGCAAATAACTGAAAGCAACAAATAACGACCTTCTGGCAGCTGAAACCGTTTGCTAATAAAAACATAAGGTAATAAAAAAACCGCAGCAATAAACATACGGTAAAAAGCAGAAATCAAACCATCAGTTAAATGCAAGCGAACCAAAATAGGAAAGATAGAAATACATAGTATTCCAATTGCTAAGGCTAATTTGGGTTTGTTAATTTTCATTTATTTGAAAAATAATTTTGCTTAGCAATTCTTTATTTTTCCTTTTAAAAAGCAAAAGCTTTGAAGTTATTTGTAACCGAAAATTCGCAAATTGTATTTTAAATAATTTGCGAATTTGCGGTAATAATATTAATTAATCGTCTCTCCATTCCCTACTCCATCAGCATCCGGATTTACGAAAACTAATTTGCCTTCGGCATTATTCGTCATCAAAATCATTCCTTGGCTTTCTACACCACGTAAAGCTCTTGGTGCCAAGTTGACTAAAACAGTAACTCGTTTTCCGATGATATCCTCTGGTTTGAAACTTTCGGCAATTCCAGAAACAATAGTACGAACATCAATTCCGGTATCTACTTTTAAAACCAATAGTTTGTTCGCTTTTGGCATTTTTTCCGCTTCTAAAATAGTTCCAACACGTAAATCCATTTTAGCAAAATCTTCAAACTGAATTAAATCTTTTTGTGGTTCTGCCTTTTTATTTTCAGCCAAATTAGCTGTTTTAGTTGCTTCCAATTTATCTATTTGTTTTTGTATTGCTTCGTCTTCAATTTTTGAAAAAAGTAATTCTGTCTGACCAATTTGGTGACCAGCAGGCATTACATCAGCAGTATCAGTTATTGTATTCCAATCGATTTTTACATCGTCTAAGTTTAAAATACGTTTCAATTTAGCCGCAGTAAATGGCAAGAAAGGCTCACAAAGCGAACTCAAAGCCGCTGCAATTTGCAATGCCACATACATTTGCGTTTGTACACGCTCCGGATTATCTTTAATTACTTTCCAAGGTTCTTCATCTGCCAAATATTTATTCCCTAAACGAGCTGCATTCATCATCTCGCCTAAAGCTTCTCTGAATCTATAACGCTCAAGTGAACTCGAAATTACCGCCGGATAGGCTTGTAATTCCGCTAAAGTTTGCTCGTCAACTTCTGTTAATTCGTTTGGAGTTGGCACAATTCCGTTGTAGTATTTGTTAGTTAATACCACAACACGGTTGATGAAGTTACCAAAAATAGCTACCAACTCATTGTTATTTCTAGCCTGAAAATCTTTCCAAGTAAAGTCGTTGTCTTTAGTTTCCGGTGCATTCGAAGTCAAAGCATAACGCAAAACATCCTGCTGATCTGGGAATTCTTCTAAATATTCGTGCAGCCAAACCGCCCAGTTTTTAGAAGTTGATAATTTGTTCCCTTCTAAATTCAGGAACTCATTTGCCGGTACATTTTCGGGTAAAATATAGCTTCCTTCTGCTTTTAACATCGCTGGAAAAATCACGCAGTGGAAAACGATATTATCTTTTCCGATAAAGTGAACCAACTTGGTATTTTCATTTTTCCAATAAGGCTCCCACTCTTTTCCTTCTCTCGCTGCCCATTCTTTGGTTGACGAAATATATCCGATAGGCGCATCAAACCATACATATAACTTTTTACCTTCGGCGCCTTCAACCGGAACATCAATTCCCCAGTCTAAGTCACGGGTTACGGCACGTGGTTCCAAACCTCCGTCAATCCATGATTTTACTTGTCCGTACACATTCGGTTTCCAGTCGTTTTTATGACCTTCCAAAATCCATTCTCTCAGGAAAGCATCATAACGATCCAATGGCAAAAACCAGTGTTTTGTTGATTTCAAAACCGGAGTTTCACCGGTAATAGTCGATTTTGGATTAATCAAATCGGTAGCGTTCAAAGTCGAACCGCATTTCTCGCATTGATCCCCATAAGCTTCTTCGTTACCACATTTAGGGCAAGTTCCCGTTACAAAACGGTCTGCCAAAAACTGATTCGCTTTAGCATCATACAATTGTTCCGTTACTTCTTCGATAAAATCGCCATTATCATATAGCTTTTTAAAGAAATCCGAAGCCGTTTCATGGTGAATAGGCAATGAAGTTCTCGAATAATTATCGAATGCAATTCCAAAATCAGCGAATGATTTACGGATAATTCCGTCGTATTTATCAATTACTTCCTGAGGTGTAATCCCTTCTTTTTTGGCTTTCATCGAAATCGCAACTCCGTGTTCGTCGCTTCCGCACACAAACAAAACATCACGATTTTGCAAACGCAAATAACGCGAATAAATATCAGCAGGAACATAAACCCCCGCTAAATGCCCAATATGAATAGGCCCGTTAGTATATGGCAAAGCCGCTGTAATCGTATATCTTTCTGGATTTTGTAACATAATTCAATTTTATTGAGCGCAAAAATAAGGAATCCAATTGAAAATCATCGGATTTTATTTGGAGCTGTCCTGACTAAAAGGCACATTGGCCTAAAGCCACATATTTTCTGAAAATAATGGATTAAAAACAAAACTGTTTTTTTAATCAAGATTCGAACTCAATCATAAACTTGAATAATTCTCGATGAAATAAAATAACAATTTCTTACAAAATAAATAACATTAAAATAAAATTGTAAGATTATTTTTTATATTTGCAAAAATTAATCATATGACAGAGAAGTATTCCGTATTTAGAAAATATCCAACGATTCTTCAAGCTAAAGGATTAGAGAATTTATTACAACAAAACAACATTACTACTCAACTCACAGATAACATTCCTCCTATTGATCCCTCGTTATCAGGCACTACGCTATTAAACGAATATGAAATAAAAATTCTTATTGAGGATTTTGAAAAAGCAGAATTAATTCTTGAAAAAGAAGTAGAAAACGTAATTAATCAAGTAGAAGACGACCATTATTTATTTGATTTTACCGACGAAGAACTGTATGAGGTGTTACTTAAATCAGATGAATGGAGCGAATTTGATTATAAATTAGCGCTAAACATTTTAACTAAAAGAGGCAAATCAATTGATATCGATTTACTCAATGCATTGAAAAAACAACGCATAGAAACATTAGCCGAACCAGAAAACAACCAAAAACCTTGGATAATTGCTGGATATACTTTTGCCTTGCTTGGCGGTTTTCTTGGTATTATCATTGGATATTCCTTATGGACTTCGAAAAAAAACCTGCCCAATGGCGAAACAGTCAATTCATATACAGACCAAGATAGAGCTCATGGTAAGAAAATATTTTACATTGGACTGATTGCGCTTCCAATCTACATTCTAATCAAGCTATTAAATTAAAACCTTACCAGATACAGTCAACAAATAGGAATTTGGATTTTGCACATTTAGGCAGACTTTAATAATTACCTGCTTGAATCTGCAAAAAATAATTGGATTTAAAAAAATTACAACTTGATCGAAATAAACCGATTTAAACTCGTGTAATCTGTTGCAAAAAATCGAAATTTGCAGTCCATTTAAATCTTAACTCATGGAATTCGGAAGTATCTTAATCTCAGAAAGCGCAGCCAACAGCGAAAATCCTCAGGATGTAATCAACTCCAACATTTCGATTGTAAACCTGATGCGCGAAGAAAAAATTGACGATGAAGACATTCACGAAGATGCCTTAATGAGTTATTATCTGGATTTTTATGCGGCACAAATCGCTCAGGGGAATTTTGCTCAGTTTGTATACAATTCGGGTTGGAACAAAGAACTGAACGAATTAATCGAAGAAGGCCTTGAAATAATTGGCGCTCCAAAACATCTGGAATTATTCCAGGAACAATGCAAAAAAGTACGCCTGATGAGTAACATAAAATTGGGCAAATTCTTAAAAGGAAAATTAGAAGGTGTTAATCCAATTCGTGACGCTATTAACAACAATGCTTTTTCCACTCCCGAAATCTCAGGACTGGAGAATTTAGTTGAACTAAATGCCGCTTTTTTAAAGCATCATCCCGACACACAAATCCTAACTGTAGATATAATTTTTGAACTTTTAGAAGATTATTTAGACCGCGAGATTAAAAGAAGTTAATTTTTTTAAAAAAACTTAAAATCAATCACTTATTACTTATTTGATTAGTCAAAATAAATTATTTTTGTAAACCTAACTTGTCATTTTAGTGAAAAATGTACAAGGATTAATTTTATGGAAATACTAAATCAATTTATGAAATTATTTGTATTGGACATTCGCAATACAATGGGACTATTGTTTTGGGGCAATTTCACGTTAGCCATTCTAGTTTTCACTTTTCGTTACACCCTTGATAATAAAGAATCCAGAAAAAAATTATTGATTTTTGGATTATCAAAAACATTTTTAGCACTGGCATGGCTAGCTTTTTTCTTAGAAAAGACACAACCTCATTCGATGCTTTCAAATTCATCATCACAAATACCTTAGTTTTTGCTGGTTATTATTTGGAATCAATTGCCATGTTGATGATTGTAAAAAAGCATTTCATACACAATTGGTTTTATTTATTGTAAACTTAGTAGCCTTTTATACAACAGTTGCTCTAGAAGCACCAAGTAATATTAGAGTTTAGGTAGCTTCTTTAAACATTTTACTAATCACTATTATCCCTACTTGGCGATTCTTAACAGAAATCAATGGTGGTTTATTCAAAAGAATTCTTGGTTTTAATTACGGTATCCTATTGCTAGTAATTATTTTCAGAATCATCTACCCATTGTTTAATACTACAACTAGCCTATATTCTGTAGATGCTACCCAAAAAATCATCTTTTTAATCATTTTTATAATGATGAATATTGCGGTGTAGGCTATTTACTTTTATTACAAGAAGAAAAAGAAAGACAAGTAAAGAAGTTATTAGACGATCAAAATCAATTTTTCTCCATCATAGCACATGATTTAAAAGGACCATTCAACGGAATAATTGGTTTATCCGAACTTTTATTAGAAAAGGACAACAATCTGGATAGTGAAGAAACAAACAAATTCATTGAACTCATCCATCAATCTTCAAAAAACACTTTTTCCTTACTTGACAATCTTCTTACCTGGGCACAATCACAAACAGGTAGTCTAGGATTTAATCCCAAAAAGATAGAACCAAGCAGCATAATCGATAAAAGCATTCATTTATTGAGCAATGTTGCTAAGAGTAAAAACATAACGATCCAATCTGAAATTGAAAAAGACCTATATGTTTTTGCCGACACAAATATGCTCGAAACCATATTTAGAAATCTAATTGCAAATGCCATAAAATTCACCAATAACAACGGTAAAGTATTGATTTCCTCAAAAAAAGAACACAATCAAACACTATTTATTGTTGAAGATAATGGAACAGGTATTGCTTCAGATAAAATTGGAAACTTATTTACCAGCAATCAAAAAGAAACTACTCTAGGAACCAATAATGAATCTGGAACAGGTTTAGGACTGATGCTTTGCAAAGATTTCGTAGAAAAGCATGGGGGTGAAATTTGGGTCAACAGTAAACTAGGTGAAGGAAGTAGCTTTGTTTTCAGCATCCCAGATCACGACTAATTGTTTTTCTTTTTCGATCAAAACAATTAGTAGCAATTCCATTTACAAAACTTCAAATCTCGTATTGCGAAGAATACAGATGTTTTTTTACACAATTGTTACTTCTCAAAGTAAACTTTGTCACGTTTCTATGAAACATTTCCTTAAATTTGCTACCGTTATTAAAAATTTATAGTTATAAAAATCCAACTATGTTACAAATTGCATTTATTAGAGAGAATCAAGAAAAAGTAATCCAAGCTTTGGCCAAAAGAAATCTGGACGCCAAAACAGTGGTGGAAGAAGTAGTAGAACTTGATGAGCGTCGTCGTGCTACGCAAGTAGAATTAGACAACATCCTAGCTGAATCTAATAAATTGTCCAAAGACATAGGAGAGCTAATGAAAGCGGGAGAAAAAGCTAAAGCTGCTCTATTAAAAGAAAAAACAGTAAGCAACAAAGAACGCAGCAAACAATTAGCAGAAGCGGCTGATATAATCGCTGCCGAACTAACCGAAAAACTATACACATTACCTAATTTACCAGCTGATATTGTTCCTGAAGGAAAATCAGCCGATGACAACCTAAATGTGTTTCAAGCAGGTGAAATCCCAGTTTTACACGAAGGAGCACAACCACACTGGGAATTAGTTAAAAAATACGACATCATTGATTTCGAATTAGGAAATAAAATCACTGGAGCTGGATTCCCAGTTTACAAAGGAAAAGGAGCCCGTTTACAACGTGCTTTGATTAATTATTTCTTAGACAAAAATACTGCTGCAGGTTATAACGAAGTGCAAGTACCGCATTTAGTAAACGAAGCTTCTGGATACGGAACGGGTCAATTACCTGACAAAGAAGGACAAATGTATCATGCAGGCGTTGACAATTTATATTTAATCCCTACGGCTGAAGTACCGGTAACTAACTTGTTCAGAGATGTGATTTTAAACGAAAGCGAATTACCAATCTTAACAACAGCTTACACACCATGTTTCCGTCGTGAAGCAGGTTCTTACGGAGCACACGTAAGAGGATTAAACCGTTTACACCAATTTGACAAGGTCGAAATTGTACGTATTGAGCACCCTGAGAAATCATACGAAGCTTTAGACGGAATGGTAGAGCATGTAAAAGCAATTTTGGACGAATTGAAATTACCTTACCGTATTTTACGTCTTTGTGGTGGCGACATGGGATTCACCTCAGCCTTAACTTATGATTTCGAAGTATTCTCAACCGCTCAAGACCGTTGGTTAGAAATTTCATCCGTTTCTAACTTTGAAACATTCCAAGCTAATCGTTTGAAATTGCGTTTTAAAGACAAAGACGGAAAAAACCAATTGGCACACACCCTAAATGGAAGCTCATTGGCTTTACCACGTGTATTAGCCGGTATTATTGAAAATTACCAAACTCCAGAAGGAATTGTAATCCCAGAGGTTTTACGTCCTTACTGCGGATTTGATATCATCAATTAATTCTGTTTGAACAGAATTAATTCTTAATAACCATTAAGAAATTAAGAACCATTAAGCTTATATAGTCTTAATTTCTTAATGGTTTAAAGAAAAAAGAAATTTTTCAAATTTAATTTCAAACCTTATCTGGTTATGAAAAAGCTCTTTCTTTATATCACTTTGTTATTCTCGCTGTTTGCTATTGGTCAAAACGAACAATTAGCACAGTATTATTACGACAAAGGAGATTTTGAAAAAGCCAAAGTAAGTTTTGAAGAATTACTTGCTAATATTCCTCAAAACAATCAATATTTTCTAAGAACAATTGATTGTTATCAGCAATTAAAACAATTTGACATCGCTGAAAAAGCCATACAAAACCGATTTACTAAATACAACTTAACTAGCCTTTTAGTCGAATTAGGTTATAACTTTCAATTACAAAAAAACGACGAAAAAGCCAAAATCTATTACGAACAAGCGATTGATCGGATACGTAAAAACCCCAATGAAGTGTACGGCATAGCCAATGCTTTTGAAAAAAAAGTACAATTAGAATACGCCTTAAAAGCCTACCAAACAGCTACTGAAATCCAACCTAATTTTAATTTTAATTACCAACAAGGATTGCTCTATGGTCAACTGGGTGATTTTGACAAAATGATTACTACATTTTTAGAAGAAGCCTATACAAATCCTCAAAATTCAATTGTAATTCAAAATCAATTTTCACGATTTATAACCGAAGAAGCTGATAATTCCTTTAGTGACGCTCTTAGAAAAGCTTTAATCCTAAAAGTTCAAAAGAATCAGGATTTGTTTTGGAATCGCTATTTAAGTTGGTTTTATGTACAACAAAAAGAATTTGGAAAAGCCTTTATTCAAGAAAAAGCCATTTACAAACGCAATCCCGAATCCCTCTCGTCAATATTAAATCTAGCCAATTTAGCCATTGAGGAAGAAGACCAAGAAGTAGCCAAAGAGATTTTAGATTTTGTTATTTTAAACACCAAAGATTTAGATTTACTAGTTCAAGCCCATAGTTATTTAATTAACTTAAAAATCAAAAAAGCTACTGAAAAAGAATACGCGACAATTAACACCGAAATAGAAGCCCTACTCAAAGAATTTGAAATAAGCCCTTTTACCCTATCTTTGCAGCTCGTTCAGGCCAACTTTGTAACCTTTAATTTAAAGAAACCAGAGCAAGGAAAGGACATCATCAAAAGAGCTTTGGAATTGCAATTAAACAAGTACGAAGTAGCACAAGCTAAAATGAAATTGGCCGACATTTTCCTTTTCGAAGAAAAAATTCAATCAGGCTTTATTGTATTATTCGCAAATTGAAAACGATTTAAAAAACGATGCAGTAGCGCATGAGGCCAGTTTAAAAGCCGCTAAAACCAGCTATTTTAAAGGTGATTTTCCTTGGGCATTAAAACAATTTAAAGAATTGAAAGCCGCAAATACGCAGTTAATTGCCAATGATGCGCTGGAATATTTCTTATTGATTAATGACAACACCGTTGCCGATTCGACACAAACAGCCTTAAAGGAATTTGCCAAAGGCGATTATTTAATCTATCAAAACAGAAATCAAGAAGCCATTACACAGTTTCAATTGATTTTAAAAAATTTCAAAGGGCAAGACTCGAGGGCTATGCCCGAACAGGCGAACCAAATCGAAGCTGTAACCCAATTACGACTGGGCCAACTTTATGAAAAAACCGGCGAATACAACTTGGCTTTAAGCCAATATCAAGCGATTATAGACCATCATAGCGATGGAATTTATATAGACGAAGCGCTCTTTTTTTCGGGAGAAATTTACAGTAAAAAAATAAACGATGCTGAAAAAGCCAAGTCGCTGTTTGAAAAGATTATCTTTAATCATCAGGACAGTATCTACTTTGTAGAAGCCCGAAAGCGATTTAGAGAGTTAAGAGGAGACAAAAATTTATAAAAATGTTAATCGGTTAGTCGTTGATTCGGTTAACCAAATAAACAAACAAATGATTATATACAACGTTACTACAAATATTCACGAAAGTGTTCACGACCAATGGATGATTTGGATGCAACACAAACACATCCCTGAAATGTTAGCAACCGGAAAATTTACAAATGCCAAATTAGTTCGTGTTTTAGTAGAAGAAGAAATGGGCGGAGTGACTTACTCAGCTCAATTTACAACCGATAGTTTAGTAACCTTAGAAAAATTCTATCAGGAAAATGAGGCTGTATTTCAAGCAGAAGGTCAAAAAGCTTTTTGGAGAAAAAATGCTTACTTTCCGTACGGAATTACAAGTGATTTCGGAACATTAGAGATAACTGGACTAAAGTCCAGCCTTACAAAATATGTCGAGCCGATGGCTCTTTGAAATTAGTAAAGTTCCGTAGGAACGAATCATATTGTAGCAACGGATTTTAATCCGTTGAAAACAAAAGCAAAAAAATCATGGATAAAGTAAAAGCAAAAAAACACCTTGGACAACATTTCTTAAAAGACGAAAGTATCGCTGCAGCTATTGCCGACACATTAAGTTTACAAGGATATGAAGACGTACTGGAAATAGGACCAGGAATGGGTGTTCTAACCAAATACCTTTTGGACAAACCCATTACTACCTATGTAATTGAAATTGATACGGAATCGGTGGATTATTTAAATGCGCATTATCCAAAATTACACGGCAAAATTATTTCTCAGGATTTTCTAAAATACAATATCAACGAAGTTTTTAGCAACAAACCATTTGCTATCATAGGAAACTTCCCTTATAACATTTCTACCCAAATCGTTTTTAGAGTATTAGAATTCAAAGCGCAAATTCCTGAATTTTCAGGTATGTTTCAAAAAGAAGTAGCCGAACGCATTTGTGAAAAAAAGGCAGCAAGGCTTACGGAATTTTATCGGTATTAGCTCAGGCTTTTTACGATACCGAATATCTTTTTACAGTTGATGAAAACGTATTTAACCCACCTCCAAAAGTAAAATCAGGAGTGATGCGAATGCGTAGAAAAGAAGATTATAGCTTGCCATGTGGCGAAAAATTATTCTTTACAGTGGTAAAAACCGCTTTTCAACAACGACGCAAAACCTTACGTAACAGTTTAAAAACACTCGATTTATCGGATAATTTAAGAGAAGATAGTATCTTTGACCTCCGTCCGGAGCAATTGGACGTTGCACAATTTATCGAACTTACTCAAAAAATAGAAGCCGATGGAATTTAAAATCAGCAAAGACTTAATTCTCGAACTCAAACAGCACATTGCGAATCATCAGGACAAGGAATTAGAATCCTTACTGAATGACATGCACCATGCTGATATTGCCGAGATTTTAGACGAGCTTGATTTTGATGAAGCTACCTATATTTTTAAAGTTCTAGATTCCGAAAAAACAGCAGAAATTCTTCTAGAATTAGAAGATGATTTGCGTGAAAATATCTTGAGTCGCCTTTCGGCCAAAGAAATTGCCGAGGAATTAGACGAGCTCGACACCGATGATGCCGCAGATATCATTGCCGAGCTTTCCCAATCCAAAAAAGAAGAGGTAATCTCAGAGTTAGAAGACTTAGAACACGCTAAAGACATCATCGACTTATTGCGCTATGATGAAGATACCGCAGGGGGTTTGATGGGGAAAGAGTTAGTAAAAGTCAATGAAAACTGGAACGTACTAACCTGTGTTAAAGAAATGCGTGCTCAAGCAGAAAATGTTTCTAGAGTACATTCTATTTATGTAGTTGATGATCAAAATCGATTAAAAGGACGATTATCACTCAAAGATTTATTAACCACATCCACAAAAGCACAAATCTCTGAAATTTACATCAAAAACGTTACCTCTGTAAGTGTTGATGCCGAAGATGTGGAAGTAGCAAGAATCATGCAAAAATACGATTTGGAGGCTATTCCAGTAATTGATGCCATGGGTCGATTAGTGGGTCGAATTACCATTGATGATATTATTGACGTAATCCGTGAAGAAGCTGATAAAGATTACCAATTAGCAGCGGGTATCTCTCAAGACGTAGAAGCCGATGATAGCATTCTTGAATTGACTAAAGCACGATTACCTTGGTTAGTTTTAGCACTTTTAGGAGGATTCATAACAGTAAGGGTACTGGGATTGTTTGAAAGCGCTATGGCCGAACACGGTAAATTATTCTTTTTACACCCTTAATTGCTGCAATGGCGGGGAATGTTGGTGTACAATCCTCAGCTATCATTGTTCAGGGTTTAGCCAATGATACTTTGAGTGGCTCCCTATTTAATAGATTGATAAAAGAAATTTCACAAAGTTTGTTAAGTGGTTCCATATTAGCATTCATATTATTTGTTGGAAGTTATCTTATTTTAAACGAACCTGTAATCATTGGATTTGTAATTTGTACTGCCTTGATTTCAGTAATTATAATTGCATCTTTAATCGGTACATTTGTACCATTATTACTGGATAAATTTGGAATTGACCCTGCTCTCGCAACAGGACCATTTATCACAACGAGTAATGACATTTGCGGAATCTTAATCTATTTTTCAATTGCAAAATTGATTTTAGGATTTTAAATATTTACAATACCAAAATCACTTTTTAATATCGAATTTATAAATTTTAGAAAATGAAAGTACACATAATAGGAGGAGGTAATCTAGGTTCGGCCATTGCATTAGGAATGGCAAAAACGACTAGTGAACACCAAATTACAGTTACAAGAAGAAATACCGCTAGCATCCTTTATTTAGAAAAATTAGGCGTTACGGTTACTACCGACAACAAACACAACATCCAGGAGGCTGATGTTATCATCTTAACGATAAAACCTTATCAGGTGGAAACGGTTTTAAAAGAAATCCTTCCGGTGATATCTAATAAAACGATTGCTTCGGCTGTAACAGGATTATCAACTGAAGCTTTGCAGAAGAAAATTGGACCAAACCATCAAGCAGTTCGTATTATGCCTAATATTGCGGCTCAATATGCAGCATCAGCAACCTGTATTGCCTTTGATGAAAAACATGCAGCCGAAGGACAAAAACTAGTTACCATTTTTGAATCATTAGGAACAGCACCTGTTATTGACGAAAAATTAATGGATGCTGCCACAGTTTTAGCTGCTAGTGGAACCGCTTTTGCCTTGCGTTATATTAGAGCTTCTATGCAGGCAGGAATCGAGATTGGTTTTGACTGGAAAACAGCATTAGCAATTTCAGCACAAACTGTAAAAGGCGCTGCCGAAATGGTAATGGAAGAACAAATGCATCCAGAACAATTAATCGATCGAGTTACAACACCTCAAGGTTGTACAATTACAGGATTAAGCGAAATGGAATCACATGGCTTCAGTTCGTCTATCATCCGCGGAATTAAAGCAGCCGTTAAGAAAATTAAGGATCTTTAAAATTTTAGTTTAAAAAAAGGCCTCCCAAAAAAAATGAGAGGCCCTTTCCACTAATATAAAAAAACAACTATTCTTTCCTCTTGGCTTTCAAAGCCATTTTGTTATCATCTATATCCTGACCAAAATCAGGCATACCGTCCTTTGTCCATCTCAACACTCTAGCACGAGTATGACGATTAGGATCAGACAAAGCATCTCCTTGTATCTTTTCATAATCGCGGGCATGATAAATCATAATATCTGTTTTCCCATCTTCACTTAAAGTAAAACAATTATGCCCTGGTCAGTAACGTTTAAATTTTTCATTGGTAAAGAAAACAGGTTGGCCTAATTTGTGCCAAGAAGCAGGATCTAATAAGTCGGCGCCTTCATTTGCCCAAAGCAAACCTAGACAATAGGTCGCATCAGTAGCACTAGCTGAAAAAGTCATAAATACTTTGCCGTTTTTCACCAATACCGCCGGTCCTTCATTCACTTTATAAGTATGCATTTCCCAATCTTAATCAGGCTGGCTAATAACCACTTGTTTTTCATCAACCGTTGTTGGGCTTGTCATTTTGGCAATGTATAAACTAGTATTTACTACATTTCCAGGACCTCTATCCACCCAAACCAAGTAACGTTGCCCTTTTAGTACAAAAGTGGTAGCATCTAATGCAAAAATATCTTTATTGGTTTTCAATTGACCTTCTTCTTTCCACTCTCCTTTTGTTGGATCTTCAGAAGGATTAGACAAAGCATACATACGTATTTTCCATATATCTTCGGCTGAACCCGCAGCAAAATATATATACCATTTACCCTCAATACGATGCAACTCAGGAGCCCAAATATGATGACCCATAGGACCTGAATTGTGTTTACGCCATACAACTACCGGTTTTGCTTGTTTAATACCATTAATCGTTTTTGAACTTCGAATTTCAATTCGGTCATATTCAGGAGCAGTTGCAATAAAATAATAAATCCCCTCTGGTGTTTATGTCACAAAAGGATCGGCACGCTGCACAGCTATAGGATTCTCAAATTGGTTCTTTTTAAGTTTTTGAGCATAGCTATTTATTCCCAAAATAATAAAACTAAAAACTACACAAATACGTAAAAATTGTAAAGATAAATTCATAATAATCTTCTAAAAAGCGAAACAATAATTTTAAATGTAATATTTACATTTATTAAAAAGATTGTAAATATAATGTATTTAATGTTTCATTTTTTGAAAATTTAAAAATTAACAAAAAAAGCTTTTTTAGACTTATTTAAAATGTAAAAATAGTAATGCAAATTATTAATAATCATGTATTTTATCGGTTAAAAAAGCACGATATCGAAAACCCTAAAAGTTCCTTTTATAAAACTAAAAAATACTGTAATTTTATAACAAAGAGAGCCCAATCTACTTTTGACTTTTCTATTTAATGGTTTACTGGGGTTACTAACACTAAATAAGCATTATTATGAAAAAGTTATTCAACATGTTTTACGACAAAATCTCACGCTTTTTATTCGGAGACGAAACTATGGTGAGATATTAAACCAATACCAGAAATAAAAAAACCGCAGCTTATGTAAAAAATTACTTTTAGGTTTTTGATTAATTCAACAGAAAACCATTTCTGATTTTATTTAAAATCAGAAATGGTTTTTTTGTTATTTTTGATTCCTCAATAGAAAAGGAATTATGAGCATCAAAATACTTCACATCGATAGCAACCATCCTGTTTTACTTCAACAATTACAGGAAGCCGGTTATGAAAACCATGAAGATTTCAAATCATCAAAAGAAGCTATCGAAGCCAAGATAAAGGATTACCACGGCATAGTTATTCGAAGTCGTTTTAAGATTGACAAAAACTTCATTGACAAAGCTACAAATTTGCAATTTATTGCTCGTGTAGGAGCTGGTTTAGAAAGTATTGACTGTGATTATGCTTCTTCAAAAAACATAGCCTTGATAGCGGCTCCTGAAGGGAATCGCAATGCAGTTGCTGAACATTCTCTAGGTATGCTATTATCGCTATTTAATAATTTGAATCGTGCCGATCGAGAAATTCGCGCAGGACATTGGAACCGAGAAAGCAACCGCGGACATGAATTAGATGGAAAAACGGTTGGAATTATTGGTTATGGTAACATGGGAAAATGGTTTGCTAAGAAATTGAGAGGTTTTGATGTTGAAGTACTTTGTTATGACATCAAAGATAATGTGGGTGATGAAAACGCCAAACAGGTTTCATTAACCGAATTACAACAAAAAACAGACGTTTTAAGTTTGCACCTTCCTTGGACTCCAGAAACTGATAAAATGGTCAATACTGCCTTTATTAACGCTTTTGCAAAAGCATTCTGGATACTTAATACCTCAAGAGGAAAAAACATCGTTACAGCCGACTTAGTGGCAGCCCTTCAATCCAAGAGGATATTAGGAGCAGGACTAGATGTTTTAGAATATGAGAAACTTTCCTTCGAAACATTATTTCAAGATAAAAATACACCCGAAGCCTTTCAGTATTTATTAGAAGCCGATAATGTATTATTATCTCCCCATGTAGCGGGATGGACATTTGAAAGTCATGAACGACTTGCACAAACAATAGTTGATAAAATCAAAGCTTTGTATTCCAAATAAAACAGAAACACACTGTATTTAAGGAATTTATATTTTCGATTTACAAAATAATTTCATAAATTTATTTATTGATAATCACTAAATTATAGGGTTATGGAAAATTCAAAATATGAACACTGGAATCAACCGCAAGCATTTGAAGAAGACAATAAAAGAATTGCCGCTGGCATATTAGCCATTATTTTAGGACCTTTTGGTATCCATAAATTTTTATTAGGTTATACCAAAGAAGGTATAATTTGGCTATTTCTAAGTTTGATTAGTTTTGCTACACTAACAGGCTTATTAGGACTTATAGAAGGCATCATTTATTTGACTAAATCAGATGAAGAATTTATAAAAACCTATCAAATAGGTCGAAAACCTTGGTTTTAAGAATTAAGATTAACTGTAAAATAAAAACCGCTCATTAGCAGAATTGAGAATTAATTTACTAATCAGCGGTTGTGTGTTATATGTACTATTATTATTAAGGAAACTTACTCCCCTTTTTCACTTAATTTCTTTTCTAATTCCGCTTGAAATTCTTCCATAACAGGCTTCATAGTACTTTCTGGAATATCTGCAATTCGGATATACATTAAACCATCAATAGCATTATTAAATAACGGATCGACATTGAAAGCCACTACTCTTGCGTTTTGTTTGATGTATTTTTTAATTAATACTGGCAAACGAAGTACTCCAGGCTCTAACTCATCAATAATCTTATCAAATTTATTCAAATCGGCTTCTGTTTCATTGAAAATAAAATCCTTATCGGCATCCTTCAATTTAACTTTATATGCTTTTTTAGGATGAATGTACTGCGCAATATACGGATCATAATAATTGGACTTCATAAACTCAATCATCAATGATTTAGAAAAATCCGAAAATTGATTGCTTATACTTACTCCACCAATTAGATATTTATGTTCTGGAAAACGCAAAGTAGTATGAATAATTCCTTTCCAGAGTAAAAACAAAGGCATTGGTTTTTGCTGATATTCTTTGATAATAAAAGCACGTCCCATTTCGATAGAATGCTGCATGGTTTCAAACAATTCTGGTTCAAAACGGAACAATTCATTCAAATAAAAACCTTCAATACCATATTTAGGATAAATTTCTCCTCCTAATCCCATTCGATAAGCACCTGCAATTTTTTGCGCCTCATCATCCCATAAGAAAAGATGGTGATAGTATTTATCAAATTTATCCAAATCAATAGATTCGTTAGTCCCTTCTCCTACTTCTCTAAAAGTAATTTCTCGTAAGCGACCTATCTCATGTAAAATACTAGGAATCCTATTTGCTTCTGTAAAAAAGACTTCATAATTCTTGCTCTGAAGCAATCGGCAATCGGTATTTCTTAAGGCATTTACTTCAGCAATAATCTTATCTTGATTTGCAGGAGTAGCAATTTCTTTTGGATTCTTAGTAATTTTTAGATTAGGAGTCGTAATCAATTTACTTTCCTTTTCAAACGGATTCGCTAACATATAGGTTTTCTTTCTCAAGAATTCCGAATAGGCATCAATATTTTCGTATTCATTTTGTTCAGCAACCGAAATCGGTTTACCAATTCTAACCTTAATCACGCGGTTCTTTTGACTAAACAATTCCGAAGGCAATTTGGCTGTACGTAATGTACCACTGATTTTAGAAAGCAAATAAAACAGATTACTGTTTTTAGCATGGAAATAAATAGGAATAACCGGCACTTGGGCTTTTCGAATCACCTTAATAGCCCCTTCTTCCCAAGGCTTATCCACTATCAGCTGACCATCTTTGTAACTAGAAACTTCTCCTGCCGGAAACATCCCAAGAGGCTTTCCATCACTTAAATGACGTAACGTTTCTTTTATACCTAAAACACTGGATTTTTTATCCTTATGATTTTCAAAAGGATTAACTGGCATTATATATTGCTTTAAAGGCTCAATACGATGCAATAGAAAATTAGCAATAATCTTAAAATTAGGCTCTTTTTCAAGCATTAATTTCAACAACAAAATCCCATCTATCCCTCCAAGTGGATGATTCGATATGGTAATGTAAGCGCCATCTTTAGGCAAACGCTTGTAATCTTCTTCTGGTATTTCAAATTTTATTTGTAAATCATCTACAATTCCATTTAAAAAATCGATTTCTTTTAAATGTTTGTTACGATTATACACTTTATTTAGTGTAGAAATTTTGAGCACTTTCATCAATAGCCACCCGGAAAAAGTCCCTAAGACCCCGTATTTCTCAACATTTATTGCTTTTGCAACTTCTTTAGCGGTAACTAAACCCATTTATATTTTTCTTTTTTGAGCGAAAAACAAAGATAGAAAAAAACTCCATTATCCGACTATATGCCGAATTTGATTTTAATATTTACCAATAGTCCCTTATATTTTTTAGTATTTTTGGAAATCTAAAAAATAAAAAAATGAGGATTTTATCGTATAATGTCAATGGCATTCGAGCCGCTATTACAAAAGGTTTTATCAATTGGTTAGAACAAGCAAAACCCGATGTGGTTTGTCTTCAGGAAATTAAGGCAACTCCGGACCAACTCCCTTTAATGGATTTTGAAATGGCGGGTTACCCATACCATTATTGGTTTCCTGCTACCAAAAAAGGCTATAGTGGTGTTGCTATTTTATCTAAAACAAAGCCAAAAAATGTAGTTTATGGCACAGGAATTGAGCACATGGACTTCGAAGGACGAAATATTCGTGTCGATTTTGAGGATTTTTCAGTGATGAGTTTGTATTTGCCTTCGGGAACAAATATTGAAAGATTGAATCATAAATTCCAATATATGGATGATTTCCAAAATTATATTAATGAATTGAAAAAGGAAATCCCTAACCTCATCATTTGTGGTGATTACAATATTTGTCACGAAGCCATCGACATTCACGACCCAATAAGAAACGCTAAAGTTTCTGGTTTTCTTCCTGAAGAACGTGCATGGCTAGACGGGTTCTTGAAAAATGGTTTTATAGACAGTTTCCGATTTTTAAACAAAGAACCTGGTAATTATTCTTGGTGGACGGTACGCGTAAAAACCGCAAGAGCCGAAAATAAAGGTTGGCGTATTGATTATTGTTTGGTTAGTGAACCTTTAAAAGAAAAGATCAAAAGAGCACTAATTTTACCAGAAGCAAAACATTCTGACCATTGCCCCGTTCTTGTAGATATAGAATAAAAAACAATTGCAATAGCAATTGCAATGACAATGTAAAAAAATATTTAGGTTCAAATAAAATTAAATAACATGATAAAAAAAATTTCAATAGGGCTATTAGTTCTAGCGCTTTCAACCTCTTGTGTTTCTAAAAAAATATATACCGACTTAGAAAACAAGTACAATGATCTTAAAAAAGAAAACGGTAACTTATCCGATGAAAACGAGTCTTTGCTAAAAGCGAAAAACCAATTGGAATTAGATCGTGATGCTTTAAAAAATGAATTAAGCAAAATCAAATCAGAACGTGACAAACTAACTGCCGATCAAAATGCATTAAATGAAAAAATTGCTCGCCTTCAAGAATCCTACAATGCTTTAGAGAAAAACAGCAATGATGCTTTGCAATCTAACATGAAAAAGAATCGCGACTTATTAGCCGAATTAGAAGCCAAACAAAAAGCATTATCGATCGAACAGGAACGTTTAAGCAAAAGTGCGCAACGTTTAAATGAATTAGAGGATATGATTGCCGCCAAAGAAGCAGCAATGCGAAAATTAAAAGAAACCTTATCTAAAGCTTTAAATGGTTTTGAAGGCAAAGGTTTGACAGTAGAACAAAAAAACGGAAAAGTATATGTTTCTATGGAAAACAAACTACTTTTCAACTCAGGAAGCTGGGCGGTGAGTTCTGAAGGTAAAAAAGCAGTAGTAGAACTTGGAAAGGTATTAGGTGAAAACCCAGATATTGCCGTGCTTATTGAAGGTCACACCGACAATGATCCTTACGGAGGTTCAGGACCAATTGCGGACAACTGGGATTTATCAACTAAAAGAGCCACTGCTATTGTAGCTATATTAAGCGAAAACAAAGCCATCAACAAAAAGAATCTGACTGCTGCCGGTCGTGGAGAGTTTTCACCATTAGCCACGAATGAAACTGCTGAAGGAAAAGCGAAAAACCGCAGAATCGAAATTATTCTAACACCAAAACTAGATGAAATTGCCGAAATGTTGAACGAAATCAACTAAAACGCATTAAATAAAAGTTAAAAAGCTTCGAAGAACACCTTCGAAGCTTTTTTGATTAAAGTTCTTCCTTAAATCCTTTGTAACTTTATCTTTTAAATTTTATAAATTCTAAAATGAAATACACTACACTACCCAATACTGACATAAAAGTGAGCAAAATATGCCTTGGCACAATGACTTTTGGCGAACAAAACTCGGAAGCAGAGGGCCATGCCCAAATGGATTATGCTGTGGCAAACGGTGTCAACTTTTTTGATACAGCCGAAATGTATTCCGTTCCAGCCCGTCAAGAAACCTATGGAAGTACCGAGAAAATCTTGGGAAGCTGGTTTAAAAAAACTGGTAAAAGAGACGAAATTGTTTTGGCTACCAAAATTGCAGGACCGAATCCGAATTTCACTTATATGCGTGAAAAAAACGACTTTTCTCCTGCCAGCATTAAATTTGCTTTAGACCATAGTTTGCAACGTTTACAAACCGATTATATCGATTTGTACCAACTCCACTGGCCAGAACGCAAAACCAATTTCTTTGGAAAAAGAGGTTTTGAAAGTCAGGAAGACGGCTGGGAAGACAACATTCAAGAAGTTTTAGAAACCTTAGAAAGTTTTATCAAAGCAGGTAAAATCAAACACATCGGGCTTTCAAATGAAACGCCTTGGGGGATTATGCGTTTTCTGAACGAGAGTAAATACAACCATTTACCTAAAATTAGTACGATACAAAATCCTTATTCATTACTAAATCGTCAGTTTGAAGTGGGTTCTGCCGAAATTTGTATGCGTGAAAACGTGGGGCTATTTGCGTATTCTCCACTTGCTTTTGGTGTGCTTTCAGGGAAATTCTTAACAGGCGAAAGTCACCCAAATGCACGTATCAAATTGTTTCCTCAATTTTCAAGATACAATAGTGCTCAATGCAACGAAGCAACGCAACGCTATAGTGAAATTGCTAAAAAACACGGAATTTCTTTGGCACAAATGGCTTTGGCTTTTGTAAACCAACAGGCTTTTGTAACCAGTAATATTATTGGAGCGACTACTTTGGAACAATTAAAGGAAAACATTGGTTCCATTGATCTTGTTTTATCCGACGAAATTATCGCAGAAATCAATGCAGTTCACGCTGTAATTCCTGATCCTGCACCATAATTATTAAACCGCAAAGTTTATTTAAGTTTTTCGCAAAGAACACTAAGATAAATTTTAAATAAACCATTAAGAAGTTAAGCTTCATTAAGTTAAACCTTAACTTCTTAATGGTTTTTTATCAATAAGACTTTCAACTTTAACTCCTTAGTGTTTAAACTAAAATTCAAATTCATCATTCATTTTCAAAGAATCTACCACCGTAGTATCTTTCACTTTAATACGAAGTAGCGATTTAGCAGGTCCAGACAAAACGGTTTGCTGCGTTTTGTAGATAGTATCATCCACGGTAAGCAATCCGCGTTTAATCATCAGATTGGTTAAAAAAGAAACCTGATTCATCGCCGAATCTTTCAGATTTCCTTCGTCATTAAACAAATACATGAATTTCTTGGGACTTGGAATCACTCTTGCTAAGAACAAACATTCGTTAAAAGTCAAATCGGCTGGTGTTTTCTGGAAATAATACTGCGCTGCTTCGCCTATTCCATACACATTTGGTCCCCATTCGATAATATTGAAATAGACTTCCAGCATGCGTTCTTTGCTAACAATTCGGTTGTTTTCCAAGATGTAAACCAATAGAATTTCTTCTAATTTTCGAGACAAAGTTTTCTCTCTTGTCAGAAAAACATTCTTGATTAATTGCATGCTAATAGTACTCGCTCCACGAGAAAACTTCTTCGTTCGAATGTTTTTTACAATAGACTGCTTAAAAGCCTCATTGATAAAACCATGATGATTAAAGAAAGAAGGATCTTCGGTTGTCAATACACATTTTTGTAAATAGGGCGAAATCTGATCGAGTGGTGTATAATTCACATTGGCAGCACCCACTAAAACAGGACGCTGCAATACTCCGTTGATAATAGCACGGTAAATAAATTCGCCATTCAATTTATTCAAATTGGCTTCACCATACTTTGTAATTCTAAGATTTTCTTTTCTTAGATTACTATTGAAAACCAAGGCATTGGGTTTGTTTTTATTGTACTCAAAATCTAAGTTATAATCAAAAGTTCCTTCGGCTTCCATTCCTTGAAAATGCGTAAACAAACCATCAGGAAGCGATGTGATAAAATCTTGTGCTTTTGTTTTTGGGATATTGATTTTGAGTTTATAAATGGTATCTTCTTCCGTTTCATAAGCCAAATACGGATGGAATTTCACCTTATTAAATTGCACTGTCGAATTACTATCCACTGAAATAAAATCGGAACCTAAAAGGAATCGGTAATCAAAACGAGCATTCTTAATCAGCACATCTTTTTTAGCAATTTTAGCATGATTGATTTTCAAATTAGCAATCGAGGCAAAACCATCAATGTGGAGTTCCCCCATGCTTTTATCAATATTGTCAACATTTAAACGAATGGAATCAAAACTAGAAATGAGATTATAGCGTTCATCAAAATAAGGCACTTTGATTGCTCCAGTATCTATATTAAATAATCGAATATCGGCACGTTTGTTTCTTGGATCAGCAAAACCTTTTATTTTCCAGCGCTGTGCAAAAGTGTTCGTTTTAACCTGAATAGAAGTTTCTAATTCTTTATTAGACAACACTAATTTCTGAATATCAATTCTGGCTTTTTTACCGTTATCATCCAGTTTAAAGCTTAAGTTCTCGACATTCATATCCGTTGGAATGAGATTCAATACTCTAGAAATAATTCGGTAAGCAAAAGCCGCATAATCTCTTTTATCCGTTGATTTTTCTTCGTCTTTATCTCTTTTTAAAAAGGCTTCAAAATTCTTGACTTTTCCTTTTTTGGTCAATTGGATATAACCCTTACTAATTTCCAAAGTTCCTAATTGAACATCTCCAACCAATAATTTCCATAGATTAACCGAAGTTTTGATTTTATGAATCGAAAAAAGAGTATCCGCATGATTGGGAACCAAAGTCACATCGGTAAAATGAACTCCGGATAGTCCATCAAAACCCGCTTCTTTAACCAAAAATTGACTCTCATAATCGACTTCCATTTTATGAGCTGTTTTGGCTATAATTTGTTGCAAAAGCGCTTCTCTAAAACTAAAAATCCCAATAGCAGCCAACGCGATTATGACAAACACTATTTTAAAACCTAAGACTATTTTTTGTTTACGGCTTCTCATTATTACAGAAAGATTTTTTGGAAAAAAGCTAAAATAGTAACTTTTTCACTTTTATCAGGAATCTTAACTTAAAGTTTAAAAAATGATAAATGGCAATCTGTTATTTGGAGGAAATAATCATTTGAATTTTCGCCTAAGTCCAACACAATGCATTGAAATATAGCTAATTTCAAAAAAATATCGTAACTTAGAGGTAACTAACCCAAACTTATAAAATCATGAAAAAATCAATTTTACATACACTAGGCTTAACAACAATAGCAGCGCTTATCTTGTTTTCGTGCCATGAAAAAAGAAATGAATTAGTGGATTCCTGGAAAATAACCAACGTAGAAGCTAAAACAACCCTTTCAGATTCTATTAAAAATGAAATCTTAACTAAAGGGACACTAACTTTTACGAAAGACGGCCATGTAGACGGTTTTTTAGAAGGCGAAATCAATAATGGAACTTTTGCCTTAACCAAAAAAGGAAAAAACCTGACCATTAAAGATGAAACAGGCACTCCCTATCCTTATGACTGCATGATTACAGATGACCAAATAGTTCTAGAAAATGAGGATATGAAAATAACGCTTGTTAAAAAATAGAAGAAATAAAATCTGCAACCTAAAAAAAGAATCCTTTGCAACTCAAAAAAAACCAAATATTAATGAGAAATTTGTATTCTGAAAAATGAAGAGCAAAATGACACAAATTAGCATTTTAGGTTGTGGATGGTTAGGACTTCCTTTGGCGAAAGCCTTATTAGAAAAAGGCTATTCAGTAAAAGGTTCCACTACTACTATCGATAAAAAAGAATTACTAGAAAATGCTGGTATAACGCATTATCCCATTGCGTTGGAAGTCGAAAATTTCTCACCTCCAGTTGATGCCTTTTTGGACAGAAGTCAAACATTGATCATTGCTATTCCTCCCAAATTAAGAGGAAAAAACAAAGATTATTCGGATGCTCCAAACACTTCCTTTGTTCAAAAAATTAAAAATCTAGTGCCATTTATCGAAAAAACTTCGGTAGCAAATGTACTCTTCATCAGTTCGACAGCAGTGTATGGCGAAGGCAATGAAACAATTGACGAAAACGCCGTTCCCAATCCTGTAACGGAAAGCGGAAAACAATTATTGGAAATTGAACAACTATTACTTTCTAATACCCATTTTAAAACTACTATTTTGCGTTTTGGAGGTTTAATAGGTCCCGATAGAAATCCCGCTCGATTCCTAGCAGGAAAAGAAAATGTTCCTAATCCCGATGCGCCTGTCAATTTGATTCATTTGGAAGATTGTATTGGCATTATCCATAAAATTATAACTACTGATTGCTGGAATACAACGTTGAACGCGGCATCTCCTTTTCACCCAAGCCGAAAAGTCTATTACACACAAAAAGCCCTAGACGAAAACTTAGTACCGCCCTCTTTTAATGAGGACGCCCCATCGGTAGGGAAAACAATTTCATCAGAACATCTCATAAGAGTTTTAAATTACACCTTCAAAAAACCTCAATTATAGTGATTACTAAAGTTAAAAATGCTGTTTCAACTCGTGTAAACGCTATAGAACTTCCTATGTTAGCCCTTATTTGGGTAGGATTCTTTTGGGGAACTACTTGGATTGCATCCAAGGAAGGAGTGCGTTACATACCCGGAATTCAAATGGCTGCCATCCGACAATTTATAGCCGGTTTGTTGTACATACTCTATTTAATTTTTACGAAATCTCCTTGGCCAAAAGGAAAACAATGGAAAACCATCGTAATTCTAGCCATTCTTAATTTTACGATGAGTAACGGATTGAGTACCGCAGGCGTTAAATACATCAGTAGTGGTTTAGGAGCCATAATTGCCGCTATCTTTCCCATTTGGATTGTAATTATATCGTATTTTAGAGGAGAAAAAATTGCTAAACTAGCCGTAACAGGTGTATTCGTTTGTTTTGGTGGTGTTTGTGTTATTTTTTACGAATACCTAGCCGATTTCCTAAGACCTGATTTTCAATTGGGAATTTTTCTTTCGGTAGTAGCTACCATAACCTGGGCTTTTGGTACATTGTACACTAAGAAAAAAGCCGCCTCTTATAATCCCTATTTCAGTATTGGGTTTCAAATGTTTATTTCGAGTATTCTACTATTTGCTTATAACGGTGCTACAGGAATTTCAGTCAATTTAAACGAAATCCCTTTAAACACTTGGCTGGCAATAGCCTATCTAGTTATTGTAGGTTCACTAATCACTTTTACGGTTTTCATTTATTCTTTGCAACATCTTCCACCAGAGATGAGCAGTCTTTATGCCTACATGAATCCTGTGGTTGCGGTACTTTTAGGTTCGATAATTTTTGGCGAAACATTGAGTATTTCGATAGCTATTGGAGGAATTGTAACCTTATTTGGTTTGTATTTAGTGAACAAATCTTTACGTAAAAGCAAAAAGAAGACCAACATTTTAATCAAATAAAGCTTCCTGATTTCCAACACAGTTTTTGTACTTTTGCAAAAAAAATTTCATGAAATCTGCATTATACAAATACCGAATATTCATTGGTATCTTTATTGTTTTTTCGGCTATTACACTTACTCTTTTTTACAATGCTTTAAAACCGCAAAAAACACTTCCTATCTACAATCCAGCCGATGTCAATCCGGAATTAGTAGATAGCACCATACAGTATGTGAGCAAATACCATACAATAGCTGATTTTTCATTTACCAATCAAAACGGAAAAACCATCACCCAAAAAGATTATGAAGGTAAAATTTATGTTGCCGATTTTTTCTTTACAACCTGTGGTACCATTTGCCCAAAAATGACTTCCAATCTGGAAGAAGTTCAAAAAGCCATTATTAATAATCCGAAAGTAATGCTGCTTTCGCATACCGTTTTCCCAGAAGTAGACACAGTAGAAGCTTTGAAAGCCTATGCTATAAAACATGGTGTTGTTGATAGTAAATGGAACTTGGTTACCGGCGATAAAAAAGAAATTTATGCCATGGCAAGAAAATCCTATCTGGCGGTAAAATTGGGCAAACCAAGCGAATTGTACGATATGGTTCACACCGAAAACTTTGTGCTTGTAGATGCTAAAAGAAGAGTTCGTGGTTTTTATGACGGTACTACAAAAGAAGACATTCAAAAACTTATTGAAGATATTAATTTTCTAAGTAACGAAAAGCAGTCCGAATAATCGTATTGCCATCAAAAAAACAGCATTTTATAGCGATAATTTGAATCCAATTAAATCACAAAACTGACAATTATCATTCGAGTTAGCAATATAATATGTATTTTTGCAGTCTTAATTCAATCTAAATAAGCCTTGCGTACCACTATACATTCCTTAAAGAAAAGTCAAAAAGCCATTATCAAAGATTTTGATATTGACATTATCCCTTTAAAGTTACTTGAAATGGGTTGCTTACCGGGAAATACTGTCGAATTACTTCAGATTGCCCCTTTTGGTGATCCTTTGTATTTAGATGTCAACGGTTCACACGTGGCCATTAGAGTGGAAACAGCCAAAGAAATTGAAGTTGAACTTATCAATACTACGCTTTAATGATGCATCAAAATATTAACGTAGCATTAATTGGTAACCCTAACGTAGGTAAAACTTCGGTTTTTAACCAATTGACGGGTTTGAATCAACAAGTAGGAAACTACCCTGGAATTACTGTTGAAAAAAATTGGTTTTTGCAAATTAAACCATAACATCAAAGCTAACATTCTGGATTTACCAGGAACCTACAGCCTCAACGCCAGTTCAATTGACGAGAATGTTGTAATTGAAATGCTACTAAACAAAAACGATAAGTTATATCCTGATGTCGCCCTTGTAGTTACGGATGTGGAAAATTTGAAAAGAAACTTATTGCTTTTTACTCAAATAAAAGATCTTGAAATTCCAACCATTTTAGTGATTAACATGGCTGACCGTATGGAAAGCAAAGGGATTTCGCTAAACATTCCTTTCTTAGAAGAACAATTAAAAACTAAAATCGCCTTAATTAGTTCGCGTAAAGGACAAGGAATTGAAGAATTAAAAGAATTAATTGTTAGCTACAAATCAATTACAACGGAGCCTTGTTTAAATGCATCGGTAATTGACAAAGAATATTTTGCCAACTTACAAAAAGCCTTTCCGGATCAATTGTTATACAAACTTTGGTTAGTAATTACCCAAGATGTAAACTTTTTGAATTTAGAGCGAAAAGAAATCAAAAGTTCGTTTACTAAATCACATACCGAACTAAAGCGTTTACAACAAAAAGAGACCATAAAACGCTACCAATTTATCAATGAAGTCCTTAAAGAAGGATTAACGGTAGATAAAAGCATTGCTAAAGATTTCCGTTCCAAATTAGACCGCGTTTTAACCCATAAAATTTGGGGATACGTCATCTTTTTTGCTATTCTTTTCATTATTTTCCAATCGATTTTCAACTGGTCTTCGGTTCCTATGGATTTCATTGACAGCGCATTTGCTAGTTTAAGTACAATGGCTGCCGAAGAACTTCCTGCTGGTATTTTAACCGATTTAATTTCACAAGGAATTATACCTGGTATCGGTGGAATCCTGATTTTTATTCCGCAAATTGCCTTCTTATTCCTTTTTATATCCATCCTGGAAGAAAGTGGCTATATGAGTCGTGTGGTTTTTATTATGGATAAAATTATGCGCCGTTTTGGATTATCCGGTAAAAGTGTCGTGCCTTTAATTTCTGGGACAGCCTGTGCTATTCCAGCGATTATGGCAACCCGAAATATCGAAAACTGGAAAGAACGTTTAATCACGATTCTGGTAACCCCGTTTACCACCTGTTCGGCCCGATTACCCGTTTATGCTATTATTATAGCCTTAGTAATCCCAGACAATCGTGTTTTTGGTTTTTTAAACCTTCAAGGGCTTACACTAATGTTGTTGTATCTTTTAGGTTTTGGAATGGCAATATTATCGGCTTATATCCTTAACAAAGTAATGAAAGTAAGCGGTAAAACATTTTTTGTGGTCGAAATGCCTAATTACAAATTGCCTTTGTTTAAAAACGTAGCCATTAACGTAATCGAAAAAACCAAAGCATTTATCTCTGGTGCTGGAAAAATCATTTTAGCTATTTCTATTATTCTATGGTTTTTAGCTTCTTACGGTCCTGGAGAAAAATTTAAAGATGCCGAAAAAATTATCAGTTCACAAACCGTAAACAAAACGATTTCTGAAACCGAATTAAACAATAAAATTGCTGCTTACAAACTGGAGAACTCCTACATTGGCATTATGGGTAAAAGTATTGAACCCGTAATTGCACCTTTAGGCTACGACTGGAAAATAGGAATTGCTATCATCAGTTCGTTTGCCGCCCGAGAAGTATTTGTGGGAACCTTAGCCACTATTTACAGTGTTGGCGGAACGGAGAATGAAACCACCATAAAAAACAAAATGCAATCTGAAGTACATCCAGTTACGGGAGCAAAAATCTTTAATTTCGCCTCTGGAATTTCATTATTGTTATTCTATGCCTTTGCGATGCAATGTGCAAGTACGCTTGCCATTACAAAAAAGGAAACCAACAATTGGAAATGGCCTTTAGGACAGCTTATTTTTATGAGTAGTTTTGCGTATCTTACTGCTTTGATTGCTTATCAACTATTAAAATAAAATCGATGTTTCAGGAAATCATTGCCTTTTTAATCCTTGGAATTGCTGTAGTATATCTTTTTAAAAAGTTCTTTTTAAAGAAAAAGAAAAAAGATAAAAACTGTGGTGGAGGCAGTGATTGTGGATGTAATTAAATTATTCTTTTCGAAGATAATGAATTAAAATTACCGCAAATTTGCGGTAATTTTTTTCTGCTATTTCTAACTCAGCTTCACAAATAAATTACTCGCTATCTTGTTAGAAATATTAAGGTGATTCGCATCTACTTTTATTCGAAGAGACAAATCAAAACTTTCTTTACCTATAATTTCAATCGAAGAACCTAAAGCAATTCCTTGCTTATCCAAGTACTTTAAAAAATCTGAAGAAGTATCTTTTACGCCTACGCAAATGCCTTTCTGTCCCTCTGCTAAATCCGAGAGCAATTGCTTGTCGATTTTAGGAAGTTGGCCTTGTGCGTTTGGAATAGGATCACCGTGCGGATCTTCGGTAGGATTCCCCAGAAAATCATCTAAACTATTAATTAATTTCTCTGATTTAATATGTTCCAATTGTTCGGCAATATCATGAACCTCATCCCAGGAAAAACCTAATTTTTCAACCAAAAAAACTTCCCAAAGACGGTGTTTTCTAACAATCATTTTGGCTTCTAATTTACCATCATTGGTAAGCGTGACACCTTGGTATTTTTTATAGTTTACCAAATCCTTTTCGGCTAATTTCTTAAGCATATCGGTTACCGAAGACGCTTTGGTCTCCATCACTTCGGCAATAGCATTTGTACTTACACCCGAAGTGGAAACAACAGTTAAGTGATAAATTGCTTTAAGGTAATTCTCTTCTGAAAAAGTCATTTGATTTATGATTGCAGATTAACTATTTTTGATTTCAGATTTACACACTACAATGTGAACTTTGTGTTTAAACTTATTTAACAATCAACAAAGGTATCGAAATTTTATGTCTTAGTTTATCCACTGTAGTCCCAAAGATCAAATCCTTAAAACCTGTATGACCATGAGTTCCCATAACTAAAACATCAAAACGACCTGCATTTACTAATTGAGGAATTACTTTGTTTGGTTTACCAAAACCCAATTGTACAGCGACATTAAATCCGTTTTCGGCAAGCATTTGCTGATATTCTTTAAGCAGTTTTTCATCAACAATGGTTTCGTGGTCGTCAATGTGTTCACCATAAACCATTGCCCCTACTGTTTCAACCACATGAATCAATGTATAATTAGCCTCTTTTCCACCCAATTCAATAGCGCTATTCAAAGCAATTTCGTCTGCTGATGAAAAATCGACCGAAATCGCTATATTCTTTTTCGTATAGGATTCCGATTTAGAAAAATGCAATTTTAAATTATGAGGAGAATGATTTTGTATCGCCATTCTAGTTTTGGCAATAAAAGGTTTGAAAACAATATAAAGCAACAAAATCAAGAAACTAAAAGCCAATGGAACAACCGTTAACCAAAGAACAATTGGGTTTGCAGAAGCTTCTAACCAACCGTTTATTTCATCAAAAACTAATTTTGCGTTGAGCGAAACGATTATCGTGGCAATAATCCATGAAGCAATTTGAGTCGTTTTGCCAATATGGAAACCTTTCATTTTGGTATTATCACTCACAAAATGAATCAACGGAATAATCGCAAACCCCAATTGCAAACTCAACACCACCTGACTAAAAATTAATAATTTCCCCGTGACACTTTCACCAAAAATGGTAATTACAATCACTGCAGGAACAATCGCAATTAAACGCGTTAAAATACGTCTCACCCAAGGTTGAATTCTTAAATTCAAATAACCCTCCATTACAATTTGTCCCGCCAAAGTACCAGTAACTGTCGAACTTTGTCCTGCAGCTATCAAAGCTACGGCAAACAAAATAGGCGCCCATTTTGTTCCTAACAAAGGCTGCAAAAACTTGTGCGCATCTTGAATTTCGGCGACTTCGTGCATGCCACTTTTATAAAAAGTAGCGGCTGCCAGAATTAAAATCGCAGCATTAACAAAGAAAGCCAGATTCAACGCAATAGCCGAATCGATAAAATTATATTTCAATGCCTGCTTAATTCCCACAGGAGTTCTATCAAATTTTCGGGTTTGTACCAAAGAAGAATGCAAATACAAATTGTGGGGCATGACTGTTGCTCCAATAATCCCAATGGCAATGTAGAGAGCGGCTTCATTTGGCATTGAAGGAATTAATCCTAAAACCACTTTATCGAGTTCAGGTTGAGCAAAAATCATTTCGAAAATGAAAGAAACACCTATTACCGCCACCAAAGCAATAATAAAAGCTTCCATTTTTCGAATTCCTCTATTGATTAGAAATAACAATAAAAAAGTATCCAAAACCGTAATAAGAACTCCTTCAATCAATGGAATACCAAAAAGCAAATTAATCCCAATAGCCATCCCTAAAACCTCAGCCAAATCACAAGCCGCAATGGCAATCTCAGCTAGAAAATATAAAATGTAATTAATAAAAGGCGAATAGGTTTCTCTGGAAGCCTGAGCCAAATCACGCTGGGTAACTATTCCCAATCGCGCACTGAGACTTTGCAATAACAAAGCCATCAAATTACTCATCAATAAAACCCAAAGTAAGGAATAACCAAACTGACTTCCTCCAGCTAAATCCGTAGCCCAGTTTCCTGGATCCATATAACCCACACTAATCAAATAGGCAGGACCAAAAAAGGCCATTATTTTTCTAAAAACAGATTTTTTATTTTGTGTCGAAACCGACTGATGTACTTCTTCAAGTGACTTTCCCATTCTATTTACTAACTAGTTAAGGCAAATGTAATTATATTTTTTTGTTATATAAAATATAATTTTTAGATTTGTCTAAAATTAAAAATAAGTCAATCTAAATTATTATTGTGAAAAAACTAATAATTGTTTTTAGTGTTCTCACCAGCACAATTTCATTTGCGCAAGCCAACCTTAAAGGGAAAATAACTTCTGATGGCGTGCCGCTTCATTATGCTAATATCCTAATGAAAAACATCAAAAAAGCAACGATTAGCAATGAAGAAGGCAATTATAGTATCTCAAAAATTCCAATTGGAGAATATGAAGTGATAGCCACTTATACTGGATTAAAAAGTCAGACTAAGAAGATTCAAATTTCAGACACTACCGAAATCTATTTGAATTTTGATTTAAAAGAAAATAACAGCCTAGACGAAGTGGTTGTTACTGGAACTTTAAAGGCAGTCAATCGCTTAGAAAGTGCTGTTCCTGTCGAAGTATACAAGCCTGTTTTTTTCAAAAAAACCCAACATCAAATATTTTTGAAGCGCTACAAAATGTAAATGGAGTACGTCCGCAACTAAACTGTAATGTATGCAACACTGGTGATATCCATATCAACGGATTAGAAGGACCTTACACCTTAGTGCTTATCGACGGAATGCCTATAGTAAGTGGACTTTCTACTGTTTATGGTTTGTCTGGAATTCCCAATTCATTATTGGAACGAATTGAAATTGTAAAAGGTCCGGCCTCTTCTCTTTACGGAAGTGAAGCAGTAGGTGGATTAATTAACATCATCACTAAAAACCCAAACAATGCCCCTGTATTTTCAGCAGACAGTTACGCTACCAATTGGGGAGAATTCAATCTTGATTTAGGTTTTAAAGCCAACATAAATAAATTCACTTCGGTTTTAACCGGAGTAAATTATTTTAATTACAGCAATCCGATTGACAACAACAAGGATAATTTTACCGATGTGACTTTGCAAGATCGAATCTCTGTTTTCCAAAAATGGAACTTTAGCCGAAAAAGCAACAAGTTGTTTTCAATTGCAGGAAGATTTTTCTACGAAGACCGTTGGGGTGGCGAGATGCAATGGAACAAACAATATCGTGGTGGCCGCGAAGTTTACGGAGAAAGCATTTACACCAAAAGATGGGAATTATTAGGAGGTTATGAACTTCCTATAAAAGAAAAAATGCTTTTCTCTTTCTCTTATACCGACCACGACCAAAATTCAGTGTATGGAAACACTCCATATTTAGCACAACAACGCATCGGTTTTGGACAATTGACTTGGGATAAAAAACTAGGCAATCACGATATGCTTTTTGGAACGGCAATTCGCTATCAATACTACAACGATAATACTCCGGCAACTGAAACAAAAGATATCAATTGGATTCCAAGTTTATTTGTTCAGGACGAAATAACCGTAGCCGAAAAACACAAATTACTTTTAGGAGCCCGTTATGATTACAACAACAACCACGGCGCTATTTTTACTCCCAGACTGGCTTACAAATGGAAAATTAACAATAACAATATTTTGCGATTCAATACCGGAACAGGATTTAGAATTGTCAATCTATTTACCGAAGAACACGCCGCACTAACCGGTTCTCGTAAAGTGATTATTGCCGAAGAACTCAAACCGGAACGTTCCTACAACGCCAATTTGAATTATTTAAAAAAAATATACACTCAAAACGGTAATTTCATCGGACTGGAAACAACGGCTTGGTATACGCATTTTTCCAACTCCATAATTCCCGATTATGACACCAACCCGAATGAGATTATCTACAAAAATCTGGATGGTTATGCCGTTACCAAAGGAATTAGTACCAACATTGACATGGTTTTCAACTCCGGTTTAAAATTGATTCTGGGAGCCACATATATGGATGTTGCCAAAACCGAAAACAGTATTAAAACCCGACAAATACTAACGGAAAAATTCACAGGAACCTGGGCAATTTCGTACCGAATCAACAAATTATATCTTGATGTAGATTATACAGGAAATCTTTATGGACCAATGCGTCTTCCTACCCTTGGCGATTTAGACCCAAGAAAGAAGTATTCCCCTACTTGGAGCATTCAAAACATCCAATTCACTTTCAACAAGTTCAAAAATATTGAGATATATGCCGGTATAAAAAACCTGCTAAACTGGACGCCTAACAAGGGAAATCCTTTTATTATTGCCCGTGCTCATGATCCTTTTGACAAAAATTTGGAATACGATACTAATGGCAATATTCAGGCTACAGCCGAAAATCCATACGCTTTAAGCTTTGATCCAAGTTATGTTTATGGACCCAATCAAGTCATCAGAAGCTTTTTTGGATTGCGCTATACTTTAAAATAATGAGAAAGCTTTTCTACATAACAGTGATTTTCTTTTGGGTAATTCCTTTTGGTTTTGCCCAACTGAAAAGCTATTCGTTTGAAGAAGTAGAAAAATTAGCAATCCAAAACCCGAAACCCATAATCGTTTACATTCATACCAATTGGTGTAAATACTGTGCTATTATGGAAAATTCAACTTTGAAAAATCAAGACATTATCCAAATGTTAAATGAGCAATTCTATTTTGTTGTTTTGAATGCAGAAAGTAAAAACGACATTACTTTCAACAATTACATCTTCAAATACAAACCAACGGGACAAAACACCGGAATTCATGAATTAGCCACAGCTTTAGCCACCGTAAACAAACAAGTTAGCTACCCTACAATTACTATTCTTGATACTAAAAAAGACATTTTGTTCCAAAAACAATCCTACTTAAAAGCGAAAGAACTGATTCGAATACTCGAAAAAACACAAGAAATAGCTATTTTTGAGAAGAATTCGTTCCCAAATCCATGAAACACTATCATTATATTTTTATCGGTTCTGGTTTAGCTGCTCTAATGACGGCTTACAAAATGCTACAATCTGGAAATTTTAAAGACAAAAACATTTTGTTAGTAGATGCGTCTTCTAAAAAAGCCAACGATAGAACCTGGTGTTTTTGGCAAAAAGAAAACACAATTTGGGAAGCTGTGATTAGTAAAAAATGGGATTCAGCTTGGTTTGCCAATGAAAATTTCAAACGCAATTTAGATATAAATCCCTATGAATATTGCAAAATCAGTGGGATTGATTTTTACAGTTTTGTTTTTGATGCTCTTTCGAAAGAAACAAACATTACCTTCTTAAACGAAAAAGTAACCAACATTAACGAATTAGACACCCATGTCTATGTTTCGACAGAAAATGCCGAGTTCACTTGTGACCAAGTTTTAAATAGTATTTGGAACAGAAATACATTAACGCAACAGTCCAAATTTCGCGTTTTACAACAACATTTTATTGGTTGGCACATACAATCATCCGAATCGGTATTTAATCCCAAAGAAGCCACTTTTATGGATTTTTCGGTTGCCCAAAAAGGAAATACCCGATTCATGTATGTACTGCCTTTTTCGGAAAAAGAAGCGTTATTGGAATATCACCTTGTTTTCGGAACATCTTTTAGATAATAAAGAATACGAAGAAGAGATTGAAAATTACATTCAAAAGTTAGGCATCAGCCACTATCAAATTATCGAAAAAGAGCAAGGCAGCATCCCGATGACTTCTTATCCTTTTTGGAAAAAAACACTAAAAGAGTACTAAACATTGGCACTGCCGGAGGATGGACGAAAGCCAGCACCGGTTATACTTTTAAAAATGCCGACAAACAATCATCCCGATTAGTGGATTTTATACAAAAGGAAAACGATTTTAGAAAATTTCATCAAAACAACCGATTTTGGTTCTATGATTTGCTTTTATTGGACATTTTGCACCGAAAAAACGAAGTAGGTTCTCTTATTTTTTCTTCCATGTTTAAAAAAGGAAATCCAGCATTAATTTTTAAATTCCTAGATGAAGATACCACCTTAATCGAAGACATCAAGGTTATTCTGAAATGCCCAAAAACACTTTTTATCAAAGCATTATTGAGGGTTGGACGTTATTTATAGTTATAAAAATGACTATCAAACTATAACAAAACTTTATAATGCAAACGATTCTGTTCTGCAGATTCTTTGTAACTTTGCAGCATTCAATTTACAAATTAAAAAAACAAACGATATGTATCCACAAGAAATGGTAATCCCAATGCAGGCTGAATTAACAGCAGCAGGATTTCAAGATTTACATAGTGCTCAGGAAGTAGACAACGCTATCAAAGCAGAAGGAACAACATTAGTAGTTGTAAACTCGGTTTGTGGTTGTGCTGCAAGAAATGCACGTCCGGGAGCAAAAATGAGTTTAGAAGGTGCTAAAAAACCAGATTATTTGATCACTGTTTTTGCAGGAGTTGATAAAGAAGCGGTTGATGCTGCAAGACAACACATGTTTCCTTTCCCTCCATCTTCACCATCTATGGCTTTGTTCAAAAACGGAGAATTAGTGCACATGCTAGAGCGTCACCACATTGAAGGTCGCCCAGCTGAAATGATTGCTGAGAACTTAATTGATGCTTACAACGAGTTCTGCTAAGCAAAACTTCTTAAAAAATATAAACCGCAGGTTCGCTAATTGTGAATTTGCGGTTTTTTGTTTTAAACCATTAAGAAATTAAGGGAATTTAGGATTTGTTTGACCGCAAAGGACGGTAAGTTTTCACGCAAAGTACGCAAAGCTTTCATAACTAAATTTAATGCCTTAATGGTTAAAATTTCTTTGTGTCTTACGTGGTTAAAAAAATTAACCGCAAAGAGCACAAAGGATACGCAAAGTACGCAAAGCTTTCTTAACTAAGCTTAATACCTTAATGGTTAGAATTTCTTTTGTGACTTATGTGGTTAAAAAAAAAACCACAACCGTAGTTGCAGCTTTCGTCTATTATTAAAAGAAAATTATCTTCTCTTCACGTAATCCAATTGTTCGTCCTGATCGATGATTTCAAATTCGGCGTCTTTTTCCCAAATTTCCATCTCACAAGGTTTACAGTTAAATTTCAGTTTGTATTCATTCTCTCCGTGTTTCAAAGTAAGCGGTTCCGCTACTTTCTCTCCCATAGTTTCACGTTGAAAACGGGCACATTTACCCAATTCGTATTTCACGCAATATTTAGTTGTCATTACACGGGCTTTTCCAGGATCCCATTGCAATTCAAAAGCCTTTTCAATCTCCGTTACTCCGTGTCTTTTATAAAAAGCTCTCGCTAATTTATTCGAAACATTAAAAGTAAAATCCAATTTTTCGGTTGGATAAGGATGATCTGTTGGTACAATTTGGAATTCTTCTCTGTGGTATTCGTTGATACGAATATCGATTAATTGTTCCAAAGCAATTCTTCGCACTTCATTAACTTTCGAAATTGGCAGGAACCAATTTTTAGTAAATTCCACGGCAATTGCATCCACAATGAAAGGCGTATTTCCTGTTTTGGCTAAGTTTTTCGAAATATTTAGAATAACCGATTCGGCACTTTTCGCTTCTTCTTTTTCAGTTTCTAAAGTCGAAATACTTTGGTGTCCGTCTTCATCAGTTACGATTAATTGGAAGCCTTCAGCTGTTTCCACAAAACGCATTTCAACGCCAATTTTACGAACCGCAGCGTTTTCTTTTTCTACAATTCGGTTGAATTCCGCATCCGAATTACGGTAAATCATCGTTCCTACAGGAATATTTTTAAACGTATTCGGAACCACAATATCATTCACGATAATGTTAATCTGAACTCCATCAGCTACACCATCGGCATTGATAAAATACAAGCCATCACCATTGTTCAGTTTTTCGTAATTTTCAATCACATAACCATTAGCTTTCAATTCGGTTACCTTACCAATGTGTTGTCCCTGCGATTTCGGACTTTCCCAGTTTCCGATTTTTTCCTTTCGGTGGTTTACAAAATAGTCCGTGTAACCTCTGTTGAAACTTCGATCCATTTCCGGCTCAAAGTTATAGAAAGTTCTACCCGAAGAAGCTTTTTGGAATTGATCATTATTTTCTAAGAAAGCATCTAATTTCTTTCTTAAAAAAGAAGTATTGTTCTTAACGTAAACGATGTCTTTCAAACGGCCTTCGATTTTAAACGAAGTGATTCCTGCCTCAATTAAGTTTGGCAATTGGTCACTTAAATCCAAATCTTTAATCGAAAGCAAATGACTTTCAGTTAACAAAGTCGTACCGTTTCCATCAATCAGGTTGTACGGCAAACGACAGTTTTGCGCACATGAACCACGGTTAGCACTACGCTCACCACCGGCAATACTCATGTAGCAATTTCCACTGAAAGACACACAAAGGGCACCCGAAACGAAGAATTCTAATTCCACATCCGTTGCAGCAGCAATATCTCTCACCTGATCTAAATTCAGCTCACGTGCCAAAACCACACGTTGCATTCCGGCATCTTTCAGGAATTTTACGTGTTTTGGATCACGGTTGTTCGCTTGAGTACTGGCGTGAATAACAATTGGAGGCAAGTCCATTTCCATAATCGCCATGTCCTGCACAATAAGCGCATCCACCCCGATATCGTATAGTTGATAGATTAATTTTTTACAATCTTCCAATTCGTTGTCGTACAAAATGGTATTGATTACCACAAAAACCTGTGCCTTAAACAAGTGGGCGTATTTAACCATCTCGGCAATATCTTCCACAGAGTTGGTTGCATTTGTACGAGCTCCATAATGCGGCGCTCCAATATATACAGCATCTGCACCCGCATTGATAGCGGCAATTCCCTGAATCAGGTTCTTAGCCGGAGCAAGAATTTCTACTTTCTTTTTCATCATTTCCTCAAAAGGATTCCTTTTTTTTGGAATCAGAGTGCAAAAGTATAAAATTGTTCTTGAAAAAGCAGGGTTTAAACTATATTTAGAAACAAACAGACTGGAAAAGAGCAATTTATAATCCAAAATAAACTTTACACGTGTTATTTGAAAATTTTATTTATTTTTTGAACTAAAGGATAAAAATTTTCAAAAATATCTAAATTATCCTTCTTCTCTTCTGCTTTAAACTCTTCTAAAACCTTAGTCTTAAATAAAGATCTTGCATCTTTACCTTGTTCAGAATTTTCCATTGATGAACGAACCAATTCAACATTCTCTGTATATACTTTTGTAAAAATTCTATCAGGAATTAGACCTTCAATTGATTTTTTTCCTGTTTCATTTTTTCCAATAACCATAAATTCCTTATTTTCAGTTAGCCCTAATGATTCAAAAGTTTTTTTAGTTTCAGAAAATTTATCTAAATCAACTGTTACGATAAATCTTTTAAATCTTTCTTTGATAAACCTCAAGAGTATATTGTTTTTTATGTTTCCTGCACCTCCATAAGGAAAGATTTCACCATCAAAATTTAATTTATTTTTCCCATGTTTAGCATCTTTTAATAATTCGAAATATTCTTTATCAGAAGTTCCTTCAACCAATATTATATCACTTTTTTCACTAAATATTGTTGGTTTTAAAGGTCCAAAATCTTCTCCCGAAATCCCTAATGCTAAAGCAAAAGGCTCATACCAATTTTCGCCTTCAGTATTTACTAATTTAGATCCTTTATCTTTATTTGACAAATCCCGTTCAAGGAGTAAATTTGCTTTTGAATCTTTATGACTCAATAAATAAGGACTATGAGTTGCTACTATTATTTGAATTTTAAATTCTAATGCTAAATCTTGTAAAATCCTTCCAAATTCAGCTTGAGCGGATGGATGCAAAAAACTTTCAGGTTCTTCAATAATCACAATAGGTGTTAATCTTTTGTTCAAATTAGTTGACTCTTGAATTCGTTTAGCATTCATTAAATTCAACAGAATAAGTGTTCTATTTTTTGTTCCTGAACCCCAATCTTCAAGAGAAACTTCTACCCCTTTTTCTTTTAAAGAAATTTCAATATTCTCCCTATCAATATTAAGATTTGGAATTCCTAACGAAACATCATATTTTTCAGTCAACCTACCTAAAAGTGAACTAAATTCTGTTTGATGTTTTTTTAATGATTTTTTTACTGTTGATTCTAATTGTTGTTTCTTATTTGTAATTGTTTCTAAATCTTCAGAAGTTAAATAAGAAGATAATGAATCCCTTCTTCTTTGTGAAATAAAAAAAGGCTCATTTTCGGTAGAATTATGAAATATTATACATTCAGAGCCTCTTAATCTATTAAGCAATTCTTCACGCTTATACTCATCTTCTATTTTGACATCACCAAAATAAAGATCGATAATAGTATTACTATTATCATGTTTATGTTCTGCCTTTATATATAATATTTCAGTTTCCTTTTCTGATAATTCATCATCTTTAAAAATTAATTCTTTGATAAATTTAAATATACCTGCATCAAGTTCCTTACCTAATTCAATACTTATTTCAATTTGAATTGACTCTTTTGTTTTTTCTTTTATTTTCCAATAAGGAAAGTCAGTATTATAATTTATAGGACCATTTCTAAAAGATGCAAACAACCTCATATCATAAGTTAAAAAAGATAGAATTGTTTTAATAATGTTTGATTTTCCACAATTATTTTTTCCAGACAAAGCATTATAATAAGGGTTGAATTCTATTTCTACATCCTCTAAACTCCTATAATTGACTGCTCTAATTTTTTTAATTCTCATCTTTTTTGAAATAAAACACTTTATTAAACAATATTTTTTCAAATATATACAATTTTAAGTTTTTTCTTATTTCAAAAATTAAAAACAAAAAAGCACGAATCGAAATCCGTGCTTTAAAAAACTAAGTAAATTAAGAAAGCTATTCTACTTTAATACTCAAAGCAGCAGCAGTAATATTCCCTGCTGTTGTAGCTTCCAAAGTGATATTTTCGGCTTTTTTATTTGATTGTAGAATCACTAAGCATTTTCCGTTATACAATTTGCGGTAATTCGCTTTAAAAGGCTCCAAACTGGCTTGATAACCATTATCCACACCCACAATCTTGGCACCGCCTGAAACTTTGAAATTAATCAGATTATCGGCTGTCGGAACGTAATTTCCGTCTTTATCCTGCAGTGTAACCGTCACGTAAACCAAATTATAACCATCATTTTTGATTGTACTTTTATCAGCCTGCAAATTAATTTTTGCAGCTTCTCCGGCGGTATGGATTTCGGTTTCCTTAACTACTTTACCTGCTTTTTGGAAACCGCTTTCAGAGTTCCTGCTGCAAAAGGCACTTTCCAAGCAATGTGTAATTCGTCACCATGTTTGGCTTTCGAACCTAACGATTTTCCGTTAAGGAATAATTCGACCTCATCGGCATTGTTGTAATAGGCCCAAACATCAATGATTTGGCCTTGTTTCCAGTTCCAATGTGGCAATAAGTGTAAGACTGTTTTATCGCTCCATTCGCTTTGGTACATATAATACACATCTTTTGGGAATCCAGCTAAATCCACAATCCCAAAATACGAACTACGGGCAGGATACGGATACGGATCGGGTTCGCCAATGTAATCAAAACCAGTCCAAACAAAGGTTCCGGCAATAAAATCATATTTCTTTGCTGCTTTCCAGTTTTCCTCATGGGTGGTTCCCCAATAAGAAGCAACGTTATCATAGGCTGTCACCGTTAAATCAGGATTCCCATCAAAAGTTTCGCCGTGTTTCTTAGGCCAAAAACGGATAGTATCCGTTGGCATATCATAACGCCCTCGGGTTGCATAGGCCGAAACACTCTCGGAAGCAATGATTTTTTGTCCTTTAAAACGCTCCGGAAATGTTGGATAATCTGCATGTTTGTAGTTAAATCCTAATAAATCCAAAGCTCCCGACTGATAGATAAAATTCTTCTCGGGAACATTTTCTGTCAATGCCGAAGTTACAGGACGGGTAGTATCCAAGGATTTTACAATTCGCGCCAATTCTTTAGTAATACGAACACCCGTACTATCAAATTGCTCACGGATTTCGTTTCCAATACTCCACATTATTACCGACGGATGGTTACGATCACGCTTGATGAAATCTTCTAAATCGCGTTGGTGCCATTCGTCCCAATATTTGTTGTAAACATTCGATACTTTTTTCTTTTTCCATACATCAAAAACCTCATCCTGAACGATAAAACCCATTTCGTCACACAACTGCAACAATTCTAAAGAAGGCGGATTATGAGCCGTTCGAATTGCATTGGCTCCCATTTCCTTCATAATAGACAGTTTTCTTTTTATAGCATCAAAATTGGCCACCGCACCTAAAGCACCATTATCATGATGCAGGCAAACCCCATAAATCTTAGTTGGCACACCATTTAATGAAAAACCTTTTTCGGCATCGAAGGCAAAATAACGGAAACCAAGCGGCGTTTCGTATTCATCTATTAAAGTCTTTTGGTCGTAAATCTGAGTCACAACCTTATACATATTTGGATTTTTAGTATCCCATAATTTCGGATTACTAACTTCAAGACTTTGTTCTTTTTTCAAAATTGATTTTGGCGAAATCGATTCTGTCGATTCTGATTTTGTAACCAAATGATTAGCAGCATCCAAAATACGCGTTACTACTTTTACATTTTTAGCTGTAGGACTATCATTTTGAATCTGAAGTTCATAATTCACCGTGGCTTGTGCTGCCGAAACTTTAGGAGTAGTCACATAAGTTCCCCAATGTGCTATGTGCACTTTGTCAGTAGTTACTAATCGTACATTTCTATAAATTCCCGATCCGGTGTACCAGCGTGAACTTGGCTGTGCATCATTATCCACTTTTACAGCAATATAATTTTTTTGGTTACCAAAGTTCAAATAAGGCGTTAAATCATAAGAGAAAGAAATGTATCCAAACGGACGTTTCCCTAAATGATGGCCGTTAATCCACACTTCGCTATTGCAAAAAACACCATCAAATTCGATAGCGATGCTTTTATCTTTAGCCGATTCCGGCAACGTAAATGCTTTGCGATACCAACCCATTCCAGCCGGCAAAGCACCCTGCTGCGGTTTGGTTGGGTAGTCTTTGCTAAAAGCGCCTTCGATACTCCAATCGTGCGGCAGGTTTAAAGCGCGCCAATCCTTAGCATCAAAATCAGCCTGAATAGCCGTTGGAAAATCTCCTAATTTAAAATTCCAATCAAGATTGAAATCGCTTATCGCTCGGCTTTCTTTTTGATTTGAAGCACAAGCAACTAAGAACAACAGGGCTATGGCTGTTCCCGTTTTTTGTAAAAACCTTTTATGTAAATTCATTGCTCTTGGTCGTCCTACCCAAGCCTGATTTTCAAGAGAAGCCTGATTAGGTGTTCCAGGAATTTTTAATTTGTAAGCATCCAGCAAATACATTCCCGCCTGCAAAGGCACATGTCCCTGTTGCGACGGACGAAGCCAATTGCTGTATTGAAAAGAAATTCCTTTGAATTTTACGTCGTGAACCGGTGAATCTATCGTTCCTTTTATTTCAGCCAAATTTTCTAAAACCGGTGCGATCACTTTGGCCTTAGTCATATCTTCGCCTTTTCTTGGGATATAATAAATCTTCGCTTTTTTTCTATCCAAAAACCATTCGCCTGCTTCATTAAGCATGGACATCCCATTGTTTAAAAAGAAAGCCGAATTTCCATTGTTTTTAGAAATCCATGGTGCAGGCCAAGGATGTTCACTCTGAATGCGGCTTTCCGGTTTTTCAAATGAAAGTCGGGCGCTATCTTTAACTACCTCTATATTTTTAATACGCAAATTGGCAATTGCCCACCATTGCACAATGAACATTTCCATTCCCGGTTCAAATTTTACCGACTTGTCTTTGAAAGGAATCCAGCATGTTTCTGTTGTTTTGTCCCAAGATAAAATACGGTCCATTTGGGTTCCTGCAGTACTTTTAGCCCGTACTGCTTTTCCATCATTTACCCAAAGTTGGCGGTAATTAATTACTTCGCCTCCTATTTGTGGTGCATCGGCAACCCACACCGTTCCTGCTTTCAAACCATTGATTACAGTAGTTGTTTTTTTCCAATTTTTAATTGGAATTCCGCCACTAAAAATAGGTTTTGCATTGGCATCTGCTTCAATAATCGTCGGACAGTCCGGAGTTCCAGAATCTTCAGGTCTTACAAATAATGGTTCATCAAAATAATAAGTTCCGTCTTTAATGATAATATGAATCCACCTTGAATCGAAGTATCTTTCAGTCGACGCAACTCTCTGGCTTTTCGCAATGCCATATGAATAGTAGCCAGCGGACTTTCTTTTGTACCTTCATTAGCATCATTCCCGTTTGTTGCCACCCAAATATCTGCAGCCTGCATTGAAAACGCAGAGAAAAACAGCAAGGAAAAAGACAAGAAACGATTTCGATTTATTAGAAACATATCATTATTTTTAATTCGAGATTCACTTTGTATACCAACCATTTAAACAATCAATATTTTTTAATTTTTTACAAAATGTAAACGTTATCATTTTAAAAGTAAAAAAAAGCCTGACGACTCTAATACCCTTGAAATAAACAAATTGGGTTGGGCAAGATAGCTATTTTTATTCAAAAAAAATCATATTTTTATACAACGGTCGATTTTATAAAAAATCCAATTATAGCAACGACTCAATTTAATAATTATCTTTATACCAATTTAATACAAAATAATTTATGAATTCCTTTTCATTACCAAAAAACATAAAGGAGAAAGATGTGCATGGTAATTCAGGGGTTTGGTGGCACGAAAACAATCCCGGACCATTACAAAAACTACCTTTTATCCGTCAGTTTGGTAGTATGAAATTTTCTAAAGTGCGTATTGATGAAACTATGCGTCCGCACCTCAATGACGGAATTGAAATTCATTATGTAAACAGCGGAAAATACGACTGGGTTATCGAAGGCAAAGAAATCGAACTCTTACCCGAAAATTTATCAGTTACGGCACCCTGGCATGAAAATGGAAGCCTTTCGGGCATCATGGATATAGGTCAGATTAACTGGATTATTATCAAACCTTCTGAATTCAGCAAAGACAAAGCCTTAGATTTTGGTAGCTGGAGCAAATAATCGAAAGCATTTCAGCAAAGTTTAGGTGAAATGATTGGCGATGCCAACAATGCCGTACTGGAAAAAGCTAAAAACTTCAAAAAGTATTTTGACGAATTACGAAACGAATTGGCTTATCAGGAAGAAGGTTTTGAAATCAAGGTACAAAACATTCTGGAAAATCTGTTTATCGATTTGCATCGTCAACTTTCGAATAAAATTCATAAAAACCAAGAAAGCGATAACTTCATTGAAAAATTAAGCCAACTAATTGAAAGTGATTTGACTAAAAAATGGCACATTGAGGACCTTGCTTCTGTTTTTAATATGGGAAAAACCAAATTCACTTATGAAGTAAAAAAACTTACTGGATTTCCTCCCAACAGCTTTATTATCAGTCTCAAACTGGAAAGAGCCATTAATTTAATCAAAAACAACAGTCAAGTAAATATGGCAGAAATTACCTATAGCTGCGGATTTTCGTCATTGCAGCATTTTACTTCTACTTTTTCACAACGTAATGGGATTAGTCCTAGGAAATTCCAGATTCAACAACAGAAAAAAAGGAAATAATTACCACAATCCAACAAACAAATCCGTTAATAAATCCTTAATATTAAATCAGATATACGCTCGATTACATACATTTGGGCAACAAAATTCAAAAAACCATATAAAAAATGAAAAAACTAACTTTCCTTTTGTTTCTTTCAGGAGTTTGTTCATTTGCGCAAACAGCAATTGAAAAAACTAAGTTTACAGCTTCAATTGCAAACAGATCAATTGACACCATAGTAATAGTTGGCGCCCAAAAATACGAGAAAAAAATTCCTGTAAATTCCAAAGGACAATTTCAAGAGGAACTTACGGTACCTAAAGGATTTTATAGATTGACTTATGGAGAAAATATGACCAATTTGTACTTCATTCCAGGTAAAGACATTGAACTGAACACGGATGAGAAAAAATTCAATGAGAACCTAACTTTTAAAGGAAATGGAGCTAATGAAAACAATTATTTAACCCAAATTATAGCCCGAACAAACAAACTTGTAGCAGACATTTACAATAAAGATCAAGAAGCATTTGATAAAGCAATAGCTGAGCAAGATGAAACTGAAAAAAACATATTAGCAAAGGCAACTATCGATCCTGAATTCAAAGAAAATATTACAAGAAGTTACGAATCCAACTTAAGCAGAATTAAAAGTAATTATTCTAATATTCAAAAATCGAAAGCCTTAATAGGAAAAGCGGCTCTGGATTTTGAATACGAAAACCACAAAGGAGGAAAAACCAAATTGAGCGATTTAAAAGGGAAATATGTGTATATCGATATTTGGGCTACTTGGTGTATGCCTTGCCTAGGAGAAATTCCATACTTGCAAAAAATAGAAGAAAAATACAAAGGAAAAAATATCGAATTTGTGAGTATCTCTGTTGATGTTGAAAAAGACTATGAGAAATGGAAAAACATGGTTACTGATAAACAACTAGGAGGTATCCAATTAATTGCTGATAAAAACTGGAATTCAGATTTTGTTACTACTTATGGAATCAATGCAATACCACGATTCATCCTTATTGATCCACAAGGTAATTTCATCAGTAGCGATGCCGAAAGACCTTCGTCACCAGAGTTAGTTACTCGATTAGATTCATTATTAAAATAACTCCAATAAAAAAGCCTTTCTAAAGAAAGGCTTTTTTATTAAAGTGATTCAACCAGCAACCAGGCATCTGGATTTTCTGATTCACGAACTTCATTTTTCACTTTTTGAGCTTCGGCATAAGTAGCAAAACTTCCATATAAAACAGGATACAAACCATGTTTATTTATCTCTAATCGGCGGGCATTATATCCTTCTTTTACCAACTTTTTATAGATTTGTTCTGCATTTTTTTCATCTCTAAATGCACCTGCCACAACGTGATACGGCATTTTCACTTCTTTAACTTCTTCTTTATCCGATTTAACAGATAGCGTTACAGGAGCCATTGGTGTTTTAATAAAGAAAGTAGCTTCTTGAATTTTAGCTTGTATTTTCTTTTGTACCGCTTTCTCTACTAAAACCGTTTGTGTTTCTATTTGATTATTATATACTGTGTAAGCTGCAGTACCCGCTAAACCTAATCCAAGAATAAAGATAGCAGCATATTTTAAATACGAACGTCCCGTTCTTTCTTCAGGAACTAAAGCAATTACTTCCCTATCATCAATAACAACTAAATCTTGTTCTTCACTTGCATCACGTTTTACGGCTGGCGCTATAAATGAAGACAATCCAAAAGAAGCAGTCAAATAATTCTTTTGTTCCGATGGGGTAAAAATCAAATTATCGGTAGCATTCAAAACAAAACTACCTACATTTTTAACCATTAAGGCTCTGTTTTGTTCTAATTCCTTTTTCCAATTCAAAACCTGATACTGAATAGCACTTATCGCATATTCATAAGAAGTTTTTTCAGCTCTAGCAATATGATTGGCTAATAATCCATCATTGTTTTTAATGTTGGTATTAAAAGAAATCAATTTTTTAGGCGGATAAAAAGAATTAGCGCTCTCAACCCATTGCGCTGACTGGATTTCAGTTAAAAATGCACCGAAACCAGGAACAGTAACGCATTGATAACGATACAATAGTTGGCTTATGTAATGTTCTATATTCATATATACAAAGTTATACATACAATATAGTTATCAAAATTTTATTCACAATTTTTATTAACAATTCAGAAGAAAATTTATACATTTCAATTTCAAATATTTACCATGACAACATCTGAATTATTTTACATATTAGCACTGCAAAAAGTAGAAGGTGTAGGCGACATTATGGCTAAAAAACTAATGAGTCATTGCGGTTCGGCAGAAGCTGTTTTTAAAACCAAAACACAGCAATTAGCAGCAATTGATGGTGTAGGCAGCTCACTATTAAAGAATTTGAAAGATGAAACCGTTTTTGACAAAGCTAATAAGGAATTGGAATACATTCAAAACAACAACATCAACGTTAGTTTTTTTCAAGATGAAAATTATCCAGACAAACTTAAACATTGTGTGGATGCCCCTGTATTACTATTTAGTGCCGGAAACATCGATTTAAAAAACCGAAAAATCATCAGTATTGTAGGCACACGCCAAATTACTTCCTACGGAACGGAATTTTGTAAAAAACTCATTGAAGATTTGATTCCACTAGATCCGGTAATTGTTAGTGGATTTGCTTACGGAGTGGATATTGTAGCACACCAACTCGCCATAGAAAACAATTTGCAAACCATAGGAGTATTAGCGCATGGATTGAATCAAATTTATCCTAAAAACCACAAAAAATACATGGCTAAAATTGAACAAAATGGCGGTTTTATGACCGAATTTTGGAGTTCCAGTAATCCTGACAAAGAAAATTTTGTTAAAAGAAACCGCATTGTGGCAGGTATCTCCGAAGCTACTATCGTCATTGAATCGGCTGAAAGAGGCGGTTCATTGATTACTGCAAACATGGCAAACGACTACAACCGTGATGTTTTCGCGGTTCCGGGTCGCGTAACCGACAAATACAGCACAGGCTGTAACAACCTCATTAAAACCCAAAAAGCAAATGTACTCACTTCTGCCGCCGACTTAGTTTATATGCTGAATTGGGACATTAAAGAAGAACCCAAAGCGGTACAAAAACAACTCTTTGTTTCCCTAGATAACGACGAACAAAAAATATACGACTACCTTCTAAAAACAGGCAAGGAATTGATGGACATCATTGCTTTGGAATGTGAATTCCCTATTTACAGAGTTTCCAGTATTTTATTGAATATGGAACTCAAAGGCGTTATTAGACCTTTGCCAGGGAAATTGTTTGAGGCGATTTGATAATTTGACCGCAGATTCGCAGATTAATAATTAAATCTATTAACTTCTTCTATAAAATATTTATGAAAAAATTACTCTTTTTATTATCATTCATAATCTTAAGTTGCTCTTCAGATCAATATGATTTTAAAAGTATTGAAATCATGTCTTATTATTATAGTTATGAAGACAATTCCAAAGTTAGTATAGACAGAATTTTTTACTCCTACATCAATTCAAATGGACTATCTCAAACAATAAAAAGAACAGGCCCAACAGGTGAAGAAAAATATTATGTATCAAAAACAGACCCCAGACTTTTAAACAGTATTGTTTCTGAAACAAAAAACAAGGATGAAAATTATTTTAAACAATCAATAGATACTTTAGACATCGATATTTATGATGGCCCAATAATTCGTTTTAAAATAACCGATAAAAATATGAAAACTAAGAGTTTTACTTTTGATGAAGGTAAAGATTTAAAAAAACTTAGTCTTTATTATAATTTATACAAAACACTAAATAATTCTTTAAACATCAGACCTCTGGACAATTCAATTTTAGAAAAACAAAAGAAATTTGAACAATTTGCAATAAACAAAGACACTTCAGAATTAGTAGTTCCACGTCCTCCAAAAATGAAAGTTAAATTTATAAAAATAAAGAATTAAAATTTTGAAAAATAAAAACCCGACAGGTTTTTGAAACCTGTCGGGTTTATAACTATCAGAAAACCGAAAATTCGCAAATTGCATAACTATTTAATTTGCGAATTTGTGGTCAAATATCTTAAAAAACTATCGCTGCTCAAAACCTAATTTTTCTCGTACTCTGGCTAAAACACCATCAGCTACAGCCGAAGCTTTCTCAGCTCCAATTTTCAATAGCGCATCCACTTCCTGAAGATTGTTGATATAGTAGTGGTACTTTTCTCTCTCTGTTTTGAATTTCTCGCAGATTAACTCAAACAAAGCTTGTTTGGCATGACCATAACCATAATTTCCAGCTAAATAATTAGCACGCATAGTTGCAATTTGCTCTTCATTGGCTAATAAAGAATAAATCGCAAAAGCATTACAGGTATCCGGATTTTTTGGTGCTTCAAGTGGTGTACTATCCGTTTCAATACTCATTACCTGCTTGCGCAAAGATTTATCGTCAAGAAAAATATTAATGATATTATTAGCCGATTTACTCATTTTTCCACCATTGGTACCCGGAATTAACATACTATCATCCTGAATTTTAGCTTCAGGCAATACGAATGTCTCCCCCATTTGATGGTTGAAACGAGAAGCTACATCACGTGTCATTTCTAAATGCTGCAATTGGTCTTTTCCTACCGGAACAAATTCAGCATCATACAATAAAATATCTGCCGCCATCAACATTGGATACGAAAACAAACCTGCATTCACATCGTCTAATCGATCGGCTTTATCTTTAAATGAATGTGCCAATGTCAACCTTTGATACGGAAAGAAACAGCTCAAATACCAAGACAATTCTGCTGTTTTTGGTACATCAGACTGTCTGTAGAAAACTACCTTATTCACATCTAATCCAAAAGCTAGCCAAGCAGCCGCAACACTATACGTATTATTTCTTAAAACTTCTCCGTTTTTTATTTGGGTTACCGAATGTAAATCGGCAATAAAAAGAAAAGATTCATTTGCTGAATGATTAGACAATTGAATTGCCGGAATAATTGCTCCTAGTAAGTTCCCTAAATGTGGAGTCCCAGTACTTTGAACTCCCGTAAGTATTTTTGCCATTATAATGTATTTCTAAAGCTGTATTCTTGATTTAACGCAAAGTTTACAAAGATTTCGCAAAGTTCACAAAGTTTATGTTCTTTTTCTACCGCAAAGAAAGCAAAGTTTTTTGCAAAGTTCGCAGTATTAACATTTTTATAAATTATTAACTACTCTTCTTATACCGTCTTTCAATAGAATTTCATTAAAATTAATACGTAATCCAAGTTTAAAATTACCCAACTTTAAATAAGTCAAAGTCTGAGCAAGATGAATTACATCCAAAGCTTCAACACTTTTAAGTTCAATTACTAATTTATTTTCAACTAACAAATCAACTCTATAACCGCAATCCAATTTTACCTCTTCAAAAATTACGGGCAAAGCCTTTTCTTTCTCAACAAAAAAACCTGCTTTGTTAATTTTATAAAACAGACACTCTTTATATGCATTCTCCAAAAAACCAGGCCCAAGTGCTTTGTGCACCTCTATTGCAAAACCAATAACTTTTTTAGAAATTTCATTTTCTGTCATCTTTGCTTTTTTTACTTTGCGAAAAAACTTTAAAAACTTTGCGGTTAAATCCTACCAAATTTAATTGATTTTAAACAATAATTCCTTTTGAATCCTTATTTTTGAACCTATGAAGAGCATCAAAATAATTTTATGGATTTTATGGCGCATTTGGTTTTACATCCTTATGGCTGTACCCATATTAGCATTTTTCCCTATTTTAATTCTAACTATTTTATCTGAAAAAGGATATCCTTATTTTTTTAAAATAGCCAGAATTTGGGCCAAATTCATTCTTCTTGGCATGGGTTTTCATTACAAAGTAGAACGTGAAGAAAGCATTGACCCTAAAAAAAGTTATATGATTGTGGCCAATCATACTTCGATGACGGATATTATGTTAATGCTGGCTGTTGTCAAAAATCCTTTTGTATTTGTAGGCAAACAGGAATTGGCTAAAATTCCGATTTTTGGTTTTTTCTACAAAAGAACCTGCATTTTAGTCGATCGTAAAAATTCGCAAAGCCGAATGGCTGTTTTTACGAAAGCGCACAAAAGAATTGAACGTGGACTGAGTGTTTGCATCTTTCCAGAAGGAGGTGTTCCTGATGACGAATCAGTCATTTTAGACCATTTTAAAGAAGGCGCTTTTAAATTGGCCGTTCAACATCAAATTCCCATTTTACCAATCACATTTGCAGACAACAAAAAACGATTTCCTTATACCATTTTTGCTGGTTCTCCAGGCATCATGCGTGTAAAAATCCATAAACTAGTTGAAACCAAAGGCAAAGACGAATCAGATAGAAAAGAAATCAGGGAAGCTGTTAGAAATACTATTTACAATCAGCTTTTAATTTTTGAAAAACAAACTTAAAACTAATCACAAAAAAAAGACTGTCTTTTCAGACAGCCTTTTATCAAATAAATAAAACCATTTTAGTTTGGAGTAGTAGCCGCAGCTACAACAACTTCCACATTTTCAAACGTATCCTCTCCTGCAGAATTTTCTCCTTTATAAAACTTAAAAGTATAAGTTCCCGCTGTTAGAGGCGAAAAATTAAAAGAAACTTCTGTAAGCGCAGGTGTTGAATTATCTGCGCAAGTTTCACCTACCTTTACAGATGAATGAATACCTATTGTTCTTGTATTATTTTCTGAATAATAATAAATGCCACTGTAAATATGACAAGGGGTAGGTTTTTTGTATTTCAACTTGATTTCGTGAGATTGACCTACTTTAAAGGTTTCAGGTAATGTATAACTTTCTACAGGCAGAACCATATAATTATACCTATCTCCTTCATCTAAACTACAACTTAAAAAAGTAGTCATTAAAACTAATAGCAATGCAATTTTTTTCATTTTATAATTTTTTATGTTAATCATGATTCATTAACTAGACTACTAAACCATAAAAAGGTTGCTTCTTTCAATACATTTTTTTTCAAATAAAATTCGCAATGCCTTGTAGAAACAAAAAAATGCCCAGTATAAACCAGGCATTTCTAATAAATTCTATTATTGAATTGAATTAATTATCAGCTAATTCTTTGATTCTTGATTTGATTTTTTCTTCTAATTCGTCAGCTAATTCAGGATTGTCTTTAATTAACGATTTCACAGCGTCGCGACCTTGCCCTAACTTCGTTTCTCCATAGCTAAACCAAGAACCTGATTTTTTAACAATTTCGAATTCTACTGCTAAATCCAAAATTTCTCCCGTTTTAGACACACCTTCACCGTACATAATATCAAATTCAGCAACTTTAAACGGAGGTGCTACTTTATTCTTAACGATTTTCACTTTGGTTCTGTTACCTAAAACATTTTCACCATCTTTAATTTGTGTAGAACGACGGATATCTAAACGAACAGAGGCATAGAATTTCAAGGCATTACCTCCCGTTGTTGTCTCTGGACTTCCAAACATTACTCCAATTTTATCTCTTAATTGGTTAATGAAGAATACGGTACAATTTGTTTTACTAATCGTAGCGGTCAATTTTCTTAAGGCTTGCGACATCAATCGAGCGTGTAATCCCATTTTAGAGTCACCCATTTCGCCCTCAATCTCACTTTTTGGAGTCAAAGCTGCAACAGAGTCAATTACCACAATATCAATAGCACCCGAACGAATTAAATTTTCGGCAATTTCTAAAGCTTGCTCTCCGTTATCGGGTTGCGAAATGATTAAATTTTCGATATCAACACCTAATTTTTCAGCATAATTTCTATCAAAAGCATGTTCCGCATCAATAAAAGCGGCAATACCGCCTGCTTTTTGAGCTTCGGCGATAGCATGAAGTGTTAAGGTTGTTTTTCCTGAAGATTCTGGTCCGTAAATTTCAATAATTCTTCCTTTTGGATAACCACCTACTCCTAGTGCTAAATCTACCCCTAGAGAACCTGAAGAAATGGTTTCTACTTCTTCAATGGCTTTATCCCCCATTTTCATAACCGTACCTTTTCCGTAGGTTTTATCCAGTTTATCAAGGGTAAGCTGTAATGCTTTCAATTTGGCTTCTTTCTCTGTACTCATCTTCTATTTCGCTTTTCTATCGTTAAATTATTCTATTTTTCTACTAATTAGAAAATTACAAAGCCTTTACGTTCTTCCTAATTTTTATTAGTTTTTAATTTTTAAGGTTCGTAAAAATACTTCTTTTTTTGATGTTATTTTTCAGTTTGAAAAAAATTTAGAATCAAAAAAATAAAATTTTATGTAAATAAGGCTTTCAACTCTGTTGCTTCGCTAGGTTTCATTTTTCCTGCTAATACTAAACTCAATTGTTTGCGTCTTAAAGCAGCATCGTAACGTTGTTTTTCTAATTCGGTTTCAGGGATAATAGGAGCTACTTCTACTGGTTTTCCATTTTGATCTACTGCCACAAAAGTGTAAATCGCTTCGTTTGCCTTAGTCTTTACACCTGATTCTCTATCCTCCACCCAAACATCAATATAAACTTCCATAGAGCTCCTAAAAGCGCGGGAAACCTTTGCCTCAATAGTCACTACACTTCCTAAAGAAATAGCCTTAGTAAAAGCCACATGATTCACCGAAGCTGTTACGGTAATACATCTGGAATGTCTTTGACCAGCAATACTGGCCGCACGATCCATTCGTGCTAATAATTCTCCTCCAAATAAATTATGGATATGATTGGTTTCACTAGGCAAAACCAAATCGGTTAATATCGTTAAGGATTCTGATGGATGTTTAGGAGTTAAAGACATAGCTTGATGTAAAAAATTAGTTTAACCAATATACCGCCATAACTGCGGGTATGTAATAAATAACGATGGTTCTTGCTCCATCATAATCTTTGGCCAATCGCTGACCAAAAAGCATCATCAATAAAGTAATACATGAAAATACGGCACCATAAAAACCAAAGATTCTTCCATTATTTACGTACAATTCGATACAACCCACAAAACACAAAATTGTTGAAATTAACTCCATAATTACCAAATTAATTAAAGCTAATTTAACATGATTCTTTAAAATTGTTTTTGCAAAATGCCCTTTTAACCAAGTCATGTTATCTTGCCAATAAAATAATTTTTCGTAACTCGACTGTAAAAAAGTAATCCCAAAAAATACTAATAGTAAAAAAGAGGCTGGATTGTTCATAACAATTATTTTTTATGGATTAAACGTGTTAACTTGATAGATAAATCGGTTAAAATGATTTTTGCATTTCCATTGCGCTCAATATGATACATGGCATCCGAAAGCTCTTTAAAAATATCCTGAATATTATTTCCATTGACAAAGGGAGCAAAATTTTCTAATTTGAATTTATCTACTTTAGGTTCAAAATAGACCAAACTTGGCGCTTCATAATTAAGCAACAAAGCCTGACGAAACATCTCCATACAAAACTGAAGAAATTTTTTCTGTGCTTCCCTACCTAAGGCCGCTATTTTTTCACTCCAAAGTATCAAATCCTGTATCGCAGCAGCATCTTTTTTTGCCTTAAAAGCAGCACGAACCCAAGTAACAAACCATTGTTCAAATGGATGTTCTTCGTCGTTATCGTGTAACAAATGCAAAGCGGCATTAAAATTACCTTGTGCCTGATGCGCCAGTTTTGAAGCGAGTTTTGAATCAATTCCTTCACGAGTTACCAACGCATCAGTGATAACCGATTCGCTCAAACCATTGAAATGCAATATTTGACAACGCGAACGAATGGTTTGTATAATATCCTCTTCATTTTCGGCAATCAAAATAAAAATGGTTTTTTCTGGTGGCTCTTCGAGTAATTTCAATAATTTATTAGAAGCAGCGATATTCATCTTCTCTGCCATCCACACAATCATGATTTTATAACCTCCTTCGTAAGCTTTTAAGGATAATGATTTTAGAATTTCCTGAGCATCATCAACGCGAATTTCTCCTTGTTTATTTTGCACTCCTAATACGGAATACCAATCAAAAAGACCTCCATAGGGATTTTGAAGAACAAATGCTCTCCAATCGGTAATAAAATCAATACTTTTGGGATTTTTCTTTACCTCATCGGTAGTAACTGTAGGATAAGCAAAATGCAAATCGGGATGGGATAATTTTTGAAATTTTAGATTACAGGCCTGATTTTCACCCTCATTCTCTCCGTTTGCATTACTACATAAAATATATTGAGAATAGGCAATTGCCATAGCCAAAGTTCCACTTCCTTCTGGACCAACGAACAACTGTGCATGGGGTATTCTTCCCAAATCAGCCGTTCTTGTGAGATGGTTTTTAATGTGTTCTTGTCCTAAAATTTCAGAAAATTGCATGAAGCAAAGATAGCAGAAAATGGATAAGTCTAAAATTTTAGATTATAAAGTTTAAACGTCTAAGTAAGAACCAAATTTAAATTGCTCTTCAACTTTTAACTAAACCACTATGAACTGAAAGTCAATAGATTTGGTTGTCAGACTTAAAGTCTCATATTGCTAGTCTTCAATTATGAAGTTATCATCATTGTTTCCATTTGGATTTCTGTGATGTTCCAAATATTCATTGACCATTTCATCTGTGATATTACCAGAACACCAACACCCAAAGCCTATTGCCCAAAAATGACACCCCCAATATCTTTTCTTTAGTTCTAGGAATTCGACTTGTAGTTTTTCATACATGAAAAAAAATTGAAAGAGCACAATATCTTTTGCAACTACTGATAAAACATTTTTAGAAATTGCACTAGATACTGGCTTTTCAAATTTGCCGCACTTTTCGAAAATATTTAAACAAATTGTAAGTCTTACACCTGGAGAATACCGCAGTAAAAATGATTTTTACCTCAACAATTAAAACGCTAACTCCATTTTAAAAAAGCACCAATTTCTCATCTACAAAAAAATGTCATTAGAAATATTTTTTTTAAATTGACAACTATAAATCAAAATAATTGAGTATTTACATCGTTTTCGTTATAAAAAAACGGATTTTTTAAAGTTTTGAAATTTTATAGTACTAGAAAATTTCTATATTTGTTTCACTTTCAAAAAAATAATCTAAAATTAAACTAATGAAGACTTTAAACGATTTTGATTTTAACAATAAAAAAGCGATTATCCGTGTAGATTTTAACGTGCCTTTAGACGAAAATTTTAACGTAACCGATATTACTCGTATAGAAGCTGCTAAACCTACCATTTCTAAAATTCTTGCAGATGGAGGAAGTGTAATTTTAATGTCTCACCTAGGGCGTCCAAAAGGAGCTGAAGATAAATATTCATTAAAACACATATTAAAAACAGCTAGCGATATTTTAGGTGTACCTGTAAAATTTGCAGCTAACTGTATCGGTGATGTAGCAAAACAAGCAGCAGCCGATTTAAAAGCAGGTGAAGTTTTATTGTTAGAAAATCTACGTTTTCACAATGAAGAAGAAGCAGGTGATGTTGCTTTTGCAAAAGAATTAGCTTCATTAGGAGATATTTATGTAAATGATGCATTTGGAACTGCGCATAGAGCACATGCTTCTACTACAATTATTGCTCAATTTTTCCCAACTGCTAAATGTTTCGGTTATTTATTAGCAAAAGAAATTGAAAGCATCAACAAAGTATTAAAAGACAGCGAAAAACCAGTAACGGCTATTTTAGGAGGTTCTAAAGTATCTTCAAAAATTACAGTTATCGAAAATATCCTTGACAAAGTAGACCACATGATTATTGGTGGAGGGATGACATTTACTTTTGTTAAAGCTCAAGGAGGGAAAATTGGAAATTCTATCTGCGAGGATGACAAACAAGAATTAGCCCTTGAAATTTTAAGATTAGCTAAAGAAAAAGGAGTACAAGTTCACATTCCAGTTGACGTAGTTGCTGGAGATGATTTCTCTAATAACGCTAATACTCAAGTGGTAGATGTAACTAACATTCCTGATGGATGGGAAGGTATGGATGCTGGACCAAAATCATTAGAAGCTTTCGAAAAAGTGATTATGGATTCAAAAACAATCTTATGGAATGGTCCGTTAGGGGTTTTTGAAATGGAAACTTTTGCAAAAGGAACTATCGCTTTAGGAAACTTTATCGCAGCTGCAACAGCTAACGGAACATTCTCTCTTGTAGGTGGTGGAGACTCAGTTGCTGCCGTAAAACAATTCGGTTTTGAAGACAAAATGAGTTATGTATCTACAGGTGGTGGAGCAATGTTAGAGATGTTAGAAGGTAGAACTTTACCTGGTATTGCCGCTATTTTAGAATAAAAAATAACACTTTTAACAATTTTTATTGATTTTTTTAGTTTTTACCTCTTAAGTTTGCAAAAACAGATTTGTAACCACTTAAAATTAAGGATGTTGACAATTAAAAATATGAGTATAAAAAAAATCACTATATCATTTTTTCTATTACTATCAATTCCCCTGTTTTCACAAGAAATTGTTGAAAGCAAGGGAGTTGCTGTTTTAGAAACCAAGCTTTCTTATCTGGATTCAATCAAACGTAGCTTTGTAAATGATGACATGGCTAGTTGTGTAGATAGTTTATGGACCAAAGAATTAACCGATTTAAACATCTATAATGAACTTAACAAAGATATTGAAAGCATTAATACCGATGAGAAAGTTGATTATGAATTGCCAACAGAACTATTAAAATCAAGATTGGAAGCCATGAATGCTAAATCACCATTTAACATTCAGTACAACCAAGGATTAGAAAACATCATTAAATCGTTCTTAAAAAACAGAAAAAAATCGTTCGAACGACTAATGTCCATTTCTGATTATTACTTCCCAATGTTTGAAGAAGTATTTGCTAAAAACAACATTCCATTAGAAATCAAATATTTAGCAATTGTAGAATCAGCATTAAATCCAAAAGCTGTTTCCAGAGTAGGTGCCACTGGAATTTGGCAGTTTATGTATCATACCGGTAAACAATACAACCTTAATATTGACTCCTACATAGACGAACGTAGTGATCCATTAAAAGCTACCAAAGCGGCGGCACAATACATGGCAAATATGTTTGAAATTTTTGGAGACTGGGAATTGGTTTTAGCCTCTTATAATTCTGGACCTGGAAACGTATCTAAAGCAATTAGACGTTCTGGAGGACAACAAAACTTTTGGAGCATTAAATCAAATTTACCTAAAGAAACTCAAGGATACGTTCCTGCTTTCTTAGCAACGATGTATTTGTACGAATACCATAAAGAGCATGGAATTAAACCTAACAAAGCCAATCTGCAACACTTTGCTACCGATACGGTAATGATTAAAAAACAGATGTCTTTTAAGCAAATTTCCGATTTACTTGATGTGCCTATTTCTCAAATTCAGTTACTAAATCCTTCTTATAAATTAAACGTAATTCCGCAATATCAAGATCAAAATCACTACTTGCGATTACCTAAAGAAAAAATTGGACTTTTTGTTTCTAATGAGAACAAGATTTACGCTTATATTCAACATGAAGCAGAATTAAAAAACAACAATCCTTATTTTAAAAACATAACTCCTAACACTGCAATTGCAGCTGCTCCAGTAGAAAAAATTGTTTTCCCAAAAGGAAGTACAACGCAATATTACAAAGTCAAAAAAGGAGACAATTTAAGCGCTATTGCTGCCAAATACAATGTTGACATCAATGACTTAAAGAAATGGAATCGATTGAGCAGTAATTCGCTTTCGTATGGCAAAGTACTCACCATAGTAACTTCAGAAAAAGACAATACTACTGCTATAGCAACTGTTGACAATAAAAACAGCAAGGTTGAAAAGGCTAAAAAAGAAATTAAGGCCGACTCGATCATTGCAAGTAATAAAACAAGCAATTACATTGTTCAAAAAGGAGACAACTTAAATACCATTGCCGAAGAAAACAATGTAACAGTAGCTCAAATTAAAGAATGGAATAAGCTTACTGGAAACACGATTCAAGTTGGAATGAACTTACAAGTGTCTAATAAAGAAATCGAAGCTAACGAAGTTGCCGCTGCAAATCCTGCAGTCGAATTAAAAAACATTGAATACATCGTTCAAAAAGGAGACAATCTGAGTACTATTTCAAAAAAGTTTGGAACTCCAATTAACGATTTGAAAGAATGGAATCATTTAGCCGATAACAATATCGCTTTGGGTAAAACATTGATTGTTGCCAAAGACGAAATTGCCATAAATACCGCTAAAGCTACTGCAGCTACTTTTAAGAAAAACAAATTAGAAAGTGCTGCTTTGCAACGTGACTATATGGTAAAAAAAGGAGATTCTTTATTTAGCATTGCAAAAAAATCAGGTGTAACCGTTTCAGATATTAAAAAATGGAACGATATTAAAAATGAAGATATCAAACCTGGAATGAAATTAAAAATTGGCGGTTAATATCAAAAATACAATACTAAAAAGGCTTTATTGATAAAAAAATAAAGCCTTTTTTGCTTCTAAACGGCATTTTATTAATCATTTTGCAATTCATTTAAAAAAATGGAACGATATTAGCGGTGTAAATTCGAAAGAAATCATAACCGATAAAATCAAGATTCACATTTTTTATCCTATCGTTACAATCGTAAAATGAATAAAGTCCATTTTATATTAGTATGCATGTCGCTTTTTTTGTTTCCTGTAAACAAGAAAATACAGACCCTAAGAAACCAAATGGGAAAATCAATACCATATCTGTAATTATTGATGATTTGTTATGGAATGGGGAAATCGGCGACAGCATTCGGAATAAATTTGCTTCCCCAGTTATTGGATTACCTCAAGAAGAACCGCTCTTTACTATCAATCAATTTCCAGTAAAATTAATGGAGGGCTATTTGACGGATAGTCGCAACATTATTGTGATTAAAAAAGACACGAATGAAAATTTTAACATCCTAAAAGACAAATACGCTACGCCACAAAACATCTTTCAAATTTCGGGTAAAACCGCTGATGACATTTTGTGCCTAATCCAACAACATGCTCCTGAAATCATAAAAAAAATTCATCAAACCGAAATTGAAGAATTACAACGTCAGCACAGGAAATCACTTTTAGATTCTAAATATTTTGAAGTTAAATTTAAAATCAAACTAGAAATGCCTACCAGTTATCAATTGATGGTACAAAAAAAGGATTTGTTTGGTTTAAAAAAGAAATCATCAGTGGTAACACCAGTATTTTAATCTATGAAGTTCCTTTAAATACTATCGAAAATAAATTAAATAAAATCGCTCACATCATCAAAATGAGAGATTCGATAGGTAAATTATACATTCATGGTAAGGAAGAAAAAACAGATATGATTACTGAAGAGGCCTACGCTCCCTATTTTTCTAACATAGTACTCGATTACAAAAGAGCTTATGAAACTAAAGGCACATGGGTACTCAAAAACGACTTTATGTCGGGACCTTTTATCAATTACGGAATTGTCGACAAGGCGAATAATAGAATAGTGGTATTAGAGGGATTTTGTTACGCTCCTTCAAAAGAAAAAAGAGATTTGATGTTCGAGACCGAAGCTATTATAAAATCGATTGAAATCATCAAAAAACAAGCTCAAAAGAAACCCAACTAGTTCTTGGTAATTAAAAACTCAACCCTGCGATCATAATCGTCACCTTTTCCTAAAGGAAATTGATTACCCAAACCACGGTAAGTCATTCGTAAGCTATTGATATTTTTAGAAATCAAATATCTAAAAACACTTTTAGCTCTATTTAAAGACAGCTTTCTTTCCTTGGTAGCAAAATCAATAGCATCTTTATACGTGCTTGGAGTACAACACACATGACCGCGGATTTCAAATTCGATATTCTTGTTTTTCAAAAGGATTTCGGCAATTCGGTCAAGCTCTTTTTTAGAAGCTTCGGTAAGTTTACTACTACCCAATTCGAAGTAAATATCTTCTAGAAAAATTCGATCTCCAATTTCATGATGATCATGAAAGGAATTATACATCCCTTTTCCGAAACTATTTTTCTTTACAATTAATAAATCTACTCTTCGGTTTTTTGAGCGAACATCTTCTAAACTTCCTCCTGAAAAATTATCAAGTAACACACGACCCTTACCTTCAATCATTACGATTTTGCTCTTATTAAAACCGTTTGCCGTAAGTATTTCACGAACAGCATTAACCCTATTTTGAGACAATTTTAAATTGTAATTATTATCGCCTCTATCGTCACAATAGCCATAAATTTGAATCGATTCAAGCCTAGAAGTATCGATTTTTTGAATAAAATCAATAATAATTTGTTCTTGAACGGCATCGATTGTGTATTTATCAAATTCAAAATATACGGTACCAATCTTTTTTTCTTGAGAAAAAACATTCCCAAAAACAAGAAAAGAAAGGAGTAGAATTGACGTTTTCATCACATTTTTAAAATGTTTCTGTAAGTAGCAACATCGTTCAAAATCTTAACCGATTTTTTAATCTCTGAATTGCTTCTCATATAATACGCGTAAAAACCTTCTTGATATTGATATCGTTTAATAATTTCTTCTAAAAGTAAATTCTTAATTTCTTCCTGATTAGTATCAATTTGAGCCTCCGACGATTTTTGAACTGCCGTCAATAACTGATTGTATTCGGAAATAATAGCGGCATCAATTGCCTCTTTTTTTGCCAGTGCCAATGTGTTTTTCAAAGACTCTTCGGTTTCAGTATCTAAATTAATCTTTTGACTTTTCAAAAACTGTTTAAAATCCTGAAAGTCAGCATTAGTGAAATTTGGTATTTCATTACCCAAATTGGGATGCTTATAAAAATACGTAGTGGCATAATTAAAAATACCGTCGTTCTTAATCAAAGCATTAGCGATCACACTGGTTTTTGATTCTGGCATTTGGACATCTGGCAAAATTCCTCCTCCATCATAAACTGTTCTTCCTTTGCGTGTTTTAAACGAATTATAACTGGTTTCTTTTGTTCGTATAGCCAAACCATTTTTGTCTTTATGCGCATAATCCAAAGCCTGAATACATCTTCCAGAAGGCGTAAAATACCTCGAAATGGTCACTTTTAACTGGGTGTTATAGGTTAAATCAATTGGTTTTTGAACCAAACCTTTCCCAAAACTTCTGCTACCTACAATAACGGCACGATCTAAATCCTGTAGTGCACCGGAAACAATTTCCGAAGCCGAAGCACTCTTATCATTGACAATAATTACCAATGGAATATCCAAGTCAATAGGATCAAATGCGGTTTTATAAGTGTTATTGTGTTTTTCGTTGATGGATTTGGTGGTGACAATTACTTCGTTTTTGGGAACAAATAAATTACAAATATTAACCGCTTCATTCAAAAGTCCCCCAGGATTGTTTCGCAAATCCAAAACAATTTGCTGAGCGCCTTGTTTTTTTAGTTCTAACAAAGCTTCTTTAGTTTCATTAGATGCTTTTCGGTTAAAACGACTTAAAACGATATAACCTGTTTTGTCATCAATTTTTGCAAAATAGGGAACCGACTTAATTTCTACCTCATCCAAAGTTATTTGAGTGGAATACAACTTCCCTTGACGCAGGTATTTAATATCAATTTTTGTATTCTTAGCCCCTTTTAATAACTGAGAAGCATCTTCTTTTAAATCGGCCATTTGTATGTCGCCAATTTGTACTATCTCATCTCCAGCCTTAAAACCAGCTTTATCGGCTGGAAAATTTTTATATACTTCACGTAAAATTAATTTCCCTGATTTTTGAGTTATTAAAGCGCCAATTCCCGTATACTCTCCGGTATTATTGATCTTAAATTTTAATACATCTTGTTCATTAAAATAAACCGTATACGGATCTAAACTGGCTAGCATCCCTTTGATAGCGGTATCCATCAATTCGCCTGCATTGGTTTCATCTACATAATTGGTATTCAATTCCTTGAATAGTGTCGTGAAAATTTCGATTTGCTTAGCAATTTCAAAAAAATCATCTTTAAAACTAGAACCAATGAAAATAAAAGCCGAAGCGACTACAGGAATGATGTATTTTTTTGGAAAGAAAATTTCATAATATTATTAATTGTGAATTACTAAAATAACAATTTATCAGTAATAAAAAGGAAATAGAATAACTATCTAAGTAATTAATAGTAAACCAATTTAGGGGTTTTCTTTTTTTAAAACCTGAGCCACAAACTTTTCAAACAACTGAATGGTTTTGGTATTAATCTCATCGTAAGACAAACGCTCTTTGGTTTGATAAAAAAACATAAAGCAATACGGTTTATCTAAATTATCTAGTAGAATATGCTTATTTAAACGATAGGTTTCGCGAAGAATGCGTTTGAAACGATTTCGATCCACTGCTTTTTTAAAATACTTTTTAGAAACCGAAATACCCATTTTGATTTTCTCATTTTCATTCAACGTCCCCGAATGATACACCAAACGCAAGGGATATTTTGAAACTGATTTTCCTTCAGAGAACAACAATCCAATGCTAATTTTGCTTTTAAGTTTTTCGTTCTTTGGATAGTTAAAGTTCATTTAGTGTCTAATAAATATTATAATTCAGACAACAAAGGTACAATTTAACGCTAAACCTACTTATTATTTAGGTTTTAAATACCGCTAAAAAATTATTTCATACTTTTGCAGCTAATTTTTTTAAAATGCAAAAACTTATTTCCTATCCTATATCGGTTATTTATTATTTGTGTTTTGGACTTACATTAGTCATTTTCCACCCTATTCAATGGTTTTGCCTCAATGTTTTTGGGTATCAGGCGCACAAAAAAAGTGTTGATTATTTAAACTTTTTTTTGCTAAAATGTACTAACTTAGTAGGAACAACCTATTCATTCAAAAACAGAGAACTTATTCCTGAGGGAGTACCTTTGGTATTTGTAGCCAATCATCAAAGTATGTACGATATAATTGCTATGATATGGTATTTGCGTAAATTTCATTGTAAATTTGTAAGTAAGAAAGAGTTAGGCAAAGGAATCCCAAGTGTTTCTTATAACTTAAGACATGGAGGAGCTGCTTTGATAGACAGAAAAGACCCTAAACAAGCGATTCCCGAAATAAAAAAATTAGGAGATTATATTGAAAAGAATACACGATCAGCAGTAATTTTTCCAGAAGGCACCCGAAGCAAAACCGGAAAACCCAAAGAATTTGCCCAAACTGGCTTGAAAATATTGTGTAAAAGCGCACCATCCGCCTATATTGTTCCTGTAAGCATTAATAATTCATGGAAAATGGTAAAATTTGGTTTTTTTCCTGTTGGTTTAGGAAATCATCTTACCTTTGTAATTCATAATCCACTTAAAGTGAGCGATTATAATTTTCCTGAATTAATGGAGAAGACGGAAAGTGCAGTAGTAAAAGGAATACAATTTTAATACATATAAAATGTCAATAAAAAACATTCGATTAGAAGTTATGCAGTTTTTGGAAAAAAACGTGACTGGCTACATGGATCAATACTTGATTCCAGTGGAACAAATCTGGCAGCCATCGGATTTTTTACCCAATTCTGAAGGAGATAATTTCTTAGAAGAAGTAAAAGAATTACGCGAAATCTCAAAAGATTTACCTTATGATTTTTGGGTAGCTATGGTAGGTGACATGATTACCGAAGAGGCACTTCCTACCTATGAAAACTGGTTAATGGAAGTAGAAGGAGTTGATAATGAAGGAAGAAACGGTTGGTCAGCTTGGGTACGTCAATGGACCGGTGAAGAAAATCGCCATGGTGATTTGTTAAATAAATACTTGTACTTATCAGGTCGTGTAAACATGCGCGAAATTGAAATGACAACCCAACACCTTATCAATGACGGTTTCGACATTGGTACTGGTAGAGACCCATATAAAAACTTCGTTTACACTAGTTTCCAAGAATTAGCTACTTACATTTCTCATAACCGAGTTTCGCAATTAGCCAAAAAATATGGTGATAAGAAATTATCTAAAATGTGTAAAATGATTGCTGGAGACGAAATGCGTCATCACCACGCTTATAGCCATTTTGTGAGCGAAATTTTCAAAGTAGATCCAAGCGAAATGATGCTTGCTTTTCAATACATGATGAAAGCTAAAATCGTGATGCCAGCACATTTCCTGAGAGAATCAGGAGCTAAAATAAGTTCGGCATTTGAATTATTTTCTGATTCAGCACAGCGTATTGGAGTTTATACAGCCCAAGATTATGTTGAAATTATGCAGAAATTGATTGACAAATGGGAAATTGAAAAAATATCTGGATTAACTGATGAAGCCGAAAAAGCTCGTGATTACTTAATGAAATTACCAGCAAGAATGGCTAAAATCTCTGAAAGATTAGTTATCCCTAAAGAATCGCACATTTTCAAATGGGTTGAACCTGCAAGATTATAGATTTCAGATTGAAGATTAACGATTTTTGATTTCAGATTTGGTTTGAAATAGAAAAATGATTTTTGATTTTTTCAATTGAAATTACCATTGAAATTGATTTTTGCTATTAATATATACTGCTGATTTTTGAGGTTTAGACTTTAAAAATCAGCTTTTTTTATTCCAAAGCTACACATGAACACAAATTTAATAAATAACACCATCCTTTTTGTAAAAGAAAAATTAGAAAATGCCGAAGGCGGACACGACTGGTTTCATATCGAAAGAGTATATAGAAACGCTTTATTAATTGCTCAAGAGGAAAAATGCGATTTGCAAATCGTGCAATTAGGCGCATTACTTCATGATATAGCCGATAGTAAATTTCACAATGGCGACGAGTCTATTGGCCCAAAAATAGCCCGTGAGTTTTTAGAATCGCAACAACTTGATTCTGAAAAAATCAGTAATGTTATTGCTATCATTGAAAACATTTCATTTAAAGGCGGAAATTTTGAAAAGAAATTCAGTTCGATAGAATTAGATATCGTTCAAGACGCTGATCGATTAGACGCCATAGGAGCCATAGGAATAGCTCGCGCATTCAATTATGGTGGTTTTAAAAATAGAGCATTATACAACCCTAAAATTGCTCCTAAATTAGACATGAGTACTGAGGAATACAAAAAGAGCCAGGCACCTACCCTCAATCACTTTTACGAAAAACTATTATTGCTTAATGACAAAATGAATACTACTACAGCTAAAAAGATTGCTGAAGAAAGACATCGTTTTATGGAAAGCTTTTTGGCTCAGTTTTATGCCGAATGGGATGGGGTAAAATAAATCTTGGAAAAAATTAATTGCTTTATAATTAATTTCAATTGCATATATTCATGCATTTTAACAGTTTACTTGTTGTTTTTACCGCAATTAACAAATATTTATGAGCGCCTACTTTCAAAAATTGTATTTGAAAAATTAGCTTTGCATCAGAAATGAGAATGAGAATCAAACATATTCTAACTTTGTGTCTGCTGTTACTTATTAGTAACAATAGCTTGTTTGCTCATACTCCAGTCAAATCGTTCATTTTTGTTCAAACATCAATTCAAGATGAGTCGGTTTTTACCAAAAAAATCCAGCTTTCGGACTTAACAGATATTACTACTCCAACAAAAGAAACCGAGGCAAAAAAAGAAATAATTACGGATTATGAAGAAGAAGATTCTGAAATCCTAAACGGTAAAAAACAACTTGAAAAAACGATTTCCTATATCGCATTTTCAAGCTCATTACCACCCTCTTTTTTAACGAATTACAACTATAACTCTTTAGCAAAATCCTTTTGCAAAGCGTTTTTTTATTTACCATCATTTACCTCACTTTACATTATCTTCGAGGTATTTCGTATTTGATTTTTTCTTCTTACTAAGCACATCTATTGTTGCTTATTACTACTTTATTTCTTGCCGCAATTAATAAAAGCAAGAAAATAGAGCTCAATTTGCTGTTGTTTATCATTTTCACAACAAAATACAATCCTAATATTTTATCGTTAAAAAAAACTATCATGAAAAAGAATGCAATTTTCATTGGTCTACTGGCTGCTATATGCACTATTGGATGTAATTCACACAAAGAAGAAAAAAAGGAAGAGAGGACATTTCAAGTAACAAATCCTGTGGCGATGGATACCTCAATAATTAAAGAATACGTTTGCCAAATTCACTCTATTCGTCATATCGAATTGAGAGCAATGGAAAAAGGATACCTTCAAAAAATAAGCGTTGACGAAGGTCAGAAAGTTAGAAAAGGGCAATTGATGTTCCAAATCATGCCTAACATTTACCAAGCCGATTTACAAAAAGCAAAAGCAGAAGGAAATGTTGCTGCAATTGAATACAAAAACACGAAACTTTTAGCCGATAGTAAAGTAGTTTCTCCAAACGAATTAGCGCTTTCAAGAGCTAAATACGACAAAGCAAAAGCCGAAATTGACCTTGCTAAAACCCATTTAGGATTTACTACTGTTAGAGCACCTTTTGACGGCGTAATGGACCATTTAATGGCTAGAGAAGGAAGTTTGCTAGAAGAAGGTGAATTATTGACTTCACTTTCAGACAACAGTAAAATGTGGGTGTATTTTAATGTTCCTGAAGCCGAATACTTAAACTACATGGAAAGTGCTAACAAGAACAAAAAAGAAAAAGTACAACTTTTAATGGCTAATAATCATGTATTTGATCAAACAGGAGTGGTAGAAACCATTGAAGGAGAATTTAACAATGAAACCGGAAACATTGCCTTTAGAGCCACATTTCCTAACCCAAAAGGGATTTTAAGACACGGTGAAACAGGTTCTATTTTGATGACTGTTCCGTTGAAAAATGCATTACTGATTCCTCAAAAAACAACTTTTGAAGTATTAGACAAACGCTATGTTTTTGTAATTGATAAAAACGGAGTAGTTAGACAAAGAGAAATTACTATTGGAACCACTTTAGAAAACCTTTTTGTTGTTAAAAAAGGATTGCAGGAAAGCGATCACATTTTATTAGACGGTTTACGATTGGTTAAAAACAACGAAAAAATAAAATACAAAGTTGAAAATGCGAAACATGTATTAACACATCTTGATGTTTACGCCGAGTAATCAACCTTAAAAATACAACAAAATGTTTAAAAAGTTTATTCAAAGACCGGTCTTAGCGATTGTAATTTCGGTCATCATTGTATTTATGGGTTTGCTTGCTATCAAACAATTACCCATTTCACAATTCCCTGAAATTGCGCCTACCACTGTAAACATCTTTATCGCCTATCCAGGTTCGAGTTCAGATGTATTAGTAAAATCAACCTTAATCCCATTGGAAACAGCCATTAATGGTGTGCCAGGAATGCGTTATATTGCCTCGGATGCTACCAGTGCTGGTGAAGGAACCATTCGTGTAATTTTTGAACCCGGAACCGACCCCAACGTCGCCGTTATTAGGGTAAAAACTAGGGTCGACCAAGTAATGCCCTTACTACCCGACTTAGTACAACGTGAAGGGGTTATCATTACTCCAGTCCAACCAAGTATGTTGATGTATGTGGATTTATACAGCAAAAAAGGACATGAAGCAGATGAAAAATTCCTTTACAACTATGCCTATACCAACATGCTTCGTGAAATACAACGTATCGACGGTATTGCCAGTGCACAAATCTTAGGTAGCCGTAAATATGCGATGCGTATTTGGTTAAAACCAGACCGTATGCGTGCTTACAATATTTCGGCAGAAGAAGTAATGGAAGCCATGCAGGAACAAAGTATCCTTGCCAGACCAGGACGTTTAGGGCAAAGTTCTGGGATAAAATCGCAATCCCTTGAATATGTTTTAACCTATAAAGACAGATATTCGACTCCACAAGAATACAAAGATATAATTATCAGAGCCAATTCGAATGGGGAAGAAATAAAACTAGGTGATATTGCAAATGTAGAATTAGGAAGTGAATTTTATGACATCTACGACAATTTAGACGGAAAACCATCTGCATCCATCGTATTAAAACAAACACTTGGAACAAACGGTAGCGATGTAATTAAAGCCGTTAAACTTAAATTAAAAGAATTAGAAAAGGATCTTCCTCCGGGAGTAGGCTACAAAATCAGTTATGACGTATCCAGTTTCTTAAATGCTTCTATCGAACAAGTTATAGATACGCTTAGAGATGCCTTCATTCTCGTATCCATAGTCGTATTCCTGTTCTTAGGCGATTGGCGATCGACACTAATTCCAGTTATTGCCGTTCCCGTTTCGTTGATTGGAGCATTCTTTGTTATGCAAATGTTTGGCTTATCCATCAACTTGATTACGCTCTTTGCCTTAGTATTAGCCATTGGTATTGTAGTCGATGATGCTATTGTTGTGGTGGAAGCCGTTCACGTAAAAAAGGAAGAAGAACATCTCAGTCCATTTAAGGCATCTAAAGCCGTTTTAGGTGAAATTGGTGGTGCTATTATTGCGATTACATTGGTAATGGTTTCAGTATTCATTCCTATTTCGTTCATGTCTGGACCAGTTGGGGTATTCTATCGTCAATTCTCTATTACAATGGCAGGATCTATCATCATTTCTGCAGTTGTAGCCTTGACACTTACACCGGTTCTTTGTGCCATGTTATTAAAAAACAACCATGGTCAACCAAGAAAAAAATCACCAATTGATCGATTTATTGATTGGTTTAACAAAGGCTTTGAAAAACTTACTGGACACTATATTGGCATATTAAAACACATTGTAAACCGTAGAGTTATCACTTTTGGAATCTTAATCGGATTTAGTGTGGCAACCTATTATACAAACCAAACTCTTCCTGCTGGATTTATCCCAAGTGAGGATCAAGGAATGATTTATGCCATCATTCAAACACCTCCAGGAACTACCTTAGAACGTACCAATGATGTTGCTAAAAAACTACAGAAAATCTGTGAAGAAATCGACGGAGTTTCTTCTGTATCTTCTTTAGCAGGTTATGAAATCATGACCGAAGGTCGTGGATCGAATGCCGGAACCTGTTTGATTAACTTAAAACCTTGGGAAGAAAGAAGCCATTCTGTACATGAAATCATGGAAGAATTGGAAGAAAAATCAAAAAATCTAGGTGCGGTTATTGAATATTTTGAACCACCTGCAGTACCAGGATTTGGTTCTTCTGGAGGTTTCTCTTTACGTTTATTGGATAAAACCAATGGAACCGATTATCAGGAATTCCAAAAGGTAAATAATGATTTCCTTGCCGAATTAGAAAAACGCAAAGAATTAACAGGAATCTTTACTTTTTATTCTGCTAATTATCCGCAATTGAAATTAGACATTGATAACAAAGCGGCAATGCAAAAAGGAGTTACTATCAAAAAAGCGATGGACAATCTGAACATCCTTATTGGTAGTACGTACGAACAAGGTTTTATAAAATTTGGTCAATTTTTCAAAGTATACACACAAGCAGGACCTGAATACCGAAGAATCCCTTCGGATTTAGAAAATTTATTTGTGAAAAATGAAGCTGGCGAAATGGTACCTTACTCTTCTTTTATGAAAGTAAAAAAAGAACTAGGGCCTAATGAGATTACCCGATACAACCTCTACAACTCGGCTGCCATTAGAGGATTACCAGCTAAAGGATACACCAGTGCCGATGCGATTAATGCCATCAAAGAGGTCGCTCAATTAAAGTTACCAAGAGGCTACGACATTGCCTGGGAAGGTTTGTCGTATGATGAAGCTAACAGAGGGAATGACGCCATGTATGTATTTGGAATCGTATTAATCTTCGTTTATCTGGTTTTAGCGGCACAATATGAAAGTTTCTTATTGCCATTAGCCGTATTGCTATCGTTACCAGTAGGTTTCTTTGGTTCATTTGCTTTACTACAACTCATGGGATTATCTAATGACGTTTATGCTCAAATTGGGGTTATCATGCTTATTGGATTACTGGGTAAAAATGCCGTATTGATTGTAGAAGTCGCCGTCCAGAAACGGGCTCAGGGTATGAGTATAGTTGATTCGGCAATAGAAGGAGCTAAACTTCGTTTCCGTCCTATTTTGATGACTTCCTTTGCCTTTATCGCTGGGTTAATTCCGTTAGTTCTTGCTACTGGAGCCGGAGCTATTGGTAACCGAACTATTGGAGGATCGGCCATGGGAGGAATGATTATAGGAACCCTATTTGGAGTCTTTGTAATTCCTGGATTGTATTACATTTTTGCTAAAATGAGTGATGGCCGTAATATGATTCAAGACGAACATAACGAACCTGTATCAGAGGAATTCATGAGAGTTAGCGAAGGCGATAGTAAGCTGAAATTGAAGCTAAAAGAAATGAACAAACTATTGAAAAATTTAATGAAAAAAGAGGAAGAAAATGAATAAGTCAATTTTCAAACTAATAAATATAAGGTCAGTAGTAACACTGACCTTATCAAGCCTGATTTTTCAAAGTTGTGTACCAACAAAAACCGTACGCGAAGAAAAAAAGGATTTACCCGAACAATTTCAAAATGTCGCCTCTAAAGACACAACTAATTCGGCACAAATTAAATGGAAAACATTCTTTAATGATGAACATTTAAATGCACTCATTGAAACGGCTTTAGTAAACAATCAGGAGTTAAATATCTTTTTGCAACAAATAGATATGGCAAAGAATGAAATCCAGGCCAGAAAAGGAGAATACTTGCCATTTGTAGGTCTTCAAGCTGCTGCCGAAGTAGAAAAAGTAGGTCGTTATACCAGTCAGGGAGCTAATGATGCAAATACCGAAATTAAACCTGGAAAAGAATTCCCAGAACCTTTGCAAAATTATAAAGTTGGGGCTTTTGCAACATGGGAATTAGACGTTTGGAAAAAATTGCGTAATGCCAAAAAAGCAGCCGTAATGGAATACCTTTCTACAGTTGAAGGGAAGAATTTCATGGTAACGAATTTGATTGCTGAAATAGCCGATTCGTACTACGAATTACAAGCTTTGGACAACAAACTTAAAATTCTAACTCAAAACTTAGAATTGCAAAACAATGGTTTAAGAACTATTCGTCTTCAAATGCAGGCGGCTAAGGCTACATCGCTGGGCGTACAAAGATTAGAAGCAGAAGTATATAAAAACACTGCCGAATTGTTTTCTGTAAAACAGGAAATTGTAGAAACGGAGAACAAATTGAATTTCTTAGTAGGTCGCGCACCTCAACCCATTCAGCGTAATTCGGAACAATTTGTAGAAAAAGAAATAGACACTATGTATGTAGGCATACCTTCACAGCTCTTAACAAATCGTCCAGACATTAGACGAGCAGAATATGAATTGCAAGCAGCCAAACTGGATACACAGGTTGCTAAAGCTAATTTTTATCCTTCATTTACGTTAAGAGCTGGTGTAGGTTTAGAAGCTTTCCAAACCAAGTATCTTACTTCAACCCCTGAGTCCTTATTGTATGGTTTAGCGGGTGATATGGTAGCACCTTTAATCAACAGAAATGCTATTAAAACCGCTTATTACAATGCAAATGACAAACAATTGCAAGCCGTTTTTGAATATGAAAAAACCATCTTAAAGGCACATATCGAAGTATTAAATGGTTTGTCTAAAATTGACATCCTGAAGAAAAGCTATGAGCAAAAAGTACATCAAGTGGAAGCTTTGACAAATTCTATCGAAATCACTACTAAACTTTTCAATGCAGCCAGAGCCGATTATATGGAAGTTTTGTTAACGCAACGTGATGCCTTAGAATCCAAACTTCAATTGGTTGAAACCAAAAAAGAACAATTAGCCGCTAAGGTTAACATGTACAAATCATTAGGAGGAGGATGGAATTAGTTCTAAAATTTTAAAGTTTGATAGTCTTTAAAAGCTATTTCTAATGATAAAGCAAAGCCACTATTCTCAGAGTGGCTTTGTTGTTTATATTTACTTCGATTCTACATTCTAAAATCACATTCCCTTTGCTTTCATCTCCAAAATCACATCCGAAGGATTCAAAAAAGTAGGGGCTTGCTCGCTAATACTTCCTGCTCGTTTTTTGTTTAGCTTAAAAACCACATCTTGTTCACTGGTAAACAACAAGGCACTTAAAAAAGGATTGTTCATATACGAACACAAAATAGGATAAGTATCTTCTAAGGAGTGAAAACTTTCTACTTCTTCAGTTTTATAACGTGCAATAACAGACATTTTCATCTCATTATTTTCGTCTAAAATGGGGCGAACATAAATATTTTTCAATTCAGTATCTCCTATGGTTTTTGCAAGGGTTAATTTGGCAAAAGTCTTATCTAATATACTTTGCTTCACTCTTTCCCAAAAAAGGGCAAATACGGGCTCGTATGACATTTTATTTTTTTAATTTTTTAATACTGCAAACTGCTACTGCAAACTAGATACTCAAAATTACTCTCCCGTAAAAACGGCTTTTCTTTTTTCTAAAAAGGCTTTGGTTCCTTCTTTAAAATCTTCGGTTCCAAAACATCTTCCAAAAGATTTAATTTCGGTTTCAAAACCATTTTCCCCTTCTTTAAAATTGGCATTCACCGCATGAATCGCCATTGCTATGGCTGCAGGGGAATTTTTTATCATTTTTTGAGCGATTTCATTACATACAGAAAGCAAATCCTCTTGTTTTACCACATGATTTACTAAGCCCTCTCTGTGTGCTTCTTCGGCAGAAATCATACCTGCAGTTAAAATCATTTCTAAGGCTCGTCCTTTACCAATTAATTGTGGTAAACGCTGTGTACCTCCATAACCCGGAATTACACCTAAGGACACCTCTGGAAGTCCCATTTTAGCATTTTCAGATGCCACACGAATATGACAAGCCATAGCCAACTCTAATCCGCCACCAAGGGCAAATCCATTAATGGCTGCAATAACAGGGACTCTTAGATTTTCAACAAAATTGAACAAAGTTTCCTGACCTTGAGCTGATAATTGAATGCCTTCTTCGATTGAAAATTCGGCAAACTCAGCAATATCAGCACCAGCCACAAAAGCTTTATCGCCACTTCCTTTTAGAATAATAGCGCGAATATCTCTATGGCTTTCTAAGGTTGAAAAAGCATGATGCAGTTCCTGAATCGTAACTTTGTTTAAAGCATTTAATTTTTCCGGACGATTAATCGTTATGGTTGCAATATTATGCTCTTTTGCAATCAAAATGTTTTGGTAGCTCATTGTGTTGATTTAAGAGTTAATAATGGGTAGCGAAACCGTAAAACGGGTTCCTTTTCCGTATTCTGTTTCAAAGTCAATGCTGCCTTTATAATTTTCGATAATATTTTTTATAATTCCTAATCCCAATCCCATTCCGCTACTTTTTGTAGTAAACTTAGGCTCGAATATTCGGATTTTATCTTCTTCTTTAATACCTACTCCATTGTCTTCAACCACTATCAATACATTATCCTTTTCTTTTTTTACTGATACTGCCACCCTTTTTTCTTCTTGTGATTCAGGAATTGCTTGAATGGCATTTTTTACTAAGTTAGTGATAATTCGGATTAATTGTGTTCGATCAATCTTAGAAATTATTTCAGGGGCACTACTTTCAAAAACTATTTGATCTTCATTAAAAATATCCAAAGCCAATTCGACAACTGCAACTACATTCAGCGTTTCATTTTGCTGTGCTGGCATCGAAGCAAAATTAGAAAAAGCCGAAGCTACAGATGTCATCGTATCAATTTGCTGAATCAATGTTTCTGAATAATCCCTCATTTTCTGGACAATATTGGGATCTTCAGGATTAAATTTTCGCTGAAAACTCTGCACGGTTAAACGCATTGGCGTAAGCGGATTTTTAATCTCATGCGCCACTTGTTTTGCCATTTCACGCCAAGCCTCTTCCCTTTCGCTTTGGGCTAACTTAATGGCACTTTTTTCTAATTCATCCACCATTTGGTTATAACCACTAATCAACAAATTGATTTCTTTACTACTGGCAGAAAGCAAAATCTTTTCGTTTTTCTTATTCAAACGGGTTTCGTTCAACTTATCCGAAATGGTTTTTAAAGACTTGGTGATATATGATGAAAGAAAATACGCCAAGGCAAATGCTACAATCAACATAAATGAATAGACTTGCCCCAACCGAATTAAAAAGCTATTTAACTCTTTGTCATAAAAACCATCATCTTCCTGATACGGTAGATTTAAAACCCCCAGCGGTTTGAATTTATCATCCTTAATCTGGGTAAACGAAGAACGATTTTTAACACCATTAATGGTTTTTATATCCACATATCTTTTTTCAATAGAAGAGCGAACCAGTTTCAGAATGTATTTAGGAATAGGAGGTGCTGTTTTATCTACCGAAAAAGATTCTTTGGACGACTTCAACAACTTTCCGTCTAAGTCGTAAATATTGATTTCAATGTTGTGAATGTGGGCTAATTCGTGGATTTTATCCTTAAAAATTAAATCTAAATTCTCCGTATTCAATGGATAAGTGGTAGTAGAAAGAATATAATTAATATGTTCTTTTACCGCATTTTCTTTACGTTCTAAACGTTCACGATGGTATTCTTTAGCCTCGTTTTTAAACTGAATAATAGAAATGGATGCTAATAAAACCGAAGAAATAATTATCACAACGATCATCGAAAGAAAGATTCGAACTCGCAACGAAAGCATGGATAATTTGAAGCTTTTAAGCATTTTTATAAAGTTGTGGGTTATGAGTTGTGGGTTATGCGTCATGAACTCAACACTCACAACCCATAACATATAACTATTGTCTTTCTCTTATTCCTTTGTAAAATTTAAAGCCCAGCATGATTAAAACCGAGAATAAAACTATCCCGATTACACCATAAATCCAGTTGACCGCATTTTTTAATATTACTAAAAAAACAACTGCAAAAAGAATAATGGTCGCTCCTTCATTCCACAAACGCATGAAATTAGTAGTATATTTTACCTCATCCTTTTGTAATTGTTTAAATATCTGATGGCATTTTAAATGATACAAATAGAGCGCAAAAACAAAGCCAAGTTTTACATGCATCCAAGGCATTTGCAACCACGCATTTCCTGTAGGAGTAAACAACAGCATCCAAAAAGCAAAAATACTAGCCAATACCGCCGACGGCCAAGTGATAATATACCACAGACGATAACTCATAATTTTGAATTGATTTTGCAAAATTTCCTTTTCAGGCGAAGTTTTAGCAGCAGCTTCAATTTGGTATACAAACAAGCGAACAATATAAAACAAACCTGCAAACCAAGTGATTACAAATATGAGATGAAGGGATTTTAGATAGTTGTAGTATTCCATAAAAATTTTAGATTTCTGATTAACAATTTTAGATTTCTGATATGTTGTATTCTCAAATCATTAATCAACATTCATCAATCTTAAATCTATCTAGCCCAATCTTCAATCCAATTAGCCACAACTCCGCACCATTCATCATCATCATTCATGCATGGAACGGCCAAAAATTCTTCTCCGCCATGATGTAAAAATTGCTCATTAGCCTCCATTGCAATTTCTTCCAATGTTTCTAAACAATCAGCCACAAAAGCGGGTGTAACAACGGCTAATTTTTTAATCCCTTTTTCAGGCATTTTATTAATTTCTACATCTGTATAAGGTGTTAACCATTTGTCGCCTGCTAATCGAGACTGGAAGGTTTGGCTGTATTTCTCTTCTGGAATTCCTAATAATTTTACCACTTGTTTAGTTGTTTCATAACATTGATGGCGGTAGCAAAACTCATGTGCCGGTGATGGCGTATTACAACAAGAACCATCAATTTTGCAATGTGATTTTGTTACATCTGTTTTACGAATATGACGTTTAGGAATTCCATGATACGAAAACAACAAATGATCGTAATCAAATCCATCCAAGTGTTTTTTCATCGAATTAGCTAATGCCTGAATATAATCAGGTTTGTTATAAAATGCAGGAACATTAGTAAAAGTCATCTCTGGAAAAAACTTTTGACGCAATTCTTCAGCCAAAACAACAATTGTCGTTGTAGAAGCCATAGCGTGTTGCGGATATAACGGAATCAACATCACTTCGGTCACTCCTTTATCTTTTAATTCTTGCAATCCTTTCTTGATCGTCATCGTACCATAACGCATGGCAAGAGCAACAGGAAGATCTACTAATTGCTGTACTTTTTGATGCATTTTTTTGGAAATAGCAATTAAAGGCGAACCCTCATCAGTCCAAATTCTAGCATAAGCTTCAGCCGATTTTTTAGGTCTGGTTTGTAAAATAATCCCACGAACTAATAAGGCACGCAATAAAAACGGAACATCGATAACGTATTTGTCCATCAAAAATTCGTCTAAATACGGCTTTACATCTTTTGGCGTTGGACTTTCTGGTGAACCTAAATTGACTAATAATACTCCTTTCATGTGTAGATTTTTGTTTTTTGATTTTCTCCAAAAATAGCATAAGCCACTTTGTAGATCTATGATAAATGTTATTTTTTATTTATTGTTTAATTTAGAAAATCAATCACGACTATGCATTCGGATTGATTGACATCAAATATTTTTTTGGAGTAGTTCCAAATTTCTTCTTGAAAGCGGCTATAAAATGACTGCCGGTGCTGTAGCCTATCTTCAAACCTACTTCGTTTACATTGTACGAACCGCTGTCTAATAATTTACGAGCGAAATCCATTTTGTAATCAAACAAAAAGCCATACACCGTGTCGCCATAAATTTGCTTGAAACCCATTTTTAATTTTTTCAAATTCAGCCCCACTTGGTCGGCCAGTTCCGGTAAACCTGGTGGTTCGGCCATATTAGCAATGATAATTTCTTTGGCTTTTTTGATTTTCAAAACATTTTCTTCGTCTACTAAAAACGGACATTGTTCAGCATTTGGATCTTCATTCTCGATTGAAAAAAAGACTCAACAACTCGTAACCTTTTCCTTTATAATACAAATTTTTGATAGAAGGATTCAAATTGTAATGAAACATTTGGTTCAAAACAATGGCCATCGACGGACTAATATCGCTTTCGTTATAATATTTTTTCTCTTGATTTTCTTTACTCAAAAACGGAATATGCTCGGCATCATTGGTAAACAAACCATGAAACTTTTTGATAGAAACAAAAATGGAAATCAACCAGGATTTTGGAGCTATTTGCACGTTCAAAGGCAATTCTTTTTCGGTGTTATAAAACAACAAAGCTTTTTCTTCTTTGAGATTCAGCACATAATTTCCCTGATTAAAAATATAATTGGCACTACCCTTTAACCCAAAATGAAATTGTATCAAGCCCAATTGAACAGGTCGCTGAAAAGTTAAAACCGTATCGGTATTATTTTGAAAACGAATTAAAATAAAATCATCGTCAATTTTTATTTCTTCTTCCATTTTTTCGATTTACTTTATTCAACTTAATATAGTCGTTTTTAGTTAAACTTCTCATATCGGTGTTTCAAAATTAAATCTTTTTCATGGGAAATTTTTACTTATAACCAAATTTATAAAGCATCACTAATTATAAAATCCGACAATCAAAATCCAAAACCTCATAAAAAAATATTAATCATTTGATTTTCATTTATTTACAACTCCACTTACTCATATATTGTATGAAGCAATAATTTGAACTCATAGCGATATTTTTATTATAAATTTCGAAAAAATACCAATTAATTATTTAGAACAAGTCTACACAATAGCTCAAAAATTAGCTATTTTAGTCCAATTTCACATAAAAATTGAATTTTTAATTACGATAATAGTTCAAATAATCGCTAAGCGATACAAAAAGAACTTACAGCGTTGTTTTTATAAAATAGTTAATAATAATTTTGTAGAACTTTTTAAGGAAAGTATAATTATGGAAAATTTTAATATGTCCAGAAACAGCACTTTTTACGCTTTAGGTTTAAGTTACAAGAAAGCAGATGCAACGATTAGAGGAAAATTTAGCTTAGATGCCAAAGCACAATCCGTTCTATTAATGCAAGCTGAAGCAGAAGGAATCGAATCAATTATAGTTACCTCAACTTGTAACAGAACTGAAATTTATGGTTTTGCTAACCATCCTTATGAGTTAATCAAATTACTTTGCGAAAACAGTAACGGTTCGGTACAAGATTTTCAAGAAGTAGCTTATATCTACAAAAACCAAGAGGCTATTAATCATATGTTTCGTGTTGGGACCGGATTAGATAGCCAAATTTTAGGTGATTTTGAAATCATCAGTCAAATCAAAAATGCTTTTACACAGAGTAAATCCTATGGTTTAGTAAACAATTTCATGGAACGTTTAGTAAACTCGGTGATACAAGCCAGTAAAAAAATCAAAACAGAAACCGAAATTTCTTCAGGTGCAACTTCAGTATCCTTTGCATCTGTTCAATATATCATCAAAAATGTAGAAGATATTGCTAATAAAAATATCTTACTTTTTGGAACCGGAAAAATTGGTAGAAATACCTGTGAAAATTTGGTAAAACACAGCAAACACGAACAAATTACTTTAATCAACAGAACCAAAGACAAGGCTGAAAAATTAGCCGAAAAACTGGATGTAGTAGTTAAAGATTATTCGGATTTACAATTGGAAATACAAAAAGCCGATGTATTAGTTGTAGCCACAGGTGCTCAAAACCCAACGGTTGACAAAGCCATTTTGAACCTTAAAAAACCTTTGTTGATATTAGACTTGTCTATTCCTAAAAACGTACATGAAAATGTAACAGAAGTAGAAGGTGTGACACTAATTCACATGGACCATTTATCACAAATTACCGATGAGACTTTAGAAAACAGAAAAGAACATATTCCTGCTGCTGAAGCGATAATCGAAGAAATAAAAGACGAATTTAATACCTGGACCAAAGGCAGAAAATTTGCTCCAACTATCAATGCATTGAAAGCCAAACTAAACGAAATCAAAAATTCGGAATTGGATTTTCAAAGTAAAAAAATAGCCGATTTTAACGAAGAACAAGCCGAAATCATCAGCAACAGAATCATTCAAAAAATCACTACGCATTTTGCCAATCACCTAAAAGATGAAAACACAATGGTAGATGAAAGCATTGAATGGATTGAAAAAGTCTTTAAAATTGAAGCTGTGGTAAAATAAAATCCACCACAAATTACACCAATTTTCACAAATTAATTAAGTCATAATTACTTTCTATATTTATGGCAAAAAAATAAAATGGCAGAAAAAACAATACGTATAGGTACAAGAGATAGCGAACTCGCTTTATGGCAAGCACATACTGTTCAAAAACAACTCAACGATTTAGGTTATAAAACCGAAATCGTAGCCGTAAAATCACAAGGCGATATTATTCTTGACAAGCCACTATACGAATTGGGAATTACTGGAATTTTCACCAAAACATTAGACATAGCTATGATTAATGGCGATGTGGATATCGCTGTACATTCTATGAAAGATGTTCCCACTGCCCTACCTATTGGAATTGTTCAGGCTGCCGTTTTAAAAAGAGCCAATACACTTGATATTTTAGTGCACAAAGGTGATCTGGATTTTCTAGAAACTGAAGGAACAATCGCTACTGGAAGTTTGCGTCGTCAAGCACAATGGTTGAATAAATACCCAAATCACACCGTAGTTGATTTACGTGGAAATGTGAATACCAGAATGCAAAAATTGCAAGACAATGACTGGAACGGAGCTGTTTTTGCCGCTGCAGGTTTAGAAAGAATCAACTTGAAACCAAGTGATTATATCGATTTAGACTGGATGATTCCGGCTCCTGCTCAAGGTGCTATGCTAGTCGTTGCTATGGCAAATGACGAATTTACTTTAGATGCTGTTTCGCAATTAAACGATATCGAAACCGAAGTTTGTACCTATATCGAACGCCAATTTTTGAGAACCTTAGAAGGTGGTTGTACAGCTCCTATTGGTGCTTTAGCAAAATACAATGAAGACGAAGACACTATTCATTTGGATGGCGTTTTATTTTCTTTGGATGGAAAACAAAAAATCGAAATCAACAAAGTGGTGGATATATCCGAATGGAAAAAATTAGGTTTCTATTCTGCTAAAGAAATTCTCGATAATGGAGGAAGCGAATTGATGGCAACGATTAAAGCAACTTTGAAAAAATAATGAGTCAGACAAGTATTCTTTCGACCAAAACCTTATCCGTTGCGCAACGTCAGGCTTTTCTTGATGCCGAAATTGACCTTTTAGAACAAGATTTCATCGAAATCCAAAACAACAATTTTGAACTAAAAGAAATCAATACCAATCTGATTTTCAGCAGTCAAAATGCAGTTTTAAGTTTGATGGAACAAAAGGATTGGCAAAAACTTACATCCAAAAGTGTATTTTGCGTAGGCGAAAAAACAAAAGATTTACTCGAGGCAAATGGTTTTACAGTAGATGTCTATTTGGATTACGCCTCTGAGTTGGCAGAGATTATTACGCTAATCTACAACAAAGAAAGCTATACATTTTTCAGCGGAAATCTTCGCAAAGAAACTTTACCTAAAGCCCTTAAAAATGCGGGTATCACTTTCAATGAAATTGAGGTGTATCAAACCAAGTTAGCACCATTTAAAATTTCCAAAGAAGAAAATTTTGATGGTATTCTGTTTTTTAGTCCTTCGGCAGTAGAAAGTTACCTGACAAATAATACCATCACAAAAGAAGTTTGCTTTTGCATTGGCGAAACCACAGCATCAGCATTAAAAAATAAAGCAAAGAACATCATTGTGGCGGCACAACCTACCATCGAAGATGTCATCGAAGCAGTAATAGAAGAATTTAAATAAAAATCCCTTTCAGAGTTTTGAACTCTGAAAGGGTTAAATAAAATCAAAATGATAAAAAACGACTTATTCTTAAAAGCATTAAAAGGAGAAACTGTTCAACGTCCACCGGTATGGATGATGCGTCAGGCAGGAAGATATTTACCGGAATTTAGAGCTTTACGTGACAAATATGATTTTTTCACCCGTTGCGAAACTCCGGAATTAGCTGCTGAAATCACGGTTCAACCTATTCGTCGTATTGCTCCGGATGCTGCTATTTTATTTTCGGATATTTTAGTGGTGCCAAGAGCGATGGGAATTCACGTAGAATTGAAAGACAATTTAGGACCTATTATCCCGAATCCAATTCGTACCATGGAGCAAGTTAATCAGGTATTTGTTCCAAATATCGAAGAAACTTTAGGCTATGTAATGGACGCTGTAAAATTGACCAAAGAAATGTTGAACGACGAAGTGCCTTTGATTGGTTTCGCAGGTTCTCCATGGACAATTTTCTGCTATGCTGTTGAAGGAAAAGGTTCGAAGAGTTTTGATACTGCCAAAGGTTTCTGTTTCTCAAATCCAGTAGCAGCACACACTTTATTGCAAAAAATCACCGATACCACTATTTTATACTTAAAAGAAAAAGTAAAAGCGGGAGTTAATGCCGTTCAAATTTTTGATTCTTGGGGAGGAATGCTTTCTCCAACTGATTATCAAGAGTTTTCATGGAAATACATCAACCAAATCGTTGAAGCTTTAGCCGATATTACTCCTGTTATTGTTTTTGGAAAAGGTTGTTGGTTTGCATTGAACGAAATGGGTAAAAGCAAGGCTTCGGCTCTTGGAGTTGATTGGACTTGTACTGCCAGAAATGCGCGTTATTTATCAGGTGGAAATGTGACTTTACAAGGTAATTTTGACCCATCAAGATTGTTATCACCAATTCCAACCATCAAGAAAATGGTTCACGAAATGATTGACGAATTCGGAAAAGACAAATACATCGTAAACTTGGGGCACGGAATTTTACCAAACATTCCTGTGGATCATGCCAAAGCGTTTATTGATGCGGTGAAAGAGTACGGAAAATAATAGTTGATAGTTTATGGTTGATAGTTGTTGGATAAAAAACTATCAACCATAAACCGACAACCAACAACTCAAAAAATGCTCAACAAAGGACTTAGAGATCAGGAAAGCATTCGAATTGATAATATCTTTCGAACATTGCATTCTTTGGTTTTTGTACCAAAGTTGGATGACGAAGATTTCCCGGCTATTGATGAGCAGTTAAAAGGTTTTGGTTTAAGCTTAGAAAGAATAAATGAAATTCCTGAAAAGGAATTGATTCAACTGATACAACGTTGTCATTTAGACTGGGAGCAACAGGAACGATTTGCAGATATTTTAGTGCAAATGTCTCAGCAGAATAAATTTCATTTTTTAGAAAAAGCCATCGCAATTTACAATTATATCCAAGCGGAAAGCAAGATGTTTTCTTTTGGAATTTTTAATAAAATTGCCACTGCAAAAAGTAATTTAAGATAAAAAGAAAACCGTCAGAATATCTTGTAAAATAAAGATTTTGAAATACTTAAAAATTATTAATAAGAACAACATTTTACCTATTGGACTTCATAGTCTATGGGTATTATTTGTTTTATATTTTTATATTTTTAAAATAGAGTCATTTAAAAATCATCCTCCTTGTGGTGCCGGATATATGATTACTGCATTGATGTTCTTTACTCCTATTTTATCACTTTTATTTTTATTAATAATTGCAATAATTAATTTAATTTCAAAAAAGAAATACTATACTGATTACGAATACATTAGCCTACCTTTTTTATTCTTAATAGGAATTGTCTTTTTAATCATGATTATTTAATCACAAAATGAAAAACAAATTTTATCAATACATACAAAACCTCCAAGACCAAATCTGTGCCGGATTAGAAAAGATAGATGGTGTTGCTCAATTCCGTCAGGATTTATGGGACCGTCCAGAAGGTGGCGGCGGAAGAACCCGTGTGATTGAAAACGGTGCTGTTTTCGAAAAAGGTGGCGTGAACATTTCAGCCGTTCATGGCAAATTACCGGATACGATGCAGAAAATGTTCAACGTTGGCGAAGCTGATTTCTTTGCCTGCGGACTGAGTTTGGTGATTCATCCTAAGAATCCAATGGTACCAACGGTGCATGCCAACTGGCGTTATTTTGAAATGTATGATGATAATGGTAGCGTTATCAATTCGTGGTTTGGTGGCGGGCAAGATTTAACGCCTTATTATTTGTTTGAGGAAGATGCTAAGCATTTTCACCAAACTTGTAAAACGGCCTGTGACAAACACAATCCGGAGTTTTATCCGAATTATAAAAAGAAATGTGACGATTATTTCTGGAATGCTCACCGACATGAAGCCAGAGGTGTCGGCGGTTTGTTTTTCGACTATTTAAAAGCCACTCCAGAAATGACAATGGACGATTGGTACAATTTCGTTACAGAAGTTGGAAACAGCTTCTTAGAGGCTTATGTTCCAATTGTAGAAAGAAGAAAAGATCTTCCTTACACTGAAGCCAACAGAACCTGGCAGGAAATCCGTCGTGGTCGTTATGTAGAATTCAATTTAGTTCACGATAAAGGCACTTTATTTGGCTTAAAAACCAATGGAAGAATCGAAAGTATCCTGATGAGTTTACCACCGCATGTACAATGGGCATACGACCATCATCCGGAAGCCGGAAGCGAAGAAGAAAAGTTATTGAAAGTATTAGAAAAACCAGTTGATTGGATAGCTTCGTAGAAGCGTTATTTTTATAGCTGTTGATTTATCATTTTTGAAGCAGCTCCGAAGGAGCGATATATTTGTAGCAATAAACAATATTTAAAAAAAAGCACCATCGGTGCGACATATTTATAGAAACATTTTATGCAATCTATATTGAATCCCGTAGGAATGACAAATTTTAATTAACATCTATTTCGAATGGCAAATACCTATACGCAATTATATATTCAAATTGTCTTTGCCGTCAAAGGAAGACAAAATCTGATTTCCAATAAATGGAAAGATGAATTATTCAAATATATAACAGGAATTGTCACAAATGAAGATCAAAAATTGATTGCTATCAACGGAATGCCTGACCATATTCATATTCTAATTGGATTAAAGCCCAATAAAGCATTATCTGATTTGGTCAGAGATATCAAAGCAAATTCATCCCGATTCATCAACGAAAAAGCATGGATAAATGGTAAATTTGAATGGCAAACAGGATTTGGTGCTTTCACTTATAGCCATTCGCAATTAACTAATGTTATCAATTATATTCAAAATCAGGAAGAACACCATAAAACAAAAACATTTAAAGAAGAATATGTCGAATTTTTAAAATTGTTTAATGTTGATTTTAAAAACGAATATTTATTCGAAGATATTTAACATGTCGCTCCTCTGGAGCTAACATCACGAATCGAAAATAAACTATAAATATTACGCTCCTACGGAGCTTGAAAAATAATAATTATGTTCCCAATACACAGAGGTCGTCGCTTAAGAGTCAACGAATCAATAAGAAGTTTAGTTAGAGAAACAACTTTAAGTCCTTCGGATTTTATGTTTCCTATGTTTATTGCCGAAGGCGAAAATGTAAAAGTAGAAATTCCTTCTATGCCGGGAATCTTTCGTCGTTCGATTGATTTAACGGTAGAAGAAGTAAAAGAATTATTCGCTTTAGGCATTCGTGCAGTAAACATTTATGTAAAAGTAAGTGAAGATTTAAAAGACAATACTGGAAAAGAAGCTTGGAATCCTAATGGATTGATGCAACAGGCTATTCGTGCGATTAAAACTGCTTGTCCGGAGATGATTGTAATGCCAGATGTGGCTTTAGATCCGTATTCCATTTATGGTCACGACGGAATCATCGCTAATGGCGATATCGAAAACGATTCTACGGTAGAAGCTTTGGTAAAAATGGCGGTTTCTCATGCACAAGCCGGAGCCGATTTCGTAGCACCTTCAGACATGATGGACGGACGTGTATTGCGTTTACGTCAGGGATTGGATACCGCAGGATTTCAAAACGTGGGGATTATGAGTTATTCGGCAAAGTACGCTTCGGCTTTTTACGGGCCGTTTCGCGATGCTTTGGACTCTGCACCTAAGGAAGCCGATGTTGTGGTACCAAAAGACAAGAAAACTTACCAAATGGACTATGCAAACCGTATTGAAGCGGTTAAAGAAGCTATTTGGGATGTTGAAGAAGGTGCCGACATGGTTATGGTAAAACCGGGAATCGCTTATTTAGACATCGTACGCGAAGTAAAAGACGCTGTAAATGTTCCGGTAACCGTTTATCATGTTTCGGGTGAATACGCCATGATTAAAGCCGCTGCCGAACGTGGATGGCTGGATAATGACAAAATCATGATGGAACAGTTAATGTGCATCAAAAGAGCCGGTGCTAGTTTGATTTCGACTTATTTCGCTAAAGAAGCAGCCATTCTTTTGAACCAATAAACTGATATTAATCATTTTATCATCGCCTCTTAAAAAGTATATTTGGTGTATAAAATTTATAACAATGAAAAAATTACTACTCTTGAGTCTGATTCTATTAACCTTTGCCTGTAAGAAAGAAAGTCAGGAATCATTTGGAAATGAAGAACATCAAACAACCGTTGCTACGGAAGAAAAAGAATTGGCACCTGAAGAATTAGGTAAAGTAATCTTTGAAAGCAAAGGAAATTGTATTTCCTGCCATAAATCAGAGGAAAAATTAATTGGACCAAGCTTGAAAGAAATTGCAAAAATCTATAAAGATAAAAATGCTAGCATCGTCACTTTCTTAAAAGGAGAAAGCGATGCTATTGTAGATCCGTCTCAATTTGCTGTAATGCAGGCGAATCTAAACCTAACAAAAACATTTTCTGACAAAGAATTAGAAGGATTAGAAGCATACATTAATTCGCATTTAAAATAAATCCTAAGTCATCAAAAAAAGCAAAAACCATTCGGAACATCGAATGGTTTTTGTGTTTATAAGGGCAACATCGTCGTATTCTTTACTTCTGAGATAATAAAAAAACTATTGATCAATGAAACTTCAGGCAATACAGAGAGTTTTTTTTGATGAAAATGATGATAACTCTCCATATCTTCCAAAACAATTTTAAGTAAATAATCAAAACTACCTGAAATAAAATTGCACTCTACCACCTCTGGCATATTGAGGATAGCTTGATTAAAAACTACCGAGATATCATAATTCTGCTTGACCAATGTCACCTGACAATAAACCGTTAAGTTCTTTCCCAGTTTCTTTTTTGTTTAAAACAGTCACATATTTATCAATAATACCTTCCCGCTCTAATCGCTTTAGTCGGTCATGAACTGGAGTCAATGACAAGTTGATTTTAGCAGCAATATCTTTTAGCTTATAATGTGCATTTTTCTGCAATAAGCGCAAAATTCTTTTATCCGTTTCGTCCAATACCATAACATTTCATTTTATTAAAAGACTACAAAAGAAAAAATTTCTGTTACGAAAACGATTAAGTGAACAAACCAGAAATAATTTGTGTAAAAATAAACAATAAAACGAAAATTTTCTTATTTAAACGTAGTTTAATCAGTAAAAAACACTTATGAATACATTTGTACTGAAATAACAATCAATCATCTAATACTACTAACTATGATAATCGGAGTTCCAAAAGAAATTAAAAATAATGAGAATCGTGTAGCACTTACTCCATCTGGTGTAGCTGAATTTAAAAAATTTGGACATACTGTATATGTGCAAACAAATGCAGGTATCAACAGTGGATTTAGTGATGCTGCTTATGTAGAGGCTGGAGCTGAAATTTTACCTACAATTGAAGCTGTTTATAAAATTGCTGAGATGATCATCAAAGTAAAAGAGCCTATCGCTTCTGAATACCCATTAATTAAAAAAGATCAATTAGTATTTACTTACTTCCACTTTGCTTCTTGTGAGCCATTAACACATGCAATGATCGAAAGCGGAGCAATATGTTTAGCTTATGAAACGGTTGAAAAAGCAGATCGTAGTTTGCCTTTATTAGTTCCAATGTCAGAAGTAGCTGGACGTATGTCTATCCAAGAAGGTGCTAAATTCTTAGAAAAACCATTACAAGGAAAAGGAATCCTTTTAGGAGGAGTTCCTGGAGTAAAACCAGCAAAAGTAGTTGTTCTTGGTGGTGGAGTTGTAGGTACTCAGGCTGCTAAAATGGCTGCTGGATTTGGTGCGCAGGTAACTATCATGGATTTAAGCTTAGCTCGTTTACGTTACTTAGATGATATTATGCCTGCTAACGTAACTACATTAATGTCTAACCACTACAACATCTGTCAAGAAATCGCAACTGCTGATTTAGTAATTGGAGCGGTATTAATTCCTGGAGCTAAAGCACCTCACTTGATTACTCGTGATATGTTGAAATTAATGAGTCCTGGAACTGTAGTTGTTGACGTTGCTGTTGACCAAGGTGGATGTATCGAGACTTGTACTCCTACCACTCACGAAAAGCCAACTTTCATCATTGACGATATCGTTCACTACTGTGTAGCTAATATGCCAGGTGCGGTTCCTTATACTTCTACGTTAGCGTTGACTAATGCAACTTTACCATATGCATTACAATTAGCAAACAAAGGTTGGAAAAAAGCATGTGCGGAGAACGAAGAATTGAAGAAAGGATTAAACATTGCTAACGGTAAAATTCTTTACAAAGGTGTAGCCGATGCTTTCAACCTTCCCTATAACGAAACTATCGAAGAAGCTGTTTGCTAATAAAACACACTTAATAATACTCAAAACCCTTTCATTTGCAGAAAGGTTTTTTTGTTTATTTTATTCCTCCAAAAGCGCCAAAACAGGCATTTTTATGTAATATCTCTACCGAAGAGAAACCAACTTTCTTCATCAAGTCCAATTGATAACTCATCGAGCGTGGTGTATCTTCCTTTTCGATGCAATCAAAAACCTTTTGTTGGTACTCCTCCCTCCTAAACCTATCAAATAATTAGCATACATTTTCCAAACTATTTGATTCACCTCAGCATGATCCTGAACCAACAAATCCGAAATTAAAAAACAGCCTCCAGGCGTTAAACTATCATACAATTTTTGGAATACCATTTCCCAATCGGAATCTTCACGTAAATGATGCAAAACGGCTCCCGCCAAAACAATATCAAACTGATTATTAGGCAACTCGACATCCCGAATATCACCCTGAATAGTAGCTACATTTCCTCTCGTCTCAGCAGAAACCCGCTCTTTGGCTTTGTCCAACATATTCTGACTCAAATCAATCAAAGTACAATCTAAATCAGCCACTTTAGAAAGCATTTTCAAGGTATAATTTCCCGCTCCGCATCCTAAATCCAAAATACTTTTGGCATTTGGTTTTACAGCTTTTGCCGTACTTGTAATTAATTCCAAAGCAATGGTAGCATCCATAGTAGCCACTTGCCCCGTTTCTACATTAGAAAAACGTTCTACCTCATTATCAAAACGTTCTCTGATTTCTGCAACTGTTGATTTCTTCATAATTCAATTTTTAATTGTTTGGATCTGTTATTTGCCACGAATTCACGAACTATTATTTTTAACTAAATTCAATATTTCACTAACAATAAGCTTAACTAATTGATTCGTATAATTCTTGATTTCCGATTTTCAAAATTAATTCGTGAATTCGTGGCTAATAATCAGCGAAATAGATTTCTATTTCACAAACCTAGAATTTTTATATATGACTTAAAAATACTTATTTTGTCAATTATTAATACTTATTAGGTATTTATGGAATTACGCCACCTTAAATATTTCCTCAAATTAGCCGAAGAACGCAGCTTTGTCCGCGCTGCCGAAAAGTTATTTATTTCGCAGCCCCCTTTGAGCCGTCAGATTAAGGAACTGGAAACCGAACTAGGTACCACCCTTTTTGAACGCAATAACAAAAGGGTTATCCTAACCGAAGCTGGTAAATATTACCAAAAAGAAGTTCAAGAATTGCTTCAAAATTTGGAACGTATTAACGCAACAACCAAAAAAATATCTGAAAATCAAAGTGGTGAATTCAGGATTGCTTATGTGAGTTCTACTTTTTCAGGAGATATTTCAAAATTGATTCAGTATTTGTCGAATGAATATCCCTATGTCAATTTTCGATTGTATGAAGTACCTACTGTGAAACAAATAGCAGCCTTGGAAGAAGGTAAAATTGATTTTGGAATTATCCGTGCGCCTTTACATTCTCCAAAAATCGATTCGCAGTTGTGGTTCAAAGACCGATTTTCATTGGTTTTCAATAAGAATCAATATTCCATTCCGTCTGAAGAGGATTTGGAAAACTTACAATCAGCTACCTTTGTTTTTTTCAACAAAGACTATGCGCCGCATTTTTATGATGCTTTATTGGAAATCTGTGCGCAGTATGGTTTCAGTCCCAAAGTCGTACACGAATCCAACAATATTTCTTCAATTATTCAGTTGGTTAAGAACGGACTGGGGGTTTCCATTGTTCCTTCTGCCATTCGAAAAACACATAATTATCCCGAATTGACCTTTTTAGAATTAAAGAAATCACAACGATTCACGGATATTTTATTGGCAACACCAAAAGGAAATCCATCAGAAATAGCTCAAAAAGCAATCATCTTTTTGACCCAAAAAAATAGTAAAAATGAACAGTAATATAGAAACCACTTTTTTCAAAACTCCATTAGGAATCGCTAAAATTATTGGTGATGAAAACGGAATTTCGGAAATATCCATTCAGGAAAATGGAAAAATAACCGAAAGAATTCCTGCTGTTTTAGAAGAAGCCGTGCATCAACTTCAGAACTATTTTGATGGAAAAAGAACAGACTTTGATTTCAAAATAAATCCAAAAGGAACCGAATTTCAACAAAAAGTTTGGCAATCATTAATCGAAATTCCATTTGGAAAAACGATGAGCTATTTGGATTTATCCAAAAAATTAGGAGATGTCAAAGCCATTCGAGCAGTAGCATCCGCAAACGGAAAAAATCCGCTTTGGATTGTAGTTCCCTGCCACAGAGTTATAGGAACCGATGGTTCACTCACGGGTTATGCCGGTGGATTGTGGCGTAAAAAGTGGTTGTTGGAACACGAAAATCCAGCACGAAAACAAGAATTGTTGTTTTAAAATACTTTTTACCATTAAGAAATTAAGATAAATTAAGATTTAACTTTACCGCAAAGGATACAAAGTTTTACGCAAAGAAAACGAAGAATCTTAACTCCTGAATGGTTTAATTAAAAGCATAAATGATAATTTGAATTATCTTTTTTTATGTAAATTCGTACCGAAGCTAAATCCAAATCCATGAAAAAACTCAAAAAAATTCTAATAGGATTCGTTATTGTGATAGGACTTATGATACTTTCACTTTATATTTTCAAAAAGGATTATTTATTAAGAGCAGTTCGGGTGACCTACCTCAACGGACATTCAACAGCTTTTTTGGATGATTACAAATACTTTGATAATGCAATCATTCAGAAAAGCAATCAACCACAACCCTGGAATTTAGCCAAAGATTATAACAAGGTAAAACCAACTTCTAAATTAGAAGACTTACATAAAGAAATGGGAACAGTCGCTTTTGTAATTATAAAAAACGATAGTATCTGGAACGAAAACTATTATGATAATTACGCTGCAGCTTCCAAATCAAATTCATTTTCCATGGCCAAAAGTATCGTATCGGCATCCTTAGGAAAAGCCATCATGGAAGGAAAAATTAAAAGTTTAGACCAGAAAGTCAGTGACTTTTTTCCTGAATTCTCCAAAGGAAAATCGGCCGAAATGACTGTGGGTGACTTGGCTTCTATGGCTTCTGGATTAAACTGGGATGAAGCTTACTACAGCCCTTTCTCCATTACCACTCAAGCCTATTTTGATGACAATTTAACCCCCATTATTTTGGGTTTAAAAGGAATCGACACACCAGGGAAGACCTATAAATACTTAAGCGGAAACACTCAATTACTGGCCATGTGCATTGAGAAAGCCACAGGCAAAAAATTAGCCGATTATGTTTCGAAATCTTTCTGGAAACCTATGGGTGCCGAGAGTGATGCCTTATGGCAAACCGATAAAAAAGGACTGGTAAAGGCTTTCTGTTGTGTAGCTAGTAACGCTAGGGATTTTGCCCGTTTTGGAAAACTCTATCTTTATAACGGTAAATGGAACGGCCAACAACTTTTAGACAGTACTTTTGTAGCCAAATCAGTAAGACCACGTTTTAAAGAATCGCCTCAATATGGTTATGGTTGGTGGCTAAGCCAATACAAAAACAAACCGCTTTTTTATATGCGAGGTCATTTAGGCCAATATGTGATTGTGATTCCTGAAGATCAGTTAATCATTGTTCGATTAGGAAACAAGGAAAATAAGGGAACTATCGAAAATCCGCATAGTAAAGACCTATTCGTATATCTGGAAGAAAGCTATAAAATGCTGGGAGCACACTAATTTTGTAAAAACAAAAACTGATGATTGAAAAAATAAATCTCAACAACATCTTATTTCTGGACATTGAAACGGTTCCTGAAACAGCCGATTTCAACGAATTGGATTCGGAAATGCAAGCTTTGTACGAACAAAAAACACAATACCAGCGCAAGGAAGAAATTTCGGCTGAGGAATTTTATGAGCGTGCGGGGATTTGGGCGGAATTTGGAAAAATTGTTTGTATATCCGTTGGTTTCTTTGCAAATAAAAATGACATACGAAACTTTAGAGTAACTTCATTTTTTGGAGAAGAAAAGAAAATATTAAAAGATTTCAGCAATCTGTTGAACAACCATTTCAATGGACCGCAACACCTATTGTGTGGTCACAATGCTAAGGAATTTGATATTCCTTTTATCGCCCGCCGTATGATTATTAATAATATTGCCATTCCAGATAAACTGAATCTTTTTGGCAAAAAGCCTTGGGAAATTCCGCATTTGGACACTTTAGAATTGTGGAAATTTGGCGATTACAAGCATTTCACTTCCTTAAAACTCATGTGTAAAGTGCTTGGAATTCCTTCTCCAAAAGGCGATATCGATGGTAGTCAGGTAGGTCATGTTTTTTATGTCGAAAAAGATATTGACCGAATTGTAACCTATTGCGAAAAAGACACCATTGCTGTAGCTCAGATTTTCCTGCGTTTGCGAAGAGAAGATTTATTGATTGAAGAGGAGATTATACATGTTTAAAAATATTTAGAGATGGTTTTACTTTTACTAAACTTTTTGAAAATCAATTAAAAAAGAAACTTGCGAAATTACCAGTAGAAAAACTTTTAATTGAAATGACAAATAATAAATATTATTTCCCCAATAATATTTGGAAAAAATATTTTGCTAAAAATTCAATAGAAAGTGGAAAATGGATTTCATGGTTTGCTACAAGAGAAGCTGAAAAAATTGTTGATAGAAAAGAAGCAGATACATTAATAAAGATTATTGAAAACTCTAATTTAAACTATGAAATTAGAAGAAAAGCTTATTTCTGTTTAGGTCATTTATGTAAAAATTTATCAGATAAAGAAATTTTCGATTTTTTAGTAAATAAATTAAATAGCGAATCAGAAAATATTCAAGAAACAATTCTTATTTCAATCACAAATATGGACAAACCGTTGGAATACAATTTAATTCCAATTATAAATATCTTGAAAAACGGAAAAATGGGTATGAAAACTTCTGCAGCAATAGCATTGAAAAATGCAAAAAATCCAGATATAGAAATTGAATTATTAAATTCTTTTGAAAAAGAAAAAAACAAACATTTACAGGAAATGATTGCATCAACTTTAAAAACAGTAGGAAGCAATAAATCTATTCCTATACTTGAAAACAAATTGAAAACAGCTAAAGGAAGAGATTATAAATATTTTTTAGAAAGTGCTCTGATTGAAATTAAAAAGCGATAATCTTTTTTAAACTTTTATTTAAAGTCTTACTGCTCTTTGCGAAAAGCCTTTGTGAACTTTGGGGTTAAATATTTACATTTACAAAAATTATAAATTTATGGTATTAAGCAGATTTTGGTTGGTTATTTTCATTTCGTCAATTGCATTTGTTATTTTCAGTTTGTTTTCAGGCAGCAATTATACAATAGACCATGTTTTAAACGGAAAAAAAGATGATCCTATTTTAGTTTCTGAAAAGTATCTTGATGAAATTCCTGCTTTTATAAAAGACAGCATCTATAAATCAGAAGAAAAAAGCTTTACAATCAATAGAGACACACTGAATGCTGATACTACTTATGTTTACAAAAACAAAACGGTAAAAATTTATAGTGGCGTTCAAAAATCAGATGGTTTATTGCCAACCTGTAAAAGTACTTTACTGGATTTGATTTTGCCATTGATGGCTTATTTGGCTTTTTCTGTGGATTAATGGAACTTTTAATTATTTCGGGAGTTTCCGAAAAACTGGCTAAAGTGTTGAGTCCGGTATTTGTAAAAGTGTTCCCAAGTATTCCTAAAAATCATCCATCGATTTCCTATATGACCTTAAACTTTGCTGCTAATTTCCTAGGATTGGATTCGGCTGCAACGCCTTTTGGATTAAAAGCCATGGAAAGTTTACAGGAAATCAACCCCGAAAAAGACAAGGCCAGCGATGCCCAAATTATGTTTATGTGCCTTCATGCTTCGGGACTGACTTTGATTGCGACTTCAATCATTGGTTATCGTGCCGCTGCCAATGCTGCCAATCCAGCCGATGTAATGCTGCCTTGTATTATCACTTCGTTTATTGGTACCATCGCCGCTTTTCTAATTGTTGGAGTAAAACAAAAAATTAATTTCAAAAGTGCTTCGTTACTTATGGGTTTGATCGTATTGATTGCTGCCATTATTGGTTTGCTGATGTATGTAAACCATCTGGATTTAATTGGTAAAAACTATTTTACGACGAATCTTTCAGCATTAATTTTAATCGGAATTATTGTGGCCACCTTGATTTTCTCTTTTGTTAAAGAGCAAAAATTTACCGAAGCCAACACAACTGTTTACGAAGCTTTTGTATCAGGAGCTAATAATGGTGTGAAAACCGGAGTTACTATTTTTCCTTATGTTTTAGGGATGTTAGTAGCTATTTCATTGTTCAGAAACAGTGGATTATTTGAAATTATTAGCAACGGACTTGGATTTGTTTTCTCTAGTATGGGAGTGACAAAAGAAATTGTCGATGCTTTGCCTGTTGCCTTGCTAAGACCTTTTAGTTCAGCCGGTTCAAGAGGATTTTTGATTGACTCGATGAATACCTTTGGTGCTGATTCATTAACAGGGAGACTCAGCAGTATTTTTCAATGTAGTGCCGAAAGTACCTTCTATGTTATTGCGGTTTATTTTGGTTCGGTGAATATCAAAAATACCCGTTACGCTTTAGGAACCATGCTTATAGTCGATGTTATTTGCGTAATTACAGCTATTTTTGTGGCGAGTTGGTTTTTTTAAATGTGAATTGATTGTTTACAACGGATTAAAATCCGTCGCTATGCCGATGGCTCTCTAAAATATATGAAAATGTGTAAGTTCCGTAGGAACGATTTAGATTGTAGAAACGGATTTTAATCCGTTGATGATGTAAAACAATAAAAAACAATTATGGCAAATACCTATCATCAAATTTACATTCAGGTTGTTTTTGCGGTAAAATATCGTGAAGCTGTTATTGCTGATGAATGGAAATCTACATTGTTTGGCGTAATTGGTAATTTAATAAATGAAACTGGATGTAAAACCATAATTGTTAATGGTGTTGAAGATCATGTTCATTGTTTTTTGGGTCTTAAACCTGTTGTTTCAATTTCGGAATTAATGAAAACGGTAAAAGCAAAATCATCAAAATACATTAATGATCATCATTTGACCAAATCAAAATTTGAATGGCAGGAAGGTTATGGTGCGTTTTCGTATGGTCATTCTCAAATTAATGTAGTTTACAATTATGTTGCTAATCAAGAAGAACATCATAAAAAGCAAACTTTCAAGGAAGAATATTTAGAGTTTTTAGATAAATTCCAAGTTCCATTTGACGAAAGATATATTTTTCAGGATATGATATAAAATGAAAAATTATATATGTACCGAGCCTAAGGCTCTCATTTGAATGGATTTGATTGTTTTCAACGGATTAAAATCCGTTTCTACAATATTTGTCGTTCCTACGGAACTTTCACATTTAACACATATCATAGAGCCTTCGGCTCGAAACATTTTGTAGCAACGGATTTTAATCCGTTTGTGATATGAAATAGCAAGAAACCGAGTTCCGTAGGAACGGAACATATCGCAAGAATATAATCCGTTGTCATGGAAACGAATTATATTCAAACAATCAATTTTAACAGATTAACACAACAATAGTTCTAGGATTTCTAATCTATTTTTCATTCTTTTGAATTTTACAAAAATTACTATTTATAAACTCATTTAAACAAATAAAAAATGTCAAAATACACTAAATACATCGCCATAGGATTGCTAATTCTATTTTTAGTTACCAGCTTATTAGGCTAGTTTTTAAAACATTAATCGTAAAAATTAAGAGATGGTATTTTATTGAATAGCATCTCTTTTTATTTGATTTTATAACAAAAAGTTTGATTTTTTAAAGGAATCACAGCTGTCAAAAAACTGTGGCTACGCTAAATAATTTTTATATTTGTCAAAAAACAAAAAACTAATGGACTTTATTTATCAGGATCCTTATCCAATTTTAAAAGACGATACCCAATACCGCAAAATCACTTCAGATTACGTAAAATTAGAAAAATTAGGAGACAGAGAAATCCTAACAGTTGATCCAAAAGGCTTAGAGTTACTTTCGCAAGAAGCAATGAAAGATGTTTCTTTTATGTTGCGCACTTCGCATTTAGAGAAATTAAGTGCTATTCTTGATGATCCGGAAGCGACCGACAACGACCGATTTGTAGCTTACAATTTATTGCAAAATGCTGCAGTTGCCATCGACGGACAATTACCATCTTGTCAGGATACTGGTACGGCGATTGTAATGGCTAAAAAAGGAGAAAACGTATATACAGGTGTTGACGATGCTGAATGGCTTTCTAAAGGGATTTTTAACACCTATCAGGAAAGAAACCTACGTTATTCTCAAATTGTGCCTATCAGCATGTTTGAAGAAAAAAACTCTGGTTCAAATCTTCCAGCTCAAATCGATATTTATGCTAAAAAAGGAAATTCGTATGAATTCTTATTTTTAGCAAAAGGTGGAGGTTCAGCTAACAAAACTTACTTATACCAACAAACAAAATCGTTATTGAATGAAAAATCATTAGATGCTTTCATTCGTGCTAAAATCATGGATTTAGGAACTTCGGCTTGTCCCCCTTATCACTTGGCTTTAGTTATTGGTGGAACTTCTGCCGAAGCGACTTTAGCAGCAGTTAAAAAAGCATCTGCTGGTTATTATGACAACCTACCAACAACTGGAAATATGGCTGGTCAGGCTTTCCGTGATTTGGAATGGGAAAAAGAGTACAACAAATTTGCCAAGAAAGTGCTATTGGAGCGCAATTTGGCGGAAAATATTTCACGCATGATGTACGTGTAATTCGTTTGCCACGTCACGCAGCCTCTTGTCCGGTTGGATTAGGCGTTTCTTGTTCTGCCGATAGAAATATCAAAGGAAAAATTACCAAAGACGGTATTTATGTAGAGCAATTAGAAGCTAATCCGCAACGTTTCTTGCCTGCTACTCCTCCTCACTTGGAAGAAGCAGTAGAAATCGATTTGAACCAACCAATGAGTGAGATTCTTAAAAAATTATCTCAATACCCAATCAAAACACGTTTAAAATTAAACGGAACCTTGATTGTAGCTCGTGATATTGCTCACGCTAAAATAAAAGAATTATTAGACAGCTGGAAAACCAATGCCAGAATACTTTAAAAATCACCCGATTTATTACGCAGGTCCTGCTAAAACACCGGACGGAATGCCATCAGGAAGTTTTGGACCTACAACGGCTGGGCGAATGGACGTGTATGTGGAAGAGTTCCAGAAAAATGGCGGAAGTATGGTAATGCTTGCTAAAGGAAACCGCACCAAAGACGTTATGAACGCTTGTAAAACCTACGGTGGATTCTATTTAGGTTCTATCGGTGGTCCTGCTGCCATCTTAGCTAAGGAAAACATTCTTTCGGTTGAAGTAGTTGACTTTGAAGAATTAGGCATGGAAGCTGTTCGAAAAATCACCATAAAAGATTTTCCTGCTTTCATCATTACTGATGATAAAGGAAATGATTTCTTTGAGAATTTATAAAAATCAAATCATCTTATTAAAAAAGAAAAACCGCTGAATTAGCGGTTTTTTTTATTTTATTGGAACAATAAAGGAGCAAATTCGGATAAATAATCACGCCAGTTAGACCAAGTGTGCCCTCCCTTTGTTTCGTGGTATTGGTAATTGAATTCTAGACTGTCTAATAGTTTTCTAAATTCATTAGATCTTTCAAATAAGAAGTCGGTGTTACCAATTCCTATCCAATACAATTTAAATCCATTGTTTTTTTGTGCTTTTAGTTTGTTAGTAAAATCGCTATACACTGTTGCTTGTGAATCTTTAGGTTGCAACATGGCTGAAGAAAAGACACCCACATAATCAAAAGTATTAGGGTAATTAGCTGAGATAACTAAACTGTGCATTCCACCCATAGAAAGACCTGCAATGGCACGAGAAGCTTTTTCTTTCTTTACACGGTAATTACTTTCAATAAATTGGATAATGTCTCCAAAAGCGGCTTCTGTCATTCCAGAAAATGTAGCAGGACGCATAAAAATAGGTTTTACAAATCCTTCACTGGATTCACCCGGTGTTGCAGTTTGATCTGCATTTCCATTGGTCATGACAACTATCATAGGTTTTGCTTTGCCTTGTGCGATTAAATTATCCATGATTTGAGCAGCACGCCCTAATTCCATCCAAGCATTTTCATCACCGCCTGCACCATGCATTAAATATAACACAGGGTAAGTCAGTTGATTATTTTCATAAGCTGCAGGTGTATAAACGGTAAGCCTACGAGTGCTTTTCAAATTTGGGGATGTGTACCATCGTTTTGAAACTGTACCATGTGGTACATCTGTTACTTTATACAAATCAGCTTTGCCACCGCCAACTAAAAATACATTTACCACAGTGGAAACATCGCGTATTAAAAATGCATTATTTGGATCAAAAGCTTTAACACCATCCACCCAAAAGGAATAACTATACAATTCAGGATTGAGTTGTTTTGTGGTTAGTGACCAAATTCCATCTTCTCCCTTAGTTAATGAACCACCTTCTGGAAGACAATCACATTGAACTTTTACTGTTGTAGCATTTTTAGCATCTAATCGAAAAACAACACTACCATCAGGATTAATTTCGGGAGAAATAATTTCTTTTTGTGTTGAAAAATTAACGTTTTCTTGTGCGTAAGTTCCCAATCCTAAAAGGAAAGAAACAAAAAATGGAATAATTTTTTTCATTTGATTTTAAAGTAAGTTTAATTAATTTTCATTTCTGGAATATCGCTTTCAATTAGCAATTCTGCTTCTGTGGCAGAGATGATATGCTCTACTGTAACACCAGGTGCTCTTTCCAGCAATTTAATTCCTTTAGGTGTAATTTCCATAACTGCTAATTCAGTCACGATTTTTTTAACGCAACCCACACCTGTCAATGGTAAAGTACATCTTTTTAGAATTTTACTTTCTCCAGCTTTATTGACATGCATCATGGCCACAATTATATTTTCGGCAGAAGCCACTAAATCCATCGCACCACCCATTCCTTTGACCATTTTTCCAGGAATTTTCCAGTTGGCAATGTCTCCGTTTTCGGCTACTTCCATAGCCCCTAAAACCGTTAAATCGACGTGTTTCCCACGGATCATCCCAAAACTCATTGCTGAATCAAAAAAACTGGCTCCAGCAAGTGTAGTAATGGTTTGTTTTCCCGCATTAATCACATCGGCGTCTTCTTCTCCTTCAAAAGGGAAAGGACCCATACCCAGAACGCCATTTTCGCTTTGAATTTCGACGTTTATTCCTTCTGGTATATAATTCGCTACCAGCGTAGGAATTCCTATCCCTAAATTAACAAAAAAGCCGTCTTGTAATTCCTGAGCAATTCGTTTTGCAATATCTTCTTTTGTTAAAGCCATAATTGTAATGAGTCAATTTGGAAATTTGGAAATTTGAAAATATCAATCAACAACATTTTCAAATCTTCAAATTATCACATTTTCAAATTATTTATTTCTTAGAACGAACTGTTCGTTGCTCAATTCGCTTCTCATACTTCTCCCCTTGAAAAATACGTTGCACAAAAATTCCAGGAATATGAATTTGGTTGGGGTCTAAAGTTCCTGCTTCAACTAATTCTTCCACTTCGGCAATGGTAATTTTAGCAGCACCAGCCATGGCAGGATTGAAATTTCGGGCTGTTCCCTTAAAGATTAAATTTCCTGCTATATCGCCTTTCCAGGCTTTCACAATAGAAAAATCGGCTTGAAAAGCTTCTTCCATTACGTACATTTTCCCATTGAATTCTCGGGTTTCTTTGCCTTGGGCTACTTCCGTACCATAACCTGCAGGAGTAAAAAAGGCAGGAATACCTACTTGAGCCGCTCTACAACGTTCGGCTAAAGTTCCTTGTGGAATGAGTTCGACTTCGAGTTCACCCGAAAGCATTTGACGTTCAAATTCGGCATTTTCTCCTACATAAGAAGAAATCATTTTTTTTATTTGTTTTTTTTGCAAAAGCAGTCCTAATCCAAAATCATCTACTCCGGCATTGTTTGAAATACAAGTTAGATTTTTGGTGCCTTTTTGAACCAATTCGGCAATGGAATTCTCAGGAATACCACATAATCCAAAACCACCCAACATCAAAGTCATACAATCTTCAATTCCTTGGAGCGCCTCATGAACGTTATTTACTTTTTTGTTAATCATAACGAATCGATTTCTTTTTTTATTAAAAATAAGGCTTTATTTTCAAATGAAAAAAAATAATGTGGTCCATTAACATTCATAAAAAAACCTCCCGATTGGGAGGTTCTCTATTTCACTTCTATAATTCAAATTCATCTGTTGTTTGAACGGTATCTTTAGCGACTGTATCTCTAACAACTCTTGGCTGATAACAATCTACTTTTATAGAAAGATTAGCCGGTCTTTCAAAAGGTTCTTTCGACACTTTAAGATTAGGATCTTGATAACACAATTTCATAAAATACCCCCAAACAGGTAAGGCAGCCGTAGCTCCTTGTCCGTAGGTAAGACTTTTAAAACGTGCCGAACGGTCTTCACATCCTACCCAAACACCAGTTACTAAATTTGGAACCATTCCCATAAACCAACCATCTGATTGATTTTGTGTAGTACCTGTTTTACCTGCGATTGGGTTAGTAAACATATACGGATATCCAGTCCATCTATTATCTCCACTTCCTCCGTATTCTGTTCGTAATCGAGAACCAGAACCGCCTTCGGTTACCCCTTCCAACAATTTAACTACTGCAAAAGCAATATCTTTATTCAACACATCATGAGATTCTGGAATAGGCTCATAGATTACTACCCCACTTTTATCTTCAATACGGGATAAAAATTGTGGTTTATTATAAACACCTTGGTTAGCAAATGTACTGTAAGCTGCTACCATTTCTTCAACCGTAATATCAACCGCTCCAAGTGCAATGGAAGGTTGAGCAGGGATTTGAGTTTTAACCCCTAATTTGTGCGTTAATTTAATAACCGCCTCAGGACCTACTTTGTCAATTAATTTAGCCGAAACCGTATTAATAGAATTGGCCAACGCTTTTTTAAGCGTTACCATTCCAAGATAAGTGTTATTAGAGTTTCTAGGTGTCCAGGTTTCAGTTACATGATGACGTCCTACAGGAATAGTGAATGGCGCATCAATAATGGTATCACATGGCGACATATTTAACTGCTCAATTGCGGTGGCATAAACAAAGGGTTTAAAGGTAGAACCTACTTGTCTTGCTCCTTGTGCTACGTGATCGTATTGGAAATACTTATAATTAATTCCACCTACCCAAGCTTTTATATGACCTGTTTGTGGTTCCATTGCCATTAAACCTGCCTGTAAAAAGTGTTTGTAATAACGGATAGAATCCAACGGAGTCATAATGGTATCTTTCTCACCTTTCCAAGTAAATACGGTCATTGGGACTTTCTTATTGAAAGATTCAATGATCTCATCATCCGTTTTTTCCATTGATTTCATAATAAACCAACGATTAGATGCCTTCATGGCTTGTTTTAATATACGATTGGTTTCCTTTTCGGTTATGCTTACAAAAGGAGCATTTTTGTTATTCTTTTGTTCTATAAAAAACTCCTCTTGAAGATTCGCCATATGGGCAGCCACTGCTTCTTCGGCATGGGCTTGCATTCTTGAATCTATTGTAGTATAAATTTTTAAACCGTCTTTGTAAATATCGTAGTCCGTACCATCTGGTTTTTTGTTGGTTTCGGCCCATTTTTTTAAATAATCTCTCAAATATTCTCTAAAATAGGTTGCCGTACCTTCTCTATGGCTTTCTAATTTAAATTTCAATTTGATAGGCAACTCTTGTAATTTTTCTTTCTGTGCATTGGTAATCATACCCGCTTTTTCCATTTGTGCCAACACCACATTTCTACGGTTTTTAACACCCACAGGATTTCTAACAGGATTATATAAACCAGAATTTTTGAACATACCCACCAAAATTGCCGATTCGTCTACCGTTAATTCTTTAGGTGTTTTTGAAAAATAAGTCTGAGCTGCCGAACTCACTCCTACTGCATAATTTCCAAAATCATACACGTTACAATACATTGCAAGAATCTCATTCTTAGTATATTGTCTTTCTAATCGAATAGCAATAATCCACTCTTTCGCTTTTTGAACGATACGAAAAGGTAGAAATTTAGAACCTTCTCCGTGAAAAAGTTGTTTTGCTAATTGCTGGGTTAAAGTACTCGCTCCACCATTTGTCCCTAAGCTTAAAATAGCTCTTAAAGTACCTCTACCGTCAATTCCTGAATGCTCGTAAAAACGCTCATCTTCAGTTGCTACTAATGCATCAACCAAATTTTTAGGTAAATCAGAATACTTTAATTGCGAACGATTTACCTGAAAATATTTCCCAATTACAACCCCATCTGATGATATAATTTCGGTTGCCAAATTAGAATCTGGATTTTCTAAATCTTCAAAAGAAGGCATAGGTCCAAAAAGACCCCAGGAAGCAAATAAGAAAAAGAGAAAAACGCCTCCTAATCCATAAAAGAAAAACTTCCAGAATTTTTTAGCATAATATTTAATATCCTGTTCTGTATTATTTGTCTTTTTAACTGCCATAACTATTTTTTATTCTTTTTTTCAATTCTTAAACCCACTTCTGTAATACCCTCTAATTGGGTAACTCCAGGAACTTTTCCTCCTTCTCTAACGGCTTGTTTGATATGGAGTTTGTATTTTCCTCTAAATTTTACATTTTCTTTATAGTACAATTTACTTTCTTTGATATCTGTAAATCCGTTACCTAAAAGGGTACCGTCAGGTGCCGCCATTTCGTATTCTAAAGTGTCTACTTTAGTATAACCATTTGGTTTTTCTAAACTTACAATCAAAAATAAATTGCTAAACGGATAATTATTATTGTCCCTGATATTTAAAAAAAGATCGTATTTTTTAGTCGAATCCAATTCTGGTAAGTTAAAAGAAACCACACTATCTTTATGCCAAGCACTCCCTACCGACTTGTACTCATCAAAAACCCTTTTGTCATCACAAGACAAAAAGAACACGCTCACTAAAAGTATTAAAACGCTATTTTTTAGCTTCATTTTTTTTAATAATTATAGGTTTTCTAGGTCCTTTGGACTTTTTATCTCCTGCTTGTTTTTGCTCAGTTGTAGCTGTTGGAGCTCCCTGTGCTGGTTTATTAGATGGTTTATTTTTATGTGACGGTTTTTTAGCATTTGGTGTTGCCGCTGTACTTTCAACTGTTTTTTTAGCCTTTTTATTGTTTCGCTTGTTTCTTTTTGGCTGATCAAAACGTGTTAAACTTTCTTGACCCATTGCGTTATTGAAGTCTTTTTCAACCTCTTGAGTCACTTCAATAGCGTAATCTTCTAATGATGAAACTTTATTTTTTAACTTATTTTCGGCAATAATTTCTTTAACCTTATCAATCTTTAGAACGTGCCAATTGGCAAAATTATTGGTATAAGCAAACCACATTAATCCTTTGAAAATATCCTGTTTTTGACAAACAGCATCTCCTTTTTCGGTAATTAATTTGGTTTCAAATTCTGGAAAACCTTTTAAGGCATCCATATAAGTATCTAACTCATAGTTCAAACAACATTTTAACTTTCCACATTGTCCGGCTAATTTTTGAGGATTTAAGGACAATTGTTGGTAACGCGCCGCCGAAGTATTTACGCTTCTGAAATCCGTTAACCAAGTCGAACAACACAATTCACGTCCGCACGAACCAATTCCTCCTAAACGAGCCGCTTCCTGACGGAAACCTACTTGTTTCATTTCGATTCGGGTATTGAATTCTTTAGCAAAGTCTTTAATTAATTGTCTAAAATCGACACGATCATTAGCAGTATAATAAAAAGTTGCTTTAGAACCGTCTCCTTGAAATTCGATATCAGATATTTTCATTTCTAGTTTTTGAGCAATCGCTAATTCGCGTGCTCGTACTTTCATTGGCTCTTCTTTATCACGGGCTGCTGTCCAAATATCGATGTCTTTTTGAGAAGCCTTACGGTAAATTTTAGGAATATCATTCGCATCCGGATTGATTCCTTTTTTCTTCATTTGGATACGAACCAATTCACCTGTAAGCGTAACAATTCCAATATCATGACCAGGAGAAGCTACTGTAGCAACAATATCCCCCATACTCAAAGTCAATTTTTCGGTATTGCGAAAAAACTCTTTTCTTCCATTTTTAAAACGGACTTCAACACAATTAAAAGGGGCATCGCCATTAGGCAAACTCATATTAGAAAGCCAATCGAAAACCGTTAATTTGTTGCAGCTGTCGGTGCCGCAAGTCCCATTATTTTTGCAACCCTTAGGTGAACCACCATCAGAAGTTGAACAACTTGTACATGCCATAATTTTATATGTAGTGTTGCAAAAAAGCAACTTAAGTTCTTAAAACGATTAATGTGTAAAGATAGTATTTTTTAGTTTTAAGTTACAACCGTTCAAAAGAGCAATAAATCATAAATTTATACTAAAAAAACCCATTACAAAAGATGCTGTAATGGGTTGAATTTAAACTCAAAGGATACTGTTTTATAGAATGGAATTGAATCGCAGCGTTGAAAGCATCATTAAAATGTTAAACACTTTTTCATCAGTTGGAGTAGAATATAATAAGCCAAAAACGGGCTTTTTATTATAGATTTTTAAGGTTGTCATTTCTTGTCCATTAATCTCAAGATCAGTTTGGTTTCCGGCTTTGCTGTTTTCAATCACAAAAGGAATTTTGTAGAGTTCGCCTTCCAGAATATAAGGAGTTGTACCATTTTGCTCTGAAGAGGAATTATTCCAAAATTCGGGTATTTTGCTTATGGAGGATTCGTTTTTTCCATCCCAACTTTGCGAGAAATGATTTTTTGAATCTATACTATTTCCTATTATAATTTTGAAATGGCCAATGGTATCCTTGCCACGTATCAAATAGGATATTTGCTTTGGGTCAATAAACCGATTTGTGCTAGATTGACCTTTGAGGTAGGTGTTGTATGATTTATTTCCGTTGGAATCCCTAGTTAATTCGCGTTCTTTCCCTTCCCGAGTTTCTTCGATAAAAGGAATTTCACAAAAATAGGAAACATTGTCATTGACATCCATAAAACCAAATTTTGCCAAATATCTTATTGCTCTTATTTTGTCTGTTTCCAAGCTGGACAATAAGGTAAGAGAGGTATTGAAAAGGTTATTCCCAAAATTATTTACTCTTTTTGTTTTTCGGATTTTAGTTTTTTGAATTATCCATTCTTGTTTTAATTGAAGTTGTTCTATTAGGGAGTCATTTTTGGCAACAAAATTTAGTTTTTGAACTTTTTCCAATGTTTTATCAACATCTAAAAACAGGCAAGCTGGTGTAACTTCCAGTTTCAGCTCTTTTTGTGGAGTACTGGAAAAAAAAATTTGAACAGCTTTGTCAAATGCCTGAAGAAAAGATTCCGTAAGTGCAGGAATTTTTCGAAGCAAAATTTTACCATCAGGAACCAAAGACCTTTGCATTTCGACCATCATTTCATTAGAAAAAATTACGGACTCGTTGTTTCCGTCAACAATTAATGCTTTGAAACGCATATGATATGGGGCATTATCGAGACTTTCGAATAATGGGCCGGTATCAAACACGTTTGAAAACACGTTCTTTTTTTTATCAGTTATTGGATAAGGACCGTTGTCAATTATTTGAAAAAATAAATGCCAGCTACCGTTTTTTCTGTTTCTTAATTTCGTTTTGAAATTGGATGAATTGAAAAGGTTGTCAATCTGACGCAATTTCAGTTGGGGATTAAGGGCAACGGCATTCCAACGGGCATTTATTGCTGAAAGGATGCTTTGTTTCATCTTTTCAGCAATTGCATCATCTGTGGCCAAAATTACTCGGAAATTATAATTGGGTGCAAATCCATTTGTTGCTTCCACGATGTTGGCGTTATAGCCATACTCCATTTTTTCAATCTGGATTATTTGTTTTTCTGCAGACTGTGAAAATGCACCATAAGTTGACAAGCACACTAAATACGTAGCAATTGATTTTATAATTTGAATACTATTGATGCTGTATTTCAACATATTGACAATCAATTTTGATTATTTTTCCAATCATAAAGATACAAATTTTGCAATAAAAGTATTGTCGTCTGATTATATTTTTTAAAATGGACAGTAATTAAGCGTAGTAATCCTAAGACAAATAGCTAAGTTTCTTTTATTGTAATTATTTTCACAGGACAGGCTTTTACGGCTAATTCACAACTTTCGGCAATGCTGTAATCATGCGATTTTAAGGTAAAAAACCCTTTGGCATTTTGCGAATGCAATAAAACTGATTTACCGTCTTTTTTAGACATTTGAAACTGTAATGGAGCCATTTCTACGCAATAATTACAACCAATACATTTATCTCTTTGCAAGGTAACTATAACCATTAGGCTTCCACAATTTTATATAATTTGTCCGACATACGGATTCGGAATGGCAATTTGAACGTACAATCATCTCCTTTGGTTGCTTTATCGGCTTGAGCATCGTTCACAAACATTTCTTCAATAAGCATTTCCTGAGCTCCTGTGTTAGGTCCCGTAATTAAAATTTTATCTCCAATTTTAATATCGTAAGCCTCAATTTTAAATTGACCAATCTCGGCTTTTGGGAAATAATGTGTTCCTTTTCCAATATACACTTTTTTCTGGGTAGCCACAGAACCGGGAACTTCACTCCATTCACCTAATTCCTGACCCAAATAATATCCGGCCCAAAATCCGCGATTGTAAACCGTATTCAATGCTTCCATCCACACAGCCACTTTTTCTTTCGAATAAGTTCCTTCGTAATAGCTATCAATCGCCTCACGATAAGTTTTGATTACTGTTGCCACATATTCCGGAGCACGGCCACGACCTTCAATTTTTAAAACCTGAATACCCGAATCGATTACCTGATCCAGAAAATCCAAAGTGCATAGATCTTTTGGCGACATCATGTATTCATTATCCAACTCGATTTCGAATCCGCTCTCCTGGTCGATTACGGTATATTTTTTGCGGCAATTTTGCTTGCAGGCACCTCTGTTGGCTGAAGAATTATGCGAATGCAGACTCAAATAACATTTACCTGAAACTGCCATACACAAGGCACCGTGACCAAAAATTTCGATTTCTACTAAATTCCCTGAGGGACCTTTTATTTGCTCTTTTTCAATTTGAGAAGTGATGCTTTTTACCTGACGCAAACTCAATTCGCGACTTAAAACCATCGTATCGGCAAAAAGGCTATAGAATCGAATAGTTTCAATATTAGTGATATTCAACTGAGTGGAAATATGCACTTCCATTCCAATGCTTCTCGCCATAGCAATAACTGCCTGGTCCGAAGCAATAACCGCAGTAATATTGGCTTCTTTGGCTTTATTCAATAAAGTTTTTACAACCGATAAATCGTGATCGTAAATGATGGTGTTCAAAGTCAGGTAACTTCTCACCTTTTTTTCCTCACAACGTCGGGCAATTTCCGGTAAATCGTCTATGGTAAAGTTTACTGTCGAACGGGCGCGCATATTTAATTGCTCTACCCCAAAGTAAACCGAATCAGCACCATTATCTATTCCAGCCTGAAGTGACTCAAAGTTCCCAGCGGGAGCCATGAGCTCAATTTTATTCGTCAATGTCATGATAAATTAGTCTAAAATTTTATATAATTTATCAGATAAACGAATTCTAAAAGGAACTGCAAATGTTAGTTTGTCGCCAGCTACAGCCTGAGTTCCTTCGTATCCATTAACAAACATTTTTTCTAAAACCAATTCCTGATTTCCTGTTGTTGGACCCGAGATAAGGATTTTATCACCCAAATTCAATTCTTGGTTTTCAATCGTAAAAAGACCAATTCCCGCTTTTACATAATAATGCTCGGCTTTACCTACTAAGGTCTTTTTTACTTTTATTTTCTGGCGAATATCATTTGTTCTTGAAGCAGTAGCTAAGGCAGCGTTTGGTAAATTTCCTGAATGTTTGAATTTCAAACTTTCTGATTTTCCTTTACGGAAAACCTTATTTCCTACTTGTTTTCCGCTTCTTAGTTTGATTTGCTCTTCGTATGGTAAATGCGTGATTTCCTGACATTCGGTAGAACAGCAATTTTCCATAGCTGCTTTACAGTCGTCACATTGGATAAACAATAAATGGCAACCATCATTAGCGCAATTGGTATGATTATCACATGGTTTTCCACACTGATGGCATTGTGCAATAATATCATCCGTGATTCTTTCTCCTAAACGATTATCAAAAACGAAGTTTTTACCAATGAATTTGCTTTCCAAACCTTCTTCCTGGATTTGTTTCGCATAATTGATGATTCCACCTTCCAATTGGAAAACATTTTTAAAACCTTGGTGTTTGAAATAAGCGCTGGCTTTTTCACAACGAATACCACCGGTGCAGTACATTACCAGATTTTTGTCTTCTTTAAAGTCCTGAAGTTGTTCGTTGATAATAGGTAAACTTTCTCTAAAAGTCTCTACATCAGGAGTGATAGCGCCTTTAAAATGACCTACTTCACTCTCGTAGTGATTTCTAAAATCTACCACAATAGTATTTGGATCTTCCAGAATTTCGTTGAATTCTTTGGCTTTCAAGTGAACCCCTTTGTTGGTTACATCAAAAGTATCATCGTTTAGTCCGTCAGCAACAATCTTGTGACGTACTTTGATTGTTAATTTTAAAAATGCGTGATCGTCATGTTCAACAGCTACATTCAAGCGAATGCCTTTCATGAAATCATACACTTCCAGCGTTTCTCTGAAAGCTTCAAAATTTTCGGCAGGAACGTTCATCTGAGCGTTAATACCTTCATGTGCAACGTAAATACGACCTAGTGCATCGAGTGCATTCCAGGCAATAAATAAATCATCACGAAATTTTTTGGGATCTTCAATTTTGGCATACGCATAGAAAGACAACGTAAGACGTTGTTTACCTGCTTGATCAATCAATTCAGCTCTTTCTTCTGCGCTTAAGGTGTTGTACAGTTGCATGCTATAAACAGTTTAAGTTTAGAAAAATTTTTTGCAAAAGTATAAAAAATTTAATTAACCACGAATTGCACGGATTTCCACAAATCAATTAGCAGCTAAAAATTTCACAAATATTTCTGATTATAAATTCTTTAGTGAAATTTAAACTCAATGCTGTTCGAGTGAATTAGTGGAATTCGTCTACCAAAACTAATTCAAACTCGCCTTGAACATTCGCAATTCTTCCCAGCTGTATTTGTCACCAAATTGTTCTTTCATTGGGGTTAACGATTCTTCTTTGTAGTATTTGAAGGCTTCCGCCAATTCATCAATTGTATCCTGAGGCAAAATTTCGCTAATAGAAATTCTTTTGTCCTGAATTAATTTGACCAAATGTCCCTGAATGGTGTTTACCGTTAACGTTCGAATTTTGGCAATATCCTCAATCGAATGTTTGGCAATCCAAAGATCGAAAGTCTCTTCAACTGTCGATTTTTTCGGTTCCTTTTTATCTTTTTTCTTCGAAATATAACGGTCTACATCCGCATCATCTTCAATCAAATTCACATGGGTTGCTTTGAACTGATTTTGGATGGCTTCTTTTTTCCTTGAAAGATATTTTTTAATCTCGTCCGAACTGAGTTTTTCTTTAGAAATAGCCTTTCCTGCCATGACGGTTTCGATAAGTAATTTGGCTTTCATCAATCGCAGAACTGCTTTAGATTGTAACTCTTCCAATTCGGATAATTCTTCAAAATAAGCTTTGGCTTTTTTAGCACGTTTGACTTCTTCGATTTTCCATAAAATTTCAAAAACCAAATCATCCATTGGTTTGAAAAAATAACCAATAGCAGCCTGAATACGTTCAGAAACATGAATCAAATCGACCGTTTCATTGGCAAAAATTTTATTCAACTGAATGATGAATTTTTTGGATGGATCCAAAACCGATTCGATAGTTGCAAGTTGTTTGGCTGCCCAAAGCGCATTTTTGGATTTTATAGAACTTTCCGATTTATCCGAATAACTGAATTTATGATTGCGCCATTCCTGAGCCAAATCGTACCAATCGAAACAGTTAATCAAATAATTATGAATAAAATTCTTAGTTTCAAAATGTAAAGATTGCTTCAATACTTCCTCAGTGGCTTTATTTTGGGCATAATCCATCACATCCTGGTCGTTGGAAATACCATTCATTCGCAACGGAGACAGTAAAATTAAGCCCTCTAACGAACGTAAACGCGATAAAGCCACATACGCTTGTCCCGGCATAAAAACCTGCGAAACATCAAGCGCTGCCTTGTCAAAAGTTAAACCCTGACTTTTATGGATGGTTATGGCCCAAGCCAATTTGATAGGATAATGCACAAAAGTTCCCAACACCTCCTCTTCTACTTCCTTGGTTAAGGCATTGACTTTGTATCGGATGTTTTGCCATTCGTATCTTTCTACTTCAATGGTTTTATTTTCTTCCGGAAAATGAACTAATATTTCCTGACTTGAAAGTGATTTGATAATTCCCATTTTGCCATTGAAATAGTTTTTTTCGAAAGCCAAATCGTTTTTCACAAACATGATTTGAGCTCCCACTTTCAATTGCAAATTGTATTCAATCGGGTAAATTTTCTCTGGAAAATCGCCTGTAATTTCAGGTGTATACGTAATTAACTCCCCTTTCAAATCTTCCAAAGACTGTGCATTCATAGCATCGGCTTTAGCATTATGAGTGGTCAAGGTAATATAACCTTTGTTAGCTTTTAAATCAAAATCGGGTTTGACATATTGGTTTAAAGTCTGAACATCTTCAGGGGTAATTTGGTTATTCCTCAAATTATTTAAAACCGAAATAAAACTAGAATCCGTCTGTCTGAAAATCTTAGACAACTCGATATACAACGGCGGACTTTGCTGAACTACATGCGAATGAAAAAAGAATTTCCCTTTGTAATAATTACGCAGAGTACGCCATTCTTCATCCCGAATCACAGGGGGTAATTGTAATAAATCGCCAATAAACAAAACCTGAACACCACCAAAAGGAGCCGTTTTTTTGCGAACGGTTTGCATCATATAATCCATCGCGTCCAGCAAATCGGCACGAAGCATACTCACTTCGTCAATAACCAGTAATTCCATATTTCGAATCACCGATTTCTTTAAACTGTTCATTTTAAAATGCCTACGCAAACTTTCCTTAGTTTCAAATTTGACCGTTTCGGAAAATTGAGATTCGGCAGTATGCGAAGGAATAAATCCGCTAAACGGCAATTGAAACATCGAATGAATCGTAACGCCGCCGGCATTTAGAGCGGCAATACCTGTAGGTGCCACCACCACAGTATTTTTATGCGTAGTTTCAATTATTTCCCGAAGTAAAGTAGTCTTACCCGTACCCGCTTTTCCAGTCAAAAAAACCGAACGCTGGGTTTGGTTAATGAACTGTAAAGTATATTTTGCGGCTTCTGATAAGGTTTGCATTTATAAGTAATATAAGTATTTTCTTAAATATAATTTAAAAGCTAAAAGTAAATAAAAAATGCCTTCAATTCAAATTAGAAATGAAGGCATTTTAATTATTTATAGAAAGAATTATTTCTTTTCTTCAGCTTTAGTTTCTGATTTAGAAGAAGCTTTGTATTTGTCATTCAAAGCTTTAATGATATCTTTAGTAATATCATATTTATCCTCTGCATATAAAATAGTCGCAGCATCACCTGTTCCGTAGATATAAGAATAACCTTTTTCTTTACCGTAATCTTTAATAAACTTTTTAACTCCTTTGATAAGCGTATCCATTTCTGCACCACTTTCTTGTTGTAATTGTTGTGCCAAAGCTTGTTGAGCATAACCTAATTGTTGCTCTCTTTTTTGCAATTCAGCTCCTCTTTTTTGGGCCCATTCCTGACCATTAGCTTGAGCCTGAGATTGGAAATTAGCAGCATCTTGTTTAAAACGATTAATTTCAGCTTCTAATTGTCTCCCTTTTTCTTCTGATTGTGCTTTATATTTTGCTTCAAGATCTTTTGCTTCTGTATATTCCTTCATTAATTCCGAAGTATCTACATAAGCTGTTTTCATTTCTTTAACTTCGGCAGTTTTGTCGTTACAAGCAACAACTGAAATAGAAATTGCAATAATTAATAATAATTTCTTCATTGTGATTAAATTGTGTAATTGATGTGATTGAAGCAAAAATATAAAAAAATAGATAGTAACCTAAGAAACAACAAAAAAATGGGAAAATTTTAAACTATTAAGAATTACTATAATAAAACCAAAACCCATAATTTATTGCTATAAAAAACGAATTAAATAAATTAAGAATAAAGATAAATCTAAAAAAAGACAGCAAATAATACTATTTAAACAAAAAAAGCCTCTTAAAAGGCTTTAAAATGAGTTTTGGTTGTTTTTTAGCACGTAAATTAAGGAAGAATACTCTAAATTTTGTTTTGCTTTCCAATTTGACTGCAATCCGATAAAAAATGCTTTTATAAAATTCATTTTTCCGTTTTTGTATTTTTCAGAAAGCAAACTCACATAAAAAGAATCAAATTTCATTGGAAGCACTTTTTCTAATTTCATATTTTCTTTTGCAAAAAGCATTTGAATAGCTTTTTTGGAAAAATGCCAAAAATGAATAGGCACATCATAAGCTGCCCAAAACGAATCATAATATTTAGCATCGAAAGATTTAAAATTAGGTACTGCAACAATAAGCGTCCCATCCGGTTTTAATAAACGTTTCAGTTCTTTGATTTGAAATTCTAAATCGGGTACATGTTCTAAAACATGCCACATTGTAATCACATCAAAAGAATGATTTTCTAAAGCAGATGTATTTTCAACAAAAGAAATTCCTTTATTCTTTGCTATACCCTTCGCTCTATCGCTCGGTTCAATTCCCACTGTTTGCCAACCGTCATTTTTAGCAACCATTAAAAAATCACCTGTCCCGGCACCAATATCTAAAATTCGGCCTTTTTGGGATTGCTGAGAATTAATTAAATTCAATTTATTTTTTAAAGCAATTCCTTTTACAAAATGATAGGCTTTTTCAAATAAAGATCTTTTGTTATCCGTATGCGAAATATAATCTTCACTTTCGTAATACTTCCCTAAATTTTCTAAACTAGGTTGTGGATGTGTAATCAACATATCCAAATTTTCGTCATAATATAATTCGAAGATTTCTTTTGAAACTGAATGATCTTTTACAGTAAGAAAATGTTTTTTATTTGAAATATCCATTTTAGTTTTATAGTGGTCAGTGGTCCGTTTTTAGTAATCAGTTTAAAAGTTTGCTAAATTTAAAAATAAAAGAAACAGACTTTTTTTAGTATTCATAAGGGTTAACAGCGTAGTTTCACGTGGAACATGCTGATTGCAGATTATAGATTAACGATTTTTGATTGCACATTAAATCAAAAATCGTTAGCATTTGTTTACAATCTCAAATCTTATCGTCCCATATAAATTAGCAATACCGAAATATCACTTGGAGAAACTCCGCTAATTCTTGAAGCCTGAGAAATAGTTACCGGACGGATTTTATTTAATTTTTGCTTCGCCTCTATCGACATCGATTTAATTTTATTATAATCAAAATCTTCAGGGATTTTTACATCTTCCAAACGGGACAATTTATCAGCATTATTTCTTTCCTTTTCGATATAGCCCGAATATTTTACCTGAATTTCGGCTTGTTCTAAAATTTCTTCGTCTAAATCATTTTCGGCAACGTAAGCTTGAACTTTTTCAAACTTCATCATATCTTCTAAATCAATTTGCGGACGGGAGAAAATTTTAAACATTTTATCGCCTTGCGAAATTGGTGCCGATTCTTTTGCTTCTAAAATTGGATTGGTCTCTCCTATCGTAATACTAGTTTCTCTAAAAAACGAAACCATTTTTTCAGATTCGTTTAATTTACGTTCCATTCTGCGTAAACGAGCTTCAGAAGCTAATCCTATTTCATAAGACATTGGAGTTAATCTAAAATCGGCATTATCCTGACGCAATAAAGTTCTATACTCAGCACGTGATGTAAACATACGATAAGGTTCTTCTGTACCTTTCGTAATTAAGTCGTCAATTAAAACCCCAATATAAGCTTCGTCCCTTTTTAAAATTAAAGGTGCTTTTTCATGAACTTTTAAATGCGCGTTAATACCAGCCATCAATCCTTGCGAAGCAGCTTCTTCATAACCAGTTGTTCCATTAATCTGTCCAGCAAAATACAAACCTTCAACTAACTTTGTTTCTAAAGTATGTTTTAATTGTGTCGGTGGAAAATAATCATATTCGATAGCATAACCTGGTCTAAAGAATTTTACATTCTCAAAACCTGCTACTGTACGTAAAGCTTTAAATTGAATATCCTCTGGAAGCGAAGTTGAAAAACCATTTACATAAACTTCACAAGTATTCCAACCTTCTGGTTCCACAAAAAGTTGGTGACGTTCTTTATCAGCAAAACGATTAATTTTATCTTCGATAGAAGGACAATATCTTGGACCTATACTTTTAATTCTACCATTGAACATTGGAGAACGATCAAAACCTTCTCTTAAAATATTGTGCACCTCATTAGAAGTGTACGTCATATAACAAGAACGTTGATGCGTTAATGGAGAAGTCAAATCCGAATAAGAAAACTTAGAAGGTTTTGCATCTCCTTTTTCTTCGTTCATTTTAGAATAATCCAAAGAACGACCATCCACACGTGGAGGCGTTCCTGTTTTCATTCTTCCAGCTTCAAAACCAGCTTCGATTAAATCTTCGGTAATTCCGTGAGCAGCACTTTCTCCTGCTCTACCTCCACCAAATTGTTTTTCTCCAATATGAATCAATCCATTCAAAAAAGTTCCATTGGTTAACACAACCGATTTAGAACGGATCTCGACTCCAAGCGAAGTTTTAATTCCTTTTACTTTTCCGTTTTCAATAATCAAACCTTTAACCATTTCCTGATAGAAATCTAGATTTGGTGTTCCTTCTAACATCATTCTCCATTCTTCGGCAAAACGCATACGGTCACTTTGAACTCGCGGAGACCACATGGCAGGTCCTTTTGATTTGTTCAACATTTTAAATTGAATTGCCGTTCTATCAGAAACAATTCCTGAATAACCACCAAGCGCATCAATCTCACGAACAATTTGACCTTTTGCAATTCCACCCATTGCAGGATTACAAGACATCTGGGCAATGTTTTGCAAACTCATTGTAACCAATAAAGTTTTTGAACCCAAATTTGCGGCAGCGGCAGCAGCTTCAGAACCTGCGTGACCAGCACCAACAACAATTACATCATACTCTTCTAGAAACATTCTTTTTATTATTTACCCTCTTTTCAGGGAAGCCATTTTGAAAACAATTACAAAAAATGAATTCAAAAAAACCAGTTTAAATTTCGCTTCCTACGGAAGCATATTTTTATTATTTTTTCAAACGTTCCACGTGGAACATATTATTCAAAAGTAGAATTTTAAGATTACTGTTCCACGTGGAACATAGCAATTTTTTCATCTTCTTTTGCGCGCATTAATTGTTCGCTTTCTTCATCCTTGTCTTTATAACCACAATAATGAAGAACACCATGAACAATAACACGCTTTAATTCTTCATCGAAAGAAACATTAAAATCATTAGCATTATCCTGAACACGTTCTACAGAAATAAATATATCACCATTTAATTCATTACCTACAGTATAATCAAAACTAATAATATCGGTAAGAGTATCGTGATTTAAATATTCCATATTGATTTTATGAAGATATTCGTCATCACAAAAAATATAATTTATTTCACCTTCATTCTTATTTTCAGAAATAATAACAGCAGACAACCATGCAGAAATAGCTTCTTCGTTCTCTAAAGTAAAATCACATTCGTAATTAAAATCTATCATTTTGTATTAAAATATTCTTGAACCTTGCGGTTAAAATTCGAGCGCAAAGGTAATGATTGTCTATTTAATATTTCTATGCTTTTAAGATATTCTAATAAGCTGTTAGGTAAAGCTTTTGAAGTGTTAGAAAAATCTTTTAGATTGGTTTCAGATTGACGTTTATTATCTTCTCCCTGTTGACGGATAGCAGTATTTAATTTTAGTAATTCCTGTTTGATATTATTAGCCTTTTGAATCGTTTCATTTTTAAAACCTTTATTCAATAACTGCTTCTCAAGATCCTTCATTTTTTCTAAAGTACTTTGGCCGGAATTGCCCAAACCTTGCTTTTTTAACTCTCCTTCTAAGGCTTCGCGTAAAGCTTTTTGTTCTTTATATATTTCCATAATAGAACGGGCATCTCCTTCTCCATCCTGACCGGAATCACCATTCTTTTTATCGCCTATATTTCCTTTTTGAGATTCTCCTGGCTTCATTCCGGCTTTCATTTTATCAGCAAGTGATTGTTGTTTGGAAATAATATCCGGCAATTGCATACCTTCACTTTTACCTGATTTAGATTTTCCTTGACCCATACTGGATAAAGACATTTGCATGCTGTTTAGCAATTCACTTAAAAAATCACCTAATTTATTAGCGGAAGCAACAGCATATTGTAGATGAGAAATACCTTTAGAAAACTGTGAATCGGTTAAACTTTCAAGAGATTTATCAATATTGTATTGCACATTACCCACTTCTTTCGTTATTTCTTCTGTGAACTTAGGATTACGTAAAGACATAGCAAATAAACTATCATCAATATGCTTAAATTGCAATCGTAAATCTTGCTGTAATTTTATATTTTTATTAAAAGCTGGTGAAGCCGAGTTCAATGATTTAAAACGAGCCATAACCGCTTCCTCTGATAAAGAAAAGGCTAATAAATTATCTAAAACCTGACGTAACATTTTTACATCCTCTTCCATTTGTTCCATCTCTGCACCTTCCATACCTTGTTCCATTTTCAAGGACATAGACTTCATTTTTTTGGCAGCTTTTTTTTGATTTGGTTTAGCTTTAGAAGTATTATTATTCTTTAATTCATCAGAAGCTTTATTTAAATCATCATTAATATTTTTTTCGTTTGAATCATTATTAGGAATATCTAAAGGAGATTTTAATTCTTTATTTTCCTTTTGTAATTCATCTAAATCTTTTTGAATTGCATCAAATTCTTTATTAATTTCCTGTTGTTTATTTAATGAATTCTCCTTTTCACTTTCGGAAAGTTTATCTTGCTTATTAGAAAGTTTATCTAATTTATCAGCTACTTGTTCAGCCTTTTTTTGAACATAATACTTCTTAGTAAGTTCAACTAATTGTTGTAAATTTTTAATTTGATTTTTACTAGTTTGTTTGAACTGATCTAATTTTTCTAATAAATCTTCATTCTTTAATTTATCATTCAAAGATTTTAATTCATCTAAAAGCTTTTGATTTTTTTCCAATTCGGTATTATTTCTATCGATTCGTTTTTCTAATTCTTTTTTGAATTCATCTTCTTTTTTTGATTTAAATTCATCTAAATTATTTTTCATTTTATCCATAAAATTAAGTATCATCTCATCTTGATTTTTTTGCTGTTGGATAAAATCATTTATTTTTTGTTGGTCATTAAATTCAAAATTTTCTTTTTCTTTTCCAGATTTTTGGATCTTATCTAACTGTGAAAATTGTTTATCTTGATTTTTTAAAGACTTTTGTAAACCATCAATATTGTTAGATTGCTGTTGCAAAAGCATATCTTGTTTTTCTTCGGCAGTTCGGATACGATTAGAAAATACCGCGGACTTAGCACTTTTAAAACGATGTAAAACATCATTATCAAAAACTTCAAAATAATAATCATAAGTCACACCTTCTTTGACAGGAAAATTAGCAGGAAATGAAAAAACAAATTGATCGAAAACTCCTTGCTTAATAGAAATTGTTCCACGTTTGGCAGTTGCAGGTTTATTAGATTCATAATAGACAATTTGTAAAAATCGTAAACCATTATCATCACTAATTTTTCCTAAAAGATAATTAGATGCAACGTGTAAACTATCCGGAGCCTGATTCACTGTAATGCTAGGATACTGATCTTTGATTACGGATAACTGATAATTGAGTTTTTTATAGTTTTTTATGGAAGAATTAGAGCTAATAATTTGATAATCTGTATTTTCAGTAATATTTTTAGCTAAAACAAAGCTTTTTTTTGATTTAGAAAATTCAGAAACAGAATTTCCATTAGAAAAAACCACTTTTTGCGTTGCCTGAGTATTAATTTTCCAAGTTACTTTAGTTCCTTCAGGAATAACGGCATTACCATTCCCTTTGATAATTTCTGCCTTACGATGAAGATAAGAAGGATAATTCAAAAGCATTTCAAAATTTAAAATAGAAGGAACAGCAACAACTTTCAAAAGATAATCCACAGATGAAACAGCATTACCCTGTAAATGAAAATTAATATCGGTAGTAGGTTTTTCAATTGTAAACTGAAATTCACCAGGCTTAATAGTTTCCATAAAATAGCTTTCATCATTAATGAAAATCATAACATTTTCAGGAACTACTTTTCCAATAGTTTTTACTTTTAAAACAAAATCTTTGTTTTGTTCGGTTTGCAAATTTGAATTTAAAACAACAAATTCAAAAGGGGAAGGTGGTAAAAAAGTAGCATTAAAATGAACTATTCTATTCAAACTTTGAGTAATGATTCCTTTATTTCCTGAAATATAAAAAGAAAAAAACAAGAAAAGAGGTATCAAAGCAAGCGGTAAATATTTCTTATTCGAATTATAATTTACAGCATTTGTAAAAGGAATTGGTTGCAAGGCATTCGCTTTTTGTTCAATAGAAGCTAATAATAATTCCGATTTTGCTCCATGATTTTCAGGATTAGAAAGCTGAATAAAATTGAGTAATTTATCTTTTACTTCTAAAAAATGATTTCCAATAATAGCTGAAGCATCATTGTAATCAATTCCCTTTTTAAAATTTAATAGTTTAAAAATGGGAAACAAAATAAAGCGAAATAGTAAGAACACTTCTACCCCAACAAAAGTCCAAAACAAAATACTTCTTCCTAATGGCTTCAACCAAAGAAAATATTCTATGAACAGGGTAAAAAGAAAATACAATAAACCCAAACCAATAAAGAAAACGATGCCTCTTATTAGTTCGTTTAAATAATACTTTCGGATGAAAGCTTCTAATTTTTGATATATAAAATTGGAACTATTCAAAATAAAAATGCTATATAATAACCTATAAAAGTAACAATTATAACAATACAAAAAATCAAATACAAAATTCCAAATTTTACATTATAATTTGAAAAACTTCTAACATCTAACTACTGACTTCTAACTTCTAAGTATCTTTGCAAAAAATTATATCAAAATGTCAAACCCAATTCGTGTGCGTTTTGCACCTAGTCCAACGGGACCTTTACATATTGGTGGTGTACGTACTGCCCTATTTAATTATTTATTTGCCAAAAAAAATGGTGGAACTTTCTTCTTAAGAATTGAAGATACTGACCAAAATCGTTTTGTACCAGGAGCAGAAGAATACATTATGGAAGCTCTGGATTGGTTAGGAATTGCTCCAGATGAAACTATTGGAAAAAATGAAAAATTTGGACCCTACCGTCAAAGCGAAAGAAAACATTTATACAAACAATATGCTGATCAATTGATACAATCAGGTTGGGCCTATTATGCATTTGATACTCCTGAAGCATTAGATGCCTACAGAAAATCAGAAGAAGAACAAGGAAAAACTTTTATTTACAATCATACTAACAGAGAAAAACTGGATACTTCTTTAGTGCTTTCTGCAGAGGAAACTGCACATAGAATTGCTAATGGAGAACATTATGTAATCCGTTTTAAGACTCCTGTGGATGAAATTTTACATCTTAAAGATATTATTCGTGGTCATGTAAAATTTGAAACGAACTTACTAGATGATAAAGTTTTGTTTAAAAGTGACGGGATGCCAACCTATCATTTAGCCAATATTGTTGATGATCATTTAATGCAAACCACACACGTAATTCGAGGAGAAGAATGGTTGCCATCTATGCCATTACACGTGTTATTGTATCATGCTTTTGGATGGGCTGCACCTGAATTTGCACACTTACCATTGATTTTAAAACCTGTTGGAAACGGAAAATTATCAAAACGTGATGGAGATAAATTAGGTTTTCCAGTATTCCCATTAGAGTGGAAAACGGAAGACGGAACTTCATCTGGTTATAGAGAAAAAGGGTTTTTCCCAGAAGCTGTAGTAAACTTCCTGGCCTTATTAGGATGGAATGACGGTACAGATAAAGAATTGTTTTCTTTAGAAGAATTAGTCGAAGCTTTTGATTTAAACAGAGTGCATAAAGCAGGAGCTAAATTTGATCCTGAGAAAAATAAATGGTTTAATCACCAATATTTAGTTCAAGCAAAAGATGAAAAATTAGCCGAAGATTTTGCTGTTATTTTAAAAGAAAAAGGGTTCTCGACTTCGCTAGAACTGACAAGCAAAATTGTTTCCTTAATAAAAGAAAGAGCAAATTTTGTTTCTGAATTTTGGGATTTAAGTGATTTCTTTTTTGAAGCTCCAACAGCTTATGATGAAAAGGCTAAGAAAAACTGGAAAGAGGAAACACCGGCTTTAATGCAGGAATTAATTCCTGTACTGGAAGAAATCACTGATTTTACATCTGCTAATATTGAAACTATTGTCAAAGACTGGTTAACTAAAAACGAAATTGGAATGGGTAAAGTAATGCAACCATTTAGATTAAGTTTAGTAGGCGCTTTAAAAGGTCCTCACCTATTTGACATTGTTGAAATTATTGGAAAAGAAGAAAGTATTTCAAGAATTCAAAAAGCAATCGAAACTATATAAAACAAAAAGTCCCGATAATTAGTCGGGACTTTTTTTATAAATAAATAATAACATTTCCGTTAAGAATTCCTGGATTAGCTTTCAAATTGTTATTGGGATAATTGCTATTCAAATTTCCAAACATATTAGTTATTCCATATTGATAAGAAACATTTACTCTGAAATGTTTCGCTCCGGCAGTAAGTCCAACTGTTGGATAAAAGTTGAATTTATTGATATCTTGGATATCTTTTGCCAATAAAGTAGTACCTGAAATCACATTATTTTCTTTTCCAGATTGCACTTTTGACTTACCATTTATTTGAACTAATGGACCAAATTCTATCGATAAATGATTTTCAACAAGTACATAACTTAGTTCTAAAGAAATTTGAGCCGATGGAATCTTATAATTGACCTCTTCTTGTAAAGAAGTTAAAGAATTAGTTTCAACAGAAAAATTGTTTTCAGAAAACTGAATGGCGTAAACCATATCCCAAATGTTATAAAAATTACCTCTCATAGATAAACCTGCATTCCAACCATTAGCTGGTTTTGTTTCAAAATTATCGGTATTTAAAGTAAATTGGTTCACCCCTACTGTAATTCCAATTCTGTTAGAATCTCGATAATGATATTGTGCTATACTTAAGACAGATACCAAAAGAAAACAAAGAGAGAAAGTTAGCTTTTTCATATAAAAAGATTTTACAGGCATAAACCTAAAGTTTTTTTGTAATTTAACAGATATTTTCTAATTAAATTATACACATTATGAATGTACCATTCTTATTTTTATTGTTCATAGCACTGTTTATTTTCCTTTCCTCCTTCTTCACAGTGAAACAACAAACGGCTGTTATTATAGAACGTTTTGGAAAATTTGTTAGTATTAGACATTCTGGACTACAATTAAAAATTCCCTTAATTGATAGAATTGCGGGGCGTGTTAATCTAAAAATCCAACAATTGGACGTTATTATTGAAACGAAAACGAAAGACAATGTATTTGTAAAACTAAAAGTTTCTGTTCAGTTTATGGTGGTAAAAGAAACCGTTTACGATGCTTTTTACAAACTGGAATACCCTCATGATCAAATTACTTCGTATGTATTTGATGTAGTTCGTGCCGAAGTTCCTAAATTAAAACTAGACGATGTTTTTGAACGAAAAGATGATATAGCTGTTGCTGTAAAAAGAGAATTAAACGAAGCCATGACCACTTATGGATATACCATCATCAACACTTTAGTAACTGATATTGATCCAGATATTCAGGTAAAAAATGCCATGAATAGAATTAATGCGGCAGACAGAGAAAAAACAGTAGCCGAATTTGAAGCCGAAGCATCCCGAATTAGAATCGTAGCTAAAGCTAAAGCCGAAGCAGAAAGCAAAAGATTACAAGGACAAGGTATTGCCGATCAAAGACGCGAAATTGCCCGTGGATTAGTAGAAAGTGTGGACGTTTTAAATAAAGTTGGAATCAATTCACAAGAAGCATCTGCATTGATTGTGGTTACACAACACTATGATACACTTCAAGCCATAGGTGCAGATACTAATTCTAATTTGATTTTATTGCCTAATTCGCCACAAGCAGGTAGTGATATGCTTAACAACATGGTAGCTAGTTTTACTGCAAGTAATTTGGTAGGAGAATCAATGAAGAAAACGGTAAAATCAAATACAAAACTAGAAAAGAAAAAAATAGATAAACCTGAAGATACTACAACTGAAACAGATCAGGCATAAATACAACAAAAAAGAGGCTTAATCGCCTCTTTTTTTATTTCTAAACCATTTAATGACTATTGGTATCAACAACTGTAAAATCGTGCTGTAAGAGCTAAAAAAACTACTTTTAACAACTCCTATGACATTAGATGCTACATTTAAAAAAGACAAACTATCTTTAGTCTTTTCAATACTTAAAATCAACTTTTGATAACTAATTTCTTTTTCCACTTTCAGAATCTCCAATTCGCTATCAATTTGAGCATAAGAAGAATATTTTTTCTTTACCATAATTATTCATTAAAAAAGATTTCTGAAAATTTCTCTAGAATAGGTCCTTCTACTATTTTATCTCTAACCAAAAACAATAGTCCAGTAAAAATGATATACAGAAAACCTACACAAAGAAAACCAAAAGTATAACTTCCAAGATAATTTCCTATAGCAAAAGCTAACGCTATTGAAAAGAACAATAAAACCATACAAATACAAAGCAAAATTAAGGTGAACTTGAAAATCATAGTCGTTGATTTCATAGCCATCTTAAATGCCGATAATTTATAATATTCAAGATTTTTTTCAATAAATTCTTTCGTATTCTCCTGAATATTTTCGGTATGTTCTTTTAGTTCTTCAAAAGCCATATTTGTCTAATTGAGTTAATAAGTAACTAATTCTTATAAAGTTTAGCATTTTTTTCTTTTAATTCAGCTAATTTTTTTTCTAAGAAAGTAATAGCATCTTCTGTCTTATAACTCATATTTGAAATCATATTATCATAAGACTCTTCTAAATCAACTTTAGCATTTGCTAATTTAGATTTTATGTCTTTTTCCAAATCTTTATAACCGTCTTTAATTTTTTGTCTGGTTTTCTCTCCTTTGTCTGGAGCAAACAAAATTCCTAATACAGCTCCAATTGCAGCGCCACTTGCAAGAGCTATCAAAGTTTTTCCTGTACTACTTGCCATAATTTTATTTTTTTAAGTTCTTTATAAAGATACGATAATTTTAAAAAAGCATTTTATAAGAATTTATATAAAATTTATAATATTTTCATAAAAAAGGGAAAATAAGATCTAAAGACAATAAAATGTTTTACAAGAAACTTTAAAAAATGGTTCTCCATTTTTTTAGAAGAAAAAAAGTTCGAAAAACAAATAGTATAACTTTTTAACTCCTGAATTTAAAAAAAATAGCCATAAAAAAGTAAAAACTCAAATAAAGCTTTCTAATTAATAAAAATACAAAAAATGAGTTATTTATCGACAGATTTAAAAAAAGCGCTTAAAATTAAAATATGAAAGCGATTTTTAATCTAAAAAAATTATAGTTTTTATAATTAAAATAGTTTTTATAAATAATAAAAAAAAGCGCTTATTAAGCGCTTTTTGATAGTAATAATTTATTTTAAAAATTCTTCTATAAATTCTAATTCTCTTTCGGTAGAACTCTTAGGAGGATTTTCTTTTAATTTCAAAATTTCATCTTTAAAGAAATTTTTGAACTCTGAATCAAAAGCTAATTTGTTTAAATTTAAAATTGCCCTCGATCGAACAAAAGTAGATTCACTTCGTAATGACATGGTGAATAATTTTGAAATTTCTTCATTGTCAAAATCAGAAATTTTCAAAGGAGCATATTTCAAAATCAAGTTAGCAAACAACAATGAACTTTTATTATTGTTAATATTTTTCTTGAATGAATTTTGCAACAAACTATAATTTGAAATTCCGGAAAGGGTCTCTCCTATTGCAGCTCTGATAGCAATTCGCTCTTCTCTAGTATTAACTTTGAAATATTTGTTGATATCTTTCAAAGCATTATTAATACTGTTGCTGTCTTTTTTACCTTTCTCTTCCCAGGCATCTTTCAATCCAACTGTTTTGTTAAATACTAATTTTGAAGCAGTTGAGTCTTTATCAACATTAAAATATCCTAGGCGTTGAAATTGGAATTTATCACCAGAAACAGCAGTTTGTAAACTTGGTTCCACAAATCCTTTTACTGTTAACAACGAATTAGGATTAATAAAATCAAGAAAACTTTTCTCTTTATGAGAGTCTGGAGCTTCGTCTATAAACAAACGATCATACAAACGAACTTCGGCTTCAACAGCATGTTTTATAGAAACCCAGTGTAATGTTCCTGCTACTTTACGCTTAGAAGCTTCACTTCCACTTCCACTACGACTGTCTTCATCATAAGTAACATGAATTTCAGTAATATTTCCTTCAGTATTTTTTACAACACTTTCACCCTTAATAATATAGGCATTTTTAAGACGTACTTCATTACCTAAACTTAAGCGGAAAAATTTAGCAGGAGCTTCTTCTAAAAAGTCTTCTCTTTCTATGTACATTTCACGAGAAAAAGGTACTTTTCTAAATCCAGCACTTTCATCTTCCTGATTATTTTCGGCATCTAACCATTCTTCTTTTCCTTCAGGATAATTAGTAATTACAACTTTTACAGGATCTAAAACAGCCATTACACGAGGTGCAGTTTTATTTAAATCATCACGTAAACAGAATTCTAATAAAGAGAAATCAATGATATTTTCACGTTTGGCAACACCAATATTTTCACAAAATTTACGAATAGAAGCAGCTGTATAACCTCTTCTTCTTAAACCAGAAATGGTAGGCATTCTTGGATCATCCCAACCATTTACATGATTTTCCTGAACTAATTGTAACAGTTTTCTTTTACTCATTACAGTATAATTCAGGTTTAAACGTGCAAATTCATATTGATGTGGTCTAACTAAGGTAGCATCATAAATTTGGTCTAAAAACCAATCGTATAATTCACGGTGCATTACAAATTCCAGTGTACAAATAGAATGCGAAATTTGCTCTAAATAATCACTTTCTCCATGTGTATAATCATACATTGGATAAATACACCAATCATTTCCTGTTCTATGATGTTCCTTATGTAAAACTCGGTACATAATAGGATCACGCATCAACATATTAGAAGAACTCATATCAATTTTAGCTCTTAAAACATGACTTCCTTCAGGGAATTTACCATTTTTCATAGCATTAAAAAGAGTTAAATTCTCCTCTATTGTACGATTACGAAATGGACTATCAACACCTGGTTGAGAAGGTGTTCCTTTTTGTTCAGCCATAGCTTCTGAAGATTGACTATCTACATAAGCTTTACCACTATTAATTAAAATAATAGCCCAATCATACAACTGTTGGAAATAATCAGAAGCATACAATTCTTTATCCCATTGAAAACCTAACCATTGTAAATCTTCCTTAATTGCATCTACATATTCCTGCTCTTCTTTAGCCGGATTTGTATCATCAAAACGTAAGTTTACAGGAGCATTATACTTTAATCCCAAACCAAAATTTAAACAAATGGATTTAGCATGTCCAATGTGTAAGTAACCATTAGGTTCAGGCGGAAAACGGAATCTTAATTTATCTTGAGGAAAACCTTTTGATAAGTTATCTTCAATAATTTGTTCTATGAAATGCAGTGATTTTTCTTCAGTTGACATGTCTAAATTTTAAAAAGACAAAGTTATCAAAATTGTTCATTAAATAAAGGATAGAACAATTGCATATTGACTTTGAAGGCTAAAATTTCAAATATTTTGTACTTTTACCACCAATTCAAACTAATAAATCAGCAACAAGAATATGGAAACTATCAAATTAAAAAATATCCGAACTTTTTCTAATCACGGATGCTTATTAGAAGAAGCAAAAATAGGTTCTGATTACACTGTTGATTTAACGATTAAAGCTAATTTACAACAATCAACTCAATCTGATAAGCTGGCTGATACTGTAGATTATGTACATTTGAATCGAATAGTAGTAGAAGAAATGGCTATACGATCGGAATTATTAGAACATGTAGCTAAAAGAATCAATAAAAGAATACTTGACGAATTACCAATGGTTCAAAAAACTAAAGTTGCCGTTTCTAAAATAAACCCTCCAATAGGTGGTGATGTTGAATCAGTTACCTTAATTTTAGAAGAAAGCAGAAATTAGGATTTGTGATTTTATATAAATGATTTGTGATTTCAGATTTTAAAACTTGACTTCAAACCGTTTTATTTAGAATTCGACATTTGGATTTATGATTTTTTATTTTACCTTTGCAATCCATAAAAACAATGGCGTCGTGGCCGAGCGGCTAGGCTGGGCTCTGCAAAAGCTCCTACTCCGGTTCGAATCCGGACGATGCCTCAGAAAGAGATACAGAAATGTGTCTCTTTTTTTTATATCTAATTTTTGAGAAAAATTAAGTAAAGCATAGGTTCAAATCCGGACGAATACTCTAGAATCTATAAAGAAATTAAAAGTTTTTTTTATGTCAATTATTTAGTCATTGCGAGGAACGAAGCAATCTCATTTAGTTTAATTAAATTTAGTGAGATTTCCACTCTACAATCGCAATACAAAACACAAAAAAACCGCTCAAAATAAGCGGTTTAAATATCATTTTTGTTATTGTTTTTCAATCCTTTCAAAAGCTTGCTTCACCATTTCTTTTTCTTTTGGAAACCAGCCTTGAACAATTAAAACTAATCCAAAAAACATCAAAACAATACTGATTCCTTTTTTAATTCTAAGGATATTGGAAGGTGTCATTTTAGATTTTAATTGTTTTGCTAAAAGGATTTTAATACAATCGACTAACAAATAAGTGATGATTACGGTACTAAAAAAAGTCATCATTCTGGAGGTTTGCATCTCTAATTTTGGACCAACAGAAATAATTACAGCCAACCAAAAACCTAATACTCCAATATTAATGATATTCAAAAAAAGTCCTTTAATAAACAAACTGAAATAATCTTTTTTAAGGATTTCTTTATCAATCTCTTTAGTATTAATTTTCTTTTCTTTTCTTAAACTTATAAAAGAAATTATACCATAAGCCAACATTAATATTCCTCCAAATATGAAAAGAGCAGGCTTATCTTTTAAACTTTGAATTAATCTAAAACTACCTAAATAGGCAATTGCAATAAAAATAATATCTCCAGTAACTACTCCTAAATCAAAAAAAGAGCGGCCCTGAATCCTTTTATAATACTGGTTTCCAATAAAATAAAAAAAACAGGACCAATCATAAAACTCAAAAATATTCCCCAAGGAATACCTGATAAAATATCGTTAATCATTAATTTTAGAATTTTAAAGAGAATAAAAATACATTTTTTTATTCTTTTTCTTCAATTTTTCCTCCTAAAATGGTTTGTTGATTAATTTGTTTTGGTTTTCCATAAATCGAAACTGTACCTCCTGCTTTTACCTTAGCATCAACTAAGGTGCTAGCATTAATCTCGGCATTACCTCCAGCGGAGAGGTTAATTGTAGTTTGTGAAGTATGTAAATTTTTAGCTTTTAAAATACCACCAGACATGATTACTACATCTTGATTAGCAGCAGCTCCGCTCAATTCAATAACCCCACCAGTAACCGCTTTTACATTCACTTTTTGAGCATCTACTTTTACAGTTATTTTAGCTCCTTCTTTTACACTTATTCCTAAAATTGTTTCTTTAAAAACAGCATCACTACTTATTACTGAACCTTCACTTCCCGAAATATCATCAATATTTTTATAATACAATTGTATCGAAATGTCATCTCCTGATAACAATTTTGGGAAAGGCATTCTCAATTTTAGTTCACCATTGTTATTCACAACTTCTACTTCTTTTTCTCTATTTCCTTTAATTACTACTTTGTTTTCATTCGATGGAATTAGCTTAACTGTAAGTTTATCAAAGACTTTAACAGAGTTAAAATCACCTAATTTTTTGGTTACTTGTCCAAATGTGAATTGTGTTGCAATAACAAATGCAACTAAAAATAATTTGTTCATTTTCATTTTCATTAATTTTCTGTTTCTTCTGATCTTCTTAAAAAATTAAAATCCAATTGTTTTTTAACTAAATCGGCGTTTTTAACCTTAACGTAAATTTCGTCTCCTAATTGTAATAATTGATGAGAAGTTGCACCCACTAGAGCATATTGTTTTTCATCAAGGGTGTAATAATCTTCTTTTATATCTCTAATACGAATCATTCCTTCACATTTATTTTCGATAATTTCAACGTAAATTCCCCATTCGGTAACCCCAGAAATAACACCTAAAAACTCCTGATCCTGATGATCCTGCATGTATTTTACCTGCATGTATTTGATAGAATCCCTTTCAGCATTTGTAGCTAAACCTTCCATCGTAGAACAATGCAAACATTTTGTTTCAAACAATTCTTCATCAGCCGATTTTCCACCGTCTAAATAATACTGCAACAAACGATGCACCATAACGTCAGGATAACGACGAATTGGCGAAGTAAAATGCGAATAATAATCAAAAGCTAAACCGTAATGACCAATATTATCCGTAGAATATTTGGCTTTACTCATACTTCTAATAGCCAGTGTATCAATTAAATTTTGTTCTTTTTTACCACTTACATCTTCCATCAGTTTATTCAATGATTTCGAAATATCCCCTGGATTTCTAAAATCAATTTTATAACCAAATTTTGCAATTACATTTTGCATAGCTATTAATTTATCTTCGTTAGGTTCGTCGTGAATCCTGTAAACGAAAGTTTTCTTTTGTTTACCAATGAATTCCGCTACTCTCCTATTGGCTAACAACATGAATTCTTCAATTAAGTGATTAGCATCTTTAGAAATTTTAAAATAAACTCCTTCTGGTTCTCCTTCGGCATCCAAATTAAATTTCACTTCTACCTTATCAAATGAAATCGCTCCATCATTCATTCTCTTTTTACGAAGAATTTTAGCTAATTCGTCTAATTTAAGCGTTGCTGTGACAATTTCGGCAGGAACTTGATACGAAGTACCCGTTAATGAAATTTCTTCCGGAATTACATCGTTTTTGGTTTCAATGATGTATTGTGCTTCTTCGTATGAAAAACGTTGGTCTGAATAAATAACGGTTCTACCAAACCATTGATTAATAACCTGACTTTTTTCATTGATTTCAAATACTGCCGAAAAAGTATATTTCTCTTCCTGCGGACGCAAAGAACAGGCAAAATTGGATAAAACTTCAGGTAACATTGGCACTACTCTATCCACTAAATACACCGAAGTAGCTCTTTGATAAGCTTCATCATCAAGAATAGTTCCTTCTTCTAAATAATGCGAAACATCAGCAATGTGAATACCAATTTCGTAGTTTCCATTTTCTAATTTTTTGAACGAAAGTGCATCATCAAAATCCTTGGCATCTTTTGGATCAATAGTAAATGTTAGCGTATCACGCATATCACGACGCTTAGCAATCTCAGCTTCTGTGATTGAAGTATCAATCTTTTGAGCATAAGTTTCTACTTCAATTGGAAACTCTGCCGGTAAACCATATTCGGCTAAAATAGCATGGATTTCAGTATCATGTTCTCCTGGTCTTCCAAGAACTTTTACTACTTTTCCAAAAGGACTATCAGCTCTTTTAGGCCAATCTTCGATATGAACCAATACCACATCTCCGTTTTGAGCTTCACCTAAATTATCTTTTGGAACAAAAATATCAGTATACATTTTTGGATTAGCAGTCGATACAAAAGCAAAGTTTTTTTGAATATCAATTACTCCAACAAAGTCAGTTTTAGCTCTTTCTACAATCTCAACAACCTCACCTTCAGGACGTCTTCCTTTTCTTCGGTTATAGACATACACTTTGACTTTATCTTTATCTAAAGCATGATTCAAATTATTGGTAGGGATAAAAATATCATCTTCAAATTCCTCACAAATAAAATAAGCCGTTTTACGGCTCGTCATATCTATAGTTCCTTCGTAATAATCTTGACTTACAGCTTTAATTAAATATTTTCCAGGTTCTGACTCGATGATTTTCTTTTCGGCAGCAAGAATTTTTAAATCTTTTATAATTTGATTTCTACTTTGTGTATCATCTTTCTCTAAAATGGCTGCTATTTGCTTATAATTGAATGCTTTATTAGCACTTTTAGACAAAATTTTTATAATTTTATCAGAGAAACTTTTCTCTTTTTTAGCAGGCTTTCTTATTCTTTTTCCCATACTTCTTTTCTTAAAAGTCGAAAATTACGAAATAGTTAGCCAGTTCTAAAGAAAAGAATCAGTTTTAAAGAAATTATAACGTATACTTGAGTTGTTTCTTCAATAAAATCAATTCGATATGGAAACTTTTATTACCATCGCTACTTTTAATTACATCCATGAAATCGAAATTTTGAAACATCGTTTAGATCAAGAAGGCTTACAATACTATTTTGAAAACGAATTCATGACAGCTATTGCTCCCTTCTACTCGACTGCTTTGGGCGGAATCAAACTTAAAATTCACCCTAACGATTCTGAAACAGTAAAAACAATTCTTCAAGAAATGAAATACGATAACAATCTAAAAATTGTTTAGTTTTCAAAGTTGTCAACATATATTAATATTATAAAAAAGAAATTTTAAAATTTTAAAAAATATTTATTGTTATTATAGTGTGTTAATAGATGCAATAATTATTTTAGAAATTGTTTTTAAATCAAGTTTTAGCTTGTTATCAAGAGTTATTAACATAGTTATTTTAGTCTAATGTTTTAATTTTTAAGACTTTTTAAATTATAATTAACAACTGTTGATAACCTAAAATTATTTAAAAATGTAAATAAGTTCATAGTCAAAAAATGTTGATAACCTCTATTTTAAATATTGATAACTATTCTAAAAATTCAACAAACTTTGTTTGGATTTTTGATTGCTGTTTTTGATTGTAAATTTTTCTCATACAAGCAAAAAAAAGTTCTAATTTTCTATTCATAGTTATCAACAATTCGTGTTAAATTAAAGTTAACTGAAAATCAATGATTTAGGTTTTAATATTAACAATATAAAATTTTAACAAATTAATTATGGATTATCTATTGATTTTCAATAATTTATAAATTGTTAAAAATGTTGATAACCTCATATCTATCTGAAAATGTATTTTTTATATTTATAAAAATGTTGTGGTATTTTTTAGCTTTTTAAAAAAGAATAAAATAGAAATAGATTTGGTAAATTTGCAACAAAATTAAAACATACTAAAATGAAAATTTCAATAGGAAACGATCACGCAGGACCAGAATATAAAAAAGCAATTGTTCAATATTTAGAATCAAAAGGACATCAGGTAACTAATTATGGGACTGATACAGAGGCTTCTGTAGATTATCCTGATTTTGGTCATCCTGTTGCAACTGATGTTGAAGAAGGAAAAGCTGATTTTGGAATTGTAATTTGTGGAAGCGGAAATGGAATTGCAATGACTGTTAATAAACATGCCGGAGTAAGAGCTGGTTTATGCTGGACAAAAGAAATTGCGTATTTAACACGTTTACATAACGATGCTAATGTTGTTAGTATTCCGGCACGTTATACATCAATTCAACAAGCGGTTGAAATTGTTGAAACTTTCCTAGAAACTGCTTTTGAAGGTGGAAGACACCAAAACAGAGTAAACAAAATTGCTTGTTCTTAACAAAAAAATTCGCGGTGCTTCGCACCAAGGTAAATAGTTAAGGCTCGGTATTTCACCGGGCTTTTTTTATGCTTGATATATCCAATAGATTATTAACAATTGGAAAATCAAAATTCCAAAAAACTTCCATAAATAGCTAAATTTAGCCGTTTTATGTCTAAAAATAAGCATAGCTAAACTGGCGCCAATAGTTGCTCCCAAGAATACAAAAGTTAATAAACTTCGCTCGGAAATTCTTCTTCCGCCTTTTATAGCCTGACGTTTATCATAAGCAGTTTGGAAAAAAACGAATACATTGACAATCAAAAAATAATAGAATAAAAGAGGCATTTTTAGTTTTTATAAGTTCCAAAGATGTTATTTTAGCTATTCGAAAAATTTTACAATGACCAATATACAATTCATTTCCAAAAGCGTTGCTACGGCAGCAATAAACATTCAAAATACGGTTCAATTATTAGAAGAAGACTGTACCATTCCTTTTATTTCCCGTTACCGAAAAGATAAAACCGGTAATCTGGATGAAACGGTGATTGAACAAATTGCTAAACTTCAAAAAGAGTACGAAGTAATTGTAAAACGCAAAGAAGCCATATTAAAATCAATAGAGGAACAAAAAGCCTTAACGCCTGAATTAGAGAAAAAAATTGAGCAAAGTTTTGATTTACAAGAATTAGAAGATTTTTATCTGCCTTATAAAAAGAAGAAAAAAACAAAAGCTGATGTGGCTCGTGAAAACGGATTGGAACCTTTGGCTAAAATCATCATGGCGCAAAACAATGATGATGTTGATTTTTTGGCAACCAAATATTTAAACGAAAATGTGCAAAATGAAGAAGAAGCTTTGCAGGGAGCACGAGATATTATTGCCGAATGGATTAACGAAAACATTTTTGTTCGTAAACAATTACGCCGATTGTATCAACGTAAAGCAACGATAACAACCAAAGTGGTAAAATCCAAAAAAGAAGAGGAGGGAGCCCAAAAATTTTCGCAATATTTTGATTGGTCAGAACCAATTTCAAAAGCACCTTCTCATCGATTATTAGCGATGTTACGTGCTCAAAACGAAGGATTTATTAAGTTCAAAGTGGAGGCCGATATTGATGAAGTCTATGATATTATTGACGAATTGGTTTTAAAAGGCCAAAATAGTACGACTCCTCATGTACAATTGGCAATTGAAGATAGTTATAAACGTTTGTTACAGCCTGCTATTTCTAATGAAACTTTACAAGAAGCTAAGGCTAAGGCTGATGCCAATTCGATTCAGGTTTTTGCGTCCAATTTAAGTCAGTTGTTGTTAGCGCCACCTTTGGGAGAAAAACGTATTTTGGCAATTGATCCGGGATTTAGAAGTGGTTGTAAAGTGGTTTGTCTTGACGAAAAAGGCGATTTATTATACAATGAAACCATTTATCCTCATGCGCCACAAAATGAGACGGTAATGGCTATGAAAAAGATCCGTTCGATGGTCAATGCCTATAATATTGATGCTATTTCTATTGGAAACGGTACAGCTTCTCGAGAAACCGAATTTTTCATAAAAAAAATAGCTTTTGATAAGCCAATTCAGGTATTTGTCGTTTCAGAAGCTGGAGCTTCGGTATATTCGGCTTCTAAAATTGCCCGAGAAGAATTTCCTAATTATGATGTTACAGTAAGAGGTTCTGTTTCTATTGGTCGTCGTTTGAGTGATCCTTTAGCCGAATTGGTAAAAATTGACCCAAAAGCGATTGGCGTAGGACAGTACCAACATGATGTGGACCAAAGTAAATTAAAAGAAGAACTGGATAATACAGTGATTCGTTGTGTGAATTCCGTTGGTATTAACATTAATACGGCGAGTAAACATTTGTTGAGTTATGTGAGTGGAATAGGAGAGAAGTTGGCCGAAAATATTGTGCAATACCGTTCGGAAAACGGACCTTTCCAAGATAGAAAACAACTGAAAAAAGTGCCACGTTTAGGTGAAAAAGCCTATCAACAAGGGGCTGCTTTTATTCGAATTAAGGAAGGAAAAAATCCATTAGACAATTCGGCGGTACATCCGGAAGCCTATGAAATTGTGGAAAAAATGGCGAAAGATTTGAAAATTTCTGTAAATGATTTGATTGCCAATAAAGAAAAAACAGCCTTAATAAAAGCCGAAAATTACACCAATGAAACCATTGGAATATTAGGCATCAAGGATATCATCAAAGAGTTGGAAAAACCGGGATTAGACCCTAGAAAAGCAGCTAAAATCTTTGAATTTGACCCAAATGTAAAAACCATAAAAGACTTGAAAATAGGTATGGTTTTACCCGGTATTGTGAATAACATTACCAATTTTGGATGCTTTGTGGATTTAGGAATAAAAGAAAGCGGATTGGTTCACATTTCACAATTGAAGTCCGGTTTTGTTAGCGATGTAAACGAAGTAGTGAAATTACACCAACAGGTTCAGGTAAAAGTAACCGAAGTTGACGAAGACCGAAAACGTATCCAACTGACAATGATTTTGTAAAAAAACAAAAAATCCAGATTCGAAAGTTAAACTTCTCGAATCTGAATTTTTGATAAAAAAAGAATTTTTTACTTAGTTTCTTCTTCTTTAGTATCAGCTTTATCGGCTGGTTTTTGATCGTCTTTTGCAGCGTTTTTGAATTCTTTAATTCCACTACCAAGACCTTTCATTAATTCTGGAATTTTTTTACCTCCAAAAAGTAATAAAACTACTGCCAGTATAACAAGGATTTCTGTAACTCCAAATCTTCCCATGATTGAATAATTTATGCCGAAGCAAATTTGTATTAAAAACTAGCTACAAATGTAAATAGAATAAATTAATATGAATTCATTTTAGGGTAATTATTTAATTTATATGGCGTTAAAAAATATTTAATTTTTTTCAAACATTTATAACTAGAAGCTAATGCCTACAAAGCACAGGGATTGACTTTAATTAGTATATTTGTGAAAAAGCAAAAAGTATGTCCGAAAAAAGGCTAAAGAGAAAAAAATTACACAAAAAACTGTTCACCAAAAACCGTTTGGTTATTTTGAATGAGGATACTTTTGAGGAAACCTTTTCTTTAAAATTAACCCTGATGAATGTTTTTGTGGTGGCATCATTAGGAGCTATTTTCCTGATTGCAGTAACCACTTTTATTATTGCTTTTACACCATTGCGCGAATTTATTCCGGGTTATTCTTCTACCAAATTGAAAAAAGACGCCATGGAATTAGCCTTAAAATCAGATTCGCTAACCAATATTTTAAAGAAAAACCAAGCTTATATTTCATCCATACAAAAAGTATTAACGGGTAAATTAGACTATGCTAAATTCAATAAAGATTCCATCTTAGCAGTTGCAGTAGATTCGATACCAAAAACAGATTTATCGCCTTCAGAAGCCGAGTTAGTATTGAGGGCCGAAGTAGAAAAAGAAAATAAAAAAGCACAGGAGTCTGCTGAACCAAAGAAGAAGAAGAAATAGTTTTAAATTCAATCCATTTTTTTCTTCAACCATTTTAATCAGTCAATCAAAATGTCAATTAAATCAATAGTATCAAAATTATTTGCGCAATATATTCACAAAAAAACACAAGCTTGGGCTAGAAATCCGGTGGCTACGCAACAGGCCGTTTTTGAACAATTAATCGAAGAAGCGAAAGTAACCCAATTTGGAAAAGACCATCATTTTGAACAAATCAAAACTTTTGAAGATTTTACAAATCAAGTTACTATCCGGGATTATGAGGATTTAAAACCCTATGTAGAAAAGGTAGTAAAAGGCGAAGAAAATGTGCTGTGGAAAGGCAAACCTTTGTATTTTGCTAAAACATCCGGAACTACTTCCGGAGCTAAATACATTCCGCTAACTAGGGAATCCATGCCCTATCATATTGAAGCGGCTCGAAATGCCATTTTATCCTACATTCATGAAACAGGCAAAGCCGATTTTGTAAATGGAAAAATGATTTTCCTGCAGGGAAGTCCCATTTTGGAACAAAAAAACGGCATTCAGTTTGGACGACTTTCCGGAATTGTAGCACATTTTGTTCCGAAATATTTGCAAAAAAACCGTATGCCATCTTGGGAAACCAATTGCATTGACGATTGGGAAACGAAGATTGATGCCATTGTTGAAGAAACTTTCAATGAGAATATGAGCGTGATTTCTGGAATTCCTTCTTGGGTACAAATGTATTTTGAACGTTTGCAACAAAAAGGGCAGAAGCCGGTGGGCGAAATTTTCAAAAATTTCAATTTGTTTATTTACGGTGGCGTGAATTATGAACCGTATAGAGCCAAGTTTGAAAACCTGATTGGAAGAAAAGTGGATAGTATCGAATTGTTTCCTGCTTCAGAAGGTTTTTTTGCTTATCAAGATTCCCAGGCAGCAAAAGGAATGTTGTTATTGCTGAATTCAGGTATTTTCTATGAATTTATAAAATCCGAAGAATTCTTTTCAGAAAATCCTAAATCCTATACCATTGGTGAAGTAGAATTAGGCGTGAATTACGTGATGATTATTTCTACTAATGCCGGATTGTGGCGTTATAATATTGGCGATACGATACAGTTTACTTCATTAGCGCCTTATCGCGTAATTGTTTCGGGAAGAATCAAACATTATATTTCGGCTTTTGGAGAACATGTTATTGGTAAAGAAGTAGAATGTGCTTTGCAGGAAGCGATGGAAGGGACAGACGTTCGTGTGAATGAGTTTACGGTTGCTCCTCAAATTAATCCGCTTGAAGGATTACCGTTCTCACGAATGGTTAATTGAGTTCGAACATGAACCGGTAGATATGAACACATTTGCGGAAGCGATAGACAACGCTATGCGCAAACAAAATATTTATTATGATGACTTGATTGTGGGGAACATTCTGCAAAAAGTAGTCATTACCAAAGTGCCTAAAAATGGTTTTCAAGACTACATGAAATCCATCGGAAAATTAGGCGGACAAAATAAAATTCCGCGATTGTCTAATGATAGAAAAATCGCTGATTTTTTTAATTAAAATACCATGAAAGAATCCATAAACATATCGAGAACCCGAGCTCAGGAATCTTCGGCTGCTATTGAAAAAATGTACATAACCATGCGTCATTTGTTCAGCAGAGGTTTTTATAAACCGATGGGCGTTTCTGGCGATTCTTTGCGTGACGCTTTGATGACGTTGCGTCCGGAAATTTATGGAAATATAGCCGATGAAAAAGTAGAATTAAAAGGACTTTTATACGTGATTGAGCGATTGCCAATAGGTATCGAAGAATGTCGTTATATCAATTTGACCTCTGATGAAGGCTATTCCAAATCACACTTTCAAGCCATAGTTCCTCCTAAAAGAAGACGCAATTGCTATAGAATTGACGAGGAACAAATGAACGTGGAAATCACCCGTGGACGTTCGGATATTTACGATATTTTGACGCATCTGACTTTTATTTTTATTGAATCACACAAAATCAAAGACAGAGCTTTAATTGACGATTCTGGCGAAGTTTCCAGAGATTGGATAAAACTAGAACAAGCAGTTTTGAAAGACGAAGCTTTGTCTTTAATTGAAAAAGAAATCGCTATTTCGCACGCGGCAAATATTCTGGCAAGAACTTTTGAAGATGTGTTAGAAATATATGATGATTTTGGAACCGAAGAAATGCCAGATCGTTTTTTACACATCATTTTTTGGTTGGGTAAATTAGCCATTGATGAGGTAGTGCATAACAATAAAAGAACGATCACTTTTAGTCCGATTCTCAGAGAGCGTTTAGGGCATCATATTCATGGCGAAATTTGGGCTACAAATATCAAGGAGGTTTTAAAGACAAATCATCTTTTAGATCGTCCTATTCATGTGATAAGTGCTAATATGCATTCGGTGATGAATTCTATATTCGCGAAAAGTGCCTTACAATCCATTTTTAAAGTCAAATCGGATTTTGAGATTTTTGAAGAATTGAGTAAACCAACTGCCAATGGTGTTCGAAATGCCGTTAAAGAATTGGCCTTAGAACAAGGAATGATTTTTTTACCGGAAACTGAAGGAACAAACATTGACGTACAAATTTTTGATACCGCCAAAATCGATTGGACAAAGACTTCATTTCCTAAAGCTAATTTTGAAGGTCCAAAACCGGTTTTAGTTGTGATGGATTATGCCTTTGGTGAACAGGCTTATGAAACGGTAGATGAGTTATTAAAACCATATAAAAAGAATGTTTTTCTAAATGTCGAATCGGTTTCAATCATGGGAAAAGCAGGAATTTTAGAAGGTGGCAAAGGAGATATTATGATTCCGAATGCACACATCAACGAAGGGACTGCGGATAATTATTATTTTGAAAATGAATTAACGGCTGCCATGTTTCAGGGGAACGGTATTGCAGTTTACGAAGGTGCCATGGTTACGGTTTTAGGAACTTCATTGCAAAATAGGGATTTATTGAAGTTTTTCCATGATTCTACTTGGGGCGTGATTGGACTAGAAATGGAAGGTTCGCATTATCAAAAAGCAATTCAATCGGCATCCAAAATCCGAAAAAGTATCCCGAAAGACGTCAAAGTTCGTTATGCCTATTATGCTTCGGATAATCCTTTGGAAACCGGAAGTACATTAGCTTCTGGAGGATTGGGAACTACAGGAGTAAAATCAACGTACTTGATTACCATAAAAATTTTAGAACAAATTTTTAATATACAATAGATGAGGAGTGAGTATTTGGAATGCTTTTTATACCTTGCAACGGTTAAAATACAACTATGAAAAGAATACTGATTACTGGAGCTGCGGGATTTTTAGGGTCTCATTTGTGCGATCGTTTTATTAAAGAAGGCTATCATGTTATTGGGATGGATAATCTCATCACTGGTGATTTAAAAAACATCGAGCATTTGTTCAAACTGGAAAATTTTGAATTTTATCATCACGATATTAGCAAGTTTGTGCATGTTCCAGGTGAGTTGGATTATATTTTACATTTTGCTTCACCAGCCAGTCCAATTGATTATTTAAAAATTCCAATTCAAACTTTAAAAGTAGGTTCGTTAGGAACACATAATTTGTTAGGCTTGGCAAGAGTTAAAAAAGCTCGAATTTTGATTGCTTCCACTTCTGAAGTTTATGGCGATCCATTGGTGCATCCACAAACGGAAGAATACTATGGTAATGTGAATACTATTGGTCCTCGCGGAGTGTATGACGAGGCGAAACGCTTTCAGGAATCCATTACGATGGCGTATCATACGTTTCACGGTGTAGAAACCCGCATTGTACGAATTTTTAATACCTACGGACCAAGAATGCGTCTCAATGACGGTCGTGTAATTCCGGCTTTTATCGGGCAGGCAATTCGTGGTGAGGATTTAACCATTTTTGGAGATGGAATGCAAACGCGTTCGTTTTGTTATGTAGATGATCAGGTCGAAGGTATTTTCCGTTTGTTGCATTCCGATTATGTGTATCCAGTAAACATTGGAAATCCGGACGAAATTACCATTAAAGATTTTGCCGAAGAAATCATCAAATTAACAGGAACAGATCAAAAAGTAGTGTATCATCCTTTGCCGGTTAATGATCCATTACAACGCCAACCAGATATTACAAAGGCCAAAGAAATATTAGGTTGGGAACCAAAAGTTAACCGTGCCGAAGGGATGAAAATTACGTATGAATATTTCAAATCCTTGTCTCCAGAAGAACTTTCAAAAGAAGAACATAAGGACTTTACCGATTACATCAAATAAAATGGAAAGCCCATTAGTATCTGTTATTATTCCAACATTCAATGCTGAAAAATACATTTCGGATACTATTCAATCGGTTCAAAATCAGACTTATCAAAACTGGGAAATTATCTTAGTAGATGATTGTTCAACGGATACAACACCAAAAATAATTACTACTTTTCTAACGGATAAAAGGATTCAATTTTATCCGTTGGAAATCAATTCCGGAACAGGAATAGCCCGAAATACTGCTTTGGCGAAAGCCAAAGGAAAATACATTGCTTTTTTGGATGCTGATGATTTGTGGAAGCCTGAAAAACTCCAAAAGCAAATTGCTTTCATGCAATCAAATGATTTGCCTTTTACTTTTTCGTTTTATGAATGTATCGATGAAGATGGAGATGCATTAGGAAGAAGGGTAGAAGCTCCCCGAAATTTATCGTACTGGCAATTGTTTTTTTGCAATTATGTGGGGAATTTAACCGGAATTTATGATGTGGGTTATTTTGGGAAAATAAGCATTTCCAGTATCCGAAAACGTCAGGATTGGATGCTTTGGCTCAGCATTTTGAAAAAGATAAAAATAGCAAAACCGGTACCTGAAAGTTTGGCTTTTTACCGTTTACGAAGCAATTCACTTTCCACTTCAAAAACCGAATTAATCCGATATAATTTTGCGGTTTATAGACAGTTTCACGGATTTAATGTCTTGGTTTCGGTTTTTTGTATGCTTGGATTTTTGTTTACGCAATTGTTTGTAAAACCAAGTTACATAAAAAGGATTTATGACTCTCCTCATAGCGGATTAAATAAAAAATAGACCACAGACCTGTCTGCCGTCAGGCAGGTGACACTGATTGAACAGATAAAAACGGATTTTTGTAGCTCTTTGTGAATCACAATCTGCGATAATCTGTTAAATCCGTTTCATCAGTGTGCCATTCTCAATGATTGGTATAAGAAACGGATAGTCATAAAAAGGATTTAATTATTTTTTGTAACCAATTTTGGTTCTTGGCTTTTCTTCTTTTTTCTCGGTTAACTCATCTAAATAAGAGAAAACCAATTCAATATTTTTACCCTGATTTTCCAATTTTTTCTGGATTTGTACAATGTCCAATTTCATTTCGGTGGTGTCTAGTAACATTTGTCTCACTTTGGTAAAAATACGCATGATTTGTATATTCGTTTGAATGGCTTTTTCGCTATTCAAAACACTGGACAGCATTAAAACACCATGTTCCGTAAATGCGTAAGGTAACTTTCTAGTTCCTCCCCAACTTGAAGTCGCAAAATGCGACTTCAAGTTTTGAAATTCGTTTTCCGTAAGTTGAAACATGAAATCTTCAGGAAATCGACTTAAATTTCTTTTAACTTGTTCATTAAGTCTTTTGGTTTCAATACCATAAAGAGTTGCTAAATCCCTATCTAACATCACTTTTTGATTTCTGATGTAATAAATAGTGTTAGTAATTGTTTCTTCTGAAAGAATATGTTTAGAATCCATTGTTTCCTATTTAGAAACAACTAATATATGAATTTATTTACATTATAAAAAAGAAGTAAATTGCTTCAATTTTCCTCTAGCGGTTCTTTCCAGACTGTTTTTTCGAATAAATGTAAAATGCAAATCGGGTTCTAAATACAAAGTAATCGCTTGTTCTATTTTTAGAATTTGTGCTAAATCTAATGTGGTTTCGCTGACATATTCAATCTCAAAATGGTCTATTTTTCTTTGTTTGATAACAAATTCTTTGACGTTTCCATCGTCTTCAATAATGGATTTGGTCACATAATAAAACGTCAATCCCGGCGATTTTTTACCGCTTGGCAAAACCGCAATATCATTTGTTCTACCAATAAGTTGCTTTAGAATAGGTTTGTCCAAAGTACTTTTTTCGTCCAAAATTCCAATGTCTCCAATATCATATCGAATAAATGGATGTGCTTTATTGAACAGGGAAGTAATCACAATGCGTCCTTCTTGACCATAGGGTAAAACCTGATTGTTTTCATCTACTATTTCTACAAAAAGGGTTTCGGAATTAATTTGCCATTCGCCTTGCGGATTTTCAAAAGCAATTAAATCCAGCTCCGAAGCCCCATATTCATTGACAACAGGAATCCCAAATTGCGTTTCAAGTAAGATTCGATCCTCTTCAAAAAGCATTTCTGAAGTGACCATACATACTTTCAAACTAGGACAAATTTGTTTTAAGATGAGGTTTCGCTTACGCAAAAATTTAGCAAACAAAACTATTGAACTTGTGTAACCGTTGAGGTATTCGAATTTTTTATGCTGAAACTTTTCGACCATTTTTTCTAAAACCACATCCGATAAATCAAAAATGTGAAAGCGATAACGATGGGCCAGAAAATCTTTGATTCGCTCTTTTTTGTTTCCAATAAAATCCAATGGGATTCCATAAAATCGGGCTTGAAGCGAATGGTTAAAATCAATGCCAAACCATCCAAAACGATACATATTAGACGCCCAGGTAAGGGCATGGGTATATTTGTCTTTGGCAAAAATAAAGGGTTCACCGCTCGATCCTGAAGTTTTATTGGTATAGGAATTTTTTAAAGTAAAACCTTCTGAAAGTCTTGATTTAAGAGGAACCTGAAGATTGGTTTTATTCAAAATGGGTAAATCTTCCCAGTTTTTACAGTCTTTAGAGCCAACTAACTTTTGATAAAAGGTATTGTTTTCTAAATGATATTTTACAATTGCTTGTTTCTGATTTTCAATAAATTGTTTTTTTTCCGTTGGAGAAAGAGCGACTATTTTGTCCAAATCGGATTTTGCTTTTCTGATAGGAAAGGCATTTAGTTGCAGCGAAAGGTCGAAAATAGAAAACATGAAAACGGTTATTTCTTCAAAAATAATATTATAACAAGAACTTAAGGTCGCGAATCGACAACTTTTTACTAAATAATTATTTTTTACGTTCAAAAGCAATTATTTTTGCAGCACTCTAAAAATGAGTTTTCAATTAAAATTTTAAGACATGAATATATTACTATTAGGTTCAGGAGGAAGAGAGCATGCATTTGCATGGAAAATGGTTCAAAGTCCGCTTTGCGATACTCTTTTTATGGCACCTGGAAATGCTGGAACAGCTGATATTGCCACTAATGTAGCAATTGCTGTAACCGATTTTGAAGCGATTAAAGCTTTGGTTATCAAAGAAAATATCGAAATGGTTGTTGTAGGTCCTGAAGATCCATTAGTAAAAGGTATTTATGATTTTTTCTTAAATGATGCTGCTTTAAGTCATATTCCAGTGATTGGTCCATCAAAAATTGGAGCAACATTGGAAGGAAGTAAAGAGTTTGCCAAAGAATTTTTGGTAAAACACAATATTCCAACGGCTGCTTACGATAGTTTTACGGCTGAAACAGTTGAGCAAGGATGTGCCTTTTTAGCAACTTTGGCACCACCTTATGTATTAAAAGCAGATGGTTTAGCTGCCGGAAAAGGAGTGTTGATTATTCAAGATTTAGCCGAAGCGCAATCGGAATTAAGAAATATGTTGGTGGGACAAAAATTTGGTGCTGCCAGTTCAAAAGTAGTTATCGAAGAGTTTTTGGACGGAATTGAATTAAGCTGTTTTGTAATAACTGACGGAAAAAGCTATAAAATTTTACCAACAGCCAAAGATTACAAACGTATTGGCGAAGGAGATACAGGATTAAATACAGGCGGAATGGGAGCGGTTTCTCCGGTTCCTTATGTAGATGCTGTTTTGATGGAAAAAATTGAAACACGCATTGTAAAACCAACAATTGCGGGATTACAAAAAGATGGAATTCCATACAAAGGATTTGTTTTCATTGGATTAATCAATGTGAAAAACGAACCATTGGTTATTGAATATAATGTGAGAATGGGAGATCCAGAGACTGAGGTTGTGGTACCAAGATTACAATCTGATTTAGTAGAGTTGTTTTTAGCTGTATCCAATGAAAAATTAGACGAATTTGAATTAAAAATTGATCCAAGAAGTGCTACTACCGTAATGATGGTTTCTGGTGGTTATCCGGAAGATTTCGAAAAAGGAAAAGTAATTTCAGGTTTAGATAAAGTTGAAAATTCAATAGTTTTTCACGCAGGAACTAAATTTGATAATGGAAATGTAGTGACTAATGGAGGTCGTGTAATGGCTATTACGTCTTATGGTGATTCTTTCCTGGAAGCTTTAGCACAATCGTATAAAAATGTGGAAAAAATCAACTGGGAAAATGTGTATTACAGAAAAGATATTGGTTTCGATTTAGTTTAGTTGAAACTAAATATTTAGTATACAGAACTAATAAAAAAATACAATTTTTAAACAGCAGTAAGCTCTTCGGTTTGCTGCTTTTTTTCTTAAAAGTTAAAGATTAAAAAAAACATTAGTTTTAAAATTAAACCATTAAGAAGTTAAGTTTCATTAAGTGTATTCTTAAATTTCTTAATTTCTTAATGGTTTAAATAAAATTTAATGGTATAAAAAAACCGTCTCATTTTTTGAACGAGACGGCTTTTTTATATTTTGACTTTTTCTTATTTCAAGAAAGAGTGAGCTGTTGTATCTTGATTTTCAGTTCCAGCATCATCAAAAATACGTAATTGTTTAATCCAATAAACGATTGCTGCTGAACAGATAATCATAAAAATCCAGTTTAAAGTATTAGCTCCAAACCAGCTTACAAGTTCTAAAGAGCGTAACCAATCTAATGGTTTGAAAAGAAAATCAACAAAAAGTGATTGTATTCCTTCGAAAAATGCCTTCATGATATAGAATTTAAATTTTATTAATCGTTGAAAAGTAAATATCTAAAATCGTTATGCGAATAATAATTTTGTCTTAACTCGTTTCCTTATTTGAACAAGTAGTATATTTACAGTCACAAAAGTATAAAATATCCTTATGATTACAAGTGTTTTTAAAAAATCTACACCATTAAATTTTTCCTTAGTAGTATTTTTGATATTGTTTTTTGATTTTATCTATCAAATGCAAGATTTAGCTTGGTCTCATTCGGCGATTTCAATAGCTAAAAAAGTAGGCATTGGGTTGTTGATTTTGTTTTCGGCATTGCTTACTAATTTTATCTCAAAACGCAACGGACTTAGTAAAGACAGTGCTTATACGGTTTTATTTTTCTTGTTGTTTTTTCTTTTTTTCCCAGTCTTTTTGACAATATTAATGTAGTATTTGCTAACTTTTTTATTCTTTTGGCGCTTCGAAGATTGATTTCTTTACAGTCTCAAAAAGCGTCTAAAGAAAAAATATTTGATGCTTCTTTTTGGATATTAGTGGCTTCATTGTTCCATTTTTGGTCTATTTTGTATTTGATTTTGGTATTCATTTCAATCATTGCTCACGTTATAGGCGATTATAGAAACTGGCTATTACCATTTATTGCTTTTTTTGCAATAGTTATTTTATTTGCCATGTATTCATTGCTTTTTAATGCAGATGTTATAGCTTATATAACTAATGGTGTTCAAATGAATTTTAGTATTGATTATTTTACTAATAATTATCAAAATGCCGCACTTTCTATTTATGCTACGGTTGCTTTGGTATTTGTTTTTTCAATGGTAACAACGCTATCTTCCAGACCTTTGCAATTGCATGCATCGTTTAAAAAATTGTTGTTTGCTTTTTTTATTGCGGTTGGTATTTATGTAATTTCGGCTAATAAGAGCAATGATTTATTATTGTTTACCATAGCTCCTTTGGCAATGATAACAACGGCACATATCGAAATGCCCCAACAAAAATTGAATCAAGAGTTGGCTTTAGGCGTTTTAATTTTGTGTAGTTTATTTTGTTTTTTCTCCCAATTATAATTTGATTCCGTAGGCCAAATCACCAGCATCACCCAGACCGGGAATAATGTAGCTGTGTTCATTGAGTTTTTCATCTAATGCAGCAATCCAAAGATGACAATTTTCGGGTAGATGTTGTTGTAAATAGGCTATTCCTTCTGGAGCTGCAATAGTTACTGCAATGTGAATTTCTTTGGGAGTTCCTCTTTCTATCAAACGTTTATAAACCGCTATAATAGATTGTCCAGTTGCCAGCATTGGATCAACAAGTAAAAGATATTTGTCATTAATATCGGCTATGGCTTGATATTCAACTTTTATTTCAAAATAATCATCATTGTTAGGATGGTAGCGGTAGGCCGAAATAAATCCATTTTCGGCTTTATCAAAATAATTTAAAAAGCCCAAATGCATACTTAAACCCGCTCTTAAAATCGAACAGATCACCACTGAATTGGCAATTTGAGTTGTTTTTTTAATACCTAATGGTGTTTGAATAGCTATTTCTTTATATTCTAAATTTTTGCTAATTTCATAAGCCATGATTTCGCCAATCCGTTCTATATTTCGTCTAAAACGCATGGCATCATTATGAACATTAACATCTCTTATTTCTCCTAAAAAATGATTTAGAATGCTGTTCTTTTCTGATAAATAATGAATTTGCATAATTGATTTTTTTGGGTTTGAAATGAAGAATATAAAATAGAATTCTTATTTTTTTATAAAAGTATAAAAAGTATCTTTGTCCAAATAAAAATATAGAGATGTTTTCAAAATTAGCTTATTCCGTTTTTGAACAAAGTATAAAAGATTATCACCAATTTGATAATGTTGACCAACCGATAAACAATCCTTATCCTAAGGATCAGTTTGAACATTTATTATATCTAAAAAACTGGATTGATACGGTTCAATGGCATTTTGAAGATATTATTCGTGATCCACAAATTGACCCAGTTGCCGCTTTGACTTTGAAAAGAAGAATTGACGCTTCTAATCAAGAACGTACCGATATGGTGGAATATATTGATAGTTATTTTTTGCAAAAATACAGCAAGGTAGTTGTAAAAGATGATGCCAAAATCAACTCTGAAAGTCCAGCTTGGGCTTTTGACCGTTTGTCTATTTTAGCCTTAAAAATTTATCACATGCAAGAAGAAGCTACACGTGCAGAAGCTACTCAGGAGCACAGAGATAAATGTCAGGAAAAATTAAATGTTCTTTTGGAACAAAGAACCGATTTGTCAACTGCTATTGATGATTTGTTGACTGATATTGAAAATGGTGATAAATTCATGAAAGTGTACAAACAAATGAAAATGTACAATGATGATGAATTGAACCCGATTTTGTATCAGGCAAAAAAATAAAAATACAATTTTACCATTAAGGGATTAAACCAATTAAGTAAAACTTAATGATTCTTATTTTCTTAATGGTTTTATTTCATTAATTAATTGTCAAAAAAATTAAACATATAGCCGTCATGAGACTATCCGCTATGGGAGATGTCGCCATGACGGTTCCTGTTTTACGAGCCTTTGTAAAACAACATCCGGATATTAAAATAACGGTTATTTCCCGTCCGTTTTTCAAGCCTTTTTTTGAAACGATACCCAATATCGGTTTTTTTGCTTTTGATGATAAAGAACGTCATAAAGGCTTTTTGGGCTTACTTCGATTATTTGCCGACCTGAAACAATTAAAAATCGATGCTTTTGCCGATTTACACAATGTTTTGCGTTCTAAAGTGGTGCGTACACTTTTTGCCTTGAGCGGAAAAAAAGTAGCTGCTGTAGATAAAGGTCGTGCTGAGAAAAAAGCACTAACAGCAGCCGAAAATAAAGTGTTTAAACAATTACCCACTATGTTTGAAAGACATACAAAAGTGTTTGAACAATTGGGTTTTGACATTGATTTATCTAATCCTAACTTTCCTGACAAAGCTGTTTTAACGGATGATATTAAAGCAATTATAGGGGATAATCATCAAAAATTAATTGGAATAGCACCTTTTGCACAATACGATTCTAAAGTGTATCCTTTGGATTTAATGGAAGAAGTTATTGCTAAATTAGCAAAAAAATCTTCTAATAAAATACTTCTTTTTGGTGGAGGAAAAAGAGAAATTGAAATTTTAGAATCGATTTCAGCATCCTATGATAATGTCATTACTATAGCTGGAAAAATTAAATTTCAGCAAGAATTAGAATTGATTAGTAATCTTGACGTGATGCTTTCCATGGATTCCGGAAATGCTCATATTGCTGCCCTATTGGGTGTAAAAGTGGTTACGCTTTGGGGAGCCACTCATCCTTTTGCCGGTTTTTCCCCATTTAATCAGCCATTGGAAAATGCCTTGGTTTCCGATAGAAATTTGTTTCCAAAATTACCTACTTCAATATATGGAAACAAAAGAGTAGAAGGTTATGAAGACGCTATGCGTACTATTTCTGTTGATTCTATCCTATCGGCTCTATCCAATTGTATCTAAATTGTTTAGAATATTTTTGTTTTTTTACGACCTTTTTTATGAAAGAATAGTTTTATATTATTTTTAACAATCCTCTTTATTTTTTGTAAGTATATAATGCTAATTTTACTTTTTAATACGTCTGTTTTTTACACTATTTTTTAACTGGTATTAGTCTGTTTTGAGAATTAAGCAGTGTTACTACTTTAAAGCAAAAGTATTTATGAAAAAAACCTTGGGTTTAGTTACAACAATTTTACTTTTAATATCATGTTCGGCTTTTTCTCAAAAAGTAAGTGTTTCTGGTTTAATAACGGATAGTAAAGATAAATCAGCTGTTTATAATTCGGTTGTAGCATTATTAACACCTACCGATTCCATTTTGTATCAATTTACACGTTCAGACAAACAGGGTAAATTTAATTTCAAAGAGGTAAAATCTGGAAATTATATTTTGATGACTTCTCATAATCAATATGCAGATTATGTAGATGTCATTAATGTCAATGGAAAGGATTTAAAGTTAGATAATATTGTTTTAAAAAGTAAAATAGAAGTATTAAGAGAGGTTGTAGTTAAATCGGGTTCCATTAGAATAAAAGGTGATACGACAAGTTATAGAGCCAGTGATTTTGCAGTGAGTGAGAACGCTAATGTTGAAGAACTATTAAAAAAATTACCCGGAATTCAAGTTGATAAAAATGGCGCTATAAAAGCAATGGGTCAAACCGTTCAAAAAGTGTTGGTGGACGGAGAAGAATTTTTTGGTGATGATCCTGGTATGGCTGTCAAAAATTTGAGGGCTGATGCGGTAAAAGTGGTACAAGTTTTTGATAAAAAAAGTGAGCAAGCCGAATTTACAGGAATTGATGATGGTAAAACTCAAAAAACAATTAATCTGAAATTAAAAGAAGACAAGAAGAATGGATATTTTGGAAAAATTGACGGCGCTAATCAGCCTTTTACTGATGCCGACTCCCGATACAATACAAATTTAATGTTTAGTACTTTTAAAGGGAAAAGAAAACTTTCTGCCTTTTTGTTAAATGGAAATACGGGCCAAGATGGTTTGGGATGGGAAGATAGTGAGAAATTTGGAGCTCGCGATAACAGCTGGAGTATGAACATGGATGATGATGGAAATGTAAGTTACGAATGGGCAGGGGGCAATAATGATGATGAAACCTATATAAATACACAAAACGGATTTACTAAAAACACAAATGCAGGTTTACAATACACGAACAAATGGAACGATAAACAAAACCTAAATGTTTCGCCAAAATTCAATAAACAAATTTACACAAACAATAATAGTAGTATTTCGCAAACTCAAATTGGAGATACGCAATTAAATCAAGAAAGAGCCACTGTAACAAACGTGAACAGAAGCAACTTTAAATTGAGTGCAGTTTATGATGTAAAATTAGATTCGGTAAATTCTATAAAATTCTCTGCTAAAACTAATTTTTATGACACCGCAAGTGATGATTTTACGCAGGGTAGTACCACAGGTGATGGCGGTATATTGAAAAATAAACAACAAAGGATGTCTTCAACAAATTCGGATAAGACATCACTTTCAGCAAGTATGTTATTCAAACACAAATTTGCCAAACCGCGACGTACTTTTACTTTAAATAGTAGTTGGAGTAGGTTAAATACAAACTCTAATAATTTTTTAAAGTCATCCAACGAAAGTTATATAGATGGAAATTTTGATTCTAAAGTAGATGTTGATCAGAATAAAATAGGGGATAGATCCAATCAAAATTTAGCTGTTGGCTTAAGTTATTCTGAACCTTTATTAAAAGAACTTTCTTTACAATTTGCTTATCAGTTAAATTATGATAGGGGTAAAAACAACTATTTTACTTATGATTATTCAGAAACTTCCGGAAAGTATGATCAACTAGTAAGTGCATTGTCTAATGAATTTGAACAGGACATAATTACACACAGACCCAATTTAAAACTGAATTATAACACAAAAAAATCAATTACAGTATTGGAAGTGGTTTTGGTTTCACCACTTTTGATTTATTCGATAAAACAATGGAAAAGGAGTACAAGCGAAGCTATACTAATTTTTTTCCAGCTGCAACGTTCACTTACCGATATAAAAGCAATAGTAATTTACGATTTGATTATCAAGGTTACACTAGACAACCTACACTGGATCAATTGCAGCCTTTAAGAAACAATCAAGACTTTTTTAATCAAACTTTGGGTAATCCTGATTTAAAACAATCTTTTACAAATAATATAAACATAGGTCAGAGTAGTTATGATATGCTTTCTGAAACTCAAATCTATCAAGGGCTTTCATTTAGTACAACAACAAACGCTATTATTTATAGCAGTGTAATAGATACTCAAACGGCTAAAACTACTTCAAAACCAATTAATACTAATGGAAATTTTTCTGGAAATTATTATATGGGTTATGGATTTAAAATTAAGAAAATAGATTTGAGAGCTGATTTTAGTCCTTCTTTTGGATTTAATAAGTCAATTTTAAGCATTAATAACAATATGAGTAAAGCAGAGAATCTGAATGCGGGATTTTCGGTTTATTTGAATAAGTCAAAACAAAAACAATACGATATTAGTTTAAGTAATCAATTTACCTACAATCGAAATAGCACCACTCAAAATACGGAAATCAAATCGTTCAATACAAACACCCTAGATTTAGTTGTAGGTGTATATTTTGCAGAAAAATGGAAGTTATCTACTGATTACAGCTTAAATACTAGACAAAAAACAGTTGATTTTCAGGATAATTTAACCAGTCAGTTGTGGAATGCAAGGTTGGAACGTAATTTTAAGAAAGACGAGTTTACAGCTTATATAATGATTAGAGATATTTTAAATCAAAATATTGGTATACAAAGAAATGTGTATCAAAATACCATTAGTCAGGAACAAAACGACCGATTGAAGCGATATGTGATGGTAGGCTTTACTTGGAATTTTAAAAATGGAGCAGATAAAGCAAAGAAATAAATTAATTAGGTTGTACAGTTTTAATGACTATTTCATAACGCATAACCTATAACCCATAACTTATTAAATGATGAAGACACTATATTATATAATTACAGCGCTATTATTTACAACAACTACTTTTGCTCAGCAATTTGTAGAAAAGGCGGTTATTGAATTTGAAGTGAGTACCAATCTAAAAAAAACGATGACTAATGATAGTTGGGACGAGATGATGAAAGAGAATCTTTCGGATTTAAAAATATCCTATTTCAACTATACTTTTGCGAATAATAAAAGTGTTTTCAAATTCAACAGATGGAGCCCAAAAACCAGAATTCCAAAATATTACAAAGAAGTAGATGAAGAAAACAGTTGGTATTTTGACTTCAATACAGGAACAATGAACATGCAAAAACAAATTGTAGGGACAAATTTTGTCATTGCCGATAGTATTCCTAAAATTGAATGGAAAATTACTAATGAAAACCGAGAAATAGCAGGTTATAATTGCCGAAAAGCGGTAGGTAAAATTATGAATGATGTTTATGTTTTTGCCTTTTACACCGATGATATCACCATTTCAGGCGGTCCTTGTTCTATAAGTGGTTTGCCGGGTATGATTTTAGGACTTACTATTCCTAGATTGTATACTTCGTATATTGCTACAAAGGTTGATGTTAGTTATAGTAATGCAGCAGAAATAACTCCTGTTACAGCCAAAAAAACCTATGATTTTACAGGTTTAAAGTCATTGATTGAAGAAAAAACAAAAGATTGGTTTAGTTATGGTGATAACAAAGAAGAAAACGAACGTCAAAAAAATATGTTTATTTGGAATGCTTTCCTGTAGTATGTACTAATAAAAATTTCCAAATTCCAACGGTATAAATTTGGAATTTGGAAATATAAATATTGGAATTTAATATTTACACATCATCAAAATCTACATAAATTGTATCTGATGTTGGGTGTGCCTGACAGCTTAAAATTAAACCTTCGGCAATTTCTTTGACTGTTAAGATTGAGTTTTTCTTCATTTCGGCACTTCCTTCTGTTACTCGGCAAAGACAGCTGCTGCAAATTCCGCCTTGGCAAGAATACGGAGCATCAATACCTTGTTTTAAGGCTGCCTCCAGAATCGTTTCTTTTTGAGACATTTCAAACGAAGTTTCTTCGTCATCCACCATAATGGTAATTTTCGAATGTCCTGATAAATCTTTGATTTCGTTTTCAAAAGCCGAAGCCGTGAACAATTCAAACTTGATAGCCGAGTCCTTTACGTTTTTCTCTTTTAAAACATTAGAAACCGTATCAATCATCGCTTCCGGTCCGCACAAATAGAATTTTTCGAATTCTAAAGCTGCATTTTTATTATTTAAAACATAATTCACTACCGATTTGTCTATGCGACCAAACAAAGCATCTTCTGCTCTTGCCTGACTATAAACATAGTGTACAAATAAGCGGTTTACATATTGCAAATGCAAGTCGTGTAATTCTTGGTGAAAAATGGTTTCTTCAGGAGATTTGTTCCCGTAAACCAATACAAATGAACTTTTTGGCTCACTTTTTAAAACCGATTTGATAATCGACATTACGGGAGTAATTCCACTACCAGAAACAAAAGCTACGTAATTTTTTTGACGATTAACTTCTGGTTCAAATGTAAATTTTCCTTCTGGTTTTCCTACTTCAAGAACATCTCCAGCTTTTAATTTGTTATTAGCAAACTGAGAAAACAAACCATCTTTTACCGCTTTCACAGCAATGCGCAATTCGCCACTTTCAGGCGAAGAGCAAATAGAATACGCACGACGAATTTCTTTTCCGTCAAGGGTTAATCTTAGGTTTACATATTGTCCTGCAATGAATTTATAATTCTCTTTTAATTCTTCAGGCACATTAAAAAGGATAGAAACAGCAGCAGCCGTTTCCCTTTTTACCTCTTTTATAAGGAGTTTCAAAAAATTTGGCATGTGATATAATTTTTGACAAAAATAAAAAACCATAAATAAATTAAGTCACTCTGAATAAGGAATATTTTGAAGAATATTCAAATTTTGTTTTATAAAACTATTTATTTGAAATTTTACTCTAAAAAAGTAGCTGTTTTACTAATTTCAAAGTTTACTAATGATGTGAAAACAGTGTTTTCTCAGATAATTTATGGTGATAATCCTTAAGCTTAGATGATAGTCGTTACTACGTATTGATTTAACACAAAATCATAGCAAGCTTTTTCTTTCTTTAAATTTCTATATTTCAAAAAGAAACGTATTTTTACCAGTCATTACACTAAAAAAACTTTTTGAAAGTTTAATGATAAAAAACGTCAATCATTGAAAACCAATAGATTTAAATATTACATTCCTTTAGGATGTTTGTGCATATTAGTAGCCTGCTCTACAAGGAAGGATACTTTTTTGGCTAGAAATTCACATGCCCTAAGTACACAGTATAACATTTTATATAATGGACAAATTGCATTGGATAAGGGAATCAAGGCAATCGATGCGAGTAACCAAGATAATTTTTGGGAACTTTTGCCAGTTGAGCCTATGAATATTGATGAAGATCTAGTGGTGGCAGATACCTCTAAAAATGTCGATTTTGCAAAAGCAGAGGAAAAAGCAACTAAGGCTATTCAAAAGCATTCCATGTATATTAAAGGAAGGGAGCGCAACTCGCAAATCGATGAAGCTTATATATTATTAGGTAAAGCACGTTATTACGACAAACGTTTTATTCCCGCATTGGATGCTTTTAATTATGTTTTGTATAAATATCCTAATAGTAGCCGTATAGATGAGGCTAAAATTTGGCGTGAAAAAACCAATATGCGTTTAGGAAATGATGTTTTAGCTATTAAAAACATTTCTAAAATGCTCAAGGAAACCCATCCCAAAAAACAAATTATGGCTGATGCCAATGCTCTAATGGCTGCCTCTTTTTTGAATTTAGAGGAAAAAGACAGTGCTATTGTTCGTTTAAAAAAAGCAGTCAATTTTAGCACCCGAAACAATGAAAAAGCCAGATACCGTTTTATTATAGGACAATTGTATCAAGAGAAAGGGGATAATGATCAAGCAAGAGCTTATTTTGAAGCCGTAATTAAGATGAACCGAAAATCGGATAGAAAGTACATGATGCATTCTCAAGCCCTGTTAGCCCAGCTATTCGATTATCAAAATGGGGACAAATTGGCCTTTGATGAAAAATACCATAAATTGTTGGAAAACAGAGAAAATCGTCCGTATTTGGATATTTTAAATCATCAAATGGCGATTTTTTATGATAAAACAGGAAAGGAAGATAAGGCTATTGAATACTATACTACCTCTTTGAGGAAATCCCAATCGGATAATTATTTAACAGCTTCCAATTATAGAAATATTGGAAATATTCATTTCAGAAATGCTCGTTATTTACAAGCGGCTACATATTACGATAGTACTTTGGTAAAATTAAATCCTAAGACCAGAGAATTTATTCATATTGAAAAGAGACGTAAAAATTTGGATGAAGTTATTTTCTACGAAGCAATTGCACTTAGGAATGATAGTATCCTTAGAGTAGTAGCATTACCAGAAGCAGAAAAAATAGCGTACTACGAAGAGCAAATCCAAAAGTTTAAAAAAGAGGATGAGGCTAAAAAAAGTTAGAAGAAAAAGAAGCTGAAAAGCAAAAAAACATCGAAAGAAATAACAAAGCGGCAGTAAACGACGGTCCTGTATCCGCTAATAACCCAGTAGCGGCACTTCCATTTGCACCGCCCTCAATGGCAAATCTTCCATCGGAAAACAGTTTTTATTTTTACAATCCCAATACAGTTTCTTTTGGAAAAGTAGCATTTAAGAAAAATTGGGGCAAACGTACTTTAGGAGGCTATTGGAGACTCTCTTCGACATCGAGTCTTGCTAATCAGCAACAAAATGATTCTACAGCGGTAGTTTCAGAAGAAGCAACAGCCGGAAATCCAAAACCAGTAGAGGAAGTAAATCCAAGATATACTCCAGATTTTTATATTGGGCAATTACCTACAGCAACAACAGCTATTGATAGTATTGCTAAGGAACGTAATGATGCTTATTATCAATTAGGAGTTATTTACAAAGAGAAGTTCAAAGAAAATGAACTAGCAGCCAAAAAACTCGAGCAATTATTGAGCTATCAACCCGAAGAAAAATTGGTCCTTCCTATTATGTACCATTTGTATAAAATTTATCAAACTTTTGATAGCGAAAAAGCAGAAACCTACAGAAGTAAGATTCTTGCACAGTATCCTGACTCAAGATATGCTCAAATACTCAATAATGCTAATGTTGTAATCGATGAAGGGAGTCCAGAAGTGGTTTATAAAAAAATCTACCAGCAATACCTTAACGAAGAATTTGATGTGGTGATGGCAAAAATTGACGGATTAATTAATCAATTTTCAGGTGAAGAAATTGTCTCTAAATTAGAATTGCTTAAAGCCAATACGATTGGAAAACAAAATGGATTAGCAGCATACAAAGCAGCCTTGGAAAATGTAGCCAGCAATTATCCTAATACCGAAGAAGGTAAAAATGCTACGAGTATCTTAGCAGAACAAATTCCGTTGTTAGAAAATAAAAATTTTGAAAAAACAGCATCCAAAAATTGGAAAATTTTATATCCTGTAGCAATAACAGCACTAAATGATAAAAAAACGATTGAGGAGAAAATAGCTAAATTTATTCAGCTTGAAAACACCTCAAAAATGAACGTAAGCTATCAAAATTATGATGCTACCAGTGGATTTGTAATTGTTCAGGGTATTAGTTCACAGGACTATGCTAATTATGTTGCCTCAATGCTTAAGGAAAATCCAACTTATAAAATGGAAACTGCAGCAATTGTAATATCAAACGAAAATTACAATCTTGTGCAAATGAAGAAAAATCTAAATTTATATTTAGAATTTAAAAAGCAATAATGATGTTTAATAAAAAAGAAAAACCGTATACTGACCTTTTAGGAAAAACCAATCGAATAGTGGAAGGTACGGTAATAAAAGGGGATATCGTTTCTATGGCTGATTTTAGATTGGATGGAGAATTAATAGGTAATTTTCAATCTACAGGTAAATTGGTTATTGGGCCTTCGGGCAGTGTTACAGGTGATATAAGTTGCAACAATATTGATATTGAAGGGAAATTTAAAGGAAAAATTCAAGTGACGGAATTGTTAAATGTAAAATCTAAGGCGAGTATTCATGGTGAAGCCATTGTAGGCAAATTAGCAGTTGAACCGGGTGCCGATTTTAGCGCAACTTGTATCATGAAAAACAATCAAATAATAGAATAGATGGATAAAAAGCCTAACAATAAAAGAACAAGTAAATGGTTAGCCTTGATAAACATTCCAATTCAAATGGGAGTGATCATTTTTTTGTTTTCTTATTTAGGTGATTGGCTAGATGAGAATCATCCGCATCCTAAATTCTATTACAATAAAGTGTTGGTTTTAGTAGGTGTTTTTGTGGCACTGTACAATGTGATACGTCAAGTTAATGAAATTAATAAGGATAAAGAATAGTTAAAAATTGCTTTTTAAAACAGCAAAGATGTTTGTGAAAAATTATAAAACCTATTTATTATTAGTGTTTTTAGTGCTTATAGGTTATGGGCTACACCAGTTGAGTTTTTATCTATTCAATATTAATCAAGAGCTGTTTTATTATAGTTTGGAAAAACTTTATGCTATCTTTTTTGGGCTCACATTTGTCGTTATTACGATATTATTAATCATTGAGAAGCGTAATTTTGATCAGGTAGGAATGTCTTTTTTGTTGGTAACAACTTTCAAAATGGGTATTTATTATTTACTATTGAAACCTATTCTGGAGATTAGGCATCATGACATAACAATTGAGAAGCGAAATTTTTTTGTTATGTTTATCCTATTTTTAACAATTGAAACAATTGTAACTATAAGAATACTAAGCAAAAAGGCTTAAAAAACAGGGTTTAGCAAGGGATTATAAAAAATATGATTTCATATCCTTTCGGATATTAATAAAAAATGTACCTTTGCGCCAAATTTTAGAAACGTAAATATAACATATTCTGTAATTATGGTGATTATAAAGAGACCACTTAGATTGATTTTAGTAGCATTTTTAGCGTGTCTTCCGTTGATTAGTTTTGCAAATGAAGAAGTTAATTCGGTTCAAACTCATGAAGCAACCACTCATGAAGCTGTAGCTGAAGGCCACAATAAAGAAGGTCATGCAGAGTCAACTGATGTAAAATCAAAAATCAAAGCATTTATTAATCACCACGTTTTAGATTCTCATGATTTCTCATTAACTCAAGATGATGAAACAGGAGAAAGCTGGGGATTTCCATTACCAGTTATCTTGTGGGATAATGGTTTGCATATTTTTTCTTCTGCTAAATTTCACCACGGAAAAGAAGTAGCTGAGTCTAACGGAAATTATTATGTAATTAATCACCACGATGGTAAAATCTATAAAACAGATGCATCAGGGACAATTCATGAGAATGAAGAAACAGGTCACCCTGACAATGTTCGTCCTATAGACTTTTCAATCACTAAAACTGTAGTTTCAATTATTGCAGCTGCAATTTTAATGTTTTTTGTTTTCACAAACTTAGCTAAATCGTATGCTAAAAATGGTGGAATTGCTACTGGAGTTGGACGTTTCTTTGAGCCACTTGTAGTGTATGTTCGTGACGAAATTGCGATCCCAAATATTGGAGAAAAGAAATACAAAAAATACATGAGTTATTTATTGACTATTTTCTTCTTTGTATTATTCTTAAATATTTTTGGATTAACACCACTTGGAATTAATGCTACTGGAAACTTTACAGTAACTTTTTCTTTGGCGCTTTTGACTTTCTTGATTACAAATTTAACTGCAAATAAAAATTATTGGGGTCACATTTTCTGGATGCCAGGTGTACCAAAACCAATGCGTATCATTTTAGCACCAATTGAATTGTTAGGAGTGTTTATCAAACCATTCTCATTAATGATTCGTTTGTATGCTAATATTTTTGCAGGTCACATTGTATTGATGAGTATCTTAGGTTTAATGTTTATTTTCAAAAGTTGGATCGGAAGTAGTTTATCATTTGGATTAGCTTTTGTTCTTTCAATCCTTGAAATCTTGGTGGCATTTTTACAAGCCTATATTTTCACAATGTTATCAGCACTTTATTTTGGTGCTGCTGTTGAAGAACACCACCACGAAGAAGGGCACCACTAAAAGTTAGAAATGTGAAAGTAGAAATTAGAAGTTGTTCTAATTTCTAAGTTCTCAACTCTAACCTCAAAAAAGAATGTTTAATTTTTAATATATATATCATGGAAATTCCACAAATTATTGGAGCTGGATTAATCGTTATCGGAGCAGCTTTAGGTATTGGTAAAATCGGTAGTTCAGCAATGGACGCTATTGCTCGTCAACCAGAAGCTTCAGGAAAAATCCAAACAGCTATGCTTATCGCTGCTGCACTTATTGAAGGTATTGGTTTCGCGGCTTTATTCGCAGCTTAATTAAAATTCAAAAAAACGATAGTTGCAACGGTTGGTTGTAACTATTGTTTTTAAAATTAAAACATTACATTGCAGTCTTGCAATAAGATTAAATAAAAAATAAAACTTAGAATTATATATAATGGAAAAGTTAATTAATCAGTTTGAGTTTGGTTTGTTTTTTTGGCAAGTATTAATATTTGTTGGATTAATATTTTTATTAAAAAAATTCGCTTGGAAACCTATTCTTGATGCAGTTAATGAAAGAGAAGAAGGAATCAAAAACGCATTAGTTTCTGCTGAAAACGCAAGAAAAGAAATGCAAGATCTTCAAGCTGATAATCAAAGAATTTTAAACGAAGCTAGAGCAGAGCGTGATGCTATGTTGAAAGAAGCTCGTGAGATGAAAGAGAAAATGGTTGCTGATGCTAAAAATGAAGCTCAGGCTCAAGGTCAAAAAATGATTGATCAAGCTAAAGCTGCAATTGAAAGCGAGAAAAATGCAGCTATGGCTGAATTAAAATCTCAAGTTTCTACATTATCATTGAGTATCGCAGAAAAATTATTGAAAGACGAATTATCTAATACTGAAGCTCAAACTAAATTAGTTGAGAAAATGTTAGGTGACGTAAAGCTAAACTAATATTATGGCAGGTACAAGAGCAGCAATTCGTTATGCAAAAGCAATCCTTGATATGGCAGACTCTATTGGAGTAGCTAGCGAGGTGAATAACGATATGATTTTAATCGCTTCAACAATTAAAAGTAATTCTGAGTTAAATACTTTTATTCAGAGTCCTACTATTAGTGTTGATGTTAAAGAAAAAGCATTGTTAGAGGTTTTTGCTTCTATTAATGGAGTAACTAAAGGATTGTTTCATTTATTATTTGAAAATAAAAGATTCGAAATCCTTGAAGCTATTGCAGTAGCTTATTCAAGTCAATTTGATGCAGCTAATGGTGTTGAAGTAGCCAAAGTAACAACAGCTATTCCAATGGATGCAGCTTTAGAAGCTAAAGTATTGGCTAAAATTGCATCTTTGTCAGATAAAAAAGTGACAATCAAAAATATAGTAGATCCTGCTATCATTGGAGGATTTATTTTAACTATAGGTGATAAGCAATACAATGCATCTATCGCTAACCGATTACAAGTATTAAGAAAAGAATTAAGTAACTAGTTTTATTGCACACTAAGTGTCTAAATTATAAATTAAGATGGCGGAAATCAAACCAGCTGAAATTTCAGCAATATTAAGAAAGCAAGTAGAAGGTTTTGAATCTGGCGCTACGCTAGAGGAAGTAGGAACGGTACTTCAAGTTGGAGATGGTATTGCTCGTATTTACGGGCTTTCAAATGTACAATACGGAGAGTTAGTAGAATTTGAAAATGGTCTTGAGGCTATTGTATTGAACTTAGAAGAAGATAATGTAGGTGTGGTACTTTTAGGACCATCTACTGGAATCAAAGAAGGTTCTACTGCAAAAAGAACACAACGTATCGCTTCTCTTAAAGTAGGAGAGCAAATGGTAGGACGTGTAGTAAACACTTTAGGTCAACCAATTGATGGTAAAGGACCAATCGGTGGAGAATTATACGAAATGCCATTGGAAAGAAAAGCTCCTGGAGTAGTTTTCCGTCAACCAGTTACTGAGCCATTACAAACTGGAGTAAAAGCAGTAGATGCAATGATCCCAGTAGGTCGTGGACAACGTGAGTTGGTTATTGGTGACCGTCAAACAGGTAAATCAACTGTTTGTATCGACACTATCTTAAATCAAAAAGAATTTTATGATGCTGGTAAACCAGTATTTTGTATCTATGTTGCTATTGGACAAAAAGCTTCAACGGTAGCAGGAATTGCAAAAATGTTAGAAGAAAAAGGAGCAATGGCTTATACAGTTATCGTCGCTGCTAATGCTTCTGACCCAGCTCCAATGCAAGTTTACGCTCCATTCGCTGGTGCTGCTATTGGAGAATATTTCAGAGATTCAGGTCGTCCAGCTTTAATTGTTTATGATGATTTATCTAAACAAGCTGTTGCTTACCGTGAGGTATCTCTTTTATTAAGAAGACCACCGGGACGTGAGGCATATCCTGGAGACGTTTTCTACTTACACTCTCGTTTATTAGAGCGTGCTTGTAAAGTAATCGCTGATGACGGAATTGCTAAAAACATGAACGACTTACCAGAGTCTATCAAAGGAATCGTTAAAGGTGGAGGTTCATTAACTGCTTTACCAATTATCGAAACTCAGGCTGGTGACGTTTCTGCATATATCCCAACAAACGTAATCTCTATTACTGACGGACAAATCTTCCTTGATGGTGACTTGTTCAACTCTGGGGTTCGTCCTGCAATCAACGTAGGTATCTCTGTATCACGTGTAGGAGGTAATGCTCAAATTAAATCAATGAAAAAAGTATCTGGTACTTTAAAATTAGACCAGGCTCAATTCCGTGAGTTAGAAGCTTTCGCTAAATTTGGTTCTGATTTAGATGCTGTTACATTAAACGTAATTGAAAAAGGAAAAAGAAACGTTGAAATCTTAAAACAAGGTTTGAACGATCCTTATACTGTAGAAGACCAAGTAGCAATTATCTATGCTGGATCTAAAAACTTATTAAGAAATGTTCCTGTTGCTAAAGTAAAAGAATTCGAGAAAGATTTCTTAGAATTCATGAACGCTAAGCACAGACCAACTCTTGATGCTTTAAAAGCAGGTAAACTTGATGATACAATTACTGATGTTATCGAATCAGTAGCGAAAGAAGTTTCTGCAAAATATAACTAATATAAGTATTAAGTATTGAGTACAAAGTATCAAGATGGTCTTTGTACTTAATACTAAAGTCTTAATACAAAAGAAAAATGGCAAATTTAAAGGAAATCCGTAATAGAATTACTTCCGTTTCATCTACGATGCAAATCACATCGGCGATGAAAATGGTTTCTGCAGCTAAGCTTAAAAAAGCTCAGGATGCAATTACAGCCATGCGCCCTTATGCCGAAAAATTAACGGAATTATTACAAGGTCTTTCTGCGACTCTTGAAGGAGGAGTAGGAGAAGAATTTACTACACAACGTGAAATTAAAAAAGTGTTATTAGTAGCGATTACTTCTAACAGAGGTTTGTGTGGTGCTTTTAATTCAAACGTAATTAAAGAAGTTAAAAATCGTGCTGCATTTTATGCAGGAAAACAAGTTGACGTTTTTGCTATTGGTAAAAAAGGAAATGATGTTTTAAGCAAAACTAACAATGTAATCTCAAATCAAAGTGCAATCTTTGATACTTTGACTTTTGATAACGTAGCTGCAATTGCTGATACATTAACTGAAAAATTTGTTGCAGGAGAGTACGACAGAATTGAATTGGTGTATAACCAATTTAAAAATGCGGCTACTCAAATCGTTCAAACAGAACAATTTTTACCGTTAGCTCCTGTTAAATCGGATGTAAATGTTGCTGCTTCTGATTACATTTTTGAACCATCTAAAGAAGAGATTGTGTTGACTTTGATTCCTAAATCATTAAAAACACAATTGTACAAAGGAATCCGTGATTCATTTGCTTCAGAACATGGTGCACGTATGACGGCTATGCATAAAGCAACTGATAATGCAACTGCGTTGAGAAATCAATTGAAATTAACATACAACAAAGCACGTCAGGCTGCTATTACTAACGAAATCTTAGAGATTGTTGGTGGAGCGGAAGCCTTGAATGCTTAATAGAAAAGTTCATTTTCATATATAGAAATAGCCGTGTCAATTGCACGGCTATTTTTTTTGTGCCAACTGTTTATAAAAAGAATAGAATCGATACTTTCCTACGCTGATTAAACCAAAGATTTAGTTATTTTTGTTTTACGAAATGTATTAAGACAGTATACTTTGGGGTTATATAAAAAACTTTTTCAACAAACGGCTATTTACGGACTCGCAACGGTTGTCCCAAGGATGTTTAGCTTCCTGTTAGTGCCATTATATACTGACTTGCTTCCCAAAGACGAATACGGAAAAGTAACCATCATATTCGCATGGATGATTTTCTTCAATGTGATTTTGGCTTATGGTATGGAAACGGCTTTCTTTCGTTTTTTTAATAAGGAAGAAGACAAACAATCGGTGGTGGAAACTTCAATGGTTTCTATTTTCTGGACTACTATTGTTTTTTTAGTTACAGCACTTTTATTTAGAACTACCTTAGCCGAATGGTCTGGGATTGATTCACAATACATTACTTATTCTATTTGGATTTTAGTATTGGATGCCTTAGTAATTATTCCATTTTCCAAGTTAAGAGCACTGCAAAGACCTATTATGTATGCAGTCATTAAAATTGGGAATGTCTTAGTGAATTTATTACTTAGTATTCTATTTTTGATTTATTTGCCCAAATTATCAGAGCATAATCCAACAGGATTAGTGAGTTCCTTTTATATCGAAAACTTTCAGGTAGGCTATATCTTTTTGGCAAATATAATTGCTAGTTTGTTAACTTTTGTGGTACTTTCACCCGATTATGTTTTCTTAAGATGGAAAATTGATTTTAGCTTATGGCGAAAAATGATGGTCTATGGTTTGCCAATTCTGTTTGCAGGAATAGCCTTTGCCGTTAACGAACAATTTGATAAAATTCTATTGTCTAAATTACTACCGAAAGCTATAGCTGATGACGAAGTAGGCGTGTATTCGGCTTGTTATAAGTTGGGCTTGTTTATGGTGTTGTACCGTACGGCATATACGCTCGGAATTGAACCTTTCTTTTTTAGTCACGCTTCCGAAAAAAATGCGCCACAAACCTATGCCATGGTAACCAAATATTTTGTGATATTCGGTTCTTTTATCATGTTAAGCGTAATTGTTTTTGCCGATTTATTTAAAATGATCATGATTCGTGACGAATCCTATTGGGTAGCCATGAAAGTAGTACCATTGATTATTTTGGCTAATTTCTGTTTGGGAATTTACACCAATCTTTCGGTTTGGTATAAGTTAATTGACAAAACCTATGTTGGGGCTTATATTTCAATTGTTGGAGCGATCATCACTTTAGTTTTAAATTTTCTATTAATTCCAAAGATGAGTTATATGGGTTCGGCAGTGGCTACGTTAGCAGCTTATGGAAGCATGATGCTTATTTCGTATTATTTAGGGAATAAATATTATCCTATTCCGTATGATTTCAAAAAAATAGGCGCTTATTTAGGTACCTCTGTTTTATTTTCGGTGATTTCATTTTATGGTTTCAGAGAAAATTATTTTGTTGGAATCACTTTATTACTTTTGTTTCTCTATTTTATTTACCACAATGAGAAAGCTACTTTGATGGGTATTATTAAAACAAAAAGCAATCCGCGAGTATAAGCGGTTTTTGCCTTTATAACCAAATTTACAATGAAAATAAAAATCATCAATAAATCACAACACGCCTTGCCTAATTATGAAACTATAGCTTCGGCAGGCATGGACTTAAGAGCTAATTTAACCGAATCAATTGTTTTGCAACCCCTAGAAAGAGCCATAGTAAAAACCGGTCTTTTTATCGAATTGCCAATAGGTTATGAAGCACAAGTGCGTCCAAGAAGCGGACTGGCTTTTAAAAACGGAATTACGGTTTTAAATAGTCCTGGTACAATTGATGCGGATTACCGAGGCGAAATTGGTGTGATTTTAGTGAATTTATCGAATCAAGCTTTTGAAATTCAAAACGGCGAACGCATTGCTCAATTGATCATTGCAAAACATGAACGTGCCGAATGGGAAGAAGTAACTGAATTGACTGAAACGTCTAGAGGAGCAGGAGGTTTTGGGAGTACTGGGGTGAAGTAAGTAATCAGTATTCAGAATTTTAGTTTTCAGTCGCAGTTATAATACAATCTGAAATATTTTAATAACGTTTAAATAAAAACCCACGTTAATCCGTTTAATCCGTGGGTTAAATTAATAAAAAAATCCTTCGTGAACTTTGCGAATCATCCTGAGCTTGTCGAAGGAATTCGCGAACTTTGCTTTTAAATAACCAACTTAAGAACAATGAAAATAATCGTCCCTATGGCGGGTAGAGGTTCCCGACTTCGCCCTCATACATTAACCATTCCTAAACCACTCATTCCAGTGGCTGGGAAACCAATCGTTCATCGATTGGTAGAAGATATCGCGGCTGTTTTAAATCAGGAAATTGAAGAGGTAGCCTTTATTATTCATGAAAGCTTTGGCGAAAAAGTAGAGCAAGACTTAATTGCTATTGCTCAAAAATTAGGTGCAAGAGGCACTATCTATTATCAAAATGAAGCTCTAGGAACAGGACATGCTATTATGTGTGCTAAAGATTCGCTGTCAGGTCCAGCCGTAATTGCTTATGCAGATACCTTGATTAGAGCCGATTTTGAATTAGATCCAACAGCTGATGCTGTAATTTGGGTGAAACAAATTGAAAACCCAGAAGCTTTTGGTGTTGTCAAATTGAATGCTAATAATGAAATCATTGAATTGGTTGAAAAACCAAAAGAATTCGTTAGTGATTTGGCAGTTATTGGTATTTATTATTTCAAAGACATCGCTATCCTAAAACAAGAATTGCAAAATGTTTTAGATAACAACATTCAGAATGGAGGTGAATACCAAATTAATGATGGTATCAAAAATATGATGGCGAATGGGAAAGTTTTCAAAACAGGTGAAGTAAGTGCCTGGATGGATTGCGGTAATAAAAATGTAACTGTTGAAACCAATTCGAGAATGTTAGCTTTCCTTGCAGAAGACAAAGAAAGTTTGGTTTCTTCTAAAGTGAAAATGGAAAACTCTACTATCATAGAACCTTGTTTTATTGGGGATGATGTAGTTTTAATCAACGCTACCGTAGGGCCTAACGTTTCTTTAGGTAACGGTTGCCATGTTATAGACAGTAGTATCAAAAATAGTTTGGTTCAAACACATGCGCATATTAAAAATGCCAATTTAGACAACGCAATGATTGGAAATCACGCTAGTTTTGATGGCAATTTTACAAGTATTAGTATTGGAGATTATTCGGTTTTAGAATAATTTTTAATAGCAGATAAACGTTTTACCATTAAGGAGTTGAATTTTATGTTTTAATTTCTTAATGGTAAAATTATTTAAGTACTTTGAAGTCTTTTAGCTAAAAATGAAAAAAGGAATTTTTTTGGGATAATGGTTGTTTTGCTTTGCAATCCAGATTTGTCTTGGTCTCAAACCGAGCCGGATGCCATTAAACTGGAAGAAAATAAATTTCAAGAATATTTTTATGAAGCCTTAAAGCAAAAAGCCATCGAGAATTACGATAAAGCCATCGTAGCACTTGAACGCTGTTTGAAATTAGATGCTAATAATGCTACCATTTATCATGAATTAGGTAAAAATTATTTCGCTCAAAAAGACTATAAAAACGCCTATGCTTCTTTTGAAAAAGCAAATACCATTGATCCTAAAAACAAATGGTTTTTAATAGGAATGTATGATATAGATTATGCTACCAAAAATTATGCAGATGCTGTAAAAGTAATCGAAAAGCTAATTCCCTTTGATGCAAAGTTCAAAGAAGATCTAACTTCTTTATACATGAATACGGGCGAATTTGATAAAGCCTTGTTGCTTATCAATGAATTAAACGAAACCGTTGGTAAATCAGAAAGAAGGGAAAATTACAAACTTCAAATTCTTTCCCAAGGCAAACATCAAGATACAGAAATTACAAACCTAGTTGAGCAAATTAATAAATATCCAAAGCTTGAAGAAAATTATATTGCGCTGATTTATCTGTATTCTAAAAAAGACAATTTAGAAAAAGTGCTGGAAACAGCCCGAAAACTGGAAAAGGAAATTCCAAATTCGGAGTGGGCACAAGTGAGTTTATTCAAAAATTATTTAGTGGCTAACGAAAGTGATAAGGCTGTAAAAGCCATGAATATTGTTTTAGGCAGCACTAAAATTGACAGTAAAATAAAGCATCGTATTTTTAATGAGTTTTTAATTTATGTGAATACCCATCCTGAATTGACTCCCGATTTAGACAAAGCAATTGCCTATTTTGAGGAAGACAGTAGTGTGAATGTAGGTAAAGAAATAGGCAAATATTACCACACTAAAAAGCAATGGGATAAGGCCGAAAAATATTATCAAATAGGACTTTCTAAAACAGCAACACCCGATATAGAATCCAGTTTGTTACTCTTAGAAGTCTATACGCAATTAGAAAAATATGATAAAATGGCTAAGGTTGCTGGCGATATGGTAGAGTTGTATCCAGTGCAACCACAATTTTATTATTATGCAGGATTAGCTAATAATCAACTAAAGCAATATAAAAAAGCAAAAGAAATGCTTGAAACAGGCATGGATTATGTAGTAGAGGATATTACATTGGAAATTAATTATAATATTCAGTTAGGAGAAGCCTACAACGGTTTGGGGGATAACTATAAAAAAGCAGTATATTTTTCAAAAGCCGAAGCATTATTAAAAAAACAAAAGTAAAATGAAAAAAGTCTTAGCATTTGCAATAATTAGTATCATGGTTTCATGTAAGCCCAAAGCTATCGTGGCAGCTACAAACGTTGCAGAACCAGTTGATTATATGAAGTCAAGCAAAATAATCAATAATCATTACAACAATAAAATTGATTTTTCGACCTTATATATTAAAGCTAACGCACGTTATACTGATGATAAACAAGCTCAAAATATAAATGCTGAAATCCGAATTAAAAAAGACCAACAAATTTTAGTTAGTATTCGTTTTCTGGGAATTACAATGGCTAAAGCTTCCATAACACCTACTTCGGTTAGTTATTACGAAAAAATAAAAGGCACTTATTTTGAAGGCGATTTTACTACATTGAGTCAGTGGTTAGGAACAGATTTAGATTATTCTAAAATTCAAAATATGTTAGTGGGTGAAGCTTTAGACGATTTGAATAAAGGAAAATACACCGAAATATTAGTGGATAATTTGTACCGTTTAGATGATGCTAAAAGCGAGAACACTAAGAAAACCTATTATTTTAATGTCACTGATTTTACCATCAATAAACAAGAAGTTTCTCAGCCAACTGAAAATAGAAATATCCAAATTTCATATCCCGAAAGAGTGGCATATAAAGAAGCTAATTTACCAGCCAGTATAGCCATTAAAACACTACAACCTAAAGGCAATTCAGAAATTAATTTGAATTATAATTCGGTTTCATTTAATGAAGAACTTTCTTTTCCATATAGTGTGCCAGATGGTTACAAAAGAATAATAATTAAGTAAATTTGCAAAAAGAAAATTTTTAAGATGCCAAAATATTTCCTTAGCCTGTTATTTGTATGCTTGACTTCTGTGATGTGGAGCCAAACGCAGCAAGAAAAGTTAGAACAACGTAAAGCGCAAATTCAAAAAGAAATTCGAGAGAACGAAAAGATGTTGAAAAACGTTAAATCGAAGGAAAAATCGGCGATGAATGTTTATTTGATTCAAAAAAACAAAATCAAGCTGAAAGAGAATTTGATTAATACAACCGAAAAGCAAAAACGACTTTTGGCGGATGATATGTATCGCAATCAGCTTCAAATAAATAAGTTGAATAGAGAGTTGAATGCGCTTAAAGAAGATTATGCAAAAAAAATTGTCAATTCGTATAAAAGTCGCTCAGAACAAAGTAGAGCAATGTTTATTCTTTCTTCCGAGAATTTTTTGCAAGCCTATAAAAGAGCACAATATTTAAAACAATATACCAGTTTTAGAAAATCACAAGGAGAGGAAATTTATGCTAAATCAACAGAATTAGTGAAGTATAATGAAAAATTAAAACTTCAAAAAATTGAGAAGCAAAAATTAATTGCCGAAAATGAAAAGGAAAGACAATCGTTGTTGAAAGAAAAACAAGAGCAGGAAAAATTAGTGAACCAAATCAAGAAAGATAAAAACCGAATTGTTTCTGAAATTCGAAAAAAACAAAGAGAGTCTAAAACTATTGATGCTCAAATTAATCGTTTAATTCGTGAAGCTATTGCCGAAGCCAACAGAAAAGCGGCTGCTGAACGCGCTAAAGCAGCAGCTTTAGCTGCTGCCGAAAAATCAAAAGCATCGACTACTAAGGGTTCGTCTAAAGAAAAGAGTTCTGCAAAAGAAGAGAAAGAAGTAAGAGAAACAGTTTCCAGAGGACCTGTATCTTCTTCAAGAATCGAAATGACTCCTGAAGATAAATTAATTGCGGATAATTTTAGAGCTAACCGAGGAAAATTGCCTTGGCCAGTAGAAAAAGGATTTATTTCTTTAGGTTATGGAGATCAGCCGCATCCAATTTACAATACTTTGGTTGTACATAACAGTGGAGTGGAAATTACTACTAATGATGGAGCTAATGCTCGTGCCGTTTTTGGTGGAGAAGTAGCCAGTGTAATGGTATTATCTCCAGTAAACAAAGCGGTAATGATTCAACATGGAGATTATTTTACGATTTATCAAAACCTAAGTTCTGTTAATGTAAGTAAAGGAGATAAGGTAAGTACGAAACAAAGTTTGGGTAGAATCCGTACCAGTGGAGATACCGGTAAAACTGTAATTAAGTTTTTATTGTTGCAAAATACAACTTATATGAATCCTCAAGGTTGGTTAGCGAATTAAGCAAAATATAAAAGTAAAAAGCGAATCAAATGATTCGCTTTTTTTATGTTTAGAAATGGAGTTTATTGAAAAATTACTGCTGTTGTTGTTCGGCGTGATTTAACTGTAATTCAAATTCAACAGAATTTTTTTCTAATTCTACATCATTAATACCTTCAAAGTGACGGCCATCTTCGTAGCCAATGGAAACACACACAGAGAGTGTTTGTTTAGAAAATCCTTTGAATGTTCCTTTTACAGGAGTACAATCTTTAAAATTCATTCCAACAGATAATTTGACATGGTTATCCATCGTCCAAATATTGTTAGTAGGATCAATACCAAGCCAACCCTGTTTTGGGGTGTAAATTTCTACCCAGGCATGGGTTGCTCCTTCGCCTCGAAGTCCGCTTTCGTTTGGACAAATATATCCGCTTACATATCTTGAGGGGATACCAGCGGTTCTTAATAGTTGTAAAAGAACATGAGCAAAATCTTGGTATACGCCTTTTCGATGACCTAAAATTTCATCTACTGTTGTTTCAATATTTGTGATGCCTTTGGTATACGTAAAATGATTGAAAATATATTGGCTACAATCAAAAGCAATAGCAATAATGGATTTGTTTTCGTAATTTATTTCCTTTAATATGGCATTTATCTCCTCTTGTTTTTTGATAGTTTCCGGTGTACAAAGGCGTAACAAATAAATATCGTTATGCAAATTCAAATCACAAACCTTAGTGTCGTCAAGTTCAGGAATTTTGAGCGAATGATTCACTCGCACTAGCATTCGGGATTCTATAGTCATTTCGGTATGTGCCTCCAGGATATTAAAATTCCCCACTTTGTTACCATGATAATCATTAGTAAAAGATACATTTGGGTCATTAGAAATTAAAAGGGAGTATTGAAGAACGTCTTGATTTTCAAAATTATGAGGAAACAAGCGTACCTCATTGATGCTTTCTTTGATAGGAAAATTGTATTTGTATTTGGTAATATGTATTATGTTGAAAACAGCCATTCATATACACTTTATGATTGTTTACCACTAGGTCGCGACCTTCCACAAGCGGAATTCCCATTTGTCTAGCCAGAAAGGTATGTTCGTAATAAGCCGAATTGTATACCCCTGGAGTAAGCAAAACAACATTGGGGTTTGAAATGCTTCTTGGCGAAAGCGAAACTAAAATATTATGGAAAATCATCGGATAATTGGCTACCATGCTCACATTATTTGCCCGAAACATTTCTGGGAAAATACGTTTGGTAATCTCACTATTTTCCAACATATAACTTACACCACTAGGACATCTTAAATTGTCTTCTAGAACATAAAATTCGCCTTTTTCACCTCTTATTAAATCGATTCCAGCAATATGAACATGAATATCATGAGGCACTTTGATACCGTGTACCTCTGGAATATAATGCGGACAAGAAGCAATTAATGAAGCAGGCATGATTCCTTCCTTTATAATTAGTTGTTCGTTGTAAATGTCCTCTAAGAATAAATTCAAGGCTTTTAAGCGTTGTGCAATTCCAGTTTCAACTTCGATCCATTCATTTTTGGTAATAATCCTAGGAATAATGTCAAAAGGAAAAATTCTTTCGATTCCTTGGTTATCATCACTATAGACTGTGAAGGTGATACCTTGGTTTTATAAAAATATCCGAAGCCTGTTTCTGTTTTACATTAAGTTTGTCAATAGTTAGACTTTCTAATGTTTGTAATACTTGTTTGTAAGCATCTCTTACGCCCTCTTTAGAAAACATTTCATCCCATCCTTTTGGGCTTAATTTAGGTGTTAAATTTACCATCTGCAATTATTGAAAAATTAATAAAAGCTAAATTTCATTAAAAATATTTTAGTCTTTAGGCTGATTTAATAATTTTTAAGATAAGTAATTTAAAATAGGTTATGAATAATGTAATTTATATAACATTCTTTTTTTGTCAATATGTTTTTTGATAAATACTGTTTTTAACACATTTTTTTTTAAAATTTCTCAATCAACAATTGACACAGAATACCTTTACTAGTCTATTTGGATGAAAAATATACTAGTAAAAATTAGAAGTAGGGATTATTGTTTTTTATTTGGAGTTGGTAAAAGTAGCTTCCATCGCTTTCATCATTTTATCAGTAGACCAATTCCCAGACACAATCATACGTCTAACGGTATACAAGGGATTGATAGAATCTCTTTTGGTCGCTAAGATAAAAGCCATTTTATAATCACTTTTTTTAAGTTCAGGAATTGCTGCGGTGTTCCATAATCCAAAAGGGTAGGCAAAATAATCGATTGGTTTTCCAATGATGGTTTCCAGTCTTTTTTTAGGTTTGTCCAATTGTGTATTCCAATCTTCGCCAGCATATTTGGTTACCATGTGGTGGTCCCAAGTGTGAGCGGCAATGCAATTTCCATCGTCAGAAAGTGTTTTGATTTCGCTTTCGCTTAGATAATTAGGACGATTGATAGCAACAGTCATGATAAAGAAAACACCTTTGAAATTGTATTTTTTCATTTCGGCTGCACCAATGCTGAATTGTTCTCCACGAGTATCATCAAAAGTAATCATCACTGGTTTTGACGGTAATGCTTTGTTGTACACCAAATAATCGTATAGTTCGTGGGGTAAAATACTGTGGTAACCCGCATCAGAAAGGGCTTTCATTTGCTCGGCAAAAGCAGCTGGTTTTACGGTGTAGGTTTTGGTCATTTCCCCAGCAGAAGCCGAAAAATCTTTGATATTATGATAGCATAAAATGGGAACTTCTTTGCGTGCTAAAATTGCGGCTGCCTCATTGGCAACTGATTTTGGTTGTACTTTTGGAACAGCAATAGTATCAGGTGTAGCACTGACTTCTTTTTCAATTTGTTTGTTCTTTTTTTCCTGACAAGAGAATATTAAAAAAAGACTGAAAATACCAGGTAATATCCATTTTTTCATTGTAGAAATGGGGTAAAATTATTGAAATTGAATATAACTTGGTTTTGGAGAGAATTCTAACAATTGCTCTGGAGTATAGATTTTCCAATCATTCCAATTGTCATTTTTATAAAACAATTTGAATCCTGTAAACTGTACCGGTTCTCTGTAAATGTATCTTAAATAAGTAGAACGTTTTAATACTTGACTACCAAAACCGTCCATGTCCATCACAATTTGGACTTCGGGTACTTTTTTAATGTCTTTGTAATTCGTTACCATTCCTTGAGTAAATCGATGTACCACTAAGACTTTGGGTGGTAATTTATTTTCGCGTACAATTCTCGCCAAAAGAGTGACAGCGTCATTAATATCATCGGCAGACATGGTTCCGATTTTTTTACCAGGAACATGTCCTGTTTTCATCGAAAATTCAGGATCAATTCCTAGGTGAACATTAGGTAAGGCCAAATATTTTTCTAATAAAGTCGCTTCTTCTTTCACCGTACTGTGCCCTACTTGAATATCTAAAAAAACTAAAGCATTAATGGGTTTGGCCCAGTTTAAAAGGGTGTCTATTTGTTTAAAAGGCATGCGCATATTGTAGCGATTGCCCGCTCCAGGTGCACCCTGAGCCGAAACAGCAATGTAATGTAAGGCGGGAATTGTAATCACAGTCGAATCGGCGGCTTGCCATTTGGCTACTTCGGCTTTTAATTTTTCAATCATTTCTGCTCTTGGATATTCGCCTAGTACGCCCATTCTTTTCGAATACAAATTACCATAAAAAGCAATAATTCGGTGATAGGGTAATAACGCTCCCGGCAATGGATAAGGCGCTTTTACGGGCCACAAACCCGTGGTATCTTTATTGGCTAAAGCTTTCATTCTCCGATTGTAATCGACAGTGTCAATGACTTTGGGTTTCGTAACGACCGAATCCTTTTTTACTTCGGTACTATCGATGTTCTTTGCTTCTTTTGTATCCGATTTACTTTGGTTACAATTGGTAAAAACAAAAAATAAAAACGGGCTAATGAGTAGGGCTAAAGCATATTTTTTCATAGAAAAATCAATTTGAGACGGTACACAAATGTAAAGTATTTCGGCTATCGATTTTGGATTTTAGCAAGGATTCTCAAGCCGAAATATGTTAATTTTTCCTGTCTGCTTTTTAGGGTTTAACCAAGGAAACCTCTTTAAAAGTTACCATTTTTTTGTTTGAATTTGTCCAAGAATTTGACACATAATTCATTACATCGGCAACTTCTTCATCGCTCAAACCCATTGGAGGCATCATGGCATTGTATTTTTTGCCATTGACTAGAATTTCTCCTTTTTGACCGTATTTTATCGCATGAATGCTTTCGGTTCTTTTCTTTTTTAACCAATCGGAACCGTCCAAAGGTGGGAACGTACTAGCATTTCCTTTGCCATTGGCCATGTGGCATTGAATACAAAATTCGCTGTAGACTTCTTTGCCTCGGGCAATACTTTTTTGCAAAGCCGTTTGTTGTTGGATTTCGGTAAGGCTTAGATAGGATGATGTTGAACTGAAGTTTTTTTCGCTATGCGAATGATAAAAATAGACAGCAGCCAATAATGAGAATCCGAAAGAAAGTTTATTAATCATGAGGAAATTTGTTTGAATTAAATTACGATCTGTTACTGGTACATATTTTAAAAATGGCACACTAAGCTGTCTGCTGACAGGCAGGTGAGGCGGATTTAAATCGATAAAAACGGATATTTTTAGTTCACTAATCTGTGAAAATCCGCCTAATCCGTGTTATCTGCGTGCTATATTGAGCTATTAGTCCGCAAAGCGGACAGTCATATTGGATTAATTCGGTATAATTTTCACAATGCCTTTTCCTTCTACACCCATGTAAATATAACCATCCGGTCCTTGTTTTACATTGCGCATTCGGCCCATATTAGTGGCAATTTTTTTTCTGCCAATGACTGTATCACCGTTGAGTTTAACCAATTCCAAATATTGAAATTTGAGCGAACCCACTAGTAAATATCCTTTCCAATCTGGGTATTTATCACTGGTCACAAAAGTCATTCCAGATGGAGCAATAGAAGGTGCCCAATAATAAAGAGGCTGTTCCATTCCGGCTTTCTCCGTTTCGTTTGTGATTATAGAGTTGTCATAATTGATGCCATAGGTAATCACTTGCCAGCCGTAATTTGCGCCTTTTTTGATGATGTTGATTTCGTCACCACCTTGCGGACCGTGTTCGTGTTCCCAAATAGCACCTGTAAAAGGATTTTTGACTAATCCCTGTGGATTACGATGACCATAGCTGTAAATAGCCTCTTTTGTGTTGGCCTGACCTACAAAAGGATTGTCTTTTGGAATACTGCCGTCGTCGTTAAGGCGGTAAATTTTACCTGCGTCACGAGTAAGGTCCTGCGGATTTTCATTTTCAAAACCACGACTCCCAATAGAGAAGAAAAGAAAACCGTTGTTGTCAAAAGTAATTCGGGAACCAAAATGATGCGATCTTTTAGAATTAGGCGTTGCTTTATAAATCTTTTCGATATTTACTAAACTTTCATCTTCCAGTTTGGCTCTAATGATGGCGGTATTGGCGCCACCTGCTTCGCCTTCGCCTTCCATGGAAGAATAGCTCATGTAAATCCAACCATTTTTGGCATAATCTGGATGCAATTCAATATCCATTAAACCACCTTGACCGCGATTGTACACCGCAGGAACATTTTTAACTTCGGTTTTAACTCCATTTTTGACATGGTATAAAATACCTGATTTTTCGGTAACTAATAATGAGCCATCCGGTAAAAATGCCATGCCCCAAGGATTGTTAATGCCATCGGCAACGGCTTCAAAACGGTAGTTTACCGCCTCTTCCTGTAGCGGAATGGCATCGTTAGTTTTTAACTGTGCCTCACAATTAAAAATGAAAAAGGAAAAGAATAATAAAGCTAAAGTTTTCATAGTTTTAGTGTTAGACTTCGACTTTAAAGGTAGGGAAAAAATAATAAATGTGTTTCTTATACTTATTTGTTGAAAATGAAATAACTATATCGATAAATTAATGATAGAAACAAATTCGCCAACAACTCTCATTGCTGCTCCATTTTCTTCATTGATAACAATATTTTCATATGAATCATCAAATGAATTAGGTCTCAAAACTATTGAAAGGTGTTGCCATCCTTCTTCTGTATATGTTTTTTCACTTGAATAAGTTTTGATTGTAAAAGCAGAATTAAAATCTGGATCTTGAATGTCCATATTTTCTATTAAAACGATTTTACCGTTTCTACTACCACCTGAATCCTTTTTAAATAAACAAATTGAACCGTTTGGGATTACTCTATTCATAGATTCACCAATTATTTTACAAGCAAAATAATCGGCGTTAATTTTGATGTTTTTAGGGACTTCAATTAAGCTAAAATCTTTGTCGTACTGCATTTCACTGAAAGTTCCTGCTGCAGCATAAAAGTTATATAATGGTATAAGATTCTTAGGTTCGATTGTATCTTGAATTGGAAAGATTTGATTTTCAATATCAACCTTATTATCTATTGTTTTTAATTTTTCTTCTGTTGTGATATAATGATAAATACTGTCAATTACTGGTTGTTTAAGATGAAATTTAAAATGTACAACTGGTAATTGAGTAATGGGCATATAACTTTGTTCAATAGAATTAGGTATTATAGTAACATCTCCCATGAAATAAAAATCAGTTCCTTCACCATCTTCTTTTTTTACAAATAGTAAAATTCGATTTGAATTAATTACATCTTTAATCTCATTACTATCTATCTTTCTATTTGATCTTGATTCCCATGCAAATGTCGAGGGATTAATAAAATGGTCATTGTAATTTATATTGTTATCTATTTCATCAGATTTATGATATGTTACAAAACATGGTGTGATTCTTTCGTTTGTACGATAGCCATAAACAGTACTACTGATGTCTTTTTCCCAATTTAACAATCTACACACGTCTTTTCGACTGTATTTGTTGTAGAGAATTAATCCATTTAAAAAGTATTCTTTTTTATATAAGGTATCAAATGTACTAATCGAATAATTTATAGAATCTAATAGAAAATGTTTAAAAATAGAATTCTTTAATACTTCTTTAAATTCATGTTGAAACTGTAATGTGTTCTCTTTTAAAGATATAATTTTCTCATCTTTTCTAATAAATAAAAAGTTTATGTTTCTTATGCAAGAATCAATAGTTGCTTGGTTTGGAGTATAATTATAAAGACTAAATATAGTTTTTTTAAATTCTGAAACACTTAATTCATGTTTTAGTATTAATTCTTTTAATATATAACTTTCTTCAACTCTTTTAGAATTATTAATTTCTTTAGAAAATAATTCTAAAAGTTTAATTTCTTTATGGGATAATTCTGATTTATAATCTTTTTCGATTTTTAAAATGAAATTATAATATGAATTGGAATAGTTTACATACAAATATGGGTCTCTTGAACCATGTTCAATAAAATCCATCATCATTGGAATTCGACCTAATTTGAATTTCAACAAATTGTAATCCTTTTTCAAATCAGCTAATAATTGCATATTTGCAGAATCAATTGACTTAAATATTTTTTCTTTAGTAATTTCGTCAAAATTGATGGTCGAAGCACCAGGAATCATTCTGCTACCCTCTGTAATTAGTTTTCTTAAAGTGTCCTTATTGTAAGAAGTATCACCATACAATGCAATAGGAATTAGATAATTATTTTCATAATTCCCAATAAAATCAATCACTGTTACATAACTTTTTCCATCAACTTTTCTTAGCCCTCTACCTAACTGCTGAATAAATATAATTGCAGATTCTGTAGGGCGGAGCATAATAATCTGATTGATTTTTGGAATATCAATTCCTTCGTTGAAAATATCAACTGTAAAAATATAATCTAGTTTTTCGTTTAAATTATCTGATTCTAATCTTTCAATAGATTTAGCTCTTTCTTCTTCTGAGCTATCACCTGTTAGAGCAATTGTTTTAAACCCTTTCAAATTGAATAACGCAGATAATTCGATTGCTTCGTTTTTTCTTGAACAAAATATTAAGCCTCTAGTTATTCCATTGTCGCTTCCATAAAAAGATGCTTGTTCAATTATTCTGTCTACTCTTTCACTTGATATTAATAAATTAAAATCTGATTTATTGTCAATCTCTTTATTATCAACTAATAAATCAGTTACTCCATAGTAGTGAAATGTACTTAACATTTCTTCCTCCATTGCTCTATTTAATCTAATCTCATAGGCAATATTATGATCAAATAATTGAAAAATATTGTTCCCATCAGTTCTTTCGGGTGTAGCTGTCATTCCTAAAAGGAATTTAGGCTCAAAATAATCTAATAAACGTAAATATGAATCTGCACCAGATCTATGAGTTTCATCAATGATTATATAATCAAAGTGATCTTTAGGGAAGTTTTCTAAGTGGGTTGATTTTGAAATTGTTTGTATTGTTGAAAATATAAAATCAGAATCTAATTCTCGTTTATCACCAGAGTAAAGCCCCATGGTTTTATTTTTTCCAAAAACTTTTTTAAATGTTTTTAAAGAATCTTTCGCAATTGTTAATCTATGAACTACAAATAATAATTTCTTAGTTTTAAAAGCTTTTGCATCAAAAGCCGAAAGATAAGTTTTACCTGTACCTGTAGCAGAAATAATTAAAGCTTTATTTTTTTTGTCTTCGCGTAATTTTCTTAAATTTTCCAATGCTTCTATTTGCATTGAATTAGGAGTAATTATTGTTTGAGATTCAATAACACTATTAATAGAATTTTCCTTATTTAGAAGAAATTGATTCTGATAAATTTCTTTGTAATGCAACAAAAATTCTTTCGTTACAGGTGTAGCTTTTTTAAAATCAGATTGAAATTCATTTACTACTTTTTCTACAATACCACTATCATCTAATGCGGAGATTTTAATGTTCCATTCTTTATTTGTTGATAAAGCTTGAGCAGTTAAGTTACTACTTCCAACAATTAGATTGTAATGTTCTTTGTTTTTAAAGATGTACCCTTTTGCATGAGCGTTACCGATTGTAGCAATTTTTAAGTTTATGTTTTTGAATTGTAATAATCTTTTAAGTGCTTCTGGTTGAGTAAAGTTTAGGTATTGAGAAACCAAAATTTCGCCTTTTATTCCGCGATTTTCTAGTTCTTTTAATTTGTTGATAATAGTAGCGACTCCACTCGTAGTAACAAATGCTACAGAGATATAGAAATAATTACAATTTTCAAGCTCCTGTAGTATGGTTGAAAGAATTTTTTTGGTGGATTTTTTTGATTGACAAGCAATTCAGGTTGATAAGCTACATCAGATAAGATATTTTTATCCACATAACCTGTTTGTAAACTTGAATTGAAAATTTGAATTAGCTTATCCATTTTTTATTAGTTTATCCACAATAGGAATATCAGCTGCAGCCCAATCTAGTTTTTTAAGTTCATTTAGACTTAGCCACTCATGTGCAATATGTTCATTTAGGATAAGTTCAGGTGTTTTAACTTCACAAATAAAACCGTGCATTGTTAATTCAAAATCAGGATATTGATGAACAACAGTAAGAAATAAAGATTTTATATCTGCGTTAATTATATTTAATTCTTCAGTTAATTCTCGATTTAAAGCTTCTATTTTAGTTTCTCCCTTTTCAATTTTTCCTCCGGGAAACTCGAATTTTTCAGAAATATATGGCAATTTATTTTGTGGTCTTTGTACACATAAAATTTTATTCTCGAAATATATTATTGCAGCTACTACTTCAATTTTTTTCATTTTGAAATGGAAAGTATGTATGTTAAATTATCATTATTTACAAATATACATTTTTTGAATTGACAAGCCATATGTTTTTCAATTTCCCCTAGCCCTGACCGCAGTGGAACTCCTGATGCGGCTGGCTTGGAATTTTTTCTTGTGCCAAAAGAGCGACTGAAGGAAGCTCCTTTTTGGCACTTAGAAAAATGCAAGCCAGCAAAATCAGAGTGGAGCGGAGGGCAGGATAAAGCTTCTTATAAACAACTTTCTATACTTCAGGAAAGGCTTATATTGTTGATTTTTCTTTTTTGCTCGATCAAAAAAGAAACAAAAAAATATTGAGATTTCTAATTTCTCGCAAAAACCGATAAAGGGGTTACCATTATTGATGCCAAAGGAATTAAAATTAGTAACGCCAAATTGGACATTAAAGAAAGTAATGTAATAGATATCTTCAATATTAAAATAGTGTGTTCAAATATGTTGAAATCAATTCCACTTCTTCTAAGGCAGTTACAATTAATGGAGGAGCTTGTGAGAATATTGATTTGACGACTTCCAATTTGTCTAATAAAACAACAATGGGTGATAAGGTTTCCAAAAAAGCCGTTTAGTTTTAATGCAATTCCCCAAGGATATTAAGCTCCAAAATGTTAGATTTTGGAGTTTTTTTTGTTAAAACTACAAATTAGTGTGTAATTAACACTTTATTCGTTATTAGAGTATAATTATTTGATATTTTTGATTTTTAACTCAATTATAAACCAAAAATGACTGATTCAATTTCAAAAACTTTACAAATACTTTTTTCTAAAGTAGCTTTTATTTTTTTATTGTTCAATTTTTCAGAAGTTCATTCTCAAGAACTAATTAAGACCCTTTCAAGTCCTGATGGTAAACTTAGTGTAAATGTAATGGTAAAAAACGGCACAGCATCTTATAGTGTTTCTTATAAAGGGAAAGTATATTTAGAGCCATCGCCATTGGGATTAAAAACCAATGTGGGTGATTTTAGCTGGGGTTTAGAGTTGAAAGATAAAGTCAATCAAAAAACAATTGATGAAACGTATGAATTGCCTAATATCAAGCAATCTAAAGTGCATTATGTAGCTAATGAATCCGTTTTTTCTTTTGTAAAAGACAACCGTTCAGCTATTGATGTTATTTTCAGAGTGAGCAATAATGATGTGGCTTTTAAGTATAAAGTATATCCGCAAAAATCAGCACTTGCCGCAGTGGTTCAGGCAGAAGCATCTGGATTTTTATTCCCTGCGGGAACTACTTCATTTCTTTCAGCACAAAGTAAAGCTATGGTGGGATGGGAGCGAACGATGCCTAGTTACGAAATTCCGTATGTTGTTGATGCAGCCGTAGGTGAAAATGGAAAAGGCGAAGGTTATACTTTTCCTTGTCTTTTTAAATTAAACAATGGAGGTTGGATTTTAGTATCCGAAACGGGAGTGGACAGTCAGTATTGTGCCAGTCGATTGATAGGTCATGAGAAAGGTTTGTACACTATTGGTTTTCCTATGCAAGGTGAAAATAATGGAAATGGTTCATCAACTCCTGGAATTAGACTTCCTGGCGAAACGCCTTGGCGAACCATTACTGTTGGAGAAACTTTAGAACCTATTGTAACTACGACAGTTCCGTTTGATTTAGTAAAACCTCGTTACGAAGCTTCTCAAAATTATAAGTATACTAAGGGTTCTTGGAGTTGGATTATTGGTATGGATAAAAGTACGGTATATGAGGAGCAACTTCGTTATATCGATTTTAGTGCTGCTATGGGGTATGAAACGGTTTTAGTTGATGCACTTTGGGATACTCAAGTAGGACGTGATAAGATTGCCGAATTAGCGAAATATGGAGCAACAAAAGGTGTTGGTTTGTATTTGTGGTATAATTCGAATGGATATTGGAATGATGCCCCACAAAGTCCAAGAGGAATTATGGATAAAACCATTGCGCGTCGTAAAGAGATGGCTTGGATGAAAAGTATTGGTATCAAAGGAATCAAAGTAGATTTCTTTGGAGGAGACAAACAAGAAACCATGAAATTGTATGAAGATATTTTGTACGATGCGAATGATTACGGAATTATGGTAATTTTTCATGGTACTACTTTACCTCGTGGATGGGAGCGCATGTATCCTAATTATGCATCAAGTGAAGCGGTTCTAGCTAGTGAAAATTTGTATTTCGGTCAAAGAAGTTGTGATTTGGAAGCTTTCAGTGCTACTTTACATACTTTTATCCGAAATACAGTGGGAAGTATGGATTTTGGAGGAAGTGCTTTGAATAAATTTTACAATGAGAACAATACGCCTAATAAAGGTTCTAAACGAATGACATCGGATGTGTATGCATTGGCAACGGCAGTATTGTTTCAAAGTGGGGTGCAGCATTTTGCATTGGCACCAAACAATTTAACCGATGCTCCAAAATGGGCTATCGATTTTATGAAGGAAGTCCCTACTACTTGGGATGAGGTGCGTTTTATCGATGGTTATCCAGGAAAATATGCAGTAATTGCGCGTCGTCATGGTACTAAATGGTACGTGGCAGGAATTAATGCACAAAAAGAAACCTTGAAGATTAAAGTAAAATTACCAATGATTGCTGCTGGTGCGGAGTTGAAACAATATCTGGATGATGCGCAATTAAACGGAAAAGTGATTAGTTCTAAATTGAAGAAAAATCAAGAAATGGAATTGGTTATTCCTTGTAACGGAGCAATTTTGATTTTGAATTAATAATTTATTTTTGTTTAGGTTTTTATTAAGAACCAAATTATTAAGCAACAATAAAGATTCAAAGAATCATATCGCTTTATTTATTGTATTTGATGTGTTTAAATAATTTGGAGATATCATGAAACATAAATTTTTAATCCTATCGGTTTTTATAGCAATTAGTTTTACTGTAAAAGCTCAGCATCTTTCAAAAGTTATTTGGGAAAGTCAAAATTTACCAGTACCTGAATCTGTCTTGTATCATAAAACCCAAAAAAATTTGTATGTAAGCCTAATTGACGGTGCGGGCAACGTAAAAGACGGAAAAGGAGGTATAGCTGTTCTTAATCCCGATGGTAGTGTGAAAAAAGCCAACTGGGTCAAAGGCTTAAATGCACCCAAAGGTTTGGCTGTCTATAAAAAAACGCTTTATGTGGCAGATATAACCACTGTGGTAAGCATTGATATTCCAACAGGAAAAATTATAAACAAACTGGAAATTGAAAATGCGGTATTCCTGAATGATGTAACGGTAGATAAAAAAGGCGTTGTTTATGTATCGGATACACGATCTAACAAAGTTTATCGTATCAATGACGGTAAAAGCGAACTTTACCTAGAAAACGTAACCAATACTAATGGTTTAAAATGGATTAATAAAAAGTTGTACGTTTTGGCGGGTACAGAGCTTTGGAAAATTGACGAAAATAAAAACAGCAGCGTTGTTGCCAAAGGTTTTGAAAAGCCGGGCGATGGCGTGGAACAGCTTCAAAACGGCGATTTCATAGTTACATGCTGGGCAGGATTGATTTATTATGTCAAAGCCAATGGCGAAATCAATAAATTACAGGATGTACAAGGACAAATGAACACCGCTGATTTGGGGTATAATTCTAAGGAAAATGTGTTGTACATTCCCACTTTTAACCATAACAGTGTTATTGCTTATAAGTTGCTGGCGGATTAAATTTTTTTTTTTAAAGAATGTAAAATAGAAAAACCTTTGCAGTGATGCGGAGGTTTTTTTGTGAAGTTTAGCACAAAAAAAAGACCATCATTCCTGATAGTCTTTTCTAAAAAAAGCTCCCCCTCTTGGGCTCGAACCAAGGACCCTCTGATTAACAGTCAGATGCTCTAACCAACTGAGCTAAGGAGGAAACTGTATATTTAATATGCGTAAGGAACGTATTTGTTTGCTATTGTTAAGCTGTGTTAGCTTGTTCTTAGCGGATGCAAATATAAGAGCTTTTTTGAATGTAGCAAATAAAAGAGTTGTTAATTCATTATAAGATTTGGAAAGTTTAGTGCAAAAAAAAAAGACCATCATTGCTGATGGTCTTTCTAATAAAAGCTCCTCAAAATATAGTTTTTTCGAACCGGTTTAAGACAGATTCAGAGAAATAATATGTAATGAGTTTAGAACTTAGAGTATAATTTTTTGTTACCTAGTAAAAGGTAAATTGAAATATAGAAACTAATATAACAACCAATCTTTCCGCTTCTGAAATTGAAAAAGCCTATGGTAACCATGTGCGTACTCGTTTAAGGCAAATGTTTAATTTGATTGCATTTGATAAGGAAACGAAAGATAAGAGGTAAATTAAACTTTTAGCACATAAATTTAGATTACTAAAATAAGGGTTTAAAATATTACAATTAATCCACACTGAGTAAAATGGTTATTATTAAAAAAATAACTTTAAAAAACCCGTAGTGCATTATTAAGTTAAATTAATTTTCAGATTATTGAGGTTTCTTCCAAAGACGAATTTGTTTAAATATTGTATAGTGGTTAATGTCGTTATTTTAGAAAGAATCCTTGTTTTAAATCCTTTAAAAGATTTAGCATAATTACGCCTAATCATAAACTGATCACACAATTGAGAGAATAAGGTTTCTATACGTTTTCTAAACTTTTTAAATTGATAAAACTGTGGTTTATAGTCTTTTTGATTCACCCGTTTCGGAGTTTCCAATTCGATATTTACCTCATTAAACAAATCAAGTTGGATGGTTTGAGAGAGGTATCCTCTATCTCCAAGCAACACACAATCTGATAATTGCGATTTTATATCTTTTAGATAATGAATATCATGAACCGAAGCAGGAGTTAAATCAAAACTTTGAAAAACTCCTTCAATAGAACATACAGCATGCAATTTGTATCCGTAATAGTGTAAATTTTGAGAGGCGCAAAATCCTTTATTTGGAAGGGCATAATCTTCTTCTTTACAAATTTTACTTCTTGAAGAACGAGCTATTTTGCAAACCTCTAAAGGCATACTATCAACCACAAAATAATTTTCAAATTCATTAAATTTTTCAACCATTTTCATTCTTATTTCTTCAATATGAAAAAACAACTGTCGTTTTCTTCTGTTATAAACAGTACGTTCGATTTTTGAACTAATATCAAGACCCTTTATTTCTCTAAAAAGCTGATGTTCAGAATCAATAGATTTAAATTCTGCCAAAACAATTAAGCTAATCAGTTCAATGTCAGATAATTTTGGTTTTATAGGTTTGAAATAAAAATTTTCTGTTTTTGTTAGTTTTCGTAATTCCGTAAGAATTAATTCGTAATTTGCCTCTAAGTTGCTCATAGCTGTAATTGACTGGTAATCATTACAATTTAACACTTTTTGGTGTTTTGAGCAACTTCTTTTTATAATGCACTACGGGTTTTAAAAAATATAAAAATGATATAAAAATGATAGATATTGCTCATATTTATTAGATTTACATATATTTTTAAAATGGATAAAAGTTGAAATTATTGCTCTAAAAATTTTTCAGATAACTGTTTAATTTACAGTATTGATTTAACCAAATTTAATCTCATGTCATCAAAGTATTACTCTATAATAATCTGCTTTTTTATTGTTTTGTTGCATTCATGTGGAAAATCTTCAGGAAAAGAAGATAAAATTACAATTGGATTTTCTCAAAGTGTAGGTAATGATCTTTGGCGAACTTCTATGAATCACTCAATGGAAGTGGAAGCCTCGCTCCATCCGGGAATAAATTTGACAATTTACAATGCTAACAGATCGGCTAGCAGGCAAATTAGTGATATACAGAAATTTATTGACAGTAAAGTAGATGTAATAATTGTTTCTCCATTCGATTCGGACTCAATAGTCCCAGTTATTGAAAAAGCGAGAGAAAATGGAATACCTGTAATTATAATTGATCGTAAAGCAAATACTTCTAATTATACTGCATTTATTGGTGCGGATAATATAGAAGTGGGCAGATTGGCGGGAAAACACATCGTGTCTAGTACTCATGGTAGTGGAAATGTTATTGAAATTAAAGCTGATTTGAAGACATCTCCAGGTTTTGAAAGAAGTTTTGGATTTAAACAAATTGTTAAGCAATATCCGGGAATTAAGGTGATTTCTATATCAGCTGATGATTTTGGTCATCCAAATCAAAATTATAATGAAATATTGGATAGTTTACAACGTGTTGATTTTGTTTATGCATTTAATGATCTAATTGCATATGATGCGTGGAAAATTGCAAAGAAAAAAGGTTTAGAAAAGAAAATAAACTTTATTGGAGTTGATGGTTTAAATGGTCCATATGGTGGAATTCAATTAGTAAAAGATGGTATATTAGAGTCGACTGTGTTATATCCTACAGGAGGTAGTGAAGCTATCAAATTGGCAATACGTTTAGCGAACAAAGAGATAGTTCCCAAAAACAATAAATTAAATACAATTTTAATTGATTCCCTAAATGCAGATATAATGAGTAATCAGTTTGATAAAATTACAATTCAGCAATCGGATATTGAGCAGCAGCAAAAGGTTATCAAAAATCAGGAGAAAAAATATGCAAGCCAGAATAATCTTTTAAAATTGTTGACTTTTTTATTGGTAATAGTCTTAGGTCTGGCTATTTATAGTATTTACTCGAGAATTATGATTAGTCGAAAGAAACAGGAATTAGAGGAAACCAATAAAAAAATCAAACACCAAAGAAATGAAATTAAAAAGTTTTCTAATGAATTAAAACAAAGTAATGAGGCGAGATTGAACTTTTTTACGGGCTTGTCACACGAATTCAAAACACCTTTAACGCTGATTTTGAGTTCGGTTGAATCCCTGGAAAGTGAATTTAAGAATAAAGGAATTGCTTTCAATAAAGAAATTAATTTGATGTATAACAATTCCAGAAGATTACTGCGTTTAATCAATCAGTTATTGGATTATAGAAAAACCGAGGATCAAAAATTTACTTTGAGAGCATCGCAAACCAATTTATTGGATTTTTCAAAAGGTATTGTAAGTGATTTTGACCGCGAAGCAAAGAAAAAGAATATTGATTTTTCATTGACTACTAACAATGAAAATTTAGAGGTTTATATCGATAGAAATTTAATGGATAAAGTCTATTTTAATCTGTTGTCAAACGCCTTTAAATTTACACCTGAAAACGGTAAAATCAGTATTTCGATAAAAGAAGATAGGGAGAATAATGTTGTTCATATTCACTTTAAGGATTCGGGAATTGGCATACCAGAAAAAGAAATTGATCAGGTATTTAACGCTTTTTATCAGGGGTCTAATAATTATAGAAACAGTTCGGGAATTGGACTGCATTTATCAAAGAGTTTTATTGATTTGCACAAAGGAAGTATTGATGTTGTTTCAAAAAACGGAGCAGAATTTATCATTACATTACCACTTGGAAAAGAGCATTTAGATGAAAAATCGATAGTTAAAGAAGCTGCATTAGATTATGTACATCAATCCGATTATTTGGATTCTGAAGTTATTCAAAAGAAAGAACCTCAGCATAATGAGGATAGGTATTCGATTCTTTATATAGAGGATAATAAAGATCTTTTGGATTTTGTATCGAATAAGTTTTCAACCGAATATACTTTTTTTACTTCAGATGGAACTAATGCTGTGGAATATGCTTTAGAGTTAATTCCTGATATTATTATTTGCGATTTGAATTTGCCGGAGCTGAATGGATTTCAAATTTGTGAAAAACTCAAAAAAGATTTGAGAACTTCTCATATCCCGACGATTATATTAACCTCTTCGGACGATCAGGATTCTTATTTACAGGCTTTAGATAGTGGTGCAGATGTTTTCCTGACCAAACCATTTAATTTAAAAGTATTGGCGCAGTCCATCAAAGCCTTGCTTTTTAACAGAGAGAAATTAAGGTATTATTATACCAATAATATAATTAATATCGAAGAAAGGACTTTTGGAGTTAGCGAACAGGATTTTCTTAAAAAGCTTAACGAACTGATTGAGAAAAACTTAGATAATTCGGCTTATACCGTGGAAGATTTAGCTAAAAACCTGGCTATTTCCCGTGTGCAATTGTATCGTAAAGTCAAAGCAATATTGGGAATTAGCATCAGTGATCATATCAATAATATAAGATTAGAAAAGTCTAAAGAATTTTTGAAAAAATCAGATCTAACAATTTCAGAGATTGCTTATGCGGTAGGTTTTTCTACACCGAATTACTTTTCAACCTCATTCAAAAATAAATTTGGAATTTCCCCTAAGGAGTATAAAAATATTTAGGTATCATCAGTGTACTTTCTGGTAACATAAACAGAATTAGCGTTCTGTATTGTGATTTTTTTTCAGTTTAATTTGTTGATTTTTAGTTCTTTGTGAATTTGAGGTGTTTTTAAATAGTATTGTAGGAAATGGTAACATTTCAGGAGGGCTAACGGTAATTTAGTAAATATCTTAGTAATAGAATTGTACTATTCTTAAGATTATAAAAGGGATTTGCTTAAATATCTTTTTTCCTTTTTGAATCGAATCTATTGCTAACTAAATTATTTAATCCGGAATTGTCGGGTATTCTTGAATGCATGATAGTTTCGTTAAACCAACAAAAACCATGAGAATGAATTTTCAAATTGTATGCCTTTCTTTTTGTTTCGCACTATTTTATAATTGCAGTAAAGATAGTGGTGCGGCTATCGAAAATCCTGATGCTGCAACCAATGCTCCAGCTTGTCAGACGATAGCTGAATCAGCAAATCAGTATACCACTTTTTATAAACCAACAAACGGTTGGGTAGGAGATCCGATGCCGTTTTATGAAAATGGAAAATTTCATATTTTCTATTTGTATGATGCCAGAAACACCTTGCCTACTTTTCATCCCTGGTATAAAGTGATGACGGCTGATTTTGCCACATTTACCGAAAATAGCGAGATGATTCCAACTGGGAATGCCACAGACCAAGACGGGGCATTAGGAACAGGTTCCGTTTTTAAATGGAACGGAACGTATTATGCTTTCTATACCGGGCATAACGGAATTTTGGATCCCAAAGAAAAAATTATGTTAGCCACTTCAACCGATTTAAAAAGCTGGACAAAGAATCCGTCATTTCAGTTACAGGCTTCTTGGGGATACGATCGCAACGAATTTAGAGATCCAATTATTATAGAAGATAAAAGTAACGGAACCTTTAAAATGTTGATTGCGACACGTTCTGAAGTCGATTTGGTTTCGAATGCGAATGTGCCATGGCGCGCTGTGATTGCGCAATACAGTTCAACCAACTTAATCGATTGGACTTTGGAGAAACCTTTTTATGAAGATACTTCTACATTTATAACCGAATGTCCTGACATATTCACGATGGGACAGTATCAATATCTGATTTATTCTAATATTGATGACCGTATGGTGCATTACAAATACCGCTCTTTAACTTCAAATGTCTGGATAACTCCCGAAAACAGTAAATTAGACGGTATTGCTTTTTATGCAGGGAGAACCGTTCTCAGATGGAGCTAATCGATATATAATGGGCTGGTGTCCTACCAAAAATAAAAATAGTGATTCCAATGTTTTTGATTGGGCAGGATCATTAGTGACTCATCGCCTGATTCAGCATTCCGATGGAACTTTTGCGGTTGCCATTCCGGATGGGGTGAATGATAAGTTTAATGTTAATGAAGCACTGCAATCCGTAAGTAATTTTGGGATGACAAAACAAGGTGACGCCTATGTTTTGAAGGCTAATGGTTCGCAAAAAGCATTTTCAGTATTCGACAGGAGAGCGGACGTTTTTAAAATTAAAACACATATCAAAGCGACAACTTCTTCGCAATTTGGTTTTGAATTTGGGGCCTGTGGAACACGAAATGAAGTTTTTGCCCTTGTGTTTGATTTAGCCAAAAATCAATTGAGATTGGATAAAGTAATCAAAAACAGTGCGCCGTTAAACCTGACTCAATTACCGCTTAAAGTACCAGCTAACAAAGAATTTGATGTTACAATTGTATCCGAGAATTCAGTGTGCGTCATATATATTAATAATGAAATAGCATTTACGAACCGTATTTATAAAATGAACCGAAATCCGTGGGCTGTTTTTGCAGATAATGGTGAGGTTACTTTTTCAGATTTGAAAATTTTCAAATAAGTCTAAAACCAAGATAAAAGATAAATCAGTTTCGCTTCTAATAAGCACGTTTTGAAAAGAGCGTGCTTATTTTTTAGCCTTACAATCAAGCCCATCAAAAGATATTTTTGACGGGCTTTTTTATAATCAGATTAAAAAGGATTTTTGTAAAAGAATAACACTGTTAATAAGACCATGCTGTTAGACTTATTTACTAAAATAGTTCATCGAAAGGATATTATGATTTCATTTTTAATCCCGTTCTAAAATGAATCTGATTGAACTAATAGTGTTTTGAAAAATCAACGTGCCTAAAATTTTCATAAAAAAATCCCGGTGATCTCTAAAAAAAGCATAAGACTATGTTAAATGAAACACAAGTACACTGAATCATCTTTCATTTTCTGAAAACAAGCGTAACATCATTGTAATTGGTGTAACATCATTGTAACTATAACGAAATAGTTTTTGGCCTGTGTTTTATTTTAAGCTACTGAAATCAAGTGTTTTGAGGGTGTGGTATTGGGGTTTTGGTGAGATTGTATGTAATTGATACATATTCAAAATAGCTAGCTTTTTTTTACATATAGCTTAGCAACTCAATATTAATTTTTAAATAATGAAAAAAATAGTTGTTTGGTCTGTGATTGCTTCATTAGCAGGTTTTCTTTTTGGATTTGATACGGTAGTGATTTCAGGAGCCGATAAAAAATTACAGGCAATCTGGAATTCATCAGATGCTTTTCATGGTACAGTTGTAATGGGTATGGCGCTTTGGGGGACTGTTTTTGGTGCTATATTTGGAGGTATACCTACTAATAAAATAGGAAGAAAAAATACTTTATTATGGATAGGTATTTTGTTTTTCTTTTCTGCTATTGGATCCGCTTTAGCAAATGATCCTTATGTTTTTGCAGCATTTAGATTTATTGGAGGTTTGGGTGTAGGAGCATCTACAATTGCTGCTCCGGCTTATATTTCTGAGATAGCACCGGCAAAAGACCGAGGGAAATTAGTTGCTTTCTATCAGTTTAATATTGTTTTAGGGATTTTGATGGCTTTTCTGTCTAATTATTTGTTGAGAAATACAGGAGAGAATTCATGGAGATGGATGATGGGAGTACAAGCCTTTCCTTCCTTTATATATACGCTGTTCGTTTTTGGTATTCCTAAGAGTCCAAGATGGCTGTTGTCTAAATCCAGAAATGAAGAAGCTAAAAAGATTTTGGCTTTAATGGGGCAGGAAGCCGATTATGAGCAAATGAAAAAAGAGATTGAGCTGGATAATAGCAATGCCGCTAATACCAATGACAACATTTTTTTAAAAAAATACCGTACTCCACTAATCCTGGCTTTTTTAATAGCCTTATTTAATCAGTTATCAGGGATTAACGCTTTTCTGTATTATTCTCCCCGAATTTTTCAGGAAGCAGGTTTAGGCGAGAGTACTGCATTATTGAGTAGTATTGGTATCGGTGTAGTCAATTTAGTATTCACCTTATTGGGAGTTTCATTAATTGACAGGTTGGGTAGAAAAGTACTCATGTATATTGGGTCAGTAGGTTATATTATTTCGCTGAGTCTTGTTGCTATTGCTTTCTTTTTAAAATGGCAGGGAATGGCAGTTCCTATTTTTCTGTTCCTCTTTATTGCAGCTCACGCAATTGGTCAGGGTGCTGTAATCTGGGTTTTTATTTCAGAGATTTTCCCTAATCACCTCAGAGCTTCAGGACAGGCTTTCGGGAGTACTACGCATTGGGTTTTGGCAGCAATAATTCCATCACTAATTCCATTTTTATTTTCTTCAATCGGAGCGGGTGTGGTGTTTTTATTCTTTGCCGTAATGATGGTTTTTCAACTTTTGTTTGTGGCTTTTTTAATGCCGGAAACCAAAGGAATTTCTTTAGAAGAATTAAGTAAAAAATTAATAAAAGAATAGATCATGACTAAAATTGCTATTAAAAAACACGCTAAATTATTGTTGTGTACCATAGGTTTACTGACTTTGTTTAATTGTAAAGAGTCTTCAGTATCAGATAAAAAAGCATATACGGAAGAAGAATTATATAGACCGAATTTACATTTTACACCTAAAAAAGGTTGGACAAATGATCCTAATGGAATGTTTTATTATAATGGTTATTACCATCTTTTTTTTCAACATTATCCTGACTCCAATGTTTGGGGGCCTATGCATTGGGGGCATGCAATTAGTACAGATATGGTTAGATGGACTGAAAAGCCAATTGCAATCTATCCAGATGAGAAAGGATATATTTTTTCAGGTAGTGCAATAGTAGATCTAAAAAACACTTCTGGTTTTGGAAGTCTGAAAAATCCGCCTATTGTAGCGATGTTTACCTATCATGATCCTAAAAAAGAAAAAACTGGTGAGCCAGGAGTTCAATCCCAAGGTATCGCTTATTCTTTAGACGAAGGTTTAACTTGGAAAAAATATGAAAAAAATCCGGTAGTAGAATTTCCTTCGATTAAAGATTTCAGAGATCCAAAGATGACCTGGGATAACATTCACAAACAATGGTTAATGGTTTTAGCTGCTGGAAATAAAACAATTTTTTATAGTTCTAAGAATTTGAAAGATTGGGAAAAACTTTCCGATTTCGGTGAAAATATTGGAGCTCATGGAGGAGTATGGGAGTGTCCTGATTTTTTTCCAATGATGGTAAATGGAAAAGACGAATATAAGTGGGTGCTTTTACTTAGTATTAACCCTGGAGGTCCCAATGGAGGATCTGCTACTCAATATTTTGTAGGTGACTTCGATGGGAAAACTTTCGTTTTAGATAAAACTTTTGCAAAAGATATAGAAAATAAAAAAGGTATTTGGATTGACTATGGGAAAGATAATTATGCGGGGGTGACTTGGTCTAATATTTCTGAAACTGATGGAAGAAAGCTGTTTGTAGGATGGATGTCTAATTGGGAATATGCTAATAAAGTACCTACAGAAAAATGGCGTGGTAGTATGACTATACCCAGAGAATTGAGTCTTTTTGAAGAAAATGGTCACTATAAAGTTGCTTCACTACCTATTAGAGAGTTGTTGAACTATGCATCAAAAACAATTAAAAAAGATGTTATTAGAATTAAGGATAATAAAACGGTATTGTTTGATAAATCATTGCTTGATTTTTCAAGTTTAGATATACAATTTACTCTCGATAATTTGAAAAAAGATATTTATACATTTTCAATCTCCAATAGTGCCAATAATGTTGTCAGTTTTGGTTTAAATAAAAAGGAAAATTATTTTTTCATTGATAGAAAGAAATCAGGTGATTTGTCTTTTTCAGATGATTTTGCAAAACAAATTTCAAAAGCTCCTTTTTCCGGAGATTTCAATAAAATAGATATTAGAATTATCGTTGATAAAACTTCAATAGAAGTGTTTTATGATAATGGAAAAACGGTAATGACAGAAATCTTTTTTTCAGATAAACCGATGGAACAATTTTATGTAACCAAAGGAAATTCTGATTTTAAAATCGAAAACTTAACTATTAACCAATTAAATTTAAACTAAACCCTATGAATTATGAAATGTTAAATAAATAACCAAATTAAAAAAAATATTTGCTACTAATTAGCAAAATTCGATTTAGTAATCGAAAATTAAGTGTTAATCAATTAAATTTTAACTAAACTATTTAAATTATGAAATGTAAAATCATTCTGTATTTAATTTTGATGGGGTCCTTTTTTTCTCTTTCTGCACAAAACATCAGTATAAAAGGAACTGTAACCTCATCTGAAGATGGTTTGTCTTTGCCAGGAGTATCAGTCTTGGTGACGGGGACTAATATTGGAACAACAACTGATCTTGATGGAAAATACCAACTTAAAAATGTTGCTCCAAATGCAAGTTTAATTTTTAGCTATGTGGGCTATAAAAATCAAACTGTAAAAATCAATAATCAATCAACATTGAATGTTGTGATGGCAACTGAATCTCAAGAATTAACAGAGGTTGTAGTAACTGGATATTCTAAAGAACGTAAGGTAGATGTTACCGGAGCCGTTACAGTTGTTGATTTAAAGCCGATTGAAGGGCAAAGTATGAGTTCAGGTAATGCTATGCAAGCCTTACAAGGTAGGGTTGCTGGTTTACAAATTGAAAAATCTGGTGATCCAAGTGGTGCAAGTAGTAGAATCTTGATTAGAGGAGTAAGTACTTTAGGTAATACCGACCCCTTGTATGTAATTGATGGAGTGCCAACAGTTCGTCCTGAAGTTTTTGCAAGTTTAAACCCAAGTATAATTGAATCCGTTCAAGTTTTAAAAGACGCTTCAGCTTCTTCAATCTATGGTTCTAGAGCAGCAAATGGAGTTATTATTGTGACAACAAAAAATGCTGGAAAAGGTGGCGTTACAAGAGTTTCATATAGCACCAATGTATCGGTGCTTTCAGAGAAAAAACAACGCTACAAAATGCTTAATGCTTTAGATAGAGGAAAAGTGCTTTGGCAAGCTTCTGTAAATGATGGAGCTGATCCATCAGGAGGTTATGGAGAAATCTATAACTTTGATTGGAACAATAATTTTAATAATCCTGTATTAAATAGTGTCTCAGTTAAACCTTATGTTGGTGGGGATACAAATGTACCTGCAGGAGATACAGACTGGCAGGATACTGTTTATAAAACAGGATTGTTGGTAAATAATGATTTATCAGTCTCAGGAGGATCTGATAAATCTAATGCAGTTTTAAGTTTAGGATATTTAGATAATAATGGAATATTAAAATATACTAATTATGAAAGATATTCTGCTAGACTTAATGCTAATTTCAAATTATTTAATGACAGAGTTAAATTTGGTGTAAATTCTCAATTCACTCAATCAAATGAAAGAAATGCTGCTAACGACGTAGGTAATGCACCGGTTCCTGGTTTAGCTATCACATTAGCACCTACAATTCCTGTTTATACAGCTTCTGGCGAATTTGCAGGGCCATTAGGTTCAGGATATTCAGATAGAAATAATCCTTTGTTGATGCAATATTTAAACAGATGGGATAATACTAGAAAAATGTCTTTATATGGAAATGTCTTCACTGAAATTAAAATTTTGAATAATCTTACTTTCAGAAATAGCATTGGTATGGATTTTAATGATTTCCATAAAAAAGATATTGAGCCAATTGTAATTAATGGGTTTGTTAATAGAGCTAATAATAGCTTAGCTTTAGATACTAATAAATACTCTAGCTTAACTATTTCAAATACTTTAAACTATGATTTAAAATTATCAAACCATAAATTTGGAGTAGTGGTTGGTACTGAATCAACTAAAACTGATTTAAATACTTTATATGCAAAAGCTGAAGGATTTGCAGTTGAATCAGAATCTTATTTTACACTTTCTGCTGCTACAGGAGCAAGAACAAATAATGGAATGTCTACTGGAAGTAGATTGCTTTCTCAGTTTGGAAAATTAAATTATGCTTTTTCAGATAAATATTTGGCAACATTTACTTTAAGAAGAGATGGTTCCTCAAGGTTTGGTCAAGATAATAGATATGGAATTTTCCCTGCAGCTACTGTAGGTTGGAAATTAAATAATGAGGATTTCATGAAAAAGATCACTACTATATCTAATCTTAAATTACGTGCAGGATATGGAGAAGTTGGAAATCAGTCTATTGGGGATAATGCTCGTTTTGGATTATATGAAGCTAGATATGGACCTAACCAAAATGTATATTTCCCTGACTTTTTTAATATTTATTATAATGTCGGTACAGCCTATGATTTGAATGGGACTAACACAGGTAATTTACCTTCTGGTTTTGTTTCTATTCAGGCAGCTAATTCAGGATTAAAGTGGGAATCTACAAAAGAGGTGAACGTAGGTCTTGATTTTGGATTTTTTGGGGATAAATTATCAGGAACATTTGATTATTTTTCTAGAAAAACAGATGGTATTTTAATTAAACCACCAGTTGCTTCTGCTATAGGAGAAGGACAACAACGTTTCGTAAATGGTGCTTCAACATCCAATAAAGGATGGGAATTCACAATTGGTTATTCAGACAAAACTGAATCTGGATTCTCTTACAGTGTTTCTACGAATTTTAGTCATACAAAAAATAAAATTACAAGTTTACCAGAAGAAGTAAGAGCAGCATATCCAGGAACAGCAGCAAATTCAATAATTGGTCATTCACAATTTGAAATATTTGGATATAAAACTGATGGGTTGTTTCAAAGTCAGGATGATATTGATTCACATGCAACTCAGGTTGGTGCTCGTTTAGGAGGTATTAAATTTGTTGACATTAATAATGATGGTATAATTAATTCGAATGATAGAACTTTTATAGGTACAACGCTTCCAAAATTACAGTATGGTGTTAATGTTAGTTTATCTTACAAACAAATTGATCTGTCATTATTTGGTTCTGGTGTAGCAGGAAGAATTGGTGTTGATCCCTACATATTCTGGAATAACTTTGTTCAGGGAAGAGAAAATGCAGGACCAGGAACTTTAAATGCTTGGACACCAACGAATACTGATACGGATGTTCCTTCACTTTCTTTGGCACATAATGATACACAAACTTCAGATTATTTGTTTAGAAATAATTCATATTTTAAATTGAGAAATTTACAAATTGGATATTCATTGCCTGAAAGTTTATTAAACAAAACAGGATTTTTAACAAGTTGTAGAGTATATGCTCAGGGTGAAAATTTATTTTGGATTACTCCAAAAGGTTATATTGGTAAAGACCCAGAAAGAACAGATGTGAACAGAATCCCTGTACCTACCACTTTGTCATTAGGTGTAAACTTTAATTTTTAAATTATTCTCATGAAAAAATATAATAAAATAGTTATCAGCTTCATGTCAGTTTTACTTTTGGCATCATGTAGCTCAGATTTTTTAGATTATGAACCTACTGGAGTATTGTCTTCCAGTAACGTGACAACTGCCCAAAATGCAGAAGCGCTTGTGAATGCGGCTTATGCCGGAATAGGGAATGATGAAATGGTGGGGCCTATCACACACCAGTGGGTTTATGGAAGTGTGCGTTCTGATGATGCCTACAAAGGCGGAGGAGGTCGTGGCGATGTAGATGTTGTGGATCGTTACGAACAATACAATTTGACAATTGCTGATTACGGTGATTGGATGTTGCCGCGAACTTGGACCAATCATTATAAAGCGATTTCAAGAGCCAACTTTGCTTTATCTGTAATTAATGCCATTCCGGATGCTGATTATCCGTTGAAGAAAACCAGACAGGCAGAATTACGTTTTCTAAGAGCACATTCTCATTTTATGCTGAAATTGTTGTTCAAAAAATTCCTTTTATTACAGAGGATTTGACTCAAGAGGAAATTTTAAAAACGTCAAATGATTTGTCAAATGAAGATTTATGGAATAAAATTGCAGACGATTTTATTTTCGCATATGATAATTTGCCTCAATCTCAAGAACAAGTGGGTAGAGCTGACAAAAATGCTGCTGCGGCCTATTTGGCAAAATTAAGATTGTATCAGGCATATGAGCAAAATGATACGCACCAAGTTATAAATATTAATGCAGCTAGATTACAGGAAGTAATTGATTATGCGGATGATGTAACGGGTAGTTTGGAAACCGATTTTGGGAATAACTTTTTAGACGGTCACGATAATGGTTCCGAATCTATTTGGGCAGTTCAGTTTTCTATCAATGATGGTACCAATACCGGCAGAGTGAGTTTTGTTACCGGATTGAATTCACCTCACGGTACACCACTTTATGGATGTTGTGGTTTTCATATGGCAAGTCAGAACATGGTTAATGCTTTTAGAACGGATGCAAATGGTTTGCCATTATTGGATACATTCAATAATAGCGATATTTTTAATACTATCAGTAATGGGGATGCAGTTTTAGCTTCCGGAGTTACTATTGACCCAAGAATTGACCATACGGTTGGGGTCCCTGGAAGACCATTCAAATATAAAAATACATTGAAAGCTTCCGGAGATATGGTTTATAAATTCAGTTGGGCGAGAGATCCGGGAGTTTATGGTTACTTTGGAAATATGAAAGAGCAACAATCTCCGGACTGTTCTTGTTATGTGAAAAACGGACCATTCATTGGTACTTCAAAAAATGTTGATTTTATCAGATATGCAGATGTATTGCTATTTAAAGCAGAGGCTTTAATACAATTGAACAGATATACGGAAGCCTTGCCTATCATCAACTTGATAAGAGCCAGAGCAGCCGCCAGTACTGCAATGCCTTTGGCAGCAGGAGCTTCAGATGTGTACAATGTGCAACCTTATGTTTCTTTTCCTTCAAAAGAATATGCCATGAAAGCACTGATGTTTGAAAGAAGATTGGAGTTTGGAATGGAAGGGCCTCGATTCTTTGATTTGGTAAGATGGGGTATTGCAGAGCAAGTTTTGAATGCTTATCTTACTGAGGAGAAAACGAAAAAAGATTTCTTGTCAAATGCAAAATTTACAGCGGGTAGAGATGAATATTATCCAATACCTCAAAGAGAAATTGATTTTACAGGAGGATTATATAAACAAAATCCTGGTTATTAAGAATAAGGTTAATAATGGTTATTTTGGTGTTTTTTTAATTGAGTTAGAGGCAGGTGTAAACTTGCCTTTAATTTTTAAAACTAATAAGATATTGTTAATTTTTTTATGATTTAACCGCTGGTGAATTGGAGGTTCTTTTGAAGTTATTTCAGATAAAATTGTCGTTTTTTATTATTTATTGATGATTGGTTTTATTTAAGTGCAACATAAAAAATCGGGCTTAATAAAATTGTGTTTTTAAGGATAATAAATTCTATTCTTTTGCATTTATTGCGATATAATTTGGAATTTATTTATTCCAGTTTTTAAATGAAAATAAGTTTTAATTTAAATGTTATTTTAAAGAGGTTTTTATGTTGTTTGATATAAATGGGTTATATAATTTAGAAGATAAAATAGAATGGATAGAAAAAAAAATTAAGTGTAATATGTTTTGGAGAAGTGTTATGGGATGAATTCCCAACACATAAAAAAATTGGTGGGGCTCCTTTAAATGTAGCTTTAAGAATGAATTCTTTAGGTGCAACGATTACCATAATTAGCAAGATTGGTAACGATACAAATGGAGAGGAAATTATAAAATATATTGACAATCACAAAGTAAATTCAGAATTAATTCAAATTGATAATGATTATAAGACTGGAGTTGTACATGTGATGATTAATGAAAAAGGGAATGCTTCTTATGATATTCATTATCCTTCTGCATGGGATAAAATTTGCATATCTGATAAAATGATTAAAATAATTAGCGATGCTGATGCTTTTGTTTTTGGGAGCTTGGTTTGTAGAGATGAGGTATCAAGGTCAACTTTAATGACTCTTTTAGATAAAGCAAAATATAAAATTTTGGATGCCAATTTAAGAGCTCCATATTATACTTTAGACATATTAATCGAATTAATGAATAAAGCTGATTTTATAAAACTGAATGATGAAGAGTTAGTTGAAATAAGCAAAAAAATGAATTCTCCTTATAATTCCTTTGAGCAAAATATAAAATTTATTTCTGAGAAGACTAATACTCAGCAGATTTGTGTAACGAAAGGCGCTTTTGGAGCGGTATTATACAACAAAGGAAAGTTTTATTATAATAGTGGCTATTTTGTAAATGTAGTAGATACCGTTGGGGCAGGAGATTCCTTTTTGGCAACACTAATCATTAGATTATTAAAAGGTAAATCACCACAAAAATCTTTAAATTACGCTTGTGCTATTGGTGCTCTGGTAGCTGCAAGTGAAGGAGCAAACCCTGATATTTCTATTGAGCAACTAAAATCATTTATGAATATTTAAACCAATATAAAAAATCAAAAAACGGAGCAATTCTTTAGTTTTGTCAAGGCAATAAATCTGTATTTTAGAAAAAGTGTTCAACCACTTTTCTGGCGCGGGAAAAGCGAGTTTTTTGAGTATAATTTACCTTGAAAACTTAATCATAGTAAATGAGGGTTTTCGAACCAATTCCCTTAATGAGGTAGTGGAGGTCATGTCCAGTATTTCCGGGAGTTTAGAAAGTATGGAAATAAAAAAAGCCATTCCGAAAGAATGGCTTTTCCAATAAAAGCTCCCCCTCTTGGGCTCGTTCCGATAGCTATCGGAACAAGAACCCTCTGATTAACTATGTTTAAGTAGTAGTTTTTCGGAAATTTCAGGATACTTTTTGAGATTATAAATGTATGTTTTGCTTTTCATGCTTTTTATGTGTTTTTCTATTTTTCTTGCTTGAAAAATGTCTACACATTTGATAAGATGAAATACTGTCCAATCATTTGCTATTTTAGTATGTGAGTTTTTAAATATGGTTGAGTTGTGCCATTCCTGCCTAAGTTCAATATCTGAAGTTTCACCGATGTAGAAAGTATCTTTATCTGAAGAATAAATAATGTAAACAAAGTGCATACAATTCGTGAATAGGTTTTAAACAAAAAAAGACCATCATTTCTGATAGTCTTTTCAAATAAAAGCTCCCCCTCTTGGGCTCGAACCAAGGACCCTCTGATTAACAGTCAGATGCTCTAACCAACTGAGCTAAGGAGGAAACTGTATATTTAATATGCGTAAGGAACGTATTTATTTGCTATTGTTAAGCTGTGTTAGCTTGTTCTTAGCGGATGCAAATATAAGACGTTTTTTGAATGTGGCAAACAAAAAATGAAAAAAAATACATTTTTTTTATTTGCCTATAATGGCTTTATAAATATCATTTCCATTAGCAAATACTAACAGTGTGATAAGCAAAACAAAACCAACCATTTGGGCGTTCTCTAGGAATTTATCACTTGGTTTTTTGCCTGAAACTATTTCGTATAACAAAAACATAACATGTCCACCATCAAGAGCCGGAATAGGTAATAAGTTCATTACACCAAGCATAATGGATAACAGAGCAGTGATACCCCAAAATACTTCCCAACTCCAGCTATTTGGGAAAATATTATAAATAGCAGCAAATCCGCCTACTTGTTTATAGGCACCTGTATCTGGATTGAAAATCATTTTCAATTGTTTTCCGTATCCAATTAATTGGTTTTTCCCTTTTTCGATTCCAACAGGAATAGATTCTAAGAAACCATATTTTTGTGTACTTACTTTATAGTAGCCTAATTTCTCTAAAGAGTCCATTCCTAAACCTCCCAATTGAACACCTAATTTTCCTTCGTTGTTCACCACAAGCTGAACAACTGTTTCTTTTTGGTCACGCAAAACCACAGCAGGAATTGTTTTTCCTTTGTTTTGGTCTAAAATAGTTTTGGCTTCGTCAAAGTATTTTGTTTTTTGACCGTTTAAGGATAAGATAATGTCTTTAGATTGTAAAGCTTTATTAGTAGATTCTTCAGTTACAGCACCAATTACAAATGGCATTCGGATAGAAACCACAGGAGATTTTTCGTATTTGGTAAGTTGGTCAATAAAATCCTTAGGCATTTTTAAAGTTTGTTCAGTACCGTTTCTTTCGATAAGTACTTCTTTACCCATTACGATTTTCATGTTGATTTCGTTGTCAAATTTAACAATTGAAGTTCCATCAACCGCAAGGATTTTATCTCCGGTTTTAAAACCAGCTTTAATCATGGCAGGGTTTTCAATTAAAAGACCATCTTTCAAATCTTCATTTGCGATATAAGTGTCACCATAAGCAAATGCCATCCCAATGTAAATAATAAAAGCTAAAATAAAGTTGACCGTAACTCCGCCTAGCATAATAATCAAACGTTGCCAAGCCGGTTTAGAACGAAATTCCCAGGGTTGTTGAGGTTGAGCCATTTGTTCCTTGTCCATACTCTCGTCAATCATTCCCGAAATTTTTACATAACCACCCAACGGCAGCCAACCAATTCCGTATTCGGTTTCACCAATTTTCTTTTTTAACAAGGAAAATTTAACGTCAAAAAACAAATAGAATTTCTCAACTCTGGTTTTGAATAATTTAGCAGGAATAAAATGTCCCAGTTCGTGAAGTATAATCAGTAATGATAAGCTCAATAAAAATTGAGAAAGCTTAATAAAAATTTCCATTTTTTAATTTTGGTTCTAATATGACGTACAAAAGTAAGGTTTTCTGTTTGTTTATTTCACAATAATTATTCCATAAGCATTTAAATGTTTGTTAATTAATTTCAATTTGAATTCAGATATTGGCTAAGCTCTTGTAACTTTACTTTTCTCAAATAAAATTATTTTATCGTTTTTAAAAAACAGGATTATGTCTTCAAAATTATTTTCTCCTCTTTCGATAAAAAGTATTACGCTAAAAAACAGAATTGTCATTTCTCCTATGTGCCAATATTCGTCAACAGACGGTTTTGCTAACGATTGGCATTTGGTACATTTGGGCAGTCGTGCCAGTGGTGGAGCGGGACTGATTATTCAGGAAGCGACTGCGGTATCGCCTGAAGGAAGAATTTCACCCGAAGATTTAGGAATCTGGAAAGACGAGCATATCGAAAAAATGAAGGCTATTACCGTTTTTATCAAAAGTCAGAATGCAGTTCCGGGAATTCAGTTGGCGCATGCTGGTCGAAAAGCAAGTGTTTCTTCACCTTGGAAAGGCAATAAAAAACTGGATGCTTCACAAGGCGGCTGGCAAACAGTGGCGCCATCTGCAATACCTTATCACGATTCAGAACCTTTTCTTCCAGAAGCTTTGGACAAAAACGGAATCCAAAAAGTGATTGCTGATTTTAAAGCAGCAACAAAGAGAGCTGTTCAAGCAGGTTATGAGGTTTTAGAAATTCATGCCGCTCATGGTTATTTATTGCATCAGTTTTTATCACCATTGTCGAATACTAGAACCGATGAATATGGAGGAAGTTTTGAAAACCGAATTCGTTTTACGATGGAAGTTCTAGAGGCAGTTCAAACCGAATGGCCTGAAAATTTACCTTTGTTTGTGCGTATTTCGGCTACGGATTGGGCGGAAGGTGGATGGAATGAAGAAGAATCTATCCAACTTTCTAAAATTCTAAAAGAAAAAGGAGTCGATTTGATTGATGTGTCTTCTGGAGGAGCAGTTTCACATCAAAAAATTACTTTAGGTCCGGGGTATCAGGTTCCTTTTGCCGAAAGAATTAAAAAAGAAGTCGAAATTTTAACGGGAGCTGTTGGTTTAATTACTGATGCATTTCAGGCAGAAGCAATTTTGCAGAATAAACAAGCAGACATGGTTCTTTTTGCCCGTGAATCGCTTCGCAATCCTAATTTGGGATTGGATTTTGCGAAAGCATTAGGAGCAGAAGTCGATTGGCCAAAACAATACGAAAGAGCAAAATTAAAATAGAAATTGGACTTATTAAGATATTAATTTTAGGCTAAACATTTAAAACATATAAGTCATTTAAGTTTTTTATCTTCTATAAGTGTTTTAAAAGTTCATATAAGATTATTTTCATTTACGAAAATGAAAAATCTGTGATAATTTGTCTAACCTGTCTGCCGGCAAGGCAGGTCTGTGTTGAAATGTAACCACAAAGATTTAAAAAATAATTCGTGCATTCGTGGCATAAAAAATACAAGATAAAAATATGAAAACAATAAAAGCGGCTTTACTTTCTTATGGAATGTCTGGAAAAGTGTTTCAGGCACCTTTTTTAGAATTACATCCAGGATTTGAGTTAGTTGGTTCTTGGGAAAGAAGTAAAAAATTAATTCAGGAAGATTATCCACACGTAAAAAGTTATGCTTCTATTGATGAAATTCTGGCTGATGATGTTGATTTGGTAGTGGTAAATACACCCATTGAAACGCATTTTGAATATACCAAAAAAGTTTTGGAAGCGGGCAAGCATGCTATTGTAGAAAAAGCATTCACGTCAACAGTAGCGGAAGCGGAAGAATTAGCTGCTTTGGCAAAGGCAAATGGGGTTAAATTAGCCGTTTTTCAAAACAGGAGATGGGATAGTGATTTTAAAACGGTTCGCCAAGTTCTAGTAGATGGTTCTCTGGGTGAAATTGTAGAAGCCGAATTTCATTTTGACCGTTATAATCCGCAATTGAGTCCGAAACAACATAAGGAAACCGTGAATTCAGGTTCCGGAATTTTGAAAGATTTGGGTCCGCATATTATTGATCAAGCATTGTATTTGTTTGGTTTCCCAAAAGCTGTTTTTGCTGATATTCGTATAACTCGTGAAAACTCAGTAGTTGATGATTGGATTGATGTGGTATTGTACTATACTGATTTCAGAGTGCGTTTGAAAGCGAGTTTCTTTGTGCGCGAAACCAATCCGGCTTATGTGATTCATGGTAAAAAAGGTTCTTTCTTAAAACCAAGAGGCGATGTACAGGAAGACGATTTGAAAGTGATGAAAAAACCTAATTTGGATTCCTGGGGAACAGAACCTTTGGATAAAGAAGGTTTTTTACACACTGAAATTGACGGCAGAATCATGCACGGCAGAATCCCGACGCTTAAAGGGAATTACTATGATTTTTTTGATGGGGTTTATAATGCTATTGTCAATGATACTGCAGAACCTGTTACCGCTGAAGATGGCGCAAGAGTAATGCAAATAATTGAAGCCGCTATCCTAAGTAATAAAGAAAAAAGAGTGGTTGATTTGTAAATGTTTTAGTATTGGTAGATTTAAAGTTATTTAAGTCAAGAATTCGTCTGTTCGAGTTGGTTTACAATTTGCGATAGAAAATTGTAAACCAGTATCGAGAACTCTAGTTTTAAACAAGGCTTCTCGATACTCCCGACACTTCGGGATTAAATAATAAAGCTATCGCATTATCATTTAAAATCACACGAAGTGACGACAAAAAAACTTAATTTAATGATATTGACCGCAGATTCACAGATTAAGAAAATCTGCGAATTTGCGGTTTTTGTTTTTGATTATGAGGCATCTATTGTTATTTAAATGTTAAAAACAACAAACGATAACGATGTATTATTGCTTGCTTCAATTAAATTAACAGGCGGTGAAAATTCCTTTTTGTATTTTTGCATATTCAATCCCTAAACACTACGCCTTTGTTACGATTAAATTTAATAGGGAGCTTTAGAGCGCAAGGAAAGATAAAAAAGAGTTTTAGAAATGCTAAGATTTCTTATTTAAATAGAGTTCGACTTGCTGTAGCTTCTTTTTATTTTGCAATGGGTTTGTGTTTTGCTACTTGGGCAAGTAGGATTCCAGATATTAGAGTAGCGCTTCATCTTAGTGATGCCGATTTAGGTTCTATTTTATTTGCTTTGCCTGTGGGACAATTAACCATGATGGCTTTCTCGGGTAAATTAGTTACACGTTTTGGCAGTCATCGTTTATTGGTTATTTCGTTGAGTGTATATGCTTTTTGTTTGACTAATTTAGGATTAGCTACAAATGCCTGGCAGCTTGCACTGGCTTTATATGTTTTTGGAATGTTTGGGAATATGAACAATATTGCTGTCAATACCCAAGGCGTTTATACCGAACAACTTTTCAAAAAAACCATCATGGCCTCTTTTCATGGAGTATGGAGTTTTGCAGGTTTTACAGGAGCTTTACTTGGTTTAGGAATGTTAGCATTGGATTTAATTCCGTACTATCATTTTATTATAGTAGGAATTATTACTATTTTACTTATCGTATTCAATTATAAATATTTGGTGAAAGCCAAAGAAAAACGAAAAGCTCCGGAGAAGAAAAAACTGTTTTCAAAACCTGATTCGGCTTTGATTTGGTTGGGAGTTATAGGATTTGGTTCAATGGCAAGCGAAGGAATTATGTTTGATTGGAGCGGAATTTATTTCAAAGATATTGTTCAGGCACCGGGACCACTAATCATTTTAGGTTATACCTCATTTATGATTATGATGGCTACTGGACGTTTTTTAGGCGACGGTATGATTAATCGTTATGGAAGGAAATTAGTATTGCAAACTGGAGGAATTCTTATTTCTACAGGACTGTTTACAACCGTATTTTTTCCTATTTGGTTTCGTCAATGATTGGATTTATGTTGGTAGGACTTGGTGTTTCAACCATTGTACCAACACTTTATAGTCTGGCAGGAAAACATCCAACTATTCCTCCTGGGGAAGCCTTAACAGCTGTTTCTAGTGTGAGTTTCCTTGGTTTTTTGATGGGACCACCCGTAATTGGTTACATAGCCGAATTGTTTGGGCTTCGATTTTCATTTGCTTTTATTGGTGTTTTCGGGATTATTATTGCTTTCCTTGTTCCAAGAATTAAAGTGATTCAGTAGGATTTTATCAAAAGTTTTTTAAAAACTATTAGAAAAGGCATAGAAAATTAGTCGTCTCCTTTTCAGCTCAATAATTATCCAATAAAAAACCCAAAAAATTATTTAATCAAATCATTTTTTTCTTACTTTTAAATTATTCAAAGTGCCGAATCATTTTTTTAATTGGTTTGATACCACCGCTTTGAATTAGGCTTGGTTCATTTATGACGATAGTCTGATTTCCCAAAAACAAGAATCCTAATGGATTGGAAATATTCATTTTTCGAATATTTCTGAGTCTTTAGTTATGGCATTAAAATCATTTGGATTTATGAAATATTTTCTTGTTCTACTTTTGAGTTTTGGGGCATTCAAAAGTGTAATTGCACAAAATCAGGCGCGAATTATAGCTAAGGTTTTAGATTCTAAAACGTTGAAACCACTTGTAGGTGTTGTGGTTTCTATTCAAAATACCTCCTATACACAACTTTCTAATTCGGATGGAATAGTCATTTTTGAGTCCATTCACGCTGCCGATTATTTAATTCTATTTCATAGTCAAGGCTATAAAGATGCTTTGTTTCCAGTTTCAACTCAAAATTCATTAGAAGTCGATTTAGGAACTATTGTATTAGAACTAGACCAAATTACGGACCAACAAGCAGCTCTTATTCAACTTTTGGAAGACGATTTGACAGATGATAACAGTAGTTCAGAAACTACTTCGGGTTTATTACAATCTTCTAAAGATGCCTTTCAACAAGCGGCCGCTTTCAATTGGGGACAAGCTCGTTTTCGAATCAGGGGTTTGGATATTGAAAATGCAAGTACCATGATTAATGGAATCATAATGAATAAAATATATGATGGTAGACCCAATTGGAACAACTGGGGCGGTCTCAATGATGCAACTCGAAATCAGGAATTCTCGGTAGGAACGACTCCTTCTGATTATACCTTTGGAGGAATTTTAGGGACACAGGAAATCAATACTAGGGCTTCCATTTATAGAGAAGGAAGCCGACTGACTTTTTCAGGAACAAATACAAATTATACTTGGCGTGCTATGGCAACCTACGCTTCAGGAATGAGTAACAAAGGCTGGGCTTATGTGGTTTCGGCAGGGAAACGCTATGCACAAGAAGGGTATTTTCACGGCACAAATTATGATGCTAATTCTTTGTTTTTTAGTATCGAAAAGAAATTAAACGACCAGCATTCACTTAACATTTTAGGCTTTTATACCCCAAATGAAAGAGGTAAAAATTCGCCAAATACGGCCGAAGTAATCCAATTAACAAACGAAAAATACAATTCGTATTGGGGATACCAAAATGGGAAAATTAGAAATTCCAGAGTGCGAACTGTTGCCGAACCCATAGTGATGCTCAACCATTATTTTAAAGTTAACGACCATAGCAATCTCAATTCGGGTCTAATGTACCAATGGGGAAAAGTAGGCAACAGCAATGTTGATTATCAAAATGCTAATAGTCCTGATCCTACTTATTATCGAAAAATGCCAAGCTATTATTTGTCCATGTATGCTCCTGACAACGGAGAATATTCGGGAGATTTTACACCCGATTATGAAAATGCAGCGAAAAGTAAAGAAGCTTTTTTAGCCCATCCCCAAATCGATTGGGAAGCGATGTATCGTGCCAATCAAAATCCTGTAGTGGATTCAAATTCTAATATCATTGGTTATGTGCCAGCGCAAAGTCATTATGTGTTGTACGAGGATCGTTCCGACGATAAAACATTGTCCATGTCTACTAATTTCAATTCGCAACTTAATGAAAATATGATTTTCAATACCGGAATCTCTTTTCGGGACTTGAAGTCGCATAATTTTCAAAAACTCTTGGATTTATTAGGCGGAACTTTTTTTGAAGATATTGATGGGTTTTATAGTGGTTCTCAAGCACAATCCGACTTGAATAATCCCAATCGTCAGGTGAAAGTGGGTGATCTTTATGGTTATAATTATAAGCTTTCGGCAACTGCTGTAGAAGCCTTTACTCAGTTTAAATTTTCCTATAACAAAGTTGATTTTTATTTGGCTCAGTCGTTTTCGAAAACCAATTACCAACGAGAAGGTTGGTATAAAAACGGAATTTATCCCACGACTTCTTTTGGCAAAAGTCAAAAACTTAACTTTGAAAATTATGGATTCAAAGGGGGCGTTCTTTTTAAAATTGCTGGAAATCAATTGTTTAATTGTAATGCCGCGCATCTAACAAGACCACCTAATTTGAGAAACAGTTTTTCTAATGCCCGTTTGAATAATAGTGTGGTGGACGGACTGGAAAGTGAAACACTCAATAGTATTGATGCGACTTATATTTTTCGGACTCCAAAAATCAAAACCCGATTGACCGCTTATTATGCAACGATTAATAATACAACGAAAGTCAGCTTTTTTTATGCCGAAGGAATTTTTGATAATGAAGCAGGTTATACGAATACAAATGCTTTTGTGAGTCAGACATTGACTCGTTTGGATAAAAAGAATTGGGGAGCCGAATTCAGTTTGGAATACCAAATAGACCCCACGCTTAAAACTACTTTTTCTGCTGCTTATGGTCAATATACCTATGATAGCAACCCGAATGTGAGCTTTAATAATGATGCGGTGGCAAGTGTTGATAACACAACACCTTCATTTGATTTTGGAACCGCACTTTTAAAAAATTACAAACAGGCAGGTATGCCGCAGCAGGCGTATAGTTTAGGATTGGAATACCGAAATCCTAAATATTGGTGGGTTGGAACCAATGTGAATTTCTTAGCCGATACTTATATTGATATTTCGCCACTATCCAGAACCAATCGTTTTTATACCAATCCAGCTAGCGGTTTTCCATTTCCAGAAGCAACTGAGGAAAGAGCAGCCGAATTATTGCGACAAGAAAAATTGGATTCGGTTTTATTGCTCAATTTGATTGGTGGTAAATCTTGGCGATTTAAAAGTAACACGCTCGGACTTTTTGTGAGTATTAATAATTTGCTGGACTCACAATTTAAAACAGGTGGTTATGAGCAAGCCCGAAATGCCAATTTTAGGCAACTCAATCAAGATGTTTCCAGTGGTTCACCTGCTTTTGGTAACAAGTATTTCAATGGTTTTGGCCGCACTTATTTTGTAAATCTGTATTTCAGTTTCTAATTTTTAAATGGAAATTTTATGAAAAGTAGCTATACTACCTTTATTTATCTTTTAGTTGGTTTATGGTTTTTTGGAGCTTGCGCAAATGATGAAACCCAAATTCCAAAACTCGTCTGTAACCAACCCGATTTTACAGCAAATAAAACTGTGGCGGATATTAAATCCGCTTCAGCAGAAATTGTGGCTCAATATGCCTATGATGATGTAATTGAGGCTTATGTGGTTTCGAGTGATGAAAACGGTAATTTTTTTAAGACGATTTCGTTGCAAACGTTGCCTACTGCGAGTAGTCCTGCTCAGGGATTTTCGGTTCCTGTTGATGTGTCTAATTTGTACGTAGATTATAGAGTGGGTAATAAAGTGTATGTGAAATTAAAAAATCAATATACTGATTTGTACTTTGGAGGTTTACGTATGGGTTCTTTGTATGTCAATGCTTTTAATTTGGGAGGAGTTGGTAGGCTTTCGCAAAATGATTATAAAAAAGTTTTGTATGCTTCCTGTACGAATGTAAAAGAGGAACAATTAGTTAGCGCGCTGAATTTAGGTGAAATTAACGATAGTCATTTAAACACGCTTGTTGAATTGTCGGATGTACAGTTTACAGAACCAGCTATTGGTCGTCACTACTTTGAAGAAACGAATAATGTAGGCGGTGCAACCAATTGGAATTTGGTAGACAAAAATGGGAACCAACTTATTTTTAGAACGAGTTCCTTCGCTGATTTTTCGAAGAATTTAGTGCCAACGGGTAGTGGAAAAATAAGAGGCGTACTCACTAAATACGATACCGATTATCAGTTAATAGTCAGAAAAGAAGCCGATGTGCAAATGACTGCCAGTCGAAATATTCCTTTTTTTGTTGAAGATTTTCAAACAGTTACTGATGGGACAAATTTAAGTTTGCCCGGATGGAGTAATCTTATAGAAGCAGGAGCAATCGTTTGGAAAGGAGGAATTTCCGGTACAAATGGCTATGCCGAATTTGCGATCACGGGGACTAAAGTTGCCTCAAATATTGTTTGGTTAATTTCGCCTAAAATTGATATGGATACACATACTCATGAAAGTTTATCATTTCGTTCAGCCCAAGACCACTTGGATGTCGATTCGCCATTAAATACCTTGGAAGTATATGTTTCAACTAATTTTGATGGACTGCATGTAACTTCCGCAACATGGACTAAACTCCCTGCAAAAATCCCCACTCAATCTACTCCTTGGAATGAGTTTATAGGTTCGGGAGCTATTGATTTATCGAGTTACACAGGGAAAATCAATATTGCTTTTCGATATATTGGTTCAGGAAAAAATCTAGCTTTAGATGGTACTTTTCAAATAGATGATGTTCAAATTTATGGAGATTAGTTTTTTGTAAATCCCTTTACTATATTTGGCTATTAAAAAAATAAAATTAACTATGAAACATTTGTTATCGGCCTTATTGGTTATGACTCTTTTTATTTCTTGTAAAAAAGAAACTAGCGAAAGTAGTAGTGTAGCTCCAAGTGAGATTCCGTACATTGCTAAAAATGAAAAAGAAATTGAAGACTATGTAGCTAAAAAAGGATTAAAAGGAACTAAAACCGAATCAGGATTATATTATGTAATCAATAATCCAGGTACAGGAAAGCAAGCTACTCCAGCGTCTAATGTAACGGTTGCTTACAAAGGATATTTTATGGATGGTAAAGTATTTGATCAAAGTGATGAAAAAGGAATTTCTTTTAATTTAAATCAAGTAGTTAAAGGTTGGACAGAGGGAATTTCGTATCTAAAAGAAGGCGGAAGTGCAATACTAGTTATTCCAGCTAAGTTAGGATATGGAGGTAGTGATAATGGTGCTATTCCAGGAGGTTCCGTATTGGTTTTTGATGTAAAATTGATTTCAGTTAACTAATTTCTTTTTTTAAATTTCAATGGTTTTTAGGGTGTTTTTAAGGAATTATAAATCCCATTTCTACGTTACAAATCACTAAATTTGTAACCTTATTTAAAGACATGTTAGAAAAAGAAGTAATAAATTTTGAAAAATCGGTCATTGTAGGTATCATTACCCAAAACCAGAGTGAGGAGAAACTCAATGAGTATCTTGATGAGTTAGAGTTTTTGACCTTTACCGCTGGTGGACAGGTGGTGAAACGTTTTTCGCAAAAAATGGATAAACCGAATCCTAAAACGTTTTTAGGTACAGGTAAAATTGAAGAAATCCATTATTTTGTAAAAGAAAATGGTATTTCAACTATCATATTTGATGACGAATTAACGCCTTCACAACAAAAAAATATTTCCAAAATTATCGATTGTAAAATTTTGGACAGGACGAATTTGATTCTGGATATTTTTGCCCAAAGAGCCGAAACTTCCTATGCGCGTACTCAGGTAGAATTGGCACAATGCCAATATTTGTTACCAAGACTTTCAGGATTGTGGACACACTTAGAGCGTCAAAAAGGAGGTATCGGGATGCGTGGTCCTGGGGAAACGGAGATTGAAACCGACCGTCGTATTGTACGTGACCGAATCTCATTGTTGAAAGATAAAATCAAAACCATCGACAGGCAAATGGGCGTGCAACGCAGTAATCGTGGCGCTATGGTTCGTGTGGCTTTAGTAGGTTATACCAATGTGGGAAAATCGACTTTGATGAACGCCATTGGGAAAAGCGATGTTTTTGTCGAAAACAAATTGTTTGCTACCTTGGATACTACTGTTCGAAAAGTGGTGATTAAAAACTTACCGTTCCTACTTTCGGATACCGTAGGATTCATTCGAAAATTGCCTACACAATTGGTAGAATCGTTCAAGAGTACGCTGGATGAGGTTCGTGAAGCCGATTTGTTATTGCATGTAGTAGATATTTCTCATCCAGATTTTGAGGATCATATTGCTTCGGTAAACCAAATTTTAGTAGACATTAAAGCGAGTGATAAACCAACATTGATGGTATTCAATAAAATTGACGCTTATCGTCATTTGACCATTGATGAAGACGATTTGATGACTGAGAAAACGACTAAACACTACACACTTGACGAGTGGAAATCTACTTGGATGAGTCGAGTAGGAGAGCAAAATGCCTTGTTTATTTCGGCAGCTCAAAAACAAAACTTCGAAGAATTCCGAGAAAGAGTTTACGAAGCCGTACGTCAAATACATATTACCCGTTTTCCCTACAACAAATTCTTGTATCCGGACTATAAGGATGCGACAGAGAAAGAAGAGTAGCATTTCTAAAATATAGATTACTGCAAATCCCTCTTGAGTTTTTCAAGAGGGATTTTTTTTAGAAATATAGTTCTTTGTAAGTGTAGAATAAAATTTACATTTTAAAATTATTTTTTACTTTATATAAGAAAAAACACGTATGTTTGAGAAAATTATTATCCCTATTTTGACAGCACAATTAGTTTAAGATTACGATTAGTAAATAATTGAATAATAATTAATCAAAAACAATAAATTATGAATTTTAAATTTATCTTAAGTTGCTTATTAATTTCTTTAGTTTCATTCGCACAATCGCGAAATAGAATTATTAAAAAAATAGGAGACAAGCCTATTGTTTTTATAGATAGCGCAAAAGTAGATTATAGTCAAATTGCAAAGTATGAAGCTGATCAAATTGCAAGTTTTACGGTTTTATTAGATAAAGACGCTGTGAATTTAATGGGTGAAGATGGTAAAGATGGAGTTATATATATAGAAACAAAAAAATTTGCAAGAATTAGATATTGGAAATATTTCAAATCAAAATCGTCTGACTATTTTAATATTGTCCCTGATTTAGAAAAAGAAATTAATATTCAATATATTTTAAATGACAAAATTTTAAATGATAATTTCGAGGCAAATTTGGCATCAATAGATGATCAAATATTTAAGGGAATAACTATTATTACGAAGGATGAATTAATAAAAAAATATAATATTGACAACAAAGATTTTGGAGTATTGATTAACTCTGATGTTCCAGATAATCTTCATAATGGGACAGAAAAAAATGATATAGGAATATTTAAAGAATTATTTGACGTAGTTGATTTTTTTTAAATTCAAAAGGGATTTTTTTATGAGTTCAATGAAAATTAGAAACCATAATTAATTCCTAAGCCAAAAATTTCCCTAACCTGAACTGCTTTTATGGCATTGTCATCGTAAATAGCCAGCATATTGATATTGGCGGAAAGGTATTTGTTAATTTTCATGACGATGTTCATCTGATAGTTAATATCTACATTTTGAGGGTCTTCAAGATAATTAGAATACAAATTCAGAATGTTTTCAATAGACACATTAGTTATGGGACTGAATTTGTAATATGCTGATATGCTTGCTCCTAATTCGAATCGGGTAGTTTTCCCTTGTGCAACACCAAATGAAGTACCCAAATCTGTAAAATGTTGGTGTACTACAATTAATTTTCCTGCTGCAGGAGAGAAGTTTACACTGGCATTGTTGTCTTTTTTCCATAAAAATCCTGGCCCAAATTGGAAATACGCTGGTGAAAAAAGATGCGAAATTTTGACATCATTTTTATCAAGTCCAGTATCCATTTGTGATTTAAAATTAAAGTACATGGAGTAATACCAATTTTTAGCCGTCGATTTTTTACCCCATAGCGAATTTAATTCAAGGCGATCATCCGTTTTTGCTATTCTTTCATTCCCTTTAATTTTACTCAATCCATAGGCTAATATGAATTTGCTATCCCAAACTACATTGCCTTTTTTGTAATTGAAATCATAGTTTATACCAAAATTCCCTGCAACATTACTCGTTCCTCCACCTAGCCATTGTCTGTTGTAGGCAGATTGGCTTAATAATAGGTTCATATTGCCTTTGGTTGTCCAAACCTTAGTAGTATCCTTTATTGTTTCTTGTGCTTTTGTGATTAAGAATGAAAATACAAATACGGTGGTAAGAAGAATGTTTTTCATTTTTTTGGACTTTATGTTAAGTAAATATAAAAAAAATGCTACTTAAAAAGTAGCATTTGAGTTAGTATTTTCCTAAGCTTTTTTAGGTGCCTTGTACAAAGGTACAGCCGAACAGGCTTCTCCATACATGATGCTTCTGGCGTAAGCTTGCAAATAATGAGCAGCTAAGATGTAAGCACGAGTTGGAACCGGTTTTTTAGAACAGCCCTTAATGATTACAGGCTTGTTTTCATAAGCGGTATAATCGAATTTAGGAAGTAATTCTTCATACAATGCTGCATTCAAATCATCGATTGTTCCATCTATAATTTTTTTGGCATAAGGGGCCAAATGTACCGCAACTAATATGGATGCCCATGCCGGCACAATAGCATCAGTACTGCAATTGATCGCAACAAAATGATCTTGGTATTGCGACCAATCATGGTTTTTTAACTGTTCTCTAAAGTCCTTTTCCCTTAATAAAAAACCTTCAAATAACCATTGCGAAATGTCAATTTGCGTACGAATGCCCTTTGGAAAGTAATCTTCTAAATCGAAAACTTCCAATACACTATTTGCTACTTTGTTAACTATTTCTTCCATTATCATTAGTGTTCAGTTTATAGTTTATAGTAAACAGTAGATATGCTGTCTGCCTACTGCTACTGTCTACTGAATACTTTTTTTAAAGCATTCCCAATTCTAATTTTGCCTCTTCGCTCATTAAATCTTTGCTCCATGGTGGGTCAAAAGTAATTTCAACTTCTGCGCCTTTTACACCTGGAATCGATTTGATTTTTTCTTCTACCTCTCTAGGTAAACTTTCTGCTACTGGGCAGTTTGGAGACGTAAGTGTCATTAAAATTTTTACTTCGTTGTCTGTATTTACCATTACGTCATAGATCAAACCTAATTCGTAAATGTCTACGGGAATCTCTGGATCGTAAATGGTTTTTAATTTCATTACAATTGATTCTCCTAATTCTTCGGTATTTATTACTTGTTCCATTTTTTAATTATTTTTTGAACCATATAAGACATATAAGTTCATTTAAGTTTTTATTAATTTATTTATAAGTGGACCTATAGTTCGTTTGAGTTTCTTGTTGTCTTAAATGATTTTAAAACATATAAGTCATATAAGTTTTTGGTTTACTATTAGAAGTAAAAATAAGTTCATTTTAGTTTTCTATATGTGACTTTTAATAATTCAATCTTCAAGTTTAGTGTAAAAATCATTTACTAAGGTTTTTTGACCTTCATAGAAAATGTTTTTCACATTAAAATTAATCAATAAACCCATTGGTGCTTTTAGTAAGTTCATATAAGTAAGTAATTGTGCTTCGCAAATTGGATTAATTTCATTAACTGATTTTAATTCTACTACCAAAGTGTTTTCTATTAATAAATCGCATCTAAGTTTTGAATCTAATTCATGACCTTTGTAGTTCAATGGTATCAATACTTCTGATGAATAGTTAATCTTTCTTAATTCTAATTCTTTTTTAAAACATTGATGATACACACTTTCTAATAGTCCGGGACCTAAACTTTTATGTACTTCAATGGCAGCGCCATTAACCTGGTAAACTAAATCCTTGAGATAACTTCTTGTGATTATCATCTTTTTCAAAAATTTGTATTGTTTAAATCATTACTATTAAGAACTTATATGACTTATATGTTTTAAAATTAAAATTTTTAATTCTTAGACTCGAAAGCTAAAGCATACATTTTGATATTCTTAATCATTGAAACTAAACCATTAGCTCTTGTTGGTGATAAATGTTCTTTTAAACCTATTTCGTCAATAAAATCCATGTTGGCATCGATGATGTCTTTTGGCGTTTGATTAGAAAAAACACGGATTAAAATAGCGATTATTCCTTTTGTTAAGATAGCATCGCTATCGGCAGTAAAAACTACTTTGTCGTCATTTTTTTCGCCTTGTAACCAAACTTTAGACTGGCAGCCTTTGATTAAATTTTCGTCTACTTTGTACTCTTCTTTGATTAATGGAAGATTTTTTCCTAACTCGATGATGTATTCATAACGTTGCATCCAGTCATCAAACATCGAGAATTCGTCTACTATTTCTTCTTGTATGTCTTTAATTTTCATTGTTTTGTTTTGCAAATGAATTTATTTTAGTCACTAATGTTTGTAATGCTTCAGGAGGATAACCATGATCGAAACTTTGTGATTCATAGGTGTTTCCTTCAAAGACTATTTTTAATTGCGCTATCGCGGCACCATCATAAAATCGTTTTTCTGTTGGTGATTTTAAATCTTTAATAGTTTCTAAATGAACTTCGTTAAAAAGATGTATCAGTTCTTTCCAGTCGGTATCATTTATTTTAGTGGTAACAATGTTTTCTTTTCTATTTGATTGTACACTAACTTCTTTATTTTTGATAATTATTTCTCTAAAAAATCCTCTGGAAGTGGCTGTATAAATTAGCTGTGCTTTTTGCATTTTCTTTTGTGCATCGCCTTCACAGCAGCCTTTGTTTAGAAAAATAGTTAATAGAAATAAGGCTAGTACTTTCATAAAATAGTTAAGATAACATCATTTTTGCTTTTTTTACCCCTTCAACCAAGGCATCAATTTCTTCTTTGGTATTGTAAAAAGAGAATGAAGCTCTAATAGTTCCCGGAATTCCAAAGAAATTCATAATCGGTTGGGCACAGTGATGACCTGTACGAACTGCAATTCCTAATTTATCGATGATAGTTCCAATATCGTAAGGATGAATGCCTTCGATATTAAACGATACAACCGATGTTTTGTTTTTAGAATTCCCATAAATGCGTAAACCTTCAATTTCAGAAAGTTTTTCGGTGGCATAGGCCAATAGTTCTAATTCCTGTTGTTGAATATTTTCAAAACCAACAGAATTCATATAATCTATTGCTGTTCCTAGAACAATTCCACCGGCAATATTAGGCGTTCCTGCTTCAAATTTATGAGGCAATTCGGCATAAGTCGTTTTCTCGAAACTAACTTCCTTAATCATTTCGCCTCCTCCTTGATATGGTGGTAATTTATTTAACCAAGTTTCTTTTCCGTATAAAATACCAGTTCCTGTAGGTCCGCACATTTTGTGTCCTGAAAAAGCATAGAAATCACAATCCAGCGCCTGAACATCCGGTTTTAAATGCGGTACCGATTGTGCTCCATCAATTAAAATAGCAGCACCTACTTCGTGGGCTTTGTCAATCATGTATTTGATAGGATTGATAATTCCTAGAGCATTCGAAATATGATTAACAGCGACAATTTTGGTTTTTTCAGAAAGTAATTTATCGTATTCAGCCATAATCAATTCGCCATTTTCATCCATTGGGATTACTTTCAGAGTAGCGCCTGTTTTTTCGCAAAGAATTTGCCAAGGAACAATATTGCTATGGTGTTCCAAATGAGAAACGATTACTTCATCGCCAGGTTTTAAAATGGCAGCAAAACCATTGGCAACCAAATTAATCCCAAAAGTAGTCCCCGAAGTAAAAAGTACTTCATGAGCATGTTTGGCATTAATATGATTTTGAACTTTACCACGAGCTATTTCATAAGCATCAGTAGCTAGTTGGCTTAAGGTGTGAACACCACGGTGAATGTTGGCATTGATTTCTTGATAATATTTTGCAATAGCATCAATTACCACCTGTGGTTTTTGAGAAGTGGCTCCGTTGTCGAAATATACTAATGGTTTTCCGTTTACTTTTTGATTTAAAATCGGAAAATCGGCTCTTACTTTTTGAATGTCTAGCATAACTATTTAGAAAAATTCTATTTTACAAAAGTACTAAAACTAAAATTGTTTTTTGCTTCAATTATTTGTTTTGATTGATTGTGGTATCAGTTTAATTTATGAGAAGGATTTATAGTATAAAAATAGTTCTATTTCATTTTTGTATTATAAAATCAAAAAGGGCACAAGATTATCGGAATAAACTTTGTGCCCTTTGAACTATTTTTTGTCTAAAATTACAAATCGAATCCTAGTTTCACTCCTAATTTCATAGCAATGATAATTGTAATTCGTTGTTTTAATTCAGGTATTTTAATGTTTTCGATTACTGCATTAGAAAACGCATACATCAAAAGGGCTTTGGCTTCTTTTTTAGGAATTCCGCGTTGTTGCATGTAGAATAAAGCGGTTTCATCTAATTGTCCTACGGTACATCCGTGTGAACATTTTACATCATCGGCAAAGATTTCCAATTGTGGTTTTGCATTGATGCTTGCTTTGTCGCTTAAAACAATGTTATTACTTTGTTGGAACGCATTGGTTTTTTGGGCTTCTTTTTCTACGAAAACTTTTCCGTTGAAAACTCCTGTTGAACGGTCATTGTAAATCCCTTTATAATCTTGGAAACTTTCGCAGTTTGGCTGAGCGTGATTTACCAAAGTATAGTGATCTACGTGTTGTTTGTCTCCAATGATGGTAATTCCGTTTAATGTACTGGTCAATCTTTCGCCAAAGTGGTAAAAATTCAAATTGTTACGCGTTAAATTTCCACCGAAAGAAAATGTATGAACAGAAGCGTGACTTTCTTTTTGTTGCGATACATAAGTATTGTCAATTAAGTTGGCTTCGTGATTGTCATTTTGAATTTTGTAATAATCAACAATGGCACGTTTTTGAGCAAAAATCTCCGTAACTGAATTGGTTAAAACTGGATTATCGCTTAAACTTTGATGACGCTCAATAATTTGTACGTGTGAATTCTCACCTACAATTACTAAGTTTCTTGGTTGTACCATTAAAGCTGCTTCGTTTCCAGTAGAGAAATACATAATCTCAATTGGTTTGTCGGCCACCTTGCTTTTAGGTATGTTGATATAAGCACCTTCGATTGCAAAAGCAGTATTCAATGAAGTAAGGCTGTCTTCTGTATTGGCGATTTTGTTAAAATAGTTATCTATAACCATTTTGTATTTCGGTTTTGTCAATGCCGAAGACATTAGACAAACATCGATTCCGTCGTGAGTTGTAGAAGATAAGTGCGAGCTAAAAATACCATCGATAAAGACTACTTTGTAAGTGTCAATTTCATGAAGGAAGTATTTTTTTACTTGATTAAATTCAATAGCGCTATCTTTTTTAGGAAAAACAGTAAAGTCATTCTTAATAATGGCATTTAGCGAAGTGTATTTCCAAGCTTCTTCTTTTTTTGTTGGGAAACCTTTTTCTTCAAAGTTCTTTAATGCCGAAGTTCTAACGTTGTGAAGCTCGGTTTGAACATCTACGCGCTCTTCAAAGGCCATGAACGATGAGATTAATTTTTCTTTTAATTCCATTTGTCTTTTTAGTTATGAGTTGTGAGTTATGAGTTATGAGTTTTGTAAACTGCTAACTGTAAACTGCAAACTAATTATACTTCTTGTTCTTGTTTAATCCAGTCGTATCCTTTTTCTTCTAATTCTAAGGCTAGGCTAGCATCACCAGATTTTACAATTCTTCCGTTGTATAAAACGTGAACAAAATCAGGAACAATATAGTCTAATAATCTTTGATAGTGTGTAATAACGATAATTGCGTTTTTGTCGCTTTTTAATTTGTTTACACCATTGGCAACAATTCGTAAAGCATCGATATCCAATCCAGAATCGGTTTCATCCAAAATAGCTAATTTTGGTTCTAACATTGCCATTTGGAAAATTTCGTTACGTTTTTTCTCCCCACCGGAGAAACCTTCGTTTAATGAACGAGATAAAAACTTACGGTCGATTTCTAATAATTCTGATTTTTCACGAATTAGTTTCAACATTTCGTTAGCTGGCATTTCTTCTTGGCCATTTGCTTTACGAGTTTCGTTGATAGCTGTTTTCATGAAGTTAGTTACGGATACACCTGGGATTTCAACAGGGTATTGGAAAGAAAGGAATACCCCTTTGTGTGCTCTTTCTTCAGGAGCTAGTTCTGAAATATCTTCGTTTTGCAAAAGGATTTCTCCTTCAGTTACTTCGTAATTTTCGTTTCCTGCAATAATTGCAGAAAGTGTACTTTTTCCAGCTCCATTTGGTCCCATTATCGCATGAACCTCTCCTGCTTTTATTTCAAGGTTAATTCCTTTAAGAATTTCTTTATCGCCTACAGTGGCGTGTAGATTTTTTATGCTTAACATTTTTCGAATGTGTTTTTTATACTTTGATTTATGACTATCCTACGGAACCTTCTAATGAGATTTCTAATAATTTTTGAGCTTCTACGGCAAACTCCATTGGCAACTTGTTCAAAACCTCTTTACTGAAACCATTTACGATTAAGGCAATGGCTTTTTCAGTTGGTATTCCACGTTGGTTACAATAGAAAACCTGGTCTTCACCAATTTTAGAAGTCGTTGCTTCATGCTCTATTTTAGCAGTTGGATTTTTGCTTTCGATATAAGGGAAAGTATGTGCTCCACAATTATTACCCATTAATAAAGAATCACATTGAGAGAAGTTACGTGCGTTTTCAGCTCTTGGGCTTATTTGCACTAATCCTCTATAGCTGTTTTGCGATTTTCCTGCTGAAATACCTTTAGAAATAATAGTCGATTTAGTGTTTTTACCTAAATGGATCATTTTTGTTCCAGTATCTGCTTGTTGGAAGTTATTCGTTACAGCAATCGAGTAAAACTCACCTACCGAATTATCCCCTTTTAATACACAAGAAGGGTATTTCCAAGTAACAGCTGAACCAGTTTCTACCTGAGTCCATGAAATTTTAGCGTTCGTTTCGCATAAACCTCTTTTAGTTACAAAGTTGTAAACTCCACCTTTTCCTTCTTTGTTTCCAGGGAACCAGTTTTGAACGGTAGAATATTTAATCTCAGCATTATCTAAAGCGATTAATTCAACCACTGCAGCGTGTAATTGGTTTTCGTCACGACTTGGAGCAGTACAGCCTTCTAGGTACGATACATAACTTCCTTCATCGGCAATAACTAAAGTTCTTTCAAACTGACCTGTTCCTGCCTGATTAATACGGAAATAAGTTGAAAGTTCCATTGGACATTTTACTCCTTTTGGAATATAACAGAAGGAACCATCAGAGAAAACAGCCGAGTTCAAAGCAGCATAAAAGTTGTCCTTTTGGGGCACTACTGTTCCTAAATATTTACGCACTAATTCTGGATGTTCTTTGATAGCTTCAGAAATACTCATGAAGATAATTCCTTTTTCACCTAATGTTTTCTTAAATGTTGTAGCTACCGAAACCGAGTCAACTACGATATCCATCGCTACATTATTCATCATTTTTTGCTCATCGACAGAGATACCTAACTTTTTGTACATCTCTAAAAGTTCAGGATCTACATCGTCAAGAGTTTTATTTGGGTCAACCTTTTTTGGTGCCGAATAATAGGAAATCGCTTGAAAATCAGGTTTTGCATAATGAACATTTGCCCATTCTGGCTCAATCATTTGTTCCCAAGCTCTAAAGGCTTCAATGCGCCAATCAGTCATCCATTGTGGTTCGCCTTTTTTGTGTGAAATGGCACGAACAATGTCTTCATTTAAACCAATAGGAAAAGTCTCCGATTCCAAATTGGTGTAAAATCCATACTCGTACTCTTTCGTTTCGAGTTCGATTTTTAAATCGTCTTCTGTATATTTATTACTCATTTTGTGTGTTTAAAGATTGTTTCGTCTTTAATTTGAGACGAAAAAATTTAAAGAATTGGGTTTCTTTAAATAGTTTTTAATCGTTTATTCTTTCGTTAAGGATAGAATCCTAAAAATCATTTTTCTGTTTGATTATAGAGAAAAACTCTCCCCACATCCGCAGGTTCTTGTTGCATTTGGATTATTGAAAACAAATCCTTTTCCATTCAATCCACCTGAATATTCTAAAATTGTTCCAGCGAGATATAAAAATGATTTTTTCTCCACAGCAATAGTGATGTTATTGTCTACGAAAATCTTATCATCTTCACCTTTGTTTTTGTCGAACTTTAAATCGTAAGATAAGCCCGAACATCCGCCACTTTTAACACCTACTCTAACATAATCGGTCGCGGCATCAAAACCATCTTCTTCCATCAAGTCGATAATTTTCTTTTTGGCTGTATCAGAAACCTTTATCATTGTTGTATAGATTTTGTCTAAATTAACTGCAAAGATAAGGCATAAAAACTGTATTCTACAATAGATAACATTTTTATAACTAATATGGAAATAGATATTATTTATTTTTAAACTGTTTATTGATGGGAAAGCGAACTTTATAGGAATGTTTCATGGAGAATTTGTAGTAATAAATGCATTTTTTCAAATATCGGTGAATGGTTTTTCATAAATTGCAAATTCAATTGTTTGAGAAATTTATATATACATGAAATTATATCCTATAGAAACCGGAAATTTCAAATTAGACGGAGGAGCTATGTTTGGCGTAGTGCCAAAAACCATTTGGAATAAAACCAATCCAGCTGATGCTAATAATTTAATCGATATTGCTGCAAGATGTTTGTTGATCGAAGATGGAAACCGATTAATTTTAATTGATAGCGGAATGGGAAATAAACAATCCGAAAAGTTTTTTGGATATTATTCGCTTTGGGGAACACATTCTATGGATGCCTCTTTGGCTAAATATGGTTTTCATCGCGATGATATTACAGATGTGTTTTTAACCCATTTGCATTTTGATCATTGTGGTGGTTGTATTCAATGGAATAAAGACAGAACAGGATATGAGCCAGCTTTTAAAAATGCCCGATTTTGGTCGAATGAAAATCATTGGAAATGGGCTACTGAACCCAATTCAAGAGAAAAAGCTTCCTTTTTGTCAGAGAATATTTTGCCAATGCAGGAAAGCGGGCAGTTGCATTTTATTAAAAGATATGAAGGTGATTTTGTAGATAAATCCGAGTTGGGTTTTGATATTTTCTTTGTAGACGGTCATACCGAAAAACAGATGATTCCACTTATCCAATATCAAGGAAAGACCATTGTTTTTTGTGCCGATTTATTGCCTACTGCCGGTCATATTCCTATTCCTTATGTCATGGGATACGATACTAGACCATTGCTAACAATGAATGAGAAAACCAAGTTCATGAACATAGCTGCTAGTAATAATTACTATTTGTTTTTAGAACATGATGCCCACAACGAAATTATCACAGTGCAACATACTGAGAAAGGTGTTCGATTGAAAGAAATTTTGTCTAATGAAGATTTCTTAATTTAATGTTAACCAAAAGCTATCTAATTAACAAAAAAACATACTTTTGTTATTTTTACCAAACATATAATAAAAATTGTATCAATGAATAGTATCAAAGTTAGTGGTATATCACTTATTTCTGCTTTAGTATTGGCAGCTTGTGGTTCACAAAGACAAGTAGCAAACTATAGTGCTTTCAAAGCTATTAGCGCTCCTTTAAATGTAAAAAAAGTTTCTCCCTTAAAACAGGAGGATTTAAAAAGATGGAGTCACTTAGACCTAGTAAAAGATACTATTCCAGGTATGAGCATGGATAGGGCTTATGCCGAATTGTTAAAGGACCGTAAAGCCGTTAAAGTAATTGTAGGTATTGTAGATTCAGGTGTTGATATTGAGCACGAGGATTTGAAACCTGTTATCTGGACAAATAAAAAAGAAATTCCTGGTAACGGAATTGATGATGATAAAAATGGTTTTGTAGATGATGTTCATGGATGGAATTTCCTTGGAGATATTGTAAAAGAGCATCTGGAATATGAAAGGATTGTAAAAGATAAATCCTTAGTTGATGAAACGACTTTCCAAGAAGCTAAAAAGCTTTATGATAAAAAATTTGTTGATGCTCAAAACGAAATGAGTTATTACACCATGATGAGTGCTAATGTTGAAGAAGCCGATAAAGTACTTCAAAAACTATTAGGGAAACCAATTTATACGGCGGATGATTTAAAGGCTGTCGAATCTAAAGATACTTTGGTTCAAAAAAGTAAAACACTTATGCAAAGAATGTTTTCCTATGGTCTTCCAATAGCAGAGTTGAAATCAGAAATTCAACAGCAAATAGAAGCTAAGTATGAAATTTTAAAAGGACAAGAAACTTTAAATATCGATTACAGAAAGGTGTTAGGCGATAATCCTAATGACATCACTGATACTAAATATGGTAATGGAAATGTAATTGGACCAGACAAAAAAGAAGCACTTCATGGAACTCATGTTGCTGGTATTGTAGCTCAAACTAGAGGAAATGGTTTAGGCGGAGATGGAGTAGCTAGTAATAATGTCGAAATCCTTACTGTTCGTGCCGTACCAGATGGAGATGAATATGATAAAGATATCGCATTGGCTATTCGTTATGCAGTAGATAATGGGGCGAAGGTAATTAATGGAAGTTTTGGTAAATCATTTTCTCCTCACAAAGATTGGGTTTTTGATGCTATTAAGTACGCTGCTAAAAAAGACGTTTTATTTGTTCATGCTGCTGGAAATGATGCTAAAAATATTGACTATGCTGATAATTTCCCAAATGATTCTGAGGATAAAATCACCGAAATTGCTGACAATGTAATCACTGTTGGTGCTTTAAATTTTCAATATGATCAAAATATAGTAGCTCGTTTTTCAAATATTGGAAAAATCAATGTAGATGTTTTTGCACCAGGAGTACAAATTTATGCTACAACTCCTGAAAATAGCTATCAGTTTTTACAAGGAACGTCAATGGCTTCTCCTAATGTGGCTGGAGTTGCTGCGTTAATTCGCTCATATTATCCAAAATTAACAGCTGCACAAGTAAAACATATTTTAATGGAATCTGGTGTGGCAATTGATAAGGATGTTATTGTGGGAGGGAATCCTAATGATGTTCGTCCGTTTAAAGAATTGTCTAAAACAGGAAAAATCGTCAATGCTTACAATGCTGTTTTAATGGCTAATGAAATGGCTAAAAAATAATTTATCTTTATCGAAATTTAATGGAAGGACCTAACATCCTTCCATTTTTTATTTTACAACTAGTATGAAACAAATTCTATTTTTTGCATTCCTTTTTATAAATGCATTTTCTGTTGAGGCTCAAAAAATGCCTTATTGGCAACAAGCTGTTGATTATAAAATGGAAGTAGCTGTAGATGCCGAAAAGTATCAGTACAAAGGGAAACAACTATTGGTGTACACTAATAATTCTTCAGATACTTTAAAAAAAGTGTATTATCATTTGTATAATAATGCATTCCAACCAGGAAGCGAAATGGCAGAAAGGGCTGATAACATCAAAGATCCTGATGCTAGAATGGTACGAAAAAATAAAGTAGGAGATTCTATTGTTAAAGAAAATCGGATTCAAAATTTAAAGCCAAACGAAATTGGTTATTTGAAAGTAACTAATTTTAAGCAAGATGGACTTGAAGCTACAACAAAGACAAAGGGTACTATTCTAGAAGTGCTCTTAGCAAAGCCCATTTTGCCTCATTCGAAAACCACTTTTACGTTGGATTTTGAAGGACAAGTACCTTTGCAAATTCGTCGTTCAGGTCGAAATAACGCCGAAGGTGTAGCCTTATCCATGTCACAATGGTATCCTAAAATAGCCGAATTTGATTTTGAAGGTTGGCATGCCGATCCCTATATCGCCAGAGAATTTCATGGTGTTTGGGGAAATTTTGATGTAAAAATTACCATTGACAAAGATTACGTTTTGGGTGGTTCAGGCTATTTACAAAAGCCTAATAAAATAGGGCATGGTTATCAAGATGCTGGAGTAGTTGTGAAACATTCCCGAAGAACTAAAAAACTAACTTGGCATTTTATTGCACCTATGGTTCATGATTTTACCTGGGCAGCCGATAAGGAATATCTACATGATGTGGTAAAAGGCCCTAATAATGTAGACCTACATTTCCTGTACAAAAACAATCCTAAAATTATTGAAAACTGGAAAAAAATGCAGCCTTTAATGGTTAAGGTGATGGATTTTTACAACAAAAATATAGGCAATTATCCCTACAATCAGTACTCGTTTATCCAAGGAGGCGATGGTGGAATGGAGTATGCCATGTGTACGTTGATTTTAGGAAATGGATCACTTGAAGGTACTTTTGGAACGGCAACACATGAGCTAGGACACGCTTGGTTTCAGCATATTTTAGCATCAAATGAATCTAAGCATCCATGGATGGACGAGGGTTTTACGACATACGTTGAAGATTTAGCGGTCAATGAAGTTTTAGGCAATAAAGCCAAGAATCCATTTGAAGGAAATTATAAAGCTTATTATTCACTGGTGAATTCCGGTAAGGAACAACCGCAAACTACCCATGCCGACCGATATGATGAAAACAGGCCTTATAGCATTTCGTCTTACATCAAAGGGAGTATCTTTTTGTCGCAGTTGGGCTATCTTATAGGTCAGGATAAATTAGCAGAAACCATAAAGAAGTACTACAATGATTTCAAGTTCAAACATCCTACACCTAATGATATTAAACGTACAGCGGAGCGTGTATCGGGAGCCGAATTGGATTGGTATTTAACCGATTGGACACAAACAACCAATACGATAGATTACGGAATTTCTTCTGTTGTGGAAAAAGGAGATAAAACAGTAATTAATTTAGAGCGAATAGGTAGAATGCCAATGCCTATTGACTTACAAGTCGAATATACAGATGGGACTTTAGAAAATTTTTACATTCCGTTGCGCATGATGTATTTTGAAAAAGCAAATGCTAATCCAGCTGTTAAAAGAACAATCCTAAGCGATTGGACTTGGGCGAATCCAAAATACAAATTAAGCATTCCCGTGGTAAAAAGCAGCATCAAAAAAATCACCATTGACCCAAGTGGTTTAATGGCGGATGTCAAAGCAGAAAATAATAGTTACGAAGTGAAGTAATTTTTAAAGTCACATTTAGAAACAATAAACCCGACAGTTTTTAGAAAGCTGTCGGGTTTTGTTTTAAAGGTCACAGACAAATGCCTGCGCTAAAGTTTGTCTCTATCTGAGCGATTGGGTTTCGATTTTATCGATACATTATTTTCACTGTGTCAACAATTTTAAAGCATAGATCAAATTTATATGATTTTAGTACTTGAATATCTTTGGAATGTTTGTAATTATTTGCAATATCACTAGTTAATTTAGTTTTTGAGTCTTTTTTTCTAATTACTACATTTAGATTTATATCATCTTTGCAGGTTAATTTTTTTAAATTATTTAGATAAATTTTGTAATTATTATCCGGTTTTATTAGTAATATTTTATTGGTTCCTTTTAATTTATTTATTAAAGCTAGAGAAAAATAATTTTTACCTAAATAATCAATACTAATTGAATCAATAATAAAATCATTCGATTTTAAAAGAGATATTTCATTACTTTTTGTATTGATAATTAAGGTTTGATAATCTCTATGTTTACATCCTGTAGACAGCATGAATAGGAAAAAAGCAAAAAAACTAAAAATGAGGTTTTTATGTAGTATCATTTTTTTGATAATGTAAGATTTTGTTTCAATAAACTAGAGTGGATAGGATTTAATTTTAATTCGTATCCACAAAGATTATCAAGAACAAATCTAATAAAAATATTCTTACACTTATCGGTTGTTATTCTTTACTTAAAGAAGTGTACGAAATTAGTTTTACTTTGTAACTTTGCGGTTCAATGAAAATTACGATGAAATACAAGCTATTCTATATATTTGGTTTGTTGCTTTTGATGGTTTCTTGTAAGGAAGAAGACAATCGAAAAAGACTAGCTGAACAGCTCAAAGACGCCCAAAAGAAAAAAGTCATTTTTGAAAACATCCAGAAAGGCTGGGATTTTTATGATGAACCCATCAATGAGGCTACAGAAGAAAGTATAATATCCTGGAATGAACTTCGTATGTTCATGCAGGAATTGGCACAAAAACCTAAAAAAACGATTGGCGCATTCCAACAAAAATCGGATGCGATTTCAAAAAAAGCCATGGTGTTGAACGTAAATATTCCACCATTATTTGATAAACCACAAATTAAAAGCCGTATTCAGGTTTTGATTACTAAGGTGCGTTTACTCGATATGTACATTCATTTGGACAATATTCCGGATAAAAAAGTGGTGGAATTAGTGGGCGAAATCAATAAAGAATTGACCACTTTACAGCGCCAAATGGATATTTTGACAGAGAAAAGTAAAATTCCTGTTGAAGAAGGGGAAGACGAGATGAGAAGAATGTTGTTGGACTCGGCAAGAGCGATTCCTAACGGTCCAATGATGCCAAATGGCTCGATGATGCCTTCAAGTACAAGAGCAATTATTAATCCTAACGATGCGAGAGTTGAGTAAATCTGCCCTTTATACTATTTACGAAACTTCTCCTAAAACAATACAAATTACCAAAGCGTTAGAAGAGAAGCAGGGTGCCAAATTACATCTAAGTGGATTGTTAGGTTCGGCCATGTCGTTTGTTATTCGTTCGGTGTTTAAAAAAGCGGAACTTCCTTTTTTACTTATTTTAAATAATAAAGAAGAAGCAGCTTATTATTTGAACGATTTAGAACAAATGGTAGGTGAGGAAGATGTGTTGTTTTATCCTAGTTCCTATCGTCGTCCGTACCAAATTGAAGAGACGGATAATGCCAATGTATTGCTTCGTGCAGAGGTGTTGAACCGAATTAATTCGCGCAAAAAACCAGCTGTTATAGTCAGTTATCCTGAAGCGCTATTTGAAAAAGTAGTAACTCGTCGTGATTTGGACAAAAACACTCTCAAGGTAACTGTTGGCGATAAGGTTTCAATTGATTTTATCAATGAAGTTTTATTCGAATACGAATTCAAAAGGGTTGATTTTATTACGGAACCCGGTGAGTTTTCAGTGCGTGGTGGAATTGTAGATGTATTTTCATTTTCGAATGATAATCCGTACCGAATTGAGTTTTTTGGCGATGAGGTCGAAAGTATCCGAACTTTTGATGTGGCTACCCAATTGTCGATTGAACAGCAAAAGAAAATCACCATAATTCCTAATGTCGAAAACAAAGTTTTTCAGGAAAATAGAGAGAGTTTCTTAGATTATATTTCAGAGAAAACCGTTCTTTTTATACAGAATACGGAAGATGTTTTAGCGCAATTAGACAAACAATTTGCCCGTGCCGAAGAAGCTTTTGAGAAATTGTCTAAGGATATCAAGCACGCTACACCTGAGCAATTATTTTTAGACCAAAAAGCTTTTGTAAAACGTGCGTTGGATTTTTCAGTTGTCGAATTAAGTTCAAAAGCGATTTTCAGAACTACTAAAAAGTTTGAATTTCACATTTATCCGCAACCTTCGTTCAACAAACAATTTGATTTGTTGTTGAATAATTTGAGCGAGAATCATTTTAATGGCTATAAAAATTATTTGTTTTGTTCGAATGAGGCTCAGGCAAAGCGTTTTCATGATATTTTTGAAACCCTAGATGAAGCCAATTCGGAGAATATCCGTAAGCAATACAATACCGTTGTGTTGCCTATGTATCAAGGTTTTATTGACGAAGAGAACCAAATTTCATGCTATACCGATCACCAAATTTTTGAGCGCTACCATAAATTTAGCATCAAAAACGGTTATTCTAAAAAACAGAATATCACCTTAAAAGAGCTGACTACACTTTCAGTGGGCGATTATGTGACACATATTGACCACGGAATTGGGAAATTTGGTGGATTGCAAAAAATTCAGGTCGAAGGCAAAACGCAGGAAGCCATTAAATTGGTATATGCTGATAATGATATTGTGTATGTGAGTATTCATTCGCTACACAAAATTTCAAAATACAACGGCAAAGATGGAACGCCACCAAAAATATACAAATTAGGCTCGAATGCATGGAAAGCTTTAAAGCAAAAAACCAAAGCCAGAGTCAAGCATATTGCATTCAACCTGATTCAATTGTATGCTAAAAGGCGATTGGAAAAAGGTTTTCAATACGCGCCCGATAGTTATTTGCAAAACGAATTAGAAAGTTCGTTCATTTACGAAGATACACCGGACCAAATCAAATCGACAGCCGAAGTAAAAGCCGATATGGAGAGCGACCGCCCAATGGATCGTTTGGTTTGTGGAGACGTAGGTTTTGGAAAAACAGAAGTCGCTATTCGTGCCGCTTTCAAAGCAGTGGATAATAGTAAACAGGTGGCGGTTTTGGTGCCAACAACTATTTTGGCCTACCAGCATTTCCGAACTTTTTCAGAGCGATTGAAAGATATGCCAGTAAAAATTGGCTATTTGAATCGTTTTAGAACAGCCAAACAAAAGGCAGAAACCCTAAAAGAATTAGCTGAAGGGAAATTAGATATTGTGATTGGAACACATCAATTGGTGAACAAAAATGTCGTTTTTAAAGATTTAGGTTTGTTGATTGTAGACGAAGAACAGAAGTTTGGTGTAAACGTAAAAGACAAATTAAAAACTATTGCTGCCAATGTGGATACGCTGACTTTAACAGCAACGCCAATTCCTAGAACCTTGCAGTTTTCATTAATGGCAGCTCGTGATTTGTCAGTTATTACAACACCTCCACCCAATAGATATCCTATTGAAACGAATGTAGTAGGTTTTAATGAGGAAGTAATTCGTGATGCGATTTCGTATGAAATTCAGCGTAACGGTCAGGTCTATTTTATCAATAACCGCATTGAAAATATCAAAGAAGTAGCCGGAATGATTCAGCGTTTGGTGCCCAATGCTAAAGTGGGAATTGGTCATGGACAAATGGACGGTAAAAAACTCGAAGAACTGATGTTGGCTTTTATGAATGGTGAATTTGATGTTTTGGTAGCGACGACTATTATCGAAAGTGGATTGGATGTGCCTAATGCCAATACCATTTTTATCAATAATGCCAATAATTTTGGTCTCTCGGATTTGCATCAAATGCGTGGACGAGTGGGAAGAAGTAATAAGAAAGCCTTCTGTTATTTTATTTGCCCGCCTTATTCGTCGATGACTGAGGAAGCCCGAAAACGTATTCAGGCTTTGGAGCAATTTTCTGAATTGGGTAGCGGATTCAATATTGCCATGAAGGATTTGGAAATTCGTGGTGCTGGAGATTTATTGGGAGGAGAACAATCCGGTTTTATTAACGAAATTGGTTTCGATACCTATCAGAAAATTATGAACGAGGCAATTGAAGAGCTGAAAGAAAACGAATTCAAAGATTTGTATCCGGTTGAGAATGATATTGAAACCAAAGAATACGTAAAAGACCTGCAAATTGACACCGATTTTGAGTTGTTGTTTTCGGATGAATACATCAATAATATTTCGGAGCGTATGAATTTGTATAACGAATTGAGCGCCATTAAAAATGAAGAGGAATTGCAGGTTTTCCAAAATAGACTCATTGACCGTTTTGGTCCTTTGCCTCCAAGAGCTAATGCGTTAATGAATAGTATCCGAATCAAATGGGTGGCTACTCGTGTGGGAATTGAAAAACTGGTCATGAAACAAGGAAAAATGATAGGTTATTTTGTTTCTGATCAACAATCGGATTTTTACCAGTCGAATCGTTTTCATAAAGTTTTAGTCTTTGTTCAAAAAAATCCAACACTTTGCAAAATGAAAGAAAAACAAACCGCTAATGGTTTACGTTTATTGCTGACTTTTGATAACGTAAAATCAACCAGAAGAGCTTTGGAATTGATGGAGCTATTGGGAGGAAAAGAAGAATAAAACTGTTTCTTTTGTAACTTTCTGTTTGATTTTTGTATTAAAAATTTGAATGTTTTTTGGGTTGAAAAATAATTTCAATGTAGTTTGACGAATAATTTGAATTTAAGGAGTATTGCTTTGTTTTTTTTATAAATTTAATCTTTTTAATATTAAATTTTTAGTTATCGGCTATATGACATTAAAAAAAACGTCCCCTAAAATACTTTGTTTAATTGTTTCTTCAAGTGTAGTTTTTTTGATGCTTTATGCTGTTTTATTGTATTATATTAATAAGACAGAAAAGGATGCTTATCGTAATTCGGTGGAATTATTTGAAAGCAAAATCAATGAATTATTATTATTAGAATCAAAACCTATACTCACGGCTTTAAAGAATGATACCAACTGGGATGAGTTTGTTGAATTTATTAAAACAAAAAAACAAAGCTGGTATGATGAGACTATTAGTAATGAATTAGATATTTATGGTGCCGATTACTTAGGGGTTTATGATCAAAATAAAAAGTTTATAACCCGTACCCCAACTGCTGTAATTAAGACTATTGATTTTATTCCGAGGCAAGCTATGCTTGTTTTGGATAAAAAAAGAGTAGCAAAATTCTATATAAAAATTCCCGAAGGTATTGTAGAAGTAACGGGTGCTACGATTCATCCTTCAGACGATCCTTTAAAAATAAAGACAAAGCCTTTTGGTTACTTTTTTGCTGTTCGTTTAATTAATCAAAAATTTATAAAGAACTTAGAAAAAATTACAACTTCCAAAATTGCTTTTTTAAATAGTGATGAAAATAGAGCTGAGCAAAGGCATATTGTTAGTACTGTTTATCCTTTAAAAAACTCCAGAGGTTTACTTATTGGTAAATTACTTTTTGAGCGAAATTTTGATGTGTATTTTGAGAATACTATTCGAATTTTATATATCATCATTACTGTTTTTATAGTGTATTTAGTAGTAAGTATTTATTACACACAAAAATTAGTTTATCGCCCATTGTATTTCGTGCGAAGAGCGCTTCAAAGGGGGAGTTTGAGTGCAATAGCCGAGTTGAAAAAAACCTCCGGTGAGTTTAGTTACATAGGTAGATTATTTGAAGAAAATAATAACCAAAAAATAGCTTTGATTAAAGCCAAGATTAAGGCAGAGGAAGGTGATTTGTTAAAAGCTTCTTTTTTGGCCAATTTATCCCATGAGATAAGAACGCCAATGAATGCTATCAATGGTTTTACAGAACTTATTTTGAACACAGAACTTAGTGAAGAAGAACGAATAGAATATCTGACTATCATTCAACAAAACGGAAAAAATTTAACATCAATTATTGATGATTTGATTGAAATGTCAAAAATTGATACCAATCAGATAACACCGAATTTTACTGAAATCAACTTGGAATCCTGTATTGAAGAACTTTATAAAACGGTTAAGGTAACAATACCGAAAAAGAAACCTTTAAAGTTTAAGTTATACAAGAGTTCTGTTCCTGCGGATTATAATATTGTTACAGATGCGATTAAATTAAAACAAGTTGTAATTAATTTATTGACAAATGCAATCAAGTATACCGATGAAGGTCTGGTAACTTTTAAGTATGAGATTAATGAAGAAGAAAAATTAATTCATTTTACCATACAGGACACGGGTTCGGGAATTGATGAAAATCATCATAAGCATGTTTTTGACCGATTTAAGCGTATAGAAAATGATCAGTCTATAACAGTAGGAGGATTGGGACTGGGACTTTCTATTTCTAAGGCTTATATAGAAATTCTGGGAGGAACTATTAGTCTGGAGTCAAAAGTAGGAGAAGGTTCTATCTTTTATTTTTCAATTCCTTTGAAATATGCAAAAGTGGAGCATATAGTGGTTAAGCCAATCCGTGAAAAAGAATTAGCAAAATCCCAGAATAGGGTAATTTTGATAGCTGAAGATGATAATTTAAAATTTTTATTGTTTCAAAAAATGATGAAAGATAAAGGTTATCAGATTATAAGAGCCGTAAATGGACAGGAGGCAGTAGATATTTGCATCAATAATTCTGATATTGATTTGGTTTTAATGGATATCAAAATGCCTGTCATGAATGGGTTTGAAGCCATTGAACTGATAAGGCCTATTCGTCCACAATTAATTATTATAGCCCAGACAGCTTATTCTTCTTCAGAAGATAAAGCTAAAATTGAAAAAGCAGGTTTTGATGATTATATAACTAAGCCCTTGAATAGAGAACGTTTGTTTGAATTAATTGATAAATATTAATGTATTTCAAATGAATGTAATCAAAAGTTTTTTTTGTCCAGTACTACTGTTGTTATCGGGTTTTGGTTTTTCGCAAGAAGAAAAACCTGGTGAGGATGAGGTTTCAGAAGATAAAAGAATTAGTTTCACTATTGATGTAGTGAGTCGCTATGTTTGGAGAGGACAATGTTGGGGAGGTGATTATTTGGCTGTACAACCTTCGTTAGAATACGCAGTTACTCCAAAATTTACAATAGGAAGCTGGGCAACTACTAATTTTAAAAAGGATTACTATTATCCTGATAATGAAAATTATTATAAAGGATATCAAGAAGTTGATTTGTATTTGAGTTACCAAATTACTAATTTTTTACAGCTCCAACTTTGGGATTATTATTGGCCTTCGGTAAGCAGAGTGGAAGGAGTGAGTAATAAATTATTTGATTATGGGCCTACGAGTTCACAAACAATAGACGCAATCTTGTATTTTGATTTTTCTGAAGGATATCAATACCCATTTAATGCTACCATAAGTACATTTGTGGGAGGTAATGATTATCAATACAACAGCAGAGATGAACCTAAGCGTAATTACACTACTTATTTCGAATTGGGATATGTTTTTAATTTGTTCGAAAATTCCCCTCATAAATTAATTCAAAATATAGAATTAGCGCCTTCGGCCGGTGTTGTTTTAAATAACAAGGCTGCATATTACAATTTTGCTGATTATGATAAACCTTCGTTGGTTAATTTAGCATTAAAAGCAAGTAAGGAGTTTGATTTAGGGAGTAATATTATAATGCCAATTTCGCTGAATTATGTGCATAATGGAGCAACAAAAAACACTGATTTTTTTGGGAAGAATTTCTTAATTGCGGGGGTTAGTTTTAGTTATTGATTTGATTTCAAATAATTTTTTTGAATAAAAAGCATAAAAAAAGCAGGTCTTTAAAAAAAGCCTGCTTTTTTCAGTTGTTATGTTTGTTTTTAGTTTTTCAAATCTTTGATTACTTTGAAAGCTACATCAACCTGATCTTCACCAACCAAAATAGTGAATTCATTAGAAGTCGAAATTACTTCGTTGATGATAATTCCTTCCCAAGCCAAACGTTGGAAAATAAAATAATAAATTCCTGGAACCACAATGTTTTCTTTTGGTAATTTAACTGTTATAGAAGCTAGATTGTCTAATTTCTGAATTAATTTTTCATTAGAAAAATGTTTGTCTACCAGTTTGTTAACGGTGTTGCTTACCACAATGTTAATCTCATTTACTCCTCTTGACGAAGTGTAAAAAACATCCGGAAAACCATTGATGTCCGAAATTAATTCGGCTTGTTTATTTAAAACAGTTTCTGAAACCGCAAAAGTATAATCTGTTAAAGCTGAACGTACCGTAATTTCACCAATGTTTTTAATTACCTTATTGATTTTATGGTTTAGTCTGAAATCCAGTTCTTCTGTTAATCGTTTTAAGGACATTACAACAGCTCCTTGTTTAACTTCTTTTCCAAACTCACTCTCTAATTCCGACATGATGTTTCGGGATAAAGAGGTTAAATTGATAATTCCAAGGGACAGAGCATTTAAAAGAAAAGGCTTTGTTTTGATGTAATTCTCTACTATTGATGAAACAGTTTTCATAATTAATTTAGGTATTTTTACGTAGTTTTAAATTCGATTTACTTAGTAAAGTCGTTAAAATTGCACGCAAATATAATAAAAAAAACAATTTGTTATAAAAATAACATAAAAAATGTCGTTAAAAATGAAAAAAAGCATCAGTAATATGTTCAATTACAAATGATTTATCGGATTTGTGAATGGAAATGATGTCAAAACGGACGTTGAGATCAAGATTATTTTCGACTACGTAGTTGTCAACCGCTTTCGTAAGTAGTTTTATTTTTTTGCTGTTTACAGCATCTTGTGGAAGGCCAAATTCAAGTGACGAACGCGTTTTTACTTCAATTATGGCAAGTGTATCTTCAAGTTGTGCAATAATGTCTATTTCGGCTTTCTGAAAAGTCCAATTGGTTTCTACTATAGAATAGCCATTGTTTTTTAAAAAATCAACGGCTAATTCTTCTCCTAATTTTCCTAATTCGTTGTGTTCGGCCATTTGTAAGAGTCTTCAGTAGTAAGTTTTTTAGAATTCAGCGTATTAGTTGCTCAATTATTAAAATTGACTAGTCTTCAAATTTCAAAATACTTTTTTCGGCTGTAACTTCCATAGTTACCTGGCTGCCTAAAACCAGTGCTCTGTTGTCCTGAATATGTCCCGCCGGGAAATTGTAAATCACCGGGATGTTATAAGTTTTAGTTACATCTTCAATAATTTGGACAGCATTCTTTCCCCAAGGGATTTCATTGTCTTTCATCTTTGTCATCGAACCTACAACGATACCTTTGATGCTTTCTAAACAACCATTTCGTTTTAAATTCATCATCATGCGATCGATGTGGTATAAATATTCGTCTAAATCTTCAATGAATAATATTTTGTCTGTACAATCTATGGACGAAGGTGAACCAAATAAACTATATAAAATAGATAAATTTCCGCCCACTAATTCTCCTTCTGCTTTACCTAATCGATTCATAGGATCTGAAGGGATTTCGTAACGTAAAGCTTCGTTAAACAAAGCTTTTTTTAATGTTTCTTTGGCTTCTAAAGTGGCTCTTGGAATACTTACAGGCATAATTCCATGAATGGTTTTGTAACCAAGTGTATTTAAATGGTTGTGCAAAACAGTAATATCGCTAAAACCTACTATCCATTTTGGATTTTTTTGAATTGTGTAAAATCTAATGAATCAATAATTCTAACTGTTCCATAGCCTCCTTTTACACACCAAATAGCTTTAATATTTGGATTGTCTAGTTGGGCTTGAAAATCAGCCGTTCTTTCTTCATCAGTACCCGCAAGTTGATTGTTGTCTAAACCAATACTTTTACCAATTACGACTTCTAGTCCCCAATTGTGTAAAAGGTCGATGGCAGGTTGTAATAAGTTTTCAGTATATTTTCGGGCAGTTGCAACAATGGCAACAGTGTCTCCTTTTTGTAAAGTAGCCGGTGTAATCATAGGTTTTTGGGCTTGAATGGTGAAAGTTTGAAAAAAGAATAATAGGAATACACTTGATATTCGGTTTAATGATAAAAATCGAGAAGTAGGCATACGAGTGTTCTCCTGAAAAATTAAAAAATGAAAATACTTCTGTTAAGTATCAAAACAAAGATAGCTAAAATTAAAAAATAGTGTATTGCAAATTATACGAAATGGATTAAATTTACGAAACACCTTTAATACGAGTTGTTTATGTCTAAATCAGGAAGTATTGTATTTCTTTTTTTAATTTTTTTTCAAATAGGTTTCGCACAACCTAAAAGTTATCGTATTCACACCGTAGCTTTTTATAATTTCGAAAATTTATTTGACACCCTAAATGATCCAGAAGCGTATGACGAGGAATGGACACCTCAAGGGAAACAACATTGGACTTATGATAAGTACCAGCAAAAATTACAGAATCTAGCTCGGGTTTTGAATGAAATTGGAAAACCCGAAAATACCAACTCACCTACATTAATTGCTGGGGCTGAAATTGAGAACCGAGCTGTTCTGGAGGATTTAATTCAACAACACAATCTAGCGATTCATGATTATGGGATTGTTCATGTCGATTCACCAGACAAACGGGGTATTGATGTGGCGCTTTTGTACCAAAAGAAATTTTTTCAACCCATTTCATTTACTACTATACCCTTGTATATCTATAAAAAAGCAAATCAAGAATTGGCTCTGGATTTAGAAGAAACAGCGGAGGATTTTGCCGAAAAAAGCTATCAAAACCGAATTTTTACTCGTGATCAGCTTTTAGTGACAGGATTGTTAGAAGGTGAAGAAGTTCATGTGATTGTTAATCACTGGCCTTCGCGTTCCGGTGGGGAGAAAAATCAAGTCCGTATCGAGAAGCTGCTGGCCTTTTAAATCGAAAGATAATTGATTCGTTACAAAAGATAAATCCAAATGCTAAGGTGATTACTTTAGGCGATTTGAACGATAGTCCTTTTAATACGAGTGTCAAAAAAGCTTTGGGAGCTAAAGCTCAAAAACAGGAGGTTCCTGAATTAGGAATGTATAACCCTTTTGAAGAAATGGCTAAAAAGGGTTTGGGAACCATTGCTTTTGGGGATGCTTGGGATATTTTTGATCAAATTATTGTGAGTCAGTCATTGATAAAAAACGATTTTTCAACTTATCAATATTGGAAAGCAGGCATTTTTAATAAAAGTTATTTGATTCAAAGTTCGGGACGATACAAAGGATATCCCAAACGACATTCGGCTACCGAAGTAGGTTTTAGTGATCATTTTCCTGTTTATATTTATTTGATAAAGCAGGCAAAATAGATAGCAAAAGGTCTAGCCGCAAAGAAAACAAAGTATTTCGCAAGGATCGCAAAACTTTGTGTTCTTTGCGTTTGTAAAGACAAAGAATGATTTCTCATTGCGTACTTTGCGGTTGGATAGAAACCAAAATTCTTTTTTTCGTACATTAGCATTTCTCAAAAAACAACTCAAAATGGCAATTTCAAAACCTTTTAACCTTACTAAATGGATTGACGAAAACCGTCAATTATTAAAACCACCTGTTGGAAACAAAAATTTATATGTTGATTCGGGCGATTATATTGTAATGATTGTCGCTGGGCCTAATGCTCGAAAAGATTTTCATTACAACGAAACAGAAGAGTTGTTTTATCAATTAGAAGGTTCTATCGAAGTGCATATTCAAGAAGATGGAGAGCGCAAAGTAATGCAACTGAATGCTGGAGATATGTATTTACACCCGGCTATGGTTCCTCATTCGCCTGCTCGTTCCGAAGGTTCTATCGGTTTAGTGATTGAGCGCAAAAGAGCCAATCAAGGTTATGTAGATGGTTTGCTTTGGTTTTGTGACAATTGCAATCACAAATTGCACGAGGTCTATTTTGAATTGAATAATATAGAGAAAGATTTTCTGCCTCATTTTGAACATTTTTATAATTCAGAAAGTCTTCGTTCTTGCGAAAAATGCGGAACTGTTATGGCAACCGATCCAAGATTCACAGCAAAAAAATAATTTTTTTTCAGGAGCTATTCCCGTTATCCGCTATATCTTTTCCTGTCCGCCGCGGCGGATAGGAAAAGGATGCCGCTCCTACCGGGGCTAAAAACAAAAATTCATAACCATGTCAACAATCGCTACACAATTTGGAATTCAAGAAGCTTTAAAGCAATTAGGAATTCAGGAAGTAAATGAAGGAACTTCTACGGGAATTCATTTTTTCTCAGAAGGAGAGGTTTTGGAAAGTTACTCCCCAGTAGATGGAACATTAATTGCGAAAGTAAAAATAACTTCAGCTGCTGATTACGAACAAGTAATGCAGGCAGCCTCCGAAGCTTTTAAAACCTTCCGTTTAATTCCAGCACCCAAGCGTGGCGAAATTGTGAGGCAATTTGGCGACAGATTACGTCAAAATAAAGAAGCCTTAGGGAAATTGGTTTCTTATGAAATGGGGAAATCTTTGCAGGAAGGCTTCGGCGAGGTTCAGGAAATGATTGATATTTGTGATTTTGCCGTGGGATTGTCTCGTCAATTACACGGATTGACAATGCATTCGGAAAGACCTAATCATCGAATGTATGAGCAATACCATCCACTTGGAGTGGTTGGAATCATTTCGGCTTTTAATTTTCCAGTAGCTGTTTGGTCTTGGAATGCGGCTTTGGCTTTGGTTTGTGGCAATGTTTGTGTTTGGAAACCTTCAGAGAAAACACCGCTGTGTGGTATTGCTTGCCAAAGCATTTTAGCACAAGTTTTACAGGAAAACAATCTGCCAGAAGGAATTTCTTGTTTGATAACAGGAGATTATGTTTTAGGGGAATTAATGACCAATGATGCTAGAATTCCTTTGATATCTGCTACAGGTTCAACCCGAATGGGGAAAATAGTAGCGCAAACTGTTGCCGCTCGATTAGGTAAATCGCTATTGGAATTAGGAGGAAATAATGCAATCATTGTAACTCCTGATGCCGATGTTAAAATGACTGTTATAGGTGCTGTTTTTGGTGCCGTGGGAACTGCTGGTCAGCGTTGTACTTCGACGCTGTCGTTTAATTATACACGAAAGTATCTATGAAAAGTTGAAATTAGCCTTGGTGGCTGCTTACCAACAATTGCGAATAGGAAATCCATTGGATGAAAACAATCATGTGGGACCTCTTATTGATGCAGATGCTGTGGAAAAATACAACAAAGCATTAGAAAAAGCAGTTGCTGAAGGAGCTACTATTCTGGTAGAAGGACGAGTGCTTTCTGGTCCGGGATTTGAAAGTGGATGTTATGTTCAACCGGCCATTGTTGAAGCGGATAATGCGTTTGAAATTGTCCAAAGCGAAACATTTGCTCCGATTTTGTATTTGATAAAATACACTGGAACAGTCGAAAATGCTATTGCTCTTCAAAACAACGTTGCACAGGGATTATCTTCGGCAATAATGACAAACAACTTGCGTGAAGCAGAACTTTTCTTATCCGTTGCTGGTTCTGATTGCGGAATTGCTAATGTCAATATTGGGACTTCCGGTGCCGAAATTGGTGGTGCTTTTGGTGGAGAAAAAGAAACAGGCGGCGGTCGTGAATCGGGTTCTGATGCTTGGAAAGTCTATATGCGAAGACAAACCAATACGATTAATTATGGCACTAGCTTGCCTTTGGCACAAGGAATAAAGTTTGATTTGTAGCTAGGTATAGAGTGAGTTAAAAAAGACAATTAAACCAATTCAATTGTCTTTTTTGGCTTTGTTTTTCGTTTACAAATTAAAAGAAGCACCTATATTAAAAGTAAATTGATTGTTCAAAAGGTCAAATCCAGTAGCTTCTGGTTTGTATTTGGAAATTGGAAAACCAATTTCGCTTACAACTCCAAAGCCATCTGTAAAGAAATAACGAACCCCTAAATGACCACCAAAATTTCTCAACCCTAAATCCAGCCCAGGATAAATATCTAATTTTTCGTTACTATCGAAGATGTTACCAATATTGGCATTAAAGCGAATTTTTAGATCGAATCTGTCTCCAAAATCAGGTTTGTTACCAAGTGCGTCATTACTAACCGACAGTAAATAGGAAATAGTTCCGCCCACCGAAATGTTTTTGCCTAATCCATAATCATTTGATATTCTAATTCCGGAACCATGTTCTTGAAGATTGGCCACGATATCAAATTTTTCATCCGTTTTTCCTTTATAAGCTTGAGCATTTGCCAAGTCAATTGATAGTATTCCTATATAATACAAATATTTTTTTCATAGTATGAGTTTGAAAGTAGTACAATTAATTTCTGCCCTTTTCGTCAAAATACAATTGGTGTAAGGGCTCGCTTTGCCAAAATTCTTTGGTATCAATGTCCATAATGGTCAAAGGACCTTTAAAAGCAGCTCCAGTATCAACATTCCAAATACATCCTTTTTTGATTGGGATCGTTTTGTTGATTCGTGTCACAGGGGTGTGGCCTATATAAATTTCGTTGTATAAAGTGAGTCTTTTAGGGTAGCTTACATCATTTGGATTGATGCTAGTATCTAAAGCTAAAGCTGTTTCCCATAAGGTTCTGTCCCAGTAAAATAGTTTTGGAAAATATTCATAATTTACCCCATTCATATTGGTAAATCCAGCATGAATAAACAAGCGTTGTTTGTCATCCAGATGATAATCCTGTAAAGATTGTAAGAACTCAACATGTAATTGTTTGTTTTCAGTACTTACTTTTTCGTACGCTAGTACAGTGGCTTCTCCTCCGTGATTGTACCATAAAAGGTTGTCTTTGCTGTCTTTTAACCAATGGAGTAGTAATTCATCATGATTGCCTCTAATGAAAATACAATCATTCGTGCTGTTTAATTCTATTAAATAATCCAATACTTGCGGAGATTGACTCCATCCATCTACATAATCTCCTAGAAAAATGAGCTTATCCTTTTTTGTTACTTTGGCTCTTTCCATTATTTGATGCAGAGCACGTAATCCGCCATGAATGTCTCCAATAACTAATGTTCTCATTTTTTAAAATCTTCTTTAGTTTTTCAAGATAGTAAAAATATATAAAAGTGTTTAGAGGAACTTTTTTTTAAATATTTTTTTGAGTTTTTGTCCCCTTTATTCTTAGTGATAAATATACCTGCTTTTGGTGATTTTTTGGTGATTTTTTGGTGATATTTTTTTTATAAATTTATGCAGATTATTGAAAATCAATATTTTTAGTATTGAGAAAAACTGTACAAAATAACTTTTGATTTTAATCAACGCTTTAAAAGTCTAGTTTTTAATGTTATAAGTAAGATGAGTTGAACTTTATAAAAAGTTCACTTTTAAAAATGGGTTTAGGATGAAAAATGAACTTTCAGATTACAAACATGCTCTTGACGAATCCTCAATAGTCGCTATAACAGATCAAAAAGGAATTATTATTCATGCTAATGATAACTTTTGTAGAATTTCGAAATACACTAAAGAAGAACTTCTAGGAAAAGATCATAGAATCATTAATTCCGGTTATCATTCGAAAGAATTTATTAGAAATTTATGGAGGACTATTTCTAGTGGAAATATTTGGAAAGGGGAATTGAAAAATAAAGCTAAGGATGGCTCAACGTACTGGGTAGATACTACTATAGTTCCTTTTATAAATGAACATGGAAAGCCTTATCAATATGTGGCCATACGTTCGGATATCACTGATAGGAAAAAGGCGGAAGAAAATTTAATTCGATATTCGACTGCTCTAGAAATTACAAATAAGCAGTTGATTGATTTTTGTAACATTGTTTCCCATAATCTAAGAGCACCATTAACTAATATAGCAATGTTAGTAGATTTTATTGAGCAGAGTGATGATGAAGAGGAGCGTAAAGAAATTCAAGTGAAAATCAAACCGGTAATCAACCATTTATTGGAGGTTTTTAACGAATTAGTGGAGTCGATTCAAGTACAACAAGATGCAGGTATTAAAAATTGACGAAATTAATATTGGGGATTGTATCGCAAACAATTTAAGTTTTTTTGAAACTCAAATTAAAGAGTACGATGTTACTGTAAAAACAAATTTATTAGATGTTTCTTTAATTTATTTTCCACAAAAATATATTGATAGTATACTAACTAACTTGATTAGTAATGCTTTAAAATATCGTTCTCCCGATAGAAAATTAGTCCTAACAATTGAAGCCAAACAAGTAAAAGATAAATTTATATTATCTGTAAGCGATAACGGACTAGGGATTGATTTGGATATGCATAAGCATCATGTTTTTAAAATACGAAAAACATTTCATAGACACAAAGATGCAAAAGGATTTGGTCTGTATTTAATTAAAACTCAGGTTGAGGCAATGAGAGGTCGGATTTGGGTAGAGAGTAAAGTAGATGTAGGCAGTACTTTTTTTGTTGAATTTAAAAATTTAAAATTATGAAGACAATTAATAATATGACCTTAATTGATGACGATGAGGTTTTTGTTTTTTTGACAAAAAAAGCAATTGAAAGAACCCATTTAGTAGAATTGATTAGGGTTTTTAGTAATGGATTAGATGCTATTGATTTTCTAAGAGAAAATAGTAACAATGTGGATGCTTTGCCTGAAATTATATTACTGGATTTAAGCATGCCAATTATGGATGGATGGCAATTTTTAGATCAATTTTCGAAGTTAGCACCTAAAATTGATAAAAAAATAATTATATATCTCTGTTCCTCGTCCATATCTCCTAATGATATTCAATTGGCTAAAAAAAATAGTTTAGTAACAGATTACGTAATTAAGCCTATTACTAAAGAAAAATTAATAGAATTGATAAAAAATATGATTGAAGATATGTGATTGAAATTCTGTTTTAGGTTTGTACATCATATTTCATTTTTCTAAGAACACGCATCGCTTCTTTAAACAAAGAATAAATAGCGGGAAAAGGTTTTAAGTAGGTTTTTGCGTTCTATTAATTTTCTTTTGGCATCATCAAAACCATTGAGATAACAAATCATGAATGTAGAAGGAAGATTTTCTAAGTCTTTTAGTTCTCTTGGCGTGAGCTGCATGCCTTTTTTGAGTTTGTTTACTAATGCTTCGTTTGAATTATAAATATGAAAAAGCATTTTTTTATTGAAAACGGGTGGTTCAAATAACATTTTGCTTTCAATTTTATAATAGCCATTTTCAAAAAAATAAATAGTTTGTTGTTCTAAAGGGTAAAAACTGGTTTTATCATTTAATCCCAGTGGAATATATTCGATAATTGTGAAACTGTTTTGATCAAAAGAGATCGTTACTACATCCTGCGCCGAATAAAAAAGTTTAATATGCTCGTTAATTAATTCGATATCTACTCTTGATAAAAAGGTTTTATCTCTTACTGTTTTAGGAATTCCTGCCCAGCAAATAACAAATAATTCCTTGAAAACCTTGTACTTTGGATCCATATTTTTATGTCTCGAATTCATAAAATCATAGAAGCCGTCCAGCGTATATTGGATATTATTACGGGAATTGTTTTCAAGGTCAATTACCGTTGCGGTATTTAAGTAGTTTTTTTCAATTTTATCTTCCGTGGGAGTGGTGTTACTTCCTCGCCTAATAAAAATACTATGAGCAGGAATAGTATGGATTCCTTTTTTAAAGGAGGATACTTTGTTTTTAGGCTTTATAGTTACTAAACCTATTACTCTATCCTTGGGTAAGTTGGGAAAAGGAACATTTTCGTACTGAATTTTTGGCGGATTGTCCAGGTAGGCATTTACAAGATTTTGGATATGGCTATCGTCAAAAAAATCAGTGCCTATAATTTCGTTGTCTTGGTCTTCAACTCCTACTACAATATAGGAATTGTTAGCCGGATTTGAATTTGACAGTCCGCAAATGTGTTTTAAGAATTTGGATTTTCCTTCTTTTGTGTGTAAATTTAATTGCCGTTTTTTGTCGTAAAAACTATTTTCATCATTATGAGCAAGCAAGTTTTTTATTAAAAGCCGTTTGTTAATCATTTGAGAGTAAGATTTACGATTTGATTTTTGAAAAACCTTATTTTTTAATACAATTTTATTGCTTTTATTACGTTGTTAAGATACTAATTTTAAATAAATCAAAGAAAATGAAAAAGATTAAATTTTGCCCTAAATCGTTTTTTATCATTGCTTTGCTTGCAATTTTTTTTACTGCCTGTAATGATAATGATGACGGAAATCAAACATCTAGAGTTATGGTTCGAATGGTAGATGCGCCAGGAGATTTTGATGAAGTAAATATTGATGTCCAAGACATAATGATTAAAAAATCAGATGGTACCGATGATTCAGAAGGCTGGATAAGTATTGTTGATGATAATTTTACTCCGGGTGTATATAATTTATTAGACCTAACAGGAGGCGTAAGTCTTTTATTAGCTGACAATGTTGTTCCCTCTGGATATTTGGGACAAATTCGATTGGTTTTAGGAGAAAATAATACCTTAGTAAAAGGAGATCAAGTAATGCAATTAAGTACCCCAAGTGCTATGCAATCTGGATTAAAGTTAAATGTAAAACAAACATTGCTTGCAGGTGCAACTTATGAGTTTGTTTTGGATTTTGATGCTAGTAAATCTATTGTTTCTGCAGGTAGTTCAGGGTCGTATAATTTAAAACCTGTTATTCGTGTTTCGGCTGCTGCAACTTCAGGCGTGATAAAAGGGATGATTAATCCTGTACTTGAAGGATATCAGGTTGCTGTTTCTGTACCAGTTGGGGATGATGTTATTACTACTTTTGTAGACGAAACTGGAAAGTTTCAGTTAAATGGTGTTCCTGAAGGGACTTATACTTTGACTTTAACTCCAGAAACGGCATCAGGAAAAACAGCCGTTGTAGTTAATGGTGTGGTTGTGTCCAATGGTCAAGTCACCGATGTAGGTTCAGTTACTTTTAATTAATTACAAAAAAAACAGCTCTTATGAGCTGTTTTTTTATGCTTACTATTCCCGTTGAACAAGAGTTGCCGAACCTTGAGCCGTACACATAACCACCATATCAGAAATGTTAACATGGTACGGTCTGGAAATGACAAAATGAATAATATCGGCAATGTCTTCGGCTTTTAGTGGTGTAAACCCTTTGTATACATTTGCTGCTTTTTCGGTATCGCCTTTAAACCGAACTTCACTAAACTCGGTTTCTACCAGTCCCGGATGAATAGCTCCAACACGTATACCATAAGGATTTAAATCCATTTTCATTCCTTTGTTTATAGCATCTACAGCGTGTTTAGTAGCGCAGTATACATTGCCGTTTGGATACACCTGTTTGGCAGCTGTAGAACCGATGTTAATGATATGTCCTGATTTTTGAGCAATCATTTTCGGAATGATAGCTTTAGATACATACAATAATCCTTTTAGGTTAATATCTATCATGTTTTCCCAATCGTCTAGATTCCCATCTTGAATAGGATCTAGTCCATGTGCATTACCCGCATTATTAATTAAAACATCAATATTTGAAAAGGTTTCAGGGAGTGAATCTATGTTTGCAAAAACCGCATTTTTGTCGCTTACATCAAATTCAAGGCTGTAAACACTAGTGTATTGACTCAGTTCTTTTTCCAATTCTTCAAGACGGTTTTTTCGTCTTCCACAAATGATAATTGTGTAATTATTTTTTGCTAAAAGTTGTGCTGTAGCTTTTCCAATTCCGCTTGTAGCTCCTGTTATTAAGACTGTTTTAGTCATGATGTTGTATTTGAACTTAAGAATTGAGTTTGAAAATTTTGTTAGCGTATATTTTAAATAATAGGAATTAAAAAAATAGCAAAATTAGGTAGAAATATATAATTCTAATATCTATTTCTAAAGGCTTTACATTCTGTAAATTAGAATTGATTTAAATAGGTTTCTTTTTTAGAAAAATGGATTTCTGTAACTTTTTAGAATGTATTTTTTAAAGTTCTTAAAATTATGGAAATTGTATCATAATTCGTCCTTAAAATTGCAGTATTTGTAGAAGTTTTAACCATTTTTTAACATCTTTCCTCTAAAAAAAAATTCAATTTGCACTATCAAAACTGAGGCATTAAATTCAAGGAATTAAAAATAATTTTATGGAAGAGAATACATCGACTTTAGACATTAGAGCAATCAATGAAAAGATAGAAAGAGAGAGCGCTTTTATAGATCTTCTTACTATGGAAATGAACAAGGTGATTGTGGGTCAAAAGCACATGGTTGAACGATTATTGATTGGATTATTAGGGCAAGGGCATATATTATTAGAAGGAGTGCCGGGATTAGCAAAAACATTAGCAATTAATACACTTTCTAGAGCAGTTCAAGGTTCTTTTAGCAGAATCCAGTTTACCCCTGATTTACTTCCTGCCGATGTTATCGGGACAATGATTTACAATATCAAGCAAAATGAATTCTCCATTAAGAAGGGACCAATTTTCGCAAATTTCGTTCTTGCCGATGAGATCAACCGTGCTCCTGCAAAAGTACAATCGGCTTTGCTAGAGGCAATGCAGGAAAAGCAAGTAACCATTGGAGATACCACTTTTAAATTAGAAAAACCTTTCTTGGTTTTAGCTACACAAAATCCAATTGAACAAGAAGGAACCTATCAATTACCAGAAGCACAAGTGGATCGTTTTATGCTAAAAACAGTTATTGATTATCCTAAAATGGATGAAGAACGTTTGGTAATTCGTCAAAACCTAACAGGAAGTTACGAAACAGTAAATCCAGTTGTTTCAGTGGAACAAATTTTGCGTGCGCAACAGGCTGTTCGTGAAGTTTACATGGATGAAAAAATTGAGAAATACATCTTAGATATCATCTTTGCTACGCGTTACCCAGAAAAATACAAATTAGCCAATTTAAAACCATTAATCAGCTTTGGTTCTTCTCCACGTGGAAGTATCAATTTAGCCAATGCGGCAAAATGTTATGCATTTATCAAACGTAGAGGTTATGTAATTCCAGAGGATGTTCGTGCTGTAGTTCATGATGTATTACGTCACAGAGTAGGTGTAACTTACGAGGCTGAGGCCGAAAACATCACTTCGGTAGATATCATCAACAAAATTATAAACGAAGTAGAAGTACCTTAAAGATTTTAGATTTTAGATTACTGATTTTAGATTTTAGATCTGAAATCAACAATCGTTAATCAACAATCAACAATCAAATGGATACAAAAGAGCTTTTAAAAAAAGTACGAAAAATAGAAATCAAAACCCGAAGATTGAGTGATCATATCTTCTCTGGTGAATATCATACTTCTTTCAAAGGGCGTGGGATGACTTTTAGTGAGGTACGTCAATATCAGTATGGCGATGATATTCGAAATATTGATTGGAATGTTACCGCTCGTTATAATGAAGCTCACGTAAAAGTTTTTGAAGAAGAACGCGAATTAACCATGATGCTTATGGTAGATATTTCGGGTTCAGAAAGTTTTGGTTCTAAAAATCAATTCAAAAAAGACATCGTAACAGAAATTGCTGCCACGATGGCTTTTTCGGCTACGCAAAACAATGATAAAATTGGACTGATTTTGTTTTCAGACCAAATCGAATTGTACATTCCTCCTAAAAAAGGAAGGTCGCACGTATTGCGTATCATTCGTGAATTGATAGAATTTGAACCTAAAAGTCATAAAACAGATATTGCTCAGGCATTGAAATTCCTATCGAGTACTCAAAAAAAGAAAGCCATTGTTTTTGTCATTTCCGATTTTATGTCGGCTGATTATGAGCATACACTAAAAATTGCAGCAAAAAAACATGATGTAACCGGTATTCGAGTGTATGATATACGAGAGGAGAAAATGCCAAATCTTGGAATGGTTCCAATGATTGATGCCGAAACAGGCGAAATCCAAGTGGTCGATACGGGTTCTAAGGCTGTTCGAATGAGTTATGAGAAGTATTATCAAGATCAGTTGAATTATTTCAAAGAGACTTTCAGTAAATCAGGTTCGGGTATTGTAAATACAAGAGTTGACGAAAGTTACGTAACTAAGTTATTGGGTTATTTTAAATCGAGATAGCGATTTTAGAATTACGATTAACGATTTTTGATTTCAGATTTTTTTGGAATAGAAAATTAGAATTGATAGTTTTTTAAACTAAAAGAATAATTAAAAATGAATAAACAAGAACTGGAGAATAGATTGATAGATTTTGCGGCAAGTATAATAATTGTTGCTAGTAATTTTGAGAAAAATTATGCAGGAAATCATTTAGCAGGTCAAATTATTCGTTCAGGAACTTCTCCTGCGTTAAATTATGGAGAAGCTCAAAGTGCCGAAAGCAGCAAAGATTTCGTTCATAAAATGGGGGTTTGTTTAAAAGAATTAAGAGAAAGTTTTGTCTGTTTGAAAATTATTGAAAAAGCGAATTTAACAACAGATCTGAAGAATTTATCGATGGCAAAGATAGAAGCCAATGAGTTAATTTCTATTTTCGTGTCAAGTATTAAAACGGCAAAAGCAAATATGAAATAAGATGATTTTAAAATTTCGTGAGACATCTGAAATCAAAAATCGTTAATCTTCAATCTGAAATCAAAAGTTTCCAAATAAAGGATGAAAAAAATATTATTACTATTACTGCTTTCTACTAGCATTTTTGCTCAACAAAAAAGAGTAGAAACAAGTATTGATACTACAAAAAATAAAATTGGAGCCGAGTTCAAATTAACTTTTAAAACATCCGTAGATACCTTGTCTAAGGTTGTTTTTCCTAATCTAAAGTCATTTGGAAGTCTAGAGGTTATCCAATCGTATCCAATTGATACAGTAAAAAACAACGACCGTTATGAGTTAATAAAAAAATACGGTTTGACTCAGTTTGATTCTGGACGATTTGTGATTCCTAGTGTTAAGATTCTGATCAATAATAAACCTTATTTAAGTGATTCTATTGCTGTTGAGGTAGCCAATGTTCAAGTGGATACTTTAAAGCAAAAAATGTTTGATATCAAAGATATTCAACCGGCGAATGATTCTATTGGTAATTGGTGGAAATACCTTGTTGGATTGCTTATCCTTTTAGCAATTGGAGCAGGAGTTTATTGGTTTGTAAAAAACAAGCAAAAGAAAAAATTGAGGAGGAGGTTTATAAAACGCCAATAGAAAAGGCAACGAGTTTGTTGAATAATCTGGAAAAGAAAGAACTTTGGCAAAAAGGAGAAATAAAAGAATATTACAGTGAATTGACTGATATTGCCCGAAATTATATTGAAGAAGCTATCGAAATTCCAGCAATGGAAAGCACAACTTCTGAATTGATTGCGGGGCTTAAAGCGGCTTCGGTCAAAAAGAAAATGACTGTAACGCCTGAGACAATAGAAAACTTAGAAAGAGTTTTAAAACAAGCCGATTTAGTAAAATTTGCTAAATCCAAACCCGTAGAGTATGAAATTACTAGCGATAAAGAAAAAATCCAAAAAGCGATTTTAACCTTAGATAGTGCTATTCCAGTTGAAATTCCTGAAGAAGAAGATGTGTTGTTAAATGAAGTTCAAAGACAAAAGCAGATAGCACTTCAGTTAAAGAAAAAGAGAAAAGATCGTATTATCATTAGCATCGCTACTATCATTTGCTTGTTATTAGCTACTACTTTTTATTTCATGATTACTCGAGGATTTGATTATGTGAAAGATAATGTTCTGGGGCATCCATCCAAAGAATTATTAGAGGGCGAATGGGTGAAAAGCGAATATGGAAATCCAGGAGTAATTATTGAAACACCTAAGGTTTTGGTGCGTACCGATTTGACAAAATCATTACCTAAAGAAGGATTGGCCGTTGTCAAAGAAATGCAATCATTCACCTATGGCAGTTTAATAGATCCATTTTATTTGATGGTTTCTACTTTAAAATACAAGCAAGAAACACAAATTGATTTGAAAAAAACAATGGATGTTACTTTGCAAACTATGGAATCGCAAGGAGCACAAAATATGATTGTGAAACAGGAAGATTTTGAAACGGGTGAAGGTATTACTGGATTGAAAGCCTATGGGACGTTTACTAGAAATAATTCAATATTGAATGAAAAAGAGCGAATGTATTATGAAGTGCTATTGTTTAGCCAAGATGGAGGATTGCAACAGGTATTAATTTTACATCAGGAAGGCGACAATTATGCGAATCAAATTTCAGAACGAGTGCTGCACTCCGTTGAATTAAAACACGAAGGGATATAATGGAAAATATAACTTTTTTAAATCCAGAGTTTTTTTGGTTGTTTCTTTTAATTCCATTGGCCATTGCTTGGTTAGTTGTAAAAAGAAACCAGCAATCGGCAACTTTAAAAGTGAGTTCGATTAAAGGTTTTAAAACGAAACCTTCAACATTGGCAAAACTAAAGCCTTATTTGAGTGTTTTACGTATTCTGGCATTGTGTTCCTTAATTATTGCTTTGGCCCGACCAAGAACGGTTGATATTAGTAATAAAACGAAAACGACTAAAGGAATTGACATTGTAATGGCTATAGACGTTTCAGGAAGTATGCTTGCTAAAGATTTGAAGCCCAACCGTATGGAAGCTTTAAAAAGAGTAGCTGCTGACTTCGTTGAACAACGTCCTAACGACCGCATAGGTTTAGTAGTTTATGCTTCTGAAGCCTATACTAAAACACCCGTTACAAGTGATAAAGCTATTGTAGAAGAGGCTATTGGAAGTATCAAGTACGATAACGTTTTGCAAGACGGAACCGGAATTGGAATGGGATTAGCAACAGCAGTCAATCGTTTAAAAGATAGCAAAGCTAAAAGTAAGGTTATTATTTTATTGACGGATGGGGTAAATAATGCTGGTTTTATTGAGCCAGAAACAGCTGCAGATATTGCAAAACAATATGGTATTAAAGTGTATACAATCGGTATTGGGACAAATGGAATGGCAATGTTTCCTTATGCTTTAGCTCCAAACGGAGATTTCTTGTTCCAAATGATGAAGGTGGAAATTGATGAACGATTGATGAAAAGTATCGCTCAAAAAACCGATGGTAAGTATTTTAGAGCGACAAGTAATAGCAAATTGGCTGAGATTTATAACGAAATCAATATGCTGGAAACAACGGAAATTCAGGAATTAAAATTTTATGATTACGACGAAAAATTCAGGCCTTTTGTATTGTTTGCCTGTTTATTGGTTTTAATCGAAATGGGATTAAGAAATACAGTTTATAGAAGCTTTATTTGATTTTCAAGAATAAAAAAATTACAAGTTTTAAAATCCCAAATTCCAACAATTGGGATTTGGAATTTAATTTTTGGAACTTAAAAATGATATGGAATTAGACGAAAAAAAATATTTGTACTTACTCATAATACTGCCTTTATTGGTTTTACTTTTTCTTATGAATATGTATTGGAAAAAGAAAAAACAAAAGGAGTTTGGTGATTTAGAAATGATCAATAAACTAAGTCCGGAACGTTCTGTTTTTAAACCGGTTTTCAAATTGATTGTTCTTTTATTGGCATTACTTGGTCTAATTTTAGGATTGGTGAATCCTAAAATAGGAACCAAATTAGAAACAGTAAAACGCGAAGGAATTGATATTGTTTTTGCAATGGACGTTTCAAAGAGTATGCTTTGCGAGGATGTTGCACCTAATCGATTAGAAAAAAGCAAACAAATTGTTTCTCAAATAATCAATCAGTTAGGAAGTGATCGTATAGGAATTGTAGCTTATGCAGGGAGTGCATTTCCTGTACTACCCATTACTACTGATTATAGTGTTGCCAAAATGTTTTTACAAAGTATGGACACTGATATTGTTTCGTCTAAAGGAACTTCTTTGGATGAAGCAATTAAGTTATCCTCTACCTATTTTGACGAAAAAAGCAAAACATCTAAGTTATTGATTATGCTTTCGGATGGAGAAGATCATTCCGAAGGAGCTCAGGCCGCCGCTGAAGAAGCTAATAAAATTGGGATGCGTATTGTAACAGTAGGAATTGGAACTGAAAAAGGAGGTACAATTCCGTTGCGAATTAATGGCACAATTCAAGGTTATAAAAGAGATCAGAATGATCAAGTGGTAGTTACTAAATTAAATCCGCTAAGCTTAGAAGAAATTGCAAAAGAAACAAAAGGGGGTTATGTAAGTGGCAACAATACCAAAGAAGTATTGGATTACATCAAGAAAACCTTGGATAATATTCAAAAAACCGAATTCGAATCGACACAAATGTCCAATTTTCAATCGCAATTTCAATGGTTTTTAGGATTTGCCTTTGTGCTTTTATTCTTGGATGTATTCCTTTTGGAGAAAAAGACAAATTGGGTGAAGAAGTTAGACTTGTTTAACGAAGAAAAATAAATGTCAATTCTCGCTGTAGAGAAAGAACATAATAAAATGAAAATGAAGAATTTTATAAAATACGGATTTATTTTTTTTGCTTTCCTATTCCTAGGATTAGGTGTTGTATTGGCACAAGAAAAAGATAAAACTTTACCGAAAGCCAATGATGAATACAATAAAAGTAAGTTTGCTGAAGCAGAGGCTAATTATAGAATATCGAATTCAAAATTTCCTAATCGATCAGTTGCTCCATTTAATTTAGGAAATGCTATTTACAAACAAAATCAGGCTTCGGAGGCCAAATACGCTTACGCAAAAGCCTTAAAAAACGCTAGGTCAAGAGTTCAAAAACACAAAGCCTATCATAACTTAGGAAATGTGTTTATGAAAGAGAAAGATTATTCTCAAGCTGTGGAAGCTTATAAAAACGCACTTAGAAATGGTCCTAATGATGAGGAAACCCGATACAATTATGCCTTGGCAAAAAAAATGCTAAAAGAAAATCCTCCTAAAGATAACAAAGACAATAAAGATAAAAATAAAGACAAGGATAAGGATAAGGACAAAAAAGATCAGGACAAGAAAAACCAAGATAAAGACAAAGATAAAAAAGACAACAAGGATCAAAATAAAGACAAGAATAACGGCAAAGACAAACCAGATCAAAATCAGCCTCCAAAACCACAGCCAGGAGGAATTTCTCAAGACCGTTTAAAAAATCTTTTGGATGCGGTAAATAATGAAGAAAAGAAAGTTCAGGACAAGGTAAAATCGAATAAAGAAAAAGGAAGACCTGTTCAAACAGACAAAGATTGGTAATTTCTATTTAATGATTGTATTCTAAATAAAGGATAAGAGGTAGAAAAATGAAAAAATATTTAGTATTACTACTGTTATGTTTTCAAGGACTTTGGGCTCAAGTACAATTTGAGACTAAAGTAAGCAAGAACACACTTGGTCTTAATGAAAGACTTCGTGTGGATTTTGTAATGAATATAGATGGCGATAATTTTAACGAACCTTCTTTTGAAGGATTTAGGGTAATTGCTGGGCCAAGTCAGCAGGTTAGTCAGTCGTGGATTAACGGAAGAAGTTCTTTTGAAAAAATATATTCTTATTATTTAATGCCTACTCACAAAGGGGCTATTGTAATTAAACCAGCTACCATTGAATATAATGGTCAAGTGTATAAAACAGCAGCTGTAAAGGTAACGGTGACTAATGCTATCGAACAACCTAAAGACCCTAATGATATTAGTGTTTCGGTAGATAATAATTTGTATTTGGTGGCCGATATTTCAAAAACAAATCCTTATATCAACGAGCCTATAACCGTGGTTTATAAGTTGTATTTCAGTTACAATATCGGAATTAAAAATTGGCGAGATGTTGGCAAACCTAAGTACAATGATTTTTGGAGTCAAAATATTGATATCAAACAATTGTCTTTGGAAGAAGGAATGTTTAAAGGCGAAAAATTTCGATATGTGGTTTTGAAAAAAGTGGTTTTATATCCGCAAAAATCAGGAAAACTCACTATCGACCCGCTTGCTCTTGATATTGATGTAGAATTGCCTACCAATCGTAGAAATATGTTTGGACAAATGCTTATCAAAGAAGATAGTAAACGAGTTTCGGCAGGGGCTAGAGTTATTGCTGTGAAATCACTTCCAGAAGCCGGTAAACCAGCTGATTTTTCTGGAGCTGTAGGTAGTTTTGATTTTAAAGTTATCCCAAGCAAAACAGAGCTTAAAAGTGGAGAAAGTTTAGATTTAACCGTAAGTGTAGCAGGGAAAGGAAATCTAAAATTATTTACCTTGCCTAAACCTATAGTGCCTAATGCATTAGAAATGTATGATCCTGAACATAAAGAACAGGTAAATACACCACTTTCTGGAATGGCTGGAAAAATTGCGGATCGTTATACTATCATTCCACAATTTAAAGGAGAATATCCAATTAAACCGATGCAGTTTTCTTATTTTGATTTGAATTCAAGAAGTTATAAAACAATCACATCACCGGAAATTATTATTAAAGTATTAGACGGCCCTACCGCTGCTACCGCTTCTAATTCAAATTCAGGTGAAGCTAAGAATAAAGTAGTGGCTAATGAACAATTTCAGTATATTAAGTTGGATACTAAGTTAGAACCAGTAGCTACTCAAGACTTTTTTGGTTCTAAATTGTTCTATAGTTTATTGTTAATTCCTTTTGGATTGTTGCCTGTGATAATATTGGCTAAGAAGAAAAAAGAAGCCATAGATGGCGATGTTGTAGGAAACCGAATTAAAAGAAATAACCGTTTGGCTAAGAAATATTTATCGGAAGCCAAAAAGCACATCAATAACAAAGAACCATTTTATGTGGCATTGGAAAAAGCGATGCATAATTTCCTAAAAGCAAAGCTGCATATTGAAACTTCGGAGATGAGTAAGGATAATATCAAAGAAATTTTGTTGTCTAAAAATGCAAATCCTCAAGCAGTGAACGAGTTTATTGCATTGACAGAAAATTGTGAAATTGCTAGATATGCACCTTCTTCAAGTGCAAGTATTCAAAATGATTACGAAAAAGCGGTAGGGATAATTTCAGAGTTAGAAAAACAACTGTCTTAATTTTTTTTAACCACGAAGAACATAAATTGAAATGAAAAATTTAGTAACCATAATATTCTTTTTAGTTAGTCAGGTTTTCTTTGCTCAAGATAATTTTGAAAAAGGAAATAATTTCTATAAAAATGGGAAATACGAGCAAGCTTTGGAGGCTTATAATGCTGTTTTGAGTACAAAAAAACAATCAGCAGAATTGTATTTCAACATTGGAAATTGCTACTATAAGTTAAATAAAGTAGCGCCTGCAATTTATAACTATGAAAAAGCCTTGGTATTAAGTCCAAATGATAATAACATAGTGAACAATTTGAAGTTTGCTCAAAAGCGAACTGTCGATGAAATCAAAGTAGTTCCAAAAGTAGGATTCGACAAATTATTACGTGATTTTACAGGCATGTATCATTATAACACTTGGGCATGGATTTCAGTGGTATTTTCCATTTTGTTTTTAGGATGCTTCTTAGGATATTATTTTTCAGTCCTCGCTCTCAATAAACGATTATTCTTTTTTGGAATGTTTTTAATGTTGGTTTTGGTTCTTATAGGAGTTGCCTCTGCAAGTTTTGAGAAAAGTTATTTTAAAAACGAACGACCAGCTATCATTTTTGCCGAAATGACCCAAGTAAAAAGCGAGCCACAAAATAAAGCGGCCGATGTAGTTGTTTTACATGAAGGGACTAAAGTTTATGTAATCGAAACACTTGACAGTTGGAAAAAAGTCCAATTGACTGATGGAACCGAAGGCTGGATTGAAAGCGAAGCCATTCGTGAAGTAAAATAGAAATAAGATTATAGATTTCAGAATGCAGATCACGTCTGAGTTCTGAAATCTACTTACTGTTCATTGCTTTCTGAAGTCTGCCCACTCTTTTTAAAATCGCCATACCATTTGGCAATAGTCGGATACATAAAAGCAGCTGTTTTTTGAATAGGATAGTAAAAAATAGATTTATCCAAAGTTTCTTTTTTAGCAAAAAAGTGATTGTGATTTATTTTTTCAAAAAGAGAAAAAAGCATTCCAATAATCAAAACTATCTTTAACACCCGAAATATTCCGCCGCCTAATTTATTGATCCAGCCTAAAAAAGCAAAATCGACAATGCCCGTGAGTATTTTGGCAAGGAAGTGAATTCCAACAACAACAAGAATAAAAGTGAGTAGGAAAGCAACAACTTGGATACTATTTGGATTCCAATGAACATGTTCAGAAAGAAAATCTTTAGTAATCACAGAAAATTTTACTGCAAAATAAATTCCAATCATTAAAGAAAGAAATGAAGCCAATTCTGTAAAAAGTCCGTTTACAATTCCTTTATACATGGCTAAGGCAAGTAAGGCGCCTAAAATAATGTCTAAAAAACTCATAGAAAAAAATAGAAAAGTATAAAGGGCAAAGATAAAAGAATTATGTTGGTATCTTTGCCGAAATAATAGTAGGAAAAAGAAATTTGAAGGTGTTCCTCTAACTACTAACTCCTAACTTCTAACTTTTAAACATGTCAAGAGATACACAACTAAAAGAGCGCTGGGAAAAGCTCGTCGATATACTTTCTATTCAATTTTCACAAGGTGAAGATTTAGATTTAGATGCCATCATTTTTTTAATAGGAGTTCAGGAATTAGGTAAATTTCATCGTGAATTTAAAAAAGATGAAAAAGTAAACCTGATGCATATTGCTATTTGTCGATTATTAGAACCTTACGGTTTTTATGAATTTGACTTTTTCGACGAAGATGGCTGGCCTCATTATAAAGTAAAAGAGGAATTACCACCCTTAAAAGCGGGTGAGCAAACAGTTTTAATGAAAGAAGCTATTGTGAATTATTTTATAGAAAAAGAACTTATCGATTAGTATTCAATGTTCAGTAGCAGTAATCAGTTAAGAATTTTAGAAAAACTTCTAACTTCTAACTTTTAACTTCTAACTTTTACTTAAATTTGCACACTCAATTATTGGATGAAAATGATAGATAAGATAAAAGAATATATTGGTGAAGCACAAACTTTTTCAACACAAGATACTGCCGAACTAGAAGCGTTTAGAATTAAATTCTTAGGAAGTAAAGGAATTATAAAAGATTTTTTTGCCGAATTTAAAAACGTGCCTAATGAGCAAAAAAAGGAATTTGGGCAAGTAATTAATTTACTTAAAAGTTCTGCTGAAGAAAAAGTAAAATCTATTCAAGAAGCCTTAGAAAGCAAGGAAGAAGCTAAAGGACTTTATGGCGATTTGACCCGTACCGCTGAACCAGTAACTATTGGTTCCCGTCATCCTATTTCTATCGTAAAAAATCAAATTATCGATATCTTCTCGACTATTGGATTTAATGTTTCCGAAGGTCCAGAAATTGAAGACGATTGGCATAATTTTACAGCCTTGAACCTGCCTGAATACCATCCGGCGCGTGATATGCAGGATACTTTTTTCATTCAAACAAATCCTGATGTTTTATTGCGTACCCATACGTCATCGGTTCAGGTGCGTTATATGGAAAACAATAAACCGCCTATTAGAACGATTTCTCCAGGGCGTGTTTTTCGTAACGAAGCCGTTTCTGCCCGTTCGCACTGTATTTTCCATCAAGTAGAAGGTTTGTATATTGACAAAGAGGTTTCTTTTGCCGATTTGAAACAAACCCTTTTGTATTTCACTAAAGAAATGTTCGGAAAATCTAAAATCCGTTTGCGTCCTTCTTATTTCCCCTTTACAGAGCCTAGTGCCGAGATTGATATTTACTGGGGATTAAAAACCGAAACCGATTATAGAATTACTAAAGGAACCGGTTGGTTAGAAATTGGTGGTTGCGGAATGGTAGATCCTAATGTTTTGAAAAACTGTGGCATCAATCCTGATGAATATAATGGATTTGCATTTGGAATGGGAGTAGAGCGTATTGCGATGTTGTTGTACCAAATTGGAGACATCCGTATGTTTTATGAAAACGACGTACGTTTCTTAGAGCAATTCAAATCAATAATATAATTATAAGTCCTTAGTCAATAGTCCCTAGTCCTTAGCAAGAATTCTTTACTAAGGACTAGGGACTAAGTACTCTTAATCTATACAATGAAAAAAGACATCATTATTCCCGAAGTAGAAAACGTATTCATTGCTGCTGTTCAAGAGTGGAGCGATGATTTTATGGAGAAAGTTTGGTACGCCTATTTAGTAAACGACAGTGACTTTGATATCGATAGCGTGATGGTGGTTTCTAAAGCTTTCGGAACCATTGATGGCGAAATGAAGAAAACTTCGGTTTTGCGTCATGCTTTTGTTCAGGTACCTGCTGTTTCGGTAGTGAAAATCGAAATGATTGAAAAAAGTTTGTTGCCATTGAATAACGAGTTCATGCTGACATTCTTTATTGGTAATACTTTATATGACAAGAAATACATTTTCAAAGCCAATTCTATTAATGAAAATAATGTAGAAGAAGTGCCTATTCTGTTTGTCGATGGGGTAATCGTGAGGTAAGCTTTTTTTAAAAGATAGTAGAACCGCAAATTCGCATTTTATGTGTGAATTTGCGGTTTTTTTGTAAGTATATTTTATATATTTAAACAAAGTTTAAAGAATTAATTTATCAGACTAAAGGTATATTCCATTTGAATGAAGTACTCAATTCCCATATTTACTTTAATTTTACTACTGACATTTTGTAATCGGACAGAGAAAAAAGAAATTATTCTTTTAGCTGATAGAGAAGCCCCTTTAGGTTGGGTTTATTTAAGAATTTATAGGGATAAAACATTCGAATTTGAATCTCGAGGAATAGAACACAGAGGAGATATTTATGGTGGGACTGTGGAATTGAAAAACGATACATTATATTTTAAGTATTCTGAAACAATTCCTAAAGCGGGAAATAAAGCTGTCTTGAGAGGGGGATTTGTTCTTTATTTTGGAGGAAAATATCCCGAAAGATTGGAATTGAAAAAGAATAAATTCAAAACGAAATAAAAGCGGTACTCGATCTAGAGTGAATCTCTTCGTATTAGAAAATTTGAATGAATTCCTCTGCAGATTAGATTTGTCACATACGTTAATGTAGAATTACATTTTGTAGCAATAACCGTAAATACACCCAGTTTTGTCATTCCGACGAAGGAGGAATCTCCGCAAAGTAATTAACCCAAAGTTGAGCTATGCAATTTCAAGAAGGTTATCACACTTATTACATTTACATTATTACCAATAAAGCCAAAACGGTTTTATACACAGGTGTGACAAATCATCTAAAAATTAGATTGCGACAACATAAAGACAATATAGAATTAGGTAATAAAACTTTTGCTTCAAAATATCAGGTACATTATTTATTGTATTTTGAAAAGTTTACCTGGATTCAGGAAGCAATAGCCAGAGAAAAAGAAATTAAGGGTTGGCGCAGGGAGAAAAAGATGGATTTAATCAAAACAATCAATCCTGATTTAGAGTTTTTGAATTATTTATTTGAATAAACTTTGATTGTGGAGATTCCTCCTTCGTCGGAATGACAAGTTTGCGGTTTAGCTGTCGTTTAAAATATAAATAACAAGTATTTTGTCATTCCGACGAAGGAGGAATCTCTATAACGGACTTAGCTTTTTACTTCGTGTTCTATTACAAACAACCGCAAATTCACATTTATAATCTGTGAATCTGCGGTTGTTTTATTTTATAGAACTAGAATTAATCCAGTTTCTCAGTTAGTTTTTTAAATACAGCCTTGGCATTTTTACCTTCGTATAAAATGTCATGAACAGCGTCGATAATTGGCGTTTTAGCACCATAACCTTGGTTAAGTTTGTAAGCACTTTTTGTGGCATAATATCCCTCAGCAACCATACTCATTTCCATCATAGCGCTTTTTACAGTATAGCCTTTACCAATCATGTTTCCAAACATTCTGTTTCTGGAAAACACAGAATATCCTGTAACCAATAAATCGCCTAAATAAGCCGAATCATTGATGTTGCGTTTCATTTTATGTACTTTTCGAATGAATTTTTTCATTTCTCGAATGGCATTACTCATTAACACCGATTGGAAATTATCACCATAACCTAAACCATGTGCAATTCCGGCAGCAATGGCATAAATATTTTTGAGCATAGCCGCATATTCCGTTCCAATGATATCATCTGTAATTTTAGTTTTGATATAATTGCTTGCCAAATTTTTAGCTACATTTTTAGCTTTTTCAGGGTCACCGCAGGCGATAGTCAGATAGGATAAACGTTCCAATGCTACTTCTTCGGCATGGCAAGGTCCCGTTATTACCCCAATGTTGTAATAGGGTATTTCATATTGAAAGTGAAAATGTTCACCTACAATTAAACTGGTTTCAGGAACGATACCTTTGATGGCCGAGAAAATGATTTTATCTTTAAGGGAAACATTAAGTTTTTGCAATTCGCTATCTAAAAATGCAGATGGAATGGCAAAAATTAGATAGTCGGCATAGTTTACAGCCTTATTGATATCATTTGTTAAAAGTAATTTTATGGTGTCAAATTCAACCGAACTTATGTAGTTTGGATTGTGTTTGTAGTTTTTTAAGTGTTCAATTGCCGATTCGTTGCGCATGTACCAGCAAACTTCATCAAGATTCACACAAAGCATCTTTGTAATAGCCGTTGCCCAGCTTCCTCCACCTATTACCGCAAACTTTATATTTTGACTCATTGTTTTAATAGTTTAATCAAAAGTACTTAAAAATGTACTAACGAAGCAAGGCTTATCCGATTTAGTCGAAGAGAGCAGAAATTTTTTTAATTTTTTTTACAATATCATATAATAAAATATACATTATTTCCGTTGTAACATATTAGTTATTAGAAATTTGTGTTTTTATTAGTTATTAGAGTTAGTTAATTTGGTTTTGGTGTTAATTTTAAAGGCGTCTTAGAAAATCCAAGACGCCTTTGTGGTGTTTTAAAGTGAAATTATTTTAATAACTCAATTCAACAATAGATTTTACTTTTTCTAAAGTAACTTGTTGGTTTTCTCCTAATCCTTTCCATCCTCTTTCTTCAAAACGCTTAACGATAAAATCGGCTGTTTTCGAATAATCATCTGTATATTGAGAAAGTTGGGTATCCATTCCCATTTGATGGAAGAATGCTACTGTTTTTTCGATCGCTTCTTTTGCAATTTCTTCTTCACTTCCGGAAAGATTAAAAATGCGTTTTCCGTATTGTGCTAGTTTTGCTTTTTTAGCTTCAAATAATACGCGATATAGATTTGGACCAATGATGGCCAACGTTCTAGCATGATCAATGTTATATAAAGCAGTTAATTCATGACCAATCATGTGAGTAGCCCAGTCACTAGGAACTCCTTTTTGAATTAATCCGTTTAAGGCCATTGTACAACACCACATAAAATTAGATGCTAATGCATAGTCTTCTGGATGTTCTACTACTTTTGGGCCTACTTCAATTAATGTTTGCAAAATTCCTTCGGCAATTCGGTCTTGTAAATATCCGTCGTGTGGGTAGGTTAAATATTGTTCCATTACGTGGGTAAAGGCATCAACTACGCCGTTTTCTAATTGTCTTTTAGGTAAAGATTGAATAACAGTTGGGTCACAAATTGAAAATTTTGGAAATAAAGCACTTCCTCCAGCAGCTAATTTCTCCTGAGTCGCTTTAATTGTTACTACATACCCTGAGTTCATTTCGCTTCCTGTTGCTGGAAGAGTCAATATTGTTCCAAAAGGCATTGCATTTTCCTTTATTAAAATACGTTTTTGAAGAATATCAATTGGATTTCCGTTAAAGTTAACTGCTGCCGAAATAAATTTCACTCCATCAATTACAGAGCCTCCACCCACAGCCAGAATGAAATCAATTTTTTCTGCTTTTATAACTTCAACAGCTTTCATCAAAGTTTCAAAATGAGGGTTGGGTTCTATACCTCCAAATTCAACAATTTCGTAACCTTTAAGGTTTTCAATTACCTGCTGATGAATTCCATTTTTAAAAATGCTTCCACCTCCGTAAGCTAAGAGAATTTTAGTTCCTTGTGGAATTAATGTGTTTAATTTTTCTATTTGACCTTTTCCAAAAATCAATTGGGTAGGGTTATATAATTCGAAGTTTAACATATTCTTTACGTTTTTGAGATACTAAGATTCTAAGCAGCTAGTTATTTCAATCATAACTTCTTAATCATTTTGGGACTTAGTGTCTTATTTGTTTAATTTTTCTATTAATTTTTGAGCCACAAGTTTTGAAGAGGCAGGGTTTTGTCCTGTAATCAATAAGCCATCTTCGACTGCATAAGGTTGCCAATTTTCGGTTTTTGAATAGATTCCGCCATTAGCCTGAAGCACTTCTTCTAATAAAAATGGAACTACATTTGTCAATCCTACCGCAGCTTCTTCAGTATTTGAAAATCCAGTAAGTTTTTTGCCTTTTACTAAATATTCCTCATTTACTTTTACATCTTTTAATACTCCTGGAGCATGGCATACAAAAGCAATAGGCTTATTATTGGTATAAAAAGAAGCAATTAATGCTTTAGAATTTTTGTCTTTAGTTAAATCCCATAAAGGACCGTGACCACCAGGATAAAAAACAGCATCGTAATCAGATTCTTTTACGTTCGCTAATTTTAAAGTATGTTTTAATTTGTTTAATAATTCAGTGTCTTTATCAAATCGTTTCGTGTCTTCTGTTGCCGAAGCTGGATCGGCACTTTTTGGGTCAATAGGCGGTTGACCACCTAATGGAGAAGCAATATCAATTTGGATTCCTCTATCGGCTAATTCATAATACGGTGCCGCAAATTCTTCTGACCAAAAACCTGTTTTTTCTCCTGTGTTTCCTAATTGGTCATGACTGGTAACTACAAATAATACTTTTTTCATCTTTTCTTTATTTTGTGCTAATGCTACGATACTATTGATTGTTAATAGGACCAAAGCAAATACGGTTGTTTTTTTCATGATTCGTTTTTTAATTTTTTACAAATTTAAGGCGGATATGTTATTAGTAAAAATAATTTAAATTATGTTTGTGATAAATATATTTATATCATGGTCAATTTAGAATGGTATCGAACCTTTAAATCAGTATATAAAAATGGTAATTTTTCATTGGCTGCTAAAGAATTATTTATCAGTCAACCAGCAGTAAGTCAGCAAATTTCAATGTTGGAAGCTCATGTGGGCTATAAATTATTTAACCGAAAATCAAAAGGGGTTGAACCTACTGAATATGCTAAGTTACTCAATAACTTAATCATTGAAGCTTTAGATCGTCTGGAAAATGTAGAAAACGGTTTTCGTTCCAAAGCTTTTGATGCTAATCGATTGATTACGGTAGGTATTTCAAAACATCTGTTTAGTAGTATTGGGAGCTTTCTAATTGCAAAATTCGATTATATTGATTTTAGTTTTTGTGAAAATAATAGCCTTTTTGAATTAGTCAATACGAAAAAAATTGATTTTGCTATTGTTACTAAAATGATAGAAACTTTTGATACCGTACAAAAGGAAATAGGAAAAATTAAGCAAATCGTTGTTGCTTCAAGTAATATAGATGCCACTCCATTACAGGCATATATTCAAAAAGAAGATAGTGTAGCGATTGAGAATTGGTTAAACGAACAAAAATGGTACAGTCATGATTCAGGAATTCCTCATATCAAATTATTTTGGCTTCATGTTTTTAATAAAAAGAGACCGTCGATGGTTTCTAATTATATTATTCCTTCCGAATATGAAATGTTAGAAATGCTTTCCAGAAATACAGGGGTAGCGGTTACTTGGGATATTAATGCGAAGTCTTTTCTTCAATCAGGAAAATTACAATTGTTATGGGAATCGGACCGAATGCCAGATACAGAGGTTTATCTTTTATCTGGCAAACACTCAGGATTTAATACGGTTGCTCAGGAAATTGAGGAAGAACTAAAAAAAGTGTTGGTTTGATTTACTTCTTATAAAACAAATTATGGTCAATGTATTCCCAAACTTTTTCAGGCAATAAAGGACGGACATTTTTACCTAATTTGATGTTGCTTCTAATTGCTGTCGAAGAAATTTCGACAACGGGAGCATCAATTATATGAATCTTAGGGTGGTTTTTGAATTCCAGATTTTCATCTTCAACAGAAATACGCGGATACACATAAATCTCGTGATGTTCTAAAATGGCTTCGTAGTTTTTCCACTTATGAAGCGATTTAAGATTGTCTTCGCCCATAATCAAAGAAAATTCATGATTAGGGTATTTTTCTTCAAGATGGGCTAAAGTATTTACTGTATAATTAGGTTGTGCCAATTTGAATTCAATATCCGAAGGTTTCAATTTAGGATAATCTTCAGTAGCCAGAAAAACCATTTGCAGGCGGTGGTAATCGTCCAGCAAAGTACTTTTTTTCTTCAAAGGATTGTGTGGTGTAACCACTAGCCATACTTGATCTAAATCGGCATGCTCCACCATATGATTGGCAATAATGAGATGCCCCACGTGAATGGGGTTGAAGGTGCCGAAATAGAGTCCGATTTTCATTGATTTAATTTAATGATTTAAAAATTCAAAGATTTAAAGATTGAGTATTCTTATAATTTTTCAATCTTTCAATTCTTCAATCTTTTAATTTTTATTTGTTCACAAAATTTCTCACTAATTCAGTTGCTTCTTCCAAAGCCACATCCAAATCATAATTTTTTGTCACTACATCAAATTGTGGAGCAGTAGCCAATTCTACGTGGGCTTTAGCGATACGCATATTGATTTTGTCTTCACTTTCGGTAGAGCGTTCTTTCAAACGGCGTTTTAATTCGTCCACACTTGGTGGTTTTACAAAAACAGCCAAAGTTTCTTCAGGGAATTTATTTTTGATACGCAAACCTCCGGCAACGTCAATGTCAAAAATTACGTTTTTACCCATAGCCCAGATGCGTTCTACTTCACTTTTTAAAGTACCGTAAAAATTATCTCTGTATACTTCTTCCCATTCTACAAAATCTTCATTTTTGATATGGTTTTTAAATTCGTCCAAAGAGATAAAATAGTAATCTTTTCCGTTTACTTCTTCGCCTCTGGCTTCACGAGTGGCTGCCGAGATAGAAAACTCTAAATTCAAGTCTTCTTGCTTTAATAAATGCCTAACTATAGTTGTTTTTCCCGAACCCGATGGCGCAGAGAATACGATTAATTTTCCTTTTTTCATTTTTTTAGTATTAGTCCTTAGTTCTTAGTCCTTAGTTTTCAATGCTAGACTAAGGACTAGGTACTATTTACTTATAAAACATTCAATACCTGTTCTTTGATTTTTTCCAATTCGTCTTTCATCATCACGACTAATTTTTGCATTTGCGCGTGATTCGATTTAGACCCCATGGTATTGATTTCGCGTCCCATTTCTTGGGTAATGAAACCTAATTTTCTACCATTAGCTTCGGTGCCTTTGATGGTTTCCAGGAAATAATCTAAGTGATTGGTTAGACGTACTTTTTCTTCCGTAATGTCTAATTTTTCTAAATAATAGATCAATTCCTGTTCAAAACGGTTTTCGTCAACATTTACTTTTAACTCATCTATAGCGGTTTGCAAACGGTCTTTGATGTTTTGAACGCGTTCCGGATCAAGAGCCAAAGCCTCGTTCATAAATTGACGAATATTGTTTATACGCAATTGGAATTCTTTTTCAAGTGATTCACCTTCATCTCTTCTAAAAGAAAGAATGTTACTTAAACTTTCGTCGATAACATTTTTTATCTGAGCCCATTCGTTTTCGTCGATTTCTTCTCTTTCCACTTTCATGGTGTCTGGCATACGAACGGCCATTTTCATTAACTCTGTTTCATCGGCATCGGCGTAAACCTTTCTTAGTTGGGCAATGTAAGCTTTTACGATAGGTACATTCACTTTGGTCGAAGTTTGCTCGGCAGTACTTTCGATAAAAATAGAAAAATCGATTTTCCCTCTTTCCAGTGCAGCGGCAATTTGGTTGCGTAAACCCAATTCCATTTCGCGATACACAGAAGGCATTCGCACATTTAAATCAAGTCCTTTGCTATTTAACGATTTTACTTCGACTGTTATTTTTTTGGTTGGTAATTGCAAAGTCGCTTTACCAAAACCGGTCATAGATTGTATCATATCATTTTATAAAAAGTGGTCAAAGATACTAAAAAAGTATTCAGTATTCAGTAGTCAGTTTTCAGTGCAAGGAAATCGCCATAAAGGTTTTCGCCACTAATTACACAAAAAACACAAATTAGTACTTATTTTTTATTTCACGAACCATTTAAATGGAGAGAATTAGAGAAATTCGATTTAAATCCTCCTAATAAATTAGTGGCAATTGGTGTAATTTGTGGTAACCTCTTTTAATAGCTTAGATTGTTGGTAGTAATTAAGGATTTATTTTTGCAAAGCCAAAATTACATTCTCAATATTTTGTTTGCTGTTGCCAATGTAAATTTTGCCATCAATGATAAAAACCGGACGACTTAAAAAAGTGTAATGTTCTAAAATGTATTTTTTAAAGTCCGCTTCGGTTAAGTTTTGGTCTTTTAATCCCATTGATTTATACAATTGTGCTTTTTTACTAAATAGCAGTTCGTAACTTCCTGAAAGTTGGTGCATTTGTTCTAATTCTTCAACTGAAATTGGATTTTGTTTGATATCGTGAAGTACTAGATTATGATTTTCAGGTAACGATTTGATTATTTTTCGACAAGTGTCGCAAGAAGAAAGATGATATACTTTATTGCTCATAATTTTTAATTCTTTATGCAAAGAAAAATCATTTGCGACTTAAATGCTTATTTTTACGCGAAATTTTTAAACTGATTCAAATGCAACAAGTATTTGAAACTACTTTGAAATCTAGAAAATTGATTTCAGAATTATTTCAAAAGTACTCTTTGGAGCAATTAAATAAAATTCCGGAAGGATTTAATAATAATTTGATTTGGAATATTGGTCATATTATTGTTGCACAACAAGTATTGGTATATAAATTGTCTGCTTTGCCAATGATGATTTCTGATGCGATGGTGGAGAAATATAAAAATGGATCGAGACCTGAGCAGGATGTTACACAAGAAGAATTAGATGCAATAAAACAATTGCTTTTTGATACAATTCATAAAACGAATTTGGATTATCAAAACGGTCTTTTTGAGGGATATAACGAGTATACTACCTCGATAGGTTTTGATTTAAAAAGTGCCGAAGAAGCAATGGTGTATAATAATTTTCATGAGGGACTTCATGTGGGAGTAATGATGGCAATTAAAAAATTTATTTAAATCAAAAAGATTAATTTTAGCAAAAAAAATACAATGAAAGAGCTATTAGAGATTACCAAAACGAGTAGAAACATGGTTTCTAAGTTGATTCAGGGATATACATTAGAGCAATTGAACAAAGTTCCGGCAGGATTTAATAACAATTTGATTTGGAACGTAGGTCATATCGTAGTGACACAACAATTGTTGGTATATAAATTAGCGGGCTTACCGATGATGATTTCTGATGAATTTGTTAAAAAATACATGAAAGGTACTAAAACAGAACATCAGGCAACACAAGAAGAAGTAGACGAAATATTATCTTTGTTACATGCAACAGTTGAACAAACTGCAAAAGATATTGATAATAATTTGTTTCAAAATTTCACTGAATATCCAACCTCTACAGGTTTTGTTTTAAAAAGCAATGCGGATTCTATGGAGTTTAATAATTTCCATGAAGGTCTTCACATTGGAGTAATCATGGCAATCCGAAAACTGGTTTAATATTCTTAACGAATACTATTTTAAAAGGAAAGAGTTTCTTGTACGGAGCTCTTTTTTTATTTTTTATTAGCGGTTTAATAGTCAAAAATGGTTGGTAAAAACGCTGCAAAGCATTGTGAAATATGATGTTTCCGAAAGTTTATTGAAATTCGTTTCAATAAACTTTTTTTATTTATGAATAACTCAAAAAAAGCGCTGTCCCACATGTAAAAGTCTTCAAACTATTAAATGGGGAAAAAGAGAAAATAAACAACGATTTAAGTGCAAAGATTGCGGACAATTATTTACATCAAATAATAAATCAGTTTCGGATTCTAATAAAGAAATTTGGTTTAGAAACTGGGTAATAGGGAAAGATACATTTGATAAAATATCGGTCGAATCAGGGTATAGCAAAAGTACATTACAACGTTATTTTTCTAAAATGCTATCCAAAGCTCCAATTTTAGAATTTAGTTCAACAGATGAAATTTACCTGGTAATTGATGGAACTTATTTTCCTAACGATATTTGTCTGGTGGTTTATAGAAACTTTCATTTAAAGTCGACACAGCTTTATAGAATGACTAATGGAGAGCATTTTGAAGAAATAGCAGAAGACTTGCAAAATTTATTAAGTCTAGGAATCAAAATAAAAAGCATTACATCTGATGGAGATAAATCATCTATAAAGGCCATTAAAAAAGTTTGTCCAAGAGTACCTTTTCAACGATGTTTAGTCCATATTTCAAGAATGTGTAGAATATGGCTTACACAGAACCCTAAACATAAATCAGGTTTTGAACTCAAACAAATAGCAATAAAAATCCATCATATTGATTCTGAATACAAACGACAATTATGGCTAATAGAACTCATTCAATGGGAAGAACGATATAGAGATTTTATTAACCAAAAATCATCTAATATTGAAACAGGAAGATATTGGTATACTCATAAAATGGTTAGAAGATCATTTAATGTAATCAAAAAAGCTATACCTAATATGTTCCTGTACTTGAAGGATGACAAAATACCCAACTCAACAAACTCTCTAGAATCCTTTTTTGGACACTTAAAAGGCAACTTGAATATCCATAGAGGATTAAGTTTAGCCAATAGGAAGAACTTCTTGAAATGGTATTTATATTATAAAAACCAAATCTGAAATAGGTTTTTCTAAGCCATATCAGATTGCCGATAATTAAACAAAAAAAGGATAGCTAAAAACTATCCTTTTAATTATCGTATAATCATCAAATTTATTGCTGGTTGGTTGCTCCTCAGCAGAGCCAACTTCCTCTTCAATTTGACAGCCTAATTTAACTAATCCAAAATGAAAAATCACCAACCATTTTTGACCACATTACCTTATTAGCTATTGCAAATAATAAATGTAGCCAAAATTAAACCAAACCAGCCAGTCATTAGCTTTGTTTTCTTTGTACAAATCTGGATTAGGTTTTAAACCATCAACCCAATCCGAAAAGTAATATTGAAAACGTAAATCAACCATCAAATCGCTTAATGGCGATAATTTATAACGCGTACCCACACTGGAAACAATAGACCATACGGTTCCGTTTTCCGTAGAAAAACCATATTGTCTATCATCTGTAGGGGTGAGGTATTTTGGATAAGTGGTAAGCGGAGTTCCTAAGGGACCCATTGTAGAATAAGCTTTAGCATTGTAATTACTAAATTGAGCACCAAGACTCACAAAAGGACCAAGACTCCCAATACGTGCTGTGAAGTCGCGAATACTCAGAGGGAAGTATTCTAATTGCATTCCAATATTGGTTACGGCACTTTCTCCTTTCATTTCTCGTAATTGCATCGCCTCAAGAGAAGTCCTTTTTACCCATTCTCCTAAATGTTCAAAATTGGTTTTGTTATACGATAGTTCACTTCGTAGCTTGAAGTGGTCGTTAAAATAGGTTTCAGGTGTGTAACAGTTACATTCTGCTTTATAGGAGAAGTTGAGGTAATGAATTATTCCTATTCCATTTCCTGTGTTTCCTACATTGGTTTCAAAATCATGACGAACACCATAATCGGATTGAAAAGCTACAGGTCCAGCAATTACACCTATTTCATGAGAAAACCCAAACTGAGCTTTCATTTTACTTGAAATTCCAAGTAAAATAAATATGATAAACAAACCTAGCCAATTATTTCGGAGCATCTTAGTGTGAGTCAGGGTGGAACAAAGATATGAAAAACTTTAAATGGGATAATAGCAATTAAAATAAAGTTGTAAAACAGCCTTTTAGTTGTTGTAATGTTAATGTTTTTATAAGAGTTGGTATAGTAATTTTTGAATTTTGGGAAGAAGTTTTAACTTTAGATAATTCGTAGTCTAAAAAGGGGCTAAACGAGTGTAGTAATGAGTATAAAACGTAACTTTGTTTTACCTTTACGAAAACGTTTTCTTAACTCTATTAATCAATTAAATATTATGTCTCAAGCTGTCCAAAATTTTATGAATGGGGTTACTTTAAAAAACCCCAACGAACCTGAATTTTTACAAGCTGTTTTTGAAGTGGCTGAAACGGTGATTCCTTTTATTGAAAAGCATAAAAAGTACCAAAACAAAATGCTTTTAGAGCGAATGGTAGAAGCCGAAAGGATTATTACTTTTCGCGTAACTTGGATTGACGATAAAGGAGAAATTCAAGTTAACAGAGGGTATCGCATTCAAATGAATTCGGCGATTGGTCCTTACAAAGGCGGACTTCGTTTTCATCCTACGGTGAATTTGAGTGTCTTGAAATTTTTAGCTTTCGAGCAAACTTTTAAAAACAGTTTAACCACTTTGCCAATGGGTGGTGGAAAAGGCGGTTCGGATTTTGATCCAAAAGGGAAATCGGATAATGAAGTGATGCGTTTTTGTCAAAGTTTCATGACCGAACTAGCCAAACACATTGGGGCTGATACCGATGTTCCTGCAGGAGATATAGGAGTAGGAGGTCGAGAAGTAGGTTATCTTTTTGGTCAATACAAGCGACTTCGAAATGAATTTACAGGAGTTTTAACCGGAAAAGGAATTTCTTTTGGGGGATCCTTAATTCGTCCTGAAGCTACGGGTTATGGAGTGGTTTATTTTGCACAAAGTATGCTTCAAAATAAAGGTGAAAGTCTGGAGGGAAAAACCATTGTTGTTTCTGGTTCTGGAAATGTGGCCCAGTATGCCGTTCAAAAAGCAACGCAACTAGGGGCTAAGGTGATAACGATGTCGGATTCTAACGGATATATTTACGATGCTGACGGAATCGACGCAGCGAAATTGGCTTTTGTTATGGAATTGAAAAATGAAAAACGGGGGCGTATTAGTGAATATGTTTCGAAATTTCCAAATGCAAAATACGTTGAAGGGAAACGTCCTTGGGAAGTAAAATGTGATATCGCATTGCCATGTGCTACTCAAAATGAACTGAATGAAGAAGAAGCCAAAAACCTTGTTGCCAATGGCTGTATTTGTGTGGCCGAAGGCGCTAATATGCCAACGACTCCAGAAGGTATAGCTGTATTCCATAAGGCTAAAATTTTATTCTCACCAGGCAAAGCTTCTAATGCCGGTGGAGTAGCTACTTCGGGCTTAGAGATGTCGCAAAACTCCTTACGTTTGAGTTGGACAGCCGAAGAAGTCGATGAAAGATTAAAAGGCATTATGCTCAATATTCATGCTGCCTGTGTAAAATATGGCAGTACAGAAGAGGGTTATATTGATTATGTAAAAGGCGCTAATATTGCTGGTTTTGTAAAAGTAGCCGATGCGATGCTGGCTCAAGGGGTGGTTTAGTTTTTTTAGTCCTTAGTTGGTGAGTCCCTAGTCCTTAGTTTTAGTTTCTTTTTTAGTGTTTTCTAAGGGCTAACTACTAAGGACTAAGGACTTTATATTTGTAAAGCTAAGGACTAAGGACTTTTAACTATCTTCGCAATTCATTTTAGCAACATCCAATTCATGCAAATTAAAACCAAGGCAATCGTTATTTCGGCTTTAAAGTACCAAGAAAAAAGCCTGATTGTAAAATGCTTCACTTTGTCGCATGGATTGAAATCCTATTTTGTTCGAGATGCTTTTTCGAGTAGAAAGTCTAATCAGAAAATGGCCTATTTTCAGCCCATGACTATTATTGAAATCGAAGCTACTCACAAAAACAAAGGAACGCTGGAGCATTTCAAGGAAATTAAAATTGCAAATCCTTTTCATACCATCCATTCCGATATTTACAAGAGTACGATTGTCCTATTTCTTTCAGAGATTTTGCATCATTCTATTCATGAAGAAGAAAAAAACGAAGCCCTTTTTGTTTTTCTGGAAACCGCTTTGCATTGGTTAGACGAACATGACGAAATGGCTAATTTTCACTTGAATCTAATGATGGAAATGACCAAATACTTTGGTTTTTACCCCGATGTTTCCGATATTGACATGCCTTTTTTCGAAATGAACGAAGGCGTTTTTACTCCTTTTCAAGCCATAGGTTCTTTGAGCGAACACGAGACCCAATTGTTCAAAAAACTTATTCATTTAAAATTAGACAACCATCAAAAAGTATTTCATGTGGTCGAAAGGCAACTGCTTTTAAAAATCCTGATTGATTATTATGTCTATCATTTGGATGGTTTTAAACGTCCAAAATCTTTAGAAGTGCTCAAAGAGGTTTTTTCTTAGATTGCTTATTTATTAATGTGATGTTTTAAGGATTAATATTTAGCTTAATACCAAAAGAAATAATGTCTGTCTCTTGTTCGAATGAAGAATTCGTTAGATTGTAACTGTGTATATTTTGTAATTGAAATTTTACATCCTCAAAACCTGCCTGAAGAGTAAGCGCAGGTTCTAATAGCCAATAGGCATTATTTTCTTTTAAGTAATTAGGATTGATATCATTTAAATTTCCATTTACATTGTTGTATTTTAAATGGACAATTCTTGATGAAAAAGAAGCGGTAAAATATTTTCTGCTATAACTTAAACTAGGTTGTATTCCTATACGATTGAATTTGGCTGAAAAATATTGATTGTCTGTTGCGGAGATAGGTTCGTATTTGAGTTTGCCAAATCATATTAACCCATAGGTTTCAAAAGTAAAATTAGGAGCGATATCATTAAAATAGCCAATACCTACTTCTAACATATTACCGGATGCTTTGAATTCTTCGGAATAGTCATTTGTAGTCATGTTTTCAAAATTTTTCACCCAATCGGTGTTTAACTGTAAAGCGATATGATTTGTAACTGCATGAGCAGCCTGAAGTTCGTAGCCTTTGGTAAATTCACCTTCGCTATAAGCAATACCTAAATTGGTTTGACCTTTCGTTTTCATAATAGGAATGTTTTGCGTATTTGGTACATAGTACACAGGGGGCGCATCCTATCAAAATTGTTGAAAAAATAATGAGCGTAATTGTTTTCATGATTTTAGTTTTTTATATAAATGTTCTCAGAAAAATTTATAAAGAGTAAAATCAGTTTTAGGTAAATTCGGGAATATTTTAACCTTGTTTTTGGGTGTGAATAAGAAGGTTCTTTTTGTTTAATATATTTATTTTTAGATTTTTTTTATAATGAGGTACATATAAATTTACTCATAATTATTTGGCTTTTTAACGTTATTAGCGGTTTAATTTAACTTGAAAAGTATAGGGTTAACCCAATCGCTCTGATATACGTAAACGTTAGCGCAAAATTGTATTCTGTGACCGCAAAGAGGAGCCACTTTGTGGAGTTACAGGATGAGATTGCTTCGTTCCTCGCAACGACTAGCTTTGCGGTAAAATCTAGAAAGTTGTAACCGTTTTAATTGTTGCAACTTTCTTGTTTTTTGCAAAAATCTTCTATTATTGTGTTTATTCGCTCTTTTTTCTTTCCTCTTTTCTCTAATTTCCTCAAAATTCCTTACTTTCGCACCTCGATTAAGAAAAGGATAAAATGAGTACAAAATTTACTGAATACAAAGGACTTGACTTGCCAACGGTAGCGTCGGAAGTTCTTGATTTTTGGAAGAAAGAAAATATTTTTGAAAAAAGTGTGAGCACTCGCGAAGGAAATGCTCCTTATGTGTTTTTTGAAGGGCCACCTTCGGCAAATGGATTACCTGGAATTCACCACGTAATGGCACGTGCGATTAAAGATATTTTTTGTAGATATAAAACTCAAAAAGGGTTCCAAGTGAAGCGTAAAGCAGGTTGGGATACTCATGGATTACCAGTAGAATTAGGTACTGAAAAAGAACTTGGAATTACAAAAGAAGATATCGGGAAAACAATTACTGTTGCTGAGTACAACGAAGCCTGTAAAAAAACCGTAATGCGTTATACTGACGTATGGAATGATTTGACCGAAAAAATGGGATATTGGGTAGATATGGAAGATCCGTATGTGACTTATAAACCAAAATATATGGAGAGTGTTTGGTGGCTTTTGAAACAAATCTATAACAAAGATTTGATGTACAAAGGGTACACGATTCAACCGTATTCTCCAAAGGCAGGAACGGGATTGTCTTCACATGAGGTAAACCAACCAGGTTCTTACCGTGATGTAACAGATACTACGATTGTAGCTCAGTTTAAAGCGATTGCTGAAAGTTTACCTGGCTTTTTAGAAGGTTTTGGAACTATTCACATCATGGCTTGGACGACAACTCCTTGGACATTGCCATCGAACACTGCTTTGACTGTTGGTCCTAAAATCGACTATGTTTTAGTTAAAACATTCAACCAATATACTTTTGAGCCAATCAATGTGATTTTGGCTAAAAACTTAGTTGGGAAACAGTTTGGTAAAACATATTTTGCTACTGAAGAAGCAGCTGATTTTGAAAATTACAAAGCAGGAGATAAAAGGATTCCATACCAAATTTTAACAGAGGCTAAAGGTGTTGATTTGGTAGGCATTCGTTACGAGCAATTATTGCCTTGGGCGTTGCCATACCAAAATCCTGAAAATGCATTTAGAGTAATTTCGGGAGATTTCGTTACTACTGAGGATGGTACAGGTATCGTACATACAGCTCCAACTTTTGGTGCTGATGATGCTAAGGTAGCCAAAGAAGCTACACCTGAAGTACCGCCAATGTTGGTTTTAGATGAAAATGGTACTCCGGTTCCATTAGTAGATTTACAAGGTAAATTTGTTCCTAGTTTAGGGGACTTTGGAGGTAAATATGTGAAAAACGAATATTATGATGCCGATCAGGCGCCAGAGCGTTCGGTTGATGTAGAAATTGCTATCCTTTTAAAAGAACAAAATAAAGCGTTCAAAGTAGAGAAATACGTGCACAGTTATCCACACTGTTGGAGAACGGATAAGCCTATTTTATACTATCCTTTGGATTCTTGGTTTATCAAAATCACTGAGGTAAGAGACAGAATGTTTGATTTGAACGAATCAATCAACTGGAAACCTAAAGCTACCGGAGAAGGACGTTTTGGAAATTGGTTGAAAAATGCCAACGATTGGAACTTATCACGGTCAAGATATTGGGGAATTCCATTGCCGATTTGGAGAACAGAAGACAAACAGGAAGAAATCTTGATTGGTTCTGTTGAAGAATTGTACAATGAAATTGAAAAAGCAATTGCTGCAGGTGTTCAATCCGAAAATCCATTTAAAGGATTTGAAATTGGAAACATGAGCGAAAGTAATTATGATTTGGTTGACTTGCATAAAAATGTTGTTGACGGAATCACTTTGGTTTCGGCATCTGGAAAACCAATGAAACGTGAGTCGGATTTGATTGACGTTTGGTTTGATTCAGGTGCGATGCCTTATGCACAATGGCACTATCCTTTTGAAAACGCAGCTTTAATTGATAATAATAAATCATTCCCGGCTGATTTTATTGCCGAAGGTGTGGATCAAACACGTGGGTGGTTTTATACCTTGCATGCTATCGGAACCTTAGTTTTTGATAACATTGCTTATAAAAATGTAGTTTCAAACGGATTGGTTTTGGATAAAAACGGACAAAAAATGTCTAAGCGTTTAGGTAATGCTGTTGATCCATTTGAAACTTTAAAAGAGTACGGACCAGATGCTACGCGTTGGTACATGATTTCGAATGCGAATCCTTGGGATAACTTGAAATTTGATATAGAAGGAGTGGCTGAGGTAAGAAGGAAGTTCTTTGGTACACTTTACAATACCTATTCTTTCTTTAGTTTGTATGCCAATATTGATGGTTTTAAATTTGATGAGGCTGAGGTGCCATTGAACGAAAGACCAGAAATCGACCGTTGGATTTTATCGGAGTTACATACTTTAATCAAATTAGTGGATGAAGCTTATGCCGATTATGAACCAACGCGAGCTGCTCGTGCTATTTCTGATTTCGTACAGGAAAACTTGAGCAACTGGTACGTTCGTTTGTGTCGTCGTCGTTTCTGGAAAGGAGAATATGCACAGGATAAAATTGCGGCTTATCAAACCTTATATACTTGTTTGTTAACCGTAAGTAAATTAAGTGCTCCAATAGCTCCTTTCTTTATGGATAAGCTTTACAGAGACTTAACACAGGCTACACAAACAGAAAAATTTGAAAGTGTACATTTGGCGGAATTTCCAAAATACGTTGAAAACTTTGTTGATAAATTGTTAGAGAGCAAAATGCAGAAAGCGCAGACCATTTCATCACTAGTTTTATCACTACGTAAAAAGGAGATGATCAAAGTGCGTCAACCTTTGCAAAAGGTAATGATTCCAGTACTTGACGAGAATCAGCGACTAGAAATAGAGGCTGTTTCTGACCTGATAAAAGCCGAAGTAAACGTGAAAGAAATCGAACTTTTGGACGATGCTTCAGGAGTTTTGGTAAAGCAAATTAAACCTAATTTTAAAGCGCTTGGGCCTCGTTTTGGGAAAGATATGGGATTGATTTCCAAAGAGATACAAAGTTTTACTTCGGAGCAAATTAACCAATTAGACAAGGAAGGAAGCATAAGTATTGTAGTAGCAGGAAAAGACGTAACTTTATCCTTAGAGGATGTAGAAATCACATCTCAGGATATTGAAGGATGGTTGGTTGCTAATTCTAACGGAATTACCGTAGCGCTTGACATCACAATCTCTGATGATTTAAGAAATGAAGGGATTGCGAGAGAGTTGGTAAATAGAATTCAAAACATCAGAAAAGATTCTGGATTTGAAGTGACTGATAAGATTAAAGTAAGTTTACAAAGTAATCCAGCCCTAGAACTAGCTGTAAATACGAATAAGGCTTATATCAAATCAGAAACATTGACAGAAGAGTTAGTGTTTGAAGTTCAAATTGAAAATGGTATAGAAATTGAGTTTGATGATATTAAAACGAAGATAACAATTACTAAATAATATTGATTATGGTAGCTGAAGTAGCACGATACTCCGACGCCGATTTGGCAGAGTTCAAAGAGATAATTCAAAAGAAAATTGAGAAAGCACAGGCCGATTTAGATTTGATAAAAAGTGCTTATATGAATGACTTGAATAATGGTACGGATGATACATCACCTACATTCAAAGCTTTCGAAGAAGGAAGTGAAACAATGTCTAAAGAAGCAAACTCTCAATTAGCAACCCGTCAAGAGAAGTTTATTCGCGATTTGAAGAATGCTTTATTTCGCGTAGAAAATAAAACCTTCGGTGTTTGTAAAGTAACAGGAAAATTAATTAGTAAAGAAAGATTGAAAATCGTTCCTCATGCTACGATGAGTATCGAGGCTAAAAATCTTCAACGATAACAATTGATTTTTCAATAGTAGAATTCCAAATTCCAATGATTTAATTAAAGTTGGAATTTGGAATTTGATTTTTATAAATTACTTATTTTTGCGCAATTAAAATTTAAAAAATGTCATTACTAAAAGCGTATCTACTCATCTTCGTAGTATTACTTGTGGATCAGATTTCCAAAATATATGTCAAAACCAACTTTGTTTTAGGCGGTGAATTTGAGGTTTTTGATTGGTTTAAAATTCATTTTATTGAAAATGAAGGAATGGCTTGGGGAACAAAAATTCCTGGTGAGTACGGAAAATTGATTCTTACTTTATTTCGATTAGTGGCTGTAGGAGGAATTGGCTATTGGTTATGGGATTCGGTAGAACGTAAACACAGTAGTAATTATTTAATTGTTGCCATAGCACTTATTTTTGCGGGAGCTTTAGGGAATATTATCGATTCTGTTTTTTATGGGGTAATTTTCAATGATAGTACGGCTCAATTAGCAACTCTATTTACAGATCAACCTTATGGTACTTGGTTTTACGGTCAAGTGGTAGATATGTTTTATTTTCCAATAATAAAAGATTATCCAATGCCAGAATGGGTTCCATTTCTAGGAGGTAAACCATTTACGTTTTTTAATGCTATTTTTAACGTGGCTGATGTAGCCATTTCAACAGGTGTTGGGATTTTAATTGTATTTAATAAAAAAGCTTTTCATAAGCATTAATTATAACCAAAATAAAAATTAAATCCGTCTTGTTACGATTGTTATCGGTTTCAAGACGGATTTTTTTATGAATTAAAATTGGTAAATGCTTTTTGGAGTTACGCAATAATCTAATTGGATATCGCTTTCAAAAACATCTTCAATCTGTTCTTCGGCTTCGAAAAAAGAAAGTCCTATTTTTAAGGTTTCTGGATTGCATTCGCTTAAAAATTTGTCGTAAAATCCTTTACCGTAACCTACGCGATTTCCTTTTTTGTCAAAGGCCAAAAGAGGTACAAAAACCACTTCTATTTTTTTTGATGCCACTTCGATTCCGTCAACAGGTTCTGGAATATTATATTCGTTCTTTTTGATTTTAGTATTGTCGGTCAAAAGAAAATGCGTCATTTCTCTTGTTTCAAAATTAGATTTTGAAATTAGAATCTCCTTGTCTTTTCCTGAAAGCAAATGCAAAATCATTTCGGTATCTACTTCTTTATGCTCAGCGATAGGAAGAAAAATATGAAAGTAATTTTTGTCCCAAATCTTGAGTTTTAATAATTGATTGCAAATTGCTAAACTCATTTCTTCAATTTCATTTTCAGAAAGTTGTTTACGCAAGTCTTTGTATTTAGAACGTAATTCTTTTTTTGTGTTTTCCATTTTAAATTATACTACTCAATTAAAACTTAAATGTAGAAATAAATTATTTGTAATTCGTAAATTTGAATAGAATTCCCAATAGATGTTATTTTCTATAGATTCACCATTTTTGAAATAAATTTTAATGCAACAAACTGCCCTCGAACTACAAATACAAACCTTACCCGATAGTCCCGGAGTATATCAATATTTTGATAAAGAAGGCAAAATATTATACGTAGGGAAAGCCAAAAACTTAAAGAAAAGGGTTTCTTCTTATTTTAATAAAATACACGATACGGCTAAGACAAATGTCTTGGTTAAGAAAATCGTAACCATAAAACATATTGTGGTTCCAACAGAAACAGATGCTCTTTTTGCTGGAAAACAATTTGATTAAAACCTTGCAACCGCGTTACAACATCAATTTGAAGGACGATAAAAGTTATCCTTGGATTTGTATTAAAAAGGAACCTTTTTCCAGAATATTTTCCACTAGAAGAATGGTGAAAGATGGTTCGGAATATTTTGGACCTTATACCAGTTTTAAAACGGTGAATACTATTTTGGAACTCATTAAAGAACTCTATCCGCTGCGTACTTGCAATTTTGATTTAAGTGAATCGAATATAAACAGTGGGAAATTTAAAGTCTGTCTGGAATATCATATTGGTAATTGTAAAGGACCTTGTGAGGGTTATGAATCCCTAGAAGAATATCAAAAACAGGTCAATGCGATTCGGGAAATTTTGAAAGGAAATTTCAAAGAAACCCTTAAAGATTTCAAGAAATTGATGATGCAATTAGCTAATGATATGCATTTTGAGGAAGCCCAAAAAATAAAAGAAAAGATTGAAGTTCTTGAAAATTATCAATCTCGTTCAACTATTGTAAATCCAAAAATTACTAACATAGATGTGTTTTCTATAGTTTCTGATGAAAGTGCCGCTTATGTGAATTTTTTACAAATTTCTCATGGTTCGATTATTCGTTCGCATACAATGGAAATCAAGAAAAAATTAGCCGAAACTGATGAAGAATTATTAGAATTAGCTATTGTTGAGTTAAGAGATCGGTTTCAGTTGTTGTCTAAAGAAGTGATTGTTCCTTTTGAGGTTGATTTGGGCGAAACTGTAAAAGTTACCGTTCCACAATTAGGTGATAAAAAGCAAATTTTAGATTTGTCTGTTCGTAATGCTAAGTTTTATCGCATTGAACAAATGAAACAATTGCAAATAGTGGATCCAGATAGACATACCAATAGGATTATGGTGCAAATGAAAAAAGATTTGCATTTGCCAGTAGAACCTAGACATATAGAATGTTTCGATAATTCGAATATCCAAGGAACGAATCCAGTTTCGGCTTGTGTGGTTTTTAAAGACGGAAAGCCAAGTAAAAAAGAGTATCGTCATTTTAATATCAAAACTGTAGAAGGGCCAAACGATTTTGCTTCGATGGAAGAAGTGGTTTATCGACGTTATAAACGATTGTTGGCAGAAAACGAACCTTTGCCTCAACTAATTATTATAGATGGTGGAAAAGGACAATTGTCTTCGGCTTTAAAAAGTATTGACGATTTAGGATTGCGTGGTAAAATAAGTATTATAGGGATTGCTAAACGTTTGGAAGAATTGTTTTATCCAGAAGATCCGGTTCCACTTTATTTAGATAAAAAATCAGAAACTTTAAAAGTAATTCAGCATTTACGAAATGAAGCTCACCGTTTTGGGATCACTCATCACAGAGATAAGCGAAGTAAAGCTGCTTTGAATTCTTCGATAGAATCGATACCTGGAATTGGTGAAAAAACGATGTTAACATTAATAAAACATTTCAAAAGTGTTAAAAGATTGCAATTGGCAACAGAAAAAGAAATTTCAGACGTTGTAGGTATATCAAAAGCTAAAAAAATTACCGATTTTTACAAAACATCAGCGCCTTGATTGGATAGTGGCTGTTTAATCTCAAAAAAGAGACCTTTTTATGAAAAAATATTTCTTTTTGTTACTCCTTTTTTGTTGTAGTCTAGCGGTTTTTTCTCAAGTAAAAGATAGACCTAAAATTGGGTTAGTCTTGAGTGGTGGGGGTGCCAAAGGTTTTGCACACATTGGTGTGCTTAAAGTAATTGAAGAAGCGGGAATTAAAATCGATTATATTGGAGGTACGAGTATGGGGGCTGTAGTCGGTGGTTTGTACGCTGCGGGTTATAATGCTGCTCAACTCGATTCTATATTTAAAGCTACTGATTTTGATGAATTACTAAATGATTATATTCCTAGGTATACCAAAAATTCTTACGAAAAACGAAATGATGAAGTGTATTCTGTTGTTTTGCCTTTTGATAAATATAGATTAGGTATTCCAGATGCGCTTTCTAAAGGCTTGTATAATTTCAATTTATTAAGTCGAATAACAAGCCATGTTAGGCATGTTAGGGATTTTAATCAACTTTCTATCCCTTTTTTATGTATTGGATCGGATATTGAAACAGGAGAACAGGTGGTGTTGAATACAGGTAATTTGGCTCGTGCTATGTTGGCTAGTTCCGCCTTTCCCTCTTTGTTTTCTCCGGTTGAATATCAAAATCATTTTTTGGTAGATGGTGGTGTGATTAATAATTATCCCGTTGATGAGATAAGAAAATTAGGAGCCGATATAATTATTGGGGTTGATGTACAAAGTAATTTATTGAATAGAAAAGAATTGAATGATGCGACTAAAATTTTAGTGCAAATCACCAATTTACATTCAATTGAAAAAATGAAAAACAACGTTTTGAAAACGGATATTTACATTCGACCAGATATAAACGATTACAGTGTGATGTCTTTTGATAGCGGTCAAAAAATATTAGCTAAGGGAGAGGAAGCCGCTTTTTCTGTTTTTGAACGATTACAACAGCTTGGAGAATTGGCTAACAACTACAAAAAACCCCAATTATCAAATTCTATAGATAGTTTGGATATTGTCAACATCAATTGCAATACGTTAAAGAATTATACAAAAGAATATGTTTATGGTAAGTTACGATTTAAGCCAGGAACTAAAATCAGTTATTCCCAATTGCAAACTGGAATTAATAATTTGAATGCTACTGAAAACTTTAGCGCAATAGATTATTATTTTGAAAACAATAACGGAAAGGATGATTTGAATTTGATTTTAAAAGAAAATCCCATAGATGGTTTTTTAAAATTCGGACTGCATTATGATGGACTTTATAAAAGTGCTGTTTTAGTAAACGTGACGCACAAGAAAAATATTTTTAAGAATGATGTTGCCTCTCTGGATGTGATTTTAGGTGATAATTTCAGGTATAATTTTGATTATTATATTGAAAATGGATACAATATTAGCGTAGGTTTCAAATCCTTTTTAAATAATTTTAATAGAAATATTGAAGGTCAAATCAGTAATGTCAATTTTGAGGATTTGGGGATCAATTCTTTGAATGTTGATTTGTTAGATCTAACCAATCAGTTGTATTTTCAAACAAAATTTTTACAACGATTTTTAATTGGAGGAGGTTTAGAGTACAAATATTTGAATATCGATTCTAAAACATTGTCGAATGCTAGTGCAAAAATTGATAAAAGCGATTATTTAAGTGTTTTTGCTCGATTAGATTATGATTCTATGGATGATAAATTTTTTCCTAAAACAGGCTGGTCTTTTTCGGGAGATATTCATTCTTATTTGTATTCCTCGAATTATACTAACGATTTTAATCCATTTTCAATTTTCAAGGCTAATTTTGGAATCGCTTTTCCTTTATTCAAATCAGGAGCAATGAAGGTTCAAGCCGAAGCCGGTTCTGCTATTGGTGGTAATAGTGTATCGTTTTTTAACTTTGTTTTGGGAGGATACGGATATGCTATTTCTAATAACTTTAGTCATTTTTATGGCTATGATTTTTTGAGTTTGGGCGCTAATAGTTATATAAAGACAGCGGTTACTTTTGATTATGAAATTTTTAAAAACAATCATATCAATCTTACGGCTAACTATGCTAATATTGGTAATGATATTTTTGAATCGGTAAGTTGGATATCCATTCCTAAAATATCGGGTTATGCTTTAGGCTATGGATTAAAAACCATGTTAGGTCCTATAGAAATAAAACGCAGTTGGTCTCCAGAAACCAAAAAAAGTTATACTTGGTTCAGTGTAGGTTTTCCTTTTTAATTTTTTTCTAAAAAAGTCTATTATTCGGTGGCTAAATCCATTCAGAACAGCTATTTTTTTCTTTAAAATATCTTAAAAATTACAAATTCAACACTTTTTTAACTTCTGGGGTAAATTAAAAATTATCATTTTAATTTTTTATTGTTGCTTTTTTTATGATTATTAAAAAAAAGACTAAATATTCAGAATCTTAGATTAAAATTTTGTTAAACTTAATTTTTGTTGTGAATATCGCATTTTGTTGCCGTATATTTGTAACATCAAAACAAAAGGGGTGGTTTCCTTTTGGGTTATATAAAATAATAGTTTATAATTTTTTGGTTGGTTAATAGCATAAAAACTCAGTCATCATTTGACTGAGTTTTTTTGTTTTAATATCTTTGGAACAAAATTTGCAAATTCGATCAATAATAGAAAACTCAGTAAATTATGAAAAAAATAATGTTACTCTTATTATTGATTTTGACCGTTAGTTTTGACTCTCGTTCTGATGACGCTTTTGATGTAGGTGAGTGGTTTAAATTTCGTATACATTACGGATTTGTAAATGCAGGATATGCTACTCTCGAAGTAAAAGATGCAGTCATAAACAATAGAAAAGTTTTTCATGTAGTAGGAAAAGGATATACTACTGGTGTTTCACGCTTTTTCTTCAAAGTTGTAGATATTTACGAAAGTTATATAGACAAAGAAACGGGTAATCCATATCAATTTGTACGAAATATTAATGAAGGTGGCTACACTAAAAATCAAGAAGGCTTTTTTAATCAACCATTACATAGGGTAACTGTAAAGGACTATAAAAATAAGACTGAAAAAACTTTTGTTGTTCCTAAAAACACACAGGATATTCTTTCCGCTTTTTACTATTTACGTAATTATCCTACTATTGATAAAATAAGACCAGGTGAGTTTGTGGAAATCGATATGTTTTTTGATGACGAAACCACAAAATTTAAGTTAAAATTTATGGGTCGTGAGGATATTAAAACTAAATTTGGAGTTGTATCTTCAATGATTTTTAGACCATTGGTTCAATCAGGTCGTGTTTTTAAAGAACAAGAAAGTTTAACTGTTTGGGTTTCAGATGACGAGAATAGATTGCCTATTCGCATCAAGGCAGATTTGGCTGTAGGTTCACTAAAAGCCGATTTGGATGCTTTCAAAGGATTGAAAGCACCATTTAAAAATAAAGAAATAATGAATATTAACGAGAATACACTAAGTATTTTAAAGGAAATAGAACAAAAATACGATTCCATCAATCTAAAAACAGATACGCAATTAGAAGGATTGTTGTGGTCTAAACCTACTACTTATTGGGATTATATTCAAACAGACGCGTTGTTGAATTTACAAGTTCAAAAAACAACACTTCCCGATGAAATGGTTTTTATTCTCTATCATCAAGTAAATGAATTAATATTCAAAATGATACTTTGGGAGATGAATCAAATTTCTTCCATGGTTACTATTCAAGTTGATTTTTTTACCGACCGATTATCACGTATAAGTCGCTATTTTGATATGCTTTCTACTTCATTTACTATCATGGAAAATGGTATGGATGTAGATCAGTATATGAAATTTAGAAATACACTTACTCCAGCTAGTGGATTTCAAAGTGCTCAATATCGTTTAATAGAATTTTGCGCTACTGATTTAGTTAATTTGATAGATAATCGTTTTATAGCTAGTTACAATGATACTATTTCTAATGAAGAAGCGTTTGAAGTTTTGTATTGGCAAGCAGCTGGTAAAGATTATCAAACAGGAAAAAAGACGTATACTTTAGAAGCATTTGAAAAAAATACAAAACGGTATTTTTAGAATATATGGAAGCCTGTAAATTAGTTAATATTTGGCAAAAATATAAACAATTACCAGTTGAAGATCAAGAGTCAACTGCTTTGAAGGAAGCTATGAGGCATTTAGATTATACGGTTAACATAACTTGGGTTATGAAACATCTAAATGTAGCCATAAAGTATATTGATCAAAGTGGTATGGGTGACGGTGAAGCAACCGGAGGTAGTGATTGGAGAAAATATATGCATCCAAAATATCAAAAAAGAATATTTTTTCCAGAATTATGGTCTGAGATTGAATTAGAAAATTGGGGTCAAGAACAATAAAGTTTTATGTAGAATTGAATAAATTGAAAAAGTTTGAAATACGTTTTAACATTTATAATTGCACTAACACTAGTAGTATCTTGTAAAAATTCGGATAAGGAAACGGAAGCTAAAAATTTGGTTAAGAAATCAGCTCCAGAAAAAGACAAGTCTGATTTTGGGTTTAATTTTTCCGATTTTAATGTTGTTCAGGATACTGTTAGAAAAGGAGATACTTTTGGAATAATTATAAATAAACAAAATATTGGAGAGCGAAAAATTCATGAAATTGTAAGTAGTATTAAAGATACTTTTGATGTGCGATCCATTAGGCCTAATAAAGCCTTTACAATGTTGCGTTCTAAGGATAAAACCAATAAACTTCAGGTTTTTGTTTACCAACCAAATGATTTAATGTATTATGTTTTTGATCTTCGTGATTCACTAGTCGTTGCTCATAAAAAAGTGAGGCCAGTTAGCTATAAACGAAGAGTAATAACTGGAGTCTTAAAAGGATCTTTGTCTGAGACGTTATCTAATGCAGGAGTTGAAGCTAATTTAGCTAATCAAATTACAAAAATATACTCATGGTCTATCGACTTTTTTAAATTAAAAAAAGGAGACCGTTTTGGAATTGCTTTTAATGAACGTTACATTAACGATACGGTATATAACGGTGTTAGTAATATTGAGGCGGCCTTTTTTGAATACAAAGGAAAAATTATGTATGCTTTCCCTTTTGTTCAAAATGAATCATCTGGAAAAGTTGAATACTATGACGAAGAAGGGAAAACAATGAAAAACTTTTTCTTGAAATCGCCTATTAAGTTTAGCCGAATTACATCAAGATTTTCCATGAATAGATTTCATCCGGTACAACATCGTTGGAAAGCTCATAAAGGAACAGATTATGCTGCGCCTAGAGGAACGCCTATTATGACAACTGCTTCTGGTGTTGTTGAAAAAACGGGTTATACAGCAGGAAATGGAAATTTTGTAAAAGTAAAACACAACGGTACCTATGCAACCCAATATTTACACATGTCTAAGATTTTAGTTAGACGTGGTCAGAGAGTCAATCAAGGTGATGTCATTGGAAGAGTAGGGAGTACAGGTTTAGCATCAGGACCACACGTTTGTTATCGTTTTTGGAAAAATGGGGTGCAAGTAGATGCTTTAAAATTAAAATTGCCTACTGGGACTCCAATGGAAGGAAGAAATAAAGCTCGATTTATGAAAATGATGGAACCTTTAAAACGTGAATTAGATAGTATAGGAAACCTCTAATCGAATCTATTGAAGTTGAAAATTTAAAGGAGAAAGAGTTGGGTATTCAATTCTTTCTCCTAATTTTTTATAAAAATAATTTACAGATGTGTTATATAGTTGTAAAGCACTCGATAAATACAACTAATTTGAGTATTTTTACGGCCATCTAAAAAACTAAAAAACAAAAAATAAATGGCTTTAAGTACTTTAAACCCAAAACAAACTGCTTCATGGAAGAAGCTGGAACAACATTTTGAAAAATTGCAAAATGTTACGATGCAAGAAATGTTTAAAGAAGATGCAACAAGAGCAGAGAAATTTAGTATTCTTTGGAATGAATTTTTGATCGATTATTCTAAAAATATCATTAATCAAGAAACAATGAATTTGTTACTTGAATTAGTAAACGAAATGGGTCTTAAAGATGGGATTCAAGAATATTTTGAGGGAGGAATTATCAATCAAACAGAGGGAAGAGCAGTTTTGCACACTGCTTTACGTGCCAAAGAATCGGCTGTGATTAATGTAAATGGAGTGAATGTAGTTCCTGAAGTTTATGAAGTTAAAAACAAGATTAAAACTTTTACAAACGAAATTACTTCAGGTGTAAAAACAGGATATACAGGTAAAGCTTTTACCGATGTTGTGAACATAGGTATTGGTGGTTCAGATTTAGGACCAGCAATGGTGGTAGAAGCATTGAAATATTATAAAAACGACTTGGATGTTCATTTTGTGTCTAATGTTGATGGAGATCATGTTCAAGAAGTAATAAAAAAATTAAATCCAGAAACAACTCTTTTTGTTATCGTTTCTAAAACATTTACAACTCAGGAAACTTTGAGTAATTCTGAGACTATTAAAAAATGGTTTTTACAATCGGCTAAGCAACAAGATATAGCCAAACATTTTGTGGCTGTTTCTACAAATTTGCAAAAAGTAACAGAATTTGGTATCAATCCTGATAATGTGTTTCCAATGTGGGATTGGGTTGGTGGACGTTTTTCACTTTGGAGTGCCGTTGGATTGTCAATTAGTTTAGCGGTTGGATTTGATAATTTCGAATCTCTATTAAATGGGGCTAACGAAATGGACGAACATTTCAAAACTGCTGATTTTGATGAAAATATACCAGTTGTCTTGGCTTTATTAAGTGTTTGGTATAACAATTTCTTTGGAGCCGAAAGTGAAGCCTTGATTCCGTATACCCAATACTTGCAAAAATTAGCACCTTACTTGCAACAAGGAACAATGGAGAGCAATGGTAAAAGTGTAGGTCGTGATGGTAAAGCAGTAGATTATCAAACAGGAACAATTATTTGGGGAGAGCCTGGAACCAATGCTCAACACGCCTTTTTTCAATTAATTCACCAAGGGACAAAGCTAATTCCTACTGATTTTATTGGTTATGTTCAGCCTTTGTATGGAGATAACAATCATCATGATAAATTAATGTCTAACTTTTTTGCGCAAACAGAAGCTTTGTTAAACGGAAAAGAGGAAGCAAAAGTTCAAGCTGAATTTGATAAACAAGGCTTATCAGCAGAGGCTGCTCAATTTTTATTGCCATTTAAAGTGTTTTCAGGTAATAAACCAACAAATACTTTCTTGATTCAAAAATTAACTCCAAAATCTCTTGGTTCATTAATTTCATTATATGAACATAAGATTTTTGTACAAGGATTTATCTGGAATATTTTCAGTTATGATCAATGGGGAGTTGAATTAGGAAAACAATTAGCCAATTCGATTTTAGATGAAATTAATTCGAATGATGTGAAAAATCATGACAGTTCAACTACTTCTTTATTACGTCATTTTTTAAGAAATAAATAACATATCATTGTTTTTGTTGTAAGTATTTGATTTTCAATACTTATTTTTAAAAACGATAAATTGCATTAGTAAAAACCTCATTAGCTTTTAGTTATATGAGGTTTTTTTCATCCCTTTTTGTTTATATTTGTTAAAAAAACATTCAAAAACATGTACGCATTTATTCAAAAGTTTCATTCTGGTTGGGCTTATTTAGCACTTTTATTATTAGTAATTGCAGTAGTCAATGCTTTAATTGGTTTCACTTCTACGAAAGAGTTTACGGCTAAAGATAGAAAGATTGCAATTTTTGGATTAATTGGAACTCATACACAATTATTAATTGGTTTGATTTTATATTTTGTTTCTCCTCTAGGACTTGATTCATTTGGGCAAATGTCAGATAAAATGTTGCGTTTAACTTCATTAGAGCATCCGTTAATCAATTTAATTGCGATTACTTTGATTACAATTGGATGGTCAAAACATAAAAAATTAACGACAAGCAAATCAAAATTTAAAACTTTTTCTATTTTTTACGGATTAGGATTAGTGCTTATACTAAGTAGGATCCCATGGTCGTTATGGTTTAAATAAAACTTAAAAAAAGTCCTGAAAAGGGCTTTTTTTATCGAGGTATAGTTTTTGTTTTAAATAAGATTCGAACTAAAAAGGTTAATATGAAAAAATCAATTACACTATTTTTTTTATTTCTTTCGGTTGTTTTGGTTAATGCTCAATCATCAAAATCAACGCTGCAAAAGTCTCCTGTGAAAAAAAATATAGAAGCAAAAGATACAGTAGATAAAAAAATCTCTTTTAATTTAAAAAAAGGAATCCTTAAGGATACAATTTCATCAATTGAACCGCCACGTAAATTAAAATTGTATAAAAAAAGTGTACATGCTTCTTATTATGCAGATAAATTTAATGGAAAACGTACCACCAGTGGTGTGAGATTTAGCAACAGCGGTTATACGGCAGCGCACAAGAAATTTCCTTTCGGGACTAAATTGAAAATTACCAATGAATCCAATGGTAAGTCAGTGATTGTTGAGGTTATTGACAGAGGACCTTTTGTAAGATCAAGAGAAATTGATTTGACAAAAAGAGCTTTCATGGAAATTGCAACTAATAAAGGAACGGGTTCAATGATCGTAACTATTGAAGAAATTGTAGATTAATTTACCAACTTTTAAAAGGATTTTTGCTTAAATACGAATTATAATAACGCTTGTCATTAGTTACTTCTTCACCTAACCAAGTAGGTCTTTCAAAATTTTCATCTTCCGATTGCAATTCAATCTCCGCCATTTCAAGACCTTCATTTTCGCCGTAAAACTCATCTATTTCAAAAACATGAGATCCTGATTTTACTTCAAAACGAGTTTTGTCAATAACTCCTTTTTCGCATAACAATAATAATTTTTCGGCTTCATCAACAGGAATCTCTTTTTCCCATTCAAAACGCGATATACCTGAAGTATTTGAAATTCCTTTTACCGTAATATAGGCCTTATCTTCTTTTATTCGGATTCGAACACTGCGTTCAGGATTTGAACTCAAATAGCCTTGAATAATTCTTTTTTTAGAAAAGGCTTCTTTTTTGTAAGCGTCAGAATTGACTAAAAATTTTCGTTCTATTTCTATCATTTTGACCGTTTTTAGTGTTGTTTTCTAAATTCTTTTTTTGGGGTAAGAAATCTGGTGTAAAGATACTTTTTTTCTATTCCTATGTATTTTATATACATAAATTAAAGTACTGTTATTGTCTCCTTTTCTTTTTAAAGTAGATTATAAAACAGCTTTCGGTGTTTTTTTTATGATATAGTTAGAGCTTTTTCAAGGGGTGATTTGTATTTTTACAGGAATTGAATTGATAAATTATGCCGCTTTTTAAAGTAAAGAATAAACCATCGTTACAGGAGTTGTTAACTGATTTTTTCGATAGAAGTCAGTTATGGCTTGAGGAAAAAGACAATTTGGAGCCTTTAATTGAATTGGTTCAATTGATTCGTCCTTTGAAGATTAGAAATTTACAAATAGTAGATTTGGAGCCTCTTATTACTCTGTTAAAGGATAATCCGTCTTATAGAGATGCTTTTTCTTTCTATTTGAAAGATATTCTTGAAGACAGGAAGTTTAATAAAATTTTTTCGGATGCGGCTATTTTACAAGATGTAGATTTTGTATTCGAAGTTAGAAAAAGAATTATCGCCAAATTTTTACCTTATCAACCTGAGAAGGAAACTTTAGAATATGTTTTAAATCAGGTGTTTTATCTGGCTAATGATGGGGTTTGGATTGATAAAATTCCTTTACATCAGTTGCATGAATTGTATGATCTCTTTGGGTTTACTTCCATGTATGAAAGTGTTACACTAAATTCGGCTTTATCAGAGGTGTTAACAGCTATGCACTTAATCACTCAGCGCATTAGTGGTCGTGCAATGGAGACGGATGTAATTAAGATGGTTCCAGAATTTGATGGTTTAGAAAGTCCTTTTTCGGCATTTGAAAAAGAATTGTTTTTAATCGAAGATCAAATCAAAAATTTAGAAAAGCATTATGTTGATTCTGATGATTTGTCTTTTGCTCAATTAATTGTTTTACTCAAACAATGTGAAGAGTTTGTAGAAAAAGCTTTTCGTAATAGTTCAAAATATGGAATTTCCCTTCGTGTAAATCAAAATTTATTAAAAATTAAGCAGCAATTAGAAAGGCTTAAGTTTCTAATTTCATTGTTAAAAGTAGAGAAGGAAGAAGATAAAAAAATCAATGGAATTTTAATGGGCTTACAGTTAATTAAGTTCAATTGTTATAAAAACAATGTGCGGCAGTTTATAGCCGAAAGCATTCAGTTGATTTCTTATGAAATTACCCAGCATACAGCTAAAACAGGCGAAAAATATATTACAGAGAATCGTAATGAATATTTCAAAATGTTTTGGAATGCCTCAGGTGGCGGAATAATTGTTGGTTTTTTGTGTATTATCAAAATTTTACTTTCTAAAGTCGATACAAGTATTTTTGGTCATGCTTTCTTGTATAGTATGAATTATGCATTAGGTTTCATCGCTATTTATTTAATGGGCTATACATTAGCAACAAAACAACCAGCTATGACAGCTTCTGCATTAATCAAAGCTTTAGAGGAAGGAATGTCTAAACAGGGGAATAATACGCAAAAATATAATGCATTTGCAATTCTTTTTGCTCGGGTTTTTAGGTCTCAATTTATAGCATTTATAGGGAATGTAATTTTGGCATTTCCAGTTTCTTTATTAGGGATTTGGCTTATTGATTATTCATTAGGTTATAATATTGCTTCCAGTAAATGGCAAACCCTCTTAAGTGATTTGAGTCCTGTACATTCATTAGCTATTTTTCATGCGGCAATTGCAGGACTGTTTTTGTTTTTATCGGGAATTATTTCTGGAAGTGTAGCGAATAGGGATAAACACAATCAGGTTTATTTTAGAATTGCGGAACATCCTTTGTTGAAAAAGAGTTTTGGAAAGAAAAGAACGCTGAAATTTTCTGCTTTGTATGAGAAAAAATGGGCAGGCATTGTTTCTAATTTTTGGTTTGGTGTTTTTATGGGTAGTACTTCTGCTTTGGGACTTTTTTTCGGATTAAATCTTGATATTAGACATATTACTTTTGCTAGTGGTAATTTAGCATTGGCATTGTATGGCGCCAATTATCAGGTTAGTGATACCATGTTGTTTTGGGGGATTTTTGGAATTGGAGTTATAGGATTGGTTAATTTTATGGTTAGTTTCACTTTGTCTTTAGGGTTAGCATTTCGCTCTAGAGCAATACCTCTATCAGAACTTCGTTTTATTTCATCTTCCATTTGGAGTCATTTTAAATCCAGACCTTTTAGTTTCTTTTTTCCAATGGAGCAAAAAGTAAAAACAGAAGTTATTGAAAATTATTTGCAAACAAAGAAAGATACAAGCCATTGATTTTTTTAAGATGCAAGAATTTAATCCCAACAGAAAAATAATACATATCGATATGGATGCTTTTTTTGCTTCGGTGGAGCAAATGGATAATCCAGAATTGAGAGGGAAACCTATTGCTGTTGGTGGTTCAGAAAACAGGGGTGTAGTTGCTGCGGCAAGTTATGAAGCTAGAAAATTTGGTGTTCGAAGTGCTATAAGTGGAAGTTTAGCAAAAGAAATTGTCCGGAATTAATTTTTGTAAGACCAAGATTTGAACGGTATAAAGAAATTTCGAATCAAATTCATAAAATTTTCAGAGAATATACTGATTTAGTTGAACCTCTTTCTTTAGATGAAGCCTATTTAGACGTAACTCAAAATAAGAAAGGGAATCCAAGCGCTAGTTTATTAGCTCAAGAAATTAGAAATCGCATCTATAATGAAGTTGGTTTAACTGCCTCGGCGGGTATTTCTATTAATAAATTTGTCGCAAAAATAGCCAGTGATTATAATAAACCTAATGGTCAAAAAACAGTAACTCCTGAGGAAATAATTCCTTTTTTAGAAGCTTTACCTATTCGAAAATTTTATGGAGTAGGCAAAGTGACTACCGAGAAAATGTATCAACTAGGGATTTTTACGGGATTAGAATTGAAAAGTAAATCATTAGAGTTTCTTGAGAAACATTTTGGAAAATCAGGACAATACTATTACAATGTAGTTAGGGGTATTCATAATAGCGAAGTTAAACCGACTCGTATTGCCAAATCTGTAGCCGCAGAGCATACTTTTGATGTTAATTTGTCTTCGGAGGTATTTATGTTGGAGCAATTAGAACTCATTGCTAATAGTTTAGAAAGAAGACTCAAAAAGCACAATGTTTCAGGTAAGACTGTAACATTAAAAATAAAGTATAGTGATTTTACACAGCAAACTCGAAGTAAAACGTTGCCTTATTTTATTGCTGACAAAGGGTTAATTCTGGAAATAGTAAAAGAGTTGTTGTATCAAGAACGAATGAAAGATTCGGTTAGATTACTGGGGATCTCAATGAGTAATTTAAATACGGAAGTCAAGAAAGCAGTAGTAGCTGTGCAATTGAAATTTAATTTCTAAAAAAAGAAAACCCTTCTGAGAAAGAAGGGTTTGTAATGATATAGGAGGTCAATTAATCTCTACTTGATAGTTTTGATAATAATCTCAAGAATTCGATATACAGCCATACTAATGTAATCATTAATCCCATGGCTCCAAACCATTCCATGTATTTTGGCATTCTTTGTTGTACTCCTTCTTCGATTCGGTCAAAGTCTAAGAATAAGTTTAATGCAGCAATCACGATTACAAAAACACTAATACCAATACTCCATAACGAATTTCCGTAGTGCACAGGTTGGTAACTTGTAAATAAAGAAAAAAGCCAAGAGATAAGGTAATAAGTAGCAATCGCCAAAGTAGCTGCTACTACCACTGATTTAAATTGTTCTGTAACTTTGATAATTCGGTATTTATACAATCCTAAGCACACAGCAAACGTTACGAATGTAGCTCCTACAGCTTGAATTACAATACCTGGATACTTTGCTTCAAAAATAGCTGAAATTCCGCCAATAAATAAACCTTCAAATAATGCGTATCCTGGAGCTAGATATCCTGAATATTGTGGTTTGAAAGCGGAAATAATAACTAATACAAAACCAACAATTGCACCACCAATAGCAGGAAGAATAGGGTTCATGCCATTAAATGTTAGCCACCAAATTACCATTGCAGATGCAGTTAATAACAAGAACAGTAAAATGGTTTTGTTTATGGTTCCTGATAATGACATTTCTTGATCATAACCAATAACGGTTGCTTCGTGAATTTGCTCAGCTCTCGAAGTAGGTGAGAAGCTTTTATTGTTTAAAAATGGGTTTCTAGATTTAAAATTCATACTGTATTCATTTTATGTTAGTCAAATATAAAAGATATTTTCTTAGGTCATTGTTTAAATCTTCTTAATTTTCTTAAAGAATTTAGCTTGTTTTTATTAATGAGATAGATTGAAAGTTGTTTTACAAAAAAACCCGTCTTGTTTTGGATGACAAGACGGGTTTATATTATTAGAATAGTCGAAAAATTAGCTAATTTCAGAAACTCTCAAAGTGTTAACCATTCCTTTATCTTTAATAGGCATAGAAGCAAGGTTTATAATGTAATCACCAGCTTGAACGTGTCCTTTTTCTTTAGCGATAGAGTTGATTTCGGTTACTGTTGTATCTGTACTTTCTTCTTTATCGTAAAAATAAGTTCTAACTCCCCATAGCAAACTTAATTGTGTAAGGATTCTTTTGTTTGAAGTAAATACTAAAATTTCAGCAGTTGTAGGTCTACAAGCTGATAACTGGAATCCAGTATAACCACTGTTAGTCATTGTAGAAATGGCTTTAGCTTCGATTGAGTTAGCCATAACCGCTGCATGACGACAAATTGTTTTTGTAATAAAACGATTCGTTTTAATTTGTGGCGTATTTTGAGGAACTTGGATAAGTGGAGAGTTTTCAACTGCTTCACAAATTTGAGTCATTTTTTGGATTACTTGTACTGGGTAGTTTCCAGTTGCAGTTTCTCCAGAAAGCATTACAGCATCTGCACCATCCATTACTGAGTTCGCTACGTCATTTACTTCAGCTCTAGTAGGAGTTAAACTAGTAATCATTGTCTCCATCATTTGTGTAGCAACGATAACAGGAATTCTAGCTGTTTTTGCTCTGCGGATTAAGTCTTTTTGTACTAATGGAACTTCGTGCGCTGGTAATTCAACACCTAGGTCACCACGAGCAACCATTAAAGCATCACAATACGCTACAATTTTATCCATGTTTTCTAATGCTTCTGGCATTTCGATTTTGGCAACAATTGGAATTTTGTATTTTGAATGTTCAGCAATTAAGTCTTGTAAGTCTTGTAAATCACGTGGTGTTTTTACGAAAGAAAGCGCAATCCAGTCTACTTTTTGCTCAATTGCAAAAATAGCATCAGCAATATCTTTTTCTGTCAAAGCAGGAAGAGAGATTTTAGTATTAGGAAGGTTTACCCCTTTTTTAGATTTTAATTCACCACCTTGAATAACTTTGGCAACAACTTCTGTGTTTTTATCTGTTGAAACGATTTCGAAAATTAATTTTCCATCATCTAATAAGATTCTTTCTCCTGGATTAACATCGTTAGGAAAGTTTTTATATTTCATGAAAACTCTTTCGGCTGTTCCAATAATGTCTTCAGCTGTAGTAAAAGTGATTAGGTCTCCATCATTAACAACCACACCGTCGTTCATTACTCCAACACGAAGTTTAGGTCCTTGTAAATCAGCTAAAATTGCTGTAGTGTATCCAAATTCTTCATTAAGACTTCTGATGATTTCAATTCTGTTTTTTACATCATTGTAATCAGCATGAGAAAAGTTAATTCTAAACACATTTACACCTGCTTCAACCATATCTTTAATGGTTTCTCTTGTGCTGCAAGCAGGCCCAAGGGTAGCCACAATTTTAGTTTTCTTGTTTGTAGTAATCATTTGCATTAAAAAATTAGATTGTTTTTAGATTTTATTTGTTTTGTTTCAACAGTATATACCGTTGTTATGTTTTCTATAGTATTTAATATTGTCTTTATTTTGTTTATGTCAATGCTATCATCTGCGTTCTCAATTTTTAAAAAATAATCTGCTTTTTTAAATTCAGGTAAAAGGTATACTTTAGTAGTAATCCCTTCATTTGTATCTGAAAATAAATCTTGGGTAGAACCGTTATTTTTTTGTATTACTTCATTAATGTTTTCTACTAAGTTCCATCCCACAGTACTTTCTTCGTCATAAAAGTAAAACCTTGAAAATTTTGTTTCCCCTTCTTTAATATTGATATGAACTTCATCTGAGCTTTTAGCTAGATTTATGGGAAGTTTTTGATTGATAAAATATGCCAATCTATAATCCTCTAAAGAAGTGTGAATTGCAATAAGATTGTAATCAATTTCATCGAATTCATCAATACTTAATTTATGAACAGCCATCTTCATTAAAAATAAGGTTGTAAATATACTATTTCTCCCGAAGTTTAACTGTTTAAAAAATAATCATTTCGTTAAATTTAAAACGAAATCGATATAGCTAATGTGTATTTGTGTTTATTTTTTGTTCATTTTTTCTTGAAATGCAAAATAGGCTCTTTGAGAAGCTTTTTCTTCAGCTTTCTTTTTAGAGGTCGCTCTTGCTTTGGCAACTACTTTTTCATCGATGCTTAATTTTACCCCAAATAAACGTTGTCCATCTAGTGCATTGTCTTCAAAAATATCATAATGGAATTGTCTTTTTTCTTTTTGACACCATTCGATAATTAAACTTTTGTAGCTAATCACCTTACCTTCGAGTCTTGCGATATCAACATAAGGAAGAATTACTTTTTTTTGAATAAATTTTTCACAAAATGGATAACCTTTATCTAGGTAGATTGCTCCTATGAGCGATTCAAAGATGTTTCCGTGTATATTTTCACCAAAATGTTGTACTGGAACCTTGCTGTCCACAAATCGGATAAGATCTAAGTCTTTGCCTAATTCATTTAGGTGTTCTCTACTTACAATTTTAGAACGCATTTTCGTTAAATACCCTTCGTCGCCATGTGGTACTTCGTTAAATAAATGTGCTGCTATTACTGAACTAAGCATTGCGTCTCCTAAAAATTCCAGTCGCTCGTAGCTTATTGGGTTGCCGTTAGAATCGGTTTTTCCCGAAGAACGATGTGTAAATGCTTTGTGATAGTGATTTAATTCATTAGGAGCAAAGCCTAGAATTTTTTGAATAGCTTCAAAAAAAATCCCGTCTTCTTGAGGACGACGGGACTTTGTAAATATTTTTTTGAATATACTCATAGTATCAAATTAGAATCCTAATTTTTTTACTAATACACAAGCATTATGACCTCCAAAACCAAAAGTATTACTCATAACAACATTCATCTCTCTTTTTTGAGCAACGTTGAAAGTAAAGTTTAACTTTGGATCTATATGTTCATCATCAGTGAAATGATTAATTGTAGGAGGAACTATTCCGTGTTTGATAGAAAGAATGGCAGCAATAGTCTCAATAGCTCCGGCAGCACCTAGTAGGTGACCTGTCATAGATTTAGTTGAGTTTAAGTTCATTGTGTAGGCGTGTTCGCCAAAAACTTGCTCGATTGCTTTACTTTCTGCCATGTCTCCTAGAGGTGTTGAAGTACCGTGCATGTTAACTCCGTCAACATCTGTTGGTTTTAAACCAGCATCTCTTAAGCAGTTTAGCATAACATTTTTAGCACCTAAACCTTCTGGGTGTGGAGCAGTGATATGGTGTGCATCGGCAGACATACCTCCACCTCCAATTTCGCAGTAAATTTTAGCACCACGAGCTACTGCATGTTCGTATTCTTCAAGAATGATTGCTCCTGCACCTTCTCCTAGTACAAATCCATCTCTGTCTTTGTCCATTGGTCTAGAAGCTGTTTTTGGGTCCTCATTTCTTGTAGATAAAGCATGCATAGCGTTAAATCCACCCATACCAGCAATAGTCACTGCGGCTTCAGAACCTCCAGTTACCATTACATCGGCATGACCTAATCTAATATAGTTGAAAGCATCAATAATAGCGTTTGTAGAAGAAGCGCATGCGGAAACGGTTCCGAAATTTGGTCCTCTAAAACCATATTTAATTGAAATGTGTCCACAAGCAATATCTCCAATCATTTTTGGGATAAAGAAAGGGTTGAATCGAGGTGTTCCGTCACCTGCAGCATAATTAAGAACTTCAATTTGGAAAGTTTCCAGACCTCCAATACCTGATCCCCAAATTACTCCTGCACGATCTTTGTCAATTTTGTCTAAATCAAAATTTGCGTCTTTCATTGCTTCTTCAGAAGAAACCATGGCGTATTGAGCATAACGGTCCATTTTACGGGCTTCTTTTCGGTCGATAAATTCTTCAACGTTGAAGTTTTTAAGTTCGCAAGCAAATTGTGTTCTAAATTTTGAAGCATCAAAATAAGTTATTGGTGCAGCCCCGCTAACTCCGTTAATAAGGCCATTCCAATACTCTTCAATATTGTTTCCAATAGGAGTAAGTGCACCTAAACCTGTTACAACAACTCGTCTTAATACCATATATTCTGTATTTTGTTATCTTTAAACAAACAAAACCCACGCTTTCTTTTGTGTTTACTTAAGAGCCATGGGGTGCTGTATTATCTATGTAGATTGAAATTCAATCTGTATTTTTAATTTTTAAAAATAATAACACCCGACAACAGATTTATGTAATCGGGTGTACGTGTATTATTTTTTTGCTTCTTCGATATAAGAGATAGCTTGACCAACAGTAGCAATGTTTTCAGCTTGATCGTCTGGAATTTGGATGTCAAATTCTTTTTCGAATTCCATAATAAGCTCAACAGTGTCTAATGAGTCAGCTCCTAAATCATTAGTGAAGCTTGCTTCTGTTACAACTTCGTTTTCGTCAACGCCTAATTTGTCTACGATAATCGCTTTTACTCTTGATGCAATGTCTGACATAATCTTTAATTTTAGAATTTAATTTGGAGGCAAAAATAAAAAACTTTATTTTAAAACCACCATTAAGTTGATAAATGTAACATCTAAATTAGAAAATATTTTTGAACAAAGAGTTCTTAATGCCGTATTATTTGGTTTTTTATTCTTTTTTTGTGTCAAATTAACGTGATGAATTATGAAAAAAATAGTTGTTTTTGCTTCTGGATCTGGGACAAATGCTGAAAATATTATAAAATATTTTAAAGGAAGTGCAATTGGAGAGGTTGTAAGTGTTTTTACCAATAATGCAAATGCGAAGGTGATTGATAGAGCAAAAAATAATGCAGTGCCAGTAGAAATTTTTACAAAGACCGAACTTTATGAAAGTAATTTTGTACATAAAATTAACGCAATCAAGCCTGATTTAATTGTTTTAGCTGGTTTTTTGTTGAAATTTCCAGATGAATTAATCAGTGCTTACCCTGATAAGGTCATAAATATTCATCCAGCATTATTGCCTAAGTATGGTGGTAAAGGGATGTACGGTATGCATGTACATAGAGCTGTAGTGGAAAATAAAGAGAAAGAAACAGGTATTAGTATTCATTATGTAAATGAACATTATGATGAAGGTGCAATAATTTTTCAAAAATCAGTTACTGTTTTAGGGACTGACACCGCAGAAGTGGTTGCGGAAAAAATTCACGAACTAGAACAAAAATATTTTCCTAGTGTAATCGAGGATATACTTAAATCTAAATCGTAAAATTGGATTATCAAGTACACATATATACAGATGGGGCGGCCAAGGGAAATCCTGGTCCTGGAGGTTATGGGATTGTGATGGAATTAGTAGGTTCTTCTCATCGAAAAGAATTTTATGAGGGTTTTAGGTATACTACAAACAATAGAATGGAATTATTGGCTGTGATTGTAGGTCTTGAGAAATTAAAAAAGCCAAACATGAAGGTGTTAGTTGTTTCAGATTCTAAATATGTGGTTGATTCAGTTGTTAAAAAGTGGGTTTTAGGTTGGGAAAAAAAATCATTCGCTGGACGGAAAAATGCAGATTTGTGGAAGCGTTTTTTAGTTGTGTATAGAAAACATCTTGTTGATTTTAAATGGATAAAAGGTCATAATAGTCATCCTCAAAATGAACGTTGCGATGAACTGGCTGTTTTTGCATCTAGTCAGAAAAACTTATCCATTGATGCATTTTATGAAAAAGAAGAGGGGCGTATTTTGTGATAATTTTGTAGATTTTAACTTTTGCAAGATTGCAACATATAAATTATCTTTGCAGCTTTAATTTGAAATTCATAAAATGAATAAATTATTGATTGTTGGAACAGTCGCTTTCGACGCAATTGAAACCCCATTTGGGAAAACGGATAAGATCTTAGGTGGTGCTGGAACGTATATTGGTCTTTCTGCGGCTTTTTTTAAACTACAATCAGCCATTGTCTCAGTCGTAGGCGATGATTTTCCACAAGAATACATTGATTTATTGATAGAAAGAAATATTGATATTTCTGGATTAGAAGTTGTGAAAGGTGGAAAAACATTCTTTTGGAGTGGGCGTTATCATAACGATTTGAATTCAAGAGATACTTTAGACACTCAATTAAACGTTTTGGCCGATTTTCAGCCAAAAGTTCCTCAAAATTTTAAAAATGCCGATGTAGTAATGCTAGGAAATTTGCATCCATTAGTGCAAAGTGGTGTTTTAGATCAATTAGAAAGTAAACCAAAATTAGTAGTTTTAGATACTATGAATTTTTGGATGGATTGTGCATTACCTGAATTGTTAGATGTAATTAAAAGAGTAGATGTAATTACAATCAATGATGAAGAAGCAAGACAGCTTTCTGGTGAATATTCACTTGTAAAAGCTGCGGCTAAAATTCAGGAAATGGGACCTAAATATGTGGTGATAAAAAAGGGTGAGCATGGAGCATTGTTATTCCATGAAACCAATGTGTTTTTTGCGCCAGCTTTACCATTAGAGGAAGTTTTTGATCCAACAGGAGCGGGTGATACATTTGCTGGAGGTTTTACTGGATTTATCACTCAAAGTGAGAATGTTTCGTTTGAAAACATGAAAAATGCAATTATTTATGGGTCGAATTTAGCCTCTTTTTGTGTGGAGAAATTTGGAACGGAACGAATGCTTAGTTTAGAGAAAGAAGAAGTTGTGTCTCGATTGAGACAATTTAAATCATTGACACAATTTGATATAGAATTATAATAGATAAACCTCGGAAACGGGGTTTTTTTGTTCCGTAACTAGTACTTTCTGGATTTATTAATCTAGATTAACCTTAAAAAGGAATGAAAAAACGAACTTTGTACATTCAAAAAACAACAAATAGTAAATTTATTAAAGTTTGCTAGCATAGATTAAACAAAATAACAAACACAACTACAATGAGCGACGCTTTAAAACATGAATGTGGAATAGCTTTAGTTAGACTACTTAAACCGCTTGAATTTTACAAAGAAAAGTACGGTTCTGCTTTTTATGGGATACAAAAAATGTATCTGATGATGGAAAAACAGCACAATCGCGGGCAAGATGGAGCTGGTTTTGCAAGTATTAAATTAGATGTTGAGCCAGGGGAAAGATATATTAGTAGAGTGCGTTCTAATCAGGCGCAACCTATTCAGGATGTGTTTGCTCAAATTAATGAGCGTATTAACGAAGAGTTGACTGCAAATCCTGAATATGCTGATGATGTAGCGGCTCAAAAAAGAAATATTCCATACATAGGGGAGTTGTTTTTGGGTCACGTGCGTTATGGTACTTTTGGTAAAAATAGTATCGAAAGTGTACATCCGTTTTTGAGACAAAGTAACTGGATGCATCGAAATCTTATTTTGGCGGGTAACTTTAATATGACTAATGTTAAAGAGCTTTTTCAAAATTTGGTTGAATTAGGTCAGCATCCAAAAGAAATGGCAGATACTGTAACTGTGATGGAAAAAATAGGTCATTTCTTGGATAAAGAAGTAATGCAATTATATCAAGATTGCAAGGCTGAAGGTTATTCTAAACAAAGTGCTTCGCCGGTAATAGCTGAAAGATTAGATGTGGCCAAAATTTTAGCTCGTTCGGCGAAAAATCTCGACGGTGGTTATGCAATGGCTGGTTTATTAGGTCATGGAGATGCATTTGTTTTTAGAGATCCTGCAGGTATTCGTCCGGCATATTTTTATCAAGATGATGAAGTGGTTGTTGTAGCTTCAGAAAGACCAGTTATTCAAACAGTTTTCAATGTTCCTTTTGATCAAGTAAATGAAATTGATCCAGGAAGTGCTTTGATTATTAAGAAGAATGGAACAGTTTCCATGAAAGAAATTGTGACTCCAACTGTAAAAAAAGCATGTTCTTTTGAACGTATTTATTTCTCTAGAGGTAGTGATGCTGAGATTTATCAAGAAAGGAAAGATTTGGGTAAATTAATTTTACCAGCAGTTTTAGAAGCAATTGATCAGGATACTGACAATACGGTTTTCTCTTATATTCCAAATACTGCAGAGACTTCATTTTTTGGATTGGTTGAAGCGGCTCAGGATTTCTTAAATCAAAGAAAGAATAATTATATTTTAGAAAATAGAAATATTTTAACAGCTGAAACTTTAAAGGAATTATTAGCAGTTAAGATTCGTACTGAAAAAGTAGCAATTAAAGATGCTAAATTACGAACTTTCATTACAGCGGATGATAGTCGCGATGATTTAGTGGCTCACGTATACGATGTCACTTATGGCGTGATTAAACCAGAAGATAACTTGGTTATTATTGATGATAGTATTGTAAGAGGAACTACTCTTAAAAAGAGTATCATCAAAATGATGGATCGATTAAATCCAAAACGAATTGTTATTGTATCTTCTGCACCACAGATTCGTTATCCGGATTGTTACGGTATTGATATGGCTAAATTAGAAGGTTTAGTTGCTTTTAGAGCTGCATTGGCTCTCTTGAAAGAAAGAAACATGTATCATATCGTAGATGAAGTTTATGCAAAATGTAAATCGCAAGAAGACTTTAAAGATGTTGATGTAGTAAATTATGTGACGGCAATATATGAGCCTTTTACAGATCAGGAAATTTCAAATAAAATCGCTGAAATGTTAAGTTCTCCAGAAATTAAAGCAGAAGTGAAAATTATTTTTCAAACTGTCGATGATTTACATGTAGCATGTCCTAAAAATCTTGGAGATTGGTATTTTACAGGTGATTATCCTACTCCTGGAGGGAATAGAGTAGTAAACCGAGCTTTTATGAATTTTTATGAAGGTAAGGACGCTAGAGCGTATTAATGATTGATTTAAGTTATTTGTCGGTTTTTTTAGGTTGTTTATCTTAAATATTTGCCGGTAAGTTAGAACTAAAATACATTTGTAATACCATAATATTAGTAGGTTAAGTTTATGGTAGATTTGGGGCAAAAAGGGTGGAAGAAATTCCACCTTTTTTATTATAATTAAGTGAGATATAAAAACTGAAAATAGTTGAATAGTAAAACGGACGATATATTATCGTCCGTTTTTTGTTATTACAAGTTGGTGTTGGAAAAGAATAAAAAAAATAGACAAATTAACTTTGAGTCAATTTGTCTATTTTGAATAAAAATAGAGCTAATTAAAAAGCTATTATTTTTCTAAAGCGTATCTTCTAGCAACTTCAGTCCAGTTGATTACATTAAAGAAAGCTTCGATGTAATCTGGTCTTCTGTTTTGATAGTTTAAGTAGTAAGCGTGCTCCCAAACATCCATTCCTAAAATTGGAGTTCCACCGCATCCAACACCTGGCATTAATGGGTTGTCTTGGTTTGGAGTACCACAAACGTCTAATTTTCCACCTTTTTGAACACATAACCAAGCCCATCCAGAACCAAATTGAGTAGCACCAGCTTTACTGAATTTAGCTTTGAATTCTTCAAATGTTCCAAAAGCATCTTCGATAGCAGCTAATAAATCACCTGTTGGTTGTCCACCTCCATTTGGTGACATAACTGTCCAGAATAGATTGTGGTTGTAAAAACCTCCACCGTTGTTACGAACAGCAGCATTAGACATATCAATGTTAATTAATATGTTTTCGATGGTTTTACCTTCCATGTCTGTACCAGCAATAGCAGCGTTAAGGTTAGTTGTGTAAGCATTGTGATGTTTTGTGTGGTGAATTTCCATCGTACGAGCATCAATATGTGGTTCTAGTGCGTCATACGCATAAGGTAATTTAGGTAATTCAAAAGCCATGATATTTTTGTTTAAAGATTTATAAAAATTTATTCAAAATTAAACATTTAAGTTTGGAATCGGAAACTCTGATTCGTTAAATAAATTTAATATTGCGTTTTTTTGTTGTTTTATTAGACAATAAGTAGTTTTTTTAACAATAAATTAAGTAGTTGTCAAAAGCGGCATTATTCTAATTTTCTTTGTTGTTAAAGATTACGATTGTGCCATGGCTATGCAAATAATGCTAATTTTTGCACCAGGGATTTTTAGTAGCGCTCTCGAACAGGCCTCAAGAGTTGCTCCAGTTGTAATAACATCATCAATAAGTATGAAATGTTTGTTATAATCTTTCTCGGAAAAATGCACATCAAAAACAGTGTCTATGCCTTCGGTTCTTCCTAATAGATTTTTTTTGGATTGTGTTTTCGAATATACTTTTCGATACAAGATAGTATCGTTGTAGGTAAAATGAAGTTGTTTTGAAAGTGATTTTGCAAAAGTACTAACTTGATTGTAGCCTCTTTCTTTGAATTTTCTAGGATGTAATGGAACAATAATAATTTCGCAATCCATGTTGTTTTGGAATGTTTCTTTTAATTCGTCTGCATACCATTCGCCTAAAAGAGGGCCTATTTCTTGCTGTCCTTTATATTTCAGATTGTGGATGAGTTTTTGAACGATTCCTTTTTTATGAAAATAAAGAAAAGCAGATGCGTGTTCCACTGGTATTCGACCATAGAATTTCTTGTAAGCTTCATTTTCTTTCCATAAATGATGATTGGTTAATGGAATATGATGTCTGCAAATACTACAAATCACGATTTCGTTCTGGGTCAATAAACTATCACAACCCATACAAGTTTTAGGAAAAAATAGATTTAGAATGCTTTGTAACATATTCTAAGGTTTATTTATTCTAAAAATATAAAAATCAATGATTCAAACTTTAATAATTTTCTTTTTTTAAATTCACTTTTTATATTTTTGCACCATTATGGCAAAACAAGAAGATATATTTAAGAATGTAATTTCGCATGCAAAAGAGTACGGATTTATTTTTCCGTCAAGCGAAGTTTACGATGGTTTAAGTGCGGTTTATGACTATGCACAAAACGGAGTGGAGTTAAAAAAGAACATCCGTGAATATTGGTGGAAAGCAATGGTTCAGATGAATGAAAATATTGTAGGACTTGATGCTGCGATATTAATGCATCCTACGACATGGAAAGCCTCTGGCCACGTTGATGCGTTTAATGATCCATTAATTGATAATAAAGATTCTAAGAAAAGATATAGAGCCGATGTTTTGATTGAAGATTATGCTGAAAAGCTAAATCAAAAAGCAATCAAAGAAATCGAAAAAGCAAGAGTGCGTTTTGGAGAGGCTTTTAATGAAGAAGAATTTGTTTCAACAAATGCCCGTGTTAAAGAATATAAAGCTAAAGAAAGAGAAATTCTGGAAAGAATGGCTCGTTCTCTAGGAAATGAAGATTTGGCTGATGTAAAGGCATTAATCGAAGAGTTAGAAATTGCTTGTCCTGAATCAGGTTCTAGAAATTGGACAGAAGTAAAACAATTTAACTTGATGTTTGGAACGAAGTTAGGTGCTTCTGCTGATAATGCAATGGATTTGTATTTGCGTCCAGAAACAGCTCAGGGGATTTTTGTGAACTTCTTGAATGTTCAAAAATCAGGACGTATGAAAGTTCCTTTCGGAATTGCTCAAACTGGTAAAGCGTTTCGAAATGAGATTGTAGCTAGACAGTTTATTTTCCGTATGCGTGAGTTTGAACAAATGGAAATGCAGTTTTTTGTGCGTCCGGGAGAAGAAATGAAATGGTATGAGCACTGGAAAGAAGCGCGTTTAAAATGGCATTTATCGTTAGGTCTTGGAAAAGAAAATTACCGATACCATGACCATGAGAAATTAGCTCACTATGCAAATGCAGCAGCTGATATCGAGTTTAATTTCCCATTTGGATTTAAAGAGTTAGAAGGAATTCACTCTCGTACTGATTTTGACTTAAAAGCACATGAGCAATATTCTGGAAGAAAATTACAATATTTTGATCCAGAATTAAACGAAAACTATGTTCCTTATGTAGTAGAAACTTCAGTAGGATTAGACAGAATGTTCCTGGCAGTTTTCGCAACTTCATTGAAAGAAGAAACTTTAGAAGACGGTTCTACAAGAACAGTGTTGCAGTTACCAGCTGTTCTAGCACCAACTAAAGCGGCTGTTTTACCGTTGGTAAAAAAAGATGGATTGCCTGAAATTGCACATCAAATTATTGCCGATTTAAAATGGGATTTCAATGTAGCTTATGATGAAAAAGATGCTGTTGGAAGACGTTATAGAAGACAAGATGCTTTAGGGACTCCATTTTGTATTACTGTAGATCATCAAACAATCGAAGATGAAACAGTAACTATACGTCACAGAGATACAATGAAACAAGATCGTGTGAAAATTTCTGAATTAAGAGAAATTATTGAAAACGAAGTTTCGATGAGAAACTGGCTGATGAAAATGTAAATAGTTTTACAGCTATATAGAACAAAGCTCTCCTTTTTGGGGAGCTTTTTTTGTTTTTTGCTCATTTATTTCTTTAAAAATTGTAGAATTTTGAATATTAAAATTTTTAAAGAATGTTCTTGGTCGGATTTATTTGCTCTTTATCAACTACAATGGGTACTTTATCGATTTGTAAGGGGAATTAATCGAAAAAAAAAGTTAAATGTTTATTTTTAGCTAGTTAAAAAGTTCATTTTCTAAGCCGAAAATTAGCTTCTTAATCTAGTTCCCAAAACTACTATACATACTTTAATCTATAATTTGAGTTGAAATTATTTAACTTGAGCTAATGTTGTGCGATCTAATTTTATTAGAATGTGCCTCAAATGAATTATTCGTACGTTATTATTGACGACAATCAAGAAAGTGTCATCGAAACTAAGGCTATGGCTGACAGTTTTTCTGAACTTAGCTTTGTCGGCTCTGCAAATAACTACGAAGAAGGTTTAAATCTCATTCTAGAAAATAAACCGCAACTGGTTTTTCTTGAAATTGATCCTAAAAATAAGAAGAGTAATCTTTCCTTAGCTTTAATTAATGAGTTATATCGTTATTTAAATGTAATTCCTCAAATTATTGTTACTACTTCTAAGAAGGATTTGGCTTTTGAGGCTATTCAATATCAGGTCTCGGATTATTTTATCAAACCGGTAACCAGATTTGATATGGTGAAGTCTCTATTAAAAATTGGTAAGTCTAATATAATAGATCAAACGGAACCACTAAAGATTACTTCTAAAGAAACTGATCCTGAACCTGAAGAAATTATTGTACCAAGTGTTGTTAGAACTGAAACACTTGGAATTCAGCAAGAGCCTCTTATCTTATGTGTTAAATCCTATGGCGATTACCGGTATATAGATACTAGAGACATCGCCTATTTTCAAGCAGATAACAATTCTACCGATATTCATTTAATCAATGGAGAAATGGTTACAGCTTTTAAAACACTTAAACTTTTTGAAGGAGTGCTGCCTTATCCTTTTGTTCGTATACATAACAGCTATATTGTTAATAGTAATTGTATTTCCAGAATACATACAGGAAATGCATTGTGTTACATTAAAAACACAGCTATAAAATTACCTTTCTCTAAATCCTATAAGGCAAATATAGATCTTATAATTTCGGAAATTTCTAATGGAAATTATCTGGAAATTTAAAAAATAGTCATCTACCCAGATTTGAGGTTCATTCACTCACAAATGACGACATTCTACCATAAACGCTTGAAAACACGCTTGAAATAAGGGTTCGCTATGTAATTTTATTTCACGAAAACGCACAAACGCTTTCATTAAAACAAGTCAAAAAGTATTAAAAAACATAAAAAACCCAAGTCATGAAAAAATCAATCGTAACATTCGGATTATTTACATTAATGTTAGTTTTAACTTCTTTCACAGTTTCTAAAGAAGATATTGGAGGGACAAGAAGTGAGATTAAAAATGATTATTCTTCAATAGGAGGGACAAGAAGTGAGATTAAAAATGATTATTCTTCAATAGGAGGGACAAGAAGTGAGATTAAAAATGATTATTCTTCAATAGGAGGAACAAGAAGTGAGATTAAAAATGATTAATTACTGATGTAAATACATTTTTAATTAATATATTAAAAAAACCCAAAGAGCTATCTACTCTTTGGGTTTTTTTATTAGATATAATATTATTATTGATTTAATATTTTATTTTAAAAGTATTGATTGAAATTTTTCTATTTTAATGTTTAGTGTTTTCGAATTGATAGCATTTTTTTTAAGCTTTTTAATATGACAACTTTAAAATTAGTATTTTTGAAAAAATCAATTTTTACTATTGAAAACTAATATTGTAATTTTTTTTTAACGGTTTTATTGTTTGTTTGTTTTTGTTGTAATCAAAAGAAAACAAATAATATTGGCGATAACATTGTTTTAGACGATAGTCTTTCTGTTTATTTTTCTTTGGCTAACGATTTCAATCTTTCTAATGAAAAGAGGAAATCTTACATTGAGAAAGCTAAAGATATTGTAAATTCTCAAAAAAATGATTCTTTGAATCGAGTTAATCTTTTTAAAATAGCTAATAGGTATAATAATTTAAATAGCTGGGAAGGATATAAGAATACTGTGAAAACGGTTTTAGAGAATTCAGAAAAAGTTAAAGATACCGAAAGTATTGCTAAAGCATATGTTTATCTTGGGGATTATTATAGGATAAAATCTGTAGAAGATTCTGCATTTTTATTTTATTATAAAGCGGAGAAAATGTACGATAAGTTAAATAATAACTATCTATTGGCTAAAACATTTCTCAATAAAGCTGATTTATTATTCAAAGTTGGAGATTTTATTAGTAGTGAAAAAGAGGTATTTAAAGCTTTGCGTATCATTAAGGAAGATTCGAATAAAGAACTCGTGAATGAAATTTATTACAACGCCTACAATACATTAGGAATTGTTTATAATAGTTTGGAAGATTATGAAAGTTCAATAGATTATCAGAAAAAGGCTTTAAATATAATTGGTAAATTAGAATCAATAGGAAAAAGTCAATTAGAGGCGGTTTCATATTTAAATCTTGGGTTGGTATATGTAAATTTAAAGAGCTATCAAGAAGCTAAGGATTTCTTTGTTTTGGGAATCGAACGTCAGAAAATTTATAATCAAGATCCTAAAGTTTATGCGTTGTTGTTGGATAATCTAGGATATTCTAAGTTTAAATTAAATGAAAAAGATGATTTGCCTAACTTGTTTTATCAATCATTAAGAATAAGGGATAGTTTAAAGGTAAATGTTGAAATTCCAATAAATAAGATTCATCTTTCAGAATATTATGCATCTGAAAAAAATACAATAAAATCTTTGAAATTTGCAAAAGAAGCTCTTTTGTTGTCTCGTGAAATTAAAGCTCCACGTGAAATTTTAGCTTCTTTGAAAAATATTGCTACAGTTGATTCTCAAAATTCGGGTAAGTATACCAAAGAATATATAGCTATCAACGAAGAATTACAAAAAGAAGAACGTAAAATAGGAGAAAAATTCTCTCGAATTCAATATGAAACCGACCAGATAAAAGGTGAAAATTCTGATTTAGAAGCAAAGAATAGAAAATTAGTATATTTTTTCACAGCTATAGCAATTTTAGGGATATTTATCTTTGTCATTAAATCACAAAAGGCTAAGAACCGAGAACTTTTATACAAACAACAGCAACAAAAAGCCAATGAAGAAATTTATAATTTGATGATTTCCCAGCAGAATACTATTGAAGCTAATAGGGTTCAAGAAAAAAAACGTGTCGCTCAAGAATTACATGATGGTGTTTTGGGTAGAATGTTTGGTGTACGAATGAATTTAGAAGGTTTGAATCAATTTAATGATGATTTAGCAATTGCCCAGCGACTTGATTATTTGGTTGAATTGAAAAAAATTGAACAGGATGTTCGTGAAATTTCACATGATTTGAATAGGGAAAAATCAGAATTAATTAATAACTTCGTCGCAATTGTTGATAATCTTTTTGAGGAACAAAGAAAAACTTTTTCAGCAAAATTATTTTCGACTATCGATTCGACAATTAGATGGGATTTAGCGGTCAATTCAGTGAAGATTAATTTGTACCGAATTATCCAAGAATCATTGCAAAATATTAATAAGTATGCTAATGCAACCACTATTCATGTCGAATTGAAAAGAAAGGAGAATACGTTAGTGTTAACAATTACTGATGATGGAGCTGGATTTAATGCAAATCTAAAGAAGAAAGGAATTGGTTTACAGAATATGATATCCAGAGCCAAAGAATGTAAGGGAGAGTTTCATGTTCAATCTAAAATTGGTGAGGGTACTACTATTACAGTGAGAATACCATTAGAAAATCAAATATCATAACAAATAAAATGACTATTGAAACAGCTACAGCTAGGCTTAAAATGAACATCTTAATTGTAGATGATCATCCATTTATTATTCAAGGATACAAAAATGCCATAGCGAGGTATAATCCAGATAAATTTGAATTTACAATTTTCGAAGCTAAAGATTGCGAGTCGGCTTACAATCTAATTACTAATGATCAAATGAATTTTGATATCGCATTTTTAGATATTAGTATGCCTGATTATGAAGAGAAAGAGTTGTATTCTGGCGAAGATTTAGCTAAATTAGTTTTGGAATATATGCCTAATTGCAAGATTATTATGCTGACTATGTTTACAGAGTTTTTAAAATTAAAAACCTTAATAAACAAAGTAAGTCCTAGCGGAATAGTTATTAAAAACGATTTAACGTTTGACGAGTTATTGAGTGCTTTTGACAAGGTGATTAATAATGAATTGTATTATAGTAAATCAATACTGGAAATGCTTAGTTCACATGATGATTCTATAGAGATTGATTTATTTGATAAACAAATTTTATTTCATTTATCTAAAGGAACAAAGTTGGATGATATCCCTCAGTTTGTGCCAATTTCATTAAATGCGATCGAGTCACGCAAAGCAAATCTAAGAAATTTACTTGAAGTTCAAGATGATTTAGATTTGGTTAAAGCAGCTAAAAATAAAGGTTTGATTTTCTAAAAAAGGATACAAAAAACCGCAAATTCAGTACTAAATGAGTTTGCGGTTTTTTTTGTTTTAAATTTATTCCCCAAGAGGATTCCAACCTCTAGCTTTCAAAGCTATTTTGGTATTGGCACGAGTAACTAAATGAATGCCTTCACTTTCTTCAGTCATGTGTCCAATAATAGTGAAGTTTGGATTTCCTTTGATTTTGTCAAAATCTTCAATTGGAATAGTGAATAGTAATTCATAATCTTCACCTCCGTTGATAGCAACAGTTGTGCTGTCGATATCAAATTCTTCACAAACATTTATAAATTGTGGATCTAGAGGTAGTTTGTCTTCGTATAAATTACAGCCTACTTTAGATTGTTTGCACAAATGAATAATTTCTGAAGATAGACCATCTGATATATCAATCATGGCAGTAGGTTTTATTTCTAATGCGTGTAATAAAGTGCGAACGTCTTTTCGGGCTTCTGGTTTTAATTGGCGTTCTATTAAATAGGTGTATAATTCTAAATCAGGTTGCGAATTTGGGTTTACTTGAAAAACCTGTTTCTCTCTTTCTAAAACCTGTAATCCCATATAGGCAGCGCCAATATCGCCCGTGACTACTAATAAATTAGTTGGTTTAGCACCATTGCGATATACAATTTCTTCGGCGTCTGCTTCACCTAAAACGGTGATGCTAATAATTAAACCTTTTTGAGAAGAAGTGGTGTCACCACCAATAACATCTACTTTGTATTCGTTAGAGGCGAGCGTAATTCCTTCGTATAATTCTTCTAAGGCTTCCAAAGGGAAACGATTGGAAACGGCAATAGAAACCGTGATTTGTGTTGCTTTTGCGTTCATGGCACAAATATCGGATACATTGGTTACAACTGCTTTGTAACCTAAATGTTTCAATGGCATATAGGCCAAATCAAAGTGAACGCCTTCGACCATAATGTCGGTTGAAACAACTACTTTTTTGTCTTTAAAATCTAGAACAGCTGCATCATCACCAATCCCTTTTAAAGTAGAAGCCTGATTGATTTCAAAATGTTTAGTCAAATGTTCGATCAATCCAAATTCGCCCAATTGAGCAATGCTGGTACGTTGTGGGTTTTTATCTTCAATCATAGTTTTAAGTTTCAAAGGTGCAAAGATACAATCCCTTAGCTTCGGGAGCAAAGGTTTAGCTAATTTTAAAATAGCGTAATATAATTGTTTCTACTTGCTTATAGTTCTGTTTTTTTGCATCTTTAGAAAACTAAAATTTTAATAATGAATACATTCGATATTGTTACGCTTACAGTAAATCCAGCAGTAGATAAAAGCACCCATTTAAAAGGTTTGGTTCCAGAACAAAAAATAAGATGTGAGGCACCCAGATATGACGCTGGTGGAGGCGGAATTAATGTTTCCAAAGCTATTTCTAGATTAGGAGGAGCTTCGTTGGCTGTTTTTACGACAGGAGGGCCAACAGGAAAAATGTTGGAAAATTTATTAGCAAAAGAAGCTATTGCAACAAAAGCCATAGAAGTAGAAGCATGGACCAGAGAAAGTTTTATTGCGGTGGACGATAATACGAATTCTCAGTATCGTTTTGGGTTTCCTGGAGGAAAAATTACTGAAGAGGAGGTAGAAAATATTTTGAGCGTAGTAGCTGATTTGAAAACAAAATTTTTGGTGGTAAGCGGAAGTTTGAACGAAGGTTTGACAGATGGATTTTATCAGGAAATAGCAAAAATAGCCAAGGATACCAATGCAAAACTTATTGTGGATACTTCGGGCGAAGCCTTGAAAAAAGTGTTGCAAACAGGGGCTTATTTGATAAAACCGAATATCGGAGAGTTGGCAAAATTAGTAGGGAAAGAACAGCTGGAATTGAATGAAGTCAGAGAAGCGGCAAAGGAAATTATTGCAAAAGGAGGAGCCGAAATTGTGGTGGTTTCATTGGGTCCTCAGGGGGCTGTTTTAGTGACTAATAAAGAATATGAATTTGTACCAGCTCCTAATGTCCTTAAGAAAAGTACTGTGGGTGCTGGTGATAGTATGGTAGGAGGAATGACTTGGGCGATTTCGCAAAATAAAAGCCTGAAAGAAGTTATTCGTTGGGGAGTAGCCTGTGGTTCTGCTGCAACAATGAACGAAGGGACACAACTTTTTAAAAAAGAAGATGCTTTGAGATTGTTTGATTTGTTAAAGGAAAGATAGAATTGGAAGAAACAAAAAAAACCTGACAATTTTCATCGTCAGGTTTTCTATTTTAATTCTTTGTACTTAATTCTTAATACTCAGAAATCTTAATCATTCAATTTAAGTACAGCCATAAACGCCTCTTGTGGAATTTCTACGTTTCCTACCTGACGCATACGTTTTTTACCTTTTTTCTGTTTTTCCAATAATTTACGTTTACGCGAAATATCTCCACCATAACATTTTGCAGTTACGTCTTTACGTAAAGCTTTGATGGTTTCACGGGCAATAATTTTAGCTCCAATAGAAGCCTGGATTGGAATCTCAAATTGTTGTCTTGGGATTAACTCACGCAATTTTTCACACATCTTTTTACCAATAGTATAGGCGTTGTCAGCATGAATTAGAGCAGAAAGAGCATCCAGTTGGTTGGCGTTTAATAAAATATCCATTTTAACCAATTTAGATTCTCTCATCCCAATTGGGTGGTAATCAAATGAAGCATAACCTTTAGAAACCGTTTTTAATCTGTCGTAGAAATCAAATACAATTTCAGCCAAAGGCATATCGAAATTCAATTCCACACGCTCTGTAGTTAAATAGGTTTGGTTGGTAATCAATCCACGTTTTTCAATACACAAACTCATTACGTTACCTACGAAATCAGCTTTAGTGATAATCGTAGCCTTAATATAAGGCTCTTCTACACGGTCTAATTTTGTGGCATCCGGTAAGTCGCTTGGGTTGTTTACGATGATAGGTGTATCTGGTTCTTTTTTAGTATAAGCCAAATAAGAAACGTTCGGAACTGTTGTGATAACCGTCATGTTGAACTCACGCTCCAAACGCTCCTGAATAATTTCCATGTGTAACATTCCTAAGAATCCACAACGGAAACCAAATCCTAAAGCTGCCGAACTTTCAGCAGAAAATACTAAAGAGGCATCGTTCAATTGTAGTTTTTCCATCGAAGCACGAAGGTCTTCAAAATCTTCCGTGTCAACAGGATAAATTCCAGCAAATACCATTGGTTTTACATCCTCAAAACCTGTAATCATATTGGTAGTTGGAACTTTGGCATCAGTAATGGTATCACCTACTTTTACTTCTTTAGCCTCTTTGATTCCTGAAATTAAGTAACCTACGTCACCAGTCGAAATAACATTTTTAGGGACTTGATTCAGTTTTAAAGTACCTACTTCATCTGCAAAATATTCATTACCGGTAGCCATGAATTTAATTTTCTGACCTTTAGAAATTTCACCATTAACCACTCTAAAAATAACTTCAATTCCACGGAAAGGATTGTAGTGTGAATCGAAAATTAAAGCTTGTAAAGGCTCTTCTTTGTTTCCACTTGGAGGTGGAATTTTTTCGATAATAGCAGCCAAAATATTTTCAACCCCAAAACCGGTTTTACCTGAAGCGTGAATAATATCTTCCAAATCACAACCTAATAGGTCAATGATGTCGTCACTTACTTCTTCCGGATTAGCACTTGGTAAATCCACTTTGTTCAATACTGGAATAATTTCCAAATCGTTATCCAAAGCAAGATACAAGTTCGAAATAGTTTGCGCCTGAATACTTTGAGCAGCATCAACAATCAACAAAGCACCTTCGCAAGCTGCTATAGAACGAGAAACCTCATAAGAGAAATCCACGTGTCCCGGAGTGTCAATCAGGTTCAGGATATATTCCTCGCCTTTGTATTTGTATTCCATTTGAATGGCGTGACTCTTAATGGTAATCCCACGCTCACGCTCTAAATCCATATTGTCCAACAACTGCGCTTTTTCTTCACGAGCCGTAACGGTTTGCGTAGCCGCCAATAAACGGTCAGCCAACGTACTTTTTCCGTGGTCAATATGTGCAATAATGCAAAAATTCCTAATATGCTTCATTTTGTCTAAATATCAATAATTACTTGGGCGTGACCCTCCGTAAAAACTACGGGTCGGGCTATCCGCTACAATCTTTTCCTTTTTTCTTTAAAAAGGAAAAGGATTTCCACTACTATCCCTCACGCAATGCCAAAAAAACAAGGCATTTAATCTGCAAATATACGCTAAATTCTATACGTTCAAAGCGTATATTTAGTAAACTAATTGCTTAAGTGATAAGTCTTTCCTATTTCTTCTTTTATCGTTTCATCTAAAAAACGTAATTTTGCAGCAAAATTGAGAAGATGATTAAGATTGGCAACATAGAATTACCTGATTTTCCACTATTATTAGCGCCTATGGAGGACGTGAGCGATCCGCCATTTCGTCGTTTGTGTAAAATGCATGGAGCCGATATGATGTACTCTGAATTCATTTCTTCAGAAGGTTTGATTCGTGATGCGATAAAGAGCCGAATGAAATTGGATATTTTTGATTACGAACGCCCTGTTGGAATCCAGATTTTTGGTGGTGATGAGGAGGCTATGGGTTTGTCTTCAAAAATTGTATCAACGGTAAATCCTGATTTGATTGATATTAACTTTGGTTGTCCTGTCAAAAAAGTGGTTTGTAAAGGTGCCGGTGCCGGAGTGTTGAAAGATGTCGATTTGATGGTGCGTTTAACCAAAGCCGTTATTGATAGTACTAATCTTCCTGTAACCGTGAAAACTCGTTTGGGTTGGGATGATAATTCCATTAATATCGATGAGGTGGCCGAGCGTTTACAGGATATTGGTGTGGCGGCTTTGAGTATTCATGCCCGAACTCGTGCTCAAATGTACAAAGGACATTCTGACTGGTCGCACATTGCTCGAGTAAAAAACAATCCTCGAATTAACATTCCTATTTTTGGTAACGGAGATATTGATTCGCCTGAAAAAGCTTTAGAATACAAAAATAAATATGGTATCGACGGAATCATGATTGGTCGTGCTGCTATTGGTTATCCTTGGATTTTTAACGAAATCAAACACTATTTTAAGACTGGTGACCACTTGGCTAAACCAACTGTTGCTGACAGAGTAGAAGCAGTTCGCAATCATCTAACTTGGGCAATGGATTGGAAAGGGGAACGATTGGGAATTGTAGAAACCCGTCCGCATTATACTAATTATTTCAAAGGAATTCATTCGTTTAAAACATTTAAACAAAAGTTAGTTACTTTGGATCATCCAGAGGAATTATTTGCTGTTTTAGATGAAATTACACAGTCTTATGCTGGTTATGAAGTGGTTTAAGATTTTATCTAGTCCAATAACTTTTCACTTACACTACTACTGGCAATAAGTGAAGCAATAAAGCCAAGCGTGACGATGGTTCCCATGACAATCAGTACATTTTCTATCGAAAAAACCACCGGATAAGCCAGCGTAGGGGTAATCATAATCCATTCAAAATGTTGTTGTAAAAGAACAATTATGATTCCTAATACAAGTCCGATAATTCCTCCAATTATACTTAGTAAAGTGCCTTGCAATAAAAATATTTTTCGTAAATTTTTAATTTCCGTTCCTAAGTTAAAAAGAGTTTTTAGATTTCCTTTTTTGTCCAGAATCATCATAATAAGAGCACCAATAAGGTTGAAAAGCGCTACAATTATTACCAAGGTAAAAATTAGGTACACGGCTATATTTTCGGTATTGAGCATTTTATAAAGAGATTCGTTGAGTTGTGCCCGATTTCTAACCGTAACTTTTCCTTTAAAAATGCTGTTTAACTGATTGATTATTGCTGTTTCATCAGCATTTGGTTTCTTTTTCAATTCAATTCCCGAAACCTGATTGGTTTTGTATTCTAATAATTCCTGAGCCAAACCTAAGTCAGCAAAAACATATTTAGAATCCAAATCTTCATTAATGGCGTAAATACCCACAGGGAAAATTTCAGATTTATTAAAAGCCTGTTCGGCATTTTCTATGTTTCCTTTACCTGCTTTTGGAACTAAAACCTCTAGGTGTTTGTTAAAGTCCATTAAACCTAATGAAAGCTTTTGAACTAAACCAAAACCCACCACAACCTGATAGGTGTTTTCTTCAATCCATTGACCGTTGTAAAGGATTTTTTGGCTATTATTGACTTTGCTGTAGTTAGGGTCAACACCCTTTAAATAAGTGACTTCTTGTTTGTTGTCAAAAGTAAATAACACACGCTCCTCAATAATTTTTGAAAAAGAGGCTACACCATCAATTTTTTTAATTGCGGCTTCTTGTTCAGGACTCACAAAAAATGATTTTCCTAAGATACTTGCAACTTTTAAATCGGGGTCAATATCGTTACTAAACGAAAGGCTAAAAACTTTTAATCCGCTAAAAACTGATAAAACCACAAACAAAGCCATAGCCCCCACAATGATGCCCATACTGGCAATGCGGTTTATGATGTTGATGGCATTGTTTTTACTGTTACTAAGAATGTAACGTTTGGCTATGTATAGCGGAAAATTCAAGTTCTTAAAATTGTTTTCTTCTTTCTAATAAATCTCTATTTTCAATTGGATTTTCTTTGTTTTTCAAAGCATTGTCTATTTTTTCAATGTAATCCAAAGAATCATCGATAAAGAAAACTAAATTAGGAACTCTACGTAATTGTTTGCGAACTCGTTGCGCCAAATCATGTTTAATCAATGGTGTATTCGACTTTATTCCTTCCAATGTTTCTTTTGCTTTTTCCTGAGGAAAAATACTCAAGTAAACTGTAGCCACAGATAAATCGGTAGTTACTGAAACTTTGGATACCGAAATAACCAAATTGCTAACTCCATTTTTTCTCACTTCACCTTGTAGGATATCCACCAAATCTTTTTGGATAACGCCGCCTATTTTTTTCTGTCTGTTTGTTTCCATACAGCAAAAATACTACTTTTAAGCATTAAATAAGCAAATTTATAACTTCTGTTTTTAGGAGCTATTTCCTGCTATCCGCTCTATCTCTTGTATTTGCTGTCGCCATACAAGAGGATGCTCCCGAAGTTTCGGGACTATCAGGGCTAAGAAATCGGGAAATCAATAACAAAAACTTATGCAAAGACATTCCTTTTCAATCTACGACGCATCAGCAGGTTCGGGTAAAACCTATACTTTGGTCAAAGAATACCTTAAAATCATTCTGACTTCACCTAAAAATGATGCGTATCGAAATATTCTAGCCATCACTTTTACCAATAAGGCAGTGCATGAGATGAAAAGCCGTATTGTAGGCAGTTTGTCAGAATTTGCCAAAGAAGAACCTTCCAAAAAAGCACTGGATTTAATGCAGGATTTGGTTAATGATACTAAGGATTGGGAGGTGAAATTGTCATTGCAGTTCATTAAAACCAAATCACAGCAAATCATCAAGCATATTATTCATAATTATGCTGCTTTTGATATTTCTACCATTGATAAGTTTACGCATAAGGTGATTCGTGCTTTTGCACATGATTTGAATTTACCTATGACTTTCGAAGTTACTTTGGATACTGAAAATCTTTTAATTGAAGCGGTAGATGCGATTATTGCTCAGGCTGGTGAAGATAAAACGCTGACCGATTTACTGATTGATTTTACCATGGAAAAAACCGATGATGATAAATCTTGGGATATTTCCAGAGAAATTCTGGAAACTGGAAAATTGGTTCAAAATGAGAATAATCGAAATGAGATTATGCAATTTCAAGAAAAATCCATCGCTGAATTTGTTGAAATCAAAAAGAAGCTAAATGCGGTTTGTAAGGAATTAGAAAAGGAAAATGCAGAAAAAGCAACCATTGCATTGGATTTGATTGAAAAAAACGGAATAGATTTGAGAATCTTTTTCCAGAGGAACTTTTCCAAATCATTTGACCAGTATTCGAGATGGGAAATTCAATCCAAAGAACAAAACCTTTCACGAATTTGATGATATTGCCATCAATAAAACTGTTAAAGACCGCGCTTTAATTGAAAATATCATTCCTGAATTATTGCAAATTTTAGCTTTTATTTATAAGAATTTTGAAAAAAGAGATTTTTATAAAGCCTTTCTAAAAAATATTACACCGCTTTCTTTATTGAATACGGTAAATAATGAGTTGGCTAAAATTCAGGAAGAACAAAATGTACTTTCCATTTCGGAGTTTAATGCTATTATTCATCGCGAAATTCAAAATCAGCCTGCGCCTTTTATATATGAGCGTTTGGGCGAACGTTACCGTCATTTTTTTATTGACGAGTTTCAAGATACTTCTGAGATGCAATGGCAAAATTTAATTCCACTTATTGATAATGCGCTTTCGGGTCAGGATGATTATGGGAATAAAGGAACTTTAATGATTGTGGGTGATCCAAAACAATCCATTTATCGTTGGCGTGGAGGGAAAGCGGAGCAGTTTATCGAGTTGAGCAAGGATAAAAATCCTTTTAATAATCCGGATAAAAAAATAGAGCATTTAGATAAAAACTACCGTTCCTATTCTCAGATCATTGAATTTAATAACGAATTTTTTAAATTAATTGCTACTGAATTTGAGCACCCAGATTATAAGGATTTATACGAAAATCATAGTTTTCAGCATACTAATGCTAAAAAGGGTGGATATGTAAATATCTCATTTATCCCTAAAGTGGAAGCTACGGAAAATGATGAGGAAGCATTGGATAAAACGGATTTGTATGTATTGGCTACCTTAAATACCATTCAGAAGGTTGTACAACAAGGTTTTGAATACAAAGACATTGTGATTTTAACTCGTAAACGCGATCAGGGAGTTGCGATTGCAAATTATTTAACAGAACAAGGTGTTCCTTTGTTGTCTTCGGAAACTTTAATGATTCAAAATGCGACTGAAGTTCGATTGATTATCCATCTTTTGAAATACTTAAAAAATAATGCCGATTTAGAATCGAAAGCATTTTTCTTGCATTATGTTGCCGGAAATATGCAAGATCAATTGGCAGTTCATGATTTTATTGCTGCTGGTATGGTACTGAAAAGTGAAGATGATTTTGAAAAATGGTTGCAAAGTTTTGCTATTTCGATTTCGTTTCAAAATATCCGTAAAAAATCGTTGTATGAAACGGCAGAAATTATTGTGTCCAAGTTTTTGTCAAATATGAATCAGGTAGGGAACGCTTATGTGCAATATTTTTTAGATATTGTATTGGAACGCGATGTTCGCAATCAGGCTGGAATTGCAGATTTTCTGGAATTTTGGGATAAAAGCAGCCATAAATATAGTATCCCATCTCCGGAAGGAAATAATGCAGTTCGAATTATGACAATTCATAAATCAAAAGGTTTGGAATTTCCAGTGGTAATTATGCCTTTCGCAGAAGAAGATTATGTCAAGAAACCAAAGGATAAATTGTGGCTGAATGTTGAAGATGTGGATATGCCTAAAGCTTTGGTGGATAATAGTAAAGCTGTAGAAGGTTTTGGGGAAGATGCGAAGTTGATTTATGAACAGAAAAAACAGGAAGAGTTATTAGACAATATCAATGTTTTATATGTGGCTTTAACCCGTGCCGAAGAACAATTGTATGTTATTTCAAATATGAATTTAACTTCCAAAGGAGAGGTTAAAAAAGAAGATATGTCGGCATTTTTTATTAATTATTTAATCGCTAAAAATGTATTTGATGAAAATACGTTTGGATATGAGTTTGGTGATAAGTCCAAATTATCATCCTATTCAAATCATGCTGATACTTCCAAGTCAATTAGTGTAGTAAAAGAAACCTTAAATCCTAAGAATATAAAAATTGCACAAAAGGAAGCTTTAATGTGGGGTACGCACCAGCAAGAATCTATTGAATATGGGAATGTAATACATGAGATTCTGTCTTTTGTTAAAACAAAGAATGATGTGGATTTAGCTGTTAATAAAGCTATTGAAAATGGATTAATTAATGCAGAGCAAAGAAATATAGTAAATGATACTATTGACAAAATTGTTAATCATCCTGTCTTGGAAATGTTTTTTGCTGAAGGGAATCAGGTTTTGAATGAGCAAACTATTATCCGAAAAAAAGGAAGTGTTGTGAAACCTGACAGAATGGTGGTTTCGAAAGAGGGAGTAGTATTTTTATTAGATTATAAAACAGGTGTTTATAATGCAAAATACAAAAAACAACTCCAGGAATATGAAGCTGCAATTGAATTAATGGGGTTTAAGGTTGAAAAGAAAACATTGGTATATATAGCAGAGGAAATTCAGGTTGTGCAAGTGTAAAAAGATATTTTGAGCTAAAAAGGATTTAGATTGTTTTTTATTTGTCTGATTTTCAGACTGTTTGTTTGTTTATTTTAACTTTTAGGAAAATAAATAAAAGAAAATTGTCTTTTGTTTATTGGTCTTTAGGACGTTTGTGTCTGATTAGCAATGTTAAAATGAATAATTTATAACGTTTTTTTTTTAGATTCTGTTTTGTAGTTAAAAAATTACGCGTTACTTTTGTTGATAATTAACTAAATTGTAATTAAAAAAATTAAGTATGAAACATCTTAACAAACTTTTTGTTGCTGTGTTGATGGCTATGGGTGTAAGCTCTCAGGCTCAAGATAGTAACAATCCATGGGCTATTGCTTTTGGAGTAAATGCCGTAGATACTAGAACTAGTGCAGGCGGTGGTAATAATTGGTTAGATCGTCATTTTTCTCAACCGTTTGATGTGAAACAAAACTGGAATATTCTTCCTTCAGTGTCTTATTTAAGCGTATCCCGTTATGTAGGAAGTGGTTTTACAGTAGGGCTTCAAGGTTCGGTAAATAAAATCGATAAGTTTGTTACTTTTAATCCAACTGCTCCAGGTCATGATGGTAGAGGAATGATTGTGACTAATCCGGGTGATTTAATGTATTATGGAATTGATGCTAATGTTAAATATAGCTTCGCTAGTTTAATTAAATCTAAAGTTATTGATCCAAGTCTACACGTAGGGGGAGGTTATACTTTCTTTGGAGATAATAGTTTTGGTACAGTAAATGGAGGAGCTGGATTGACTTTTTGGGTTTCTGAAAATGTTGGTTTAGCTCTTGCTTCTACCTATAAAAAATCATTTGGAGATAGAAATGAAGCAGCTGGAGCTCCTCACGCTCCTTCTCACTTCCAACACACAGCTGGTATCGTTTTCAGATTTGGTGGAAAAGATACTGATGGTGATGGTATCTACGATAAAGAAGATGCTTGTCCAGAAGTTGCTGGTTTAAAACAATTCAATGGATGTCCTGATACTGATGGTGACGGAATTATCGATTCAGAAGATTCTTGTCCAGAAGTTGCTGGTTTAGCTTCATTAAAAGGTTGTCCAGATGCTGATGGTGATGGAATCACTGATGCTGAGGATGCTTGTCCAAATGTTGCTGGTTTAGCTTCATTAAAAGGTTGTCCAGATGCTGATAAAGATGGTGTTGCTGATAAAGATGATAAATGTCCTAACGTAGCTGGTCCTAAAGAAAATGCAGGATGCCCATGGCCTGATACTGATAATGATGGTGTAGCTGATAAAGATGATAAATGTCCTGAGGTTGCTGGTCCAGCTAGTAACAACGGATGTCCAGAAGTTCCACAAGAAGCTATGGATGAATTGAAATCTCAAGCTAGATTTATCTATTTCAATACTGGAAAATCTACTTTCAAAACTGCTGACGTTCCTAAAAGATTAGATGCTATGGCTGCATTACTTAAAAACTACCCTAACTCTGAGTTCTTAATTGAAGGACACACTGATAGTGATGGTTCTGATGCTTTCAACCAAAAACTTTCTGAGTCTAGAGCTGCTGCTGTTAAAAAAGCGTTATTAGACAGAGGAATCTCTTCTAGCAAATTAAAATCAGTTGGATACGGTGAGTCTATGCCAATTGAAACTAATAAAACTGCTGCTGGAAAAGCATTAAACAGAAGAACTGAAGTGAAATTAATCAAATAATTTCTTCTAAATAATTATTGAAAAACGCCTCGATTTATCGAGGCGTTTTTTTATTTTTATACTATGATAAATAGTACTTTTCTAGATAAAATAGCCAAGATTTTAATTGAAAAATATTCGGATAAACTGGTCAATACGATAATAGTTTTGCCGAATAAAAGAGCCAGGATTTTTTTGATTGAGGCGCTCAAAAAACAAATTTCAACGAATATCCTTGCTCCTAAGATTGTTAGCATTGAAGATTTTATTCAGGATATAGCAGCGATTCGAACTGTTGACCCAATTGAATTATTATTCGAGTTCTACGAAGTTTATTTGTCGGTTACTGAAAAGTCAAATCAACAAACTTTTGAGCTCTTTGCTAATTGGGCTAAAACATTACTGCAAGATTTTAATGAAATCGACCGTTATTTGTTAGACCCTACTCATGTTTTGTCCTACCTAAAAGATATTGAAGATATCAAAAAATGGGGTGTTGAGGTAGAGAACAAAACCACATTGATTGAGAAATATATTGATTTTTGGAAATTATTGCCGCTTTATTATCAGTCTTTATATGTTCATTTGCTTCAAAAAGGGATTGGTTATCAGGGTTTAATTTACCGTGAAGCTGTTAAAAATTTAAATGATTTTTCGAATTCAATAACTAATAATCAATTTGTTTTTGCCGGTTTTAATGCCTTAAATGCTTCTGAAGAAAAAATCATTCAGCATTTGATAGCTAATGATTGCGCTGAAATTTATTGGGATGCCGATCAAACTTTTTTAAATGATCCTTACCATGATGCGGCTTTATTTTTACGTCGATTCAAGCAAACATGGAAACATTATAAAACCAATCCTTTTGAATGGATTGTGGATGATTTTTCGCAAACTAAAAACATTCAAATCATTGGGACACCAAAAAGTATTGGTCAGGCCAAAATTGCAGGCAGCATTATCGAAAAAATCACGGAAGATAATCCTTTAACTTCCTTGGATAAAGTGGCCATTGTACTTGGTGAAGAAAATGTATTAGTGCCTCTTTTGTATTCTTTGCCTTCCACTGTGGGTGCTTTAAATATCACCATGGGATATTCAAGTAAAAATAATCCTGCCCAAATTTTGATTGCTAAATTGTTTAAAATGCATACCAATGCCTTGTCTAGAAAGTCATCGAGTTATGTGTTCTATTATAAAGATGTATTGGATATTTTGACACATCCATTGGTAGAACCTTATGCTAAAACAAGTGATTTAGTAAATACCATCAATAAAAACAATTACACTTTTATTAGTCATCAAAAGTTACTTGAGCTCAATCAAAATCCTACCGATTTATTTTTACTGCTTTTTCAAAAATGGGAATCAGGTTCTATTGCAGTACTACAATCTGTATCTCAATTGTTATTGACCATCAAAGAGAATTTGAGTAATGACAACGAAGAAGAAAAAATTACCAAAGCCTTTGTTTTTGCCATTTTCAAAGTGATTAATAAGTTAATTAATTATTATTCAAAACATCAGCATATTGATAAAATAGAAACTTTACATGCCATTTATAAGCAAGTAATTGATTTGGCAGAAGTGTCTTTTGAAGGAGAACCTTTGAATGGTTTGCAGATAATGGGAGTTCTGGAAAGTCGTGTTTTGGATTTTGAAACCGTGATTGTAACTTCTATGAATGAAGGGAAATTTCCAGCGGGAAAATCTCAAAATTCTTTTATTCCTTATGATGTAAAAAGAGAGTTAGGTTTGCCCACTTTCAAAGAAAAGGATGCTATTTATACCTATCACTTTTACCATTTATTGCAACGTGCTAAGAATATTTATTTATTGTACAATACTGAAAGTGAAGGTTTAGATGCTGGTGAAAAAAGCCGATTCATCACGCAATTGGAAGTAGAAAAACAGCCTAATCATATTTTGACACACGAAATTTATAATGCTGTTTTACCTGAAACGGCTTATAAACCTATGGTGATCGAAAAATCGGCGGCGGTGATGGAGCGTTTGGCTGTAATAGCGAAAGAAGGTTTTTCGCCTTCGGCATTAACATCTTATATTCGAAATCCGATTCAGTTTTATTTTCAAAAAATATTACGCATACGTGAAGTAGAGGAAGTAGAAGAGAATATTGCTCTGAATACACTAGGGACGATTATCCACGAAACCTTAAGGGTTTTATATGAACCTTTTATTGGAAAGTATATTTCTGAAAAAGATATTGAAGATGCTTTCAAATTAATTGATGAAGAGGTTTTAAAGCAATTTAAAATTGTTTATAAGGAAGGCGAAATCAAAAAAGGACGCAATCTTTTGGCTTTTGAAGTAGCTAAACGCAACGTTTCTAATTTTCTGAAAATGGAATTAGAAAGTATAAAAGCAGGTGATGCGATAAAGATTATTGCTTTAGAAAAAACTTTTGAGCGTACTTTGAAACATCCGGATTTGCTAATTCCAGTTTTAATCAAAGGAAATGTCGATCGTATTGAAGAACGTAACGGAAATATTCGAATTGTAGATTATAAAACCGGGAAAGTTGAGAAAGGCAATGTGAGTTTGAAATCTTGGAACGGATTGACTCAGGAAATTAAAAACGATAAAATTATCCAGGTTTTGGCTTATGCTTTTATGTATGAAGAACAAGCTCAAGGAAAACCTATAGAAGCAGGAATCATTTCGTTTAAAAATCTAAAATCAGGTTTTTTACCATTTAATTTTAAAGAAGACAAAGAAGTTCAGCAAATTATCAATCAGGAAATAATGGCTAATTATTTAGAGGAGATCGTGTTGTTGCTGAAGGAGATTTTGGATGAAGGTATATCTTTTGAGGAAAAGATTTTATAAAATATTTAAAACATATAAGTCATATAAGTTTTTTTTAGCTTTTCAAAAAAGTAAATAAGCTCAGATAAGTTATTTTCATAAATGAAAATGATAATTTAATTTGTGAAAATTCGTGTAGTCTATGGTTGAAATTAACCGCAAAGTTTGAAAAGTTTTTGCGCAAAGTACGCGAAGATTAATTAGTGGTATTATTTAATCTTCTTAAAAAAGTTCAATAAAACCGAAGTTAGTTCAGTTTCGTTTTCAATGTGGGACATGTGACCGTCTGGGAAAGTGACTAGTTGAACATCAGTTTCTTCAATTTGTTCCAGATTTTCTTCATAATTCAAAACAGGATCTTTTTGTCCTAGGATAAGCATTTTTGGATAAGGTGTCAGGTGTAAAATTACTTCTCGATCCATACGGATTTTCATTCCCTCCAGTGAAGCCACAATGCCTTGTAAAGGTGTTTTTAAAGCTTCTTGTTTTACCAATTCTATTTGGTCTTTTAAACGTTCACGATTTTCTTCGCTGAATAAATTGGCTATCGAAAGCGAAATGAAATTAGCGAATGATTGTTTAACCGCTTTAATGGCACGGTCACGGTTCAATTTTCGTTCTTCGCTGTCTGCTCGTGAAGTTGAATTTAATAAAACCAACCCTTTTACATTGTCAGGATACAATTCGGCGAAAGCCAGAGCCACATAACCGCCCATGGAATGCCCAACAAAAATAGCTTTTCGAATGCGCAATTCAGCTAAAACGGCATGAACCACATCGGCATTGTTTTCCATGGAGTGAACATAACCCATACAATCGGTTTCACCATGACCCAATAAATCAATGGTAATGATGCGGTATTTTTTAGAGAATTCGGGGATAAAAGCGTTCCACATGCTTTTGTTCTCCAAAAATCCATGAAGCAACACAATTGCTGTTCCTTTGCCAGAATCGGTATACGAAATGCGGGTGTTTTTAAAGAGAATTGATTTCAATGGGGTTGACTTTTATACGGCAAAAATAGGATTTTTATTTTTTTTAAACCTAACAGTTCTTTAAAAGCTGTTAGGTTTTGTTATTAAAAACGATTATCTCCATCCAATAAATTTCCTAATCCGCCTAGTAGGCTGCCTTCGTCACGGCTATTTCCTCCAGCTTTTGGAGCTGAGGCAATGATTCTGTCGGCAAGACGGCTAAATGGTAAGGATTGTATGTACACTGTTCCGGGACCTTTAAGGGTGGCATAAAATAAGCCTTCGCCTCCAAAAATGGAATTACGGATGCCTCCAATAAATTCAATATCGTAATCTACATCCTGAGTAAATCCTATGATACAACCGGTGTCGACTTTTAGAATTTCGCCTGCTTTCAATTCTTTTTTAGCCATTGTTCCTCCTGAATGTACAAAAGCCATTCCGTCGCCTTCAATTTTTTGCATGATGAAACCTTCACCACCAAAGAGTCCGCGACCTAATTTTCTTGAAAATTCAATGCCTACAGCTACTCCTTTGGCCGCACATAAAAAAGCATCTTTTTGACAGATGAATTTTCCATTAAATTGAGTTAAATCAATTGGGAGAATTTTTCCAGGATAAGGTGAAGCAAAGGATACTTTGGCTTTGCCATAATTTTGATTGATAAAAGCGGTCATGAACAAACTTTCGCCAGTAAGTACTCTTTTTCCAGCGCTGAGTAATTTTCCGAAAATTCCCGTTTGTTGCTCAGAACCATCTCCAAAAATGGTTTGCATTTGGATGTTGTTGTCCATCATCATAAAACTGCCTGCCTCGGCAATGATAATTTCTTGTGGGTCGAGTTCGATTTCGACGTATTGCATTTCTTCGCCAAAAATCTCGTAATCTATTTCGTGTGCTCGCATTTTTTTATTCGTTTAAATTGAAAGTTAAAGTTACAAAAAATGAAATTAATTTCTGATGTTTTTCTTTTTGCACAAGGGATGGAAGCGGCATCCTTTTATCTCGTTTTCCAGAACGAGATAAAAGATATAGCATACAGCCCGACCCGAAGGGATGTGCCATAAAAAAACGGCTTACATTGCTGCAAACCGTTTTGTTGTTTTATCTTGTTTCTCTTTTCTAAAGAAAATTAAGCATTCATCAAGCTTTCAATTTCATCTGCTTCAATTGGGATGTTGCGCATTAAATTGAAAGGTTCGCCTGTTGGTTGGATCACAACATCATCTTCAATACGGATTCCAAAACCTTCTTCAGGAATGTAAATTCCGGGCTCTACCGTGAAAACCATATTGGCTTGCATAGGCTCAGTCAAAAGTCCGTAATCGTGAGTGTCTAGTCCCATGTGGTGTGAAGTGCCGTGCATGAAGTATTTTTTGTAAGCGGGCCAATCTGGATTTTCGTTTTGAACATCGGCTTTGTCCAAAAGTCCAAGTCCTAATAATTCAGAAGTCATGATTTTGCCCACTTCAATATGGTATTGTTTCCAGAGTGTTCCCGGTGTAAGCATTTTAGTCGCTTCGTTTTTCACGCGTAAAACGGCATTGTAAACTGCTTTTTGACGTTCAGAATAACGGCCTGATACAGGGATGGTACGTGTTAAATCACTGGAATAATTAGCATATTCGGCAGCAACGTCCAGTAAAAGTAAATCGCCTTCTTTACATTGTTGGTTGTTTTCGATGTAATGTAATACATTCGCATTCTTTCCTGAGGCAATAATTGGTGTATAGGCAAAACCTTTTGAACGGTTACGGATGAATTCGTGAATCAGTTCAGCTTCGATTTCGTATTCCATTACATTTGGCTTTACAAATGATAGTAATCGACGGAAACCAAGTTCTGTAATGTTACAAGCCTGTTGAATCAAATCGATTTCTTCACTTTCTTTTATCGAACGTAAATGTTGCAAAATAGGGTTGCTTTTAGCGACTTGATGCGCTGGGTATTTCTCTTTCCACCATTTTACAAAACGCGCTTCACGCGTTTCGGTTTCAATTTTAGAGCGATAATGTTCGTTTGTATTGATATAAATAGTGTCTGAATACGTCATTAATTCAAACAATATTTTTTCGAAATCCTGAAGCCAATATACGGTTTTGATTCCTGATACAGCAAAAGCTTCGTCTTTAGTTAATTTAGCTCCTTCCCAAATGGCAATGTGCTCGTTAGTTTCTTTTAGGAATAACATTTCTTTTTGATGCTCGTAAGGTGCATCTGGGAAAAGTAACAAGATGCTTTCTTCTTGATCAATTCCACTTAAATAAAAAATATCGCGGTGTTGTGCAAAAGGCAAAGTACTGTCGGCACTTACGGGATAAATATCGTTCGAATTAAAAACGGCAACACTATTAGGTTTCATTTGAGCCGTGAATTTTTTACGGTTTTTTATAAAAAGGCTGTTGCTAATTTGATGATATTTCATGTTTGAATGTGTTTTTTGATTAAAACAGCAAAATTAATGATTTATGAGACGCGTGTTAAGTTTGATTTCTTAAAGTTTTGCTATAAAAAAAGCCGAAAGAATCGATTCTTTCGGCTTGAATATGTGTTTTGGAAAATTTTTAATTTACCCATTTGTAGTAACGAGCTCCTAATAAATTTGTATTTTCAGATTCGATTCGATCTAAAATCCATTCGTTTTTTGGAGTTTGAATACTTTGTTTTTGTTCTTTTTTATGGAGTTTTTCATAAGTTTCAAAGTTAATTTCGAAACTTTGATCTAAGGTTTCAAATAGTTTTACATTAGCTAAAGCTTCTTTCCATTGGTCTTGAATAATTCCTTCAAAAACTTTAGATTTAGATCCACTTCCATAGGCTAGGAATCCAAAAGTATTTCCAGTAATTTCTTTATTCGTATTATAAAAAAGGGACAAAGTAGAAAGGAATCCCATAAAAATAGATCCAGTATAAAGATTACCAATCAAAGAAGAGGCCAATTCGGCAGGCATTAATTTTTCATCCACAAAAGTTTTGTATTCGGCCGTTTTGCTAGTTTCTTTTAGCTTGTTTTGGTACTCTGCCGGAGTTTCATTTCCTGAAATTATTGAATTTTGGGCATCCAAAGCATAGATTTCAGATAACATACGTCTCCCTTGGAAGGAATAAGGCAAGTGCATGATAATGCTATTCCAACTTTGGTATAAGGTTTCTGAAGTCTTTTTTAATTTTTTAAACGAAAAATATGCGTTTCGGGTTCTGTCCATATAACACTGATTCGAATATTGTCCGTCAAAAACGGGTTGGTCTTTGTGGATTTCGATTTCGGCTTCCAGATTATCAAACCAAGCTTCGTTGTTTGTATTTCCAGTGATGGCTTCCTTAGAAATTGTTCGGTGTGGTTTGAAAAAGTCGAAAACACCTTTGGTATTGGTAGCCCAATTATTTTCAAAAGCAATAATTCTTGGGTTAGTAGTAATCAACATCGCCATTGCTCCAGCTCCCTGCGTGTATTCGCCAGTAGAGTTCAAATCGTATTTAGCAATATCAGTTGTAACAACAATCGCTTTTTTGTCTGGATTTAAACGGATGAAGTCAAGGCAATTTTGCATGGCATCTACACCGCCGATACAAGCAAATGTAAAATCGACCACGTCGCATTCGGCTAAGGTGTTTTCGCTAAATTTTTGCTCCATTAAATCAATAAGGAAGGAACCGATAGGTTTGGCATTGTCAATAGCGCTTTCGGTGCCTACATAAATTCGGGCTATTTCGTTAAGATTAAGGTTGTGGTCTGTAATTAATTTGGTTAAAGCATTTGCTGCCAAAACAACGCTGTCTTGGTGCGCATCTGTTAAAGTCATTTTGAGTAATCCCAAACCTTTTTCTAGTTTTTCAGGCTCTATTTTTCTGGCTTCTGCCAATGTTTTTATGGGTAAATGTAGTTTGGCTACATCAAAAGATAGTGCGTCAATTCCTGTTTTCATTTCCAGTTTTTTTGAAAATGCAAAGATAAAATCCCGTTTTAGAAATTCAGTTTCTTTATCAACACAAAATAGTTGGAATTTGTGTTTTTGTTGATTTTAAAGCAAAAGAATATAAAAATTATTAAATCTGTTTTTTTTAGGCTTTTTACTGTGGATTTGCAATTCTTTTTTTAGCAGTGTTTTTCTGTCTGTTTTTTTGTATTTTTTAATTAACTAATTGTTATTAAGTGTTTTATGGTTGTTTTTATAAGTGTCTGTACTTTTTTTATTGACAACTTTATAATGTTTCTAAATAAGAACGAAAAGGTTGTAGTTCGTTGCTAATTACTTTATTTTTGTGTACTTTTTTAAATTATATTCTAAAATATTATGGCAAAATCTGGATTATTGAAATCGTCAATAGCAAAAAAAGTAGCTATGGCACTTTCAGGACTTTTTTTGATGTTGTTTTTAGCGCAGCATTTTTTTATTAATATGATGTCAGTTTTTAGTGCTGATGTTTTTAATTCGATTTCTCATTTCATGGGATTGAATCCTTTGGTTCAGTTTGTTATTCAGCCAATCCTTATTATAGGTGTTGTTTTTCACTTCATCATGGGATTTGTATTGGATATTCAAAACAAAAAAGCAAGACCTATTGGGTACGCTAGCTACAATGGTGCTGCAAATGCAAGTTGGGCGTCACGTAACATGATTATTTCAGGATCAGTTATTTTAGCGTTTTTAGGATTGCATTTTTATGATTTTTGGGTTCCAGAAATTGTATACAAATATGTAGAATTCAATGCTGCAGACGAGACTCGTTATTTTCCTGAATTAGTACACAAGTTTGAAAGCCCAGTTCGTACAGCTTTGTACAGCTTATCATTTATTTTATTGTCTTTACACTTGCGTCACGGATTCAGTTCGTCTTTCCAATCTGTCGGACAAAATAATAAATATACTAAAGGAATGAAAAACTTCGGATTATGGTTTTCAGTAATCGTTCCTTTAGGATTCGTGTTTATTGCATTATTTCATCATTTCAATCATTAATATTCAATTATAATGGCATTAGATTCAAAAATTCCACATGGTCCAATTGCGGACAAATGGACAAATTATAAAGATCATATTAATTTAGTAAACCCTGCTAACAAACGTAATTTAGATATTATTGTTGTTGGGACAGGATTGGCTGGAGGTTCTGCAGCTGCTACTTTAGCAGAATTAGGATATAACGTAAAAGCATTTTGTTTCCAAGATTCACCTCGTCGTGCGCACTCTATTGCAGCACAAGGGGGTATCAACGCAGCAAAAAATTATAAAGGAGACGGTGACTCAGTTTACAGATTGTTTTACGATACTGTAAAAGGAGGAGATTATCGTGCTCGTGAGGCAAACGTGTATCGTTTGGCTGAAGTTTCTGCTAATATTATTGACCAATGTGTGGCTCAAGGGGTGCCATTGGCTCGTGAATATGGTGGATTATTAGATAACCGTTCTTTTGGAGGAACTTTGGTTTCTCGTACATTTTACGCACAAGGTCAAACAGGGCAACAATTATTGTTAGGAGCTTATTCTGCAATGAACCGTCAAATTGGTCGTGGAAAAATCAAAATGTATAACCGTCACGAAATGCTTGAATTAGTAAAAATTGACGGAAAAGCAAGAGGTATCATTGCTCGTAACTTAATTACTGGAGAAATCGAAAGACATTCAGCTCACGCTGTTGTTATTGCTTCTGGAGGTTACGGAAACGTATTCTTCTTATCAACTAACGCAATGGGTTCTAATGCTACTGCAGCATGGAAAATTCATAAAAAAGGAGCTTTCTTTGCAAACCCTTGTTATACTCAAATTCACCCAACATGTATTCCGGTTTCAGGTGACCACCAATCAAAATTAACGTTGATGTCAGAGTCGTTACGTAATGACGGACGTATCTGGGTTCCTGCTAAATTAGAAGATGCACAAGCTATCCGCGAAGGAAAGAAAAAAGCAACTGATATTCCTGAAGCAGACAGAGATTATTTCTTGGAAAGAAGATATCCAGCGTTTGGTAACTTAGTACCTCGTGACGTTGCTTCTCGTGCTGCTAAAGAAAGATGTGATGCTGGTTTTGGTGTGAACAAAACAGGTGAGGCAGTTTACTTAGATTTTGCTGCAGCTATTCAACGTTACGGAAAAGAAGCGGCTTATGTAAAAGGTTTAGATGCTAATGACAATGCTTTAGTAACTAAATTAGGTACTGAAATTGTAAAAAGTAAATACGGAAACTTATTCCAAATGTATTACAAAATCGTTGACGAAGATCCATATACTACGCCAATGATGATTTACCCTGCGGTTCACTATACAATGGGTGGAACATGGGTTGATTATAACTTAATGACTACAATTCCTGGTTGTTTCTCAATTGGAGAGTCTAACTTCTCTGATCACGGAGCGAACCGTTTAGGAGCTTCTGCTTTGATGCAAGGTTTAGCTGATGGTTATTTCGTATTGCCATACACAATTGGTGATTACTTAGCACCAGATATCAAAATGGGACCTATTTCTACAGATAGACCTGAATTTGAAGAGGCTGAGAAATCTGTAAAAGATTTGATTGCTAAATTTATCAATAATGATGGTAAACATTCAGTTGATCACTTCCACAAAAAATTAGGAAAAATTATGTGGAACAAAGTAGGTATGGCTCGTAACGAAAAAGGATTAAAAGAAGCAATCGAAGAAATCGCTGCTTTACGTGAAGAGTTTTATAGAGATGTAAAAGTACCCGGAACAGATAAAGAATTCAACCAAGAATTAGAAAAAGCAATTCGTGTTGCCGATTTCTTAGAGTTAGGAGAATTATTCGCCAAAGATGCTTTACACCGTAATGAGTCTTGTGGAGGTCACTTCCGTGAAGAATATCAAACAGAAGAAGGGGAAGCACTTCGTGATGACGAAAACTTTGCTTATGTTGCTGCTTGGGAATACAAAGGAAAACCAAGTGATGCGGTACTTCACAAAGAGCCGTTGAATTACGAGAACATTAAATTAGTACAACGTAGTTATAAATAGTATTCAGAGAAAGTCTTGATACTTATTTCTTAATACTTAATACTTAGAGAAAATGAAACTTACATTAAAAATATGGCGTCAAAAAAACGCTCAAGATAAAGGGAGAATGGTCGATTATAAAATCGACGGAATTGAACCTGATATGTCATTCCTTGAAATGCTTGATGTATTCAACGAACAACAAATCAATGCTGGTGAAGAACCAGTAGCTTTTGACCACGACTGTCGTGAAGGAATTTGCGGAATGTGTTCTTTATTTATTAACGGTGAAGCACACGGACCAGATAGAGGAGTAACTACTTGTCAATTACACATGCGTATGTTTAAAGACGGAGATACTATCACTATCGAGCCTTTCCGTGCCGCAGCTTTCCCAGTGGTAAAAGACTTAGTTGTTGACAGAAGTTCTTTTGATAGAATCCAACACGCAGGAGGATTTATTTCGGTAAATACTTCTGGAAATACTATTGATGCTAACACGATTCCGGTAAACAAAGATGATGCTGATAAAGCGTTTGATGCTGCAACTTGTATTGGATGTGGAGCTTGCGTGGCTACATGTAAAAACTCTTCAGCTATGTTATTCGTTTCGGCTAAAGTTTCTCAATATGCTTTGTTACCACAAGGTAGAGTAGAAGCTGCTGACCGTGTATTGAACATGGTTAAACAAATGGATGAAGAAGGTTTTGGTAACTGTACGAATACAGGAGCTTGTGAAATCGAATGTCCTAAAGGAATTTCATTAGAGAACATTGCTCGTATGAACAGAGAATATCTTTCAGCTAGCTTGAAAGGATAATACTTTCGACTATATTATATCAAAAACGTCCTAAAAAATTGGGACGTTTTTTGTTTGTTTCAAATCTTTGTGAATCTCTTTTTGGCTTTGCGTATCTTTGTGAAGCAGCAAACGATTTAATATGAAAATAGCACTTATTCAATCCAATCTAATTTGGGAAAATCCTAAAGCTAATCTAGATATTTTCGAAAATAAAATCAATGAAATCAATGAGTCAGTTGACTTGGTTGTGCTCCCTGAGATGTTTACGACAGGCTTTACGATGAATCCTAATGCAGTAGCTGAAAGCATGCAAGGAGAAACTCTGCTGTGGATGCAATCTTTGGCGAAAGCTAAAAAAACGGCTATAACAGGGAGTGTGGTAATTGAGGAATCAGGGAATTTTTATAATCGAATGTTGTTTGTGTTTCCTTCAGGTGACATTGAACACTACGACAAGAGACATTTGTTTACGCTGGCTGGGGAAGAAAAAGTGTATACAGCAGGGAATAAAAAATTAATTGTCGATTATTTGGGTTGGAAAATTTGTCCGATGGTGTGTTATGATTTGCGTTTTCCGGTATTTTCCAGAAATGTAGAAAATTACGATTTGCTTTTGTATGTAGCGAGCTGGCCTGAAAAAAGAATTCAAGCTTGGGATACTTTGTTAAAAGCACGTGCCATCGAAAATATGAGTTATGTGGTAGCGGTGAATCGCGTTGGTGTAGATGATAATCAGCATCAATATGTGGGGCACTCACAAGTAATCGGTTTTCTGGGTAATTATGAGTTGGAACCACAAGAAACCGAAAATGTTTTTGTGATTCGTTTAGATCGTGATAAAATGCTATCAGCTAGGAATTCTTTTGGTTTCCTGAATGATAAAGATGCTTTTCAATTGTGTTAGTATTGTTTTTTCTTTGGCTTTAGTTTATTTTCTTTGGGTGGAGGGCTATAAGGAATGCTAACATCAAAAGTTTCAATGGCATCCCAATTTGGTCTAACATTTTCAATTTCTTTTGAATAATAGATGACTTCTTCGGAGTTTCTTTTCTCTATAAAATTACCAGAGTCGTATTTTTTATTTTTATTATCATCGTAAATTATTCGAAGACCATAAATAGCGGGATTCAATAAATTGAAGTCTACTTCACGGTAAGATTCAAGGTATTGCGTAGTAACTACATCGCTTTTAGAATCTATTAAATCAAGTATAATTGGATAACGTTTTACGTTTTCCAATTTAACTTTCAAGTTACCGTATTCTTCTAATTTTCTCGTGCTAACTTGATAACTTAATGTGTCATTAGTGCGTTCAAAAAAATCGGTCATTGCACCAGGGAGAATCTGAAAGGAGTATTTGTCTTCTGGTTCTTTCTTAAAATCAAAAAATAACTTTTGATTAAAAGCGTCATATTTGGTTGTGAATTTAACCGGAACGGAATCTTTATTAATCAATTTTATTTTTGTTTCATCAAATTTTACTAATGGAGTAGTAGCTTCTAAAGCAAAAGAATCATAAAAATTAGTAGGATTAACAGAGTTAATAGTTAGGGTGTCTTTCTTTTGATTTTTAAATTTTAAAGCAAAATTTTTGTTGAAAGCATCTTTGTTTACATCAACTTTTAAAGAATCTGTTTTTAAAGGTTTGAACCAAATTTGTAATGAATCTTTTTTGGGTAATTTGGTTACAATACTTTCTATGATTTCATTTTTATTTTTTAAAACAACTTTAGGGACGTCTTTTGCTTCGTTTATAGTTCCTTCATAACCTAAGAATAATTTATTAGCTGCTTCTTGAGTAGGTTTAAAAACTTTAAGGGGGATGTCCTCTTTAAAAAGTTCGATTTCGTATAAGGTGTCATTGGGAACCGAGATATAATCTTTGATGAATCCAATTTTTTCTGTTTTTGGATCAAATTTATTGTTGTTGTTTAGGTCCTTTATAGCAATTAATCGGTATTTACCCGCTTTTAAATTTTCTAATCGGAATGTTTTTAAGCTATCAAGGGTATTGGTAATATATCTTGGTCCTGGGATTTTTCCTCCAGAATCTTTTTGGTTGTAAATGATAGAGTCGTTGTAGGTGTCGTTTACTTCGTAAAGCATTACTGAAATAAAGGATTCAGGTTCTTTCTCAAATGCATATTTTACTTTACCTCCAATAGCTAAGGAATCAATATAATTTCCTGTTGAAAACACATATTTAAATTGGTTAAGTGGATTACCTTCATTATTGTCGGTTAAGCTTTGTCCAAAGTTAAAGCTATAGGTTGTGTTAGGTTGTAAAGTATCATTAATTTTAATTGTGATTTTTTGACTTGCTGTAGTGGGCAAAATAAGTGGTTCGTTTTTCATTGGAGGTGAAATGACCAATTGTTTTTTTAAGCCTTTAAGAATAACAATTTCATCAAATTCTAATTTGATTTGTTTTGCATTAAAATTAGTGCTGAAATTCTCTGGGAAACTCGTTCTTAAAGTTGGAGCAATGGTATCTTTTAGTCCTCCAGTAATGCTGCCTCTTTTGGCGCAACTAGCCAAGATAATAATTAATAATAATGAGATGTATTTTAATTTGTCTTTCAACATGTAATTCTGAATTTAGAAGTTACAAAATAACGATTATAATTACTGGAATTAAAACTTTTTATTGATTTATTAAGATTCTCTCAGCTGGATAATGATTATCTTTAAACTATAAACGGTATTAGATTTAGTGAAAAGCGTTTTTTAATTTTAATTTAAATGAAAAAAATAGATCATATAGGAATTGCTGTTAAAGATATTGATGTTTCGAATGCTTTGTTTGAAAAACTATTTGGAGTTTCGCCATATAAGTTTGAAGAAGTAGAAAGCGAAGGAGTTTTGACTTCTTTTTTTAAAACAGATGCCAATAAAATTGAACTTTTAGCAGCAACAAATCAGGAGAGTTCGATAGCAAAATTTTTAGAAAAAAAAGGAGAAGGTATACACCATATTGCTTTTGAGGTTACTAATATCAACGATGAGGTGCAAAGGTTAAAAGCGGAAGGTTTTGTTGTTTTAAATGAAGTTCCAAAGAAAGGGGCCGATAATAAATGGGTTGTTTTTTTGCATCCTAAAACCACTAATGGTGTTTTGATAGAATTGTGTCAAACGATATAAATCTCATAATCAATGTTTTTGATTTTTTGATTATTAATAATTAATTCTAAGGTAAAAAACTAAGCTAAAAATATTTGGAGCAACCAAAAAATAGTAGTAATATTGCAAACTCTTAACCGGTCCTATAGCTCAGCTGGTTAGAGCACCTGACTCATAATCAGGTGGTCCCTGGTTCGAGCCCAGGTGGGACCACTTTTAAAACCAAGCCTTTGCAGCAATGTAGAGGCTTTTTTGTTTTGTGAAATTCCATTTTTGATAAACTTTATTGTCATTTAAGTTAAGAGTAATTTTTTTAAAAATGTGAAATATAATTTACAAAATAGGTGAATTATCGATGAAATCCCTTTAAAATTAACTTTGTAAAGGATTTTTCTATTGTAATATATTCGGTTAAATGCTATACCTTTGTTTTTTATGTTTGGAGTTTAAGTATGAATAGACAAATAAAAATATTTTTTCTTGTAAAATCCGAACATTTTTTATGATGTTATGAGGAAAATGCTAAATAAGTGTTTATTGTTTGTTTTTTTGATTTTGGGTTTCGAGGTAGTTGCTCAAGGGGGTGGACCGCCTCCTCCTGTTCCGCCTCCTCCCGGATTACCTGTAAATGATAATCTTTTGTTTTTATTTGTCGGTGCTCTATTGTATGGTTTGTTAAAAATTTATTTTTCGATAGTAAAAAAATAAACGCTCGATGTAATTCGAGCGTTTATTTTTTATAGTTTATTTGTGTAAAGGCGAGAAACATATTTTCCAATAACATCAAATTCAAGATTGATTTTTGAACCTACTTCAAAATTTTTAAAGTTAGTGTGTTCGTGAGTGTAAGGGATAATTGCTACACTAAATTCTTTTTTTTGAGAGTTTACTACTGTTAGACTCACCCCATTGACTGTGATAGATCCTTTTTCGATGGTCAAATTGTTTAGTTTGTCGTCATATTCAAATGTGTAAAGCCAACTCCCATTAGTTTCTAAAATGGATTTGCAAATTCCGGTTTGATCTACATGTCCTTGAACAATATGTCCGTCTAAACGATCGCCTAATTTCATCGCTCTTTCTAGGTTTACAAGATCACCTACTTTCCAATCTCCTAAATTGGTTTTTTTAATGGTCTCGTCAATTGCGGTAACCGTATATTGTGAGTCTTGAATTTTTACAACTGTTAAGCAGATTCCGTTATGAGCGACACTTTGGTCTATTTTTAGTTCGTTTGTGATAGAAGAATCTATTGTAACGTGAATATTGTCTTTTTCTTTTTTTATTTCTTGGATAGTTCCAAGTGTTTCTATGATTCCTGTAAACATTCTTGTTTTATTTTACTAAATTTGCACTTCAAAATTAGCAATAAAAACTTGTGGGTATGATTAAAAAAGCAGAAAATATTATCGTAGGAATTTCGATTGGAGATTTAAATGGTATTGGAAGCGAGGTTATTCTTAAAACATTTGAAGATGTTCGAATGTTAGAACTATGTACGCCAGTTATTTTTGCTAATGTAAAGATTTTGTCATTTATAAAAAGAAATTTAGAACTTACGGTTGGTCTTCATGGGATTGATAAGTTAGATCAAATTGTTCCAGGGAAAATCAATGTGTTGAATGTTTGGAAAGAAGGAGTTGATTTGAATTTAGGGACAAATGATGATAAGGTAGGTGAATATGCCATAAAATCCTTTGTTGCGGCAACAAAAGCTTTAAAGGAAGATTTGGTCGATGTTTTAGTGACTGCACCAATAAATAAATATAATATTCAGTCGGAAGATTTTAAGTTTCCAGGTCATACCGATTATTTGGATCAGAAATTAGAAGGTGATGCTTTGATGTTTATGGTTCAGGATAATTTGAGAGTAGGGCTCTTAACGGATCATGTGCCAATTAATCAAGTGGCTTCTCGTTTGACGGAAGATTTGATCATAAAAAAATTAATACAGTAAAGCAATCGTTGATTCGTGATTTTAGTATCAATCAACCTAAAATTGCAGTTTTAGGATTAAATCCACATTGTGGGGATGGAGGTGTTATTGGGAAAGAAGATGAAGAGTTGATTCGTCCGGTTTTGAGAAAATTATTTGATGCGGGCACTATGGTTTTTGGTCCTTTTCCTGCAGATGGTTTTTTTGGAAGTGGGCATTATGAGAAATTTGATGCTGTTATTGCGACGTATCATGACCAAGGTTTGGTTCCGTTTAAGACCTTGTCTTTTGGTAAAGGGGTGAATTTTACAGCAGGTTTGAATAAGGTTAGAACGTCTCCAGATCATGGAACAGCCTATGATATTGCAGGCAAAGGAATCGCTGATTTTAATTCTTTTAAAGAAGCGGTTTATTTGGCGATAGATGTCTATCGTTCAAGGATTCAGTATCAAGAAATGGTTGAGAATCCGTTAAAAGTAAAGGAAAAATAAATGTAAATAAAAAAAGATTAATAAGGTTATTGGATTTACAATAATTTTATATCTTTGCACTCCCGAAGTTACGGGCAAAATTTTGTTGAAATGAATAGGACAAAAGAATTTTTAATTCCTTTCGTGGGCTTAAAGCTAGGGAAACATCATTTTGAATATCAGATTGATAATGCGTTCTTTGAGATATTTGAGTATGACGAATTTCAAAATTCGGATATTAAAGTATCTGTTGTTTTGGAGAAAAAAAGCAATATGCTTGAGTTAAGTTTCAAACACAAAGGGACTGTGAATGTACCTTGTGATGTAACTGGGGAAGATTTTGATTTGCCAATCAAAGGTAAAATGAAGTTGATTGTCCGTTTTGGTGAGACTTTTAATGATGATAATGAAGAATTGCTGATTTTGCCTTTTGGGGAATTTGAAATAAATATAGTGCAATATATTTATGAAATGATTGTCCTTTCGGTACCTCTAAAACGCGTTCATCCAGGTGTTAAAGACGGAAGTTTAAAAACCGAAGCCTTAGAGAAACTGAATGAATTAAAAGTAAAAGAAGTAGAGAAAAAAGAGATTAAAGAAGAGAATATAGACCCGCGTTGGGACAAATTAAAGCAACTATTAACGGATAAATAATATAGTAAAATGGCACATCCTAAAAGAAAGACCTCTAAAACAAGAAGAGATAAGAGAAGAACACATTACAAAGCTACAGTAGCACAAATCGCAACTTGTCCTGTTACAGGAGAGGCTCACTTATACCACAGAGCTTACTGGCATGAAGGTAAAATGTATTACAGAGGACAAGTAGTTATTGATAAGTCTGAGGCTACTTTTGCTTAATATATTTTAATAGAAAATACATGAACTCTCACATTTTGTGAGAGTTTTTTGTTGTTTGTGATTTTCGTTAAATAAGAAGTTTTTAAAGATGAAGGGATTAGATTTTTTTGTATTTTTAACCCCTTTTAAAATGTTTTCTTCTGTGTGAAAATAGAAGGAAAAATATCCGAAGAATAATGAATAAAATTACGGCCGCAATAACTGCAGTTGGAGCGTATGTTCCAGATTTTGTGCTAACCAATCAGGTCTTAGAAACTATGGTTGACACAAACGACGAGTGGATAACTTCGCGTACAGGAATAAAAGAAAGAAGAATTTTAAAAGATGCTGATAAAGGAACTTCTTTTATGGCTATCAAAGCGGCTCAAGACTTAATTGCCAAAGCGAATATTGATCCTTTAGAAATTGATTTAGTATTAATGGCAACAGCAACTCCTGATATGCAAGTTTCAGCAACAGGGGCTTATGTAGCAACTCAAATTGGTGCTACAAATGCTTTTGCTTATGATTTACAAGCAGCTTGTTCTAGTTTCTTATATGGAATGTCAACGGCTTCAGCTTACATTCAATCAGGAAGATATAAAAAAGTATTGCTTATTGGTGCCGATAAAATGTCGTCAATTGTAGATTATACGGATAGAACAACCTGTATTATTTTTGGTGATGGTGCAGGAGCTGTGTTGTTCGAACCTAATTACGAAGGACTTGGATTGCAAGATGAATATTTAAGAAGTGACGGTATTGGTCGCGATTTCTTAAAAATTGATGCCGGTGGATCACTTAATCCTACCACGATTGAAACAGTTCAAGAAAAAAGACACAGTATAAGACAAGATGGGAAAACAGTATTTAAATATGCTGTTACTAATATGGCTGATGCTAGTGAGCAAATTTTAAAAAGAAACAATCTAACAAATGAAGATGTTGCTTTTTTAGTACCCCATCAAGCTAATAAACGCATTATCGATGCTACTGCAAGTCGAATGAATTTAGAAGAGTCTAAGGTTTTGATGAATATTGAAAAGTATGGAAATACTACTTCGGCAACTTTACCTTTAGTATTAAATGATTTCGAACATTTGTTTAAAAAAGGAGATACTATTATTTTTGCTGCGTTTGGAGGAGGATTCACTTGGGGTTCTATCTATCTAAAATGGGCATACGACAAGAAATAAAAATTAAACTAAAATCACAAATATTATGGATTTAAAAGAAATTCAGAACCTAATCAAATTTGTATCCAACTCTGGTGTTGCTGAGGTAAAGTTAGAAATGGATGATGTTAAAATTACCATTAGAACTGTATTAGAAAGTACTACTCCTGAGCCAACTTATGTTCAACAATTGCCAGCTCAAGCACCAGTACAACAAATTATAGCTACTCCAGCAGCAGCAGCTCCAACGGCTCCAGTTGCAGCAGCTCCAGCAGCAGATGATTCATCTAAATATATTACTATCAAGTCTCCAATGATTGGAACTTTTTATAGAAAACCATCTCCAGACAAACCTGTTTTTGTTGAAGTAGGTACTTCTATTGGAAAAGGAGATGTGCTTTGTGTTGTTGAGGCAATGAAATTATTTAACGAAATCGAATCTGAAGTTTCTGGAAAAATTGTTAAAATTTTAGTTGATGACATGTCGCCAGTAGAATTTGATCAACCATTATTCTTAGTAGATCCATCATAAATTTAAGATTTTAGATTACAGATTTTAGATTGCTGATTTGAATTTGATGAATATTTAGATTTAAGTTGATAGCATTCTTGACTTCTGATTTCTAACTTCTAACTTCTAACTTTTAAAAGATGTTTAAAAAAATATTAGTTGCAAATAGAGGAGAAATTGCACTTCGTGTAATTAGAACATGCAAGGAAATGGGTATTAAAACAGTTGCTGTTTACTCTACTGCTGATGCAGAAAGTTTGCATGTAAAGTTTGCTGACGAAGCGGTTTGTATTGGACCTGCACCAAGCAACTTATCCTATTTGAAAATGTCAAATATTATTGCTGCAGCAGAAATTACTAATGCTGATGCAATCCATCCAGGATATGGCTTCCTTTCTGAAAACTCAAAGTTTTCAAAAATTTGTCAAGAACACGGAATTAAGTTCATTGGAGCTGCTCCTGAAATGATTGACAGAATGGGAGATAAAGCTTCTGCAAAATCAACTATGATTGAAGCTGGTGTACCATGTGTTCCCGGTTCAGAAGGGATTTTAGAATCTTATGAGCAAGCTAAAAAAGTAGCTAGTGAAATAGGTTATCCTGTTATGATGAAAGCTACTGCTGGTGGTGGTGGAAAAGGAATGCGTGCTATCTGGAAAGAAGAAGATCTTCATAAAGCATGGGAAAGTGCTCGTCAAGAAGCGGCAGCTGCTTTTGGAAATGACGGAATGTACATGGAGAAATTAATTGAAGAACCACGTCATATCGAAATCCAAGTTGTAGGGGATGCTTATGGAAAAGCTTGTCACCTTTCTGAAAGAGATTGTTCTGTACAAAGACGTCACCAAAAATTAACTGAAGAAACTCCTTCTCCATTTATGACTGACGATTTACGTCAAAGAATGGGTGAGGCAGCAGTAAAAGCAGCTGAATATATTAAATATGAAGGTGCAGGAACCGTTGAGTTCTTAGTTGATAAACACCGTAATTTCTACTTTATGGAAATGAATACTCGTATTCAAGTAGAACATCCAATTACAGAACAAGTTATTGATTACGATTTAATTCGTGAGCAAATTATGGTTGCTGCAGGAATTCCAATTTCTGGTAAAAACTATATGCCACAATTACACGCTATCGAGTGTCGTATCAATGCTGAAGATCCATACAATGATTTTAGACCCTCACCTGGAAAAATAACTACTTTGCACATGCCAGGTGGTCACGGAGTTCGTTTAGATACTCACGTATATTCAGGTTATACAATTCCGCCTAATTATGATTCGATGATTGCTAAATTAATTACTACAGCACAAACACGTGAAGAAGCAATTAGTAAAATGAGAAGAGCATTAGATGAATTCGTAATTGAAGGTATCAAAACTACGATTCCTTTCCATAGACAATTAATGGATGATCCACGCTATATTGCGGGAGATTATACCACAGCATTTATGGAAACGTTCAAAATGAATGATCCAGAATAATTAAGTTTATATTTACATAAAAAAACCTCACTGAAAAGTGAGGTTTTTTTATGCTTTAATTTAGTTAAACCATTAAGGTATTAAGAGATTTAAGAAAATGCTTAATGAGACTTAACTTCTTAATGGTTTAATTTTATAACTAATGTTTTCGGTTTTTAAGAATTAATAAAAAAACAGTAGTAAACCAGAGCTTACTACTGTTTAAAAATTGTACGTTTTGTTAATCCTGTATTATTTTTTCAGGACTTGACAGGCTGTATATTATACTCCTAATTTTTTGGCAATTTCACTTGGAACTCCTCCTTTGTTTACTAAGAAAGCGGTAGTTTTATATTTTACATAGTTTTTAGTTACATATAAATACCCTTTGTAATCATTCGTTGCTCCCCAAGAATTTTTAACTATGTAGTATTCTTTTCCTGTTTGATCTTTTGAAAGTCCTACAATATGCATAGCATGGTCATCGGTAGTTTGATAATTGTCAAATGCTTTTTGACGTAATTCAGGAGTGATTTCCATTTCAGGTTTAGGTCCCACAAACATACTACCAATTTCTTGATTGCTCATTTCACTGTATTCTTTTGATGGAACAAATGCAACACCATTTTTCCAGCTAAAGCTTTTTTCACTTACATCAGCACACCAAGCAACAGTATATCCTTTTTTCAACGCATTATCAATAATGGTAGTCATATCATCGATTTTTACATTGTAAATTTGATTAAATGCCCAGTTGTCAGGAACCATTAACATGGTTTTCTCATAATAAGGAGCATCTGTAAAAGAAGAGATTTCAATGTATTCACTTGGATTTATACCCACAACTTCTTTTGCAAATGATTTAGGTGAATAGCTTTTACCTTTATAAGTAAAAGTTTCAGGAACTGATCCTAAATAGGAATCAATAACTGCAGTATATGCTTTTTCCCAGTTAGGTGTTAGATCTCCGTTAGGGTTTTTAACAACTGCTTCTAATACTCCTTTTGCAATAGCACTCATTTCTGCAAGTTTGTTGTTAGAAGTGCCATAATTTAATCCTGTATAGGCTTCTTGTGGCATTGCACCGTATTTAGCATACATGTTTATTACATCATGAGGCTCTCCTCCTTCACCTAGCGAAACAGCTCCGTGCATTCGAACATAATTTTTACCTTTTTCGATATAGGCATTTCTAGCCGAAAATAGTTGTGATAATTCTACAGGTTGTTTGCCTAAACGGATCATTTCTGATTCAAGGTATGAATTGGTACTGTAACTCCAGCAAGTTCCTGACGAACCTTGATTTTTTACTGAAGTATTTGCTAGGTTAATAATGTCTGTAAATTTGAAACTTTCTTTGCTGTTAGTGCTAGCATTTACTCGAAGTGAATTCACAAGATTATCTTGAGCCGAAATGCTGTTTAAAGCCAACATAAATGTTGAAGCGATAAAGATTTTTTTAAGAGGAGCTTTTTGCATGATTTTTAATTTTGCTTGAATATTTGCGAGCAAATTAAAGGAAAATGTGGAAAATAGCGACAATCATTAATTATTTTTTAACGTTTCTAAGGTTTCGTTTAGCCATTTGTAAAATTCTTTTTGCCAAATTAAAGCATTTTGAGGTTTTAAAACCCAGTGATTTTCTTCGGGGAAATACAATAATCTACTTTTTATTCCTCGCAATTGTGCTGCTTGAAATGCTTCCTGTGCTTGACCAATAGGTACTCTAAAGTCATTTCCTCCTTGAATAATTAATATTGGTCTATTCCATTTTTCTACGTTGTTAATCGGATTAAATATTGTGTAGGCCTTTTGAGCTACAACATTATCTTTTTCCCAATAAGCTCCACCAAAATCCCAATTATTAAAAAACACCTCTTCGGTAGTTCCAAACATACTTTGGGTATTAAAGACCCCGTCATGGGCAATAAAAGTTTTGAATCGATTATTGTGAATTCCGGCTAAATAAAATACGGAATAACCGCCATAACTGGCGCCAATACATCCTAAACGATTTTTGTCAACATATTTTTCTTTGGCTACATCATCAATAGCCGAAAGGTAATCGTCCATAACTTGTCCGCCCCAGTCTTTGCTTATTTGCTCGTTCCATGCTACTCCATGTCCTGGCATTCCACGACGATTTGGTGCAACTACGATGTAACCGTTGGCTGCCATTAATTGAAAATTCCAACGGAAAGAATAAAATTGCGTTAATGCCGATTGTGGTCCACCTTGACAATATAGTAATGTTGGGTATTTTTTGGAAGCATCAAAATTGGGTGGAAATACAACCCAAACTAACATTTTTTTACCGTCAGTTGTGGTTACATATCTTCTTTCGGTTTTGCTTAGCGCTAAAGATTTATAGGTATCCGTATTTACATTTGATAATTGTAGCCAAGTTTTTTTCTTTAGATTGTATGAAAAAATTTCGGAAGCGTGATTGATGTCACTTCGGGTAACAATTATCGCATCACCTGAAAAACCAACTAATCCAGTAATATCAAAATCACCATTGGTTAATTGATTAACAACTGGAATTTTTTTATTTAAACCAGGGAAATCAACTTCAAATAACTGGATTGTTCCGTCAGTAGCGGCATTAAAATATACTTTTTTGCCATCGGTGCTCCAAATAAAGCTTTCAACTGTTCCATCCCAATTAGTTGTTAAGTTGATATTCATTCCTTTGTGATTAACAATAATATCTTTTTTATCCGATTCATATCCATCACGTTTCATTTGTAACCAAGTTAAATTTCCTGTTGGTGAAAAAGTAGGATTGGTGTCGTAACCTAAATTACCTTCGGTTATATTAATTGTTTTTCCTGTATCTAAATGGTATTGGTAAATGTCAGTATTAGTACTGGTAGCATAAGCTGTTCCTGATTTTTTCTTGGATACATATAAAATACTTTTGCTGTCTGGAGACCAAATATAATCTTCGTCTCCACCAAAAGGTTTTTGTGGACTATCAAAATTTTCTCCCTTTAGGACATCAATTCCTATAGAACCTTCCTTGTTTTCTTTGTAAAAAACATGATTAAATTTGCCTTCGTTCCATTTGTCCCAATGGCGGTAATCTAGACCATTATAAATTTGTGCATTTGATTTTTCAAGCTCTGGATAAAAATCTTTTCCGTGAACTTTGTCAATTTTTACCTCTTCATTGTAAACAATGTATTTGCCATCTGGAGAGATGTTTTTGTTTTTCAAATAGTCATCTGGTGATTCAATATTAATTGGATTTCCACCATTTAAAGGCAAAGAATAATATTTAGAATTCAATTTATTTTCTTCAATAGAAGGAATATGAACCTCATAAATTACATTTTTTCCGTCTTTAGAAATACCTAAAGTAGTTATTCTTCCTAGTTTCCATAGTAATTCTGGTGACATTGTGTTTTGTGAAATGGCATTTAAACTCATTATTATCAGTGTTATATGAACTATTTTTTTCATTATGAACAATTATTTTTATTGTTTTAAAAATACCAATTCTAATTTTAATACGAATCAGATAAATCAAGTTATATTTTAATAACTGGAACAATTTTTTTTACTTTTATAAAAAATTTGATTTATTATAAATGGCGACAAAAGTCACTTCAAAATCCAATTCAAAAAAACCTGTAAAAAAGGGTTCCACTAGTATTATGACACGATTGAGAGTTTTTATATTTAAATGTATTTTATGGTTTGTGGGGCTTTCCCTTTTTTTAGTGGTGTTGTTCAAGTTTGTTCCAGTTCCTTTTACTCCTTTGATGCTTATACGCGCTATAGAGAATAAAGTGGCAGGAAAACCTGTTTATCTCAATCACGATTGGGAACCTCTAGAAAATATTTCGGTAAATTTACAAAAGGCGGTTATCGCGAGTGAAGATGGCTTGTTTGTTCATCATAATGGTTTTGATTTTAAAGCCATGCAAAAAGCATACAAGAATAACGAAAGAGGCCGAAGAATAAAGGGAGGAAGTACGATTTCGCAGCAAACGGCAAAAAATGTTTTTTTATGGCAAGGCAGAAGTTATTTGCGAAAAGGTCTCGAAGCTTATTTTACTGTTTTGATTGAGTTAATTTGGGGTAAGGAGCGAATTATGGAAGTTTATTTAAACAGTATTGAAATGGGCGACGGAATTTATGGCGCCCAAGCTGCAGCACAATATTGGTACAGAAAGGATGCAGCTAATTTAACCCGAAAACAAGCGGCAGGAATAGCTGCAATATTACCTAATCCTAGAAAGTTTACAGCAACAAGTTCTTCCTCTTATATTAATAGACGCAAAGATAAAATCATGCGTGTTATGAGAACGGTGGGAAAAATTGAATATTAATGCGATTGAATCGATTTCTTTTTATTTCCTTTTTTCTTTTGTTGTCGATCCGGTTAACGGGTCAAAATGCTACTGTTGAATTGGGTCTAATTACAGATAATGATTTGTACACTTCTTCAAAGAACGATCAATATTATACTAATGGACTACAACTATTTTATAGGTATCTGTCTAAAAAGGAAAATCCGGCACTAATTAAAAAAATAAATGAGTTTCGAATAGGGCAATTTATGTACATGCCCAGAAAAATTTATGTTGATGAAGAAGAAAAGGTTGACCGGCCTTTTGCAGGTTATCTTTTTGGAGAATATGGGAATTCGCTATTTTATACTAATCAATCTGTTTTAAAAAAATATGTTCAAATAGGTTTTATAGGTCCTAATTCTTATGCTGATCGAGTTCAATCCGGTACACATAAATTATTTCATTATACTTCTTTTGAAGAATGGGATTATCAAATTAAAAATGATTTAGGAATCCAGCTATACGGGATTTATTCAAAGCCAATTTTGCATTCAATCCAAAACAATACTTTTGATTTTAATTGGCAATCTGAGGCTAAAATAGGTACCGTATTTAACTCCCTTTCAACAACTGTTGTTGCTAGAATTGGATTTAAAAAATTGTTGCCAATTTCTGATTCCAATTTTTACGGTGCTTCCATAAGTAGGGGTAAGAGTTTAAATGAAACAGAGTTTTATTTTTACATGGTACCTTCGTTCAATGTTCAGTTTTACGATGCAACAATTCAAGGCGGCCTTTTTAATAATGATAGTCCAGTAACTTTTGATATTAAGCCTTTTCGATTTAATGGTGAGGCTGGTTTAAGATACCGAAAAAACAATTGGAATCTATCCTATGCTTTTGTCTATAGAGGAAAAGAAGTGAAATTTCATAGAAACATAGGTTATTTTTATGGGTCTATTATGCTGTCTTATCTTTTTTAAGTTCTATTTATATTTATAGTAAAATAATTTTTTAAAAATAAAGGATTAGTTTTATTATTCAGAAATGATTTTTGATCTTTAAAAATGCATTTATGAATAAAATATTTAATAAATTAGTTCTGCTAAACTCAAATCTAAACTCATTACAATGTGTAAATTCTGGACGGTAATCCTTATTGTTTTTTCTCCATTCTTTTTGTATTCTCAAGTTGAAATTGACTCATTGTTAAATGAATTAGATACTACAATTGATAAGAGCGAATTGTATCATAAAAGAAAAGAAGTTGAAATTAATAAATTAAGAAGTTTATTAAAACTAACTACTTCAAATGTACATAAGTATGAAATTTATGAGAAATTGTATAATCAATATAGAGCGTATCAATCGGATTCGGCCTTAAACTATGCCCGAAAAAGTCTTGTAGTCGCTAATACATTAAAAGATTTAACAAAGATTAATACCTCAAAGCTTAATTTATCCTCTATTATGGGGACTTTAGGTATGTATAAGGAGGCAACAGAAATACTAACTAATTTAGATATTAGTTCAACTCCTGAAATCAAAAGTTTTTATTATGGGGTAAATAGTTCAGTTTATCTCTACATGTCTGAATATGCTGCTTCTAAGCAGGAAAAAGACAAATATGTGCAGTTAACCAAGCAATTTCGCGATTCTATTTTTAAATATGATCCGGTTAATTCAGGTTCATACATTATAACTCAGTCTAATAAATTTTTTCAACAAGGAAAATATGATGAAATGCTTCGTGATTTGGAGTCTTATTTTCCAAAAATGAATAATAATAATCCTGATAAATCAGTTGTAGCTTATATGATTTCTGAGGCTTACCAGCGCAAAAAAGATTTTGATCAGGAAAAAAAATGGCTTATTATTTCGGCAATACATGATTTACAGTTAGAAAAGAAAGAATATATCTCCCTTCGTTCACTAGCATTTATTATGTATAAAGAAGGAGATATTGATAGGGCATATAAGTATATCAAACGTTCTTTAGAAGATGCTCTTTTTGCAATGCACGTTTGCGAACGTATGAAATATCGCGAATGCTCCCTATTATTAATGAGGCCTATCAAAAACAAAACGATACCAATAACAAGCAATTAACTGTCTTTTTGGTTAGTGCCAGTATTTTGTCATTGTTTTTAATGGTTGTTTTGTTTATGTTATTTAAACAAATGAAAAAATTATCAAGAGCAAAACAGGAAATTAGTTCGGCAAATGGCCAATTAATCACATTGAATAATGAATTGCATCTTTTTAATGAAAAACTCAATGAAACTAATAATACGCTCAAAGAAGCTAATTTGGTAAAAGAAATATATATTGGCAGATATATGGATCAGTGTTCGGTCTATATCAGTAAATTAGACGAATACCGACGAAAATTAAACGTAATTGTTTCGAGTGGAAAAACAGGCGAGCTTGTAAAAGCCATAAAATCAAAAGAATTTATTGAAGAAGAATTAAAAGAATTCTATCATAATTTTGACAAAACATTTTTATTGCTTTTTCCTGATTTTATTGAAGAATTTAATAGTTTATTGACAGATAATGAAGATATTAAATTAAAGCCGGGAGAATTAATGAATACAGAATTACGAATTTTTGCTTTGATTCGTTTAGGAATATCCGATAGTGCTAAAATAGCTGAATTTTTACGTTACTCTTTGTCTACCATTTATAATTACAGGACTAAATTAAGAAACAAAGCTTTGGGACCTCGTGATGAGTTTGAAGCAAATGTGATGCGGATAGGGACAAATAAATAATAAATTGTTTTTTTATTGCAGCCTCATTGCCTTTTTAGGGTATTGAGGCTGTTTTTTTATACTACAGAAGTACTACTTTTTTTTTGTGAATTAAAAATATAAATAATTTATAATTAGTTTTTTATGTTTTGTTTTGGTAGTTTTGAACTACCAAATTTAGTTAATGAAAATATGCAGGATAAAATCAATATAATTTTGGTTAGCTAAGATTTATCAAAGCATAGTATTAATTATTAACTCAACCAAAAATGAAAAAATTCTTTTTATTAACCCTGTTGTGTGTTGCATTCAATAGTGTTGTAGCACAACAGCTAAAATCGCCCAATCAAAAATTGCAAATGGAATTTTCTTTGCAAAGTGATGGTACACCAAGTTACAGCTTGAATTACAAAGGTAAAGTAGTAATAAAACCAAGTAAATTAGGTTTGGAACTGAAAAATGATTCCAAATCATTATTAAATGATTTTACAATTGTTGATTCAAAGACTACTACTTTTGATGAAACCTGGAAACCGGTTTGGGGTGAAGTGGCCAGTATTCGTAATCACTATAACGAATTGGCAGTGACCTTAAATCAAAAAGCAACTAACAGACAAATAATTATTCGTTTTCGTCTGTTTAATGAAGGTTTAGGATTCCGTTATGAATTCCCTTTACAAAAGAATCTGACTTATTTTGTTATTAAAGAAGAACGTAGTCAGTTTGCAATGAATGGCGATCATACTGCTTTTTGGATCCCTGGAGATTACGATACGCAAGAGTATGATTATACTACTTCAAAATTATCTGAAATCAGAAGTCTGACTCAAAAAGCCACTACCGAGAATGTATCTCAACAATCCTTTTCGCCTACTGGTGTGCAAACAGCTTTGATGATGAAAACTGCCGATGGATTATACATCAACTTACATGAAGCAGCATTAATCAACTATTCATGTATGCACTTGAATTTGGATGACAAAAATATGGTTTTCGAATCATGGTTAACCCCTGACGCTAAAGGTGATAAAGGCTATATGCAGGCGCCTTGTAAAACGCCTTGGAGAACTGTAATGGTTAGTGATGATGCCAGAGAAATTTTGGCTTCAAAAATGACTTTAAATCTTAATGATCCATGTAAAATTGAAGATACTTCTTGGATTAAACCGGTAAAATATATTGGCGTTTGGTGGGAAATGATCACCGGAAAAAGTACTTGGGCTTATACAGATGAATATCCAACTGTTGAGTTAGGAGTAACTGATTTTTCCAAAGCAAAACCAAATGGTAAACACGGTGCTAATACCGCTAATGTAAAAAAACATATTGATTTTGCTGCCGCAAATGGATTTGACGCTGTTCTTGTTGAAGGTTGGAATGAAGGCTGGGAAGATTGGTTTGGTCATTCTAAAGATTATGTTTTTGATTTTGTGACTCCTTATCCGGATTTTGATGTAAAAGGGATTCACGAATATGCCAAATCAAAAGGAATTAAAATGATTATGCATCATGAAACTTCAGGTTCTACGCGTAATTACGAACGCCACATGGATAAAGCGTATCAGTTTATGAAAGACAATGGTTATGATGCAGTAAAAAGTGGCTATGTAGGCCCAATTCTTCCACGTGGTGAAAATCATTACAACCAATGGATTGTAAATCATTACCAATATGCTGTAGAAAAAGCTGCCGATTATAAAATAATGGTGAATGCACACGAAGCAATTCGTCCAACAGGAATTTGCAGAACCTATCCAAATTTAATCGGAAATGAATCGGCTAGAGGTACAGAATATCAAGCATTTGGAGGGTCTAAACCTAATCACGTTACCATTCTTCCTTTTACTCGTTTAATTGGTGGGCCAATGGATTATACTCCTGGAATTTTTGAAATGGATATTAGCAAACTTAATCCTGAAAACACTTCTCACATAAACAGTACGTTGGCTAATCAATTAGCATTGTATCTTACAATGTATAGCCCTTTACAAATGGCGGGCGATTTACTTGAGAATTACAACCGTTTTCCAGATGCTTTTCAATTTATTAAAGACGTGGCAGTAGATTGGAGTGATAGCCGATATTTAGAAGCTGAACCAGGAGAATATATTACTGTTGCCAGAAAAGCTAAGGGGACTAATAATTGGTTTGTTGGTAATGTAAATGGCGAAACTGCTCGTACATCTACCATAAGTTTTGATTTCCTTGAAAAAGGTAAAAAATATGAAGCTACAATTTATGCTGATGCAAAAAATGCTCATTACAAAACAAATCCACAGGCGTACACAATTCGAAAAATGAATGTGACTAATAAAACGAAGTTGAGCCAATTGTCAGTACCTGCAGGAGGATACGCAATTAGTATAATCGAAAAAAGTAATTAATAAAGTAGAATAGTAGTTGGTTAATATAGTGAAGGTTGCTATAGTCTGACTATATTGGTTCAAGAGGCTATCTCATTTTTGTGAGATAGCCTCTTTTTTTTGTCCATATTCAGTCAACTTACTATTTTTTTCTTAAGTGAATTTTAGTATCAACTGTAAATTATATGTAAAGCAGTTAGTGATTCAGTCATTGTATTTGGGTAATAAGGCTTTTATTGTTTCAATTTTCAACTTTTTTTCAATTTAAAAAATAGTTTAATAGTAATACTAATGAAAAGCTGATTTAAATACGAAATGAATCCTTTTTTGAGCCTTTTTTACGCTGTTAAAACCTTGTTTTTTTGTTTTTTTTGACATAAAAGAGGCTTGATACTCAGTGAAATAATTTTTTCAAAATATTTTTTAATTTCATCTTTTTTCGTAATTTTATTTTATGTTTTGTGTAAAATAAATTAATAATAATTGTGAATTATATAATTACGGTAGTTTTGAAGCTGTGATTTACAATTCGTTTAAAAAATGCATGAAAACCCGTTTTTTTCACTACAAAGTCACTACTTTTTTTTAAACAATAAAATATTTAATTAATTGAAAATCAGTATTTAAAAATCAATAATAGAGCATGTTTAACTACATTTTAATTGTTTAAAAAACAGTCCCTCATTAAACCCTATAATTTTTATATTAATTTTACATTATCGAAATCGAAATAGTAATTAAACACCATAGATTACTATATGTTCAGATTTTGTTAGAAACATTTATAAATAACCAAAAAACCAAAATCATGGTAAAAATGAAAAAAAGTATGTATTGCATTCTAATGTTATGCAGCATCCTATTTATTATGCCAAGTGTAGTTGCCCAAACTACCGTTAAAAATGTCTCGGGCACTGTCATAGATCAAAAAGGAGACCCCCTAATTGGAGCAAGTGTGGGAATCAAAGGTACCAATATTGGTACCATTACCGATCTAAATGGAGCGTTTATTTTACCGGTATCAACGGTAAAATCTCCTATAATAGTCGTATCTTTTATCGGCTATCGCTCAAAAGAAGTTACTCCAAACGGACAGAAACTTCAAATTACACTTACAGAGGATTCCAATCAGTTAAAAGAGGTTGTAGTTCAGGTAGGTTATGGTACTGTTAAGAAAAAAGATGCCACAGGAGCCGTAACCGTATTGGGAACTAAAGACTTTAACAAAGGGCCTGTTACTTCTGCAGATCAGATGATACAAGGTAAAGTAGCCGGTTTACAAATTGTAAATGGTGGTGGTTCTCCTGGTGAGGGCGCAACTATTAGAATTAGAAGTGGATCTTCTTTAAATGCTAATAATGATCCTTTGTATGTTATTGATGGAGTTCCAGTAGCAGCAGGAGGAATTAACGGTGGTAGAAATCCATTAACGACTATTAACCAGAATAACATTGAATCTATCACTGTTTTAAAAGATGCATCGGCAACCGCTATTTATGGTTCAAGAGCATCAAACGGGGTAATCATCATTACTACCAAAAAAGGTAAAGCAGGGGATTTACAAGTAAGCTATAATGGGAATTTTCAAGTTTCTGAAGTTACCAAAACAGTTGACGTGTTAACTGCAAATCAATTTAGAAATTTCGTTACTGCTAATGGTACTACAGAACAACAAGCTTTGTTAGGTGCTGCAAATACTGATTGGCAAAAAGAGATTTACAGAACGGCTTTAGGTACAGATCATAACATTGCTGTAAGTGGTGGTTCTGATAACATTACTTACAGAGCTTCTGTTGGATATGCTAATTTAGATGGTATCTTGTTAAGAGATAATTTACAAAGAACTACACTTTCTGCTACATTAGTTGGAGATTTCTTTGACAAACATTTAAAAGTACAAATCAATAGTAATACCTCTTACTTGAAAAACAATTATAGTAATAGAGGTGCAATTGGAGCTGCTATACAATTTGATCCTACGCAATCGATTAAGAATGCTGATGGAACTTACTTTCAGTGGATGACAAATCCAACACAATTCAATCAATTGGCAGGTAGAAATCCATTATCCTTAATCAATCAACAAAATAATTATGGTTCTTCTTTTAGAAGTATTGGTAATATTCAATTTGATTATAAATTACACTTTTTGCCAGAATTGAAAGCGGTTGCTAATTTTGGTATTGATGAATTGAGTGGTAGATCTTTCGGTAATACTAATTCGGATTATTTATTTGGTTTGCCTGGTTCAGGATTTAACAATACGTATGAAAATACTGGTACCAGAAACAACAAGTTGATGGATTTGTTTTTGAATTACAACAAGAAAATTGATGCCATCGATACACAACTAGATGTAACTGGTGGTTATACCTATCAAGATTTTAGAGATTTTAATGATGGTACTTCCTTTGTTTTTGAAAACAATCAAGTAAATCCAGGTGTTCCAAATGCAACAAGAGTTAATTTGCAATCATTTTTTGCTAGAGCTAATTTTACAATTGCTGACAAGTATTTAATTACAGCTTCATTTAGAAGAGATGGTACTTCAAGATTTACTGAAGAGAATCGTTGGGGTAACTTCCCAGCTGTAGCAGTGGCTTGGAAAATTAATGATGAGAATTTCTTAAAAGATGTGGAGAGTGTTTCTACTCTTAAATTAAGAGCGGGTTGGGGAGTTACTGGACAACAAGATATAGGGGTTCAATATCCATCAATTCCATTGTATTTGGTTTCAAATTCACAAGCTAAATATCAGTTTGGTAATATCTATTACAATACTTATAGACCACAACCATACAATAGTAATTTGAAATGGGAAGAAACTACAACAATAAATGCAGGTATCGATTTTGGATTCTTAAATAACAGAATCAAAGGTACTGTAGATGTGTATCAAAGAGATACTAAAGACTTGTTGTTGTTTACTGCTAATCCACCTTTCTTTGGATTTTCAAATGCTGATAATTATAACATTGGTACTATTAGAAATCAAGGTATCGAGATTTCTGGAGATGTAATTCCAGTTAAAACCGATAACTTAGAGTGGAGTATTGGAGGAAATATTACTTTCCAAAATTCTAAAATTACAGCATTAACTACTGCTCAAGATAATACTCCAGGTATTAATGTTGGAGGTTATGCAGGAGGTACAGGAAATACGATTCAAAATCACCAAGTAGGATATGCTCCAAGTTCATTCTATGTATATGAGCAAGCTTATGGAGCAGATGGAAAGCCTTTAGACGGGGTGTATATTGACAGAAATAAAGATGGAATCGTAAATGAACAAGACAAGTACCGTTTCCACAAACCAGCAGCTGATGTATTCTACGGGTTTAACACGGCAGTTACTTATAAAAATTGGGATTTTGCGGCTGCTTTCAGAGGATCATGGGGTAATTTCAATTACAATAACGTAGATTCTAATAATGGTTCATTCCAAAACATTTTGATTAGAGATACGGATTTGTCGAACGGCGTTCAAAATATTTTAGAAACTGGATTTACAACTCAAGATACGAAACGATATGAGTCTGATTACTACATTCAAGACGCTTCTTTCTTGAGATTGGACAATGTTAGTATTGGATATACTTTTAATCAAAAACCAGATTCAAATTCTTTAGTAAAATTAACTTTTGCTGCTCAAAACGTATTCTTAATTACGGACTATAAAGGACTTGATCCAGAAATTTCTGGAGGTATTGACAATAATTTATACCCGAGACCAATAACTTTCACGTTAGGTTTAAACGTTAATTTCTAATGCAAATAACAAGAAAAATGAAAAAGACACACATTAAATTATTGGGTATTTCTTTGTTACTGTTGGTGATGTTATTCCCATCGTGTACCAATGATTTGGACCAAGCTCCAGAAAATACTGCTGCTGTTCCTGGAGATGAATTTTTTAAAGATCCAGCTTCCTATAAACAATTCTTAGCTAAGTTGTATGCTGGTTTTGCTACTTCAGGTCAATCAGGGCCTGCTGGTTCTCCTGATATTTCAGGAATAGATGAAGGTGCTAGCCAATATATTAGAGGTTTTTGGATGATGCAAGAGCTTACCACAGATGAAGCAATTATTGCATGGAATGACGGAACAATCAAAGATTTTCACTATCAAACATGGACTTCTTTAGATACATTTATTGCTGCTACTTTTGCTCGTTTCTCTTTTCAGATTGTTAACTGTAATGAGTTTTTAAGACAAACGACAGATGAAAAGTTAAATGGAAAAGGACTAGATGCTGCAACTCTAGCAGAAATTAAAACCTACAGAGCTGAAGCACGTTTCTTAAGAGCGTTGACATACTGGCACTTAGTTGATACTTTTGGTGGTGGTTCAATTGTAACGGAAACATCTCCAAGTACATTCTATTATCCTGAATACGCTTCAAGAGCGGAGATTTATAAGTTCATTGACGATGAGTTGACTGCTTTGACGCCAGAATTAAAGACTCCAAAAACTAATGAGTTGTATAGAGTAGATCAGGCTGCAGCTTGGATGTTGCAAGCTAAATTGTATATGAATGCAAAAGTGTATACTGGAACTGATAATTATGTAGGTGCATTACCATTAATTAACAAAGTAATAACTTCTGGGTATGCTATTCATAACAATTATAAAGATTTGTTCTTAGCTGATAACAATTCAAATGGAGCTCAAAATGAGTTTATTTTTGCTGTTGCTTTTGATGGTCTTAATACTCAAACTTATGGTGGAACAACATTCTTGGTTCACGCTCCAGTTGGTGGTGATATGAAAGCTTCAGAATTTGGTATCAACGGAGGTTGGGCCGGTATTAGAACTACTTCTGCATTTGTTGATAAATTCCCTACGGGTTCAACTGATGTACGTGGAAACTTCTTTACACAAGGTCAATCAAAAGAGATTAAAAATGTGGGAAGCTTTTCAGATGGTTATGCTATTCAAAAATTCAGAAATGTTACAAAAGCAGGTGTTCAAGGATCTGATAAATCTGGAAATTTTGCTGATACGGATTTCCCTATCTTTCGTTTAGCTGATGCTTATCTAATGTATGCCGAATGTGTTGCTAGAGGTGCTGGTGGTAATGTGGCTACTGCAGTAGGTTATGTTAATGCGCTAAGAACTCGTGCTCAAACAACAACTATTTCTGCAGGAGATCTTACTTTAGATTTTATCCTTGACGAAAGAGCAAAAGAATTACACTGGGAGGGACACCGTAGAACTGATTTAATTCGTTTCGGTAAATTTACGGGTGGTTCTTACTTATGGCCTTGGAAAGGTAATGTAGCTGGAGGCTCTCCAACACAATCTTTCAGAGATTTATTCCCTATTCCAGCAACAGCTTTAGTTGCTAACAACAAATTGAAACAAAACCCTGGATACTAATTAAAAAAAACCGATACAATGAAAAATATAAAAAGATCATTAATTGCATTGTTTGCAATGTTAGCTATATCATGTAACGTTGAAGATGTACAAGATAGACCTGTAATTGAAGGAGTTGATTCTCCTGTGTTGACTGCTCCAACCTCAGGTGCAGCCTATGTTTTAAAACCTGAAAATGCTACAGCTCAAGCTGAACGTTTTACATGGAAATCTGCTAACTTTTCTGGGGATGTTCAGATAACATACTCTGTAGAGATTGATAAAAAAGGGAATGAATTCAAAACTCCTCAAGTAATAGGATCTGTTGTTTCTGAAAATCAGGTTTCTGTGACTGTAGAGACTATGAATAAGGCTGCATTAGCATTAAAAGCGACTCCTTTTGCCCCTGCTGAATTTGAAGCAAGAGTTAGTGCTGTAACTGGTAATATGGCTCCAATGTATTCTAATGTGATTGGAATTGTTTTAACTCCATACACTACTGAAAATCCTAAATTGTGGGTTCCAGGCGGTTATGCAGAAGCTTCAGGATATCCAAAAGATTGGGATCCAGCTTCTTCTCCACAATTATCTGCTTCAGGATTTGGAAAAGTTGATTTTGAAGGGTATGTTAATTTTGCTGGTGCTGGTGAATTTAAATTTACAAGCTTCCCAGAGTGGAAAGGTGAATTTGGTGCAGGTGCTACTGCTGGAACTTTAGATCCAAAAGGTGCTAACTTGAAAATGACTGCCGCTGGATATTACAGAATAGAGGTTGATACAGAGAAGTTAACTTACAAAACCACTGCAACTTCATGGGGAATTGTTGGAGATGCTACTTCTGGTTCATGGGATAATAGTACTGCTATGACTTATGATCCTGCAGCTAAAGTTTGGAAAATTACTGCAGCTTTAGTTGGTGGTAAAGAAATGAAATTTAGAGCCAATAACAATTGGGATGTAAACATGGGTGATACAGGTGCAAATGGAAGTTTAGAATACGGTGGTGATAATATTAAAGTTGCCGCAGCTGGAAACTATACTATTACTCTTGACTTGAGTTCACCAAGAAACTACAAATACACAATCACTAAAAACTAATTTAGTGATAGTTTTAAGAAAAGGGTTGTCTCTATGGCAACCCTTTTTTTCATTAATTTTTTATAAATTCAAATAGGATGAGAAAAATTTTACTTTTAGGGATTCTTTTATGGGGGTGTATTGTTTTTGGACAACAACAAACAGTTACTCATACCATTGCTCCCGCTACTTTTGAAGAAGCCACTTCAATAACAATTACTGTTAATGGGTCTAGCATTAATGAGGCAACCTGGGGAGTAACAGGGAATGCTCTGTATATGTGGGCATGGTCCTATGATATCAATGATACGAATGAAAGTGATTGTCCAACCAATGGAACTTGGGCGAGTTCTAACGAAGCAAATCGTTTTACTTACGATTCAGCATCGGATACTTATACTATGACTTTTGTTCCTAGTACATTTTTTAATCGAGTTGGGTTAGGGAGGTTTGGTTTTTTGATTAAAGCTAAAGACGGAACTGGCGACAAAAAATCACAAAATATTTTGACTGAAGTTGGTTCTTTTCAAGTTACATTGAATACGCCAGCTCAAAACAGTACTACTATTTTAGCCTCTGGAGGGAGTCTGAATATAACAGCATCAAATACCAATGGTGTTGCGAATTACAATTTGAAATCCAATGGGGTTTCTATCAATACTGATGCGGCTACAGCTAGTTATGCTTTTAATCATACCAATATTACAGGTAATCAAAATTATGAATTAGAAGTAACTCAAGGAACAACTACTATTGTTAAAAAGTTCACTGCTGTTGTGAGTCCAACTGTTGTTTCTGAAACGATTCCAGCTGGTTTAGTAGATGGAATCAATTATAATCCGAATGATGCTACTAAAGCTACTTTGGTATTAGATGCGCCGTTAAAAGATTTTGTATATGTAGCAGGAAGTTTTAACAATTGGCAACCTACTGCAGCTTATGCTATGAAAAAAGATGCTACGGCAGGATCTACTAAATTTTGGTTAGAACTAACAGGACTAACAGCAGGAACTAATTATACTTATCAATATTGGGTGGTGGATCAAACGCCTTTGGCGGGTTCTCCAAGTTTGGTCAAAACAGCCGACCCCTACTCTACTCTGGTTTTATCGCCTTTTGATGATCCTGCAATTCCGGCTGCATCCTATCCTGACTTACCGTCTTACCCAACAGGGCAGGAACGTGAAGTCACTGTTTTACAAACGGGGCAAACCCCTTACTCATGGAGTGCTGCGACCACTAATTTTGTAAAACCGGATAAAGAAAAACTGGTAGTTTATGAAGTTTTGGTAAGAGATTTTGATGCTAAAAGAAACTATCAAAGTTTAATTGACAAAATTGATTATTTCAAAAACCTGAAAATAAACGCGATTTATTTAATGCCGGTAATGGAATTTGAAGGCAATGAAAGTTGGGGTTACAACACTTCTTTCCACTTGGCTTTGGACAAATTTTATGGAACATCCGAAAAATTAAAAGAACTCATTGATAAATGCCATCAAAACGGTATTGCAGTAATTTTGGATGTCGCTTTGAATCATGCTTTTGGTCGAAATCCAATGGTACGCATGTGGATGAATGATGCTGATGGCGATGGTTGGGGAAGTCCTTCAACTGAAAACCCTTATTTTAATACGGTGGCAAAACATTCATACAGTGTTGGCGAAGACTTTAACCATCAACAATCCAGAACCCAATATTATGTTCATCGCGTAATTAAACATTGGATTGAAGAGTATAAAATTGATGGCTTTCGTTGGGATTTAACCAAAGGTTTTACACAGGAATGTACCGCAAATGATGAAGCCTGTACCAATGCGTATAGAGCCGATCGAGTAGCAGTTTTAAAATCCTATGCCGATTATTCCTGGAGTTTAGACCCAACACATTATACTATTTTCGAACATCTTGGAACCGATCAAGAAGAGCAACAATGGGCAAACTACAGAATTGAAGAAACACCAAGCAAAGGAATTATGTTATGGGGGAAAATGACTAATGAGTACAACCAATTGTCAATGGGGTATGCCTCAAATATTGCCCGAATGAACAGCAGTAGCAGAGGTTTTAGTAAAAACCGCTTGATAGGATATGCAGAAAGTCATGACGAAGAACGCCTGATGTATAAAAATCTGCAATTTGGTAATAATACCAATGCTACTCATAATGTCAAAAACTTAAATACAGCTTTATCTAGAATGTCGGCTATTGGAGCAGTTTCTTTATTGGTTCCGGGACCAAAAATGATTTGGCATTTTGGGGAATTAGGTTCTGAAAATTCCATTTTTACCTGTAATGATGGAACTGTGAATTCAGATTCGGATGTTACTTCTGGCGATTGTAAATTGGCTACCAAGCCTCAACCACAATGGACAAATAATTGGTTAGCCAATGACAATCGCTCTAAAATTTATTCGGATTGGGCGAAAATGATTAAGCTTAAAACCGAAGAACCGGTTTTTTTAGGTACAGCAACTATAAGTAATACCAGTTCATTAACTAAGAATATAAAAATTTCCGATGCTGCTTTGCCTGCTAACAGTCTGAAAGATGTGGTAATTTTGAGCAATTTTGATGTGACTACCCAAAATGTGGCTACCGGATTTCCTTATTCAGGCGAATGGTACAATTTGATGGATAATTCAACATTTAATGTAACCAATGTGAATGCTACTATTGCTATTCCGGCGGGTCAATTTAGAATTTATGGTAACAAACCCGCATTTGCTGCTACTGTTCCTTTTGTTTTGCCTTCGGATAATTTTACGGTTGAGGCTAAATCAGAAACTTGTGCCAATAAAAAAAATGGGCAAATTAGTATCACTGCGCTTCAATCTTATAATTATGTTGCCAACATCAATGGAACTAATTACAATTTTGTAAATAATAATTTGACGGTTTCTGATTTGGCTCCCGGAACTTACCCAGTTTGTATTAGTATTACAGGAAAAACATTCGAACAATGTTTTACAATAACCATTAATGCTGGTGGAACTTTAGTTGGAAAATCGACCCTTTCTTCGAATAAATTGGCAATAGAAATAGCCGAAGGAACAGCGCCTTATCAGGTGGAGTTGAATGGGGTTACTCAATTTGAAACTAACGAATCTATTTTTTCAGTTGAGGTTCAAAAAGGAGATGTTTTAGTTGTAAAAACAGCAGTTCCATGCGAGGGAATCTATACACAAAACATTGCAGATAATTTGGGTAATGTGCTAGCTTATCCTAATCCGGTTCAGGAGGTTTTGACCATTGCAGTTCCTACTTCTAAAAATGAAGTCAACATTGCTTTGTATTCCATTGGTGGACAATTAATTTCTAATAAAAGTTATCCAGTAGTAAATCAAATGGTGCAAATGAATTTAGGGAAATTGGCTTCGGCAGTTTATATCGCCAAAGTTGAAGTAGAAAATCCTGTAAGTATAACTATTATAAAAGAATAACATGAGAAAGAATATTTATATTATTGTAATAGCTTCCTGCTTGTTGATTTCTTGTGGTGGTGGAGATTCATCGCCTAACGAAGAAGCCAAAAACACCGCCCCAACAGTACCTACATTAGTTACGCCAGCGGATAATCAATTGTGTATTACTAACAATCTTAATTTTGAATGGAATGCTGCAACGGATGCGGAGAAAAATCCAATTACCTATCAAATTCAAATTGCTACTGATAATCAGTTCACCCAAATTGTGAAAACTGCCGAAGGAACTTCGAATTTTCAAAGTCTGACTTTGAATAAAGGAACAGCTTATTATTGGAGAGTAAAAGCAACTGACAGCAAGAATGCTTCAAGTAATTATTCGGCTACCTATAGTTTTTATACCGAGGCAGAAGCCGTGGCTAACCATGCTCCATTTTTACCTCAAATGGTGCAGCCTGAACTTAACTCTTTTGTAAACACAACTACTGTAACTCTTAAATGGACTGCGTCCGATGTTGATACTAGTGACGTGCTGGTTTATGATGTTTATTTTGGAACAACAGCTATACCAACTATAAAGGTGGCAAGTAATAGTACAAGCACTTCTTGGACAAGTTCTACTTTACAAGCAGCTACCAATTATTACTGGAAAGTAGTGGTTAAGGATAACAAAGGAGGGGAGACTATAGGTCAGGTTTGGAATTTTAAGACCAATTAAATTTTTCAGTTTTTGAATAAGTGATATGAATCCAATAAGAAAAATAAAGGCATTTTTTAAATGGAGCTTCCTGTTTTGTTGTTTTATTTCTTTAAAAAGTATAGGGCAAATTCAACGAGTAGAGCCTCCATTTTGGTACGCCGGCATGAAAAATCCCGAACTTCAAATTGTATTTTATGGCAAAAATATAGCTGAAAATGAAGTTTCGGTTTCTGATGCGGTAAGTATTAAATCAGTTGAAAAAACAGAGAATCCCAATTATCTTTTTGTAACAATCGACACCAAAGATCTTGCTGCACAAGAATTATTATTTTCTTTTTCGAAAAATAAAAAAGTAGTTTTCACTAAAAAGTATGCTTTAAAGCAGCGAAGAGAAAATTCCGCTTCACGCAAAAGTTACGATGCTTCGGATATGATTTATTTGCTAATGCCTGATCGTTTTGCCAATGGAAATCCAAAAAACGACAGTCAAAAAGCACTGGCTGAAAAAGCGGACAGAAACAATCCGTCCGGAAGGCATGGAGGCGATATCGAAGGGATTATTCAAAATTTGGATTACATACAGGAATTAGGAGCTACTACACTCTGGTCAACACCGCTTTGCGAAGATAATGATGCTCAGGGTTCTTATCATGGATACGGACAATCCGATGTGTATCGAATTGATCCACGCTATGGAACAAACGAAGATTATCTGAAATTGGCTGCCGAATTGCATAAAAGGAACATGAAACTCATTATGGATTATGTGACCAATCATTGGGGAGCGGCACACTGGATGATGAAGGATTTACCAACCTATGATTGGATTCATCAGTTCCCTGGATATGCGCAAACCAATTATCGAATGACAACCCAATTTGATCCGAATGCTTCTAAAATTGATGCAAAAATGTGTATGGACGGCTGGTTTGTACAATCCATGCCCGACCTGAACCAGTCGAATTCATTGGTACTAAATTATTTGATTCAAAATGCCATTTGGTGGATTGAATATACCGATTTAGATGGATTTCGTGTAGATACATATTCCTATAATGATAAAGAAGGAATTTCTAAATGGACAAAAGCCATTACCGATGAATATCCTAATTTTAATATCGTAGGCGAAGTATGGATGCAAGATCAGGCACAAATGGCCTATTGGCAAAAGGACAGTAAAGTGGCTGCTATTCAAAATTATAATTCCCATTTACCAAGTGTCATGGATTTTACACTGATGAATGCTTTAGCAACTGCATTTGATGAAAATCAAACAAGTTGGGATAAAGGACTTATTAAAGTTTACGATAATTTCACCAATGATTTTTTGTATCCTAATACGAATAACATTATGACTTTTATTGAAAATCATGATACGCAACGATTTAACGAACTTTACAAAAATGATTTCAAGAAATACCAAATGGCTATGAGTATTCTGGCTACTGTTAGAGGGATTCCGCAGTTGTATTATGGTTCTGAAATTGGAATGGCAGGTAATAAAAATGAAGGTGATGGAGCTATTCGTTTGGATTTTCCGGGAGGCTGGCAAGGCGACAGCAATAATGCTTTTACAAAAAATGGTAGAACTGTTGAACAACAACAATTTTTTGATTTTACATCCAAATTATTCCAATGGCGAAAAACCAATGAAGCGGTACATTTTGGAAAAATGACTCATTATTTACCGGAAAATAATGTCTATGTTTATTTCAGATCTACCGATAAAAAAACCGTTATGGTGATTGTAAATAATGGATTGAATTCAGCTGTTATTGAACCAAAACGGTTTCAGGAAAATATAAAAGATTTCAAATTGGGTAAAGATGTTTTGTCCGGAAAAACGGTAGATTTAAAAAGTGAATTTAACATTGAGGCACAATCGGTTTTGTTGTTAGAATTGGAATGAAAAGGAAGTAATGATTAATTTTTAAAAAATATAGCTTGGAAAATAGGATAATAAACCGGGTTTGTTTGTAAATTAGCTATTACAAATTATTAATCAAAAAATACTGATATGAGAATTCCTGCCTTGTTTTGTTTGTTATTTGCCTGCATAAGTTTTGAAAGTTGTAAAAATAATCAAAGTGAAAAAGATGCTAATGCTGCTAAAGAAAAAGCAGAAGAAATCGTAAGTAGTACGTGCTATAAGGCAATGTATGAAAATGACACTGTTGATTTGAAAGTGAATACTTTAAAAAGTGGAAAAATATCCGGGGATTTAGTGATGAAAATTTATGCCAATCCTAAAAAAATAGGGGAAATTTATGGTGAATATCATGGTGATACCTTATTAGTTAGCTATACCTATATTGATGAAGGAAATGAAAAAGTGACCTATAAAAATCCAATGGCTTTCTTGAAAAAAGATAGTTTGTTAGTTTTAGGAAACGGGAAATTGGAAACTTCAATGGGAGCTACCTATTTTGTAAAAGGAGAACCTATTGATTATGAAAATGTAAAATATAAATTTTCAACTGTGGATTGTGTTGGAAAGTAATTTCAAAAAAATATAAAAGTAAAAGCCTGTAAATTTAATGTTTACAGGCTTTTTTTTGTGGAGAATACCGGATTCGAACCGGTCGCCTCTACGCTGCCAGCGTAGCGCTCTAGCCAAATGAGCTAATCCCCCAATTGTTTTGTATGGTCGTCTTCCCGATTACTATCGGGACGCTCTAGCCAAATTAGCTAAACCCCCAATTGTTTTGTATGGTCGTCTTCCCGATTACTATCGGGACGCCTAGCCAAATAAGCTAATCCCCCAAAGCATCGCAAATATAGTATTTTCTATGAATCAAAAAACAACTTTTGAAAAAACTATGCTTTCCGTTGAATATTTTTAACTTTACCTAAACTATTCATAATTCTTATGCAAGATACAAAAGGCTCATTAACTACAGTAATAGAAAATAAAATTGCTACAGTCGAATTTGGACATCCGGCAAGTAATTCTTTTCCACGTTCCTTGTTGGATAAACTGACAGCTGAAATTACTGCTTTAAGTTCCAATGATGAGGTAGTTGTAATTGTTATAAAGAGTTCAGGGACTGGCGCTTTTTGTGCCGGCGCTTCTTTTGATGAATTGTTAGCGGTTTCAAATGCTGAGGAAGGATTGAATTTTTTCTCAGGTTTTTCACATTTAATTAATGCCATGCGTACTTGTTCGAAGTTAATTATCGGGCGTATTCATGGGAAAGCCGTTGGCGGAGGAGTAGGAATTGCATCGGCTTGTGATTATGTTTTTGCAACTGAAAATGCAGCTATTAAATTATCGGAACTGGCAATCGGGATTGGTCCTTTTGTGATTGAACCTGCTGTCTCCAGAAAAATAGGTACAACAGCTATGACCGAAATGACCTTAAATCCCCTGAAATGGAAATCGGCAACTTGGGCACAACAAAAAGGATTGTATGCCGAAGTTTTTGAAACAATTGAACTTTTAGATCATTCGGTTGTTCAATTCAGTACCAAATTAGCTTCCTACAATCCTCAGGCTTTACAGGAAATGAAAAAAGTGATTTGGGAAGGAACAGAAGATTGGGAAACGCTTTTATTGGAAAGAGCTGCTATTTCAGGTCAATTGGTCTTGTCTGATTTTACTAAAAGTGCTTTGGAGCAGTTTAAAAAAGCGAAATAGCTATTTCTCGTAGCAATTCCTTAAATTTGCAGTCAAAATTTATCCACGATGAGTAATATCAGAATCACAAAACAATTTAGTTTCGAAACCGGTCACGCCTTATATGGCTATGATGGAAAATGTAAAAATGTGCATGGTCATAGTTATAAATTGTCGGTAACGGTTATCGGGAAACCAATTACCAATCGCAATGATGTGAAATATGGGATGGTTATTGATTTTGGTGATTTAAAGAAAATCGTGAAAGAAGAAGTAGTAGATCAGTTTGATCATGCTACTGTTTTTAACGAAACTACTCCACATATTGAATTGGCTGCAGAATTAAAAAATCGTGGACATCATGTTATTTTAGTGGATTATCAACCTACTTCTGAAAATATGGTTATTGATTTTGCTCAAAGAATTATCAGTAGATTGCCTGATGGAATTGAATTATTTTCTTTAAAACTGCAAGAGACTGATACTTCATTTGCAGAATGGTTTGCAAGTGATAATCAATAATTTTCCAAAACCTACTTTTGATACATGCAGTTAGCTTCTAATAAAAAAATATATTTTGCTTCCGACCAACATTTTGGTGCTCCTACTGCCGAATTGAGTTTTCCTAGAGAACAAAAATTCGTGGCTTGGCTGGATGAGGTAAAAAAAGATGCAGAAGCTATCTTTCTTTTAGGAGATTTATTCGATTTTTGGTTCGAATATAAAACCGTTGTTCCTAAAGGTTTTGTTCGAATTCTAGGCAAATTAGCTGAAATTCGCGACAGCGGAATTCTAATATATTTCTTCGTTGGTAACCACGATTTGTGGATGGAAGACTATTTTGAAAAAGAATTGAACATTCCTGTTTATCATGATAATCGCGAATTTACTTTTAATGGAAAAACTTTTTTAATAGGTCATGGCGACGGAAAAGGACCCGGAGATAAAGGCTATAAACGCATGAAAAAAGTGTTTACTAATCCTTTTTCTAAATGGCTTTTCAGATGGTTACATCCTGATTTAGGAGTGCGATTAGCTCAATATTTATCAGTTAAAAACAAATTGATTTCTGGAGAATCAGATGTGAAATTTTTAGGAGAAGATAAGGAATGGTTGATTTTGTATTCCAAAAGAAAATTAGAAAGCAAACATTATGATTATTTGGTTTTTGGCCACCGCCATTTACCAATGATTCATCCCGTAGGGCAAAATGCTAATTATGTTAATCTGGGCGATTGGATTTCTTATTTTACCTATGGTGTTTTTGATGGTGAAACTTTCAAATTAAAAACATTTGGAAACTAATTTCGTCCTTCGCCGTAAAGGTATATTTCCATTTCTACTTTAAAAAGGGTTCCATTTACTAAATCTTTTATTTCTTTTAATTCATTCATGGAAACACTGAGATCTAAAGGATAAAGAGGTGTTTTTAGTAAAAATTTGCAATTAGCATTTTTAAGCGCACAGTCTTCACAATAACTGTTTTTAGCGATACTTTCGTCAATCAAATAGTTGAAATCTTTAAGTTCACTCAGGTTCAAAAATAAACCTATTTCTTTTAAGATAATCTGTATTCTACATGGTATACTTCCTTCTTCTTTTTCCCAATAGAAAGCAATTCCAATGTTGTTTAGATAAATTTGATGTATTTGTTCCATAGTTTCAAGAATAGGTAACAAATATAATTATTATTTTTAATTGTTCTAAATAAAAATAATATAAAATTGTTTAAAAAAAACAGCTTCTGTTAACTAAGCTGTTTTTTTACAATTTCAATTATTGCATCAAGATTCGTAACATTGGTATCAATTGCAATGCTGTTGTTGCCGTAAGGCTCATATTTTTCTGGGATAGTTACTGAAAATAAACCTAAAACTGGAGTTTGAGATGCGCAAGCCAGATGCATTATTCCGCTATCGGCACCTATGAAAACTTCAGTTTTAGCGATAAATGCGGCAATTTCACGAACGTCTTTACTGTAAAAGGATGGTGCTTTAAAACCTATTTGAGATACATTTTCAACCGGTAATACTTCGACGATATTATAATCCGGGAAAGTGGTAAGCAATTTTTCATACACTGGATTCCACCATTCAGGGGGATAGCATTTTGCACCAGTCGCAAATGTAAAAATAGCGATGGTTTTCTTGTCGTTAGGAACTATTGCATCCAATGTAGCTTTGGCATCCTGAAGCTCTTTATCACTAAGTTTAATGTTAATAGTTGGCACTTCTTTAGTTTGATTTACAAAACCAAGTTGGCCCAAATAATGGCGTAATTCATATACAGGATATTTAGCCATGTGATTGTAATCCGGATGGGATTTTATAATGGCTTCGTTTAATTCCCCAAACAATTTATAATTGGCGTTCGCAAATTGAGTTGATAAACGTCCAGACGAAGAACCTTTATCGATATTGATTACTAAGTCATATTTCTTTTGTTTGATTTTAAACCAAACTTTTATGTAATTGATAATATCGCTAAAAGGTTTTCTAGGTAAAACAATAAAATTTTCTACAGAAGAATAGTTTTTAAAAACAATGGGACCTAAACCTCCTTTGATAAAAATATCAATTTTACAATCCGGAAAGGTATTGTTAATTTCTTGAACTAGAGGAGTGATAAGAAGTAAATTTCCAAGACGGTGATTAGGACGTGATATTAAAATATTTTTAAAATCTACCTTGGAATGGGTATCAATAGTATTGAATTTTGTGCTTCCAATATTTTTGGTTAAAGTACGCGTAACTTTTCTTCTTACCTTATTAATTTCTGTTTTAAAGCTCATTTGTTTTTTTATAAAGCGGTGAAATTACTATAAACACCAAATAGTTACATAAATATAAGGATTACGATTCCTTTTTTTAACAAATTAATTTGTTTTTTTAAGAAAATTCTACTGAACAAGAAGGTGTTATAGGTTTATTTACAATGAGTTGGTAGGTTCCTATTCTTTCTCATTTTCTTCAATATCTTTAGTTAAATCTAAATTTCTAAACGATTTTGAACCCAAGGCGGTGATAATGACAACTAGTAAAGTCATACTTCCTCCAAAAACGACAGCGGTAACCGTTCCCATTAATTTGGCAGTAAGTCCACTTTCAAAAGCACCTAATTCATTAGAAGAGCCAACAAACATGGAATTTACCGCAGAAACTCTTCCACGCATATGATCTGGTGTTTTTAATTGTAAAATAGTTTGACGTATCACCACCGAAATTCCGTCAAAAACACCACTAAAAAATAAAGCAAAAAGCGAAATCCAAAAGTAAGTAGAAAGTCCAAAAACGATGATGCAAACACCAAATCCAAAAATAGCTCCCAATAATTTTATTCCTGCATTTTTACTTAAAGGGACATAAGCTGTGACAAGCATTGTTAGAAAAGCACCCACTGCTGGAGCGGCTCTTAAAAAACCAAAACCTTCAGGTCCTACTTTCAATATATCTTGGGCAAAAACAGGTAATAAAGCAATGGCACCACCAAAAAGTACCGCAACCATATCCAATGTTATGGCTCCTAAAACGGTTTTATTGTTAAAAACAAACTTGATTCCTTCACTCAAACTTTCCATTACGGCTTCTCCAATTTTAGGATTCAATATTGGTTTTTCACTAATTTGAGTTAAGGCTAATAATCCCATTACAGAACAAGCAAAAACCAAACACAAGGACCAATGAACTCCCATTAAAGTAATCGAAAATCCGGCTACAGCCGGCCCAACTACCGAACCAATTTGCCAAACAGTACTACTCCAAGTAGCTGCATTTGGATATACTTTTTTTGGAACTACTAAAGATAAAAGTGAGAAAATAGTAGGGCCTAAAAAGGCTCTCAAAAGTCCACCTAGGAAAACTAGAAAATAAATAGAATATAAAATAAACGTATTGGATAGCCCATTTACCACCGCTGGCCAAGTTAATAGGAATAGACCAAAGCTTATAATTGAGAAACCAAAAATACATTTCATTAGTAGTCCTTTTTTCTCTTTTTGGTCTACAATATGCCCCGCAAAAAGGGCTAATGATACGGCAGGAATAACTTCCATAAGCCCAATAATTCCTAACGAAAGAGCATCTTTTGTTAAACTATAAACCTGCCATTCGATAACAATAAATTGCATGGACCAGGCAAATACCATAGCAAAACGCATGAATAAAAAGGTGTTGAATTCTTTGTATCGCAAGGCTGCATAGGGATCTTTTTTATCTCTTTTTTTAGAAGTCATTATTGAATGCTTTTAAGTCGTAATTGTGTTGAAACTTTTCCATTCCATTCGTTTTCATCTATGCAATAGGCAATTTGAAATGGTTTTTGATGGGTTGTTAAATCAATTTTGTTTCCTAATCCAAAACCAATTGCAGCTATTCCCTCCGATTGGTTTTGTTTCACAAAAAGTTTCAAATGTTCTTCTTCTGAACCAATTTTTTTTCCATAACCAGTGTCAATGACATTTTTAGTCAAAAATACAGGAGTCATATTCATTGGTCCAAAAGGTTCGAATTGTTTTAAGATTCGGCAAAGTTTAGGTGTGATGTCCGAAAAGTTGATTTCAGCATCAATTTCTACTTCAGGAATTAATTGGTCAGGATGAATTGTTTTTTGTACTTGTAATTCAAAAGTTTCTTTAAAAGCAGCATAATTTTCTTCTTTTAAAGTCATTCCGGCTGCATACATGTGTCCGCCAAATTGTTCCAAATGCTCTGAACAGGCTTCCAAAGCATTATAAACATCGAATCCTTTCACCGATCGGGCAGAAGCTGCGTATTTGTCGCCACTTTTGGTGAAAACTAGCGTCGGACGATAATAGGTTTCGATTAATCGGGAAGCCACAATTCCGATAACGCCTTTGTGCCAATCTTCTTGGTAAACAACGGTTGTAAATCGGTTTTGTTCTTGGTTTCTTTCAATCTGGTCAAAGGCTTCTTTGGTTATTTGTTTGTCTAAGTCTTTTCTATCAGCATTGTATTTTTCGATTTCGGAAGCAAATTGCTGTGCTTGGTCAAAATCAAATTCGCTGAGTAATTTTACCGCATGATTCCCGTGTTTAATGCGTCCTGCGGCATTAATTCGAGGGGCAACAATAAAAACAACATCTGTGATGTCTAATGTTTGTTTTTTAACCTGATGAATTAAAGCTTTAATTCCAGGTCTTGGGCTATTATTAATAACTTGTAAACCAAAATAAGCTAAAACACGGTTTTCGCCAGTAATAGGTACAATATCAGCAGCAATGGCTGTGGCAACCAAGTCAAGATACGGGACTAAATCTTCGATAGTTTGCTCTCTGTTACTACCCAATGCCTGAATGAGTTTGAATCCTACACCACAACCACATAATTCGTCATAAGGATAGTGGCAATCTTCTCTTTTTGGATCGAGAATGGCTACGGCATCGGGTAATGTGTCTCCTGGTCGGTGGTGGTCGCAAATAATGAAATCAATATTCCTTTCTTTGGCGTAAGCTACATGATCAATGGATTTGATACCGCAATCCAGCGCAATAATTAGAGTAAATTCATTATCATCGGCAAAGTCAATTCCTTTGAAGGAAACTCCGTAACCTTCGTCATATCGATCCGGAATATAAGTAGCTACATTAGGGTAAAAGCTTCTTAAGTACGAAGAAACTAATGAAACCGCCGTTGTACCATCTACATCGTAATCACCAAAAACCAGAATGCGTTCCTCGTTTTCGATGGCCTTTTCGATGCGGGCAATCGCCTTGTCCATATCTTTCATCAGATAAGGATCGTGTAAATGATCTAAGGAAGGGCGAAAAAAACGTTTGGCGTCTTCAAAAGTTTCAATGCCGCGTTGTACTAACAATTGGGCAACAAAATCTTCAACGTTTAGAGCTTGAGCCAAATGTTTGATTTTATCTTCCGATGGTTTGGGTTTTAGTGTCCAACGCATTTTGATTCTAGATTTTAGATTTTAGATTTCAGAATGCAGAAATCTAAAATATTTTTATTTTAATTCTAAAGCAGTACCTTCAAATTGGATTCCGTTCCAACCGTGAACCATAAAGTTTCTGATATTTTGGTGGTTTGTTCCTTCTGGATCGCCTAAAACTTCATCACGGTAAAAAGCACCAAAACAAGCCAAAGTTTCATCTTGAGATAAGTTTTGTAATTGAGCAAAAGCAAATAATTTGCAAGAACCGGAGTTAGTTCCGGCAGCGTTATGTGTATTTCCGTTTTGGAAAGCTGTTGGAGTAAATTCGTAGTTCGCTTCGATTACTTCAATAGTTTCAGGGAAAGTAATTGTTTCTGGTGTTTGTTTTAATTTTTCTAAAAAAGTTTGGATATTCATGAGTTGTATATAATTTTTTTTGTCAGTTCGAGCGAAGTCGCGAACTCACTTAGCATCTCGACTTCGCTCGATGTGACAAAACGAGATTAAGTGATTAGTTCTATTCTTCGTCTTTTTGAAATTTATTTTTCTTGGCTTCTTTTACAATAGTTTTTCCAGCTACGACCACTACAATTTCGCCACGTGGAGCTGTTTTTTCAAAGTGAGCCAAGACTTCTTTAGCAGTTCCTCTTCTGTTTTCTTCGTGTAGTTTAGAAAGTTCTCTGGAGACACATATTTGTCGGTCTTCGCCAAAATAAGTTATAAATTCGGCTAGTGTTTTTGCTAATTTATGTGGAGAAACATAGATAATCATCGTTCTGGTTTCTTCGGCAAGTTCTAAATAGCGGGTTTGACGTCCTTTTTTTTCCGGAAGAAAACCTTCGAAAACAAATTTGTCATTAGGCAAACCACTATTCACTAAAGCGGGTACAAAAGCCGTTGCTCCTGGAAGGCATTCTACAGCAATTCCATTTTCAACACAGGCGCGGGTAAGCAGAAAACCAGGATCGGAAATTGCAGGTGTTCCCGCATCCGAAATCAAAGCGATGTTTTCGCCAGCCTTGAGTCGTGCAATAACGTTCTCTATGGTTTTGTGTTCATTATGCATGTGATGACTATGCATATGCGTGCTAATCTCAAAATGTTTGAGGAGTTTTCCACTGGTACGAGTATCTTCGGCTAGAATCAAGTCGACTTCTTTTAGAATCCTTATGGCTCTAAAAGTCATGTCTTCGAGATTGCCTATGGGCGTGGGAACGATATATAATTTAGACATAAATTAGTTAGTGTTCAGTTGTTTTAAAGGAATTTTTTCTCAATAATTTCCATAAAACGTTCTTCGTACTCTTCTTTTCCTTCCCAGTTGTTGTAATCTGGTTTCACCATATCATCAATAAAACTCTTGGTTTCATAATAATTATCAAAAGTGATGATTTGGTTCATAACACGAATGTAATCTTCGTTGCTATTGCCAAAAAGATGTTTTACAAAAGCAATTCGGTCATTCAAATCGATTTCGATTCCTTTTGAAAATTTATCGTTCAAAGTAACCGTTTTTGCACTTGGTTTTTCTGCTGTCTCTACCGCTTTTTCAATAGGAGTTTCTTCTATTATTTCCGTTTTTTCTTCTTTATTTTCAATAGGTTCAGCAGCTTCAAAAACAATTTCTTTAGTTACTTCTGCTGGAACATCATCTACTTTTACAAATTCCGGTTCACTATAGTCTAAACCTAATAAATCTTCAAATGAAATTTGTAGTGGTTCTGGTCTTTTTGTTTCTTCGATTTCGGGTGCTTCAGTTAGTTCAAAAGCAGCCTTAAAAGAAGGAACTTCAACTTCTTCCTCTTCTTCGGTTTCTTCCTCGATTACGGCTTCTTCTTCATTGAATTCTATTTCATTTTCTTCGATTGCTTCTTCTTCATCCGAGATTAGATCTTCCTCTTCTACCTCTGTTTCTTCAACTTCAGCTTCAGCTATTGGTTCCTCTTGAATGGTTTCTTCTACGGGGCTAACTATTTCGGCTTCTTTTTCTTCTACAATTGCCGCAACTGCTTCTTCGGTTTTTGTTTCTGGAAAAATATTGCTTTCCGTCATTTCGATTACAGTTTCTACTGGCAAAGTTGCTTCTTTGTCGTAGAATTCTTCAATCTCTTTTTCTATTTCGCTGTAGTTTCCAATAGTAGGTTTTACTTCGCCGTAATTTTCTTCAATAAATTTTAAAACAGACAGCTTTTCATATAGTTTTTGGGTTTCCAAATACAATTGATTAACATCAGATTTATCTTTTAATTGTAAAATTCTGTGTGCGATGCTAATTAAGTCGGCTTCTAATTTTTTTTTCATAGTGGTTACGTATTTTGGCGAATGTCTTTTTGTTTATCAGGATTCAAAGGTTTTAAAGAACTGCTTTTAAATAAGTACTCATAAACCTTCGAATTGCTAAAAATTTTCTACTTTTGAGAAAGTGTAAAAGTATAAAATCTTAAACCGATTTTCTGTTTACAAAGTAATAAAAACTATTCATTTTTTAAGTTAGGAAAAGTATAAAATGTTTCTCGAAAATACAGTAAATCATAAAGAGCAGTTTGGTTGGATTGAAGTTATTTGCGGTTCCATGTTTTCGGGTAAAACAGAAGAATTGATTCGCCGATTAAAGAGAGCTCAATTTGCCAAACAAAAAGTTGAAATTTTTAAACCGGAAGTAGATACTCGTTATCATCACGATATGGTAGTTTCTCATGATGCTAATGAAATTCGTTCTACACCTGTTCCAGCTGCTGCTAATATTGCGATTTTGGCACAAGGTTGTGATGTAGTTGGTATTGACGAAGCGCAATTTTTTGATGATGAAATAGTAAGAGTTTGTAATGATTTAGCTAATCAAGGGATAAGAGTTATTGTTGCTGGATTGGATATGGATTTTAAAGGGAATCCTTTTGGCCCTATGCCTGCATTGATGGCCACTGCCGAATATGTTACTAAGGTACATGCTGTTTGTACTCGAACAGGAAATCTAGCACATTATAGTTTTAGAAAAACTGCCAATGATAAATTAGTTTTGTTAGGAGAAACGGAAGAATATGAACCCCTGAGCCGTGCAGCATATTTTGAAGCTATTCAGAAAAATCAAGAAGAATAGCATCTTTTTTTTACCCAGATTATAATTCTATAATATTTTGATCAAATCCTGTAACGGTTCTGATAGGCTGTTGCACGTATCTTTGTATAGTATTAATTTTTAAATAGTATAAGTCATGAGATATGTGTATATAATGTTAGTGTCGTTAATGATTGTTTCTTGTAAAAAAACAGAAGCAGCAGGAGTAACTAAAGATAGTCAGGCAAGTATTGACTCTATGAAAATAGAAATGGCCAAACAAAAAGCGATTGATTCAATGAAATTGGAAATGGCTAAACAAGAAGCAGTTGCGCCTCAGAAAGAGGTAGTTGTAGTTGAACAACAAGCGGCTGCGGCTCCAGCAGAGAGAAAGAAATGGAGCAGCACGGCAAAAGGGGCTGTTATTGGTGCTGGTGTGGGAGCTGCAACAGGAGCAATCATCAGTAAGAAAAAAGGAGAAGGAGCTATTATTGGTGGTTTAGCTGGTGCAGGTGTAGGTGCCGGTACCGGAGCCATTATTGATAGTAATAAAGAATAGTATTTGGTTTTTGTTTATGTTTAAAAGGCTGTTTTGAATTTTCAAAACAGCCTTTTTTTATTATATCTTTTTCCGCATTCTAGCTACCGGAATATCCAGTTGTTCACGGTATTTGGCAATGGTTCTTCGGGCAATTGGGTAGCCTTTGTCTTTTAGAATCTCGGCTAATTGATCGTCAGGAAGTGGTTTTTTCTTGTCTTCTTCTTCAATAACATTTTGAAGGATTTTTTTAATTTCAAGAGTTGAAACATCTTCTCCCTGATCATTTTTCATTGCTTCCGAGAAAAATTCCTTAATCAGTTTGGTGCCATAAGGTGTTTCCACATATTTACTGTTGGCCACTCGAGAAACAGTAGAAATATCCAGACCTACAATATCGGCAATATCTTTTAGGATCATCGGTTTTAACTTGGTTTCGTCACCGTCTAAAGAAATATTCTTCCTGATAATGCATAATGGCATTCATGGTTACAAAAAGGGTTTCCTGACGCTGTTTGATGGCATCAATAAACCATTTGGCCGAGTCTAATTTTTGTTTGATAAACTGAACTGCCTCTTTTTGAGCTCCCGATTTGTCCCTAGAGTCTTTATAAGTTTGTAACATTTCTTGATAATCTTTAGAAACGTGTAGGGAAGGAGCGTTGCGTCCATTCAAAGTCAATTCGAGTTCATTATCAATGATTCGAATGGCAAAATCAGGAACTACATTTTCGGTGATTTTGTTGTTTCCTGTAAAACTTCCTCCTGGTTTTGGGTTCAGTTTTTCAATTTCGTAAACTGCTTTTTTAAGCTGTTCGTTAGAAACATTGTATTTCTGAATCAATTTGTCGTAATGTTTTTTGGTAAAAGCATCAAATTGATTTTCGATAATATCAGCGGCTAAATCAACCGAATCCGTTGGTGTTTTGTGCTTGAGTTGTAACAAAAGGCATTCTTGCAAATCACGAGCCCCTACACCTGATGGCTCTAATTGGTGGATAACCTGCAACATGCGTTCAACCATGTATTCATCCGTATAAATACCTTGGGTAAAAGCCATGTCATCAACAATGTCTGGAATACTTCGGCGGATGTAACCCATATCGTCAATGCTTCCCACTAAGAATTCGGCAATCTCTCTTTCGTGATCTTCCAGAATAAAAGTGTTCAGTTGATTGATTAAATCCTGATGAAAACTGATAGGAGCCGCTAAGGGTGATTCGCGATTTTCATCGTCATCACTGTAATTATTGGCTTGGGTTTTATAATCAGGAGTATCATCATCACTTAGGTATTCGTCAATGTTGATGTCATCTGCATCAATGCTTTCTGAATCCTCATAATCATCGTAATCGTCATTTTCAAATTCGTCTTTTTCGTAATCATCCTCATCTTTTCCGGATTCGAGAGCCGGGTTTTCGTTCATTTCTTCTAAAAGACGTTGCTCAAAAGCTTGCGTAGGCAATTGAATTAACTTCATCAGCTGTATTTGCTGTGGAGATAATTTTTGAGATAATTTTAAATTTAAAAATTGCTTTAGCATCTATTTTCAGTTATGAGTTATGGGTTATGAGTTGTAAGTTGAAGTGTGACGCTTAACTTCTAACATTTAACATATAACTTTATTTAAAATTCCGCATTCATTGGTGTTCTTGGAAACGGAATCACATCGCGAATATTGCTCATTCCTGTTACAAAAAGAACTAATCTTTCAAATCCTAGTCCGAAACCAGAGTGAACCGCGCTTCCAAATTTTCTAGTGTCTAAATACCACCATAATTCTTCTTCACTAATTCCTAGGGCTTTCATTTTTTCGATTAAAACATCATAACGCTCTTCTCTTTGTGAACCACCTACAATTTCACCAATTCCAGGGAACAAAATATCCATGGCACGAACCGTTTTTCCGTCTTCGTTCAAACGCATGTAGAACGCTTTAATATTGGCTGGATAATCAAACAGGATTACCGGACATTTAAAGTGTTTTTCTACCAGATAACGCTCGTGTTCCGATTGTAAATCGGCGCCCCATTCGTTGATGATATATTGGAATTTTTTCTTTTTATTAGGTGTCGAATCTCTTAAAATATCGATGGCTTCCGTGTACGAAACACGTTTGAATTTATTGTCTAGAACAAAATTCAATTTTTCAAGCAACGACATTTCGCTTCTTTCTGCCTGAGGTTTTGATTTTTCTTCTTCTAACAAACGACTTTCTAAGAATTTCAAGTCGTCAGAACATTTTTCCATGGTGTATTTAATCACATATTGGATAAAATCCTCGGCCAAATCCATGTTGTCATCCAAATCATTGAAGGCTACTTCTGGTTCAATCATCCAAAATTCGGCTAAGTGGCGAGAAGTATTCGAATTTTCGGCTCTAAAAGTAGGTCCGAAAGTATAAATTTGTCCCAAAGCCATCGCAAAAGTTTCCCCTTCCAGCTGACCTGAAACCGTTAGATTCGTATGTTTTCCAAAGAAATCTTTTTTGTAATCGATGTTGCCTTCTTCGTTTTTTGGTAAGTTTTCCAATGGTAACGAAGTCACCTGAAACATCTCTCCAGCTCCTTCAGCATCGGCTCCGGTGATAATTGGCGTATTAACATATACAAAACCTTTTTGTTGAAAATAGCTGTGCACCGCAAAGGATAATACCGAACGTACTCTCATAATCGCCCCAAAAGCATTGGTTCTCACACGCAAATGCGCATTTTCACGTAAAAATTCCAAAGAGTGTTTTTTAGGCTGCATTGGGAATTTCTCAGGGTCTGAATCTCCTAAGATTTCCAATTTAGCCACCTGAATTTCTACCTTCTGACCAGCACCTTTACTTTCAACCAAAGTACCCGTTACCGATACCGCCGCACCCGTAGTAATTCTTTTTAAAATATCTTCTGGGGTATTTTCAAAATCTACCACACATTGGATGTTATTGATAGTCGAACCATCATTCAAAGCAATAAACTGATTGTTTCTAAAAGTTCTTACCCATCCTTTTGCATTTACCTCCTGTAGTGTTACTGCGCTATTCAATAAGTCTTTAACTTTTGTATGCTTCATTTATCTATAAATATCGATTAGAATTCATCCTGTTTTACACAGACAAATATAATTCATTTTTTCAAAGCAGTAAACTCGATTCAATTCTTATTAGGAGCATTATCCCGTTATCCGCTTTATCTTGTGGGGCAAAAGCCAAGCCCCACAAGGATGCCGCTACTACCGGGGCTAGAAATGTGTGAACGAAATATATGTCATCCTTACAGGACTATAAATATACCGCTCCTACGGAGCTATTTATTCGTGGCCTATTATTTTTCCCGAAATAAATTTCGGGGCTACAAAAGCTTCGTTCCTACGGAACTTCGTTTTATTGAGGTTTTAAACAGAGCCGTAGGCTCGGCATATTTTGTAGGGATGGATTTCAATCCATCCGAAGTAGGTACGGAATATAGTATTTAAGCTAGTCAAGTTTGGATTAGCCGCGTTGCAAACGCTACGATTTTTATTTTAATTTAAATAGGTACTCGATGTAATCGAGCAGCAGTTTGGGGTCAGTTCGAGACATTATTGTTTTGAAATCAATGTGCTTATATCGAATAGTAAATTCAAATAAAAGCCATAATTTTTAGCTGTGTTATTTTCGCTATCTAAAGTATTCGTTAAATTTCGATCTGCTAAAACTTCGATGCTTAAAGATTTAGAAAAGTTAACTCCCATGCCAAGAAGAACCCCAATATTTGATTTTCTATGAAAGTCTTCAAGAAGTTCTTGATCTGTACGAGCAGTTTTATCTAAAATTGAAGTCAATCTAAATCCTCCTGTTACATAATATCCTTTGTTGTATTCTTTATTTACATCAAATTTTGTCAATAAGTGTGCTTGCAATGTTTTTAATCTTACTCTTTCAAAAAGCCTTCCAGCATTAGGCGTATCGTAACTAGCAACTTCGTTTGTAGTATTGTAGATGCCGTATAGTTTTAACGCGAGGTTATCGTTCATAACATATTCTCCAAATAACCCTAAATTGATATCACTATTTGCTGCTCCTCCATTTATTGGACCATCAATTTCTATATCTTAGTAATTTCCGCCAATTAACAATCCGTAATTAAAGTCTTGTAAAAATCCTTTAAGACTTAACAGAAAAATAATAGTTACAAAGAAGTTTTTCATTTAAAAAAATAATTAATGTCAAAGTTCAAATTAAAACTAATGTCTAGCAACTTAAGGAGTTCAATTCTTAGGGAAGCTTTTCAATTATATAAAAAAACTTTGTCAAACAGAATTTTCGTACTGTTTTAAAGCTATATTTCATTAGGATTAAAATTGTATTGTAATTATTTGTGTAAGCTTTTAACTTTATTTGTTTCGATTTTAAAACAGAAATATATTTTGGAAAAATTTGAAATAGAATTAAAATGGGCAAGTTATTTTTTAATTGTAAATACTATAATAGCTATTGTTGTTACGGTATTTATGTTGGTTTTCTTTCTCTTGAGTTTAGAAAATAGCTATGACTCAAAGTTTAGTTCTATATTTATAATAATATTATTAGGTATTCAATTTTTCTATTTCGTTAGAAAGGCAATTAAAGAGAATAAAGAACATCAAGCTATACGATTTTTTTCAAAACTGGCAATCCTTTTTAGAGTTTTAGGATTATTTATTTGGTTGAAATATTTAGTTAGTATTTCACCTATTTCTGTTTTGGACAGTTATTTTGTTATAGAAAACAAGAAAAAAAATCTATCAGAATATTTAGTAGACGAGGATGATTTAATCTATAATAATAGCAATTGGCTTAATGATTTTGTAATTATATTAAGTCGAAAATTTCGTAAATAATTGCATTGTTAAAAACAGAAAATCCCATCTCGTTCCTCAAAACAAGACAGGATTTTATAAGTTGTAAAAAAATAGTTTATTCGTCTAATTCCAAAATCAAATTAGCAATCAGAGCCGTCCAACCCGTTTGGTGTGAAGCGCCTAAACCTTTTCCGGTGTCTCCGTCAAAAAATTCATAGAAAAGATGTTCGTTTCTAAAATGCTCGTTTTTGGCAAAATGCATTTCGTGATCGTCCGAATGGTATTGGAATTTACCTTCGCTATTGCGTTCAAACAATCGGATTAAGCGTTTTGTCAACTCGTTAGCAATTTGTTTTAGATTCAATTTGTTGCCAGAACCTGTTGGGAATTCATAGATGTATGTTGGTCCATAAAATTTATAATATTGACGCAACGATTGAATTATCATGTAGTTTAAAGGCATCCAGATAGGACCACGCCAGTTTGAATTTCCTCCAAACATCCCTGAACGGCTTTCTCCTGGTTCATATTGAATTTGGTGAGAATTGTTAAACACAAAAGGATGGTCTTTATGGTATTTAGACAACGAGCGAATTCCGTAATCGGAGAGGAATTCATTTTCGTCTAACAAACGTTTTAATAGGTTTTCCAATCTAAAACCACGCATTATGGAGAACAAGAAATTCCCATCTGCATTGGCTTTTTCTAAGTTGGAAATTAGAGAAGCTAAATCGGGACGGGTTCTTATGATTTCATTGGCACGATTTCTAAATTCTTGCAACTCATCAAATAAGTCTTTGTGCATGATTTCGACTGCAAACAATGGAATCACACCCACTAAAGAACGTACTCGTAAGCGCTCGGTTTTTCCATTCGACATTTGTACCACATCATAGTAAAAATTGTCTTGGTCGTCCCAAAGAGAAATATCTTTTTTACCAATGTGGTGCATGGCCCAGGCAATATTCAAAAAGTGTCGGAAAAACTTCGCCGAAATCTCTTCGTATATTTTGTTAGTGATTGCCAGTTCTAATGACATACGCAACATGTTCAACGAAAACATTGCCATCCAACTAGTCGCATCGGCTTGTTGCATTTTTTTTATTCCTTCGGGCATGTGATTGCGGTCAAAAACCCCAATGTTATCTAATCCTAAGAATCCGCCCTCGAATAAGTCGGTTCCACTGGTGTCTTTTTGGTTCACCCACCAAGTAAAGTTGATGAGTAGTTTTTGGAAGGCTTTTTCAAGGAATGGCGTATCAGCTTTTCCTGTACGGTTTTTGTCTTTTTCATAGACTTTCCAAACCGCCCAAGAGTGTACAGGAGGATTTACATCGCTAAAATTCCATTCGTAAGCTGGAATTTGGCCGTTAGGATGCATATAGCTTTCTTGTAAAACCAATAACAATTGTTGTTTGGCAAAATAGGGGTCAATTTCCACAAAGGAAGCCATGTGAAAAGCCAAGTCCCAAGCGGCATACCATGGATATTCCCATTTGTCTGGCATCGAAATTACATGGCGATTGTTTAGGTGTTGCCAACTGTAATTGCGCAAATTACTTCTATTGGCCGGAGTTTCCTCAATGCCTCCAAACAGCCATTTGTGAATATTGAAATAGTAGAATTGTTTAGTCCATAATAAACCTGAAAAAGCACTCTTGGCAATGGCACGATGGGCTTCGGGTATTTTTTCGTTTATGGTTTCGTTATAAAAATTTTCACACTCTTGTTTTCTTTTATCAAATACCGATTCAAAATCAGCCCATGGATTTTCCAGTACCGAATTGCTTAAACGGATTCGGATGGTTTTTTCTTCTCCTGCTTGTAAGTCTAACTGATGCCAAATGGCTACTTTGGTTCCTGTTTTGTTTGGATTTACAGTAGCTTCTCCGTTTACAACATGGTTGTTAATCCCATCTTTGACATATTCGTATTCGTTAGCAAAGTTGTAAATACGTTTGTTGTTAGTTTCATTCTCACAAAACAATTGTTGTCCTCCTTCATGGTACAGGTAGTAATCGCCTATTCGGCTACTTTTAGAAAGCACCACATTATCCCCATAGGATTCCATATTGGGTCTTGGATGACGGTTGTTGTGTTTCCAAAAATTTCGGAACCAATAATGTGGTAACACGTGAATGCTGGCTGCTGCTTCTCCACGGTTTGCTACAGTCACCTTCATTAAAATATCGTCTACATTGGCTTTGGCATATTCGATATAACAATCAAAATAGGCGTTGTTGTTAAAACTGTTCGTGTCTAAAATTTCAAATTCTGGTTCCTCACGACTGCGACGGTTGTTGTTGACTAAATCGCTATATGGAAATTCGTTTTGTGGGTATTTGTATAAATAGCGGTTATAAGTATGTGTAGGAGTAGAAACTTGGTGAAAGTACAATTCCTTAACGTCTTCGCCATGATTCCCTTGATTATTGGTTAAACCAAATAAACGTTCTTTGATAATAGGATCTTTGCCATTCCAAAAGGCAGGCGCCAAACATAAAATTTCTCTGGAGTCACAAAAACCACCAATACCTTCCTCTCCCCAGCGGTAAGCGTTGCTTCGGGCTTTGTCATGGTCTATAAATTCCCAAGCTTCTCCGTGTTCGCTATAATCTTCACGAACGGTTCCCCATTGCCTTTCGGCTAAATAAGGTCCCCATTTTTTCCAATTTCTGTAATTATCAGAAACGGCTAATCTTTCTGATTCAGAATTCGTATGTCCCATATTGTTAGTATGCTAATTAGTGGTATCATTCTTTTGTAAGCCTTCCAAAAAGGGAAATATTTCGTTCCTATTTTTGTAAAGTACTTAAGTAAAAATAAGATTTTTTTCTGCAAATACTTCTCTAGTCAATACTATTTGCTGATTATAGGTATTGTTAAGATTCTTTTTTGTTATTCAAAAAAAATCAAGCGTTTTTTTTGATGAATTAATGATAATAGCCTTATTCAAAAAAGAAAATCCTGACGGTTTATAGGTCAGGATTTTATACTATTTCTTTTTTTATTAAAAAAAATGCCTCTTATTTCTTCGCAGGGCTGTCTACATGAGGAGCTGAAATATGAAGATTGTAATCGGTAAATTGCGTATATACTTTTTCGTTCATGTCAAAAAATACTGCGGTGTGATTGGATCCGTCTACCCAAACTTTTACAGCAATAGTTACTGTGCTATCAGTTAAAGAAGCGATTCCAATAAATGGCGCAGGTTGTTTTAATATTCTAGCATCCTGTTCGATAAAATGAGTCATGGCTTTTTTAAATTTTTCAATATCATCACCAAAAGCGATTCCAAAAGTCCAATCTACTCTTCTTGTAGGTTCAGCCGAATGGTTTGTTAAAGCGCCTGTTGATAATGGACCGTTAGGAATAATGACTAGTTTTTTATCGGCAGTGTTAAGCATTGTAGAAAAAATACTGATTTCTTTTACCGTACCAATAAAACCTTGTGCCTCGATAGTATCACCAATTCGGAATGGTTTCAGGATTAAAATAATAACGCCTCCGGCAAAATTTTGCAAGGTGCCTGATAATGCCATACCTACTGCTAAACCAGCTGCTCCAAGAATTGCTACAAACGAAGTCATTTGGATACCAATCATCCCCATAACTGTTATGGCAACTAAAACTTTTAGTGTAATATTAGTTAGGCTTCTTAAGAATGGAATCAATGATTGGTCAATTTTCGATCTTTCTAAAGATTTTCCAACCGCTTTTGTAACGATTTTAGTAAACCATAAACCAATTACTAAAACTATAATTCCTCCTACTAATTTTGGAGCGTATTCAAAACCAAAGTCTATAGATTTGTCTATGTATTTGTTAACTAATGTAACTTGTTGATCGATTAACATTGTTAGTTGTTTTTATTTCTAAAAGTTTAAAGTTTGATTTTATCTAAAGCGTCGATCTCTTCATCACTATGCTCAATGATGTCAATTTTAGGTTCTATAAATTCCTGTTCGTTAGCTAATGTTTTGTTTAAGGTCAATACTAATGAAGGCAATAACATTAAGTTAGACAACATTCCAAATAATAAGGTTAATGAAATTAATCCACCCAGAGCAATTGTTCCTCCAAAACTTGAAAGCATGAAAACAGAGAATCCAAAGAACAATACGATAGAAGTATAAAACATACTTAAACCGGCATCGTTAAATGTAGCATATACTGATTTACGGATTTTCCAATTGTTTTTCTTTAATTCTTCTCGGTATTGTGCTAAGAATCGGACCGTGTCGTCTACCGAAAGTCCAAACGCAATTCCGAACACCAATATTGTTGATGGTTTTAATGGGATTCCTAAAAAGCCCATCAATCCTGCGGTTAACAATAATGGTAGTAAATTTGGAATAATAGAAACCAGAATCATTTTGAATGAACGGAACATAAATCCGATTAATAATGCCGTTAAGAAAAAGGCAAATACTAATGACGAAAGTAAGTTGTCTAGTAAGTAACCCGTTCCTTTTTGGAATACCAAAGCCTTACCAGTGATTGTAACATTGTAACGGTCTGGTGGGAAAATTTTATTGGCTTGTTTTCTAATTTCAGCTTCCACTTTTGGTATCGCACTTCCGTTCTCATCACGCATGAAAGTAGTGATTCGGGCAAATTGACCTGTCGAATCCACATAGCTTTTCATTAAATTTTCTTTGGAATTCTTTGTGGCATTTTTAGCATAAGATAGGATGAATCCCTGCTCTTGCGAAGTAGGTAAATCATAATATTCTGGATTTCCATTGTAGTAAGCTTGTTTGGAATATTTAACTAAATTAACAATGGAAATAGGTTTAGATAGTTCTGGAATTTCATCTATGGCTTTCTCAAGTTCGTCCATACGTCTAAGCGTAGAAAGTTTCATAACACCTTTTTTGCGTTTAGTGTCAATCATAATTTCTAATGGCATAACCCCATCAAATTCTTTTTCGAAGAAAATAATATCTTGGAAAAAGGCTTCTTTTTTAGGCATGTCTTCGATTAAACTTCCCGAAATACGCATTTCGTAAATTCCAATAATACTGATTACTAACAATGAAATGGCTACTACATAAACAGAAAAACGGTTGTATTTTATGTTGTGCAAAATCCAATCCATGAATTTTTTTACTGATCCACGGTCTAAGTGCTCAATATGGCGGTCTTTAGGTGCAGGTATGTAACTGTGAAAAATAGGAATAACTACAATACACAAAAAGAATAATAGCATGATGTTGATGGAAGTTACATTTCCAAACTCTATTAACAACTTGTTATTGGAAGAAATAAAGGTGAAAAAACCAATTGCTGTAGTAACATTGGTCATTAAAGTTGCCATACCAATTTTGGTTGTTACCCTTTGTAATGCTTTTACTTTGTTGCGGTGTACCTTGTATTCCTGATGGTATTTATTCGTTAGGAAAATACAGTTTGGAATCCCAATAACAATAATCAATGAAGGTACTAAGGCAGTTAGAACCGTGATTTCGTAATTCATTAATCCTAAAACACCAAAAGACCACATTACCCCGATAACCACAATAATGATGGAGATTAAGGTAGCTCTAAAGCTTCGGAAAAAGAAGAAAAACAATAAGGAAGTAACTAATAACGAAGCTCCAATAAAAAGACTGATTTCGTCAGTAATTGTTTTGGCGTTTAGCGTTCGGATATAGGGCATACCTGAAACGCGCAAATCAATATTGGTTTCTTTTTCAAATTTTTCCACAGCAGGAACTAATTTGTCCAGAATATAATCTTTACGGGCTGCGGTGTTTACTATTTTCTTATCCATGTAAACTGCCGAACGAATGCTTCCGGATTTTTTGTTGAATAGCAATCCTTCGTAGAAAGGCATATCATTAAAAAGTTCTTTCCTGATTTTTTCCAGATAGCCTTTGTCCAGTGCTTGCTTTTGGTCTACAAAAGGGATTAATTCGAATTTTTGTAGGGAATCGTTTTTTTGAAGTTTTTTTAAATCGTTGATGGAAATAACTAAATCAATTGCTTTGTCTTTTTTTAGACTGTTCATTAGTGTATTCCAAGCTTTGAAGGCTTTTGGCGTAAATAAAGTATTGTCTTTTACCCCAATAATAACTAAGTTTCCTTCTTCACCAAATTTATTTAAGAACGCATTGTATTCTACATTTGCAATATTGTCTTCTGGTAACATATTGGCTTCAGTGAATGTAAAATGGATATTTTTCCATTGCATTCCTAAAAAAACAGTTATCGCAACGATAATGGATAACATTAAAATTTTATTTCGAAGAACAATACGAGCAATTAACTCCCAAAATCCCAAACTAAACCACTTGATCATAATTGATATTTAAAGGCTGCAAATGTAGTGAAATCAGCAGGAAAGCGCAGTACGATTTGTAAATTTTAAATTAAATTTAGGTTTTTTTAAGCCCTTATTTATGAAATCGTAAACTTAATTTTAGGCTTGTAAATTCTAACAAAGAATTTAGCATCTTTGTGTGGAATAAAAATTAATTATTTTTTGAACTATGGTTTTGAAAAAATATAAAAATTCGCTGTTTTATTTGGGTGTAACAGGATTTTTCTCGGCTTTAATTTATATGATAATCGAGAAAGGAAAATTGTTAGAATTAAAGAAATCGAATCTTGTTATTTCTACTCAAGGGAATTCTTTTGATGATTTTATCCAATCCATGTTGCATAATTTTCAGGACCCTTTGGCCATTCTTTTGGCACAAATTGTAATGATTATTCTAACGGCTCGAATTTTTGGTTGGTTTTTCAAAAAAATAGGACAACCCACGGTTATTGGAGAAATTATTGCGGGTATTGTTCTTGGACCTTCCTTGGTGGGAATGTACTTTCCAGAATTTTCTGCGGCATTATTTCCGGTGGCGTCTTTAGGCAATTTGAAATTTTTAAGTCAGATAGGATTAATTCTGTTCATGTTCGTAATCGGAATGGAACTGGATGTGAAAGTTTTGAAAAACAAAGCAAGTGAAGCTATTGTAATTAGTCATGCCAGTATTATTATTCCCTTTGCTATGGGGATTGGCTTATCTTATTTTGTCTATAATCAGTTTGCCCCTCAAGGTGTAGAATTTCTTTCTTTTAGTCTTTTTATGGGAATTGCCATGAGTATAACGGCTTTCCCGGTTTTGGCTCGTATTGTTCAGGAGCGAGGGATTCACAAAACCCGTTTGGGTGCCATTGTAATTACCTGTGCTGCTGCCGATGATATTACCGCTTGGTGTTTACTAGCTGTGGTTATTGCCATTGTAAAGGCTGGTGATTTTGTTGGTTCACTGTATGTGATTTTTCTAGCATTACTGTATGTTTTGGCGATGCTTTTTATCGTAAAGCCATTCTTGAAAAGAATAGGGGATTTATATGCTGAAAAAGAAAATATTGGGAAGCCTGTAATGGCAATTTTCTTTCTGTTGTTGATTATTTCGTCTTATGCTACCGAAGTTATTGGAATTCATGCTCTTTTTGGCGGATTTATGATGGGGGCTATTATGCCAGATATTGCTAAGTTCCGAATGATTTTTATCGAAAAGGTCGAAGATGTTTCTGTTATTCTATTGCTGCCTTTGTTTTTTGTGTTTACAGGATTGAATACTCAAGTAGGCTTACTAAATGATCCTTATTTGTGGAAAGTTACAGCAGGAATAATAGCTGTAGCTGTTATAGGTAAGTTTGTGGGGAGTGCTTTAGCAGCAAGGTTTGTGGGTCAAAATTGGCATGATAGTTTTACCATCGGAGCATTGATGAATACTCGAGGATTGATGGAACTAATTGTATTAAATATTGGTCTAGAACTTAAAGTACTTACACCTGAAGTTTTTACGATGATGGTCATTATGGCATTGGTAACTACTTTTATGACGGGGCCTGCGCTAGATTTGTTGGATTTGATTTTTAAGAATACACGCGAATCAGAAACTGCTGAGTTGATTGATGAAGATAAGTATCGTATTCTAATCTCCTTTGGTAATAATGAAAAAGGAAAAGCCTTGTTGCATTTGGCTAATGGTTTAACTAAAAAACAAAAAACGGCAACGGTAATTACAGCTATGCATTTGTCGCAAAGTGATGAATTGCACTCCTTTAATATGGAAGAAATTGAAAGAGAAACTTTCGAACCTATTTATGATGAATCAGATCATTTAGGGGTAAAGTTGCTTTCTATTTTTAAAGTGACCAATGATATTGAAACTGAAATAGCTGATGTGGCGAATAACGGTGATTATGATTTATTATTGGTGGGTGTGGGTAAATCTATTTTTGAAGGAAGTTTGCTGGGTAAAGTAATTGGATTTACCACAAGAATTATTAATCCAGATCGTTTGATTGATAAGTTCAAAGGAAAAGAAGGATTGTTTGAAAATTCGCCTTTTGATGAACGCACCAGACAAATTGTGGCTAAGACCAAAAAACCTTTGGGAATTTTAATCGATAATGATTTTGAAGCGTTGAATCAGGTTTTTGTGCCTATAATCAAATCGGATGATGCCATTTTGATTGATATTGTTCAGAAAATGGTTTTTAATAGCAATTCTAAAATCAATATTTTAGATATGAATGGTATTTTGAAAAATAATTTTGTGATGCAAAGTGCGGTTTCGGTTTTGTTGCAAAAATTTCCAAATAATATCAGTGTAATTAATCAGGATGTTATGGATACTAACTTTTTAAAAGAACAAGATTTAATGTTGATTAGTTTAGAAAGTTGGAAAGCAGTGCTTGATACAGACGTGAATTTACCTCTAGGATTTTCTTCTGTATTAATTATTAGAGCCTAAAGATGAGTTGGATTTTATTAATAATTGGTGGTTTGTTTGAAGTAGCTTTTGCTTCTTGTTTGGGAAAGGCCAAAGAAACTACTGGAATGGAATCGGCATACTGGATGTTGGGATTTTTGTTGAGTCTTACAGCAAGTATGTTTTTATTGTACAAAGCCACGCAGGAATTGCCTATTGGGACTGCTTATGCGGTTTGGACAGGAATAGGAGCTGTAGGAACAGTTCTAGTAGGAATCTTTGTTTTTAAAGAACCAGCTACTTTCTGGCGATTATTCTTTATTGTTACTTTGATAGGTTCTATTATTGGATTGAAATTTGTATCCAATCACTAAAAACCTAAATTCAGTACATAACTCAATTTGATGGTAATATTGTCTTGTAGTTTTGGTAGCTGATTAGAACCATAACGGAAAAATGTAGTTAATCCTAAGCCATTAAAAATTTGGTTTAATTCGATTCCCGATTCAAAAAAACCATCCTTTAAGGTTTTGAAATTTAATCCCAGATGTTGTTCGGGATGTTCTAGATTTCCCCAAGCCATTCTGGAAACTAATACCAGTGATGGCTTTATTTTTTTCAATAAGGTGACACGGTTAAAAGCGTGTTTGAATTGAAAATAGGCATATTTATTAGAGAAAAACTCATTGAAAAACATGGTCTCAAAACTGTTTTTTCCTCCAAAAGTAATTCTTTGGATAATGGTTTCTTTAGTAATATTATTTGGAGAGGTATTGTACAAATGGGTCAATGGAACATCCCCCTTGGCATAACCTGCCTGAACTAATAAAGAGGTTTTATGACCGTTGAGGTATTTTTTTTCATATTCGGTTTTGAAGTCAAATTTGCTAAAATCAAAATCATTTTTCCATAGATTACCTATGGTTTGAGTAAATTGAAAGGTGAATTTTGGATAGCGTTTTTCTGTTTCAATTCGGCCAGTTGGGGTTTGCATGTAATCGCTAAAAGGACTCCATTGTAAGGAAACCATAGCAGTCGATATGTTGTAAGCTGTAAATAGTTTGTCTTTTAGATGGAACGCATAATCAAATTTTGGTGTTATCTCGCTTTTAGAAATCTCCCAAACGCTTTCGGTTTTTGGGATTTTCTTCGTTTCTATATAGGTTTTCCAACTTATGTAATTGTAAAAAGTGCTGATATTTATTGGTCTTGGGTCGTAAATTTTGAAAGGCTTTTTTTCGATAGAAAATGAGGTACTCGCAATTTCTCGAATATCATCTGTATAGGAAAACCCTAACCAAGAGTTGGTACGGCTATCCATTTTAACCGCAGCTCCAATACTCCCTTTAAAAATTCCATCTTTGGTTCCATAGGCATAATAGCCATCTATTCGGAACAGTTTAGAAAGTCTGTCATTGGTTACCCCGCCTAAGCCTAAACGGAAACCTTCGTAATTGTTGTAGCTAAATATTTTACGCAAGTCTAAATCAAAAAAGCCAATAGGTAAATACCCATTGATTGCTTTCTTGCCAAATTGTACACGATTTGCAATTTTTCTTCTTACTGAAATGCTATCAAGTTCGTTGTAAGTTCTTTTGCTTCTGTTGTCTATGCTGTCCTTTCGATAATTTTTCCAAAAAGAATCTTCTTTTTTAAAAGCAGTTTTATCTATTTCTACAGCAAAATTTGGATTCAAAATTTGGACTTCGGTGTTGTTTTTAATGTCAAAATTATAGCTGTCAGACAGTAAATAAATATAATCCGATGGTTGTTTTTTTCTCGGACTTAAATCCTGTTTCATGTCGCCATCAAATTGAATCGTACCACCGAATATTTTAATATCATCATCGTTTTTTCCTTTGATAATTTGGAAATTTTTGTGTCTTGGAAACCAAATATTTTCTGTTGGATTGTATTCGAATTCATGAGTCCCGCTGATGTCCAGTAGCCCTCTAATACGCATTATAGCTTTAGTGATAGCGTAATTATTTTGGTCAACATACAAAATACCTTCTAGTCCTTTGGCTTTGCTTTTCTTTTTGTTTTTAAAGTAAATCATATAAGCATTTCTGCCACTGATGACTACTGTATCCAAAAGTTTATAGTTGTATTCCCTAATAGCATCATCAGCTATAGGACTGTTGTATTTGGTTTCAAAAAGTTCGTATTTGGGTTCGTATATGGAAAAAGATTGTAGGTTAAAAGCAAGGATTTCATATAGCGGTTGTTTTAATCCTGCCATTTTAGTCCCCAGAATGGTTTCTTTTAAGGTTTTGTTACTAAACTGATATTGTGACACTTTTTCCGTTTGGAATAAATGGCGTTTGCTTACGGTAGTTTTGAATTTGTAATTGGCAGAGTCAATTTTAAAATAGACACCTTCTTTTGTTTTTTTGACGATAATGGAATCTATTTTTCCAGCAATCGAATCAGGATTGGCCGAAACAACTAATTTGTTGTAGGTTTTGAATTCAAAACTTTGAAGTCTTTTTTGAGGATTATTATTGTCTTTTAATGCAATGGTTTTTTTGATGATGGCAGTTGCCGCATTTTCCGAATTGACTACTACTTCATTGAGCTTGTCTGTTTTTTGCGTAAGCAGCACCGGGTAAAAATGATTGTTTTGCGCAACATTTATTTTTATTTTTTGGTAACCAATGTAGGAAACATAAAAATAGGAAATAGGGTTTTGAGATAGGATGCTGAATTTTCCATCTACATCTGAAGTGCTAATAACACCATTGTTAGTTGTAATAGTAGCAAAAGCAAGTGTTTTTGTTGTGCTGGATTCTTTAACAATTCCATTGATTCGAAATTGTGCTTGAAGCGAAAGGCTAAAGAATAAAAACAAAAAAAGATGCTTCATAGAGTGGGTTTGTATCAAAACGTAAGTGAATTCATTTTGGTATGGCAAAAGTAGGAATAAAAAATCCGTCGAGACAGAACATCAGGACGGATTTCAATATGTTTTTGTTTGAAAGTTATACTTTCATGATTTCTGCTTCTTTTAGAACAAGAAGTTCGTCAATCTTTTTAATGTAAGTATTCGTTAGATTTTGAACATCTTCTTCGGCACTTTTACATACATCTTCAGAAGTTCCTTCTTTTTCTAGTTTTTTGATGTCAGTATTCGCATCTTTTCTAGCATTTCTAATCCCGATTTTAGCATCTTCAGCTTCCGCTTTAGCTTGTTTCGCTAATTCACGACGACGATCTTCTGTCAAAGGTGGAACACTAATAATGATTACATCACCATTGTTCATTGGATTAAATCCTAGGTTAGCAATCATGATTGCTTTTTCAATGGTTTGCAACATGCTTTTTTCAAAAGGCTGCAAAGTTATTGTTCTAGCATCAGGTATGCTTATTTTAGCAACTTGATTTAAAGGTGTTGATGAGCCGTAATAGTCTACAAAAACACTCCCCAACATAGCAGGAGAAGCCTTACCAGCACGTATATTTAGAAATTCTTTTTCTAAGTGAGCGATTGAACCTTCCATAGATTCTTGAGCGCTATCTAATATAAATTCAATTTCTTCAGTCATTTTATTTCAGATTTTAGATTTTAGATTTTAGATTTCAGATTTCCTGCTATCTGTAAACTGCCATCTGCTATTTATATATTTACTACAGTTCCAATATTTTCTCCATCGCAGATTCTTTCTAAGTTTCCGCTTTTGTTCATGTCAAAAATAAGGATAGGTAATTTATTTTCTTGGCTTAAAGTAAAGGCTGTAGTGTCCATTACATTTAGTCCTTTTTTGATTACATCATCAAATGAGATAAAGTCGAATTTAACTGCCGAAGCATTTTTCTCTGGGTCAGAATCGTAAACTCCATCTACACGTGTTCCTTTTAAAATCACATCAGCGTTGATTTCGATTCCACGTAATACAGCAGCTGTATCGGTTGTAAAGTAAGGGTTTCCTGTTCCAGCTCCAAAAATTACAATTCTTCCTTTTTCTAAGTGTCTGTCGGCTCTTCTTTTAATATAAGGTTCAGCGATAGACTCCATTTTTAAAGCAGTTTGTAAACGTGTTTTCATGCCTTTTTCTTCAAGAGCACCTTGTAAAGCCATTCCGTTTATAACGGTTGCAAGCATTCCCATATAATCTCCTTGCACTCTGTCCATTCCGTTGCTTGCTCCTGCAACTCCTCTAAAGATATTTCCTCCGCCAATTACGATGGCAATTTCTACTCCTTTTGCGTGTACTTTTTTGATTTCTTCAGCATATTCAGCTAATCTTACAGGGTCAATTCCATATTGACGGTCTCCCATTAAAGCTTCTCCGCTTAATTTTAGAAGAATTCTTTTGTATTTCATGTGTATGTTGCGTTGATTGGTGCAAATATAGGGATATTCTTTTTTTCTGAAATAGCACGACTTAAATTTTATAAATTTTGTTTTCAAAGCTGTATTTGGCAGCCTCATAGCCTAAATTGAAAATCGTATCCATTTTCGTTTTATTGGTTTCGAAGGTACTATAAACACTCAGTTCTTTAGGTTGAATAATCCAATCACATTGATTGAATTTCGATATATTAGCGTGTTCCGAAAGGATATCAAATGCTCTTGTGGTAACCGCTCGAATAGAATTTAAATCCTCTGGTTTAATGTTGTTAATAGGACTTACATAGACGCCAATAATAGTATCGCAATTTTTTCGAAGTAAATCAGTTGGGAAATGATTTAAAATACCGCCATCGCTATAGTGATTGCCATTAATTTGATACGGCGAAATCACTCCAGGGAACGAACACGAGGCGATGAGTGCGTCGACAATCTTGGTTTCTGAATCAAATATTTTAAGTTGGCCTTTAATCATATCGGTAGCGGTGATTTGGGTAGGGATTTCCAAATCAGATAGTTTCGCCTCTTTAAAAACAGCATGAAAATAATCTTTGAAGGCTTCCGAATCAATCAAACCTGCTTTAGTAAATGTAATATGTCGCCAATGAAAAAAATAGATGGACTTGAAAAAGTCTAAGATTTCCTCGGGAGTTTTGCCCCAAGCATACATAGCACCAACAATGGAACCTGCACTGGTTCCTGCAATTTTTGTGGGACGTATGTTTTGTTCTTCTAAAAATTTGATAGCACCCGCATGGGCTAAACCCTTTGTCCCACCACCCGAAAGCGCTAAGCCAATTGATTTTGTGTGTAAGTTCATTATTGGGGTTGTTTTTTATAAAATTACGACTTTTGTTCATTTGAATGTGATTTTTGTCATAGTAAATCCATTCTTTGTGCTGTATTTTTGTTTAAAAATTAAAAGATATGATTTCATCAATTGCCAGAGCATTAACGGAAAGCTATACCTATCCGGCATATAGAAAATTAGTAAGCGATTTATTAAAAGAAGGAAAGTCAACAGGACATCAACAAACGGAAGAATTAACCCATTATAGTGCTTTAAACGAGACTCGTATGAATCGTTTGGATAAAACCATGAAAATTTCGGAGGATAGCATTGATCAACTAAAGTCATTACAGAATGAGTTTGTTTGGATTGTGATTTCAGAAGGTTGGTGTGGCGATGCTGCCCAACTTTTGCCTGTTTTTAATAAAATGAGTGAGGCTAGTGAAGGTAAAATTGAGATTAGAATTGTGCTTAGAGATGAGCATTTGGACGTAATGGATCAATTTTTGACCAATAACGCCAGAGCAATCCCTAAATTGATAGTTCTAGAAAAAGAGACTTCAAATGTGGTAGCACAATGGGGACCAAGACCTAAACCCGCTTTTGATTTGATTGTAAATTATAAAAAAGAGCACGGGGTTATTGATGAGACCATCAAAACAGAATTGCAGTTGTGGTATTTGCATGATAAAGGAATGACGACTCAAAACGAAATTATGACTATGATGCTAGAATTGGATCAAGAGCTATCTCAGAATGAAATTTTGGAAAAAGTAAAAGTAGGTTTAAATTAGTTTTCCAAAAAAGCTTTTATGGTTTTATTTTATTGATGTTGGTTCTTGTTTTTTTGTTGAATGCTGTAAATGCCAACCCCAAGCTGAACGTGGTCACTTTATCAGGGGTGTACAATTTAAATCCATATTGGGTGAGTTCAATAAAAAAAGAATAACCTTCAATGCCTTCATATCCTAGGCTTATTTTTTGAAAGTCTTCATGTAGATTTCCACGACCTAAGACTATGGACTTGCCGTAAGCAGGTTGGATGTATAAAAAATCTTCAGGGCCAAGTTGTAAACTTAATTTAAGATTGGCATAGGCAGGAATTACTACTAATTTTCTGGAACCTATCCAGTCAATTCCAGAATGTAATCCTATGGATATTGTTCGGTTAAAATGAATGCCCTCTCCGAATTTTAAACTTAAGCCATCAGGTAAAAACCAATATTCGTCGTCGCCCCGGTTTACATTTTCTTTTAGTGGAACCGATACACCGAAATAGGTGTAGGAACCTTGTTGAAATTGAGCGAAATTAGGTAATGAGTATCCTATTAATATTAGTATGTAAGTTAGGGTTTTCATAATTGTATTTTTTAATAATCAGTATGAAATAGACACCTTATTCTTGATATACTAAAGTTAGTTAAAATTAAGATTGGTTGTTGTTGTGAGTTGAAATTATACTTTCTTCAAACAGCGTAATATCGATAGCGTTTTTTACATCATAATCGCCAATTTTAGTACGACGCAAAACGGTTAGGTGCGAACCAGAATTCAAGGCTTTTCCAAAATCATAAGCTAGAGAACGAATGTAAGTTCCTTTGCTGCAAACTACTCTGAAATCAATTTCGGGTAATGCAATTCGGGTGATTTCAAATTCGTGAATGGTAGTTTTTCGACTGGAAATTTCCACTTCTTCTCCGGCACGGGCGTGTTCGTAAAGGCGTTTTCCGTCTTTTTTGATAGCCGAAAAAATGGGTGGTTTTTGATCAATTTCGCCTAAAAATTGTTTCACCGTTTCGTGAATTAAAGCTTCGTCAATATGTGCTGTTGGAAAATTAGCGTCGATTTCGGTTTCTAAATCATAAGAAGGCGTAGTGGCGCCAATATAAAAAGTACCGGTATATTCTTTGGCCTGTCCCTGAAGTTCAGCAATTCTTTTGGTGAATTTTCCAGTGCAAATTAGTAACAAACCAGTCGCTAATGGATCGAGAGTTCCAGCATGACCGATTTTGAATTTTTTAGGCAATCCTACTTTGTTGATGAGTAAATATTTTAATTTATTCACCGCTTGAAATGAACTCCATTTCAAAGGTTTGTCTATTAATAAAACTTGTCCTTCTAGATATTCTTCGCGCGTCATTAGATAACCGTCAGAGGGTGAATGAAATAATGGATAATCAACAGGATTAATCCAGCAGCAATACGATAATAACCAAAAATTTTAAATCCTCTATTACTTAAAAAAGTAATAAACGATTTGATGGCTAAAAGTGCAACAATAAAAGCTACAATATTACCAATAACTAATAGGTTAATTTGGTCACCAGTTAATACATAACCGTCTTGGTAATAATCAAAACATTTTTTAGCAGTTGCTCCCAACATTGTTGGGATTGCCAAGAAAAATGAAAACTCGGCAGCAGCAGTTCTGGATAATTTTTGAGACATTCCTCCAACAATGGATGCGCCACTTCGGGAAACTCCTGGAATCATGGCTAAACATTGAAACAATCCAATTTTTACTGCTTTAGTATAAGTGATTTCAGTTTCTTCGGAAGTATTAAACCAATCATCTACTTTCAGTAAAATGATTCCACCCACTAATAATGAGATGGCTACCATTACTGGACTTTCTAATAATTCGTCGATTTTTTTGCTGAAAAGCAAACCTAAAACGACAGCAGGAATGAAGCCTACCAATAATTTGAAATAAAAATCAAAAGATTGAAAAAAGCGTTTGAAGTACAATACCAAAACAGATAGAATAGCACCTAATTGGATAACAATAGTAAAAAGCTTTGTGAAATCTTCTTGTGCGATTCCGTAAAAAGTAGACGCAATAATCATGTGTCCGGTTGAAGAAATAGGTAAGAATTCGGTAATTCCTTCAATGATAGCAAGAACAATAGCTTGTAATGTGTTCATTTTGTAGTAATCAGTTTTCAGTTTTTAGTTTTCAGGCTGAGCTTGTAGAAGCCTTTTTACCTAAAAACGATAACTATTTATTTTTTTAAAAATGGAATAAATGGTAATTCCAAAACCAATTAAAACGGTTGTTGGTGCTAATCGGATTCTTCTAAAGTCAAAAATAGCATCGCTGTAAACCTTAGGATCATCGCTGCCACCACCTGACATTAAAATAAAACCTATCGTAATTACAGCAATTCCTATAAATAGAAATTTGTAGTTTACTTTATCAAATAAGAATTCTTGTTTATTGTTTTCCATCTTTTAATTGCGAGGGACGAAGCAATCTCATCCCTATATTTTAAGTTTATGTCTTTTCTACTTTTAAATCTACATTTAAAAAACTAATATAAGTCGTCTGTTCTTAGATTTAAAAATCGTTGTGTAGCAAAATGAGTGCTTAACCAAGTTATTAAAACCCCAAATCCAAATACGCCAAGAAGTACAAGTGCAATAAGTCCTTTGTTTTCCAGGATTCCTAAGTCAGGGAAATTAGAATGAACATAAGATAAAAGTCCAATGAGAGCTAAGATGGCTAAAGCAGCCCCAAGCATTCCTAGTTTGATACTGCGCAGTACAAAGGGTTTTCTAATAAATGATTTTGTTGCACCTACCATTTGCATGGTTTTGATGATAAATCGGTTCGAGTAAATAGAAAGTCGTAACGAACTGTTAATTAATAAAACAGCGATAAAAGTCAAGAAACCACTAATAATCAAAATCCACATACTCACTTTCTTGATGTTATCATTTACGAGGTTTACCAATTGTTTATCGTAAACGATATCTGAAATCATTGGGTTTTTCATACGTAGCTGACGTTCAATTTTAGCTACACTATCTTTTTCTACATAAGCTGCTTTGATATGGATGTCGTATGAGTTTTGCAAAGGATTCTCTCCTAAAAAAGTTAGGAAATCCTCACCAATAATGTCGGTGTGTTGTTGAGCAGCATCTTCTTTACTTACATATACAATTTGCTTAGCAAAGGGAGCTCTTTTAGTTCAGCACCAAAATTTTTCAGAATCGTATCGTTAGCTTCGTTTTTAAAGAAAACCGTCATGGCGATTTTTTCTTTAAAGTCGTCGGCTAATTTTTTAGAATTGATGATAAAAAGTCCTAGTGTTCCTAGTAAAAATAATACCAAGAAAATACTTAAAACTACCGAAAAATAAGAGGAAATTAACCTGCGTTTTTGGAACTTATCAAATGAAGAACTCATAGTTTACTTTAATTATGGGGTAAAAATAATAAAGAATTTCTTTATATGAAGTTAATAACGATCAAAGTTTCATTATTTGTATGCTAAAACTTGAAAATTTTATGTAAAAAGCAATTTTAATCCTGCAATAGTTAATCCAAGTGCTAAAAGATATTTTAATGTTTTGCTGTTGAATTTTTGACTACCAAAATAAGATCCCAAAAGTCCACCTATTATTGTTGCCATGACAGCTATTTGTAAATCTTCGGTTAGATTAAATCCACCTTTTTGAACTTGACCATATAATCCAGACAAGGAATTAACAAAAATGAACAATGCCGATACAGCCGCCGTTTCTTTTAATTTGGCCCAACGCATTAATAACATCAGCGGACTTAAAATAATTCCTCCGCCAATGCCCAGTAGTCCCGAAAGTAATCCGATACTACCTCCTGAAAATAATCCAGCCCATAAAGGGATTTCTCGATTAGGTTCCTTGCTGTCTTCAAATTGGTAGATAAGGCGAATGATCGAAATAAAAATGCAAATCCCCAATATTTTTTTATAAATAGCATCTGGTAAACTCATGGTTCCACCCCAATAGGCTAAGGGTATACTGGCTAACATAAACGGAAGAAAAAGTTTTAGTTTAAATGCACCAGCTCTATAAAAACCTATAAAAGAAAATAAGGATACCGCTAAATTCATCACTAAAGCGGATTGTTTCATCATGGCTGGAGCTATTCCTGCTAATGCCATAATCGCCAGATAACCGCTAGCACCGCCATGACCAACAGAGGAATATAAAAAGGCGACTAATGCAAATAAAAAAAGCAAACCTATGGTAGTATAATCCATTTTTGGTACTGTTTTATGAAAAAATATTTTTCAAAAATAAGTATTTATACGTAGTTATTTGTTTTTTATTGTCTTATAATATTGAATTATTTCTTTAAGCTAAATAATTCAGGTTTAAAAGTGATCATTAAATAGCTCCATACGGGAGTGATGTTGCTATTTCCTCCTTTGATTTTCTCCAAGCTTTTTTCGGCAGCCATGAAGGAAAAACCAAAATCAATCATCGTAAAGTTATTGTATTTGTAATGAGCGGATAAATCGTTTTCAAAACCCAAATAAGGTTTGATATTGTTATTCAAATTGTCTTTTACTTTGTTTTGTAAGTAAAACAAATGAAAATCAGAACGCAGACATAGTTTGCTATTCACATCATAAATAAGGTGTAGGTAAGGATTGATTAATCCACCATTTTTTAAATCAGATGGAAAAGAGATAAAATAGTCCATGTTACCCATAAAACGCCAGGCTATACCATAAAGCGTAACAAAAGATTTAGAGGTTGAACTGGGTTTATCAGCATTATCGCCACTCATGTATTCTGCTCCTAAGCGTGTGGTAAATTTGTTTTTCTTCCATTGAATTTCAGGTTGAAAATAATAGGCCGAAATTTTATTTCCATCCTGTAATTGACCATATTGATAGTAACCACTCAACGTTAGGTATAGATTTTCTTTTTCAAATTCAATTCGACCACCCGAAGTAGCACGTGTGTACATGGTTCTTGGATTGATTTTACTTTCATAACCATCAGCCGAATTGAGTGTAGATAGGTTAAAATGAGGACTCAATTTTGCCTTTAAGTAATGCACATGAAGCATTTTATAATTGGTAAATGTTGTTGGTGCATAATTGGTTTCGAAAATTCGTTCGGAAGTTTGATTGAAAGCCGAGATGAATTCAGAATGTATGTTTTTACTATTGTAAATCAGGTTGATTCCATCGTGAGCTCTGGCTGCCTGACTCCAGTTGGCCGCCGAAAAAAGTCGGCCGTTGTCTAATTCCAGTTTTTGGCGACCCATTTTTACCGAAAAATGATCTGTAATTCCTGCCTCGACATAGGCTTCAAATACATTCAAAGAACCAGAACTTGAAGTTTGGCCATATTGCCCCCAAACCCTGAGATCCTGAATCGAAGTATGAAATTTAAATTTTGGTTGGTCGTATGAAAAATTCAATCGGCTTCTTTGTGTGCCAAAAAAAGCTGCTTTCGAATCCGAAGTTCTTAATTGTCTGTAACCATCTCGATATTCCATTCTTGGACGAAATTCTAATCCTAAAGTGAAATTTTTGTTTTCTAAATTGGTCTTTTGGGGAACAGTGTTTAAATTTAATATTGAATCGGCTTCTTTTTGAGTAATCAGTTTTTTTTGCAGCAACAAATGGGTGATTGCGCTATTGTCTTGGGCGAAAATTTTTCCAACAAAAAATAATGAGGTAACGAAAAACAGGTGAAATAGAAGCTTTTTTTTCATCAATATAGGTATAGTGTAAACTCTTTCAATGGTTTGCAAATATAGGTTTTAAACTCATTCGAATTTCACTCCGTATTTGTTTTATTTCTTCTTTTCTCAAAATTACTTTGGTGCAATGTGCAATAAGCGTAAATTTGCGGCTCAATTTTTTTGTAACCCATTCAGGGTTCAAAACCCTGAATGGGTTTAATTTAAAATTAAAATAAAAGGAATGAAATACAATCCGAACGAAATAGAAGCCAAATGGCAAAAATACTGGGCTGATCATAAAACTTTTGCAGCCGAAAATAATTCAGCTAAACCAAAACACTACGTTTTAGATATGTTTCCTTATCCTTCGGGAGCTGGATTACACGTGGGGCATCCGCTGGGATATATTGCTTCGGATGTGTATTCAAGATATAAAAGACATCAAGGATTTAATGTGTTGCACCCAATGGGTTACGACAGTTTTGGATTGCCAGCCGAACAATATGCGATTCAAACAGGGCAACGTCCGGAAGATACAACTCGCGTGAATATTGACGGTGGTGTGGATAAAGAAGGAAACCAAATTGCAGGTTACCGCAAGCAATTGGATAAAATAGGATTTTCATTTGATTGGGACAGAGAAGTGCGAACTTCAAATCCGGATTATTACAAACATACGCAATGGATTTTTATCCAATTATTCAATTCTTGGTACAACAAAGATTCAGATAAGGCCGAAGATATTTCGACTTTAATTGCCATTTTTGAAAAAGAAGGGAATACAAATGTAAATGCAGTTTGCGATGATTCTATTCAATCTTTTTCTGCTGCTGAGTGGAATGCTTTCGCAAAAGAAGAACAAGAAAAAATATTGTTGCAATACCGTTTGACCTATTTAGCAGAGACCGAAGTAAACTGGTGTCCAGGATTAGGAACTGTTTTAGCCAATGACGAAATTGTAAACGGAGTTTCAGAACGTGGAGGATATCCTGTAGTTCGTAAAAAAATGACCCAATGGAGCATGCGTATTTCGGCTTATGCCGAGCGTTTATTACAAGGTTTGGACTCGATTGATTGGAGCGAATCGATTAAAGAAAGCCAAAGAAACTGGATTGGAAAATCGGTTGGTGCGATGGTGACTTTCAAAGTTAGAAGTCAGGAGTTAGAAGTTAGAAGTGAGGAACTTAAGATTGACGTATTTACAACAAGACCAGATACTATTTTTGGAGTGACTTTTATGACTTTGGCACCAGAACACGAATTGGTAGCTCAAATCACTACTCCGGAACAAAAAGAAGCGGTTGAGGCTTATATCGAAAAAACCGCTAAACGTTCGGAGCGTGAGCGTATGGCGGATGTAAAAACCATTTCAGGTGTATTTACTGGAGCTTATGCAGAACATCCATTTACTAAAGAAGCGATTCCAGTTTGGATTGGGGATTATGTGTTGGCAGGATACGGAACAGGTGCTGTAATGGCGGTTCCTTGTGGAGATGAAAGAGATTATGCTTTTGCAAATTTCTTCAAAGGAACTAATGGAATGCCTGAAATTAAAAATATTGTAGATAAAGATATTTCGGAAGCAGCTTTTGGTGCCAAAGAAGGTTTCCAATTAGTGAACTCTGATTTCTTAAATGGTATGGGTTACAAAGATGGGACCCAGAAAGTAATTGCCGAATTAGAAAAATTAGGACAAGGTTACGGGAAGGTAAATTACCGTTTACGTGATGCGGTTTTCTCTCGTCAGCGTTATTGGGGAGAGCCATTCCCGGTTTATTATGTGAATGGTTTGCCAAAAATGATTGATGCACAACATTTGCCAATTATTTTGCCGGAAGTGGAGAAATATTTACCAACAGAAGATGGTTTGCCTCCGTTAGGGAATGCAGCAGTTTGGGCTTGGGACACAGTTCAGAATGCAGTGGTCAGTACGCAGTTGGCAGACAATAAAACAGTATTCCCGTTAGAATTAAACACTATGCCGGGTTGGGCGGGAAGTTCATGGTATTGGATGCGTTATATGGATGCGCACAATGAAAATGAATTTGCTGGTCAGGACGCATTGAAATATTGGGAATCGGTTGATTTGTATATTGGAGGAAGTGAGCACGCAACAGGTCACTTGTTGTATTCTCGTTTTTGGAATAAATTCTTAAAAGACAAAGGTTTTGCGCCAACTGAAGAGCCATTCAAAAAACTGATCAATCAGGGAATGATTTTGGGAACAAGTGCTTTTGTTTATAGAATTGATTATTTTGACAACAAAAAATCTCCAGTTTTTATTTCTTTCAGTTTAACATCAAAATCAAATCAAGAATTACATAAACTAATAAATGCAAATAATGTTGTAGATATTGTTGATGCTTTTACCATAACAAAAATACATGTTGATGTCAATTTCGTAAACGCTTCTGATGAATTAGATATCGAAAAATTCAAAGCCTGGAGAGAAGATTATGCCAATGCAGAATTCATCACAGAAGAAAACGGAAAATACATTGTAGGTCGCGAGGTTGAAAAAATGTCGAAATCCAAATACAATGTAGTTACGCCTGACAATATCTGTGCAGAATATGGTGCGGATACATTGCGTTTGTACGAAATGTTCTTAGGGCCATTAGAGCAGGCAAAACCATGGAATACAGCTGGTATTTCGGGAGTTTTTGGTTTCTTGAAAAAATTATGGCGTTTGTATTTTGATGATAATGGTTTGATTGTTACGAATGATGAACCAACGAAAGACAACTTAAAAACCTTGCACAAAACCATCAAAAAAGTAGCGGAGGATATCGAGAATTTCTCATTCAATACTTCGGTTTCTCAGTTTATGATTTGTGTTAACGAATTGTCTTCTCAAAATTGTCATTCTCGTGCAATTCTAGAGCCATTGGCTGTTGTAATTTCTTCTTATGCTCCGCATATTGCTGAGGAGTTATGGAGCGCTTTAGGACATGAAGGTTCGATTGCAACGGTGGCTTTCCCTAAATTCGAAGAAAAACATTTAGTAGAATCAGAAAAAGAATATCCGGTTTCTTTCAACGGAAAAATGCGTTTTACTATTAAATTGCCTTTGGATTTAACTAAGGAGCAAATTGAGGAAATCGTAATGAAAGACGAAAGAACCCAAAAACAATTAGACGGTAGAACACCAAATAAGGTGATTATCGTTCCTGGGAAAATTATTAATTTGGTGGGGGTAGAAATAAATTCCAATATTTTAAAATTCCAAATTCCAATTGTCACACTGAGCTTGTCGAAGTGTAATTGGGATTTGGATTTTTTTTTGGAATTTTTTAACTAGTGTCAAATTGTCATTTTTGTAATTTGGTTCATAATTTGTTGGTTGTTAAGAAAACAAAAACTAAAAATAAAAAGATATGGGAAGTGGATATTTAATTCTTGCAGGAGCAATAATGCTTTTTAGCTGGTTAGTAAGTTCGCGATTAAAAAGTAAGTTTGAGCATTATTCACAATTGCGTTTGCAAAATGGGATGAGTGGTGCTGAGATTGCTCAGAAAATGTTATCGGATAATGGAATTTATGATGTTCGAGTTATTTCGACTCCAGGTCAATTAACAGATCATTATAATCCGGCAGATAAAACAGTGAATTTAAGTGAAGCTGTTTATAACGAACGCAATGCAGCAGCGGCAGCAGTGGCTGCTCACGAATGTGGTCACGCGGTTCAACACGCACGTGGTTATGAGTGGCTGACTATGCGATCTAAATTAGTGCCTTTTGTAAATATAGCTTCGTCTTATATGCAATGGATTTTGCTAGCTGGTATTTTTACATTGAAAACATTTCCGGGGCTATTGCTTTTTGGTATCATTTTGTTTGCTACAACAACCTTATTCTCGATTGTTACTTTACCAGTAGAATATGATGCGAGTAATCGTGCTTTGGCTTGGTTAAAAGCTAAAAATATGTTGAATCCAGCGGAGTATGCTGGAGCAGAAGATTCGTTGAAATGGGCAGCTCGTACTTATGTAGTAGCGGCTTTGGGTTCGATTGCAACCTTATTGTATTATCTTTCTATTTATTTAGGAGGAAATAGGAGAGAATAGAAAAATAAATTACAAAATATAAATTCCAAATTCCAATGGTCACACTGAGCTTGTTGAAGTGTTATTGGAATTTGGAATTTTTTTATTGAATATTTTCGGATGTTATTCCGGCATATTTTGTTTTTGTCATTCAACTAAAAGTGCAACTTGAGCTTCGGTTAATGCTGGCTTTTTGTTTACAGGAGGCATGAATTTACGATTGTCTTGAGGTAAGTTGACTCTCTCCAGAATGGCAGCTATATGGGTTTTAACTTGTTCGTAGTTAGCAAAAGGTTCTTTGCGTCCTTGAGGAGGTATGTGGCAAGGGGTGCAGCTATTTTCGATGATTGGTTTTACATCGTTAGTGTAAGTAATTTTTTTTACATCAACATAGTCTTTGTTTTTTTTTGGCCGAACTACAATTGCTAAGTACAGCTGCTAAAGGAAGCATCAATGCAATAATTTTGAATTTGTTCATAGATTTAATATTAAAGTTGGTTTTCTTTTTAAGACCTCAAAAAAGGATTAGGGTTTAATTTGATTTTAAAATTAATTTCGATAACTGGAATAAAAAAAGCCGCGACTTTCGCGGCTTAAATATATGTAAAAAGGAAGCTATTATTTTCCTTTATTGACCTCAGCTATGTATTTTTCCAATGCCATTGTCATCGAAGGTGTTCCTGGAGCTGGAGCCATAATGTCTACTCTTAGTCCGTGGTCTAAAGCTTCTTTTTGAGTGGTTGGTCCAAAAACCGCAATTCGAGTATTGTTTTGTTGGAAATCAGGGAAGTTTTTATATAATGATTTGATTCCTGTTGGGCTAAAGAATGCTAAAACATCATAATAAACATCCGCTAAATCAGACAAGTCGCTCATTACCGTTCTATAGAAAGTAGCTTGAGTCCAATCTACTTTTAAGTTGTTTAAGGTTTGAGGTGCATCTGCATTCAATTGGTCAGAAGCAGGAAGTAAGAACTTTTCTTCTTTGTATTTTTTGATTAACGGAGCCATGTCGGCAAAATCTTTTGCGCCAACATAAATTTTACGTTTTCTGTAAACAACATACTTTTGTAAATAGAAAGCAATCGCTTCTGATTGACAAAAATACTTTAAACCTTCAGGAACTTTAAAACGCATTTCTTCAGCAACTCTGAAAAAATGATCCACAGCATTTCTACTTGTTAAAATAATTGCAGTAAAATTGTTAAGATCAATTTTTTGAAGTCTAATTTCTTTAGCGCTCACTCCTTCTATGTGGATAAAAGGACGGAAATCAATTTTGATTTTATGTTTCTGTTGGAGTTCAAAGTAAGGTGAGTTCTCTACTTTAGGCTCTGGTTGCGATACCAAAATTGTTTTCACTTTCATATTTTAACATTTTTCTAAGCGCTCCCTTTTGTAAACAAATAATACATAAAAAAATAGGGAGCTATTTCGAGGGTGCAAAGATATAAAATAAAATAAAACAACTTACTGAATATTACATTTTGATATTTTTTTATAGCAAGTGAGTATGTTAGTACACTTAGCAATAGTATAATGGTAATTATTGCTATAGGAATATTCTGTGAAACAGCATTATAGTAAAAAAGTATAATATTGATAGGAAGAATGATAATTCCAATATACGTTCGATAAGTGATTTTTTGGAGGTTAAATTGCTCCATAAATTCTTCAATATTGAAAGTTGTAGCGATAATTTTTTCGACTAAAAACTTCGATAAAATGAAAAAGAGGAGAAAAGTTACGATACGAATGTATAAGATCCAATCGGTTTTTGAGGCATAGCCAAATAAACTCAACGAAATTTGGATAAAAAAGGCAAATGAAATTACTTGAACTAAAAATAAAGAAATAGTAAAACTGCTTTTTAATTGACTGCTATCACGATAGACTTTAGAATATTTGTCGGAGAAAATGAGATTAATAAAATCACTAAAGCGATTGCCATAAACGGCTTTAATTATCGCAATAATTCCAAAGGCCAGAACAAATAATGCTGTTGCCCAGTCTTTGCTTTCTGTAATTCTCGGATGTAGGAGATATTCTGTCATAGTAAGAGCAAAATTAGTAAAATTTTAAATCAATATTTTTAATATACAATTATTATGTTTCAAATGCTATAAAAAGGTTACTTTTGCGGTGAAATTTCTAGAAAATATGAATAATTGTATTGTTATAATTCCAACCTATAACGAAATTGAAAATGTAGAAAGTATAATAAGGGCAACACTTTCGCAGCACAAACATTTTCATGTACTTATAGTGGATGATAATTCTCCAGATCATACGGCCGATAGAGTTCGTTTGTTACAAACAGAATTTGAGGGGCGTTTATTTCTAGAAAGCCGAAAACAAAAATCAGGTTTAGGAACTGCTTATGTTCATGGTTTTAAGTGGGCATTAGCACATAATTATGAATTTATTTTCGAAATGGATGCCGATTTTTCACATAATCCGCATGATTTAGAAAAGTTGTATAATGCTTGTCATTTTGGTGATGCCGATTTAGCTATCGGTTCACGCTATGTAACCGGAGTAAATGTAGTGAACTGGCCATTAAACAGGGTGCTGCTGTCTTATTTTGCTTCCGTTTATGTTCGAATGATTACTGGAATGCTTATACATGATGCCACAGCTGGTTTTGTATGTTACAAAAGAGAGGTTTTAGAAAAAATCAACCTTGACAAAATTAAGTTCGTAGGTTATGCGTTTCAAATAGAAATGAAGTACCGTACTTTTTGTAATAATTTTAAAATTACCGAAGTTCCTATTATTTTTACCGATAGAACGAAAGGACAATCTAAGATGAGTAATTCTATAATTGTCGAAGCTGTTTTTGGGGTGGTTGCCTTACGTTTAAAAAAATTAGTTAACAGATTATAAAACAAAAACAATGAACAGGGTTTTAATTAAGAATGCCAAAATAGTAAATGAAGGAGTAATTTTTGAAGGCGATGTATTAATTGAGAATGACTTAATTGTTGAAATTTCAGAAAGCATTAGTGCAAAATCATCCGATTGTAAAATTGTTGATGCCGAAGGGAATTTTTTAATGCCTGGCGCTATTGATGATCAGGTGCATTTTAGAGAACCAGGTTTAACACATAAAGGTGATATCGAGACCGAATCCAGAGCGGCAGTGGCAGGAGGAATTACTTCGTATATTGAGCAACCTAATACGGTTCCTAATGCGGTTACGCAAGAAATTTTAGAAGAAAAATATAAAATTGCTGCCGAAAAATCATTTGCGAATTATTCGTTTATGATGGGAGCAACAAATGATAATTTAGAAGAGGTTTTAAAAACCAATCCTAAAAATGTGGCTGGAATTAAAATATTCTTAGGTTCTTCAACCGGGAATATGTTAGTAGATAATCAGGCAACTTTAGAAAGAATTTTTTCAAGTATCACCAATGCTTATTGCAGTTCACTGTGAAGATGAAGCGACTATTAAAGCTAATTCTGAAAAATTCAAAGCAGAATATGGTGAGGATGTTCCAGTAACGGCGCATCATTTAATAAGAAGCGAAGAAGCTTGTTATTTGTCTTCTTCAAAAGCAATTGAATTGGCTAAGAAAACAGGGGCTCGTTTGCATGTTTTCCATCTTTCAACTGCAAAAGAGATGGATTTGTTTACCAATAAAATCCCATTGGAAGAAAAGAAAATTACAGCTGAAGTTTGTGTGCATCACTTATGGTTTACCAATGATGATTATGAAACGAAAGGGAATTTTATCAAATGGAATCCAGCAGTTAAAACAGCTAAGGATAGAGACGCTTTGTGGAAAGCTTTGTTAGATGATCGTATTGATGTAATTGCAACTGATCATGCCCCACATACTCTAGAAGAGAAAAAGCAATCGTATTTGAAAGCACCTTCTGGTGGGCCATTAGTACAACACGCAGTAGTAGCAATGTTTGAAGCATATCACCAAGGAAAAATTAGCGTGGAGAAAATCGTAGAGAAAATGTGTCACAATCCGGCTAAAATTTTCAAGATTGAAAAACGTGGTTTTATTAGAGAAGGCTATTATGCCGATTTGGTAATTGTAAATGCAGGTTTGCCTTGGGGTGTAAAAAAAGAGAATATCTTTGCTAAATGCGGATGGTCACCTTTTGAAGGATATACTTTCAAATCAAGAATTACGCATACTTTTGTAAACGGTCAATTAGTGTATAATGCTTTTAAAGTAAAAGATATTCGCGCTGGAAAGAGACTATTATTTGATAGATAGGTCATGAAAAAAACGGTTTCATTTTTAGTAATTGTAATGTTGTTCTTAAGCTGTAAAGACGATGCGGTTAAAGAACCAGAACGTCTTATTGATCGAGAGGTGATGGAAAACATTATATATGATTTATCGCTGCTTGAAGTGATAAAATACAATGAACCTGGTACTACCGAGAAATACATAGTAAATCCAAAGGAATTTATTTTAAGAAAATACAAAGTTGATAGTGCTCAATTTGCGCAAAGCAACATTTATTATGCATCAGATTTTGAAAAATACAAAGCGATGTATGATAGTGTTGTGAAACGTATGGAAAGAAATAAAGTTCATTATGATTCCTTGGTTAAAAAACAAATCAAGAAAGATTCTTTAATTCAAGCTAAAAAAGAAAAAATGGACTCACTTGCTAATGCTAAAAAAGTAGCTTTGGCTAAGAAAGATTCATTAAAAAAGCTAAAGAAAAAAGATTCACTGCTTTTGAAGAAAAAAACAATTAGCACCAAGAAAAAAATACTTTCAACTACCAAAGCCGCAACGATTAAAACCAGTAAAGCCGTTAATTAACCGAAAAGTTATCTTTAATATATTGCTGAACATCTATGAAAGAAGTTTGCAAAGCAGATTTGATTTTTTGATTAGAAAATTCCTTTTTATTTAATAAAGATTGTAAGCTGTCTTTTGAAATTTGCTTTGGTTTGGTAGAAAATAGAGAAAGGACCCAATACAATCTCCACGTTAGACCTATAAGAAAAGGCTTGGCTTCGATGCTAGGCCTTTTTACTTTTAATGTGTTGGCTATGGTGTTAAAGAGGTCTCTGAAAACGATGTTTTGTCCTATAAGAATAAAACGTTCATTGCAAATGGAACTTTCCATTAATTCAATCATGATTCCTACTAAATCATCGACTACAACAAAAGCCGTTTTTCCGTAGGTGTAAAATAACAATCCATCAGCGACTTTTTTAATCAATTGTCCGCTACTTTGATTTTCAAAACCAGGTCCAATGATGATTCCTGGATTTACAATAATGACTTGTAAACCTTCTTGTTGTCCTCTCCAAACTTCCATTTCGGCACCATATTTTGAAATAGCATAATCACTATGGTGTTTTTCAGGATTCCATTCGGTTTCTTCGGTAATACTTGTTTCATGAGCAGCTAAGTCACCTAAAGCGGCTATAGAACTTACATGGCATAGTTTTTCAACACCTTTGGCTAAACAAAAATTGACAATGTTAGCCGTGCCTTCGATATTTATTTTTCGTAGTTTATTTTCGTCTTTTGAGTCAAACGAAATGTATGCAGCACAATGATACACTTGAGTGATTCCTATAAATGCATCTTCTAGCGCTGTAATGTCAAGGATGTCTCCTTTAATCCATTCGACAGCATTAAATAATGTTGATTTTTGGTAATGTTCAAATAAGGATTTTGTTTTTTGAATTCCATTTTCATCACGATAAATGGCGCGCATTTTTGCTCCATTTTCTGCTAAACGAAGTAATAAATGTGCTCCTACTAAACCTGTTCCTCCTGTGACTAAAATCATAAATGCAAATGTAGCAATTTATCAATTTTATAAGGTAACAATTAGTTTTTTAGATATTTTTTTAAAATTGGTTCATTTTCAAATTTTCAAATTGTCTAATTAAAGCTATCTTTGCCCACACAAAGCCGAAAAGGCTTTACTGACGAAAGTAAATTGATTACAAAAGATGAAAAATTTTATTGAAGAAGTAACTTGGAGAGGTATGCTCCACGATGTTATGCCAGGCACTGATGAACATTTGATGGAACAAATGCGTGTGGCGTATGTGGGGATTGACCCAACTGCAGATTCATTACATATAGGACATTTAGTTGGAGTAATGTTGTTGAAACATTTTCAAATAGCGGGACACAAACCATTGGCCTTAGTAGGTGGAGCAACTGGGATGATAGGTGATCCGTCTGGAAAATCCAACGAAAGAAATCTATTAGACGAAGCAACATTGCGTCATAATCAAGAATCGATTAAAGCACAATTAGGTCGTTTCCTTGATTTTACTTCAGATGCACCTAATGCGGCTGAATTAGTGAACAACTACGACTGGATGAAGAACTTTTCTTTCTTAGACTTCATTCGTGATGTGGGGAAACATATTACAGTAAATTACATGATGGCTAAGGATTCGGTTAAGAAGCGTTTGTCTTCTGAGTCGGCTGAAGGAATGTCATTCACTGAGTTTACCTATCAATTAGTTCAAGGTTATGATTTCTTGCATTTGTACAAAGCAAAAAGTTGTACATTACAAATGGGAGGGAGTGACCAATGGGGGAATATCACTACGGGAACTGAATTAGTTCGCCGAATTGAAGCAGGTAAAGCTTATGCTTTAACGTGTCCATTGATTACAAAAGCAGATGGAACTAAATTTGGTAAATCAGAAGGTGGGAACATTTGGTTAGATGCTGCTAGAACTTCTCCATATAAGTTCTACCAATATTGGTTGAATACTTCGGATGTGGATGCTGAAAAATACATCAAGATTTTCACTTTCTTGTCTAAGGAAGAAATCGAAGATTTAACTGAAAAACATAGAGAAGCACCGCATTTAAGATTATTGCAGAAAAAATTGGCTGAGGAAATTACAATTATGGTTCACTCGGCAGAAGATTTAGAAAATGCAATCAAGGCTTCCAATATTTTGTTTGGAAATTCTACTGCAGATGATTTGAAACAATTAAATGAGAAAACTTTCTTAGAAGTTTTTGATGGTGTTCCTCAGGCTGAAGTGGCAAAATCTGAAATCGAAGCAGGAATCGATATTGTGACGGTTTTAAATGAAAAAACAGGATTTATGAAATCGAATGGTGAAGCTAGACGTGCATTAACGGCTAATTCTATTTCGGTAAATAGAGAGAAAGTAAAAGAAGATTTTGTGCTTTCTACACAAGATTTAATCAATAACCAGTTTGTATTATTGCAAAGTGGAAAGAAAAACTATTTTGTGCTTAGAGTTGTCTAATAAGTTATAGATTTTCTAAATAGATTTTAAAAACCTGACTATATAAAAGTAGTCAGGTTTTTTATGTTTTTAGAAGTTAAGTTTTCTATTTTTGGGATTCAAGATTTTCTTGTAGTATATGCTATTTATTGAAACTAAAAATAATTTATGGAATTAAAAAAGACATTACGATGGTTTGGAGCAAAAGACCCTATTAGTTTGGTACAAATTAGACAAACTGGTGCTACTGGAATCGTTACGGCTTTGCATCATATTCCGAATGGTGAAGTTTGGTCGGTAGAAGAGATTATGAAGACCAAAAACAATATTGAATCCTATGGTCTTACATGGGATGTTGTCGAGAGCTTGCCAGTTCATGAAGATATTAAGAAAGGAAAGCCTAGTCGTGATCAAATTATTGCCAATTATAAAGAAAGTGTCAAAAATTTAGGTCAATGTGGTATTACAACCATTTGCTATAATTTTATGCCTGTATTGGATTGGGCCAGAACCAATTTGAATTAAACCTTGGAAAATGGTACGGTGGCTATGTATTTTGGAGTCGATTTATTCGCCGCTTTTGATCTATTTATTTTAAACAGACCCAATGCTTCACAGGATTATACCGATGAACAGCTAAAAAAAGCTGAGGCAGTTTATAAAACATTAACCCCTGAAGAGGCGAAGAATTTAGCCTATAATATAATAGTAGCTACCCAATCTTTTATTGATGGTGCGGTAGGAGAAGATGAAAAAGAGCCTATTACTATCTTTTTGAAATTATTGGCAGAGTACGATGGAATCGATAAACATAAACTAAGAGAGCATTTTGCTTATTTTTTAAAGGAAGTTATTCCCGTAGCAGAAGAATCTGGTGTGCGTTTAGCCGTTCATCCAGATGACCCGCCATTTCCATTATTAGGATTGCCTCGTATTGTGAGTACAGGAGAAGATTTTGAGTGGTTGTCTACGGCTTGTCCTTCGCTTCATAACGGTATTACGTTTTGTACCGGTTCTTTAGGAGCAAGAAAAGATAATGCACTTGCAGAAATTTTTCAAAAATATGCCGAGCATGTTCATTTTCTTCATTTGAGAAGCACAAAAATACTAGACAATGGTGATTTTTATGAAACAGAACATTTAGATCCCACAGTTGATTTGGCAGGAGTTATGAAAGCCGTTGTTGAAGAACAATTACGAAGAAAAAACACTGGAAGAATCGATTTTAATATACCCATTCGTCCGGATCATGGACATAAAATGTTAGACGACTTTAATCGAAGTGGAAATCCAGGTTATCCTTTGATAGGGAGATTAAAAGGTTTAGCTGAGTTAGCTGGATTAGAAGCAGGAATTCGTTTTATGGCGAATCAATAAATGTAAGATGGAAGGGGGATTTATTAAACCACCATCAAATTACAACCACGTATATCCGAATTATCAAAACGTCCCAATACCTCAAAAGAGTTGTTGGGATATTTTTTACCCAAATCCTGCGTAGCAATAAAGGAACAAGAATTGATGTTAGCCAAATCAATAACGTTGATTCCTCCTGTTTTTCCTTGCGGAATATAATTCAAGGCATCTTCGGTATCACGAATGAGAATTTGCATCCATGAAGGGCATTCAAAGACTCCGTTTCCGAGAGAGTATGCCTGTGAGAGTAATTCAGTCATGCCATATTCTGAATGAATAGCTGAAACGCCAAAACCCGAACACAATATTTCATGAAGTTCTTCCCGAATCATTTCCTTGCGTTTCCCTTTCATTCCTCCGGTTTCCATGATGATGGTGTTTTGGAGTTGGAACTTCTGCTTTTCAATTAAATCCAATAATGCATAAGTAACTCCAATAAGGATTACATTTTGTCCTGATTCATCAATTTCAATTAATTTTTTAATCAAATCATCATGATTGTGAAGGTAAAACCCACTTTCGGGATGATTGGAGCTTTTAATTAAATCTTCGACCATGTAAATTAGGGAAGAGCCTTCTCTTTCTAAATAAGATGGAAGTAAGGCTAAAACCACATAGTTTTCGATATTGCCATAAAATTCGGAGAATCCTTTTTGGTAGCTTTCTTCGTAGAGAGTTACATCTGTTACTAGGTGTTTACTGGTAATCATACCTGTTGTTCCGCTGCTTGTAAAAGTAGTTTGGATAGGATGATTGTTAGAAACTACATTGTGGCTTTTAAAAAACTGAATGGGTAAAAAGGGAATTTTTTCTAGTGATTTGACTTTTTGCACATCTGTATTTAGGAAATCACAGAATTTTCGATACACCGCGTTATTTTCGTGTTGAAAACGAAATATTTTTAAAGCTATTTTTTCAAATTGCTTTTGATTGGAAATCGTAAATATATCGGTAGTGCTTATCAAGATTTTTTTTGCAAAGGTATCATTTAATCCTTTTTTTAGAAATAAAAAAAGCTTCAAATTCAATTGAAGCTTTAGGATGTTTTTTGTTTATTATCGAACAATGAGTTTTCGTGTAGCCGAACTGTTTTGTTCGTTAATCTTGATAATATACACGCCTGGTATAAGGCTGGAAATATTAAGTTCTCTAGAATTAGCATTCAGATTCGTTTGTATAACCTTTTTTCCTAACAGATCAAAAATAATAATTTCTTTTTCGCCGTCATTTTTTGTGGTGATAGTTATCTTTCCATTGTATACAGGATTAGGATACAAATTCAAGCCCTCAATAACCGAGGAGCTATTGGGATTGTTTTGCGTTTTATTTTCCTGAGCATTCATACTCAAGGAACAGAAAAAAACCGCTAAGAGAATAATATAAAAGTAGTTTTTTATCATTCTATAAATTTTATATATCGTAAAGTTATATAAAAAATACTTACTAATCAAAAAAACCTCTCATTATGAGAGGTTTTTTAAGGATATTTTAATACTTCAATTATTTGATTAAGCTTACTCCATCAACAGTTGCCCAAGCACCTGTTGTTAAATTAGCACCTGTTGAAGTTGTACTTGTAGTGTAAAAACCTACTGGGAAAGAAATTGTATAACCTGTAGCTCCAGCTCCTTGTAAAGGTGTACTACCTGCAATTTTCACATCAGTTAATTTAATTTTACTTCCTGTTACTTGATCAGTATTTGTTGCAAGATCTTGGATTCTAACAGCTACTGCGTTAGCATCAGTGTATCCCTCGATTAAGATGTTAGAGTAGAAACCATTACCTTGTTTTTTAAACTGTATAGCGTCATACTCTGCTGCAGAAGATCCTCCTTCAGTTACTGTACCAGCTGCTCTTTTTAAAGTAATGTTGCTAACTACAGGGTAGAAGCTATTGTTTACTCCTTTTGCTTCTATTTCCATTCCGTAGTTTGCAGTACCTGTTTGGTAAGCATACCAGTTTGAATTGTTTTGTCCTCTCCATCCATCTTGCCAGTCGAATGAATCGTCAGTATTTCCATAAGAGATAGCATTTTTTAAGCTTACAGTACCTCCGTAAAATTCAAAACCATCATCTGATCCTTTGTAAGCAACTAAGTTTTCAAGAACTGTTTCGCTACCTACAGCATAAAATGAAAAGGCATTCAATTCTTTAGTTCCATCTGCAATTTTTCTACCTGCGTATTCAACACGTACAAACTTTAAAGTTCCACTTGTTGCATTAGATGAACCACCATAAACTGTATTAGTTCCGTCTTCAGAAGTTGCAGTTGTAGAAGAAGAAGATGGTACAATTGCAGCATCACCGTACATTACGATTCCACCCCATGAACCAGGAGTTTTAGTTTTTGAAGTACAAACAATAGGCTCGGCAGCAGTACCTATCATGATTAATTTACCTCCTTTTTCAACAGTTAGTGAAATTAATCCATTAGCATCATCAGCAGTTAAGATTGAGCCTGCAGCAATAGTTAAAGTTGCTCCAGATTTTACACGTACAGCACTTGTTAATTCGTAGTTTCCTTTAACCAATGTTTTGTCAGCAGTAATGTCACCAGAAAGTTGTCCTTCAACTGGTCCTAGAGCAGCTGAGTCATTTTCTGAACTTGTACAAGAAGTTAATAATGTAGCTATTATAGATAAGCTTAAAATTAATTTTTTCATAATTGTTTATATTTTTTACTTCAGCAAATTTATAGTGCTTGTATTGATGTTAGGTTATCTTAAATTTATGAGATTGTTATGTTTAACTTGTTTTATTATTAATTAAAAGTTAAGAGAATGTTTGAGGTTTATAAAGCAAAAAAAACTGCCTAAGCAGTTTTTTTATATTGTTTAGAAAGTATAACTAATACTAAATCCTATTCCTGTTCCTTTTTTAAATTGTCTTACTGTAAGATCGTTTTCAGTAATGATTTTACTACTTGAATCACCTAGAACTCTCCTAAAGTTTTGATTTAAAATATTATCAACAGATAATTTAGTATCTATGTTTTTTGTCAATTTAGTTGTCCAAACAAAATCTAATTTATGGAATGGTTTTTCATATACATGATCAATTCCCGCAGTTCCTACAGCATATATACGGTCACCTGTTACGCTATAAACTAATGTTGTTGTGTTTTTAATTTCTTTTCCTAAATTAAATTCGTATTTTAAATCAGAGTTAATTACCCATTTTGCTGCTCCTTGTAATTCTCTTGAAGCTGAATTTTCAGCTGGATTTTTGATTAAATCAACATTTACTTTTGTATGCATTAACGAAGTATTGAAACCCCAAGAAATATTTTCTAAAACAGGATTTATTCTTTTTAAAGAAAGAAGGAATTCTAACTCTGCTCCAAAAATTCTAGCTGATTTTGAATTATCAAATGTTGTAATTTGTCCTCCACTACTGGCACTTTGAATAAATAAACGCTCAATTGGATTTTGAATTTGTTTGCCAAATACTCCTAAAGCGATTAATTCATTGTTTTCAGGGAAAATTTCATACTTTAAATCAAAGTTGTAATTATCCGTGTTGGTTAATGATTTCCAATCTTTTTCAGAACCATAAACAGATGATGCTAATGGTTTGTTACCTAATACTGATGTACCATCAGCATTTAAATATTCGATAGGTAATAATTCAGCAGAAGCTGGTCTTGTGATTGTTTTAGAAACTGCAAATCTCAAGTTGCTTTTTTCATTTAGAATTAATTTAGCATTTGCCGATGGTAAAATATCTAATTTGTCATCTGTAAATGTTGAGAAATTACTATTTAATCCATATCCAAGACGTCTGAATTTGATTTCTCTTAAAGATTTTTCAGCACGAATACCTCCGTTGATTTCGAAGTTTTCACCAAAATTCCAAAATAAATTGAAATATCCTGCTTGAACGTTTTGGTATAATTTTGATTTATAATCTTCGTTAGATGTTTCTGTAAAACGAATGTTTCCGTTTTCAACGCTATTATCGATCACTCTATTTACTTCATTGATATTTGTAGTAAAACTTGGTAATGAACTTGATATTGGTCTTCCAAATAAAAATCTATAAGAAGAAATTTCCTCGTTGCTAAATCCATTATAACCTACCGATAATTTATTTTCTTTATCATCTGAAGTAGTACTAATGATGTAGTTATATTCTAATTTACCAGAAAAGAAACGATCTCCCGAAATATCTAAGTATTGTCTAATTAAGTTGTTTCCTCCATAATTAGCTGTTATTTCTTCTCCATTTAGTTCTCCAACTAAGAACTTTCTATCAGGTTGACCAAAAGAAGTTTTAACATATGAAAAACCTCCTTTAATGCTATGTCTTTTATCTTCTGTTAGGTTGTAACTACCTAAGATTTGATTATTCCAATATTGAGTTTCTTCAAATTGATTTAATCTTATAATTAAATTAGGACGGGTTGTCTGGCTATTTGTGTAACCAAACTGATCTTCTATTTTTGAAGATGTAGCTCTTAATAAGAATGAATTTAAGCTGATATCAAAACGGTCTGTTTTATATTTGATATTTCCTAAGGTTGAAATTGTATTTTTGTATTCGTAAGAGCTGTTTGCTAAATTGTTGTCATAATTTCCTTGACCAAAATTGAATGTTCTTTCAACTCCTTTTCTAACTTGGTAAGTGTTGTCCTGATTCAAACTAAGTAAATAGCTCAATTTGTTATTTTCTTTACCAATTTTTAGGTTATCTCCATGAATAAAATTGATGCTTGTATTTAGTGGGCTTGTATTCGAATTTACATCCCAATTTGAGTTTTTGTTGTAATCAAAATATTCTGCAGGTGATTGAATGTATCCAGATGGTTTTCCACCAAAATATCCTGGTAAACTTTTGTCATTACCTAAGAATCCTAAATATCCTTTTGTAGAACTAACTTCTTGTGCTTTTAAAAATCTTTCCCCGTTATTGTTGGTAACGTGAGTAAAACCTACAGAAATTTTAGTTAATCTGTTTTTAGCTTCATTAGTTTCAATGTTAACAGTAGCTCCAGCAAAATCTCCTGAAATGTCAGGATTAAATGTTTTGTAGATGTTTAATACACCAACAATATCTGTAGGGAACAATTCTGTTGGAATGATTTTTTTGAAAGGACTATTAGATGGGGCTTGTAAGCCGTTAATTAATAAATTGTTGTATCTGTCTTCAAGTCCACGAACAAATAAACCACGGCCATCTACTTTTGCAATTCCTGTTACTTTTGTTAAACCTTCCTCAACATCACTAACTCCTTTTCTTGATAGTTCTTGAGCTCCAATAGCTTGTTTTATTTCTACAGCATTTTTTTGTTCTAACAATAAAGCTGTTTCTTTTTGACGATTTACTGTAGAGGTGATGACAACATCTTTAAGTGCATAAGCCCCTGAAGATAATGCCTGATCCAATACTAATTTTTCACCGGCAGCTATCTTTATAGCTACTTCTTTAGGTTCGTAGCCTACAAATGTAAACTGTACTACATAACTTCCAGGAGCAATACTAATAGTGTATTTTCCTTCTATATCTGTAGTAGCACTAATTTGAGTTCCTTTTATAAAAACATTGGCAAATGGTAATGTCTCATTATTAGAATCCTTGTCTGTTATTACTCCTGAAATCGTACCTTTACCTTGTGCAAAACTCAATGCAGTAATAAAAAATGTTAAAATGATAAATCTAATTTTCATGTTTTGTTAAATTTTTTGCAAAGAAATGGTAGCTTTGTAAAGTTCATGTTAATCACTTGTTACGATTATGTTGCTCCAGTATTACTAAATTGTTATCTCTTTAAATTACGGTTAACACGACTTTTGGGCTGTTTTTTTATTATTACATTTACATCGCAAAAGAAAATTTGCTAGATTATGAAAAAGAAAAACACGAAGATTTTATTGGTTGATGACGAACCAGATATTTTAGAAATTGTTGGTTATAACCTTACTCAAGAGGGCTACCAAATTGTTACTGCTTCTAATGGTAAAGAGGCTATAGCTAAGGCTAAAAAAGAATTACCAGATCTAATTATTATGGATGTGATGATGCCTGAAATGGATGGCATGGAAGCTTGTGAAAACATTAGAAACATTCCTGAACTGAGAGAAGTTATTATAACTTTCTTAACTGCTCGAAGTGAAGATTATTCACAAGTAGCTGGTTTTGACGCTGGAGCTGACGATTATATTACTAAACCTATTAAACCAAAATTACTAGTAAGTAAGGTAAAAGCTTTATTGCGAAGACTTAAAGAATCAGGTGAGCAAGACAGTGAAACTTTGAATGTAGGTGGAATCGAAATTAATCGTGAGGAATATAAAATTATTAAAGACGATGTTGAGATTGCGTTACCTAGAAAGGAATTTGAATTGTTCTATTTATTAGCTTCAAAACCTGGAAAAGTATTTAAAAGAGATGAGATTTTAGATAAAGTTTGGGGCAACGAGGTAGTAGTAGGAGGAAGAACAATAGATGTTCATATTAGAAAACTTCGCGAGAAAATAGGCGATGACCTTTTTAAAACTATAAAAGGAGTAGGTTATAAGTTTGAAGTATAACATATATATGTATATTTACTTCAGTATAATCAAGAACAATTTATTAAATGAAAATTAGCTTTAAAAAAACATATAAGTTCGCCATTAAGTCGGCATTTTATATTAGTGTTTTTTCTACTGCCTTTGTTCTTTTTTTAGCAATGCTTATTTTTAATACTAGTCCTAAAAGCTTATGGACTTTTGGGATAGTATTTGTATTTGTAATTTATCTCTTTTCCTTTTTGGTGTTACAATATCGTGTAGAGAAATTTATTTACAGAAGAGTAAAGAAAATTTACGACGATGTTTCTCTCCTAGAATCTAGTACACTTATTAATCAGCCTATCACAACGGATATGGAAACTTTAACACGTGAAGTGAAGAAGTTTGCCACAGATAAGAAACTAGAAATCGAAATGCTGCAAGTTCGTGAGGAATACCGAAGAGAGTTCTTAGGAAATATTTCTCATGAATTAAAAACACCTCTTTTTACCGTTCAAGGATATATTTCTACCTTGCTTGACGGAGCGATGGAAGACAAAACAATTCGTAAAAAATATTTAAAACGTGCCGACAAAGGTGTGGAGCGTCTTATATATATAGTAGAAGATTTGGATATGATTACCAAATTAGAGTCTGGAGATTTGAATTTGGATATTACTGAATTTGATATTGTCGAATTAATTCGAAATGTTTTTGACTTGTTAGAAATGAAAGCCGACAAGAAAAAAATTACCCTTTGTTTCGAAAACGAGTACATCCGTCCTAATTTTGTTAAAGCAGATAAAGATAGAATTCAGCAAGTGATTGAAAACTTGATTGTAAATTCTATTAAGTATGGTAAAAAAGACGGGACAACAGAAGTGGCCGTAGTCAATTTGACTAAAGAAAAAGTGTTAGTTCGAATTACTGACGATGGTGAAGGAATTGAAAAACAAAATATCCCAAGGCTTTTTGAGCGTTTTTATCGTGTAAATAAGAGCGGGTCTAGAGCCGAAGGAGGTTCTGGTTTAGGATTGGCTATTGTAAAACACATCATCGAAGCCCATAAAGAAAAGATTTATGTGGAAAGTGAATTTGGAGTTGGTTCTGAGTTTTCTTTTACAATTGAAAAAGCAGTTAAAAAAGAACAGGAAAAACAAAAACAAGAAGAAATTATTATCGAGGACGAAGACGAAGAGTAGTCTTTATTTCCTTTTTTAATACCAAAGGCGTAGTTATAAACTACGCCTTTTTTGTTGCTTTTATTCAAAATCCAAGCCAATTTATCGTTTTTCAGAATCATGTTTTTTTCGGCTTTTGTCCAATGTTAATTTAATGTTAACTAAAAATAACTCCTTCAAGGCTTGAATTTGTTGGGCTTTCTCATATTGGTAAAATAAATTCTCACATTAAAAAGTAGCTAATGTGAACAAATGTTTACGTTAAGTTCTCTTTATGATAACTCACGCTTAATATTTGAGATAAAGTTTAATATTAGGTTTGCATAAAAATAATATAATATTGATTTAAAGTTAAAATGAAAAAATATTTATTTACAGGTTTGCTATTTGTTTCGTTTTTAATGAATGCGCAAGAGGTTGATAAGGTGGCAGTGGCGAAAGAGGTAGTTCGTGTACTGGATTCGATAAATAAAGTTAAGGTTGCTCAAGAAAATGCAAAGCCTAAAAAAGAACACTGGTATGATAACATCGGTTTAAGAGGTTATGTACAAGTACGTTACAATGGTTTGTTGTCTACTAACGATAAAGTAGCTTGTGAGCAATGTGATAAATCATGGGGGACAACTTCAACAGCTCCGGATGCAAAATCAAATAATGGGTTTTTTATTAGACGTGCACGTTTAGTATTTTCGGGTCAAATTCATCCTAATGTATACATTTATATTCAGCCAGATTTAGCTAGTTCGCCTGCATCAGGAGTGAATCATTTTATGCAAATTAGAGATGCTTATTTTGATTTGTCATTTGATAAAAAAAGAGAATTTAGAGTTCGTTTAGGGCAAAGTAAAGTGCCTTATGGTTTTGAAAACATGCAATCAAGTCAAAACAGATTGACTTTGGATCGTAACGATGCGTTAAATAGTGCTGTTGCAAATGAGCGTGATTTGGGAGCTTTCTTTTATTGGGCACCAAGCGAAGTAAGAGAGCGTTTTGCAATGTTAGTGAAAGATGGTTATAAAGGATCTGGTGATTATGGAGTATTTGCATTAGGGGCGTATAATGGTCAAACAGCTAATAAGTCTGAAGGAAATAGAAATTTACACGTAGTTACAAGATTGAGTTATCCTTTTGTTATTGGTGATCAAATTATTGAGCCAGGAATTCAGGCTTACACAGGAAAATGGGCTTTTGGTAGTGAGCTTTCTACAGGCGTTACTACAGCTAACAAACAAAATACTTTAGATCAAAGGGTTGCAGCTTCTTTTATTTTGTATCCAAAACCATTTGGAGTGCAAGCAGAATATAATATAGGTAAAGGACCTCGCTATAATAAAGTAACAAATTCTGTTGATGTTTCACATCTAGAAGGAGGTTATGTGACTTTGAACTACAAATTGGATTTGCCTAAACGCCACTTATTGTATCCTTTTGCTAAATTCCAATATTATAATGGAGGTAAGAAATTTGAAAAAGACGCCAGAAGCTATGTAGTGAGGGATTACGAATTAGGTTTAGAGTGGCAACCATTCAAGGCATTTGAGTTAGTAGCGGAATGGGTTATAGCGGATAGAACTTTTGAAGATAGTTCATTACCTAATAACAGACAAAAAGGGAATTTGTTGAGACTTCAGGCTCAGTTTAACTTCTAATTTATAGGTAATTAGGTAGCTTTTTAATAAAACAAACATAATGTTAACTTAACATTGGCAGGAGGTATATAGGGTACTTTTGTGCTAAATTAAAAACAATTAAAATGAAAAAATCTAATTTAAAATTATACGCTCTTTTAGCAGTAATAATGACTGTTGGTTTATCTTTTACAGCTTTGAAAAAAATCACTGTAAAAGGATCAGATACTATGGTAATTTTGTCTCAAAAATGGGCGGAAGTTTATATGGCTAAACATCCTGGTACCGTAATTCAGGTTACAGGTGGAGGTTCTGGAGTAGGTTTGGCTGCTTTATTAAATGGATCTACAGAAATTGCTAATGCAAGTCGTCCAATAAAACCGGCTGAGGTTAAAAAATTGAAAGAGAAATTTAAAACAGCAGGTATTGAAATTCCATGTGCAAAAGATGGTTTATCTGTGTTTTTAAATAAAGGAAATAAAGTTTCTGAATTATCTATTCAGCAATTAGGAGCTATTTTTTCTGGTAAAATTACAAACTGGAAAGAAGTAGGTGGAGATGATGCTAAGATTCGTTTGTATGGAAGAGAAAGTAGTTCAGGTACTTTTGAATTCTTCAGAGAGCATGTAGTAAATGGTGATTTTGCTGCTAATGTACAAACATTGCCTGGTACTGCTGCGATTGTAAATGCTGTTGCTAAAGATAAATATTCAATTGGTTACGGTGGAGCTGCTTATGCAGAAGGTGTTAAAGACTGTAAAGTGAAAAAAGATGCTAAAAGTAAAGGTGTATTACCAACTGCTGCTACTATCAAAAATAAAACCTATCCAATTTCAAGATACTTATTTATGTATTTGAAATCGAAACCAACTGGCGAAACAAAAGCATTTATTGATTGGATTTTAAGCCCAGAGGGACAAAAATTAGTTGTTGAAACTGGTTATTTTCCAGTAAAATAATAAAATGATAAATAATACTATCCTTTATCGGCTATACTACCCGATAAAGGATATGTTGTATTTATAAATTAATGAATTTTTAATTATTCAAAATGAATTCTCAAATTCCGATCAAAAAAAATTTCACCAAAGAAAGTTTGAAGAAACAGTTTAGGCTTTCGGAGTTTCTTGCTGAAAAAATAATTTCATCTGTTGCTTTTCTCTCTATTGCAATTATTTTTCTGATCTTTATTTTTGTTTTTAAAGAGTCTTTGCCAATTTTTAGTTCAGCTAAAGAATCAGCTCAAACGGAAATACAGCAATCATCGGATGCTAACAATACGCCAGAATCCTATGGTGGAGTTGAAACAGATGATTTACAACCAGAATCCTATGGCGGAGTTGAAAAAGAAGACTTACAGCCTGAATCCTACGGTGGGGTTGAAAAAGAAGATTTACAACCAGAATCGTATGGTGGAGTTGAAACAGATGATTTACAACCAGAATCCTACGGTGGGGTTGAAAAGGAAGATTTACAACCAGAGTCCTATGGTGGAGTTGAAAAAGAAGAATTGGTCGCAGGAGACGAATCCACAGAAAAAACAGAAGTAATTGAAGAGAAATCAGATTCCATTTGGGATAGCTTATTAACTTCTGATTGGGTTCCTGTTTCTGAGAATCCAAGATTCGGATTGTTAAGTTTATTGATTGGAACTTTAAAAGTGACTATAATTTCAATGCTTATTGCAGGTCCAATTGCTATTTTGGCGGCACTTTATACGGCATGTTTCGCTTCTAAAAGAACCAAAGAAATTATTAAACCGATTATAGAAATGCTTGCTGCATTCCCATCGGTAGTTATTGGTTTCTTTGCTTTGATGGTGATGGCAACTTTTTTCCAGGATATTTTTGGATATGATTCCCGTTTAAATGCTTTTGTAGGTGGTGTTGCGATGGCTTTAGCTTCTATCCCAATTATTTATACTATTTCTGAAGATGCGCTTTCGTCTATTCCTAAAACCTATACTGAAGCAAGTTTAGCTTTGGGTGCTAATAAATGGCAAACTGCTTTTTATGTGGTGTTACCCGCCGCTACTCCGGGTATTTTTGCTGCTTTGCTTTTAGGTGTAGGAAGGGTTTTTGGAGAAACCATGATTGCTTTGATGGCCACGGGTAATGCGGCTTTAATGTCGGCAAATCCTTTTGAAAGTGTAAGAACTTTTGCTGCTACAATTGGTGCTGAAATGGCAGAAACTGTTTTTGGAGAAACACATTATAGTGTGTTGTTTTTTATTGGTTCATTGTTATTCATTTTTTCTTTTGGATTAAATGCATTGGCTGAATTTTATGTAAAAGGTAGATTAATTAAGAAATTTCAAGGAAAATAAATCATGAGTACAGCAACTAAAGAAATCAACAGTTCCTTGCTTTCAACTCAAAACAAAAGTACTGATATAAAAGGTAAAGTTATTGTAGGACTAACTCAATTAGCAGTTTACACTATTATTGCTATCCTTTTTGTTATCTTAGGAATTATTATTTATGAAGGGCGTGAAAAATTTTCATGGGAATTCATCAGTTCTTTTCCAACTAATGGAATGACCGAAGGAGGTATTTTTCCTGCATTGATTGGAACTTTTATCATGGTTATTGTGATGTCAATTGCTGCAGTTCCTTTTGGTACAATTACAGCAATTTATTTGACGGAGTATGCGAGTGAAACTTCTAAGTTTGCCGCTGCAGTTCGTTTTTCTGTTCGAACTTTAGCCGTAGTTCCTTCTATTATTTTTGGTCTTTTCGGACTTGGATTTTTTATTCAATTTATCGGAGCAGGGTTTGATAACGCTTTCAATGGAGGACAATTACGTTGGGGACAGCCTAATATTCTTTGGGCAAGTTTAACCATGTCATTATTAACATTGCCAGTGATTATAGTTTCGGTAGAAGAGGCTTTAAAAACCATACCACGTGAATTGCGCGAAGCCAGCTTGGCATTGGGAGCAACTAAATGGCAAACCATTAAAAATGTGGTTCTTCCGGGTTCAATTTCTGGGATTATGACAGGAACAATTCTTGCGGTAAGTAGAGGTGCGGGTGAGGTAGCTCCTATTTTATTTACTGGAGCAGCTTATTATTTGGCTTCTTTGCCAGGTTCTTTGAGTGATCAGTTTATGAATTTAGGTTATCATATTTATATTATGGCTACTCAATCTTCTGATGTTGAAAAGACAATGCCTATTCAATTTGCAACTACTTTAGTGTTATTGATTTTGACTTTGTCATTAAATTTAGTGGCGGTAGTTATTCGTTCTAGAATCAGAAGAAAAGCAAAATAATTTTGCTCATTAACTAATAAAATTTACTTTTAGATTATAATAAAATAAAAATGAAAGACATAAAAATACAAGTAAATGATTTGTCATTGTATTATGGTGAAAAGAAGGCGTTAAAGGAGATTACAATGGAAATTCCAGCTAATAAAGTGACTGCGTTAATTGGTCCTTCTGGTTGTGGGAAATCGACATTTTTAAGATGTATTAACCGTATGAATGACTTGATTCCTAGTGTATCAATTACAGGTCAAATGCTTGTGGAAGGAGTTGATATTTACGATAAGAATGTAGATGTTGTAAACATCCGAAAAAAAATCGGGATGGTGTTTCAAAAATCAAATCCTTTTCCAAAATCAATTTATGAAAATGTGGTTTATGGTTCCAGAATTAATGGGATTAATGATAAAAAAAATTAGACGAAATTGTTGAAACTTCATTACGTCAGGCGGCAATTTGGGATGAATTAAAAGACCGTTTGGGTGATTCGGCTTTAGGACTTTCTGGAGGGCAACAACAACGTTTGTGTATTGCCAGAACGTTGGCGGTTAGCCCAGATATTATTTTGATGGATGAGCCAGCGAGTGCTCTGGATCCAATTTCTACCTCTAAAATTGAAGAATTGGTTCACGAATTGAAAGAGCAATATACCATTATTATTGTAACTCATAACATGCAACAAGCAGCAAGAACCAGTGATCATACTGCATTCTTTTATATGGGTGAATTGATTGAAATGGGTAAAACAAATGCAATTTTTACCAAACCTGAGAAAAAACAAACTGAGGATTATATCACGGGTAGATTTGGATAAAATAGCATATTACTTAAGTAAGAGGTATTTTTAATCTACACAGTTTTAAAACAAAATAATAGGATGACACACTTTGAAATAGAATTAGATAAATTAAAAAATGTAATTCAAAAAATTGGGGTTTTAGCAGAAAATCAAGTGAGTGAAGCAGTTAAAGCGGTACTTGCTGAAGCTGTAGTTGAAGGAAAAGAAATAAAGAAAGTTGAGAATAAAATTGATAAATTAGATATTAAGATTGACGAAATTTGTCAACGAATTTTTGCGCTACAACAACCCGTAGCCTCTGATTTAAGATTTATCATGGCTTCATTGCAAATTAGTAATGAGATTGAACGAATTGGGGATCTGGCTATTAGCATCATCAAGAAAACTAAAAATATCAAAGAAAAGCACGATTTAATCGGGAAGTTTAATATTGCTGATGTTGCGAGAGAAGTAGAAGTAATAATGGTAAAAACGAATGAGTGTTTTTTAACTAGAGATTCTGATATTATTGCTTCAATTTTTCCGTTAAATAATTCGATAAAAGCTAATGTTGACGAACTTATTAATGGTATTATTGCTGAAATGAAAGCGAACTCTAAAGTAGTTGTTTCGGGAACTAATCTTGTTTTAGTTTTGAAACATTTGGAACGTATTTCTGAGCATTGCAGTAACATTGCAGAATCCGTTTATTTTATGGTTCATGCTAAAATTATTAAGCATGAAAAATTTGACGAAATGTAATAAAGTATGTAATTTTAACTAAAAAAGCTAGATTGTCTATTTGATTATCTAGCTTTTTTATTGAAATTTTACTTTCTATTATTGAAAAACCTTAAAAATTTCTACCCAATTAAAATCGGTTTTTATTTCGGATAGTCCCTTAAAATTATTTATTTTTTCTAAATCCTTTATCGTAAAATGTTCTTGATCTACAAAAGGGACAAGACCTTCTTTTTTGAGTTTTTGAGCCAAATATTCCTGTTCAAATTGCCCAGGTGTAGGAATGAAAAATGCTTTTTTATTGAGTTTTGATAAATCCATTATGGAAGTGTATCCTGAACGACAAAGTATTAGTTCGCTTTCATTCAGCGCTTGTTCCAGCTGGCGACTGTGCATGAAATTATAATAAGTAACATGGTCTATTTGTTCTTTGACTTGTTCTTTTTCAATAATTCCTTTTACAAAAAGTATAGAGCCATTATAATTAACTATTTCTGCTTTTAATTTTTCCTCAAGCATTCCTCTTTGTGGTTCTGGTCCTGAAAGAGTGATCATTAAATCATATTTTTTAGCTACTTTTTTACAGTGCATTCTGCTTATTGGACCAATGTATTTAATGTTGAAATCAGGGTTTTTTAAATGACTTAATTCACCCGCTAAATTAGTGGTGCCATTCGAATCCGGTACCCAACATTCTGTGAATTTTTTTATAATATTTTGATGTAAAAGACTGGTGAGCCAAGTCGTGTTGCCTGTTAAAACATTTAACTGATGCGTAATAAAAACAGAGGGTATTTTTTTATTAAATACACCTAATCTGTTGTCTGAAATAATACCTTCAATATCGTGTTTCTTTATCCATTTCTTAACTAACCTTTTTTCTTCAAGGATAGCTTCTATCATTTTTGGACAATTTTTAAGAAGTTTCCATTTGAAATATTTCCCATTTTTAGCGTATTCAATTTCATAGGAAGGTAATTCGAGAAATTTTAGATAAGGAAATTCTTTTTTTAGTAAGTCCAAAGCAACACCATCCGAAGCAATTATTGGAATGTGATTATTGTCTAATAAAGCTTTAATGATAGGGATACAACGAGTGGCATGGCCTAGTCCCCAGTTTAAAGGCGCTACTAGTATGGTTTTATTTGGTGTACTTAAATTCATAGTTTTAAACATTTTGATAAAAATAGTCAAACAAAGTTTTTAGATTTTTTCCTATGAATTATCAAACTATTAAGTTATTATTTCCTAATGTAATAATTTAATGCGCAATTTGAATAAAAAAAGACACTGAAGTTAATAGTTTAACAACAGTGTCTTTGATAGCGTTATATAAAAAAGGCTTAGCTTTCTTTAGTCACAATTTGCATTGTTTCAGTACCTAGTTGTTTTAACAGTACTGTTTTGCCCTCCATAACTGTTTGTGCAGCTGCATCATTAAAATGTCTTATAGTGTAAAGTGTAACATCTTCGTTGTAACCTACTTTGAACTTTTTAGACAAAATTGCTAATAAGTCTTTGAAGTTGCCAAACTTATCTTCTACGCAAACCGAAAAACTAATAGCAGAGTTTTGAATTAGGTTTACTTTGATTTTGAATTCGTGGAATAAACCAAATATTTCACTAATATTTTCTTCCATAATGAAAGAGAAATCAATTGATGAAAGAGAAATCAATAATTGCTCTCTCTTAACAATGAAGCATGGCATAAATGGTTCAAGAGTAGCTCCTTTGCTTACTACAGTTCCTTTTAGTAATGGATTAATAAAAGATTTTACGTGTAAAGGAATTTCCTTTTTTTGTAAAGGTTGTAGTGTTTTTGGGTGAATTACTGTTGCTCCGTAGAACGCTAATTCAATTGCTTCTCTGTAGGAGATTTGATTAAGCAAACTTGCGTTTTCAAAATATCTAGGGTCAGCGTTCATAACTCCAGGAACGTCTTTCCAGATGGTAACACTTTCGGCATTCAAACAATATGCAAAAATAGCAGCAGTATAATCAGAACCTTCACGACCCAAAGTAGTGGTAAAGTTATTTTCGTCAGAACCTAAGAAACCTTGAGTAATGTTTAAGCTTTTAGTTTTAATATTGTTAGCAATATTTTTTTGAGTTAATTCCCAATCCACTTCAGCATCTCGGTAGTTGTTGTTGGTTTTGATGTAGTTGCGCACATCGATCCATTGGGTTTCAATTCCCATGAAGTTCATGAAATAACTTAAAATGGTAGTCGAAATAATTTCTCCCATACTTACAATTTGATCGTAAACAAAGTTGTAGTTAGGCGATTTATTGTGCGCTAAGAAATATTCTAAATCGGTAAAGTGATTTTGTACCGCAGCAAAAACTTCATGGTTTTCATCTTCAAATAAATCCAAAAGAATTTGATTGTGGTATTTTTTTATTTCTTGTACCGAAGCGTTAAGCTCAGCTGATTTGTCAAAGTAATTTTTAATTACCACTTCTAATGCATTAGTAGTTTTGCCCATAGCAGAAACAACTAACAATACATCTTGATACCCTGCTTTTTGTAAAACGTCGTAAACGTTTCTTATTCCAGCGGCATCTTTTACAGATGCTCCACCAAATTTAAATACTTTCATATTTTGTTTTTTCTAATTTTGTTTTACTCTATTTTTCATAAAATTAGCAATTCCTTCTTCATCCATCTGAGCAACATGCCATTCTTTTAATACTTTGGCACCTGTTTTTTCATAAAAATCAATCGCTGGTGTGTTCCAGTCTAGTACATTCCAATCGATTCTTCGTACTTGATCTTTTTGGGCCTGCTTGATAATTTCTGAATAAAGCGCATATCCAATTCCTTTACCACGCATATTATTTTTTACAACTAAATCTTCAAGATGGATGATTTTACCTTTCCAAGTCGAATAACGGTAATAATAAAATGCTATTCCTACGATTTCTTTTTCATTTGAATCAGAATCTATTTCGGCAACAAAGACATGAAATAAAGGGTGTTCTCCAAAACCATCTCTAATTAAGTCCTCTTCCGTAATCATAACTGCTTCAGGTTCTTTTTCAAAAACAGCTAATTCTTGAATGAGTTTAAGAACAGCAGCCATGTCTTCTTTTTTACCAGTTCTGATATTCATGAATTCGTATTATTAAGGTTTGAAAAATAATATGGCTTTTTTTATTTGTATGCAACTTTAAATTCTTAGCAAATATACAATACTGAAAAACTAAGTAGGTTTTATTGAATCATTATCACAAAAAAAACGATATTTGTTATCGCAAATATAACTATATCGATTTCGGAATGGAACAAAGTACTAAAACTCTAGGGGAATTTATTATCGAAAATCAAAATGCATTTCAATACTCATCTGGTGAGTTATCAAGAATAATCAATTCAATACGATTAGCCGCAAAAGTAGTTAGTTACAAGGTGAATAAAGCTGGTCTGGTGGATATAACTGGTGCTGCTGGCGAAAGGAATATTCAAGGTGAAGATCAGCAAAAACTAGATGTGTATACTAATGAGATTTTTATTCAAACATTAAAAAATCGAGAGATAGTTTGTGGTATCGCTTCGGAAGAAAATGATGATTTTATAACCGTCGAAGGACAAGATAAAAATCATAAAATAAATATGTGGTTTTGATGGATCCTTTGGGTGGATCTTCTAATATTGATGTAAATGTTTCAGTGGGTACTGTTTTTTCGGTATACAGAAGAATTACTCCTATTGGGACGCCGGTTACTCTTGAAGACTTTTTGCAACCGGGTACTATGCAAGTGGCAGCTGGATATGTAATTTATGGTACATCAACAATGTTAGTCTATACGACTGGTCATGGGGTAAATGGGTTTACATTAAATCCTGCAATTGGTACTTTCTATTTGTCACATCCCAATATGCAATTCTCTAAAGACGGACATATTTATTCGATTAACGAAGGGAATTATATCCAGTTTCCGCAAGGCGTAAAAGATTATATTAAATATTGTCAATCAGAAGAAGGAGATCGTCCTTATACTTCAAGATATATTGGAAGTTTAGTTTCGGATATCCACAGGAACATGATTAAAGGTGGAATTTATATTTATCCTACAAGTTCTAAAGCACCAAAAGGAAAATTAAGATTGCTTTATGAATGTAATCCAATGGCTTTTATAGCTGAGCAAGCCGGTGGAAAAGCATCGGATGGATTTAGAAGAATTATGGAAATTAAACCAACTGAATTACACGAACGCGTACCATTTTTCTGTGGAAGTTATAACATGGTAACTAAAGCAGAAGAATTTATGCTTAACGCTAGTAAGAAATAGTTAAATCAGTATTTCTAGAAATCAAAAAGCTCTTGAATGATTTACTCAAGAGCTTTTTTTGTATGGTTAACGTAAAATATTATTTGTGCATGTTTTGCATTTCGTAAGCAAAAGTGTCAAAATCTACTTTTTTGTCTACTAATGATAATGCTTTACCCACAATATATCCAGAATTGCTAGGTGTAAAACCTAAACCAATGGCAATTTTCTTTAAGATTGTTTCTTGTTTATCTCCCAACTGGTGGTCTACATGAACCATTCTTGCTAGGTCATATAAACGCTCTAGTCTTTGAGAGTATAAATAAGGAGGGTTAATCGGATGTATTGTTGGATTCTCTAAAATTTCTTCATACTCTGAATCAGAAATTTCAAGTTTCGTTGCTAATTTGTTTAAGAAGTTTTTTTCTTCTGTTGAAACAATTCCATCTGCTAAAGCAACACGAACAATCGCAGAGAAATGACCTCTATTTCTTTCTTTAAATTCGCTATCAAATAAATCTGAAAATGACATAATACTTGTTTTTTTAGACAAATATAATTCAATTTTTAAATTATTAATTTCCTTTTGAATATTATTTGAAGAGAAATTATATTTGGAATATAATTATTCACAAGGAATTGTTAGATTGAATTGAGGAGTTTCAAAATTAATCGTAAGTTTACATCCCTTATCAATTAATAATACCTATGATGTCCCAATTTTTAATCTACTTTCAGTTAGGATTAAAACATATTTTAAATATCTATTCCTACGACCATATTTTGTTTTTGATAGCCTTGTCTATTCCGCTTGCTTTTAAAGATTGGAAAAGAATATTGGCATTAGTTACTTCCTTTACAGTAGGACATACGGTGGCTTTGTTATTAACTTTGTATGGAATTATTACAGTGAAAGTTGCTGTTATTGAATTGTTAATTCCTATTACTATTTTGATTGTTGCTTTGTTTCATCTGTTTACTGCAGGCAAATCAGGGAAAAAGGAAAGTGTGAATTTGGTTTTCATAGTAACACTGTTTTTTGGAATAATTCATGGTTTAGGATTTACAAACCATTTTAGGAATATTCATAAAGAGGCATCGATGTCTAAATTTTTAGCAATATTGGAAACATCATTAGGAATTGAGGTGGCTCAATTAGTGGTTATCTTAGTTGTTTTAATTTTAGCTTATATTGTACAGACTGTTTTTAGATTTTCTAAAAGAGATTGGACTTTAGTGATGTCGGCATTCATTATTGGTGTAGTTTTACCAATAATTTTAGGTAATGAAATTTGGTTAAGATAGAATTATGGAACAAAAAAAATTAAACAAATACGATAAGGCTTATCTTCGTATAGCGAAGGAATGGGGGCAATTATCGTATTGCAAGCGCAAGCAAGTGGGGGCAATAATTGTAAAAGACCGAATGATTATTTCTGATGGTTATAATGGCACTCCAACAGGATTTGACAATTGTTGTGAAGATGAGGAAGGCTTAACAAGATGGGATGTTTTGCATGCCGAAGCAAATGCAATTCTTAAGGTAGCGCGTTCTACCCAATCCTGTGAAGGAGCAACTTTGTACATCACGCTTTCTCCTTGCAAAGAATGTAGTAAATTGATTCACCAATCAGGGATAAAAAGAGTGGTGTATCAAAATGGATATCGTGACGAATCAGGAATTGAATTTTTGAAAAAAGCGGGAGTTGTTGTCGATCATATCCCAGAATTAGAAGACTAAGGTGAAAATAAATTACAAATACATGCCAATTTACATTAGTATTATTCTTTCAGTAGGAATACTAATAGGTGTGTTTTTGGGTTTTTCGATTCAACGTCAATCGTTGAATTCAAATGATTCTAAAGCGAAACTAAATAAGTTAATAGACTTTATAGAAAACGAATATGTCGATGAATTAAATACCGACTCGATTGTAAACAAAACAGTCGATAATATTTTGGCTCAACTAGATCCGCATTCTGTTTATATCCCAGCAAGCGAACAAAAAGAAGTTGCCGAAAATATGAAAGGTGATTTTGTTGGTATTGGTGTTCGTTTTATTCTTTTTAAAGATACGGTTGCTGTGATTGAACCTATTGAAAATGGTCCTTCGGCTAATGCTGGAATCAAACCAGGTGACCGAATTTTATATGCCGATGGCTTGAAATTGTTTGGGCGGAAATTACCAACAGATTCTTTGTTCTCAAAATTTAAAGGGGAGGAAGGTTCTCAGGTGGTGTTAACAGTGTATCGAAAATCAGAAAAAAGAAAAATTAATTTTAGGATAAGAAGAGGAATTATTCCTCTTAAAAGTGTCGATGCAGCATTAATGTTGAATCCTACGACCGCCTATATTAAAATCAATCGTTTTGCCGAAACCACTTACGAGGAATTCAAAGTTGCTTTAGTTCGTTTAAAAAAACAAGGTGCTCAATCGCTTGTTATTGATTTGAGGGACAACGGTGGTGGTTATTTGGAAGAGGCGGTTGAAATTGCAGATGAGTTGTTGCCTAATCAAAAGTTAATTTTGTTTACCAAAAATAAAAATGGTAAAATCGATAAGACTTATGCTACTGAACGAGGAGATTTTGAAAGCGGGAATTTATTTGTTTTAATCAATGAAAATTCAGCTTCGGCTAGTGAAATTTTGGCTGGCGCGGTTCAGGATAATGATAGGGGAACTATTGTAGGGCGCCGATCTTTTGGTAAAGGTCTCGTACAACGTGAAATGAATTTTGATGATGGTTCGGCTGTACGATTAACAGTGGCGCGCTATTACACACCAACAGGTAGATCGATTCAAAAACCTTATAAAAAAGGGCAAGAATACTATTTTAGGGAGTCGGAAATGCGTTATAAAAATGGCGAGTTATACGATAAAGAGTGTATAGAAGTTGCTGATAGTTTGAAATATAAAACACCTAAAGGAAAAATAGTTTATGGTGGAGGCGGAATTGTCCCAGATGTTTTTGTGCCACTTGAATTTGAAAACGCCGATGAAGCAACTGTTTATTTGTTGGAAACTGGAGTTGTAGGTAATTTTGTTTTTGAACAATTAGATGAAAAAAGAACTGCTTTTAATGGGCTTTCATTGGATCAGTTTTTGAAGAACATGAATACAACTGATGCGTATTTTGTTTTGTTTGATCGCTTTTTGAGCAAACATATTCCTGGTATTCAGTTGGCAAAAGCCAAAGCGCTTGTAAAACGACATATCAATGCCGAATTTGCCAAACAATTGTATGGTGAAAAAGTTTATTATGACATCCTTTTAAAGGACGATTTAATGATAAATAAAGTGTTGAATAAAAAATAGTTTTTATCGAATACTATCGTGGGCGTGTGTTTGTGTGCCATTATTCCATAAAGTAAGAATATCTGTGGCTACTGCAGCGCCACTTCCGGCAGCAATTGCTAGTTGACTTCTCCATCCTGCCAAAGTTCCAATGACATAGATGCCATCAGTAACTAAATGGTCGTTGTTTTTTAATTGAATTCGTTGTTTTTCAGGAACTGCTTTTTGATGCGGAATCACATATTGCATTAATCCTTCAATAGCAAATGTATTAGCAGAGCCTATTCCTATTACAATTGCTTTAGTTTGGTAACTGTTTTTATTGGTAACAACCGTAAAGTTAGCTGCTTCTCCTTCAATGCGAAGTACTTTTTCGTTATGAATTTGAGTAATATGAGGATAGCATTGGTTGAGATGCTCAATACTTTCTGTTAATAATTCTGATCCAAGTTTGCCAGCAGGAATTCCGTATGCATTGTTAAACAAAGCATCTTGCAAAGAGGAAGATTTTTGATGAGAAAAAATACCAATTTTTTTATCGGATACAAAACTCTTGTTTTTGGCAGAGCCAAGCACTAAAGCGCATGACATCCCTGATACTCCACCACCAATGATTAAAACGTCAAACATAAAACTATTGTTTGTCGTTCATTTTGTCTTCTATTTTTTTAGACATTCTAAAAATAATTAGAATTAAGATGGCACAACAAGAAGCGGCTATTCCAATAAAAGCTACAGCGTTGTCTTCTTTAAAAAGATTGTTGAAATCTAATTGAGTGATATTGAAAATGACAAGTGCTGAAGCAACAAACACTAATATGTTAGTAAAAATTTTCATGACATTTATATTGGCTTGTAACTCAAGAAGTCGATTAAAAACAAGAAGTTTTATTTGTTTAGTCGAACTCAAAAATTACTGTTACAAGCTAAATTATGGGGCTAAATTAAAAAAAAATAATTTATAAGAACAGACCTTTAACATTAGCAGCAAATAATTTAACAGCTATGGCCAAAAGTACTACTCCAAATGCTTTGCGTATAACCCCAAGTCCATCTTTTCCTAATAATTTTTCAATTTTTGAGGATGATTTTAATACAATATAAACTAAACAAATGTTTAATAGAATGGCAATTACAATGTTTATCGTGTGGAACTGAGAGCGTAAAGAAAGTAAGGTAGTCATAGTTCCTGCTCCTGCTATTAATGGAAAAGCTAAAGGGACAATTGAGGCAGAACTCGCTTCTTCGTCGCGGTATATTCGAATACCCAGAATCATTTCTAAAGCAATAAAAAATAATACAAATGAACCCGCTACTGCAAACGAATGCACATCTATACCTATGATTTTCAGGAAATCTTCTCCAATGAATAGAAAGGCTACCATGATAAATCCAGCAACTATTGATGCTTTTTCAGATTCGATATGGCCGTGTTTTTTTCTAAGGTCTACAATAATAGGTATAGAACCAACAATATCTATAACCGCAAAAAGGACCATTCCAACGGTGATAATTTCTTTAAGATCAAATAAGGACATGTTTTTTGTTTTTTTGTACAAAGGAACACTTTGTAGACTATATTAACATTGATACAATATCATTTTTTTATTAAAAGTATAATTATTTTTTGAGATACTCAATAATTGTCTTTTAATCTTGTTTGCATCAGCCGAATTATCTTTCTTTTCTTAGTGTTAGATTGACTACCTTTGTGGCTTATAATAGTAGCGTTTCAAAAATTATGTTTCAACTAGGAAAAACAATCGTTTCAGAGGATATTTTAGAAAAGGAATTTGTGTGTAATTTATCGGCATGTCATGGGGCTTGTTGTATAGATGGAGATGCGGGTGCGCCCTTAAATGAAGAAGAAACTAAAATTTTAGAAGAGATATATCCAAAAGTGAAACCTTTTTTGCGAAAAGAAGGTATTGAAGCTATTGAGGCACAGGGAACATGGGTAAAAGGAACCGATGGTGATCTAGAAACCACTTTAATAGATAATAAGGATTGTGCTTATGTTATTTTTGATGGTAAAACCGCGCTTTGTGGTATTGAACAAGCCTATAATCAAGGGATAGTAGATTGGAAAAAACCCGTTTCTTGTCATTTGTATCCGGTGAGAGTGAAAGATTTTACAGAGTTTGCGGCGGTGAATTATGACAAATGGGATATTTGCGATGATGCCTGTACTTTGGGCAAAGAATTAGAAGTTCCAGTGTATAAATTCGTCAAGGAAGCATTAATTAGAAGATTTGGCGAAGACTGGTATTTAGAGCTTGAAGAAGTGGCTCGAGAGTGGAAAAAAGTGAAGTCAAAATAAACTATTTTTTTCTTGTTTTCTATTTTATAAATTCTATATTTTACCCAGTGTTTACAATGTTTTCGAATTTTTAAACTACTGATATTTAATGGTTTATTTTTTTATAAAGAATTAGAGGTCTTTTCTGTCTTTGTTAAAAACTAGGGGTTATTGTGAATAAGTTTGGCTTTTAATTGCGGCAATATTTCACAATCTTTGTAATGCTTCAAAAAGCAAAAAACTATCCTTAAATCTCATTAAAAATAGAATTACAATGTCGCAAGTTGAACCAATTTTACAAGAGAATAAAAATCGTTTCGTAATATTTCCTATTAAGCACCATGATATCTGGGAATGGTATAAAAAAATGGAAGCTAGTTTTTGGACGGCTGAAGAAATTGATTTGTCTCAAGACTTACACGATTGGAACAATAAATTAAATTCAGACGAAAAATATTTCATCAAACATATTTTAGCGTTTTTTGCTGCTTCGGATGGTATTGTTAATGAAAATTTAGCGGAGAACTTTGTAAATGAAGTACAGTATGCTGAAGCAAAATTCTTTTACGGCTTCCAAATTATGATGGAAAACATTCATAGCGAAACCTATTCGCTTTTGATTGATACTTATGTAAAAGACGAAAAGGAAAAAGATGAATTGTTCAATGCACTTGATGTTTTTCCAGCTATTAGAAAAAAAGCAGATTGGGCTTTAAAATGGATTGAGTCGGATTCTTTTGCTGAAAGATTAATTGCATTTGCTGCAGTTGAAGGGATTTTCTTCTCAGGAGCTTTCTGTTCTATTTATTGGTTGAAAAAACGTGGTTTAATGCCGGGATTGACTTTCTCTAACGAGTTGATTTCTCGTGATGAAGGAGTTCACTGTGATTTTGCAGTACACTTACATAACCACCACTTGGTGAATAAAGTTCCTAAAGAAAGAATCAAAGAAATCATTGTTAATGCATTAGATATCGAAAGAGAGTTTATCACTGAGTCGCTTCCGGTAAGTTTGATTGGGATGAATGCTAATTTGATGACTCAATATTTAGAGTTTGTTACGGATAGATTATTGGTGGAATTAGGATGCGAAAGAGTATATAATACTGCTAATCCATTCGATTTTATGGATATGATTTCGTTACAAGGAAAAACAAACTTCTTCGAGAAAAAAGTGTCTGAATATCAAAAAGCTGGAGTTTTAAATAGTGGGAAAGCTAATGATTCGGATGCTCAGGAAATTTCATTCGACGCCGATTTTTAATTTATAAAAATATTTTCTTCTTTTTTCTGGGTGTTTTTAGCCCAGATAGAAGTGAAAATCCTTTTTATCTTTTTTTTGAGATAAAAAGATTGCAACGGATAGCTGGAAACAGCTCCAAAAAACGATTACAAATAACCCAAAGCAGAGAAGGGATTTTCTGTTTTATTAAAAACTAAAACTTATGTACGTAGTAAAAAGAAACGGCCAGAAAGAGCCAGTAATGTTCGACAAAATCACAGAAAGAATTAAAAAACTTTGCTATGGTTTAAATGATTTAGTGGATGCCGTAAAAGTGGCCATGCGCGTGATTGAAGGATTATATGATGGAGTTTCTACGTCAGAGTTAGATAATTTGGCAGCCGAGACCGCGGCTTCGATGACAATTGCGCATCCAGATTATGCTTTATTGGCAGCAAGAATTGCGATTTCAAACTTACATTCGAATACTAAAAAGTCATTCTCAGAAACTATGACTGAAATGTATCATTATGTAAATCCAAGAAATGGACAAAAAGCGCCTTTAATTTCAGATGAGGTTTTTAAGGTTATTCAAGAAAATTCAGCTTTTTTAGATTCTCATATTATTTACAATAGAGATTTTAATTATGATTATTTTGGTTTCAAAACATTAGAGCGTTCTTATTTGTTGAAAATAAACGGAAAAATTGTTGAAAGACCACAACATATGTTAATGCGTGTTGCTGTAGGTATTCATTTAGATGATTTACAGGCGGTTTTAGAAACCTATGACTTAATGTCTAAAAAGTTCTTTACACACGCTACTCCAACATTATTTAATGCGGGTACTCCAAAACCTCAAATGTCTTCTTGCTTCCTTTTAGCAATGCAAGATGATAGTATTGATGGAATTTATGATACCTTAAAGCAAACTGCTAAAATCTCGCAATCAGCGGGAGGAATCGGGCTTTCTATTCATAACGTTCGTGCTACAGGTTCTTATATTCGTGGTACAAATGGTACTTCTAACGGAATTGTTCCAATGTTGAGAGTATTTAACGATACTGCTCGTTATGTAGATCAAGGAGGAGGAAAACGTAAAGGTAGTTTTGCTATTTATATCGAAACTTGGCATGCGGATATTTTCGAATTCTTGGATTTGAAAAAGAATACCGGAAAAGAAGAAATGCGTGCAAGAGATTTATTCTTCGCTATGTGGACTTCTGATTTATTCATGAAACGTGTGCAAGAGGATGGACAATGGACGTTGATGTGTCCTAACGAATGTCCTGGTTTGTATGATGTATATGGCGAAGAATTTGAAGCTATGTATACAAATTATGAAAACCAAGGAAAAGGAAGAAAAACAATCAGAGCTCGTGAATTATGGGAGAAAATCCTTGAATCACAAATCGAGACTGGTACTCCATACATGTTGTATAAAGATGCGGTAAACCGTAAATCAAATCAAAAGAACTTAGGGACTATTCGTTCTTCTAACTTGTGTACGGAGATTATGGAGTACACTTCTAAAGATGAAATTGCGGTTTGTAACTTGGCTTCTCTTTCGTTACCAATGTTTGTTGAAAACGGAGAATTCAATCACGAAGCATTATACAATGTTACAAAACGTGTAACTAGAAACTTAAACAAGGTAATTGACAGAAACTATTATCCGGTTCCAGAGGCAGAAAATTCAAATCTACGTCACCGTCCAGTAGGATTAGGTGTGCAAGGTTTAGCAGATGCCTTCATCATGTTGCGTATGCCATTTACCAGTGATGCTGCTAAGAAATTAAATCAGGAGATTTTCGAAACATTATACTTCGCTGCGGTTACTGCTTCTATGGAAATGGCTAAAGAAGAAGGACCATATTCAACTTATGAAGGATCTCCAATTTCTCAGGGAGAATTCCAACACAATTTGTGGGGATTAAAAGACGAAGAATTATCAGGTCGTTGGGATTGGGCTTCATTAAGAAAAGAAGTAATGGAGCACGGTGTTCGTAACTCTTTATTAGTAGCTCCAATGCCTACTGCTTCTACTTCACAAATCTTAGGAAACAACGAAGCATTCGAACCATATACTTCTAATATTTATACACGTCGTGTATTATCAGGAGAGTTTATCGTAGTAAACAAACATTTATTGAATGATTTAGTAGAGCGTGGATTGTGGAACGAAAGTTTGAAACAAGAAATTATGCGTCATAATGGTTCGGTACAAAATATCGATATCATTCCTCAAGACTTAAAAGACTTGTATAAAACCGTTTGGGAAATGTCAATGAAAGATATTATTGATATGTCTCGTCAAAGAGGATATTTTATTGACCAATCGCAATCATTGAACTTGTTCATGCAAGATGCTAATTATGCAAAATTAACGTCGATGCATTTCTATGCTTGGCAATCTGGATTGAAAACAGGTATGTATTATTTAAGAACAAAATCGGCAGTTGATGCGATTAAGTTTACTTTGAATAATGATAAAAAGGAACAACCAGTTGCCAAAGAAATAAAAACAGAATCTATTGATATTAATGAATACAAAGCAATGATTCTGCAAGCTCAGGCAGGTGGTCCAGAAGATTGTGAAATGTGTGGATCTTAATAACGTTTATTATTAATTCATAATAATTACAAAAACAGCCATCAAATGATGGCTGTTTTTTTATTGGTGATAATCAAATATTTAAATCTTATTTAGTTTATTTTTTGCTGATAATTTACTATATTTGAGTAGGTTATATTGTTTTCGGTTTCTTTTAATACTAAATATTCTAGTCATGAAAACGGAAGAATTTACAATAACAAACGATTTGCGAGCCACTCAATTTCAGCGATTTCTTAATCTTTGCATCGATTTAATGTTTATTTATATCATTGTGCTAAGTCTAGGAACCACCATCATTTTAGTTGCTTTATCAGCTAATCATTTTGAACTTTCAAATTGGGTAGATAATCTTAGTATTTTAGAAGTAAGTTTTTATTCTGTACTTGTTGCTTTTTTATACTATTATAGTACCGAGGTCTATTTTTCAAGAACTATAGCCAAGTTAATTACGCATACTATTGTTGTGAATAGTGATGGTTCTAAGCCTTCCAAAAAACGTATTTTTATTAGAAGCTGCTGTCGTTTTAATCCTTTTGAAGCATTTAGTTTTTTAAAAGAAAATCCAAGAGGCTGGCACGATGCTATGTCGGAAACCTATGTGGTGAAAAAACGTAAATTGAATAAAGTACTTAAACACAATACTGCCTATGCCGATGTGCTTAAAGCATGATTGTATTGTATTAAATTTTGTTTAAGTCCAAATCCTAACTTATTGTTTTCTCTCGCCTATTTGCTGCCTCCACATGGCGTATGGACGTGCTAACTTAGCCATCACATAAAGTTAAGAAATAATCTTAATTTTAACCTATGAAACAAGTCCTCAAAATTTATGACAAAGCTTTTAAAGAAAAAGCCGTTCAATTGAGTTATGAGAGAACAAATGTATCAGAACTCGCCAGAGAGTTGGGAATCACAGCACCACAGTTGTATAAATGGCGTAAAGAGTTCGAGGAATTTGGAGAAGGAAGTTTTCCTGGGAAAGGAAATTTAAAACTCACTCCCGAGCAAGAAAAAATTCACGAACTAGAGAAAAGACTCAAAGATGCCGAGTTAGAACGTGATATATTAAAAAAAGCAATCGGCATTTTTTCCAAGAGCGGTCGATGATTTATAGTTTCATAAAAAGCAATGAACAACTATTCCCGATCGAAAAAATGTGCAAAGTTCTAAAAGTGAGCAGCGGAAGTTATTACCGATGGAAAAAACAAGCAGTCACAGCAAGACAACAACTAAAAATTGCCATAAAAGAACAGATAACATTGATTTATTTTGGAGCCAAACAAAGATATGGAAGTCCTAGAATAACATTGTAACTGCAGTATTTAGGTTATAAAGTTTCACGAATTACAGTTGCAAAATATATGAAAGAACTTGGCTTACGAAGCAAATTAAGCAAGAAGTTCAAAGTTACAACCAACTCAAATCATAATTATTTAGTTGTCGAAAATGTATTAAACAGAGAGTTTATTGTAAAAATGCCTTCAAAAGTTTGGGTTTCGGATATTACATATATCCAAACTAAAGAGGGTTTTGTATACCTGACCACTATTATGGATTTATACGACAGAAAAATTATCGGTTGGAGTTTGAGTGACGGAATGAGTACAGAAGAAACTACGCTTGGAGCTTGGAAAATGGTGGTTAAAAACCGAGATATTGATCAAGGTTTGATTTTTCATTCTGACAGAGGTGTTCAATATGCCAGTAAAAAGTTTGTAAATGTTCTTGATTCCTATAAAAAAATAACCCGCAGTATGAGTCGTAAAGGAAATTGCTGGGATAATGCTGTGGCGGAAAGCTTCTTCAAATCTTTGAAAACGGAATTAATTTATGGGAACAAACTGATTTCTAAAGAACAGATGAAACTGGAAATCTTTGAATATATTGAAATTTGGTACAACAGAAAAAGGAGACATTCCACTTTGAATTATGCAACTATTGAAGAATTTAACAATCAAATTAATTACAAAAATGTAGCTTAACTTAATGTGCCGTTTTTGTTTGCATATCCAAAACAGATTAGAGTTGTAAATTGGATTATTGATTTAATGATAATTCGTTTTATTGTTTATTTAGTGTTGATTTTTAGTAATTCTTCAGTATTTTCAAATTGAATGAAATCATTTGATATGATTGAACGTTATTTTTTCTGGAGTATTATCATTTTTATGTATTATGGAATTACAGAAATTTTTCTTTCTCGTTCTCTAGCTAAATATTTTACAAAGACAATTGTTGTTATGGAAGATGGTTCAAAACCAGATGTAATGACTGTTTTAATTCGAAGTTTGGTACTTATTTTTCCATTTGAGCCTTTTAGCTTTTTAAGAGGGCGCAGTATGGGATTGCATGATCAATATTCTAAAACTTTTGTTGTGTTGAAATCTAAGTTGGATCAACAAATAAAAGAATATCATGAATTAGAATCTTTATAACAAGTCCTAAAATAAAATGTATTTTTGGTTTTTTGAATCATAAATTATATTTCGTTAATCTTCAATCAAAAATCAAATGAACTGGGAACAACTTTTATCTTTAAAACGACAAGGCGATACAAGCAAGCGATTACGAATTGAGCAGGATGATACCCGTTTAGGATTTGAAGTAGATTATGATCGAATTATTTTTTCGGCTGCTTTTAGGAGTTTGCAAGATAAAACGCAGGTAATTCCACTTTCTAAAACCGATTTTGTGCACACGCGATTGACACATAGTTTGGAGGTTTCGGTAGTGGGGCGTTCATTAGGACGTTTGGTAGGAAAAAAAATTATCGAAAAGTATCCGTATTTAAAAGAGATTCATGGGTTTCATATGAATGATTTTGGGGCAATTGTGGCTGCAGCTTCGCTAGCACATGATATTGGGAATCCGCCTTTTGGCCATTCAGGAGAAAAAGCAATTGGTGAATATTTTTCTAAAGGTGCAGGCCAGAAATACAAAGAATATTTAACTCCAAAACAATGGCAGGATTTAATCGATTTTGAAGGTAATGCCAATGGCTTTTCGGTGATGACTTCCAGTCGTCCGGGAATTGAAGGTGGTTTGCGTATTTCGTATGCGACTTTAGGTGCTTTTATGAAGTATCCAAAAGAGAGTTTGCCAAAAAAACCAACTCGAAATATAGCGGATAAAAAATATGGATTCTTTCAGGCTGATAAAGCTTTTTTTCAGGAAGCAGCAAAAGATATGGGCTTAATCCCAAATAAATCCGGAGAGGATATCGGTTTTGAAAGACATCCGTTGGCTTATTTAGTTGAAGCGGCCGATGATATTTGTTATACCATTATTGATTTTGAAGACGGAATCAACTTAGGGCTGGTTTCTGAGGATTTCGCCTTAGAATATTTAATCAAATTGGTGAAAGACAATATTGATACGGCCAAATATAAAACCTTAGTTACTAAAGAAGATCGTATCAGTTATTTGCGAGCTTTAGCAATAAGTAGTTTAATTAATGATGCGGTAAAAGTATTTATCGCCAATGAAGAAGCAATTTTGCAGGGGAAATTTCCTTTTGCCTTAATGGATAAAAGTAAATACAAAGCACAAATGGATGATATCATCAAAATTAGCATCGATAATATTTACCAAAGCCGAGAGGTAATTGAAAAGGAATTAGTGGGCTACCAAATTATTCAAACACTGCTTGATAAATTTATTACCGCTTATGATAATAAATTCAATGGTACGGATTCTAATTACGACAAATTAATCCTTAAGTTATTACCTGAAAAACACCATTTAGAAAAAGAAAGTTTGTACGACCGTTTATTGCATATCTGTCATTATGTTTCTTTGCTTACTGATGGTAATGCTCTGGAAATATATGAAACTATTAATGGTCGAAAAAAACGATAATAGTTTAAAAAGCATAGGTAAGTCCAACACCCAGAACTTGTTTGATTTGGGTTTTTGGACCTTCGGTAACTGTTGCTCCTGCAACTTCTGTTTTGTTTTTAATATCGTCGTCATAAATTATTCGGGCTCCAATGTTGGCTCTAACATATTGGTTTACCACTAAATTTAGGGCTAAGTCGCAGTCAACATCAACGTTTCCAAATTTATTGAGATAATCCGAATAAAGACTCAGACTATTAACAAAGACAACGTTTTTAGAGATTTCTTTTTTGTATTGGTTTGTTAATAATACACCAAGTTCGTTTTTAGCTCTTCTTCCCTCTGTGATTATATTTCCTTCCGAATCATAGATGGCTTTTTCAACCCCAAATGCTCCTTTGTTAGCTAAGGTCTGATCCCAAACAAAAGTCGCTTTATAGGTAAATGGTGAAAAATATACCACATGACTTTTGGTTTTTGTGCTATACTCGGCTCCAGTTCCTAGAAACATATAGGCTGGGGCAAAAAGTCTAGAAATTGGGTTTTGTTTGTCTGGGTAACGGTATCCATTGGTAAACTGTGTGTTGAAATTCAATTTAGCCGAATGAAACCAGTTGCTTTCTTTGTCTTTACGATAACCAAAAGTAGAGTTCAAACGAAAAGCATCATCCGTTTTACGAATTTCAATTCCGTCCTGTTTATTCATACCGTATCGAACACTAAGTTCGTTAACCCATTTAACTAACTTATTTTCATAGGTTCTGTTAAAGTCTCCTTTTAATAATCCTGATACCGAGTTGGTTCCCCCAGCACTCCAGTTTACAAAGGCAATTTCAGAAATATCAAATCCAAGTACGCTTTTTTTAGACCAATGAGAAGGAGGTGCTTTGATAATGGTCACAGGAGCTACATAACGGGCTAGTGAGAATTTTAAAGGTTCTGGTTTAGGTTTTCTATAAAAATTATCGTTTAAAACTGGAAGGATAATTTTTTTGAGTGTATCGTTAGTGCTTTCTTGGGGAGTTTCTTGTGCAACAACGGAAGTAAACGACAGGAATAAAGTACCAATTATAAGCAAGAAGTGATGTCGTATTTTCATTATCAAATTCGAATTTTAGTTTTGTTAAATACTTTCTATATAACTTAAAAAAACTGATTTTAGTGTTTTTACGTCAATTCCACAATGTTGCTGTAGCTGATTGATACTTCCTTGTTCTATAAAATGGTCAGGAATTCCTAGTGTTTGTACCTTTGTTAGGTAATTGTTTTTAGCTGCAAATTCTAGAATTTCACTTCCAAACCCACCAATAATTGTGCCATCTTCAATGGTGATGATGTTTTTAAATGTTTTGAAAATGGAATGCAATGTTTTGTCATCCAATGGTTTTACAAATGCAAAGTCGTAATGTGCCATTTCGCTTGGGTTGTTTATCTCATCTAATGCTTGGATTACATTGTTTCCTATCGTTCCATTTGATAAAATGGCGAGTTTAGTTCCTTCTTTCAGGCAATTGGCTTTCCCGATACTAATAGTTTGATAGTTTCCGAAATAGTTTTCTTTCCAGTTTGTTAGCATTCCTCTTCCCCTTGGGTAGCGAATAGCAATTGGGTGATGTAATTCTAATTGTGTAGTATATAAAATGTTTTGTAAAGCGATTTCGTTAAGGGGAGCGTAAATTATTAGATTAGGGATGCAACGTAAATATGCAATATCAAATACGCCATGATGAGTTGCTCCATCTTCTCCAACTAATCCTGCTCTGTCCAGACAAAAAATTACAGGAAGGTTTTGTAAAGCCACATCGTGAATGACTTGATCATACGCTCTTTGTAAAAAAGTGGAGTAGATATTGCAATATACAGTTAAACCTTGTGTAGCCATACCAGCGGCTAAAGTTACTGCGTGTTGCTCGGCAATTCCTACGTCAAAAGCTCTTTCAGGGATGGCGTCCATCATGAATTTTAGCGAACTTCCAGTAGGCATTGCGGGAGTGATGCCCACAATTTTTTGGTTTTTTTGCGCTAAATCTAATAGGGTTAACCCAAAAACATCCTGATATTTTGGAGGAAGATTTTCTTCTTGTTTCGGAATAATTTCCCCAGTGATTGGGTCAAATTTTCCTGGCGCATGGTATTGCACCTGATTTTCTTCAGCCTGCTGTAATCCTTTTCCCTTTGTGGTAATTACGTGAAGAAATTTAGGTCCTTTTACTTTTTGTAATCGCTTTAATTCTTTTATAACGGCAAAAATATCATTGCCATCAATAGGTCCTGAATAATTAAAATTCAGGGATTTAATCATATTGTTTTGCCTCGGGTTTTTGCCTTCTTTTACCGCAGTCAGGTATTTTTTTAGCGCTCCCACGCTTGGGTCAATCCCGATGGCGTTATCATTAAGGATAACTAATAAATTAGCATTGGTTACTCCGGCATGATTTAATCCTTCAAATGCCATCCCTGATGCAATAGAAGCATCCCCAATTACTGCAATATGCTGTTTGTTGAAATCACCATTTAAATTGGATGCAATTGCCATTCCTAATGCTGCCGAAATAGAAGTAGAAGAGTGGCCTACGCCAAAAGCATCGTATTCGCTTTCGCTTCTTTTGGGGAAACCAGAAATTCCATTTAATTGTCGGTTGGTGTGAAAAATATCTTTTCTACCAGTTAAGATTTTATGTCCATAGGCCTGATGTCCTACGTCCCAAATTAATAGATCATTGGGAGTCTTGAATACATAATGCAAAGCAATGGTTAATTCGATTACACCTAAACTGGCACCTAAATGGCCTTCTTTAACCGAAACAATATCAATAATAAAGTCGCGTAATTCCTGCGCTAGCTGTGGAAGTTGGGCTTCGTCAAGTAAGCGTAAATCAGACGGGTTGTTTATGTTTGAAAGTAAATTTTTCAGCATAGTGCAAATGTACGAATTGAATACAGTATTTTTGTTACATGGAAAATATTTTCACCGACGAGTATTTTATGAAAAAGGCTTTGCAGGAAGCAGAAATGGCTTTTGAACAAGGCGAAATCCCTGTTGGAGCAGTTGTTGTTATTAATAACACGGTTATTGCCCGCAGTCATAATCTAACCGAAATGCTCAATGATGTTACCGCCCATGCCGAAATGCAGTCCATAACAGCAGCGGCTAATTATTTAGGCGGAAAATACCTGAAAGATTGTACGCTTTATGTTACTTTGGAACCTTGCCAGATGTGTGCTGGTGCTTTGTATTGGAGCCAAATTGCAAAAATTGTTTTCGGAGCCCGCGACGAACAACGTGGATTTCTGAGTATGGGAACCAAACTGCATCCTAAAACCACTGTTGTTTCAGGAGTAATGGCCAATGAGGCAGCTGAACTGATGAAGCGGTTTTTTGCTACTAGAAGAAAATAAGTAGTTAATTTTTGTAGCCTTCCATCAAATACACAAGCATATTTCTCACGGATTTACCACCTCGAAATTGCTTAATAATTATTGGAGGATTGATTTTTTCGAAGTCGTATTTGTAAATTTCGTTTGGGTCGCTGTAATTATTTGAAACGGTAATGTAATAAGCATCATCTCCTTTTTTGATTGAATTTCGATATTGATTTAGCCAATGGTAAGTATGTATGTCTTCTAGTTTTCCGATAGCTAAAAAATTCAAATGTAAAGGTTGAGCAATATAATTGTCGATATGAGCTGCAGGAAACCATTTGTTATTAATGATAAACTCGGTTTTGGATTTTCCATCTGATTTATTTTTCTGAATAATTTTAGCGACTTCGTGTTTGAAAAAATCCCAATCATACATATCTAATGTAACATCGCCTTTTCCTAATTTGGCTTCGGTCTTATTTCCTAAAGTTCCAGGATAAAAGTTTAAAGCCAAAATTCCAATTAGGCTCACTATCAGGATGAGGTAATTAGCATAATAGACTGATTTATTTAGAAGGTAATTGGTTTTTATGTCGGATAGATAACATGATGAAAGTATTAGTAAAGCGGTGTATCCTGGTCCTGACCAATGTGGTAAAGTATCCCGAAACAATGAAACAAATAATAGAATTTCAATTAAAGGCAGACTCATTAGGAGTAAAAGTCGTGTGTGATTAATTGAAATATTGATTTTATTTTTCCAGCAAGCAATCAAAGTAATAATTAGTAAGTAATAATTGACGGGATTATTGTAAGCCACTCCGCCAAAAAGTTCTCTAATAAAACTATTTGGATTAATCCCTTGATTAATTGTTACCCGATTACTATGAAAAGTATAGGTGATAAATTCGTTTTCAATATTCCAAAATAGTATTGGAGAAATAATCAATAGCGATAATAAAACAGAGAGGTATAAATAGGTGTTTAAAAGTAGTTTTCGATTATATAGAAGGACATAGAGACCAAATCCAATCCATAAAAAAATCCCATGAATTTTGCTCATAACACACAGACCAACACTCAATCCAAATAAAAGTAAGTTTTGATTACGTTTAGATTGGCTTTCTTCATCAGTGATTAAATGGGTTAAAAAGTATAAACTTAGAATCCAAAAGAATAATTGAGGAGCATCTGGCATAATAAATACTCCTGAAATAATACTTGTGTAAATTGATGAAGTATATAATAATGCCGTAATGTATCCCGTTTTTTCGTCCTTGATTTTTTTGCCAATTAGAAACATTAAATAAGTATTGGCAGCAGCCAAAATAACGGAACCTAAACGAACAAAAAAACCATTCGTGAAAGTTAGGTTTAAAGTCGTTAACCGAATTAATATCGCCACCAAAGGAGGATGGTCAAAATAATTCCATTGTAAATGCTGAGCATAGCTTAGATAATATACTTCGTCGTTTCCTAGACCAATTGAAAAAGCTATGATACATCTAACAATTGAGGCAAGTAAAATGAGGGTTGTTATTTTATTTTTAAAGAGCATGCTTAACTTTTGAATGTATAAAAGCTATTCGCTCCAAAATTCCAAACGAATACAAGGACTGTAACGATGATTTTGCAAACATAAAAATTAATTTTTGTCTTCTTTTGGAGTGAATACAAAAAGCCGGTATTGATACTGAATCCTATGATGGCGATAATTAAAAAACTTAAAAATTGAAACCCAATTTCTTCATTATGATTGTCGAAAGTAAAATATTTGTTTAGAAAATAGTTATTGGTAACTCCAAACAGAAATCCAAAACCATTGGCTAGGTATTTATTGAGTTTTAATTTTTCTTTGCAAATCCATGTGATTCCAAAGTCAATGATAAGGCCTGAAAAGCCTACAAATCCAAATTTAAAAAACTTTAAAATATCCATTTAATGTTGGCTTAATCCAGGATTTGAAAATTCGTGAGTGTTGTATTCTGGGAAGTATATTTTTCTTTTAATGAAAGTATTTTCGGTTATTTGATTAAACCATATTGAGGATAATGATCCGAAAGCAACCCCGATTAAGGCACCTGCAAAAACATCCATCAAAAAGTGGTGACCCAAGTAAATTCTGGAATACCCTACTAAGATGCTAAGTAAAGGCATAGTGATACAAATGTAATTTCTTTTGCAATAATTGGATATAACAGTTGCAAAAGCAAAAAATGAAGCGGTATGGCCGGATGGAAAACTATTTTGACCTATTCGACTTGAAGCAAAAGTATCAAGGTAATACTGAAAATGATGTAATTCGAAATATACTTTTGGTCTTGGGGCTACAATTATGTTTTTAATGAATTGTGCAAAAATCCCTGAACTAATGTACGAAAGTAAGATAATGAGACCCAGTGCTCTGTGATCTTTGAAAAAGACTATAAAAACCAGGGAAAAAACAATAACAAACCATCCATCTCCCAAAAAAGTTAGACATTCAAAAATGTAATTTAAGAATTTAGTATGAAACTGATTCAACCATATGAAACCATCTGCTTTAGTGAAGCAGCTTAGCAATACAATTACCATTGTCAGCAACGCAAAATTAAGCGAATAGAAGAATTTGTTTTCTGCAATTGATTTAATAATCGAACTCATTTTACAAAAATTAAATTTTTGTAAATCTACAATTCAGGTGTTTGTTTGGTGTAAAGCCAGTTTTGTGAAAATACAATCAAAAGGTTATTGTTTAATTAGTTGCTAGTGTTTATTGTTAAGATTAGGTTTGTTTTGTGTAAAAGTAGGATACAAAAAAACCGCTAATCTTTCGAAAAGCGGTTTTTTGTTTATTCTTCTGTAATAGCATTTCCTTTATTGTCAAAGAAATGATATTCTAAATACGTGTAAGCGTCACGTGGTATAATTTTCACCCATTTTTTATGTTCAAAAAACCATTTTGAACGTAATGATGGAAAACCTTTGCTGAGGTAAGCAGCCACAAAGGGATGTACATTAAGTACTACTTTTTTGTGGGTTTTTAAAATTCTTTCCAGATCAGCATTGATTTTGTCAATGATTAGAATTGGTGCTTCAATTTCACCATTTTCTTTATTTGGATCTTCTTCTCTGGTTTTAATGTTTCTTTCTGGTCTTACTCTTTGTCTGGTAATTTGGACTAGACCAAATTTACTAGGAGGTAAGATTTTGTGTTTGGCTTTATCGTCGCTCATTTCTTCTCTCAAGAAGTCGAATAAGACTTTGCGGTTTTCGGGATTTGACATATCGATAAAATCCACTACAATGATACCGCCCATATCGCGTAAACGCAATTGTCTAGCTATTTCAGCTGCGGCAATCATATTGACTTCCATGGCAGTATCTTCTTGATTAGAAGCTTTGTTTGAACGGTTTCCGCTGTTTACGTCAATAACGTGTAAAGCTTCGGTATGTTCAATAATTAAATAAGCTCCTTTACTCATGGAAACTGTTTTTCCAAAAGAAGTTTTGATTTGTCTCTCTATATTAAATTTCTCGAAAATAGGCGTGTCGTTTGATTGATAAAACTTCACAATAGATTGTTTGGACGGTGCAATTTCTTGCAGATAATCCTTGGTTTGATAGTACAACTCTTCATCATCTATTTGAATACTAGTAAAAGTATCGTTAAAAACATCTCTAAGTATAGAAGAGGCTCTGTTGAGTTCTCCTAATACTTTTGAGGGATGATGAGCAGTTGGTAATTTCTTACACATTGCAGTCCATCTGCTTAGCAGGTTCTGCAAATCTTTTTCTAATTCGGCTGTGTTTTTGCCTTCGGCTACTGTGCGAACAATAACACCAAATCCTTTAGGTTTGATAGATTGTACCAGTTTTTTTAATCGGTCTTTTTCTTTCTTATCTTCTATTTTTTGAGAAATAGAAACTCGGTCAGAAAAAGGAACCAGAACTATATAACGTCCAGCAAGAGAAAGCTCAGCGCTAATTCTTGGACCTTTAGTTGATATTGGTTCTTTAACCACTTGTACTAAGATAGATTGATTGGCATTGATCACATCAGTAATCGTTCCGTCTTTGTCTATCTCTTTTTCAAACTGAAAGTTTTTTAGGGAGAAATCTTTTATTTTACCTGCGCTTACAAGTTTTATGAATTTCAGTTGGGAAGTAAGGTTAGGGCCTAAGTCATGGTAATGTAAAAAGGCATCTTTTTCAAAGCCTACATTTACAAAAGCAGCATTAAGTCCCGCAACTGGTTTTCTGATTTTGGCAATAAAAATATCACCTACCTGAAAGTTGCTTGTTTCTTCTTCTTTGTGTAATTCAATTAGTTTTCCATCTTTTAATAAGGCAAAATCTACGGAATCAGAACTAGATCGAATGATTAATTCTTTATTCACGTTGTAAATTTTTATCCGCACTTTGTGTTTGTTGTTTAGAGTTTGTTGTTTGTAGTTGAAAAACTAAAAACTAAAAACTAAAAACCATCAACTTTCAGCAAGGATGGATTAAACAATATTTTGAACAGGTATTAACCCGGAGGAATTCAGTTTACAGTATTTAGAAAGTAGACGGCAGTTATGCTGCTATCTGAAATCTAAAATCTGAAGTCTGAAAACCAAATTTCAATGAACGTTTAAAAAGAAAAAAGTAGTTAAAAACTACTTTTTCTTTTTTATGACGGTTAGCTCTCGCTCTTTTTTTACGTTTGTGAGTAGCTACCTTATGTCTTTTTCTTTTTTTACCACTTGGCATAATCTTTTAGATTTTATGATTAATAATATTATTTTGCTTCGTTATTTGTTTTTACTCCTTCTACAAAAACTTTTGCAGGTTTGAAAGCAGGAATGTTGTGAGCAGGGATTTTAATAGTGGTATTCTTAGAAATGTTTCTTCCTGTTTTCTCAGCTCTAGTTTTTACGATAAAGCTACCAAAACCTCTTAAGTATACATTGTCTCCAGTTTCTAATGAAGTTTTTACTTCCTCCATAAAGGTCTCAACTGTTGCTTGAACATCTCCTTTTTCAAGACCTAATTTTTCTGAAATTTTCGCTACGATATCTGCTTTCGTCATTTTCTTTCCTATTTTATTATTTTGTAATAATTTTTTTGAGTGTGCAAATATAAGAATTAAAAAAACAATTATTCAAGCTAATTCATTAAATTTTAATTACATAAACTTTTACTTTTGTCAACAAATATTTAATAATGATTTTTTATAACTTATTAATAAAGTGGTACTTGCAGAATAAGCGCGATTTGCCATGGCGAAATACCACTAATCCATACCATATTTGGCTCTCGGAAATTATGCTCCAACAAACGCGAGTTGCTCAGGGATTGCCCTATTTTTTGTCTTTTACAGAGGCTTTTCCAACGGTTTTTGATCTGGCTAATGCCGATGAAGAAAAGGTGTTGAAGTTGTGGCAAGGTTTGGGGTATTACTCACGTGCTCGGAACTTACATAAAACGGCACAATATATAGCTACTGAACTCAATGGAATTTTTCCTTCTACTTATGAGGGATTGTTGCAACTAAAAGGAGTTGGGGAATATACCGCAGCGGCTATTGCTTCCTTTTCATATAACGAAGCCGTTCCAGTTGTTGATGGTAATGTGTTTAGAGTGCTTTCGCGTTATTTTGATATTGAAACCGATATTGCTCAGGCGTCTGCCAAAAAAGAATTCACTGCTTTGGCCTATGAGTTAATGCCAAAAGATACCCCTGCTCTATTTAATCAGGCGATTATGGAGTTTGGTGCTTTGCAATGTGTGCCTAAAAATCCAGATTGTAGTTCTTGTGTTTTTAATGCTAGTTGTGCGGCTTTGCAAAAAAGGAAAGTAGAGCAATTACCTGTAAAGTTAAAAAAGACCAAGGTGAAGAATAGGTATTTTAACTACATAGTACTATTAGATGAAGAGGATAAAACACTAATTCAAAAAAGAACGGCTAAAGGGATTTGGCATAATTTATATGAGTTTCCACTTATTGAAACAGTAGCCGAGGAGGATTTCGAGTTTGTTTCCAAAGCGATAAGCGAAGCAACGTATTTTGATAATCCTATTATGAGTATGAGAGCTTGTAATGATGAAAGTATGGTGCATAAACTTTCGCATCAGCATTTGTATATTAAGTTTTGGGAAGTAAAAGTCAAAGGAAAAGTGGTGAATGGAATTACAAAAGAGAATTTAAAACAATATCCTTTTCCTATTGTGATTCATAATTTTATTGAATCAGAATAGTAACGAAACACAAAAAAATGTATCTTTGATATGTATTCATATATATAATGAGGCTATGAACGGAACATTAAATAAGGTTATGCTAATAGGTCATTTGGGGGATGATGTTAAGATGCACTATTTTGAAGGGGGTAATTGTATCGGTAGATTTCAATTAGCTACTAATGAGGTGTATGTTAATAAAACAACAAATGAAAAGATAGTTTCTACCGAGTGGCATAATCTTGTGGTGCGAAATAAAGCTGCCGAAATATGTGAAAAATATTTGTCAAAAGGAGATAAGATTTATGTAGAAGGAAGGATTAAATCCCGTCAGTGGCAAGCGGAAGACGGTACAATGAAACATACTACCGAAATTCAAGTAACGGAATTTACTTTTTTAACAACAAAAAAGGATACTGAAAACAATAAACAAAATCAGAGTCCTGATACTACAAAAAACACTAACTTTGACACGCCAAATAAGGGTTTGCCAATCAATGATTTGCCTTTTTAATTGTTTAACTAATTTTTTTTAATTTGGACCCGGAGCCCAGTTTAAATTTTGTTTCTACATTAGACTTTGATCTATTGTTTGGTTTTGCAGGAATGTTTGTGTTGCTTTTTTGTTCAGCAGTTGTTTCTGGAGCCGAAGTAGCCTTGTTTTCGCTTTCGCAAAAAGACCTCGACGATACCCTACAAGAAAATCTTTCCACAGGAAAAATTCTATCGGAATTATTACAAAAACCCAAAAAATTATTAGCGACTCTTTTAGTAGCAAATAACTTCATTAATATTGGAGTCGTTATTTTGTTTTCTTTTATTGGTTCGGATTTGTTTTCGGGAGTAAGTTCTCCTGCATTAAAATTCATTTTCGAAGTGATTGTAGTAACCTTTTTGTTATTGTTGTTTGGAGAGGTTTTGCCAAAGGTATACGCTAGTAGAAACAATGTGAAGTTTGCCAAGAGTATTGCCTATCCAATTTCGGTTTTAGATCATTTCCTTACTCCTATTAGTCTTCCTATGCGGGCTGCAACGGTATATTTGCATAATAAATTAGGAAAACAAAAATCTAATATTTCGGTAGACCAATTATCGCAGGCTTTAGAATTAACAGCAACGGATGAAACTTCGACCGACGAACAAAAGATTTTAGAAGGAATAGTTTCTTTTGGGAATACAGATACCAAACAGGTAATGAGTCCTAGGATTGATATTTTTGCTTTAGAAATCACCGAATCATTTGAAGATATTTATTCTAAAATTTTAGAAAAAGGCTATTCCAGAATTCCTGTTTTTCGCGATAATATTGACCAAATCGAAGGTGTTTTGTTTATCAAAGATTTACTACCGCATATTGATAAAAAAGAATTCGATTGGACTACCTTAATAAGAGAACCTTTCTTTGTTCCTGAGAATAAAAAGCTGGACAATTTACTAAAGGATTTTCAGTCGATGAAAAGTCACTTAGCCATTGTAGTTGATGAATACGGAGGTACTTCAGGTTTAGTTTCATTAGAAGATGTTATCGAAGAAATTGTAGGCGATATCAGTGATGAGTTTGATGATGAGGATATTAATTTTTCACAAATTGATGATAGAAATTTTCTTTTTGAAGGGAAAATTAATCTAAAAGATTTCTATAGAATTGTTGATGTAGACGAGGAAGTTTTTGAAGAGAGAAAAGGAGAGGCAGAAACTTTGGCTGGATTTATATTGGAAATTTCAGGAAATTTTCCGGCTAAAGGACAAAAAATTGTCTTTCATAATTGTGTGTTTACCATTGAGGTGGTAGATAAAAAGCGTATCAAACAAATAAAAGTAACAATTAATGTTTAATGTAAAATATACCGCTAAGCAATACCATTTTAAAGCGGTTGTGTTAGTTTTCTTAGCTCTTGTGTTGTTCTCTAGTTGTAAAAAAGAGGTCTTGCCTAAACCACAAAGTTATTTGCGATTGGATTATCCAATGGTAAATTATATGCATTTTGAAAACCAATGCCCTTTTGCATTTGATATGAATTCAAAAGCTGTCATAAAAGGAGAAAAAGATTGTGGTTTTACCATTACATATCCTAAGATGAAAGCAACCATATATCTTACTTATAAGCCTGTGAATAATAATCTGAACAAATTGTTGCGTGATGCTCAAAAGCTCACTTTTGAACATGTGATTAAAGCCGATGATATTTTGGAGCAACCTTATTTGAATTCAGATAAAAAGGTTTATGGAATGTTTTATCAAGTTGATGGTAATGCGGCAACCAATTCACAATTTTATCTCACCGATAGTACAAGACATTTTATCACGGGTTCTGTTTATTTTTATGCCAAACCAAATTTTGATTCCATCATGCCGGCTGCAAGTTATATCAAAAATGATATGCAGCATTTAATGGAAACATTGTCTTGGAAATAATCATTCGTAAAGATTGCGATATCTCGTCAAAATTGTACAATTTTGATAAAAAATTGAAGCTTTGGAATCAAAACAAGTAAAATGGTTGTTTTTATTGCTACTTTCCTTAGTTTGGGGAAGTTCTTTTATATTGATTAAAAAGGGTTTAGTTGGGCTATCGGCTATTCAGGTGGGTTCCTTGCGAATTATTTTTGCTTCACTTTTTTTATTATTGATTGGTTTTAGAAGTTTGTCTAAAATCCCAAGAGACAGATGGAAATTTATAGGGCTAACTTCGTTATTAGGAACTTTTTTCCAGCTTTTCTTTTTGCCTTAGCTCAAACTGAAATTGATAGTTCCGTAAGTTCCATATTAAACTCATTGACTCCTTTGAATACCTTGGTTTTAGGGGTGATGTTTTTTGGTGTTGATTTTCAAAAGAAACAAATACTAGGTGTTGTTATTGGTTTAATAGGTAGTTTACTTTTGGTTTTTAACGGAGCGGTGAATCATCCGGGGCAGAATTATTATTACGCTATTTTGGTTTTAATTGCCTCACTTTGTTATGCGGTAAATGTCAATTTGATAAAAAGGTTTTTGTCTGATTTAGATCCAATTAGTATTACAACTGGTAATTTTTTATTTCTGATTTTTCCAGCCTTACTAATTCTTTATTTTACTGGTTTTTATGATGTTATTGCGGTTGAAAAAGTGCAGACTTCGGTATTTTTTATAGTGATTTTGGGGGTTGTAGGGACTGGGATTGCTAATATTTTATTTTTTAAACTAATACAGATTTCTTCGGCGGTTTTTGCGACTTCGGTAACTTATATAATTCCTGTTGTTGCTTTCTTTTGGGGTTTGTTAGATCAAGAAATGCTTACTCCAATCCAGTTTTTTGGCGCATTTATTATTTTAATTGGCGTTTATCTGAGTGCTAAGAAGTAAGCGGTTGTGAGTTGTGGGTTATGAGTTGAGCTGTGTAAAAAGTTACAACCCATAACTCATAACCCATAACATTTTTAATTATTTGAAAACGGTTTTTCTACAGGATTACCAAATTTGTCAAAATAGAAAATAGGAATATTAAGTTTTTCCAGGCCAGGAATTACATCTTTTCCTTTGCCTACAATAACAATTCTGGAGTTATCTATTAAAAAATATTTATTGGCAACAGCCAAAACATCTTCTTTGGTTACAGCATTCAGCATTTTAATGTAGTTTTCATAGAAATCGGCTGGTAAGTTTTCTATGGCTGTGTTGAGTGCGTATCGGGCCACCGATTCTGGTTTTTCGGCTTTCATTACAAATCGGCCTATGTAACCTGCTTTAGCGCTTTCTAGTTCTTCAGTGGTTACTTTTTCGGTTCTTATTTTTTTAATTTCTTTGATAAATTCAACCACCGCACTATCTGTCACATGATTTTTTACTGCCGATGAAGATCGAATACTAGTTATGTATTTTCCGGCACCTATGCTTGTGCTTGCTCCGTAGGTCCAGCCATGAGCCTCTCTTAAATTCATGTTGAGGTAACTATTAAAACCACCACCTAAAATGTAACTTGCAATTACGGTAGGGAAGAAGTCCTTGTCGTTCATTTTTAGGTGATAAGTATTTACAACAGCTATTTCAGATTGTACAGCATTAGGCACATCGATAAAGTTGATTTGGATTCCTTCTACATTCTTAGGGTCTTTGTAGCTGGTGGTGTTGATTGTTGTTTTTTGCCAAGTGCCAAAAAGTTGTTCAATAATGGGTTTAATATCGTTGAATTTAACATCGCCTACAACTGCTAAATAGGCATTTTGTGGTACAAATCGTTTTTTATAATTGTTCGTTATATCTGCTAGTGAAATGCGGTTTAAACTTTCTTCGGTGATAAATTCTCCTAAGGGATGATTTTTCCAAAAGCAAGTGCGTTGACTACTCTGTTTGCAATAGCAGAGACACTTTTTTCTTGGGAACGTAAACTTTCAATAAGCTTCGCTTTTTCTTTATCGAGTTCTTCTTGAGAAAAATTAGGGTTTAAAGCACCTTCAGCCAAAAGTTCTAAGCTGCGTTTAGAAAATTTGGAAAGAGCACTCGCAAAGGCACTGCTGGAACTGAATGACATACTCGCTCCCATAAAGTCGACCTCTTCGTTAAAGTCTTCTTTTGAAATATTCAAACTACCGTTTCCTAATAAATTACTACATAGTTCATCAACGCCTTTTTTATCGCCTTCGGCAAATGGCGGATTGTCTATTGTAAGGTTAAAAGTTACTTTAGGTAATTTATGGTTTTCAACAACCATTACTTTTAGTCCATTTGCTAGTGTAAAACTTTGTGGTTTTTTTATGTTTACTACAGGTGGTTTACCTGGAATAGGTTGTTTGCGTTCTTGTGCTTGCATGATTGCGGTAGCTAATATTAGAGTAAATAATATAATTGATTTTTTCATGATATGAAATGGCTTAATTTTCATTCTTTGCAGGGGTTGGAATGTAGTCCAGTATCAAACGTTGATTTGGTTTTAGATACTTATTTGCGGCTTCTCTAATTTCTTCTCTTGTAATAGAACGGTAGATTTCAATATCTTGATTAATGAGTTCGATGTCACCGTGAAGTAAATAGTAGCGGGCAAGATTTTCGGCGATACCTTCGACGTTTGAGTTTTCGTTTACATATTGATTCTCAAATTGATTCAGTATTTTTTGATAATCTCTTTCAGATATTAAATCGGTTTGTATTTTAGTAATTTCTTCGTCGATTTCTGTTAATAAATCATTGGTGGTGAAATTAGTCATTGGTAAACCATACAGAATATACATTCCGTAATCTTCTTGATTAAATGCTACGGCTCCAATTTGTAATGCTTTTTTCTTCTCGTCTACAATTTTTTTGTACAATTTCGAACTTTTTCCGTCGCTTAGATAGGAAGAAATGAAATCCAAAGCACGAGCATCCCTAGTTTTCATAGAAGGAGTTCTGTAAGCCGTTGCTAGCATCGGAATTTGGATATTTGGATCGATATGAGTCGCTTTGATCGTTTCGGTTATTGGTTTTTCGACAAATTTTTCTCGAACAATCTCTTTTCCTTTTTTAATTGGACCAAAATAGTTTTGTATCCATTCTTTGGCTTGGTTTTTTTCAAAATCTCCTGCTACTACTAAAACGGCGTTGTTAGGAACATAAAATTTTTCGTTAAAAGCTTTAAAGTCTTCTAGTTTAGCCGAGTTTAAGTGTTCGGTAGAACCAATAGTGGTCCATCGATAAGGATGATTAACAAATAGATTTTTTTTGACAGCTTCAATTATTCTTCCGTAAGGTTGGTTGTCGTAGCGAGAGTTTTTTTCTTCTTTGATTACCTCTTTTTGAGTGTCTACCCCAATTTGATTAATAACAGGGTGCATTAATCGTTCTGATTCCATCCAAAGAGCCAATTCTAAATTGTTAGAAGGGAAAACTTCATAATAATAGGTTCTGTCGTCTGAGGTGTTTGCATTGTTAATTCCGCCATTAGAGGTGACTATTTTAAACCATTCGCCGCGTTTAATGTTGGCAGTTCCCTCAAATAATAAATGTTCGAAAAAGTGTGCAAAGCCCGTTTTGTTTGGGTCTTCGTCTTTTGAGCCTACATGATACATTACAGATGTGATTACCACTGGTGCGCTATTATCTTGATGTAAAATTACATGTAAACCGTTGTCGAGGGTGTATTCTTCGAAAGCAATTTTTTGTGCTGTGGCAATGCCACCGAGTAAAAGAGAAGAACTAATTGCCATTATAATTTTTTTCATATAAGATTAATAAAAAGAGGTTTCAATACTTAGATCAGCGTTATTGTAGTTCCAAAAATACTTTTTTTAGATTTGAATAACCAAATCTATTTTTGGAATATAAAAAAGGATAAAATTCTTGCATCTAAAGTATTGAAAATAAGCTTAAAGTAATAACTAATATTTTTTTAAATTTAAGAATTGCGTGATAAAAAAATAATTGTATATTTGCAGCCTTAAAAATTAATAAATCAATTTGGTATGTATGCAATCGTAGAGATAGCAGGGCAACAATTCAAAGTAAGCAAAGACTTAAAGGTTTATGTTCACCGTTTAGCTAACGAAGAAGGATCAAAAGTTTCTTTTGATAAAGTTCTTTTGTTAGATGACAATGGGAATGTAACTTTAGGCGCCCCAGCTATAGAAGGTGCTTCAGTAGAAGCTAAAGTGTTACAACACTTAAAAGGAGACAAAGTTATCGTTTTCAAAAAGAAAAGAAGAAAAGGATACAAAAAAAGAAATGGTCACAGACAATATCTTACTCAAATTGTAATTGAGGGTATTACTGCAACAGGTGCTAAAAAAGCAGCTTCTAAAAAAGCAGCAGTTGAAGCAACTACAGAAACAGCTGAAGCTCCAAAGAAAAAAGTAGCAAAAGCTAAAAAAGAAGATACTCAAGAGTAATAACAATATTAAAACTTAAACATCATGGCTCACAAGAAAGGTGTCGGTAGTTCTAAGAATGGTAGAGAATCAGAATCGAAACGTTTAGGTGTTAAGATTTTTGGAGGACAAGCTGCTATCGCAGGGAACATCATCGTAAGACAAAGAGGTTCAAAACACAATCCAGGTGAAAATGTTTACATCAGTAAAGATCACACACTACATGCAAAAGTAGATGGAATTGTTAAGTTCCAAAAGAAAAGAGATAACAAATCTTATGTTTCTATCCTTCCATTTGAAGTAGAAGCTTAATTGATTTTCTCAATTTATTAAAAACCGTCCCGAGTAATCGAGACGGTTTTTTTGTGTTTTATTGTGCCGTTTTGAATAAATCCGAATTAATCATTGGAAGTTATGATAATAAGACACTAATGATTCCATTAGGCTTAACCCTGAATTTTAAAAAAACAATGGTTAGATTTACTTTATCGATTCCGCTTTTTCTAATGCGGAATTTGGGATAAAGATGTTTTTGTGTATCGTTATTTCAGGACGGATACCGTTTAATGAAAAATCCCCTTCTTTTATAGAGAAAGGGATTTGTTGTATTATATACTTGAATGATTAAAAAGGAAGGTTAATCCATCCTTCCTCCACCGAAGCCACCAAAACCACCCGGGCGATCCATACCTTCCATGTTCCTGAAATTTCGTCCAGGAGGTCTTTGTGTTCCCGAGAAATTTTGAATTTTATACGTTAAAGAAAACATAGCATAGCGTTTTAATACGGTGTTTTCGTTATCGGTAACTGCAGTTGATGAAATATTTCGCGTAATACTTTGGTTTTGATTTAGAACGTCATAAATTTTGACTTTAGCAACAAAAGTTTTGTTCATTAAACTGTAGGATAAGCTGCTATTCCATAAATAAAAGTCTTGGTTGATAGAATTGTAAGTATATCCAAAATCATTACCCCAAGTCCAGTTAGTTGGCCAGTAACTTGTAGTTTGTAGATTAAGTCTATGAACTACATTTGATCTTGATCTAAGGGTACTGATATCATATTTTGATTCATTGTATGAAAAATTATAAGAAGGAGCAACAGTGAAAAATTCTCCGTAATCATAATTCAAATAAATTCTTGGAGAAAATCCTATTGATTTAGCTCCATAAAGAATGGAGTTTGTGAATCCTTTTTCAAATCTATAATTAACATTTAAAGCAATTCCATAACGTAATAAGTTGGTTTCTTGTTTGATAGATTTGTTCCAGCTACCACCACCAGAAATGGAGTGGTTACCAGATATATTTGTGTAAGTTGTTGTTCTACTATTGTCAGAGTTATAAATGGCTGTGCTTATTACATCATTATAATTGTAATTTCCATTAATGTAAAAGTTGTATCCTGAGCGAGTTCGGAAATCAAAATTTCTATAATTCAAGTTTGCAGTATGGGTTTCGCTAGTTAACAAGTCAGGATTACCAGTAACTGTATTCAAAGTATTGGATACATTTTCTACAGGTAATAATTGACTGGCGGATGGTACCGATTGATTATAATTGTATCTAAATGTTAAATTTTTAGAACGATCTACACTATATCTAATTTGGGTACTTGCACTAGGTAAAATATATTTTTTGCTTAAATCTGTTGCTACTCCTTTATACAATGCATGGTTGTCGTATTGTAAAATGGATGTTGACGAATTGATGTCAAAAGTATATTTGTTTTTTTGAATTCTAAAACCAGCTTTTGGAGCAATACTATTTTGTTTTGAAGACATATAGGTAGTTTGTTCTTGATTAACAGAAGTGTAATTGTCATTACCTATATCATCAAAAGTTTTATTATCATTGATGTTATTTTGGTAGTCATAAGACACTCCAATTCTAAAACGGATAGAATCTGTTACGGGTTCAGTAAATTCAATCTCAGCATTATAGGAATCGCTATTGCTGCTGTTTTTGATATTTTGGTCACGAATAATACTTCTGTTTGTGGTATAGAAATTCGTTTCAGATCCAACAAAGTTATTAGAATCAGCGTTCGAATTGTTGTTGTTGAATGATAAACTTAAATTTCTAGCTTTTTTTTCAAAAGACTTATTGAAATTTATTGCATTACTAAAATTTTTCGATTCATTTTTGTTCATTGTTTTTGAAAACGCATCGTTTGCTAGAGTGTTGTCGGTTAAATTTGTACTCGAGCTGTTTGATTCAGAATTGCTATCGGATATAGATGAATTGAATTTTGGAGCAACAAATAATCGAATAGAGGGTGAAATCTTGTACTCAACTTCTAAGTTAGCTTTGTTGCTAGTGTTTCCGTTGTTAGTGTTCGAATTTGATTTAGTTTCAAAGAAATTTCCATCGGGTCTCAATTCAATAGAGTTTGAGCTGTTCTTGTTTTCAGTATTTGTATCTGAATAATCGTAGCTGGCATTGGTTTGGAAATTTTTAAATATTTCATCGGAGTAATTTAACCCTAACAAGTTTGATGTAGTAATACCATTTGCCTGACTTCTGTTTACAGTTGTTCCACGGTTGTTTCTTCCGCCGCCCATGTTGTCAAAAACTTCATCCTGAGAAAATCCTTGCGCATTAATATTATTAGAAGAGCCTAATAGACTAATTTTTCTATTGTTGTTGAAATGATTTACGATAAAACTAGATTCGTATCGATCATCAGTTCCATAGCCACCCATGAATTTTCCAAAATAACCTTTGTTTTTATCCTCGTCAATGGTTAGGTTAATACTTGAATTGTCTGAAGCAGCTTGGTCTTTAGAATATTCTTCTTTTTTTGTCTTAAAGTCAGATACCTGAACTTTATTGATGATTTCGGCAGGCAGGTTTTTTAAAGCCATCGCTCCATCACGCCCAAAGAAGGGCTTGCCGTTTACTAATACCTGTGTTACTTCTTTACCATTAGCGGTAATTTTTCCATCGCTGTCTACTTCTATTCCAGGTAGTTGTTTTAATAATGTTTCCACATTTGCATCTGGGCGCACCTTGAATAAAGAAGCTTTAAATTCTATTGTGTCGTTTTTAACTCTAATAGGGGGGTCTTCCGCTTTTACAGTTACTTCTTTCAGTGAGTTTACAGTCTCCGATAGGTAGATGTTGCTAAAATCTTTATTAGCAAATACTCCATTTTGTTCTTCTGCAAAAGTATCGAAGCCCATAAAGGTTACCTTTAAGAACACTGGTTTGTCATTTTTTTTAACTGCAAAGCTAAAGTCTCCATTTTTATCGGTTAATGTATACTCTAAAACAGTTGAATCTTTTACCGTTGTAATATATACGGTAGCCGATTCTAATGGAAGTTGGTTGTTGATGTTGAGTACTTTTCCTTTTAAAATGTAGCTTTGAGCTGATGCATTTAAAGAAAACAGCAGTACCAATAGAAAAGATAAATATTTACACATAATAAATAGGTTAAACTTATCGTAAGATGTCATTTAACCAGAAAGGTTTAATTATAAGTGTAAAATTTATATTTATTTTTTTATAAGTATTAAAAAAGTTAGTATAAACTAAAAAACCCTCACATTACTGTAAGGGTTTTGAAAATTATAGTGAGATTGCTTCGTTCCTCGAAATGACCTAGTATCTGTAATATTCTGGTTTGAATGGACCTTCAACTGCAACACCGATATAATCAGCTTGTTCTTGAGAAAGTACTTCCAATTCTACGCTTAATTTTTTAAGGTGTAAAGCAGCCACTTTTTCATCCAAATGTTTAGGTAACATATATACTTCGTTTCCGTAAGCAGCTGAGTTATTCCAAAGTTCGATTTGAGCTAAAGTTTGGTTTGAGAATGAGTTAGACATTACAAATGATGGGTGACCAGTTGCACATCCTAAGTTTACTAAACGACCTTCAGCAAGTATAATGATTTCTTTTCCTTCTACATTGTAAATGTCAACTTGTGGTTTAACTTCAGTTTTAGTAGCACCGTAGTTAGCATTTAACCAAGCCATATCAATTTCGTTATCGAAGTGTCCGATGTTACAAACAATAGCTTTGTCTTTCATTTTTAAGAAGTGTTCCCCTCTTACAATGTTAAAGTTACCAGTTGTAGTGATGATGATATCAGCGTTATCCACTACAGTATCTAAACGTTTTACTTCATAACCGTCCATAGCCGCTTGTAAAGCACAAATTGGGTCGATTTCAGTAACTGTTACGATAGAACCAGCTCCACGGAAAGAAGCAGCAGTTCCTTTTCCTACGTCACCGTATCCACAAACAACAACTCTTTTTCCAGCTAACATAACGTCAGTAGCACGACGTACAGCATCAACAGCCGACTCTTTACATCCGTATTTGTTATCAAATTTAGATTTAGTAACCGAATCATTTACGTTGATTGCAGGCATTACCAAAGTTCCGTTTTTCATTCTTTCGTATAAACGGTGAACTCCTGTAGTAGTTTCTTCAGAAAGTCCTTTTATATCTGCAGTTAATTCTGGGTAACGGTCAAAAACCATATTTGTTAAGTCTCCACCATCATCCAAAATCATGTTCAATGGTTTTCTGTCTTCACCAAAGAATAATGTTTGCTCAATACACCAGTCAAATTCTTCTTCGTTAAGACCTTTCCATGCATAAACCGGAATTCCGGCAGCAGCAATTGCAGCAGCAGCGTGGTCCTGAGTAGAGAAAATGTTACAAGAAGACCAAGTAACTTCAGCTCCTAAAGCAACCAAAGTTTCAATTAACACAGCAGTTTGGATAGTCATGTGTAAACATCCTGCAATACGAGCTCCTTTTAAAGGTTGGCTTGGACCGTACTCTTCACGAATTGCCATTAATCCTGGCATTTCAGCTTCAGCTAATTGAATTTCTTTTCTTCCCCATTCAGCCAAAGCAATGTCTTTAACTTTGTATGGTACATATGGAATTGTTGTAGTACTCATTTATAGTATATTTGTAATTATAAATTTTTTGCAAAATTACATAATAACTTTAGAATTAAACTAATTTATCTAATATTTATGAATTGTTTAAGGTCTTAATAGTTAGAACTTTAGTTTGAGAATATTTTTTAGAAGCTATTCCTGCTGTACGCTGTATCTTTTCCAGGCTAAAGAAGCCTGAAAAAGGATGTCGCTTCCATCAGGGCTAAAAAGAGAGTAGGCAGAAAGCAGAAAGCAGAGAACAGAAAGCAAAAAAAATAAAAGATACTTTTTTAAACATACCTCAAACACCTAGCACTTAACTTATAACCCATAACTCAAAAGAATGCCTTTATTTAAAAAGATAGAATTTAACGCTACTACACAAGTATACATTTGGAAAATAACCGAATCTTTCGAACAATTGTCTCAGGAAGTACAGTTAAATCCAGTATGTCAAGAGCGCATTTTGAATATGAAATCAGAAATGCATCAACGTGGTTTTTTAAGTGTACGTAAATTACTAAATGAAGCGGGCTATACCGATTTTGACTTGTATTATGATGAATTTGGTAAGCCTCATTTACAGGACGGGAAACATATTTCTATAACCCATTCTCACGAATTTTCATCAATTATTGTAAGCGACGAAGTAGTAGGAATAGATATCGAATTGCAACGAGAAAAAATCATCCGTATTGCTGATAAATTTTGTGATGCCGAGTTACAATATTTAAACAAAGAAGCTATTTCAGAATACATTAAAAAATTAACAGTAATCTGGGGAGCCAAAGAAGCTATTTTTAAAATTCAAAACGAAAAAGGAATCAGTTTTAAAGATCATATTGCTGTTAATACTTTCGATTTAAATCAAACCGAAACTATTGCTAATCTTAATTTTTCAGGTTTAAATAAAACATTCAAAATTTACTTTGAAGAAATTGAAAATTTTACGTTAGTGTATGCTTTAGTCAAATAATCTATGCCGATACACTTCGGTTTTTAAACATGTTGAGGTAAAAAAAGCTTCCCATTTTTCGTGCTCTATCTTTTAAAAGACTTGTATTATCTCCTTGATATAATTCATCTAAGGTTTGAAACCAATAATTTAACCAAATACCAAATTCGTTAGCGCTAATTTGACTATTAAAATATTCGTCTACTTTGTTATGAACGGCAATTGGATTGCCTTTGTATTTACGGATGCCGAATAAATTAGTTTCCCAAAAATCAATTAGCTTTTCTAGGTGGGAGTCCCAGTCAGCAATGAGTTCGTTAAAATAAGGACTAATTTCCTCATCAGCCCTTATTTTATCATAGAATTGATGTATTAGAACCGAAATATCAGCTCTGTTTTCAATGTCTTTTTTCATTTATAAATTGTTTATAATGATGAAGAATACGCTTGAAATCATGCTTAACAAAACGGCATTAAAAACAATTTTGTGTTTCATTTGTGCTAAAATAGAGGTGTTAGCAAACATACTAATGAAAACAACAAGAACGAGTTGAATCATTTGTGTTATAGATGTTCCGTTAGCTAATACAGCCATTGCAGCAGCTCCGCCTAAACAGCTTTGTACTAGGATACTTAATGAAGCAGATGCAAAATAATTAGTATCAAATTTTTCGAAGGAGTTGTTGTAAAGTGTCATAATGATTTGTTTTAATAATACAATATTACAACGGCTTGCAGGTCGTATTTTATGACTTAAATCATAAAACGAAATTATCGGTACACTTTTCGGTTAATTATTTTCAAATCGCCTTTTTTCTCCAGTGATTTAATGGCTCTGATTACGGTTTCTACCCGCAATCCGGTTAAATCGGCTATTTGCTGGCGGGTAAAATGAATATGAAAACCGGCCGTTTCTTTCTTGAAATTCAATTGTTTTATCGAATAATCAATTAGTCTTAAAATGCGATGTTCGGGATCCTGTGAGGAAATTTCAGCTGCCATTACCGATTTGTAATACAATCGTTGGGAAAGATTTTTGATGAATTTTAAACTAATATCTGAATGATTTTGCAGCAAATCCAATAATTGGTTTTTGGTAATCACAATCAATTCGGTGTCAGTAACAGCAACCGCATTGGCGGGATAAACTTGTTCAATAAATAAGGGAGGTTCGCCAAAACATTGGTTTTCATAGAAAATTCCCTGAATAAATTCTTTGCCTTCTTCGTTATAATTATTCATTTTTACTTCGCCCGAAATGATTTGGAAATACTGTAAAGCCAGATTTCCTTCTTTGAAAATAAAATCACTGTATTTATAATTTTTTCTAATTCCGCCATATTTTTCGAGTAAAGTAACAGTAATCATAAGGAAGAAATTTTAGTGTTTTTAGCTGTTAACAAAGATAATTGTTTCAAAATGGTTCCGGTACTGTAAAAACTTTTTACTTTTACCTCAGATGAAAAATAATACCATATATCAGGAAATCCTTCAGGCGAAGTTAGTGCGCAAGCAATTATTAGCGATTCTTTTAGATCCTGATAAAATAGTTTGGGAAAGTCTGCCGGAATTGATTTTTAAGATTAATCAATCGCCGGCAACGCATGTTTTTATTGGTGGAAGCCATGTTGGTACTACAATTTTGGATGATTTGATTGTTAGAATTAAAGAAGATTGTACTTTGCCCATTGTTCTTTTTCCAGGTCATCCTTCTCAAATTTCAAAATATGCAGATGGGATTTTGTTTTTAACATTATTGTCAGGCCGAAATCCCGATTATTTAATAACGCATCAGGTAAATGCAGCGCCAATTTTGAAGCAAACTCAATTGGAAATTATTTCCACAGGGTATATTTTGATTGAAAGTGGTACAACAACAGCCGTGGAGCGTGTAAGTAATACTAAACCGATTGATAGGAATAATTTAGATTTGGTTTTGGCAACCGCTTTGGCAGGCGAAATGTTGGGTAATAAACTAATTTATTTGGAAGCCGGTAGTGGCGCACAACAAGCTGTTCCCCAAGAAATGATTGCTGCTGTGGCTCAAAATAGTTCTATTCCACTTATTGTAGGTGGAGGAATTATAGACACACAAGGAATTCAAAATGCCTATGATTCTGGAGCTGATTTAGTAGTGATAGGTACAGCTTTTGAAAGAAATAGTAATTTTTTTAACGAACATTAAATGATTGATTATTTTTTTCTCAATATGCTACTTATCCTATTTCCGAAATTATTCTGGAGTTAGTAGCTGTTTTTTTTGGCTTGGCTAGTGTATGGTTTGCAAAAAAAGACAATGTATTGGTTTTTCCAACAGGATTAGTAAGTACTTTTATTTATGCTTATTTACTTTGGAAGTGGAATTTATTAGGCGATTCGATGATTAATGGCTATTATTTCATCATGAGTATTTATGGTTGGTACCATTGGACTCGAAAAAAAGCAATGAGGTCGAGTTTCCTATTTCGGTAATGACAAAAAAAGAAGGCAGTATTGCAGCGGTTTTATTTGTGTTGACACTTGTATTTGTCTATCTGGTTTATCAATATTTTGATAAGTTTGTTAATTGGTATAATTATGTAGATACGTTCTTAACAGCACTTTTTTTTGTTGGGATGTGGTTAATGGCAAGAAGGAAAGTCGAAAATTGGATTTTTTGGATTGTAGGAGATTTCATTTCTATACCTTTGTATTTTTGTAAGGGATATACATTTACAAGTTTGCAGTATTTCATTTTTACAATTTTGGCTGTACTAGCTTATTTTGAATGGAAAGAAATATGGAAAGTTCAAAAAATGCAATCTGAAAATACAGTTGTAACTTAATAAAAGAGTTAGTGGTAGAAAATTCAAAATCAATTGAAGATTTATATAATAGTAAAAGTATGGGTTTGTCTGAACAAGATTTGGAACAAATGAACCAACACGGTGTTTCATTAGATGTTGTAAAAAAGCAATTAGCAATCTTTAAAAAAGGAATTGCTAAGATGGAATTAGTAGAAGCGGCAACAATAGGGAATGGCATTTTAAAATTCACTACGGATGAGTTTATAGACAAAGCTAATTTCTTTGATGAGCACAAGTCGAATTTTAAACTATTAAAATTTGTTCCTGCTTCGGGCGCAGCCACAAGAATGTTTAAGTTTTTGACTGTTTTTGTCGCTGATTTTAATATTGAAAAAGAGTCTATTAATGCCTATATTAATAGGAAAAAGGATAGTAAACTACCTGTTTTTATAGTGGGAATGGAGAAATTGCCTTTTTTTGAAATGATTTATCAAAAATTAAAGTCTGAAATTGCCAATTTTGACAACCTTTCTAGGGATTACAAAAATTATTATTTCATCAAATTCATGTTGGATTCGAAGTATTTTGATTTTGCTTCTAAACCAAAAGGGATTTTGCCTTTCCATAAATATGCTACTAGAATTGCTACTCCAATAGAAGAACATTTGTATGAATGTGGGTATTATTCTAGTTCTAAGGGGAAATCATATTTGCATTTTACGGTGACAGAATCACATCAGGAAGAATTTGAAAAAATTATAAATGATGTTAAAGCTAATGTTGAAAAAGAGACCCAAACTACTATTGAAGTAAGCTATTCCTATCAAGATAAAAGCACCGATACCATTGCGGTAACCATGAATAATAAGCTTTTTAGAACTGAGGAAGGTAAATTACTTTTTAGACCTGGAGGACATGGTGCGTTGATAGATAATTTAAATCAATTGGATGCCGATATTATTTTTATCAAAAATATTGATAATGTAATTCTTCATAATAACGAAACCATTGCTCTTTATAAAAAAGCGCTAGCAGGAGTATTGTTAGAATTACAACAAGAAATTTTTGCCTGTTTGAATCTAATGGATTATTCTAATGTTGCCGATTCACAAATAGAGAAAATCAAAACTTTCTTGAAATCAAAACTAAATGTAAATGTAAAATCAGATTTTGATTTGTACACTTTTGAAAATAAAATCAAGGTATTACGTGGTATTTTAGACCGTCCAATACGTGTTTGCGGAATGGTTAAAAACGAAGGCGAACCTGGAGGTGGTCCTTTTTGGGTAAAAAATGGTCAAAAAGGAATTTCATTGCAAATTGTAGAATCTTCGCAAGTGGATTTATCCGATAAAAAACAAGCTAAAATAATGGAAAATGCTACGCATTTTAATCCAGTAGATTTAGTTTGTGCTACTAAAAATTATAAAAACGAGAAGTTTGATTTGCACCAATTTGTAGATGAAAACACCGGTTTTATTGTCGAAAAAAATCATCAAGGCAAAGATATTAAAGGCTACGAATTACCTGGATTGTGGAATGGAGCAATGGCTAATTGGTTGACCGTTTTTGTTGAAGTACCTTTGATTACTTTTAATCCTGTAAAAACAGTCAACGATTTATTGAAAGAAGCACATCAGTCCTTGTAGTCATACTGAAACAAGTTCAGCATCAATGGAGATCCCAAAAATCATAACGGAATTACAATACAAAGCGGTTAGAAGTAGCGGTGCAGGAGGACAAAATGTAAATAAGGTTTCGTCTAAGGTGGTTTTGTCTTTTGATTTGAAAAATTCTCAGGCTTTGTCCGATGAGGAAAAATTGTTGATAGAAACAAATTTAGCGTCAAGATTAACTGCTGATTTGGTTTTGATACTTCAATGTGATGAAGACCGAAGCCAACTTAAAAACAAAGAAATAGTTACGAAACGTTTTTTGGAACTGATTAAAAAAGGGCTCCATGTTCCTAAAATCAGAAAGGCTACAAAAGTCCGAAAATCGGTGATTAAAAAACGAATTAAGGATAAAAAGAATCTTTCGGATTTAAAAAAATCAAGAAGAAAACCGGATTTTTAGTATCAAGAATTGGAGAATTAAGTATTAAGATATTTGGGATTATCTAAAAATCATAATACTTGATGCTTTTATTTTAATTCTTTTCTATCTTTGCACCGTCTCAAAGGGGTGCTCTAAATAACGAGCTGAGATCATACCCAATGAACCTGAGCAAGTAATGTTGCTAAGGGAAATTAAGATAAATTGATGGTGAAAGCCATTAGTATATGAGTTAAATAAATCATTTTATAACAGTAACAAAAGAATAATTCCCCCTTTTATTCGTAAAAAAACAATTACGGATGAACGTTAATTTTTTTAGCCGCAAAGGCACAAAGACACTAAGTTCTACTTTCTTGATGTCTTTAATCTTTTCTCTATTTTCTTTTTTCTCCTTTTCACAAGTAAAAGACACCACAAAAGTTAATCAATTAGATGTCGTTTTAGTATCTGCGGTTCGTGTTACAACTAAAACACCGGTTAGTTTTAGTAATTTGGACAAAAAGGATATTGCTCCACGCAATTTAGGTCAGGATATTCCTGTTTTGATGAACTATATGCCTTCGGTAGTGACAACTTCAGATGCCGGAAATGGTTTTGGTTATACAGGTATTCGTGTGCGCGGTAGCGATGCAACTCGTGTGAATGTGACTATTAATGGAATTCCTTATAACGATTCTGAAAGTCATGGAACTTATTGGGTAAACATGCCTGATTTTGCTTCTTCTTTGCAGAGTTTACAATTACAACGTGGAGTTGGAACTTCAACGAATGGTTCAGGAGCTTTTGGAGCTAGTTTGAACATGTTAACGGATTCCTATTCGAAAAAAAGCAGTGGCGAAATTTCTAACTCTTTTGGAAGTTTTAATTCACATAAGCACACTGTGAAATTCAGCACCGGATTAATGAATAATCATTTTGAAATAGCCGGTCGTTTATCAACTTTAAAATCAGATGGATATGTGGATAGAGCGAGTTCGGACTTGAAATCCTATTTCTTACAAGGAACTTATGTGGGTAAAACTACTTTGATAAAAGCTTTGGTTTTTGGTGGAAAAGAAAGAACCTATCAATCCTGGAACGGAATCGATGCGGTTACGATGGCTTCTAATAGAAAGTACAACTCTGTAGGTGAAATATTTGATAATTCAGGGAATTTTGAAGGGTTTTATAAAAATCAGGTAGATAATTACAATCAGGATCACGCACAATTGCATTGGAATGAAAAAGTTTCAGATAAGTGGAATACCAATTTAGCTTTTCATTATACCAAAGGTAATGGCTATTATGAAGAATATGTAGACGATTGGAAATATACCAATTTGTATTATGCTGATGATGCTCAATATTCGTTTTTAGGTTTAAATCCAATTGTGGTAGATGGACAAACCATATCTTCAACTGATTATACCAGAAGGAAATGGTTGGATAATGATTTTTATGGAGCTACTTTTTCGGCTAATTATCAGGATGAAGTCCTTAATGTGATTTTAGGTGGAGGAGCCAATCGTTATGAAGGAGCTCATTTTACAGAACTTTTATGGTTACAATATCCTTCGGATAGTCAAATAGGAGTGCCAATGAATTATAACATGGCGACAAAAAATGATGTAAATGTTTTTGCTAAAATCAATTACCAACTTTGTACAAATGTGAACTTTTTTGCTGATGCGCAATTAAGAAATGTACATTATAAAGCCAACAGCCCAGAAACAGGGTTGGTTAATGATAACTTTAATTTCTTTAATCCTAAAGCTGGTTTGACTTATACGGTTGATAATGCAAATGCTGTTTATTTTTCGTATGCCAGAGCTAATCGTGAGCCTAACCGCACCGATTATGAAGGAGGAAGTGTAAAGCCAGAAAGCTTAAATGATTTTGAACTAGGATGGCGTTTTGTAGCACCAAATACGCAAATCAATCTTAACGGATTTTATATGCTTTACAAGGACCAATTGGTTTTAACGGGGGAATTGGATGATGTAGGTAATCCAATACGAACAAATGTAGGTAAAAGCTATCGTTTAGGTTTAGAAGCTGAGGCTAAAATTCAGTTGTCTAAGAAATGGTTAATCAGTCCAAATTTTACTTTAAGTGATAATAAAAATATCGATTTTGTATTGGAAGACGGAACTGATTTAGTTGATTTAGGAAATACAACTATTGCTTTTTCTCCAAAGTTTATTGCTGCGAATAGTGTGGTGTTTTCTCCAATTGCCAATTTGCAATTGAATTTATTATCAAAATTTGTCGGAAGTCAGTATATGAATAATATTGATGATGCTCAGGGTAAATTGAAAGATTATTTCGTGAACGATTTTAATGCTACTTATACCATTTTCCCTAAATCTGTTTTCCAATCAGTTACTATTAGTGTTTTGGCTAATAATTTTGCTAACAGAAGCTATGTTTCTAATGGTGCTGATTATGGAGGAGGTTATGTGTATTATTATCCTCAAGCGGGAGCTAATTTCTTAGCAGGATTGACTTTGAAGTTTTAATTTGTAGTTTCTATTTAAAAAGCCTGAAAATTTAATACTTTCAGGCTTTTTGTTTTAATTGTACACTCTAACTATATTTCCAATTTTCTCAGCGCGGTATTGTTTTAAAGGATATTGTAATTTGCCTTGTCCTGTAAACATACTGTATTCTTCATTGTCACATGGACAAAGTAGATTTATTCCTTTTATAGTTAATGTAGAACAACTACTCAATGCCTGATTAGGGCAAGCAGCATCAAAAGCATTATAGCTTGACCCAGTATAAAACACATAAATGCCTTTAGGTCCTACTTCTGGTCCTGAATAGTAAATAGCGTTACTAGCATAATTAAGTTTTGAATAAGCTGGATAATTTAAATCGAAAGTTATCGAAAAATTATAGTTAGGGATATAAGGATTATTGTTCTTAAATCCATTATCTGAACAAGAAAAAAATAAAAGAACGACTAATGAAATGCTGAGGATTTTTTTCATGTTTATATTTTGTGAAAGTATTAGTGAAACAAATTTAATTTATTTACTTTTGAAATGTTATAAGCTTAACAGATAATTATAGACTATTAAAAATTATACTATATTTGTAGCAAGAAATCCCGTTGCGATGGGATTTTTTGTATTTATATAAACGACGAAATTATGAGTAACGTATCTTATTATACTGCAGAAGGATTAAAAAAGTTAAAGGAAGAATTAGAGTATTTAAAAGCGGTGATGCGTCCTAAAGCATCTCAAGATATAGCCGAAGCTCGTGATAAAGGGGATTTGTCTGAGAATGCTGAGTATGATGCAGCTAAAGAAGCTCAAGGTTTGTTAGAAATGAAAATTTCTAAATTGGAGGAGTTATATGCTAATGCAAGATTAATTGATGAATCACAATTAGACCTTTCTAAAGTGTTGGTTTTATCTAGTGTTAAGATAAAAAACCAAGCTAATGGAATGGAAATGAAATATACTTTGGTAGCCGAAAGTGAAGCCGATTTAAAAACAGGTAAAATTTCGGTAACTTCTCCAATTGGAAAAGGATTACTAGGAAAATCAGTAGGTGAAGTAGCCGAAATAACAGTTCCTAACGGAAAATTGAAATTCGAAATTTTAGAAATCACAAGAGAGTAGTTTTTAAATTTATATTTGTTTTTTTGTTTAATCGGATAAACGAATAACCAAATAACCCAATTAATAATGAGTATATTCACCAAAATAGTAAAAGGAGAAATTCCATGTTATAAGATAGCTGAAGATGAAAATTACTTTGCTTTCTTGGATATTAATCCTAATGCAAAAGGGCATACTTTATGTATTCCTAAATTTGAAGTCGATAAGATTTTTGATATGGACGAAGCTCATTTTTTAGGGCTAATGCATTTTTCTAGAAAAGTTGCCAAAGCAATCGAAAAAACGGTTCCTTGTAATCGAATTGCTATTTCGGTTATAGGATTAGAAGTGCCACACGCTCATGTGCATTTGATTCCTTTGAACACTATGGAAGACATTCGATTTCAGAAAAAAGTAACTTTGTCTAAAGAGGAATTTGAAAGTTTAGCTCAGGAAATTAGCGCTAATTTATAATACAATTTATCACTATAAACGACACGAATTTATTCGTGTTTTTTTTCACCCAAAAATGATGATATGAGAAAATTTGTATCTTTTGTTTTTTTGTTAGTATCGGTTTTAAATACGGCCCAAACAAAATTACCTTACTTAGATATCGATACTAAAATTTCCAAGATTCCTGTTGAATTGAGTAAATCAACCACTGGAATAGCTCAATTTATCAATGATCATTTTAAATCGGATAACGAAAAAATTAGAGCCGTTTTTTATTGGACAGCTACTAATATTAGTTACGATGTGGCGAATATGAATAATCCTAATCAATTTCAGACTTCGCAAGAAAAAATTGAAAATACCTTGAATACTAAAAAAGGAGTTTGTATTCATTATGCCGAAGTTTTTAATGATATTGCTCGAAAAGTGGGGATTCAATCTGAAATTATTTATGGTTATACCAAACAGCATGGAAAAATCGACCAATTATCTCATGCTTGGAGCGCCGCCAAAATTGATAATAAATGGTTTGTTTTTGATCCAACATGGGGTTCTGGGGGGTGAATAATGGAAAGTTTGTTAAAAAATTGAACAATGTTTACTTCAAAGTAGAACCTTCAAAAATGATTGTTTCGCATATGCCCTTTGATTATATGTGGCAATTTTTGAATTATCCAGTTTCTCATGACGCATTTTATGAAGGCAAAACACAATTGGATAAGGCCCAAAAATATTTTGATTTTGAGAAAGAAATCACGTTGTATTCTAAATTAAAGCAGAAAGATCAATTGTTTGAAACAGCTAAAAGAGTAGAGAAGTTAGGATTAAAAAACAGCTTGATTTCTTCCTATTATCAAAATAAAAAAGAGCATTGGAGTGGCTTAATGCAAAATGAAAATGTAGATAAAATGGATGCAATTGTTGCCGAATTAAATGAGGCAGTGTTACAGCTAAATGATTTTATTATGTACAGAAATAAAAAATTCAAGCCAACATTTCCAGATGAAAAGGTTGCTAAGATGATACAGATACCAAGAGAGAAATTACAAAAATGTCAAAATGATGTTTTTAAAATTGTAATGGTGGATAGTCAAAATTTGTCTAATTTAAGTTCCTTAAAAAAGTCAATTGCGCAAGCTCTGGTTCAAGCCGATGAACACGCTTTGTTCGTAAAAGAGTATTTGAATGCTTCTAAAATTAAACGAAAGACGATGTTTTCTAAAGTGAGCTGGTTTGGAGTTCCTTTAAATTAGTACAATTTATTCAAACTAATTTGCATTGTAGTTCCTTTTCCTATTTCGGATTGTAAAACTTTGATATTTCCTTTGTGGTATTCTTTTACAATACGTTTAGTTAAAGAAAGACCTAATCCCCAACCTCTTTTTTTAGTGGTAAATCCAGGTTCGAAAATGGTGCTGAACTGATTTTTAGGAATACCACTTCCGGTATCCGTTACATTAATTTTAACCATATCAGAATCTTCGTGAATACTCACCACAATTTTACCCTTGCCTTTCATGGCATCAATAGCGTTTTTAATAAGATTTTCAATCGTCCAGCTGTGTAATGTTGGATTTAAAAGGGTGTAAATTTCCGATTTGGGACTTTCAAAAGAAAATTCAATTTGTTTAGAAAATCGCGATTGCAGGTAGTTGTAGGTTTGAAATGTGGTCTCAACAATGTCGCATTTTTCTAATACAGGTTCCGAGCCAATTTTAGAAAAACGATCGGTAATAGTTTGAAGTCGGTTGATATCTTTCTCAATTTCCGAAGTGGTCGCAGGATCAATATCCTCTGTTTTTAAAATCTCCACCCAGCCTATTAAAGAAGAGAGCGGAGTTCCTATTTGATGCGCCGTTTCTTTAGCCATACCAGCCCAAAGTTTATTTTGAGTAGCAATTTTGGTACTTCGATAAAAATAATAAATCAGTGCCGAAAAGAGGAAAATAATTAGTAACAAGGCGATAGGATAATATTTTAATTTATTCAATAAAGCCGAGTTGCCATAATACCATTTTTGGAACTTATGAGGGGCATATTCAATGATTATGGGCTCGTTTTCTTTTTTTAATTCGGCTAAAAATTGTGTTGCTTTTTCTTTGTCATTAATGATGCTTTCGTCAATATTAATAGTGTTAATAATACTATCGTTTTCGGTAAGAATTACGGGAATTGAGGTGTTGTTTTTAAAAATTTGAAGCGGCAGTTCTACATCAGTATTTTCGTCGGCATTTATAAGTGTTTTTTGGGCTTTCGCCAAAAGATTCATTTTAAGACGTTCTTCATTTTTAAAAATCTGAAAAAAGGTATAGGTATTCCATAGTATTAATGAAATGATAAGAAATGAAGCAAAAATAAGTATCCATCTTCCGGTACTTCTTTTATCAGAAAACTGCATAAATAATTTTTTGAGCTATAAATATAACGAAATATACTAAGGATTGTTTTAGTTTCACTTCAAAGTTTTTCATGTTCAACAAGAAGGAGTAAGGAATAATTCAACTTCAGGATTCCCTTGTTTGCCAGCTATTTAAAAATAAAATTGAAATTGTAAAACAATCTTTATTATCAGATAGAAGAAGTTGTTATATTTGTATATCAAATGTTTTTTAGTTTCGGTTTTCCATTCGATTGATTTTGAGATATTCATACAAAATGAAAGACTTGGTCTGGCATAAAAACACTTTTGATAAATAATAATATATAACAGTTAAAATAGCGAAGATGGAAGTTACAGGGAAAATTAAAGTTGTTAATCCAGAACAACAAGTTAGTGCCTCATTTAGAAAAAGAGAAGTAGTTGTAACTACAGAGGAACAATATCCTCAACATATATTGATTGAATTTACACAAGATAAATGTGATTTATTGAGTAATTACAATATTGGTGAAGCCGTAAAAGTATCTATTAATTTAAGAGGTAGAGAATGGGTTAATCCACAAGGAGAAACAAGATACTTTAACAGTATTCAAGGATGGAGAATTGAAAGACTAGCTACTGAAGCTCCAGCTGCTGCTGCTCCTATGCCAGCTGCGCCAGCTTTTGCTCCTGCAACTAATTTAAACGAAGACGAACCAGACGATTTACCATTCTAAAATTTAAATTCTAAATTTTTAAAATTCCAAATTCCAATTAGCTCTTTATTAATTGGAATTTGGAATTTCTTTTTTGGAACTTTTATTGATTTTTGAATTGTCATTGAATTGGATATTAGGACTGTCCGCTATGCGGACTAAATAAAAAATAGGCCACAGACCTGTCTGCCGACAGGCAGTTGACACTGATTGAACAGATAAAAACGGATTTTTAAAGCTCTTTGTGAATCACAATCTGCGATAATCTGTTCAATCCGTTTCATCTGTGTGCCATTCTCAATGATTGATATAAGAAACGGATAGTCATATTGGAAATTGATTGAATCATGTTTTATCTTACCGAAGATTTATTTTTCCCGCCCGTTCATTTAGCCCATTCTTCCGGAATTATTGGCTTAGGTGGTGATTTGTCTCCAGAAAGGCTTCAGTTAGCGTATCAAAGCGGAATTTTTCCTTGGTTCGAAGACGGAGAACCTATTACTTGGTGGTCTCCTAATCCTAGGATGGTGCTGTTTTTAGACGAATTGGTCGTTTCTAAAAGCATGCGAAATATTCGCAATAGAAAGATTTTTAAAGTTACGTTCAATAAGGATTTTCGAGCTGTAATTTCCAATTGTCAAATTATCAAAAGAGAAGGACAAAACGGCACCTGGATTACCGATGATATGATTGAGGCTTATTGTAAATTGCATGATTTAGGGATAGCCAAATCAGTTGAGGTGTGGCAGGATGATGAATTAGTTGGCGGACTTTATGGTGTTGATTTGGGTCATGTTTTTTGTGGCGAAAGTATGTTTTCTAAGGTTTCCAATGCTTCTAAAGTTGCCTTTATAGCTCTAGTCGAAAAACTAAAAAAAGAGCATTACAAACTGCTCGATTGTCAGGTGTACAATTCGCATTTAGAAAGTTTAGGTTGTCGCGAAATTAGTAGGGATGATTTTATGTCGATTTTAAAAAGTTAATTTGGTAAAACTCCAATCTAGGGTTTTGAATAAGACCAATTGGTTTTGTAAACTCGGTAATCCAATAATCAATTTTAAAGTTTCATGCGCCATCATTGTTCCAATCATACCAGGTAAAGTACCCAAAACTCCATTAAAACTGCAATTAGGAACATCTTTTGGATTGGGTGGTTCCGGAAATAAGTCCCGTAGGTTTTTACTTCCCTGATGGTTAAAAACAGCAATTTGACCTTCAAAGCCTAAAATGCTTCCATAAACCAACGTTTTGTTTAAGGCTACACAGGTATCATTCACTAAATAACGTGTTTTAAAATTATCCGAACCATCCACTACAATATCAAATTCAGCTATAATTTTTGCAGCGTTTTCAAGAGTTAGTTTTTCTTCAAAAGCCAGAACCTTAATCAATGGATTTAGTTTTTCAACGGTTGTTTTCGCTGTTGAAGCTTTGGCTAATCCAACTTGTTTTTCGGTATATAAAATTTGGCGGTGAAGATTATGAATTTCGATAGTGTCAAAATCTACAATGCCAATGGTTCCAACACCTGCAGGAGCAATGTATTGCAAAATGGGGCATCCTAAACCGCCGGCACCAATAACAAGTACTTTGGCACTTTTTAATTTTTCTTGTCCTTCTTCTCCTATTTCAGGTAAAATTACCTGTCGATTGTATCTTAAAAAATCTTGTATAACGCTCATTACATCTGCAATCTAAAATCGTTAATCTAAAATTTAAAATCAAAAGTTCTATCCCAATCTTTCCAAACAGGTTCGTATCCTCTTTCGGTAATAATTTTTGCAATTTCTGCTACTGAACGTTCATCACTAATTTCAAATTGCTCCAATGATTGTGGGTCAACCACATAACCTCCTGGATTGGTTTTAGAACCTGCACTCATACTGGTTGTTCCAATTGGGATGATGTTGTTTCGAAATTTTTCATTTTCTCGGGTTGAGATTGAAATTTCCAAATCTTCATTCCACAAGCGATAGGCGCAAATTAATTGGGTTAAATCTTTGTCGTCCATGATAAAATTAGGTTCGATAATGCCTTCGGCAGGTCGTAATCTAGGGAAAGAAACAGAGTATTTGGTTTGCCAATAGGTTTTTTGCAAATAATACAAATGCAAGGCATTGAAAAAACTATCGGTGCGCCAATCTTCCAAACCTAATAAAACGCCTAAACCTATTTTGTGAATTCCTGCTTTTCCAATGCGATCAGGAGTGTCAAGACGGTAATCAAAATTTGATTTTTTACCCTTGGTATGGTATTTTTTATACACTTCCTGATGGTAGGTTTCCTGATACACCAATACCGAATACACGCCAGCCTTGTGCAAACGTTCATAATCATCCTGTGAAAGCGGTTGGACTTCTACTGAAATAAGGGAAAATTGTGCTTTTATTTGTTCTATTGCGTTAAGGAAATAATTGATATTTACCGTATAATTGGCTTCGCCAGTAACTAACAGAACATGATCAAAACCCAAATTCTTCAAGGCTTGAGCTTCTATTTTGATTTCAGAATCCGTTAGGGTTTTACGCTTGATTTTATTATCTAAACTAAAACCACAATAGGTACAAATATTTTGGCATTCATTGCTTAGATACAAAGGCGCATACATTTGGATGGTTTTCCCAAAACGTTTCTTAGTCAGTTCGTGACTTTTTTGGGCCATCAATTCTAAGTAGCCTTGGGCAGCAGGAGAAATCAATACCAGAAAATCATCCAGATTTCTTTTGGATTTTGCTAAGGTTTGTTCTACTTGCCTAGTTGTAGTGTTATAAATTTTGGATTGAATTTCGTTCCAGTTGTATTGTTCAAAAACCGATTTAAATGTTGTCATAGCTTTTAACCTCAAAGGGCACAAAGATTTACGCAAAGTTCGCTAAGCTTTGCGTTCTTGGCGCTTTGCTTTGCGAACTTTGCGGTTAAAGTATTATTCATATAAAAACGCCGTCAAAGGACTCGAAGCTACCGCCTGATTGAATTGCTGTGCTAATTGGGCTTCGTAAGCTTTTCGACCAGCAATAACGGCTTCTTTGAAAGCTTCTGCCATTAGTTTTGGATTTCCGGCAACCGCAATTGCGGTATTCACAAGAACAGCATCTGCTCCCATTTCCATAGCTTTCGCAGCGTCTGAAGGAGCTCCAATACCCGCATCAATAATTACAGGAACCTTAGACTGTTCGATAATGATTTCCAGAAAATCAATGGTTTTTAATCCTTTGTTGCTGCCAATTGGCGATCCTAAAGGCATAGCTGCTGCTGTTCCTACATCTTCTAAACGTTTGCACAAAACAGGATCGGCATGGATGTAAGGTAAAACGATAAAACCCAGTTTAGCCAATTCCTCTGTTGCTTTTAAGGTTTCAATGGGATCCGGTAAAAGGTATCTTGGATCAGGATGAATTTCGAGTTTTACCCAATTTGTTTCCAGTGCTTCTCTGGCCAATTGTGCTGCAAAAACAGCTTCCTTGGCATTTCTAGCACCTGATGTATTTGGTAATAAATTGATTCTAGGGTGTTTTAAATGCGATAAAATAGCATCGGTATCCGTTTCTAAATCGACACGTTTTAAGGCTACCGTTACTAATTCGCTCTCCGAAGCCAGAATTGCTTCTTCCATTTGAACATTCGAACCAAATTTTCCTGTTCCTAAAAACAATCGTGAATTTAGTTCTTTATCACCAATTTTAAATGTTGACTGGTTCATATAATGTTTCATTAAGTTTTGTTATTAATTCGGTTTTGTTGTCGTTTTCGGTAATTAATCCCGAAACAGCAATGCCATGAATTCCTGTTTGGATTATTGCAGGAACATCCTCTAATTGAATACCACCAATCGCATAAATTGGAGTTGAAATTCCCAGAAGTCTTAATTCTGTTACCATATTTTGGTAGCCTTCCAGACCTAAAATCGGACTTAGATTGTCTTTCGTTTTAGTAAAACGGAATGGTCCCAAACCAATATAATCAGCTCCTTCTTTGATTTGTTTTTGAACGTCTTCCAAGGTGTTGGCAGTACCACCAATAATTTTATTTGGTCCTAAAATTTCTCTGGCATTCGATATTTTCATGTCTTTTAGACCTAAATGAACGCCATCAGCATTGATTTTTTGAGCTAAGGAAACATTGTCGTTAATGATAAAAGTAGCTCCAAATTCAGTGCACAATTTTTTTACGGCTTCCGCCATAGTTTCCATGTCTTCAGACGTTGCTTTTTTAAAACGAAGCTGAATCCATTTGCAACCATGTTCTAAGGCTTGACTAATGTTTGCTAATTGCTCGTCAACGGAGTTTCCCTGTGAGATATATTGAAAACGATTATACATAATGATTTCCTAGTAGTTTTGGGGTTGATAATAAAAAGTTTTCGGTATATGCTTTGGCATTTTTACAGGCTCTTAACAGTTCTTGTTCTAAGGCAATATTGGCAGTAATTGCTGCAGATAAAACACAGCCTGAACCGTGTTTTTCGTATATATGAGTAGTATTTGGCGAAAGCCTGAAAAAGTGTTGCTGACTATGTAAAAAATCAGTGCCAATTTCGTTAGGATTATGCCCGCCTTTTAATAAAATAGCGCAGTGTTTCGATATTTTTTCAGTAATGATTTCGATAGTAGCTTCTTTAGTGTCTAATTTCAATATTTCATTGTAATTGGGAGTGATGAGTTCGATTTCTTTTAGAATTGCAACTAAATCATTTTGGTTTTCAATATTCAGAAAATCAAATTCGGTAGTCGATTTTAAAACGGTATCCCAAACTATTTTGGTTTTTGGCGAAAGTTTTTTTATCAAAAAAACAATTTCTTTTAAATAAGGCAGAGAGGGAACAATTCCAATTTTGACTGCTTTGATGTTGTAAGAGCCAAATAAGGTTTCAATAGATTGTAAAACGAATTCTAGTGCTGTCCATTGGATGTTCACAAATTCATTTTCAGTTTGTATTGTATTAGCAGTACAAACAGCCAAGCCATACACCTGATGTTGTTCAAAGGTTTTAATATCGGCCAAAACTCCTGCACCAGCCGAAGGATCAAAACCGGCAATGCTTAAAACGAAAGGGCGATTTGTTGGCATAATTTAAAATTTTGAATTGGATTTTGGCTGTTCCAAATGGTTCCTAATAGGGCTACATCATCAAAACCTGCTTTTAAAGTGGTTTCAATATTCGAAGCCTGAATTCCGCCTAAAGCAATGAGTTGGGTTTTGAAATTGGTTCGGTTATTTATAGCTGTCAAAAGATTCGTTTTTGAAGCATAATTTGGTTTCGAAATACTCTCAAAAACCGGACTTAAAAAAGCGTAGTCAAATTCGGCAGCCAAAGCATTAAATTCTTCAACGGAGTGAGTAGAAGTTGATTTTAAGAACCTACAAGGTTTTGATAACCTTGCAGGAGAGTTAAAAGTTTCTGTTCTCATTTTTTCTGTGAAATGAATTCTATTCATTCCTAATTCTTCTGCTAATTGATGATGACTGTGTAAAACCAGTTTATTTCGAAATTCCAATCCAATAGCAGTTACAAATTTTTTCATTTCTTCAGCTGAATATTCAGGTTTTCTAACATGCAATAATTCCAGTCCTTCCTCAAAAAGAGAATGGATTATTGGGATTTCGTTTGCTATCGCAGTTGGATTGGAAAAGACTATCATGTTATGGGGTATTAAGTATCAAGATTTTAGTCTTAATACTTAATACTAATGTCTTGATACTAAGAATAAATCTCTTTTCCTTGCTCAACAAACTCCTCTGATTTCTCTTGCATTCCTTTTTTGGCTTCTTCTACATCACGGATTTCCTGTGATATTTTCATGGAACAGAATTTAGGTCCGCACATCGAACAGAAATGCGCTACTTTGGCACCATCAGCAGGTAAGGTTTCATCGTGAAATTCTCTTGCTGTATCTGGATCTAATGATAAATTGAACTGGTCTTCCCAACGGAATTCAAAACGGGCTTTGCTCAAGGCATTGTCACGGTATTGTGCACCCGGATGCCCTTTGGCTAAATCGGCAGCATGAGCGGCAATTTTATAGGTAATCACTCCGTCTTTTACATCTTTTTTGTTAGGTAATCCTAAGTGTTCTTTAGGGGTTACATAACACAACATCGCACAGCCGTACCATCCAATCATCGCAGCACCAATAGCCGAAGTAATGTGGTCATAACCCGGAGCAATATCTGTCGTCAACGGACCTAAAGTATAAAATGGAGCTTCAGAACAATGTTCTAATTGCTTGTCCATGTTTTTCTTAATCATGTGCATCGGTACGTGTCCTGGTCCTTCGATGAAAACCTGAACATTGTGTTTCCAAGCGATTTTTGTCAATTCGCCCAGCGTTTCTAATTCGGCAAATTGAGCAGCATCATTTGCATCGGCAATAGAACCTGGACGTAAACCATCTCCCAAAGAGAAAGCCACATCGTATTGTTTCATGATTTCGCAGATTTCTTCAAAATGCGTGTAAAGGAAGTTTTCTTTGTGGTGAAACAAACACCATTTTGCCATAATCGAACCACCACGAGAAACAATTCCAGTTACACGATTAGCTGTCAAATGAATGTATCTTAACAAAACTCCCGCATGAATCGTGAAATACGAAACGCCTTGTTCTGCCTGTTCAATCAAAGTATCTCTGAAAATTTCCCAAGTCAGGTTTTCGGCAATTCCGTTTACTTTTTCCAAAGCTTGGTAAATGGGTACTGTACCAATTGGCACTGGTGAATTTCGAATAATCCATTCTCTGGTTTCATGAATGTTTTTTCCGGTAGATAAATCCATAATGGTATCGGCTCCCCAGCGGCAAGCCCAAACCGCTTTTTCTACTTCTTCTTCGATGGAGGAAGTTACCGCACTGTTTCCGATATTAGCATTGATTTTTACCAAGAAATTACGACCTACAATCATCGGCTCGCTTTCTGGGTGATTGATGTTATTTGGAATAATAGCACGACCGGCTGCTACCTCAGAACGAACAAACTCTGGAGTGATTTTGTTTTTTGGTATATTCGCACCAAAACTATGTCCTGCATGTTGGCATTTCATTGCCGGAGTTGCATTTTCTAATTGTTCGATGCGTTGGTTTTCACGAATGGCAATGTATTCCATTTCAGGCGTAATAATTCCCTGTTTGGCATAATACAATTGGGTCACATTCGCTCCTTTTTTGGCACGCATGGGTTTGTGTAGGTATTCAAAACGCAAATGATTTAATTTTTCATCGGCTAAGCGTTCTTTTCCGTAATTCGATGTGATTTCGATTAATTCTTCCACATCGCCACGGTCTAAAATCCATTGTTCGCGAAGGCGTGGTAATCCTTTGCGAATATCAATTTCGATGTTTGGATCGGTGTAAGGACCAGAGGTGTCATAAACAGTAACGGATGGATTGTGTTCTGCTCCGCCTTTGGCCAGTTTAGTGTCGGATAATTTGATTTCGCGCATCGCCACTTTTATCGGGTGGATTTCTCCATCTATATAGACTTTGGTCGAATTAGGGAATGGGATTCGGGATATTTTTTCTTCGTTATTCATTTGTTTGAAGTTGTGAGTTATGAGTTATAGTTATGAGTTTTTGCAAACGATACATTTTTATTGTAGGATTATTTTGTTTGGAGTAACTGCAAACTGAAATCTGCAAACTGAATACTATCCGCCCTGTGTAGCAGAAATAATCAAAATATCGTCAGTTTCGGATAGGAGGTGACTGTTCCAATTGGATTTTGGAATCACATTGTTATTTACGGCTACAGCGATGCCGTTTTGTTTTTGCGGAATTTCAATATCGAGCAAGGCTTGAATGCTCAATGCTTCTACTTGAAATTGTTTGGTTTGATTGTTGATTTTTAGTTCCATTCTCGTATTTTTTTAAATGAAAAAATACTTTAGGAATGGCTACAAGGTGACCCAAAAAATGGGACTACGGAAGTCATCTTACTTTTCCCTACGCTAGTATGAACTAGATCAGGTTCAGAGGGTAAAATCTCAGCCTGCTAATGCAGACACCCCTAAAGTGTGCGTCAAATGTAGTTAAAAAGTTAGAAGTTAGAAGTTAAATGATAGAAGTTTAACAATTTTGTGATTTAAAAGAAGTATTTTTCACTTCAAGTTTTAAACCATTAAGAAGTTTAGTTGATTAAGAAACTTAACTTTCTTAATTTCTTAATGGTGAAACTTTTACTATTTTCTTGTAAAACAGCTTTCGATATGATCGTTGACCATTCCAGTGGCTTGCATGTGGGCATAAACTACGGTAGATCCAACGAATTTGAATCCGCGTTTTTTTAAATCTTTGCTAATGGCGTCCGATAGTGGAGTAGTGGCAGGAACGTCTTTAAGGGTTTTGGGTTTATTATCGATAGGCTTTCCATCAGTAAATCCCCAGATGTATTTAGAAAAACTGCCAAATTCCTCCTGAACTTTCATAAAGGCAACAGCATTAGAAACAGTAGCCCGAATTTTTAACTGATTGCGAATAATACTCGGATTGGCCATTAATTCCTGAATTTTATCTTCCGGATATTGGGCTATTTTTTGGTAATCAAATTGGTCAAAAGCTTCACGAAAGCTGTCTCTTTTTGCCAAAACAGTGTACCAACTCAATCCTGCCTGAAAGGTTTCCAGAATTAAAAATTCGAATAATGTAGCATCATCATAAACCGGAATTCCCCATTCTTCATCATGGTATTTACGGTATAAATCGTCTTTTTCGCACCAGGTACAGCGTGTTTTGTTTTCCATGTTTATTTACTGTGAATGTATTTTTCAATTAGCGAATGCCCAAGATAAATCAATGGAGTCAATAAAATAGCAATAGTCAACTTTACAAAATAGCCTGTAAATGCTGAAGCGATATATTGTTCTGTATTAATTTTTCCAGTCATCCAAAAAGCGATTCCCAATACTATAAAACTGTCAAAAAGTTGCGAAATAACAGTGGAACCCGTACTTCTTAGCCAAATCATTTTGTTGCCTGTTTTTCTTTTGAAAAAGTGAAAAATGGTAACGTCGATTAATTGGGAAACGAGGAATGCTGTGATGCTTCCTACAATAATCCACATACTTTGTCCAAAAACGGCATAAAACTGTTCATCGGTCACTAATCCATCGCCTTTGACTGCGGGTATTTTTAAGGCAACATACAATAGCACAAAGCAGTATGCAATTAAACAAGCGGTGATCAGGGAAAGTTTTTTTACTCCTTTTTCTCCAAAATATTCATTAATTAAATCGGTTGTGACAAATACGACAGGCCAGGGCAGAATTCCAACACTCATTAAATATGGTCCTACGTAAATGAGTTTTCCTCCTATTAATTCGGCGACTACTGCATTGGTAATAAATATTCCAGCAAGAATGATATAAACAATGTCTTTTTTGGATTGAAACATATTGTAAGATTTGATTCAACCAAATTTAGTTTTTTTATTTTTAGAAATAGTATTTAATAAAAAAGTTCCACTTTAAAATTTAAAATGGAACTTAATCGGATTTGTTTTAGGGTAAAGTTTTTATAGTTGTTTTATGACTCTTCGATTTGAACATTATCTGGAAGTTGTCCAAGATGCTGCAATTTGATACTGGCTAATTTTTGTGCAGTTTTGATACACTCTAGCGGTTCTTTTTGCTGTAATTTGCCATATAAAAAACCTGTCCAGAAAGCATCTCCTACCCCTGTAGTGTCTTTGATATTTTCAACTAAAGGCGCATTTTTATGGGCTGTTCCTATTGAAGAATCCCAAAGGACTACTCCGTTTTTTCCTTTTGTTAAACAGATGCTTTTTGCACCTAATTGGCTGAAATAATTAATTATAAAATCGTCGCTTTTAGTTTCATTAAATAATCGAAAACAATCGTCATCACTTAATTTTACTAAAGGTTTAGTAGCAAGATATTTTCTGATAGTTTCAAAAGCTTCGGCTCGGTCAGGCCATATTTTTTCAGAATAATTTAAGTCAATACTGGTTTGTAATCCCATTTGGGATGCTCTTTCGGCTTTATTTAAAATAGTTTCGCGAGCTGGGTTTTTGCTTTAAGCGAAACAGGTGGTATGATAAATTTTGGCTTTTTCTAATAAAACATCTGGTATTTGTGTTTCATGGATATGGTAATCTGCTTCTCTATAAGGAATAAATTCAGGAGTATCGCTTGATTTTGTTACAAAAATTACCGAGGATGGATAGTGTTCTTGCTCTTTTACATGAGCCGTGTTCACATGACTTTCATTGAGTTTTTTTAGCATAAAATGACCAAGTCCATCCTTTCCACAACTGGCTACCAAAGCGGTTTTTAGTCCTATTTTCGAACTTTATATGGCGACGTTAGTTGGGGATCCTCCCAAAAAACGGCTGTAATTTTCTATTTCGGCTATTGGAGTATTAATTTCATGACCAATGAAATCTATGAGTAATTCCCCTATACAGATAATGTCGATTGTTTTTTCCATTTTAAATCAATAATTTAAAATTAGTTGTGATTCCTTGGGTCAATAGCACTGTTGCGGCTGCACTCCAAGTACAAAAAGGGACTCCATTTACTGCTGTTGTTTCGGTATTGAAGTTTTCATAGAAACTAAAGTCTTCTTTTGCATTAGCATTATTAATTGCGCTTAGAAGTGTTTTAGCCACTTTAACTTGTTTTTTGTTCAATAAGGCTAAACCATAAAATCCATTTACCATGGGCCAGCTCCCTCCGTTATGAAACTCGTTTGGATAATTTCTAAATTCGTATTTGAAATTGTTTTTTAATAAATTCCAGTCGGCATCTGTTTCTGTGATAGGAGGCCAAAAGGCAGGAAGAATTCCTAATTTAGTTTCGGTTCTGGTTTTTTCTGCATGTTGAATTATGGCTTCCTGAAAATCTTGTGCCCCAATGTTTAACAGTAAAGCTAAGGAATGAGCAAAAGCATCAAAGGGGGTTTTGTATCCCGCAGGGGAGAAGGAACAAGGCATGAAATTAACTAGTTTTAAATCATTGTATGTTCGTTCATGGTATTTTTCGCCTGTTGTATTTGGAATAAAATTAGATTCGATTTGATCTTTTATTTGCTCAATTTTAGTACTGATATTGACATCATTTGCAAAATAATTATAACTTTTTAACGCCCATATTCGTAACAATTGATCGTATAAAACATAACCATCTGTAATGCTTTAAAGAAATTAAACCTTCACTAGCTAACATTAAAACAACTTGCTTGAAAATTTCTTTAAAAGAATCTTTGAGTTTATTGGTTCTAAATCTACTAATGGTATTGTGGTCCACCACTGTCATACCAGTAAGCCACATAAAATTTATATTTTCTCTTATGGCCAATTCAATTTTTCGAGAAGAATAAACATTGTTCATGTAGGCATACAACATGACTTTAAGTAACATTTTGGGATGATACGCTGGGTTACCTTCTTCGCTGTAGGCTTTGAGTAGGGGTTTGATATTGATTGATTCTACAACCTGATTTACAATACGAACAGGATGCTGGGCTACAATAAATTCATCAAATGAATAAGGTAAAAGGGTGGTTTGATTTTGATTGTAATGTTTAAATTTCGTCTTCAGAGGACTTAAAATCAACACTTAAATATAAGCTAAATCCTGTTGTAAAAAAAAAACTGCCTCAAGTTGTGAGACAGCTTCTTTTTGTATTTCAGAATACGGTTTGGATTATCCTAAAGTAACTCTTTTGAAACCTGAGATTTCAACATTGAATCCTTTAACATAGTCACCCACTTTTTTACTGTCATCTTTGATGAAGTTTTGATCTAAAAGAGCTTTCTCTTGATCTAAAGTAGTGTTGTCAGAAATAAAACGTTGTACTTTTCCAGGGATGATTTTATCCCAGATTTGTTCTGGTTTTCCTTCTGCTTTTAATTCAGCTTTAGCATCTTCTTCTGCTTGTTTCAATACTTCTTCAGTTAATTGAGCATAAGAGATGTATTTAGGAACATTTTTCAACGTTTTTCCTAAACGAGCAGCTTCTTCATTTTCTTTTTCGATTACAGCAATACGAGCTTCAAGTTCAGAAGCGATGAAAGCAGGATCGAAATCTTTGTAAGATAATGTGTCAGCTCCCATAGAAGCAACTTGCATAGAGATATCTTTAGTTAATGTCTCAGCGTTAGCAATTGGAGCAGAAATAGCTGTTAAAGCAGCAATTTTGTTTACGTGAACGTAAGATCCAACGAAAGCACCTTCTAAGATTTCAAAACCACCGATTTCGATTTTCTCACCGATAACCCCTGTTTGCTCGATTAATTTCTCAGCAACAGTGATTCCATTGAAATCAGAAGCTAAAAATTCTTCTTTAGAAGAGAAATTGATAGCTCTTTCTACTAAATCTTTAGCTAAAGTAACGAAAGATTCATTTTTACCTACGAAGTCAGTTTCGCAGTTTAAAGTGATGATTGCACCTTTAGTTTTGTCAGCATTAATAAAAGAAACAGCAGCTCCTTCAGAAGACTCACGGTCAGAACGGTTAGCAGCTACTTTTTGTCCTTTTTTACGTAGGTTTTCGATTGCTTTGTCGAAATCTCCTTCAGCTTCAACTAAGGCTTTTTTACAGTCCATCATTCCGGCTCCTGTAGCTTGTCTTAATTTATTTACGTCTGCAGCAGTAATTGTTGCCATAATGTATTTTTTATTTTAATGTTAAAAGTAAAAATTCCAATCTTCAAATCCCAAATTCCAAGGTTATCAGAAAGTTAAAAATCTGATTTTGGAATTTGCCAGCCTGTCGGCAGACAGGGATTTAAAATTTGGAATTTAAAATTTGATTTATTCTTCAGTAGCTGGAGCAGCTTCAACAGCTGGAGCTTCTTCAGTAGCTTCTTCTGCAACTTCTTTTTCAGCACCTCTTTCAGAAAGTCCTTCAATAACTGCAGTAGTTACTATAGATAAAATTTTCTCAATTGATTTAGAAGCATCATCATTGGCTGGAATAACGTAATCAACTTCACGTGGATCAGAGTTAGTATCAACCATTGCGAATACTGGAATGTTTAATTTTTGTGCTTCTTTTATTGCGATGTGCTCAGCTTTGATATCTACTACGAACAATGCAGCTGGTAGTCTTGACATATCAGCGATTGAACCTAAGTTTTTTTCTAATTTAGCACGAAGACGATCTACTTGTAAACGCTCTTTTTTAGATAGCGTGTTAAAAGTACCATCTTTCTTCATTTTATCAATAGAAGACATTTTTTTAACTGCTTTACGGATAGTAACAAAGTTTGTTAACATTCCACCTGGCCATCTTTCAGTGATGTAAGGCATGTTTGCAGCTTTTGCTTTTTCAGCAACGATGTCTTTTGCTTGTTTTTTGGTAGCTACGAATAAGATTTTTCTACCTGATGCAGCGATTTTTTTCAAAGCTTCATTAGCTTCTTCAATTTTAGCTGCAGTTTTATATAGGTTGATAATGTGAATTCCATTACGCTCCATATAAATGTAAGGAGCCATGTTTGGATCCCATTTTCTAGTCATGTGTCCGAAGTGAACACCTGCTTCTAGTAATTCTTTTACTTCTACTTTGTTTGCCATTTTTGTACTAGTTTACGTTCTGTTGATTAGCAATGTATAAATGGCGACATGATCGGCTTTATACATTTAGATGCTAAACTATTTCCTACCTCGATAGGAGAGCAACAATAACTGTGTTTTTTAATTTCAATAAATAATTGATAAAGTCTTGCACTATCTGTACAAGACAGGTAATATTAACGTTTAGAGAATTGGAATCTCTTACGAGCTTTCTTCTGACCGAATTTCTTACGTTCAACCATTCTTGGGTCTCTTGTTAATAATCCTTCTGGTTTTAAGATAGATCTGTTTTCAGCGTTTGCTTCACACATAGCGCGAGCGATTGCCATTCTTACAGCTTCTGCTTGACCAGTAATCCCACCTCCGTAAACATTTACATTTACGTCAAAGTTTTCAGCGTTTTCTGTCATAGACAAAGGTTGCATCACTTTGTATTGTAAAGTAGCTGTTGGGAAATAAGTTGCTAATTCTTTTTTGTTTACAGTGATTTTTCCTGTTCCTTCTGAAACATAAACACGTGCAACAGCGGTTTTTCTTCTACCGATTTTGTGAATAACTCCCATTACTTAAGATCGTTTAGGTTAACAGTTCTTGGTTTTTGGGCCGCTTGTTTGTGCTCAGAACCAACAACAACATTTAAATTTCTGAAAAGTTCAGCACCTAATTTGTTTTTAGGTAACATACCTTTTACTGCTTTTTCTACTAGAGCTGCAGGGTTTTTAGCTTGCAATACTTTAGCAGTTAAAGTTCTTTGTCCTCCTGGATAACCTGTATGACGCATGTAAATTTTGTCGTCCATTTTGTTACCTGTAAGGTTGATTTTTTCAGCGTTGATAACAATAACGTTATCTCCACAGTCCACGTGTGGGGTATAGCTTGGCTTGTACTTTCCTCTTAAAATCATAGCGACTTTAGAAGCAAGACGTCCTAAGTTATGACCCTCTGCATCTACAACGATCCACTCTTTAGTAGAGTTTGCCTTTGTAGCTGAAATTGTCTTGTAGCTTAATGCGTTCACAATAAAAATTTTTTAATTAAACATTCCGTCCCCAATAAAGGGGTTGCAAAAGTACAATTAATTATTTTAAATACAAATCCAAAAATAAATAATTTTATTTGGTTTCTATGCTGATTATCAATTGGATATTTATTTTGTTTTAGAGGCCTTCTTTTTTATAATTAGACTTGGTGCTTCGGTCTTAAAATTATCTTACATTTGATTTCAAAAATAATTTGATTACCTTGCATTCTTGCTGTATATAGAAGGAAGGGTGAAAATTATTCTTTTTCAAGCCCATTGTTTCTTGAATTTAAACAAATTTTCACTTTATTTTTCAAGCTAAACAACAAATAATTAAGACAATATATTCAATATGAAAGTTAAAGCTACACTGAAACAAATTGCCAAAGAACTCAATGTTTCTGTTTCTACAGTTTCTAAAGCACTGAATGATAGTCCAGAGATTAGTAATCAAACTAAGGTTAAGATTAAGGAGTACGCTAAACTTAAAAATTACAAACCTAATATTATTGGGTTAAATTTAAAAAACAGAAAAACCAGAACGATTGGTGTTATTATACCTAACATTATGAATTCTTTTTTTGCTAAAGTGTTTAGTGGTATTGAAAAAGTTGCCGATCAAAAAGGGTATAATGTGATTACTTGTATCTCTAACGAATCTATTGTAAAAGAAATCAACACACTCGAAATGTTGAGTAATGGAACAACTGATGGTTTTATTCTGTCGGTTTCTGAGGAAGCTCAAAAACTTCATGATTATTCTCATTTTACGGATATCATTAATGAAGGTACCCCAATTGTCATGTTCGATCGTATTGCCGAAGAGGTCGAATGCGATAAAGTAGTGGTAGACGATTATGATTCGGCAATTAATGTAACCCAACGTTTAATTGATACAGGTTGTAAAAATATTGCGCTAATTTCTTCGGTAGATGATTTAAGTGTGGGTAAACTAAGAACCGAAGGTTATTTAAAGGCTCTAGCAAATAACGGAATGGAACTGAATGAAAATATCATTCTTCGTACCAATTCGGAAGAGGATATGAAGAAAAGAATCGAAGCCATTTTTGATAATAACACTATAGATGGAGTTTTTGCACTTGATGAGCGCGATTCGGTAGCGGTATTAAAGTTAGCGATAAAAAAAGGATATAAAATTCCAGAAGAACTTTCTATTATTGGGTTTGCCGATGGAATTTTAGCTTCTCGAAGATTGACACCAAGTTTAAGTACCGTAAGCCAACACGGCGTAGAAATTGGCGAAGTAGCGGCCAAATTACTCATTGACCGCTTAGAAGCCGATGAAGAAAACGAAGCACCTTACCAAACCGTCGTTATTAAAACGAATCTGAAAGAAAGAGAATCATCCAGAACCAAAAAAAAATCCATTTCTAAGAAATAAAGAAATGGATTTTTTATTTTTTGAGGCTGCTGAAATCTGAATTCTACAATCTGCAATCTAAAATCTTAGTGTGCTTCCAGCCAGTTTTTCCCCATACCTAAATCCACCACCAAAGGAACTTCCAGTTTAAAAGCATTTTCCATTTCGTGTTGAATCATCGGTTGGATACGTTCTAATTCCGAGTTGTGAACATCAAATACCAACTCATCATGTACTTGCAATAACATTTTCGATTTCCAGTTTTCTGAAACCAATTTGTTATGAATATTAATCATTGCAATTTTGATAATATCTGCAGCCGAACCCTGAATAGGAGCATTCACCGCATTTCGCTCGGCACCACCACGAACAATAGCATTTTGTGAATTGATATCTTTCAAATACCTACGACGTCCTAAGATGGTTTGTACATAACCATGATCTCGTGCAAAATCAATTTGCTCAGTGATGAAAGACTTCAATCTTGGATAAGTTTTATAATAAGCCTCAATCAAATCGGCGCTTTCCGAACGGGATAAACTCGTTTGATTGGATAGTCCAAATGCCGAAACTCCGTAGATAATTCCAAAGTTGACTGTTTTAGCATGGCTACGTTGTTCACGCGTTACTTCATCCAGAGGTACATTGAAAACCTTAGAAGCCGTCGATTTGTGAATGTCTTCGTTGTTTTGGAAAGCCTTAATCATATTTTCTTCACCACTTAACGCTGCAATTACACGCAATTCAATTTGAGAGTAATCGGCAGAAACTAAGGTGTAATTTTCATCGCGGGCAATAAAGGCCTTTCGAATTAATCTTCCTCTTTCGGTACGAATAGGAATGTTTTGTAAGTTCGGGTTATTCGAACTCAAACGTCCCGTTGCGGCTACCGTTTGCATATAATCGGTATGGATGCGACCTGTTTTGTTATCAACTTGGTTGGGTAATGCGTCAATATAAGTACTTTGTAATTTCACCATTTGGCGCCATTCTAATATGTCACGTACTATTTCGTGTTCGTTTGCTAAGTAACTTAATACCTCTTCACCGGTTGCGTATTGGCCAGTTTTGGTTTTCTTTTGTTTGGCACCGCCAATTTTCAATTTGTCAAACAAAATATCACCCAATTGTTTTGGAGAAGCCAGATTGAATTTTTCTCCAGCCTTTTCGTATATTTTTTGTTCGAATGCGTTAATCTCTTTTTGCATTTCTACCGACATTTCTTTTAGGAAAGGAACGTCCAGTTTGATTCCTTCGGTTTCCATAGCAGCCAACACAGGCACAAGCGGAATTTCGATTTCGTCAAATAATTTTTGAGTGGCTGTTTTTTCTAATTCGGTAGCAAAAAGCTCTTTCAGTTGGAAAGTTACATCAGCATCTTCAGCAGCATATTCCTTGATATCTTCTAGGTCGACATCACGCATTGATTTTTGGTTTTTACCTTTTTTGCCAATTAAATCTTCGATGGATTTTGGTGAATATTTTAAATACGTCTCTGCCAGAATATCCATATTATGACGCATATCTGGATTAATCAAGTAATGCGCAATCATAGTATCAAATAATTTTCCAGCTACGCGAATACCATAACTTGATAATATTTTTAAATCGTATTTGATGTTCTGACCGATTTTTTCAATTTCTGAATTTTCAAAAAACGGTTTGAATTTTTCTGCCAAAGCTTGCGCTTCTTCCTGGTTTTCCGGAAACGGAACATAAAAACCTTTGCCTTTTTCATAAGAGAAAGACATACCTACTAATTCGGCATGCAAGGCATCCAATCCTGTAGTTTCGGTATCAAAACATACGGAAGTTTGTTTTTGTAAATTTTGCAACAGCAAGCGAATACCTAAATCACCTTGAACCACTTGGTACGAATGTGGTGTGTTTTCAAGTGTGTTGTAAAATTGCGTATGCGCCACTTCGGCATCCTGTCCCGGCGTAGTTGCCGAGAACAAATCAAATTGATCCTCGTTTTTGGGCTGCGGTTTTTTGTATAATTTGGCTTCGTCAATCGCTGGTCCTTCAGTCTGAGCTGGCGAAGGATTTTTGAAGATAGCATCAAACTGTTCTGCCATTCTTCTAAATTCCAATTCGTTAAACAAAGCATCTGTTTTTTCAACGTCTGGTTTTGAAAGTTCGTAATCTTTCTCGTCAAATGTTACTGGGCAATCCAGTAGGATAGTGGCTAATTTTTTAGACAATAAACCCAATTCGGCATTGGCTTCAATTTTATCTTTGATAGCACCTTTTAATTGGTGTGTATTCGCCAAAAGATTTTCCAGCGAACCGTATTCAGCCAGGAATTTTTTAGCGGTTTTTTCACCCACACCCGGTAATCCTGGAATATTATCGGCAGAGTCGCCCATCATGCCCAGATAGTCAATTACTTGTTCCGGTCTTTCGATTTCAAATTTTTCTAAAACCTCAGGAATTCCCCAGATTTCGATGCCGTTACCCATACGGGCTGGTTTGTACATAAAAATATTTTCGGTCACTAATTGGGCAAAATCCTTATCCGGAGTTACCATGTACACCTTGTAATTTTGTTGTTCGGCTTGTTTGGCAATTGTCCCAATCAAGTCATCCGCTTCGTAACCTGCCACTTCAATAATAGGAATGTGCATGGCTTTAAGCAAAGCCTGAATGTAAGGAACCGCAATTTTAATTGCTTCCGGAGTGGCATCACGATTGGCTTTGTATTCTGGGAACAATTCGTTGCGCAAATCACTACCGCCCTTGTCAAAAGCTACTGCCAGATGGTCTGGCTTTTCACGCTTAATTACATCCATTAATGAATTCATAAATCCCATAATGGCCGAAGTGTCCATGCCCTTAGAATTAATTCTAGGATTTTTAATAAAGGCATAATAACCTCTAAAAATTAAAGCATAGGCATCGAGTAGAAAAAGACGTTTTTGAGCTGACATAATTATAGTATTTGGATGTAAAAATAAACAAAGCTTTTTAAAAACACTTCATTTAATCTAATTGTTGATTTGGTTATTCGAGACTTTTCACAATCTTGTCATTTCGACGAAGGAGAAATCTCATCCAGTAACTCTACAAAGATTGGTTTTTACAACTGATTTTTTATGGGCGTGCCCTCGTTGCGGAATGTTTTGTGGTTTTAGAAAAATGATAACAGCAACGAGGTCGTGCTATTCGTTGCAAGTCCTCAACAAGTTGCGCTGACGCTACACTTGTTTGCGGGCTTTCCACTGCTATCACTCACGCAGTTAAAAGTTAGTAATGAATTAACTGTTTAGTGAGTTATTGCGAGGAACGAAGCACCCGAGCGGGGAAATTTTAAAATCACTTATAAAAACTGTGCTATTTCAGTATGATTGTTTGATATATAAGTTATTAAGTAAGTGTTTTTTCTTCGTTCAAAGAAAATATACCATGTTGTTCTTGGGTTGCTTTTGTAAAAAATATAGTTAGAGCCTAAATTGTATAACTCTAAGGGAGTTGGTTTTGAGGGGAAAGAGCTTATATTGACCTCAATAAAATCAATTATTTTGTCTTTGTATGCGATTGCATTTTCAAGGTAGCTAAAATAATTATCGTTGTAAAGAATCAGGATGAGTTCGTTGATGTAATTTTCAACTTCAGGTTTATAGAAGATTTTTATTTCTTCCATTCTAATGACTTTAAAAAATCAGAAGTTCTTTTTTTAAGTTCATCAGCTGTAATGGCAGTATTTATTTCTTTGTCAATATCAAAAGAAGTTTGGTGTTTTCTATAATTGTCAATTTGATCAATAATAGTTTTGTCCTCAATAGAGGATAACCATTTTATCAATTCATTTTTTTTGGAAGTAACATTCATAAATACAATGATTTATTCAAAGATACGACTAATTTTTATTTTTTTGATGTGTTTGTTTTCGCAATCTTGTCATTTCGACGAAGGAGAAATCTCATCAAGTTATTCAATAAAGATTGGATAAAAGTGGCACACGAAAGGATTGACTTCGTCGAATTTTATTTCGTGAGGTAGCGCGGGGCTTTAAGGTATGGTCTTGTTTTTTATTTGCTCACTGTTGTGGGCACGGATTACAAATCCGCGCTATCGGGTAGCCAAAACCCAATTCCCCGTGAAAGTTGATTTTATGGGTAAGGGAACTTATGCCCTAAGGTGAAGGAAAACACGACAAAACCATCTTTGAAACCACTTCAAAAAAAAGAGGACACTAAATCCTCTTGAAATTCTCTATCAAAACTTTACGATAACTCCATAGTTGTGGAATGGCAGCGGTTCTCCCGATAATTATCGGGACAAGCTGTTCAACACGGGCTTCATTGTTCGTGCTTCGCACGCAACGAATCCCTTGCTGTTGTGCGTTCGTTGTGCGTTCGGCGTGTGTCCTGCGTTGCCTTAGGATACGAAGATATAAAAGTTCTTTGAAAAGGCAACATAACTTTATTAGAGATGATAGGCTTTATGAGGGTTCAGAAACGAGCCACGCCAAGAAGCGTGGAGGACTCACAAAGGATTGCGAGTAAAGAATTGGACTATCGGATAGGACTTTCAGGAGTTGTTTTCAAACCGCCTTGAGGTGCTGAATTAAAGAGATTTGGTATTGAGCGTCAAGGTCAAAGCAGTGCCAACGTTTGTATGTTGAGTAGCTGTATGGTGCGGTTATAGGAGTTGAGCGCAAGCAAACCCTTATTGAGGTGTCGAAAATAACTTTTACTGTGTCAAAATCTATGGGGTCGGCGACCCAGCGAGACAGAGTGTAGCGGATAACCTGATTACTGGCTACACGGCACACGGCATAAAGAGGGCAAGAACTATAACCAGGCTCTAATAAGGAACAGGAGAACCAAGACTAAAATGGTAAGCAAAAATGTCAAAAATCCCAGAGCGGAAAAGGCAGAAAGTAGCAATGTTTAGTTCTTGGGGCGGATGAAGTCGTAGTAGCGAACATATCCAAAAGAGCTCCACAGAAATGTGGGGCGAGCGAAGGACTTCACTTAATTAGTTGATTTATTGTATAACACCTTAAAGCAATTTAAGTATGATTTTTAATGAACAACCCAAGTCGCAACCGATAAGTAAGTTGCAGGTACAAGAAGCTTTTAAGAGAGTAAAAGCCAACAAAGGAGCTAGTGGAGTAGATGGAGTAACCATCGAAGCAGTAACCAAAAACACTCGCAAATATCTGTACCCGATGTGGAATAGAATGGCAAGTGGCAGTTACTACCCCAAAGCAGTCAGACAGGTTTTGATACCCAAAGGCGATGGAAAAATGCGCCCATTGGGCATTCCTACCATTGTCGATAGGGTTGCCCAACAAGTAATCGCTACAGAACTGGAGCAAATTGTAGAGGAACACTTCCATCCGAGCAGTTTTGGTTATCGACCAAACAAATCGGCACACGATGCCATAGAACAATGCCGAATCAACAGTATGAAATACAGTTGGGTAATCGATTTGGACATCAAAGGGTTTTTCGACAACATTGACCACGAATTATTGCTAAAAGCAGTACAGTTTTACACACAAGAGAAACATATTTTGATGTATGTAAAACGCTGGCTCAATGCACCAGTTCAGTTAGCAGACGGAACCATCAAACACCCAGAGGGAAAAGGCACGCCACAAGGCGGAGTAATCAGTCCTGTGCTTGCCAATATCTTTATGGATATCGTGTTTGATAAATGGATAATCCAAAGAAGTCCAACGACACCTTTTCAGAGGTATGCCGATGATATTGTAATTCATTGCAAGAACATCAAGCAGGCGTTAAGATTGATGCAAGCAATAAAAGAGCGATTGCGAGATTGCAAATTGGAATTAAACCAAGAGAAATCAAAAATCGTCTATTGCCGAAGCAATCAAAAACGCCAACCTCCATTTAAGGTAAGATATCAAAAGTTCGACTTTTTAGGATATACCTTTAAGCCACGAGTAGTGAAAGAACGGGGGAAAATTAGATTAGGATTTTCGCCGGCAATGAGCCAAAAGAGTAGGAGTAGAATAGTGAAAGAACTCCAAGAAATGAATTTTCATCGATGGGTTCAATTTCCGATAAGTAAAATTGCGGAACTATTAAAACTCAAACTCCGAGGTTGGATAAATTACTATGGCAAGTTCCGAATGAGTGAAATGCGAAAGCTTTTCAAGATTTTGCATCTACGCTTGACCAAATGGATACGCAACAAATACCGTCGATTTAGAAAGAAACCTTGGTACGTAGGATATAAATACCTGCAAAAGTTATCAAGAGACTTTCCAAACTTGTTTGAACATTGGCAATACGAAGGCTTCAGACCTTAAAAGACTTGAATTAAGAAGAGCCGTATGAATCGAGAGGTTCACGTACGGTTCTGCGAGAGGTTTAGGGGTGAAACACCCCTTTACCTACTCGACTTTTTTGTCTTAAAACTCGGCTTTTAATCCTATGTTAAAACTCAAAGGCATATTAGGTCTATATCCTTGCGGAAGGTTAGCTACGATGGATTTGTTGTTAGTTATATTATTGATAGTTGCGAAAGCTGAAAAGTTTTGACTGAATTTATAATTTGCAGATACATCTATAATTAAAAATCCTGTAATTGTGTTCACATCATTATACTTTATATTATCATTTGGTACTATTGCATCACTTTGACCTGGCTTCGTTCTTGTTTCTCCTGTATATCGGCCTATAATAGTGGCATTAAATTTTTTATTTTCAATACCTATACTTGTCGTTAATAAATGAGGAGTGATAAAAGGTATTAAATCATTTTTGTTAATTGTTCCACTTCCCCAGTCGCCACCACCATTTACAAAGGTTTCTTGAAATTTCGCATCAGTATAAGTGTAGGCAATGCTAACAGGTAATTTTAAGTCTGAATTTGCATTCTTTTTGTGCAGTAAATCATATTCTATTCCAATTTCTAATCCTTGAATTTTTGCATTTCCTGCATTAAACAAATCGCCTGTACCAGCTCCGCCACCAGAAACATTGTCTGAACCTAAAATATTGTCATAGTTGTTTAAAAATCCTACAACCTGAGCATTTAATCCGCTTTTATTAAAACGATAACCCAATTCATAATTTATTGAAGTTTCTACTTTTGCTTGTCCTGTGGTAGAAGTTATAGATGGCATCCCTGGGGGTGAAAAGCCTTTGTGTACCCCACCAAAGGCACTCATATTTGGATTTAATTCATAATTTATTCCAATACCTGGCAATACAATAAATAAATCATTTTTGGCAGATTTCAAAGCTGTTCCTAGTCTAGCATTATCGGCTGTTCCATAATTTTGAAAATCAATATTTACTTTTTCATAACGAACACCAGGACTTACTTTTAATCCTTTGTAACTTAAATCATAACTTAAGAATGTAGCAAAACTTTTGGCATTTCTGATTTGGTTTTCTTTATTTCCTTTGAAACCAATTCCAGTCTGTATCAAAACTCCATTTGTCATTGTGGAGGTTGAACTTGTTGCATACCTGTCAGCTTGGTCTGTGTGATAACGAATACCTACCTGAAATTTATGGCTTATTTCATTGGTAGTGAATGAATATTGAGCATTGGTTTGTAATCCTTTTGAAAGATAAGTTCTATTAGACGCTTGCCCTTCGATAGCACCATTTGCTTTACCTGACATAATATTATATCCTTCTTGATTTGTGATTGGGTCTGCTAAAATATTGTTGATGCTTTTCCCACCAAAGGTATTGGCTCTATACCAATCTCTAAGAGTATATGAATAATATGCTGTTGTGTTAATGGCTAAATTTTTAGATGGAATGATAGTGTGATTTAATGAAAGATGATTATGTTTTAAGTCTAAAATATCATTTTGTGTCCCTGCATATCTTTTTATTGGGTTTGCTTTAAAGTCTTCATAGGTAAGTCCTAAATACGTTTCATTTCCTTCTTCGGTAGTATTTAATACTTTTAATGTTACAGATTGTGGTATTCTTACATTTTCATCTGTGTGCCAACGTAATTTTCCCATTACATCTCGTCTATCAAAACCTGTATTACCGCCATTATCTAATTTCTTAAACCCGTTGCTTGCAATACGATTTACTTCAAAAACATAATCGAAATTTTTACGACTATCTCCCACCCAAACTCTTTGTTGATTAGTACCAAAACTACCATACGATAATTGAGCAAAACCTTTAAATGTGCTTGGAATAGTTGTTGAAAGTAGATTTACTGCACCTCCGATTGTATATGGACCATATTTTATTTGACTGCTTCCTTTTAAAACCTCGATGCCCTGCATACGAGCAAAAGTTGGAAAATAGTATGCCGATGGGTCAGCATACGGTGCTGGTGCAATAAGAATACCATCCTCCATCAAAGTAATTTTCGCACTTCTGTTTACGGGTGTTCCTCTTAAACCAATGTTGGGTCTTAAACCAAAGCCTTCTTCATCTCTTACATTCACCCCGGGTATAATCCTTAGTACATTATTTACATTAGGCTGATTGAGTTTTTCTAATTTACGAACCCCAATATATTGCCCTGCCCCTGGTAATGATTTACCTTTATCTCCAATAATTGTTACTTCTTCAAGATTTCGACTTGTTAAAGTGTCCTGTGTTGATAGTTGGGCAAAGGTTGAAATACTTAAAAGCATTAATGGTAATACTAAAATTTTATTCATTATTTTATTTTTATTTAGATTTGTTATAAATTGAGTTGCAAAAGTCTAAATAAAATGAATAGTAAGTTTTAGTATTAGGGAATAGAATTTTAGAAATTGGGAATAATTGATTTGGATTGTTCCAATGGTGTAATGCCAAAATAATTTTTATATGCTTGACTGAAACTACTCAATGAAGCATAGCCCACAGCAAAGGCAATTTCTGAAATGTTTTGAGATGTGTTTTCAAGCAAATATTTGGCTTTAATCATTCTGTTTTCTTGTATAAATTCAAAAACAGTTTGATTGAAAACTTCTTTAAAGCCCTTTTTAAGATAACATTGATTTGTACCTACTGCACTTGCAATAATGGGTATTGTGATATTATTTGATAAATTATCAATAATATAATTTTTAGCCAATTGCATTTTTTCTATGACTGTTGGTTTGCTTAAAACTGCACAAGTGTCGCAACCCAACTGAAATATCAAACTACTTTTTTGAGATTGATAAAGTAAAAACAAAATGGTGCTTTCTAAAAATATTTTTTTGTGAATACCTGTCAACTTGCAATTAATCAAGTCTAAAAGTTTTGTCTGTGTGTTGCAACAAATACTTTGTTTTTCAATATTTATTTCAAGGCTTTCATTATACTTTTCAAAGTAAGTCTTTGCAAATCGTATGTTTATTAGATAATTATTGTCGGCCAAGTCAAACAGGCAGTCGTTAGCAAACAAGCCAAAAGTTAATAATATATAGGTTTGGTCTTGTGTTGTTACACAAAACGAACTGTCAATGTCAGCGTTTTGAGATATGTCTAAATAAATGTATTCGTTAACCAATTTCATTTTACAAAGATAGTAATTTGTTTGGGTGTGTCGGTCTTTAAGATTGCCTACAACGTCAGACTGTGAAAAAACCTCACAATCTACAAACAAATATAGTTTTTTATTTCTTTTGTAGAGAGAAAAATCGTATTTTTATATATGCAATATATCCAAGGAATTCCTCGCCATCAGCTACAGATAAGTAGTTTAGAAGATAAAATTACAGCAGATAATCCTGTTCGTTTTATTGAATCTTTTGTAAATCATATCGATTTTGAGAGAATAGGTTTTCCGTCCAAGGTTTTACAAAAAGAAGGTCGTCCAAGTTTTGCCATAGCAGTATTTTTGAAACTGTATTTATACGGTTATCTCAACGGCGTTCGCAGTTCGAGACGATTGGAAAAAGAATGTTTCCGTAATATCGAAGTACAATGGCTTTTGGAGGCCAAAACCCAATTCCCTGTGAAAGTTGATTTTATGGGTAAGGGAACTTATGCCCTAAGGTGAAGGAAAACACGACAAAACCATCTTTGAAACCACTTCAAAAAAAGAGGACACTAAATCCTCTTGAAATTCTCTATCAAAACTTTACGATAACTCCATAGTTGTGGAATGGCAGCGGTTCTCCCGATAATTATCGGGACAAGCTGTTCAACACGGGCTTCATTGTTCGTGCTTCGCACGCAACGAATCCCTTGCTGTTATGGGCTGGTTTTATTAAAAGCTTTTAATGAATTTATAATTTTTCCAACTTTTTCAAGTTCGGTTTCTTTTAGCTTTGTATTATTTTCGGGGTTCAATAAGAATGAACAAACAAACAATTTATTTTTATAAAATAATTGCCAATAATACATTAAACCGTCCTGAGATTTTTCTAAATACTTAAATCCAATATAACCATTTTGAGTAATAATTTTTTCGGCGTTTTTCAGACTCTTGTATTCCTTTTCAATATAATTGTCATCAATGTTTCTGTCTAATTCAATTACAGTAATTCTTAAATTACCAGTCCAATTTTCTGTATCAAAGAATGCATTTACATTTTCTTCGTCTTCGTATTCAGCCCATTTTTCTGGAAGTATTATTGAGTATCCAAATTCGGAAGTAAAAAGATTGTTCTTTGGTTGTGAATTACAACTCATAAATAAAAAAGATATTAAAAGAATTGTGTATTTCATTTCTGTATTAAACTTGCCCATAACTCATAAATATACGCAATAAACTTTCGCAAATACAGCCAAAATAGGGTAGATTGGCGCAGCTTTTATTTCGCAATATATTTTTTCAAATATATTAAATTATTCTTACAAAAAATAAAAAGATTCCGTTAAAGTTTAATTAAGTTGTTCTTTAGTAAGGGAGAGAAGTTGTTAATTTGTGTAAAAATATTTTGCAATGGGTTTTAGGTTGTTGTTTTTTATAGTTTTTCTTTTTATCATCGAATTGTATGCTTTTCAGGCTTTTAAAACAATTCTTAAAGACAAATGGTTTTTGATCAGTTATGCCGCAATTAGTGTGGCTATCTTGGTTTATATTGTGTATGGTTTTTTTAGTTTTGACCGCTCGGTGGGACAAACTAAGCAAACAATGTTTGTGATGGGCTTGATGCTGGTGGTGTATGTTCCTAAAATTGTGTTGGCGATTGTTTTGTTGACCGAAGATATTGTGCGTGTGGGGACTAGTTTAGTCAGTTATACCCTGTACAATGTGCCTCGAAACGAAATTATGCCCAGCCGACGAAAGTTTGTTAGTCAGCTAGGTTTAGGATTGGCTGCGATTCCTTTTTTGTCGCTGATTTACGGAATTACGGTTGGGAAATACAATTACAAAGTGATTAAGCAACGTATCTTTTTCCCGGATTTACCAGATGCTTTTGATGGCTTTACGATTACGCAAATTTCAGATATTCATTCGGGGAGTTTTGATGATGCTGAGAAGATTAATTACGCGATTGATTTGGTCAACGAACAAAATTCGGATCTAATTTTGTTTACTGGCGATATTGTGAATACACATGCTAAAGAAATGCATCCGTGGATTGAAACTTTTAACCGAATTAAAGCACACGAATATGGTAAATATTCCGTTTTAGGTAATCATGACTATGGTGAGTATGTGACTTGGTCTTCCCAAACGGAAAAAGACCAGAATTTCAAAGAAATTAAAGATTTGTATGGGCAAATTGGTTTTGAGTTGTTGTTGAATGAGCATAGACTTATTCAAAAAGGGGAGGACAAAATAGCCTTGGTAGGAGTGGAGAATTGGGGTAAAAATTTTAAACAGGCTGGTGATTTGAATAAGGCTTCTGAAGGATTGACTAAAGACGCGTTTAAAATATTGATGAGTCATGATCCTAGCCATTGGGAATACGAGGTTAAAAATAATGAGAAACATTTTCATTTAACACTTTCAGGTCATACGCACGGAATGCAGTTTGGGATTGAAATTCCAGGTTATTTTAAATGGAGTTTGGCGCAATATGTATATGCGCAATGGGCAGGTTTGTACGAGCATTTAGGGCGTTATGTGTATGTAAATCGCGGTTTTGGTTTTCATGCGTATCCTGGTAGAGTAGGTATTATGCCCGAAATTACAGTTATCGAACTAAAAAAGGGAATGGAGTAGCATAATTCGTGAAAAATGCTACATTTGTATGTAAGAAACAGAATTTTTTCTTAGATTTAAAAAAAATAATTCGTTGGTTTTATGTCAAAATTTGGAGAACTTATAAGTGCACATGTTCCAGTGTTAATAGATTTCTATACAGAATGGAATGAATCTTCAGTTTCTATGCATGAAGTAATAAGAGATGTTGCTGCTGCTCTAGGTGATAAAGCAAAGGTGATAAAAATTGATGTGGATAAAAATCAAGAACTAGCCGAAGCCTTACGAATTAAGGGATTGCCAACATTGATGGTGTACAAAAACGGTCAAATGGTTTGGAGGCAATCTGGAGAGTTAGATGCTAATTCGCTTATTAGCATTGTTCAAGAGCAAATTTAGCACTACAATTTTTCGAAAGAATAGTTGTTTTTGGTTAAATAATCCAAGGCTCTAGGCAATACATATTTTAAATTTTTATACGCTTTTACACTGTCGTGAAATACGACGATACTTCCGTTTTGGGTATTTTTCAGTACATTTTCTAAACATTTTTCTGGGCTAATCGTTTGGTCAAAATCGGCACTCAGAACATCCCACATAATTATTTTATAACCCAATTGTCTTAGTTCTTTAGCTTGGGCTGCTGTTATTTTGCCGTAAGGCGGACGGAAGAGTTTAGATTTTAGATTACAGATTTTAGATTGCAGATTTGAAATGTTGTTTTCACATAACAATGAGTTTTCAATATAATGTTCAGTTTTTGTTTTCCATCCATTCAAATGATTATAGGTATGATTGCCAATGCTGTGCCCTTTTTCAATGATTGTATTGAAAATTTCAGGATGTGCAGCGATGTTTTTACCTATACAGAAAAATGTAGCCTTTACTTGGTGTTTTTCTAATTCGGCGAGTACCCATTGGGTTATTTCTGGAGTGGGACCATCATCAAAAGTCAAGTAGATTTTCTTTTCTTTATTAGGAATGTCCCAAATGAGATTTGGAAATAGTTTCTTGATGATAAAGTGGGTCTTAATCCAATAGGGTTTCATTTTATTGTACTTGTTTACTGAAAGATAAAAAAAATGTAGCAATCTATTTTATTAGAATTGCTACATTTTTTTAATCAAAGGAATATTTTTAAGTTATTCTTTTTCTCTGCCAAATCGGTTGAAGATTTCGATGTATGTATTGAAAACTACACGGTGTTTTTGATAAAGTGCTTGATCATTATTTTTCTTCATTACTTCCAGTAATCCACGATAACGTTCTATATCAGTTACAATATCCATGGCTAGACTCGATTGATCTGAAGGTGTCATTTTGCCGTAGTAATTCAAGTTGTCTTGGTATTTACCCACTAGTTTTTCTAAAAGCGAATGTGCTTTTGCTTTTTCGCCCACTTTATAATAGCCATCGGCAAATGGTTCTAGTAGAGAGTAGTAGCCAAATTTGTCCACAGGCATTTTATCCATTGCTAAGGCAATTACTTTTTTAGCTTTATCAATTTTGCCTTCTTGGATTAATTGGTACATCAATCGTGAAATATTGGTTCTGTAGGTGATACTTTCACGGCGCGTTTCTGGATCATGATAGATGTCGCCATTGCTGTTCCCCCAATCCCATTTCATGATAATATTATACATTTTTTCACTGTCAATTTTACCCATTTCCATAGGGTTTCCGTCTTTTGGAATTGTAGTTTTTACAGGAACTAGTTTGTAAACCATACCGTCTAATTGAAGGTAATCCTTCATCCAAAGGTATTCTTCATCATCAAATGCTCCACCACTAAAATAAATAGGTCTTTTCCAATTGTTATTAGCAACTAGATCCAGCATCATTAAACGGTTTTTGTATAATGCGCCTCCTTTGGTGTCAATATCAATATAAGGAACTATGGAATCATAATCTTTTTCAGATACTATTTTGTTTTTGATAATGGTGTTTTTGTCTACTGGAATTCTAAGTTGGTTTGTAGGGTAAAAATGGATAGTTTGTCCATTTTGCATTTGTACGGTTGATTTAGGAAGTTTAATAAAATCCATCAATCCTTTTACACTCCAACGGCTTTTTGTTTTTGGAATATTAACCACATAATCTAATTTGTCTCCTACGTATTGATCGTGGGTAAACGAAATAGGTAGTGGTTCTGATTCGTAGGTTTTAGTTTTCATTTGGTCAATGTACCAATCTGTCATAAAAAGACTTGTATTGACAATTTTGACATCGGTACGGTAGCCTTCAATTTCTTGTACGTACCATAATGGAAAGGTGTCATTGTCACCAATGGTAAATAAAATTGCATTTGGATCGCAAGAACTTAAGTAGGCTTTAGCCATTGCTAATGCGGTGTATTTTCCTGAACGATCGTGATCGTCCCAGTTTTCAGATGCCATGATTACTGGAGCTGCTAATAAGGATGCTGCTACAATTACGGGGCCTACAATTTTAGGTGAAAGACTTTTTTTAGCACTTTCATACAAGGAATACACTCCAAGTCCAATCCAAATAGCAAATACGTAAAACGAGCCCACTAATGCATAGTCTCTTTCGCGAGGTTCAAAAGGTCTTTCGTTCAGGTAGATTTTTAAAGCTATTCCAGTGAATAAGAACAAGACTAATAGTACATAAAAACTTTTTAAGTCTTTGCTTGCATGGTACATTAAACCTATAAGTCCTAAAATAAAAGGAATAAAATAATACACATTACGGCCTTTGTTGTTTAGGGCGTCAGCAGGTAAATAGTCCTGTGAGCCTAAATGCATGTCGTCAATAAATGAAATTCCACTTAACCAGTTACCATCTTGGTTGTCATATTTACCTTGATTGTCACTTTGACGACCAACGAAGTTCCACATTAAGTATCTCCAGTACATATAGCCAAATTGGTATTCGGCCATAAAACGTAGATTGTCAGTAGTGGTAGGTTTATCAATGATTAAGTAATCACTATAGCTTCGTAGGAATTTAACAAAACCTTCGTTGTCAATTTGTTTTTGAGCGTAGGCTTGTCTAAATTCAGCTACGTTTTTTTCAACTTCACCTCTTAGTTGTGCAATGGCTTTGTTGTAATCTTCTGGCGAAAGTTGGCTTGCATCTACGCCATAATTAGCCAAGTCATTTTCGTATGGATAATCAGGGTTAATTCTAAACTCAGGCGGATTTGTAAAATTGATGTAGTTTTCAATATGATCTGGGCTCCACATTCTTGGTAAAATCGCTTTGTGTGCGTTGTCACTGTTTTGTTCGGCGTTTTTATAGTTGTTTACAATTGCATATTTTCCTGTTTTGTAATCTCTTTCGTAGTTAGGTGCTTTGTCAAGATAAGGAGTGTCTTTGTCTAAACCGGCAAAGGTTTCAGTATATTGTGGTCCGTAAAATAAAGGATTGGATCCATATTGCTCTCTGTTGTAATAGGCTAAAACTTCACGAGCATCCGAAGGTTTGTTTTCGTTAATAATTACATTGGCGTTAGCACGAATAGGTAACATCAGCCAGGTTGAAAATCCAATAAGAATGAATAAAACGCAAAGGATAAGCGTGTTGTAAGTAACTAAGCCTTTCTCTTTTGTGTATTTTAATCCAAAATAAAAACCTGCAATTACAGCCAAAGCAGCTAAAATAGTTCCTGAATTGAATGGCATACCAAGGCTGTTAACAGCAAATATTTCTGCTTTTGCAAAAAATGCCATCGTTAACGGAAGCAATAATTTGAAAATGAATAATAAAATTGAAACGACTACTACATTGGCAATGATGAAGTTTTTGACTGTAACGGTTTTGTAATTTTTAAAATAATATAAAAAACCAATTGCAGGAATGGTTAGTAATGCCATAAAGTGAACTCCAAATGAAAGTCCTACAACTAGAGAAATTACTAGTAGCCATTTGTTTCCTCTTGGTTTATCCATGTCTTGCTCCCAGCGCAATCCTAACCAGAATAGTAGTGCGATAAGTAACGAAGCCATCGCATAAACCTCGGCTTCAACTGCATTAAACCAAAAACTATCTGAAAAAGTATAGGCTAGAGAACCAATAAACGAACTTCCTAAGATAACAAAATCATTGTTTTTGTTAGTTTCATCGGTATTAGAAACTATTTTTCTTAAAATCATAGTCGAAGACCAGAACATAAAAAGAATAGTAAAGGCACTTGAAAAAACAGAAGTCATATTTACCATTAGTGCTACATGTTGGGCATCTGAGGCAAACATGGCAAAAAAAGCACCAATCATTTGAAATAAAGGAGCTCCTGGAGGGTGACCTACTTCTAGCTTTGCGGCTGTAGCGATGTATTCTCCACAATCCCAAAAACTCATTGTGGGTTCAACGGTAAGTGAATAGGTTATTAAAGCGATTCCAAATGCAATCCATCCTATAATAGTATTCCATTTTTTAAAATTGAAAGACTCCTTATTCATGTAGTAAATTTTAGTTTAATTTTTTTGAGTTACAAAGAAAATGTTTTTTTATTTAAGGATATAGGCATTAACAAAAAATTCTACAAAATCAGCTGGTTTTTTAATTATTTGATAATGAATTACTTCTGTTTTTATTGAATTTTTTTGAAAAAAAATCGAAAAAAATTTGTGAAAACTAAAAAATGCTCTAAATTTGCACTCGCTAAACAAAACAACAGTGATGTAAAGCAAAACATGCTGGTCCATGGTGTAATGGTAACACTACGGTTTTTGGTGCCGTCTTTCTAGGTTCGAGTCCTAGTGGACCAACAAAAAAGCCTCTCATTCGAGAGGCTTTTTTTATGCTTTTTTTTAAATTTTAAAAATGATTAAAGGCTTGTTTCCGTGATTGGCGAGGTCTTCACTAATACTTCCTGTGAAGAAATGTGCTAGTCCAGTACGGCCATGGGAGCAAAGGCTTATTAGGTCGGCATTTATTTCATTTGAGAAATGTATAATTCCCTTTTCTACGTTAGTATCGTTGTAGATGTTAATAGAATAATTGTCTAGATTAAATTCTTTTATGAAATCAGTCATGATTTTTTTTGCCAAGGCAGTTGGTTTGAAACTATTTGGCGTGCAAATAGTAACCAATTGAAGTTTTGCATCGAATAACTGTTTGAAGTTTAGTAATTTTTGAAACGGTTTTTTTATTTCTTCTGAAAAATCAGAAGCGAAGACGATGTTTTTTGGGTCGAAGTTGTTGATTTCTTCTTTAATAACAATCACTGGGGCAGTGGATAATCGAACAACTTTTTCGGTATTTGATCCAATGATAAACTCAGTCAGTCCAGAAGCGCCGTTTGACCCCATGACAATTAAGTCTATAGCATTGTCTTTACTATATGATAAAATTCCTTGAGAAGCTTTTTCTAATTTGATAGCATCAATAATGCTTAGGTCTTTAAGGTAGCTTTTATTTAGAGTTTGTTGCATAGTTTCTTTGGCTTTTTGGATAAAAAGCATGATCTCTGGTATCGGAGTGGTGCCTGTAATAGCATCGTTCATTTGGCTGGGAATTTCCAGCATATGTAGTAGATGAATTTCAAAATTGTTTTTTTTAGCAATTTGAGCAGCAACCTTAAGAGCGTTTTCGGCTCTTGAAGAAAAATCGGTAGGAACTAAGATGCGTTTCATGGCTTTTTTGGGTTTTAATAGTAGATTTTTGGTGAAATTCAGGTTATATAAAGATAAGGAATTTAATAGTGTTATTCAATTATTTTTGGAATATAAAAATAAACACTATATTTGCACGGTTATTTATTAAAATCTAGGTAATGAGGGGACTAAATGTCCCCTCTTTTTATAAGAAATATGACATTTAAAGAAAAAGTAAATTCATTATTGCAGGAAGTTCTAGAGGAAAGACCTTCGCTTTTTTTGATTGACTTAACTATTACAGATGCGTTTAAAGTGATGATAACTTTGGACGATGATAATGGAGTGGTTTTGCAGGATTGCATCGATATTAGTCGTGCAATAGAAAGTAAGTTAGATAGAGAAGAGCAGGATTATTCTCTTGAAGTAGCTTCGGTAGGAATTGGTTCACCATTGAAATTGACCCGTCAATACATCAAAAATATTGGTAGAACTTTGATTGTGACTACAAATACTGAAAAAATAGAAGCGGAATTAGTTGATGCTAATGAAGATTTCATAATTTTGTCTTGGAAAGCAAGAGAACCTAAAAAAGTAGGGAAAGGAAAAGAAACAGTACAGAAAGAACAACAAATACCTTATTCAGATATTAAAGAGGCAGTTGTTACAGTAACATTTTAATTTAAAGAATTCGCATGGAAAATTTAGCATTAATCGATTCATTTTCAGAGTTTAAAGATAATAAACTTATTGATCGTGTAACGCTTATGGCAATTTTAGAAGATGTATTTAGAAATGCATTGAAGAAAAAATACGGTTCAGATGAAAATTTTGACATCATTATCAATCCTGATAAAGGTGATATGGAAATTTGGAGAAGGAGAGTAATCGTTGCCGACGAAGATTTGGATTTCGAAAATGAAGAGATTACTTTAACAGAGGCTAGAAAAATTGAGGCAGATTTTGAGATTGGAGAAGAAGTTTCTGAAGAGGTTAAATTAATTGATCTAGGAAGAAGAGCTATCTTAGCATTGCGTCAAAATTTGATTTCAAAAATACATGAACACGATAATACAAATCTTTATAAACAATTTAAAGATTTAATTGGTGATATTTACACAGCCGAAGTGCACCATGTAAGACCAAGAGTAGTAATTTTGGTGGATGATGAAGGAAACGAAATTGTGTTACCAAAAGAAAAACAAATTCCATCCGACTTTTTCCGTAAAGGAGATAACGTTCGTGGAATTATTGAAAGCGTTGAATTAAAAGGAAACAAACCTCAAATTATTATGTCTAGAACTTCAGAGAAGTTTTTAGAGAAATTATTTGAACAAGAAATTCCAGAAGTTTTTGACGGTTTAATAACAATTAAAAAAGTGGTAAGAATCCCAGGTGAAAAAGCAAAAGTAGCTGTAGATTCTTATGATGATAGAATTGATCCAGTTGGAGCATGTGTGGGAATGAAAGGATCACGTATTCACGGAATTGTTCGTGAATTAGGGAATGAAAATATTGATGTTATTAATTATACTAATAATATTCAATTATTTATTACAAGAGCATTAAGCCCTGCAAAAGTATCTTCAATCAAAATTGATGAAGAAACAAAAAGAGCAGATGTGTTTTTAAAATTAGAAGAAGTTTCTAAAGCAATTGGTAGAGGAGGTCATAATATTAAATTAGCTGGTTTGTTAACTGGTTATGAGTTAGATGTTATTAGAGAAGGAGATGTTGCTGGAGCTGCTGCTGATGAAGACGATGTTGAATTAACAGAGTTTTCAGATGAAATTGATGAGTGGATTATTGAAGAATTTGCAAAAATTGGATTAGACACTGCTAAAAGTATCTTGAAACATGATGTAGAGGATTTAGTAAGAAGAACAGATTTAGAAGAAGAAACAATTCTAGATGTTATGAAAATATTGAAAGAAGAGTTTGATAGCTAGACTAAAGCTTCTAATCAACACAACGGAATAGGTAATAATAAAAAGTTTATATGTCTGAAGAGAGAGTAATAAGAATAAACAAAGTTTTAAGGGAATTGAATATTTCTTTAGAAAGAGCTGTGGATTATCTTAAGGATAAAGGAATTGCGATTGAGTCAAATCCGAACACAAAAATTTCTAATGAAGTATACGATGTCTTGTGCGGTCAGTTTGCGGGTGACAGAGGGAAAAAAGAGGCTTCGAAAGAAGTAAGCGAAGAGAAGAGAAAAGAAAAAGAAGCTTTACGTATCGAGCGCGATAGAGAAGCTGAAGATAAACGTAAGCAAGAAGAAGAATTACAAAGACAACAACAGGAAGTTATTAAAGCAAGAGCTGTAATTTCAGGACCTGTTCAAGTGGGGAAAATTGATTTAAATCCATCTAAACCTACACCTTCTCCAGTAGCTGAAGAAAAAGTAAGCGCTACTAAGCCTGAAGTTGCCGAAGAAAAACCGGCTGCTAAAATTAGCTCTCCAGAGAAATCGCTTTCAGACAAAAAAGAAGAAAAAATTGTAGCCGAAGTAAGTAAGCCAGTTGTTGAAAATACAACTCCTAAAACGGAAGTTAAAAAAGAAGATAAAACTACCGTTGTAGAACCTAAAGTTAAAGAAGTTGTGAAAACAGAAGAAGCTCCTGCAGAAGATGCAATCGCGACTCAATACCAAAAGCTTTCAGGAGCTAAATTAACGGGGCAAACTATTGATTTATCACAGTTTGATAAACCAAAAAAGAAAAAGAAGATCCTAAAATTACGGCTAATAAACCGGGTGCTCCAGGAGCTCAAGGGGCTAATTCTAACAAAAGTAAACGTAAAAGAATTGCTCCTAAACCAGGTGCTGGTGCTCCAAATGCTTCGGCAACACCAAGAGTACCAGGTGCACCAAATCCAAATAAGATAACTCCAAATGCTGGTGGTTTTAATGCTAACAGAGATAATAAAGGAGCTAGACCTGGATTTGTAAAAGGAAATCGTCCTGCAATTGTGGCTAAGGTTGAGCCAACAGAAGAAGAAGTAAAAAACCAAATTAGAGAGACTTTAGAAAAACTTCAAGGTAAAAAAGGAGGAAAATCTAAAGCAGCTAAATACAGAAGAGACAAGAGAGATTCTCACCGTCAAAAATCAGATGATGAACAAAGAGCTTTAGATGAAGAAAGTAAAATTCTTAAAGTTACTGAGTTTGTTACTGTAGGTGAAATTGCCATAATGATGGATGTGCCAATTACTAAGGTAATCGGAACTTGTATGTCATTAGGTATCATGGTGACCATGAACCAACGTCTAGATGCAGAAACATTAACTATTGTTGCTGATGAGTTTGGTTACGATGTTGAATTTATCACAGTTGATATCGAAGAAGCGATTGAAGTTGTAGAAGATAAAGAAGAAGACTTAGTAAACAGAGCGCCAATTGTAACGGTAATGGGTCACGTTGACCACGGTAAAACTTCCTTACTGGATTATATCCGTAAAGAAAATGTTATCGCTGGTGAGTCTGGAGGTATTACACAGCACATTGGAGCTTATGGGGTGAAATTGGAGAATGGTCAAAAAATTGCATTCTTAGATACACCAGGTCACGAAGCCTTTACAGCAATGCGTGCTCGTGGAGCGCAATTAACAGATATTGTTATTATTGTTATTGCTGCGGATGATGATATCATGCCGCAAACTAAAGAGGCAATCTCTCACGCTCAGGCTGCTGGAGTTCCTATTATCTTTGCAATCAACAAAATTGATAAGCCAAACGCTAACCCAGATAAAATTAAAGAAAGATTAGCAGGGATGAACTTGCTTATCGAAGAATGGGGAGGAAAAATCCAATCGCACGATATATCTGCTAAAACAGGTCTTGGAGTAAAAGATCTTTTAGAAAAAGTATTGTTAGAAGCTGAAATTTTAGATTTAAAATCGAATCCTAATAAACCAGCTCAAGGAGCAGTTGTGGAAGCTTTCCTAGATAAAGGTAAAGGATATGTTTCTACTATCATGGTACAACATGGAACTTTAAGAATTGGAGATTACTTGTTAGCAGGTAAACACCATGGTAAAGTGAAAGCTATGCATGATGAGCGTGGTCACGTAATTACTGAGGCAGGACCTTCAACTCCAGTATCTATTTTAGGTTTGGATGGTGCTCCTACAGCAGGGGACAAGTTTAATGTGTTTGAAGATGAAAAAGAAGCAAAACAAATTGCAGCTAAACGTTCTCAATTAATGCGTGAGCAATCAGTACGTACACAACGTCATATTACATTAGACGAGATTGGTCGTCGTATTGCATTAGGTCAGTTTAAAGAATTGAATGTAATCCTTAAAGGGGACGTGGATGGATCTGTAGAAGCATTATCTGATTCGTTCTCTAAATTATCGACTGAAGAAATTCAAATCAATATTATCCATAAAGGGGTTGGAGCAATTACTGAAACCGATGTTATGTTGGCTTCTGCTTCTGATGCAATTATTATCGGATTTAACGTTCGTCCGGCTGGAAATGCAAGACAATTAGCAGATAAAGAAGAAATCGATATCCGTTACTATTCTATTATCTACGCTGCTATTGACGATTTGAAAGATGCAATGGAAGGAATGCTTGCTCCGGAAATGAAAGAGGAAGTATTAGGAAATGCGCAAATCAGAGAGTTGTTCAAAATTTCTAAAGTGGGTACAATTGCTGGATGTATGGTTACAGATGGTAAGATTACCCGTCAGGCTAAAATCAGAATTATCCGTCAAGGAGTAGTAGTTCACGAAGGTGAATTAGTTGCCTTGAAACGTTTCAAAGACGATGTGAAAGAAGTAACTAAAGGTTACGACTGTGGTATCCAGGTAAAAGGATTCAATGATATCGAAATTGACGATGTGATTGAAGCGTATCACGAAGTAGCTATCAAGAAAAAATTGAAATAATTTTTCGAATAGAATTTATAAGAAATCCCGAGCAATCGGGATTTTTTGTATTTTAGACTTTTTGCGAATCCTTTCGTGTGGCATACTGATTTTAAACTGTACTGTTTCATTGTAAATTTTAAACTCCCACTCGTCCTCGTTTGTCAATAACTCTGGCGCTTGCTTACAGCGAGTGCCAGCATACGTTAAAAGATAAATTGTAGCATTTGCAATGCGGTTAAAATAAATAAGGTCACTTCTAATATAACGGAGTGTCCCCGATCGCGCAGATATAGACAAAAGGTTAGCGCAGGCATTTGCCTGTGCCCATAAAGCTGAGCAAGTTAATCTAAACCATAAAAAAACCTCGCAATTAGCGAGGTTTTGTCTTTATAAATAATTTCCTACTGGCGCTCGTTTGTCGGCAACTATGGTGCTTGCCTGTGGCGAGTAACTACATAAATTGAAAGATAAAACGTAGCGTTTTTAACGCGGTTAAAACAACAAAGCCACTTCAATAAACGGAGAGGCTTTTTGTTGTTGTACAAGGTGTTTATTGAAATTTTTCTTATTGATTAGTATGTAAAGAAAAAGAGCCTTAAAAAGTAATTTTGCTGCTTTTTCAGGCTCTTTTTTTATAACAAAAAGTGTTAAAATTTATTTTTTGGGCTTAATCAGGAAAGCATTTGGATAGTTTTTTTTGATTTCGACTAAATTGCGTTCGGCTTCAATACGGCTTTTAAAATTCCCTATCCAAACCTTATAATTAGGAGTGTTAAATACGATGGTTCCGTCTAGGTCGGTAAAAAGTTGTTTGCATTCATTCAGAGTGCTTTTTGCTTTTTCACTTACGCCACTGTAAATTTGAACTTTATATGACTCATTTACAGTTATTGAACTATTGATTTTTCTTTTTTCATTTAGAAGCTGTTCAAATTTTGGGTTTTGCTGAATGTTGATTTTTGCTTCCTGAGCTGATATTTTTAGACTTAAAATACTTAGATAGGCAATGTGAAAAATGTGGTTTCGAATTGTTAAAATTCTCATAACGTGAAGATTTTTAAGTAAAATTACTAATTATATACTTAATGTGAAATAAAAAACTTATTTAGAATTAATATAAATTGTTATTTGAGTTGTATTAGGGTTTTGAGAATAGTTCTTAAGTCGTATTTTTGTGGCTGTTTAAAATAAAGGAACGTTTTTTATGTGAATTTGTTGCATAAAAAATTTGCCAATTTTTAGTAGATAATCATTATACTTTATGAAAAAGGTGGGTAACCATAATTCGAACTCAAGGAAACTGTTTTTAAGCATAGCTTTGATGCTAGCTGTTTCCTTCTCTTCATTTGCGCAAGATGCTGCTCCTGCAGCTGCAACCGAAGCTGCTCCTGCAGCTGCTACTGCTGGTGGTGATCCGGCAAAAGGTAAAGCGCTTTTTAATGCTAATTGTGCTGCGTGTCATAAGCTAGATGCTAAGTCAACAGGGCCTGCTTTAAGAGGGGTTGCTGATAAACATGATGCTGAATGGCTTTACAAGTGGATTCATAACAGTTCTGACATGATTAAGTCAGGTGATGCTGCTGCGGTTAAGTTGTTTGAAGAAAACAATAAGGCGGTAATGACTTCATTTCCTCAGTTGTCTAACGAGGATATTGATAATATTTTAGCCTATACTTCTGAGCCAAAAGCGGAACCAGCAGCTGGTGCGGCAACTGGTGCAGCTACTCCTCCTGGAACTGTTACTGAAAGCGGTAGCTCTAATAGTGTTATATTAGGAGTATTAGCTTTAGTTTTAGTAGTGTTAGTTGTGATGCTTTTCATGGTTAACAATGTTTTAAGAAAAGTAGCTAAAGCGAATGGAATCGAAGTTGAACCAAAGGTAGAGCGTGTTTCTATTTGGAAAGCTTTTGTTAAAAATCAGTTCTTGGTTTTAGTTTCTTGTATCTTTTTATTGCTTGCTAGTGGTTATTTTGTGTATGGCTATTTTATGCAGGTTGGTGTTGATCAGGATTATGCTCCAATTCAACCGATACATTATTCTCATAAAATTCACGCTGGTGATAATGAGATTAACTGTAAATATTGTCACTCTGCTGCCAGAGTAAGTAAAAATGCAGGTATACCTTCTTTAAATGTTTGTATGAACTGTCATAAAAATATTTCTGAGGTTGCTGAAACGACTGCTACTCCTGAGTACAGCAAGGCATTCTACGATGCTCAAATCCAAAAATTATACGATGCAGTGGGTTGGGATAAAACAACTCAGTCATATACTGGAAAAACACAACCGGTTAAATGGGTTCGTATACATAATTTACCTGATTTTGTTTACTTCAACCACTCTCAACACGTAACTGTAGGAGGAATTGAGTGTCAAACATGTCATGGTCCGGTTGAGACTTATGAAATTCAGAAACAATTTGCTCCATTAACTATGGGTTGGTGTGTGGATTGTCACAGAAAAACAGATGTTAAAATGGAAGGAAATGGGTATTATACTAAGATACATGAAGAACTTTCTAAGAAATATGGTGTGGATAAATTGACTGAAGCGCAAATGGGAGGTTTAGAGTGTGGAAAATGCCACTATTAATCAAATTATTAAGATTTTAATATATATATACAATGTCATCAAACAAAAAATACTGGAAAAGTGTTGAGGAACTAGAAAATGGTTCTATTGTTGAGGCGCTTAGAAATAACGAGTTTGTTGAAGAAATTCCTACTGATGAGTTTTTAGGAAATAATGAGGCTTTAGCGTCTTCTTCAACTTCAAGACGTGACTTTCTAAAGTACGTAGGTTTTAGTACTGCTGCAGCAACTTTAGCAGCATGTGAGGGGCCTGTGCACAAGTCGATTCCTTATGTATTGCAACCAGAACAAATCATCCCTGGAGTAGCAGATTATTATGCGACTTCTGTTTTCGATGGTTTTGATTTTGCAAATCTACTTGTTAAAACACGTGAAGGGCGTCCGATTAAAATAGATAATAATACTATTGCGGGTGCTAAATTTGCGGCTAATGCTAGGATTCATGCCTCAATATTGTCATTGTATGATAATATGCGTTTGAAAGCACCAAAAATTGAAGCAAAGGATGCTGAATGGTCTGCGGTAGAATCGAAAATTAAATCAAGTGTTGCTGAAGCTAAGGCTAATGGTAAACAAGTGGTTCTGTTAACGAATACTTTAGCAAGTCCATCAACTGAAAAATTAATTGCTGATTTTATTACTGCTAATCCAAATGCAAAACATGTAGTATATGATGCGGTTTCTTCATCTGCTGCATTAGATGCTTTTGAAACTGTTTATGGTGAGAGAGCTTTAGTGGATTATGATTTTTCAAAAGCTTCTTTAATTGTTTCTGTTGGAGCTGATTTCTTAGGAGATTGGCAAGGTGGAGGATTTGATGCTGGATATGCACAAGGTAGAATTCCTAAAAACGGAAAAATGTCTCGTCATTTCCAATTAGAAGCTAATATGACTTTGTCTGGTGCGGCTGCTGATAAGCGTTTACCAATGACGGTTGCTAATCAAAAACAAGCATTAGTTCAAATATATAATGTTATTACAGGTTCTTCTGTAGCTGTTAATTTAGATGCTAAATTAAAAGCAGAAGTAACTAAAGCGGCTCAACAATTAAAAGCTGCTGGTTCTAAAGGAGTTTTAGTTTCAGGTATTCAAGATAAAAATGCTCAGTTGTTAGTTATTGCTATCAACCAAGTTTTGGCAAGTGAAGCTTATACTACTGTAGGAACTAGACAAATTAGAAAAGGTTCTGATGCACAAGTGGCTCAATTGATTACTGATATGAAGGCAGGAAGTGTTCATACATTAATTATGAGTGGAGTGAATCCAGTTTATACATTAGCTGATTCAGCTTCTTTTGTAGAAGGTCTTAAAAAAGTAAAAACTTCAGTTGCTTTATCTTTAAAAGAAGATGAAACTGCTAGTGTTGCTACAATCGCTGCTCCAGTACCACACTACTTAGAGTCTTGGGGTGATTTAGTTCTTACTAAAGGAACTTACAGTTTAACACAGCCTACTATTCGTCCATTATTCAAAACAAAACAATTCCAAGAAGTTTTGATGTCTTTGAATGGATTAACAGGTTCTTATTACGATTATATAAAAGCATATTCATCAAACTTCATCGCTGGTTCAACTTGGAACAAAGTTTTACATGATGGTGTGTTTGTTGGTGCTCCTCAAGCTGCTGCTGGTGGAACTGCTGATTATGCTTCTGCCGCAAATGAATTAGCTAAATCTAAAGCTGCTTCAGGTTTAGAATTAGTGTTGTATACTAAAACAGGAATGGGAGATGGACAGCAAGCTAATAACCCTTGGTTGCAAGAGTTTCCAGATCCAATCACAAGAGTTTCTTGGGATAACTATGTTACAGTTTCTAATGCTGATGCAAAAGCTTTAGGATTATCTAATGAAATTGTTGCAAATGGAGGTTTAAATGGTAGTTATGCTACTATTACTGTTGCTAATGGTGCTACATTAGAAAATGTTCCAGTTATCGTTCAGCCTGGTCAAGCTGTTGGAACTGTTGGTTTAGCTTTAGGTTATGGGCGTAAAGCGGCTTTAAAAGAAGAAATGCAAGTAGGTGTTAATGCTTACTCATTATATAAAGGTTTTAATGATGTTCAGGCTGTAACATTAATTCAAGCTAGTGGTGAACATGAGTTTGCTTGTGTTCAAGGTCAAAAAACATTGATGGGTAGAGGAGATATCATTAAAGAAACTTCTTTGGAGATATTTAATACTAAAGATTCTAAAGAGTGGAATCCAACTCCAAAAGTATCTTTAGATCACAAAGAAGTTGAATCTACAACTGTAGATTTATGGGAATCTTTTGATCGTTCTACTGGACATCACTTTAATTTATCTATTGATTTAAATGCTTGTACAGGTTGTGGTGCTTGTGTTATTTCTTGTCACGCTGAAAACAACGTACCAGTTGTAGGTAAGTCTGAGGTAAGAAGAAGCCGTGATATGCACTGGTTACGTATTGATAGATATTATTCTTCTGAAGAAACTTTTGAGGGAGATAATGAAAGAAAAGAAGGAATCGCTGGATTGTCTAGTTCACTTTCTACATTCAATGAGATGGAGAAAGCTTCTGATAACCCACAAGTAGCTTTCCAACCTGTAATGTGTCAACACTGTAATCACGCTCCATGTGAGACAGTTTGTCCTGTTGCTGCAACTTCTCACGGTCGTCAAGGTCAAAACCATATGGCGTATAACAGATGTGTTGGTACTCGTTACTGTGCTAATAACTGTCCTTATAAAGTACGTCGTTTTAACTGGTTCTTGTATAACAAAAACAGTGAATTCGATTATCACATGAATGACGATTTAGGACGTATGGTATTAAATCCAGATGTTAACGTTCGTTCTCGTGGTGTTATGGAGAAATGTTCTATGTGTATTCAAATGACACAAGCAACTATCTTAAAAGCGAAGAGAGAAGGAAGAGAAGTAGTTGATGGTGAATTCCAAACAGCTTGTTCTAGTGCTTGTTCTAGTGGAGCAATGATTTTTGGTGATGTTAATGATAAAGAAAGCAAAGTAGCCAAATTAGCTGCTGATGAAAGATCATATCATTTATTAGAGCATATTGGAACAAAACCAAATGTGGTATATCACGTAAAAGTTAGAAACTCTTAAGAAGAAATAAATTTAAAATCAATATAAAGGAATATGTCTCATATATACGACTCTAGTATTAGAAAGCCTTTAGTTATAGGTGATAAGACTTATCATGATGTAACAGTAGATGTGGCAGCGCCTGTCGAAGGTTTGGCTAATAAACATTGGTGGATTGTATTTACAATCGCTTTAACAGCCTTTCTTTGGGGAATAGGATGTATAGTTTATACAATATCTACAGGTATTGGAACATGGGGATTAAATAAAACAGTTGGTTGGGCATGGGATATCACTAACTTCGTTTGGTGGGTAGGTATTGGACACGCTGGAACACTTATCTCTGCAGTATTATTGTTATTCCGTCAAAGATGGAGAATGGCTATTAACCGTTCTGCTGAGGCGATGACAATTTTCTCAGTAGTTCAGGCTGGTTTGTTCCCAATCATTCACATGGGACGTCCTTGGTTAGCTTACTGGGTATTACCAATTCCAAACCAATTTGGATCTCTTTGGGTAAACTTTAACTCACCTCTTCTTTGGGACGTATTTGCAATCTCAACTTATTTATCAGTTTCATTAGTTTTCTGGTGGACTGGTTTATTACCTGATTTTGCAATGTTAAGAGATAGAGCAATCACACCATTTAATAAAAGAGTTTATTCAATCTTAAGTTTTGGATGGAGTGGTAGAGTAAAAGACTGGCAACGTTTTGAAGAAGTATCGTTGGTACTTGCTGGTTTAGCAACTCCTCTTGTACTTTCGGTACACACTATTGTATCTATGGACTTTGCTACTTCTGTAATTCCTGGATGGCATACAACAATTTTCCCTCCGTACTTCGTTGCTGGAGCGGTATTCTCAGGATTTGCAATGGTAAATACTTTGCTTATCATCATGAGAAAAGTTTCTAATCTTGAAGCTTATATTACTTTACAACACATCGAATTGATGAACTTAATTATCATGATTACTGGTTCTATCGTTGGTGTGGCTTATATTACTGAGTTGTTTATTGCTTGGTATTCTGGAGTAGAGTATGAGCAATATGCCTTCTTAAACAGAGCTACTGGACCTTACTGGTGGGCATATTGGTCTATGATGACTTGTAACGTATTCTCTCCACAATTTATGTGGTTCAAGAAATTAAGAACAAGTATCATGTTTTCATTTATTATTTCTATCGTAGTAAATATTGGAATGTGGTTTGAGCGTTTCGTAATCATCGTAACATCGTTACATAGAGATTACTTACCATCTTCTTGGACAATGTTCTCTCCAACATTTGTTGATATTGGAATTTTCATTGGAACAATAGGTTTCTTCTTTGTATTGTTTTTATTATACTCTAGAACATTCCCTGTAATTGCACAGGCAGAGGTTAAAACAATTTTAAAAGCAACAGGAGACAATTACATAAGAGAAAGAGAAGCAAATAAAGATTCACACCATGAGTAATAAAGTAATTTACGCCATTTATAATGACGATGATATATTGATGGATGCTGTAAAGAAAACTAGAGCAGCTCACCATCATATTGAAGATGTTTTTTCTCCATTCCCTGTTCATGGTTTGGATAAGGCTATGGGAATAGCCCCTACAAGATTAGCTATTTGTGCATTCTTATATGGATGTGTTGGTATTTCTGTTGCAACATCTATGATGAGCTTTATCATGATTCATGATTGGCCACAAGATATTGGAGGTAAACCAAGTTTTAGTTATATTCAAAATATGCCTTCTTTTGTGCCTATTATGTTTGAGATGACTGTATTTTTTGCAGCACACTTAATGGTAATTACTTTTTACATGAGAAGTAAATTATGGCCTTTCAAGAAAGCTGAGAATCCTGATGTAAGAACTACAGATGATCATTTTTTAATGGAAGTTGCTGTTAATAATAACGAAGAAGAATTGGTTTCTTTTTTCCAAAATACAGGTGCTGTAGAAGTTAAAGTAATAGAAAAGAATTAATTTAGATATGAAAAGGGTATATAAAATAACACTATTATTAGGCATAACTGCTTTAGTAGCATCATGTCATAATGATAAAGAGCCGAATTATCAGTACTTTCCAAATATGTATGAATCAGTAGGCTACGAAACTTATTCAGAGTCTAAAGTATTTCCTGGTGGTAAAGTAGGTTTACTTCCTGCAGAAGGAAGTATCAATAGAGGTTTTGAACCTTATGAATATCCTAATACAACAGAAGGATATGAATTAGCAAAAGCTAATTTAAAATCTCCTTTGGATTCTTTAGATAGAAATTCTGACAAAGGAAAAGAACTTTTCGATATCTATTGTATTAGTTGTCATGGTGCAACAGGTAACGGTAAAGGAAAATTAGTGGAAAGAGAAAAATTCCTTGGAGTTCCTAGTTATAAAGATAGAGAAATTACAGAAGGAAGTATTTTTCACGTAGAAACGTATGGTTTAAATGCGATGGGTTCTCATGCCAATCAATTAAGTGCTCATGAACGTTGGTTAGTTGCTGACTACGTTATGAAACTTAGAAGCCAATTATAATTGTTGAACAAACTGATCGTAATAGATATGTATACATTTTCAAGTAAATTAAAAACTTTTTCTATAATCTTAATGGCCGTTGGTATATTAGGAATAGGTTATGGTTTTTTAAACGCACCTAAAGATATTCACGAAGTTGAGAATATCCTTTCTGCATCATCTCACGGTGGTCATGGTGAGGCTCATCACGAAGAAGCAAAAGCTGCTTTACACGATGCTCACGCAACAACAACTCATGAGGCTAAAAGTGAAGTAAAAGAGAATGCTGAACATGAAGAGCATTTAAATCATATTTTGCACCAATTGCAAAATAAACCTTGGTCAGCTTTATATGTAGCTTGTATTTTCTTTATGTTATTAACAATGGGAACTTTAGTTTTCTATGCTATTCAACAAGTTGCGGTAGCAGGATGGTCACCAGTGTTATTTAGAGTTATGCAAGGTATTACAGCTTATTTACCTTATGGTTCTGCTATTTTCTTTGTTATTTTAGTGATGTGTGGTCTTCATTTTAATCATATATTTACGTGGTTAGGTGAAGGTGTAACAGATCCTAATAGTCCTAATTATGATGAAATTATTGCTGGTAAATCAGGATATTTAAATTTTGGTTTCTGGATCGTAAGAGCGGCTATCTTCTTAATTGGATGGAACTTATACCGTCACTATTCTAGAAAAAACTGTTTGGCTCAAGATGAATCTGATGATAATACTAACTACAAAAAGAACTTTAAGTTATCTGCTGGATTCTTAGTTTTCTTTATCGTTTCTGAGTCTATCATGTCTTGGGACTGGATTATGTCTGTAGATCCTCACTGGTTCTCTACATTATTTGGATGGTATGTATTTGCAAGTTTCTTTGTGAGTGGTATTACTATGATTGCCATGGTTACTCTTTATTTAAAATCAAAAGGATATTTAGATTATGTAAATACAAGTCATATTCACGACTTAGCTAAATTTATGTTTGGTATCAGTGTATTCTGGACTTACTTATGGTTCTCTCAATTCATGTTGATTTGGTATGCTGATATTCCTGAAGAGATTACTTATTTCGTAACTAGAATTAATGATTACAACTTACCATTCTTTGGTGCTGTTGTTATGAACTTTGTTTTCCCATTATTAATTCTTATCAATACTGATTTCAAACGAATCACTTGGGTTATTGTAATGGCTGGTATCGTTATTTTATTAGGTCACTATATTGATTTCTTTAATATGATTATGCCTGGAACAGTTGGAGACCAATGGTTTATTGGTGTTCCAGAAATCTCATCAGTTCTTTTTTTCCTTGGGTTGTTTATTTTTACTGTATTTACAGCATTAACTAAAGCTCCATTATTAGCAAAAAGAAATCCTTATATCGAAGAAAGTAAACATTTTCATTATTAATTTTTAAAGAGATAAACAGATGACAAGTTTGTTGGTAATTATAGTTTTAGTTTTATTAGCTATTGCTTTATGGCAATTGACTAAAATATTCGACCTAACTCAAGTTGGTGTATCTTCAGATAGCTCTCAAGTAGCTAATGATAAAGACAACAACTTACAAGGGTATTTGATGTTCGGGTTTTTAGCATTCCTTTATATTTTTACAATTTATGGTTTGTTCAAGTGGGGTAATTTACCATTACACACTCCGGCTTCAGCTCATGGAGGTCAAGTAGATAATTTAATGAATATTACTTGGGTTTTAATTTTTGTGGTTCAAGCAATAACTCAACTTTTATTATATTATTTTTCTTTTAAGTATAAAGGTAGAAAAGATCAAAAAGCTTTATATTTTGCTGATAACAATAAATTAGAAGCGATATGGAGTATCATTCCTGCAGTAGTTTTAGCTGGATTAATTCTTTACGGATTGTATGCTTGGACAAATATTATGTTTATTGATGAGGAAGAAGATACTGTAGTGGTTGAATTATATGCTCAACAATTTAAATGGACTGCCAGAATTGCTGGAGAAGATAATGTTTTAGGTAAGGCTAATGTTAGATATATTGAAGGAGTAAATACTTTAGGAGTTGATTTATCTGATCCTAATGCTCAGGATGATATTGTTGTAACTGAACTTCATATCCCTAAAGGTAAAAAGATTCATTTTAAGTTCCGTTCTCAAGATGTATTGCACTCAGCTTATTTTCCTCACTTTAGAGCGCAAATGAACTGTGTTCCTGGAATGGTTACTGAGTTTGCTTTTACACCAATCTATACAACGGCTGAATACAGAGAGATGCCTGAAATGATTGAAAAAGTGGCTCATATTAATGAGTTAAGAGCTAAGAAAAGTTTAGATTTAGTTGCTAATGGGCAACCAGGTTTAGATCCTTATACTTTTGACTATTTGTTACTTTGTAATAAAATTTGTGGAGCCTCTCACTATAACATGCAAATGAAAGTTGTTGTAGATACTCCTGAAGAGTATAAAAAATGGTTAGCTCAACAAACTACTCTTGTTAATGAAGTTAAAGCTTCATTAGATAAACCTGCAGAAGGAGAACCAGCTGCAGAGGGAGATGTTAAAGGAAACGATACTGTAGCGGCTGCTAAAGTTGCTATGAAATAATTATTAAGAAAATTTAAAGTATTATATATGTCAGCAGAAGGTCACGATCACGCTCACGATCACGAACACGAACACCACCATAAAGAGACATTCATTACTAAATATATCTTTAGTATTGATCATAAAATGATTGCTAAGCAATACCTTATTACAGGTATTATTATGGGGATTATTGGTATTGTCATGTCTTTACTTTTCAGAATGCAGTTAGCATGGCCAGAAGAATCTTTTAAAATATTCAATGTTTTATTAGGTGATAAATTTGCACCAGAAGGTGTAATGGCTAATGATGTTTATCTTGCATTAGTGACAATCCATGGTACTATCATGGTATTCTTTGTATTGACTGCTGGATTAAGTGGTACTTTTAGTAACCTACTTATTCCACTTCAAATTGGTGCTAGAGATATGGCTTCAGGATTTATGAATATGATTTCTTACTGGTTGTTTTTCTTATCAGCAGTAGTAATGATTATTTCTTTATTCGTTGAGTCAGGACCTGCATCAGCTGGATGGACAATTTATCCTCCTTTAAGTGCTTTACCACAAGCTATTCCTGGTTCAGGAACGGGTATGACTCTTTGGTTGGTATCTATGGCTATTTTCATCGCATCTTCATTAATGGGATCTTTGAACTACATTGTTACTGTAATCAACTTAAGAACTAAAGGAATGTCTATGACTAGACTTCCGCTTACTATCTGGACATTCTTTATTACTGCTATTATTGGGGTACTTTCTTTCCCAGTGTTATTATCTGCAGCTTTATTATTGATTTTCGATAGAAGTTTTGGTACTTCTTTCTTCTTGTCTGATATTTATATTGCTGGAGAAGTTTTACACAATCAAGGTGGATCACCAGTATTGTTTGAACACTTATTCTGGTTCTTAGGTCACCCTGAGGTATATATCGTAATCTTACCTGCAATGGGTCTTGTATCTGAAATTATGGCAACAAACTCTCGTAAGCCTATCTTTGGTTACAGAGCGATGATTATGTCAGTTCTTGCAATTGCGTTCCTTTCTACAATTGTATGGGGTCACCACATGTTTATTTCAGGTATGAATCCTTTCTTAGGTTCTGTATTTACTTTTACAACATTATTAATTGCAATTCCATCTGCTGTAAAAGCCTTCAACTGGATTACAACTTTATGGAAAGGAAATTTACAAATGAATCCTGCGATGTTGTTCTCTATCGGGATGGTTTCTACTTTCATCACTGGAGGTTTAACAGGAATCATTTTAGGAGATAGTACACTAGATATCAATGTTCACGATACTTACTTTGTTGTTGCTCACTTCCACTTAGTAATGGGTATCTCTGCACTTTATGGAATGTTTGCTGGTATTTACCACTGGTTCCCTAAAATGTTTGGAAGAATGATGAATAAAAACTTAGGTTATATTCACTTTTGGATTACTGCAGTTTGTGCTTATGGAGTTTTCTTCCCAATGCACTTTATCGGATTAGCAGGTTTACCAAGACGTTATTATACGAATACAAACTTTCCACTATTCGACGATTTGCAAAACGTGAATGTATTAATTACAACTTTTGCTTTAGTTGGAGCAGCTTTCCAATTAGTATTCTTGTATAATTTCTTTAGTAGTATTTTCTACGGTAAGAAAGCAGAGCAAAATCCATGGAGATCTACTACATTAGAGTGGACAACTCCTGTAGAGCATATTCATGGTAACTGGCCAGGTGAAATTCCTGAAGTTCACCGTTGGGCTTATGATTATAGTAACCCAGAGCACGAGGATGATTTCGTACCTCAAACGGTTCCAATGAAACCAGGTGAATCAGTTTTACACCACTAATAAATATAAAACCTCTGATAGTTCAGAGGTTTTTTTTATGCCTTATTTTTACTTTTGTTATTATTTCTAAAACACAAATGCTTTTCTTTATCTTTGCAAAATGAATGAAAATTTAGACCCAACAACGCGAGGATATAATTCCGAAGAGCTTGATCTTGATAAAAGATTAAGACCTCTCAGTTTTGATGATTTTGCTGGTCAAGATCAGGTTTTGGAAAATTTAAAAGTATTTGTTGCAGCAGCTAATCAGCGTAGTGAAGCTTTAGATCATACTTTGTTTCATGGTCCTCCAGGTTTAGGTAAAACTACTTTGGCTAATATTTTAGCAAATGAATTAGGTGTAGGTATTAAGATAACTTCGGGGCCAGTATTAGATAAACCAGGGGATTTAGCAGGGTTATTAACTAATCTTGATGAAAGAGATGTTTTGTTTATAGATGAAATTCATCGTTTGAGTCCTATCGTTGAAGAATATTTGTATTCGGCTATGGAGGATTTCAAAATTGATATTATGATTGAATCAGGACCCAATGCAAGAACGGTTCAGATTAATCTAAATCCTTTTACATTAATTGGAGCTACAACACGTTCTGGACTTTTAACTGCTCCCATGCGCGCCCGATTTGGGATTCAATCTAGGTTGCAATATTATACGGTTGAATTATTGTCGACTATTATTCAGCGTAGTGCTTCTATTTTGAAAATGCCAATTACAATGGAAGCTGCAATAGAAATTGCAGGAAGAAGTAGAGGGACTCCAAGGATAGCCAATGCGCTTTTACGAAGAGTTCGAGATTTTGCTCAAATAAAAGGGAATGGTACTATTGATATTGAAATATCAAAATATGCTTTACAAGCATTGAATGTAGATGCTCATGGTTTAGATGAAATGGACAACAAGATACTCAATACTATTATTGATAAGTTTAAAGGTGGTCCTGTTGGTCTTACTACCTTGGCTACTGCTGTATCTGAAAGTAGTGAAACCATAGAAGAAGTGTATGAACCTTTTTTAATCCAAGAAGGTTTTATTATGCGTACTCCACGTGGACGAGAAGTTACCGAAAAGGCTTATAAGCATTTAGGAAAAGTAAGAACCAATATTCAGGGAGGACTTTTCTAAAGTTATGAGTTGTGAGTTTAAAACTTACACATGACCCACAACTCATAACTGACAATTCAAAACTCAAAAATCATCGACAATAAATCAAAATATTCACAATTTATCAAATCCGAAGCCAAACGCCTCGGATTTTTGTCTTGTGGTATATCTAAGGCTGGTTTTTTAGAAGAAGAAGCTCCTCGATTAGAAAATTGGTTGAATAAAAACCTCAATGGGCAGATGAGTTACATGGAGAATAATTTTGATAAACGACTCAATCCTATTTTGCTTGTTGATGATGCAAAAAGTGTGGTTTCTCTTTTACTCAATTATTATCCCGATAAAGAACAGGTTTTAGATTCGTACAAGATTTCTAAATATGCTTACGGTAAAGATTATCATTTTGTGATCAAAGAGAAATTAAAGGAGTTGCTGTTCTCTATTCAGGAAAATATCGGAGAGGTTTCTGGTCGGGTTTTTGTTGATTCTGCACCTGTTTTAGATAAGGCCTGGGCTGCTAAAAGTGGTTTGGGCTGGATAGGGAAGAACAGTAATTTATTGACTCAAAAAGTAGGCTCATTTTACTTTATAGCCGAATTAATTATCGACCTTGATTTAGAATACGATCATCCTACAACGAATCATTGTGGAAGCTGTACTGCCTGTATCGATGCTTGTCCTACACAAGCTATTATTGCCCCTTATATTGTTGATGGTAGTAAATGTATTTCTTATTTTACAATTGAGCTTAAAGATAATATTCCTATAGAAATGAAAGGTCAATTTGATGATTGGGCTTTTGGTTGTGATACCTGTCAGGATGTTTGCCCATGGAATCGTTTTGCCAAAAGTCATAATGAACCACTTTTTGATTCCAATCCTACTTTACTTACCATGACTAAACAGGATTGGGAAGAAATGACTGAGGAAACTTTTAAAATTGTTTTTAAAGATTCTCCAGTCAAAAGAACAAAGTATCAGGGATTAATGAGAAATATTAAGTTTTTACGCTAAATTAGACTCTTTTCGATGATTCTCTGACTATTAGATTTGTATCTAATTCTATGGTTTTTGGAGAAAAAGGTATTTTATCTTTATTGCTGTTTATTTCCTCCAAAAGTAATTTGATCGCAACGGTTCCCATTTCATGACTTGGTTGATCTACTGTACTTATTTTTGGAGTAAAAACCTGTGAGATGAACCAATTACTGAAACCTATTACCGCTATTTGTTGCGGTACTTTGATACCTATTTCATTAAAATGAGAAAGCAATCCTACTGCTACTAAATCAGTTATAACAAATATCCCATCAACATCTGGATGTTCATTAATAATTTGTTTGGCAAATTCAATTCCTTCTTCAAAAGTTACATTTTTACAGGTGTAAACAAGATTTGGGTCAAAAGTGATATTGTTTTTTTCTAAGGCTTTTTTGTAACCTATAAATCGATCTATAGCATTTTGAGGATTTTCTGGACCACGTATATGCGCAATTTTTTTACATCCTTGGTCTATTAAATGTTGGACAGCATTCATAGCAGCTTTTTGGTCATTTATGATAACTTTAGAGCAGTTTGCTAATTTTGCTATTTTGTCGAACATTACTAAAGGAATTTTTCTATTAATAATATTTTGTAGATGTTCATTGTAATTGGATTCATTTGATAGCGATATCAATATACCATCAACTCTCTTGTTGATAAGTAATTCTACTTGTTTGATTTCTAATTCTATAGATTCATTTGACTGAAGGATAATTACTAAGTAACCATTTTTTTCAGCTTCTTCAATAATTGAATTAATTATATTCGAAAAAAAATGATGCATTACTTCTGGAATTATAAGTCCAATAGTTTTAGATTCTTTTGTTCTTAAATTAACTGCAAAACTGTTGGGAGTATAATGTAGTTCTTGGGCTAAATCAATAACAGCTTTTCTTGTTTTTTCACTTACATCGGGATAATTTTTAAGTGCCTTAGAAACTGTTGTTATTGAAATACCTAATTTTTCTGCTATTTCTTTAAGAGTTATATTATTCATAAATAGACTTGGGTTTGGGTTGGTTTTTTTAGTCTTTTTTAAGTTAATTAATATGTTAGGACTGTACTACTAGGGCGATTTATGTTGATTCTCTTATAATTAATTTTGTTTCAATCTCAATCGACTGAAAAGATACAGGTAGATTATTTCTTTTTAAATCAATTTCATTAAATAATATTTCTGCTGATTTTTTTCCCATTTCAAATCCTGGTTGATCAATAGTAGTTAAAGTAGGTGAAATGACATTTGAAATAAACCAATTGCTGAAGCCTAAAACTGCAATTTGATTGGGGATTGAAATACCTATTTCATTAAAATATTTTATTATTCCTATGGCAACTAGATCTGTTACAGCAAAAATGGCATCTACTTCAGGATTTTCAATAATCAATTTTTTAGCATTTTCATATCCATCCTCAAAATCATTGTTGTTATCACAATCATAGACTAATGAAGGGTTATACTCAATTTGATTATCTTCTAGTGCTTTTTTATAACCTAAAAAGCGATCAATTGAATTTTGAGGGATGTAGGCTCCTCTAAAATGAGCGATTTTTTTGTATCCTTTTTTAATTAAATAATCTACAGCATCATAGGCTGCTTTTTGATCATTAATCATTACTTTCGAGCATTCGACAATTTTTGCAATTTTGTCAAAAAGCACCAAGGGAATTTTTTGTGAAAGAATTTCATTTAAATGAAAAAAATCACCTGTTCCATTGGATAGTGAGATAATAATTCCGTCTACTCTTTTGTTTATGAGTAGTTTAATTTGTTTTTTTTCTAATTCAAAATTTTCATCAGACTGTAATATGATAACCAAATAATCTCTTTTTTCTGCTTCTTCTAAAATTCCTTTAATTACATTAGAAAAGAAATGATGTACAATTGTAGGAATAATTAGCCCGATAGTTTTTGATTCTTTCGTTCTTAAGTTAACAGCAAAGCTATTAGGCGTGTAATTTAATTGACTAGCTAATTCAATAACAGCCTGTTTAGTTTTTTCACTTACATCTGGATAGTTTTTTAATGATTTAGATACTGTCGCAATCGAAATTCCTAATTGTTCAGCGATTTCTTTGAGAGTAGTATTGTTCATGTAGCTTATATAATAAAATCAAAAAAAACTGTTAAATAAAAACGAATTTACAATTTATTTCTGTAAATCAATTTTTATAAAACAGTTTATTAAAAAAATATGTCTGTTGTTTACTTAAGTTCTATAATTGCAGCTTCATAAGGTCTTAATGTATTCTTACTTATTTCTTTTGTATTGTTGTAATTATCTAGTATGATTTTAGATCCTTTTGTTGAAATATTAATATCAAAAACGCTATTGTTTGCTGTGAAATTCAATAACACTACTATTCTTTTTCCGTTTAACTCTCTTAGGTAAGCAAATACATTTGGATTTTCTTTGTCTAATAAAGTATAAGTACCATAAACCAAAGTAGGTTCATTTTTTCGTAATTCAACTAGTTTCCTAAAATAATTTAAAATTGAATTCGGATCGTTTTCTTGAGCTTCAACATTAACACTAGTGTAATCAGGGTTTACTTTTAGCCAAGGTTTTTCAGTAGTGAATCCTCCATTTTTATCTGAATTCCATTGCATTGGTGTGCGTCCATTTTCTCTTGAAGTTTGTTTTTGTTCTTCTAAGAATGCTTTTAGATCACCGCCTTTTTCTTTTAATCCAAGATATTTGTTTCGGGTATCAACATCATTATAATCCTCGATAGAATCGAAACGAATGTTTTTCATTCCAATTTCATCACCGTAATAATAAAAAGAAGTTCCCCTCATGGTCATCACAAAAGTAGAAAGCATTTTTGAGGAAATAGTTCTGAATTCTGGAGTGTCGTTTCCAAATTTACTAACCATACGTGGTTGGTCATGATTAGCCATGAAAATAGATAGCCACCCTTTGTCTTTGAAGTATTCATCATATCTTGAGAATATTTTTTTGTATTTATTCAAACCAAATTCTCTAATATGTTTCCCTATATCTACACTTTCAAAATGGTATGCGATGTTAAGTTCTTTTCGCTCTGGATCAACAAAACGCATTGCATCCTCAGGAGAGCTACCAGCTCCTTCAGCAACGGTCATTACATTTGGATATTTGCTCAATACCTCACGATTCATTTCTTGTATATAATCATGTAAATGAGGGCCTTCACCGTAATATTTTTGAACCTCTTTTTGATAACCTTCAGGCAATACGGGCCAGGATGTGTCTTTTGAAATATATTGAAATGCATCCATACGGAACCCATCTATACCTTTATCTAACCAAAAACGCATAATATCATAAATTTCCTGTCTTAGTTTCGGGTTTTCCCAATTCAAATCAGGTTGTTTTCTGGAAAAATAGTGAAGATAGTACGAATCTGTTTTAGCATCGTATTTCCATGCATCACTATTTACATCAAAGAAACTCCATCTGTAAGGTGGTTTACCTTTTTCAGCAGGCCACCAGTGGTAATAATCTCTATAAGGATTGTCTCTGGAACTGCTGGCTTGTTTAAACCATTCGTGCTCATCACTACTGTGATTTACCACTAAATCCATTATTAGTTTTATGCCACGTTCATGCATTCCTTTTAGTAAAAGATCAAAATCTTCCATCGTTCCAAAATCTTTCATGATTTCACGATAGTTACTAATATCATAACCATTGTCATCATTTGGTGATTCGTATATTGGGTTTAGCCATATAGCATTAATACCTAAGCTTTTTAGATAATCCAATTTTGAGATAATTCCTTTCAGATCCCCAATACCATCTCCGTCACTATCATTAAAACTTCTAGGATAAATTTGATAGATTACAGCTTCTTTCCACCATTTTTTATCAGTGGCATGATTTTTAACTTGAGCCTTTAAACCTAAACCAGATAGCATTAGGCCAGCGGCAAGACTCAGGATGGAATAATTTTTTTCATCGTTTATTTTTTTAGTTAAGGATTTAAAATTTAATTTTTCTACTACGCTATATTTTTTTTGAATAATTTGTAATGAGTATTGTTATAATTCTAAAATAATTGCTTCATAAGGTTTTAAAGTTTTATCTAATGAAACGTCTGTATAATTTCCAATTAAAACTTTAGCATCAGCTATATTGTAATCGGTGTTTACAGTTGCAGTTTTATTTGAGAAATTCAGTAATATCAATAATTTTTTACCATCTAGTTCTCTTGTATAAGCATAGATATCTGGATTTTCTTTGTCTAAAAGGCTATATTTTCCATAAACTAAAGCAAGATTTGATTTTCTTAATTTTGTCATTTTTCTAAAATAATTCAAGTTTGAATTTGGATCATTTTCTTGAGCTTCAGCATTTAAATAAGTATGATTATCATTGACTTTTATCCATGGATTTCCAGTTGAAAAACCTGCATTTTTAGAGGTGTTCCATTGATAAGGGGTTCTTTCGTTGTCTCTGGCGCCACCTGTTTTTTGGTCAGTAATAAATTGATTTAAATCGCCACCTGCATTTTTTACTTTTTCATATTCGGCTAGAGTTTCAATATCTTTATAATCTTCTATTTTGTCGAATTTAGCATTTATCATTCCTAGTTCGTCTCCATTATAATAATAAGGAGTTCCTCCCATTGATAATAAAAATGTAGTTAACATTTTAGAAGATAATACTCTAAATTGATCTGAATCATTACCCCAGCGTGATGTCATTCTTGGTTGGTCATGATTTCCGAGATATATTGTTCCCCAGCCTTTTTCAGAATAAGTATCATTCCAATCCGTATATATTTTTTTGAAATTGACTAAGGAGTATTTTCCCATTTTTTTGAAATACCCTGGAATATACCCTAAGTTTGTACCTTCAAAATGATATCCCATATCTAGTTCTTTTCTGTCAGCATCTACAAAGTCATGGGCTGATTTTAATGTCATTCCTGCACCTTCGGCTAAAGCCATACAATCATATTTACTCAAAACTTCTTTATTCATTTCTTTCAAATAATCATGTAAATGCGGTCCGCTGGCTAGATATACGTCCCATCTTCCCTGATAATTTTATCTAAATCATCTTGTGTAATTATTGGGAAAGTGGTGTCTTTAGCTATAAAAGGAATAACATCCATACGGAAACCATCAATGCCTTTTTTAAACCACCAATTCATCATAGCATAGATTTCCTGACGTACTTTTGGGTTTTCCCAATTTAAATCGGGTTGTTTATAACTGAAATAATGTAAATAATAAGAATCGGTTGCTTGATTATATCTCCATCCGCTGCCATCGGTTTCAAAATTACCCGGACGAAAAGCAGGTTTTCCTTTTTCTGCCGGCCACCAGTGGTAATAATCTCTATACGGATTGTCTCTGGATTTTCTACTTTCTTGAAACCATTTGTGTTCGTCTGAACTATGATTAACAACTAAGTCCATTACTAATTTCAAACCTCTTTCGTGCATTCCTTTCAAGAGAGTATCAAAATCATCCATTGTTCCAAATTCTTTCATTATCGATTGATAGTCAGAAATATCATATCCATTATCTGCATTTGGCGAGCCGTAAATAGGGTTCAGCCAAACTACATCTATTCCTAAACTCTTAATGTAATCAAGTTTAGAAATAATACCTTTTAAATCCCCAACTCCATCACCATCCGTATCCATAAAACTTCTAGGATAAATTTGGTAAACAACTGCTTCTTTCCACCATTTTCTTTCAATAGATGCTTTTGTTTCTTGTGCCAATGTTGATCCAACAGATAGTAGGGTCAGAATTCAAGATATGAGTGATAATTTGGTTTTTTGTTTCATATTTATAGTTAGTTTTAAATATTCATAAATTTAATAATTGCTTTTTCAGTGATTTTAGGATTTGCCCCAACCTTGCTTGCAACTAAGGCTCCTAAACCACAAGCAAAATCAATTGCTTTTTGAGGCTCAACCCTGTTTAGTAATTTTGTTAGTAATCCTGCTAAAAAAGAATCACCGGCACCTACAGTATCTGCTACGGTTATTTTATAACCACTATTGTAAAATAATTGTTTGTTATAAAGTAAAACAGCTCCGTGACTGCCTTTAGTTACACAAATATGTGGGGTATTGGTTTTTTCGGCAATGAAATAAATGTTTTGTTCCAAAGAGTGGTAGGGAGAATCTAAATAAGTGCTAATTTCATACAATTCATCATCATTGAATTTAATAAAATCGGCTTTTTCCATTAAATCCAAAAGTAGTTCTTTGTTATAAAAAGGAGGCCTTAGGTTAGTATCAAATATTTTGTATTTGGCAACATTCAATAATGATAATAAACTTAAATAAGAAGTTATGTCTCTGCAAGCCAAGCTGCCAAATACTAATGCATCAGCATCTTTTACTGCATTTTGAGCTTCTGAAGTTGCTTCAATTTTATCCCAGGCTACAGGGTAATTGATGGTGTAAGATGCTGAGCCCTTTTCGTCTAATTGTACTAGTACTTCACCGGTGGGAAGAGAACTGTCTATTTGTATGTTTTTTGTGTTTATTTCGTTTTTATCAATAAAATGGAGCAATTCTTTTCCAGCTTCATCATCACCAATTCGACTGATAATTTGAGTGTCAATTCCCAATGAAGCCATTCGGGCAGCCACATTTAATGGCGCTCCTCCAATTTTTCTGTGAGAAGGAAATACATCAAAAAGAATTTCACCGAAACATACTATTCTTGTGTTCATATTTAATTTTTATTTGATAAACTTTCGGATAATTCTTCCAGTGTTCTTCCTTTCGTTTCAGGCATTTTAAATACTACCCAAAGTAATTGAAATACCATCATGATACAGAAAATAGCAAATACTATCGTAGTTCCAATTTCTTTGAATAAAAACGGAATGAAAGAAGGTATTAATGCAGCTAATATCCAGTGCACTGAGGTGCCAAATGAAGTTCCTGTCGCTCTTAATTTATTGGGAAATAATTCGGAGATAAACACCCATATCACTGCGCCCTGACCAATAGCGTGGGAGGCTATAAAAAGGAAAAAGAAAACAGGAACTGCTATTCCTTTCCATTCATAATAGAACGCAGCGGTTACCAGTCCTAAAGAGATAATATACCCAACAGAGCCTAAATACATTAATGTTTTTCGGCCAAATTTGTCGATTAATGATATTCCAATTAGAGTAAATAACAAATTGATAATACCAATACCAATACTACTCAAAAAAGAAGCTGATTTTTCTAATCCAGCTAATTCAAAAATGCGGGGTGCATAGTATAAAAAGGCATTAATTCCGGAAAGTTGATTGAAAAAAGCAATAAAAAATGCTAATAATAATGGTTTTCTGTATTTTTTCATAAAAATAGATTCATTGTCTATTTCGTGAGCAGTTTCATTTTCTATTGCTGCAATTTCTTCCGCTACTTGTTCATCTGTATTGATTTGTTTTAAAATCGCAATTGCTTGCGTTCTGTCTTTTTTATATTCGAAAATCCAACGTGGACTTTCCGGAATTCCTAAAACGAGTAAAGTGTAAATAAAAGCTGGGAAAGATTGGATTCCTAACATCCAACGCCAGGAGTTTTCACCAATGTCTTGTAAGTAGAAATTTGAAGTAAAGGCAATGAGTATCCCAAAAACGATATTAAATTGATATAATGCCACCAATTTTCCACGGTCTTTTGCAGGAGCTATTTCGGAAACATAGGTAGGAGCTGCAATAGTAGATGTCCCAATTCCAATTCCGCCAAGGAATCTGAAAATTGAAAAAATGATAGAATCATTGGCAAAAGCTGTTCCTATTGCTGAAATAAAAAACAGTACACCAATTAATATTAAGGTCTTTTTTCTTCCTAAAATATTTGTTGGGTAGGAACCAAAAAGGGCTCCAATTACTGTTCCCCATAAAGCAGAGGACATTACTACTAATCCGTGGTAAAGATCAGACGATCCCCATAATAATTGTAATTGTTTGTCTGCTCCTGAAATGACTACGGTGTCAAATCCGAATAGGAAGCCCGCTAGAGCTACTACAACTGACCAGTATAATAATTTTTTTTTGTTCATTTTTTGGTTTTGGTTGGTTAATTTTAAAGTTAATAGTTGCTGTTCTTACCAAATTCTGGTTATAGATTGGAATTTTATATTATGAATCTTTTGATTTTCATTAGACTGAATGGTTAATTTGGTGTAAGGGTGGTTAGGGAATATTTGCTCCGTAAAAGTATAAATACCTCCATCTAAGAAAATTTCAATTGACGACCAGTCTAAAATGATTTGATAATCAATTGTTTTTGAAATAAGATTTGGTGTAGCTGTGATGTGTGTTTTTTCTCCAAAACTTTTTTCAAAATTTACTTTTCCTGAATGGCGTCTGTCAATAGAAAAGCTTTGTTTTTTAGCATTATAATTTAGAAACAGTGAATCTTTTGAATCATTTGAAAAAACTAATTTTAAATCTTTGTTTGCTGTTTTTAAACTGATTTGTGATTGGTTCAGATTGGGGTATGAAAAAACTTTTTCTTGGTCTTTTTGTAGTATAATATTTTTTTTCAAAAAATCAGTAGTTAATTGTTTTTTGAATGGTTCAATAATTTGACTCTGCAAACAATATGCATTATTAATTTTGGAAAGTGATAGTGTTCTTGGAAGTGTCATTGCACTTCTCCAATTTGTAGTAGGAGTATTTCGTGCATAGTTCCAATTACTCATCCAACCCAGAAAAATACGTTCTCCATTAGGTGTATTATTGAAAGTGACTCCCGCATAATTGTCGGTGCCATAATCAATCCATTTGATGTCTTTTTGTTCTGTTTTAAATGTTTTTCCGTTAAAATCACCAATGAAATATTGTGTACCAGATCCTCCATTAGGGGCACCAAGATTTATGCTTGTTAAAAGTACCCATTTTTCCTCCTGAGTGTTTTTTACTTTTATTTTAAATAAATCCGGACATTCCCATACGCCTTCATGTGCGCCTGAATTTTGCCCAAATTCACTCTCTAATTTCCAATTGATTAAATTTTTTGAAGTATAAAATTGTGCACGATCACCAGCAACTAAAACCAAATTCCATATTTTCATTTCGTCATTCCAGAAAACTTTTGGGTCTCTGAAATCACGAAAAGAGGAATTGTCAATAATAGGATTGTTTTTGAATTTAATCCAGGTTTCACCTCCATCGAGACTATAAGCTAAACCTTGAGTTTGTATGTTGATTTTAGCTGCTTTTTCATTTTCCATATTATGGTAAGTAAAAATAGCAACCATAGGAGGGTTGTCTTTTGTTCCCAATCCTGAAGTGTTATTGAAATCAATGACTGTACTTCCTGAAAATATCAATCCCAACTGATCCGGGTACAATGCTATTTTTTTATGTTCCCAATGAATTAAGTCAGTACTGGTGGCATGTCCCCAATGCATAGGCCCCCAGACAATATCTTCCGGATAGTGTTGGTAAAACAAATGATAAATGCCTTTATAATATACCATTCCATTTGGATCGTTCATCCAGTTTTTTTCAGGGGAAAAATGGAATTGAGATCTGTATGATTCTTTGTAGTATAGTGTTGAGTCTGCTGTGATATTATTTTTTGATGAAATAGAAAAACTATTCTTCTCTTGTGCCAAACAAGGAAAATAGAAAAGGAAGCTTGTTAAGAGTTTAAAAATTAAGGTTTTATTGGGTTTAAATTTCATTAGAATGAATTTTAGGATTTCCAAATTAGTATAAATTTTTCATTAATGAAGGGGAATTTATGACCGATAACGTTTTCGATATTTCGAAAACGTTATCGGTCATAAATCAAGTTATTTTGCTTGAGATTCAAATTATTATAACTTTAAAAGTTTTAAGTTTGACACAATAAATATTTTACTATGAACCGAAAACATATTACTATGAACCGAAAACATATTACCAGATTTGATTATTTGCTTATATTATATTTTTTTACATTTTTACTTAGTCCATCATTTGCTCAAAAAGTAACTATTCCAATCGCTACTGCAGATCATATGTTTCTGTTGCAGACTGATAATCAGAATCGACTTAGAACAGTTTATTTTGGTAAACCTATTGAGAATGAAAGTGAATGGGAATCGGTAAGTTCATTATCAAAGTATGACGAGAATAATTCAGGTATTTATAATAATGCATATACTCCGGCAGGAACTTGGAATCTTTCTGATCCTGCAATTCAGGTGAAACATGCAGACGGTAATACTTCATTAGAATTAAAGTATGTTAGTCATAAACAGGAACAATTAGATGGAAATGTTACATTAATTAATATTTTACTTAAAGATCCAGTTTATCCTTTTGAAGTAAATTTGTATTATAAAGTATGGAAGAATGAGAACTTGGTAGAGCAATGGGTAGCAATAAAACACAATGAAAGTAATCCTGTTTTACTTCAAAAATATGCTTCTGCTAATTTGTTTTTCTCGAATAAGGACTTTTATTTGACAAGTTTTCAGGGAGAATATTTAAAAGAGATGCAGCCAATTGAAAATAAATTGGAACAAGGAATAAAAACTATTGATTCTAAATTAGGGACCAGAGCAATGCTTATGCAAACTCCTAATTTTATGATTTCATTCGGTCATCCGGCTTCAGAAACTGAAGGGACTGTACTACTTGGACAATTAGCATGGAGTGGAAGTTTTAAATTAGATTTTGAAATAGATTCAAATAAAAATTTAAGATTAATAACGGGAATTAATCCATTTGCCTCAGAATATTCGCTCGCTCCTAATAAGACATTCACAACTCCTTCTTTGATTTATGCTTTGTCAAATAATGGTGTTGGCGAAGCGAGTAGGAATTTACAAGACTGGGCTAGAAAATATAGGGTTTTAGATGGTCAGGGCGAACGTCTTACGTTATTAAATAACTGGGAAGCCACTTATTTTGATTTCAATGAAAATAAAATAGTAGGATTATTTAAAGGAGCCAAGGATATTGGTGTTGATTTGTTTTTATTAGATGACGGTTGGTTTGGAAATAAATATCCTAGGAATAATGATGATGCCGGATTAGGAGATTGGCAGGAGAATAAAAAGAAATTACCGCATGGTATTGGTTACTTGGTAAAAGAAGCCAAGAAGGAAGGTGTTAAATTTGGAATTTGGATTGAGCCAGAAATGGTAAATCCTAAAAGTGAATTATATGAAAAACATTTAGATTGGGTTATTAGACAACCGCAACGTCCTGAAATTTATTATAGAAATCAAATGGTTTTGGATTTGACCAATCCTGAAGTTCAAGACTTTGTGTTTGGTATTGTAGATGATTTATTTGTAAAAAATCCTGAATTAGCATTTATTAAATGGGATTGTAATGCTGTAATTTTTAATGCATATTCAGAATACTTACATAAACAAGGGATACCTCAGTCTAACTTGTATGTCGATTATGTAAAAGGCCTATATAGTGTTTTAGAGCGTTTACGTGCAAAATATCCTAAAGTTCCAATGATGTTATGTTCTGGAGGCGGGGGTAGAGCTGATTATGAGTTTCTTAAATATTTTACGGAATTTTGGCCAAGTGATGATACAGAACCTTTGGAGAGAATTTTTTTACAATGGAATTATTCGTATTTTTTCCCGTCAATAACTACAGATAATCACGTAACCGATTGGGGTAAACAACCCTTGAAATTTAGAGTAGATGTTGCAAGTATGGGGAAACTTGGATTCGATATTGTAACCGATCATTTGAGTCCAAAAGATAGAATATTTTGTAAGCAAGCTATTTCTAATTATCAAACTTTTAAAAATATTGTTTGGCATGGAAATCAATATAGATTAGTAGATCCATATAAAAATGATATTGCTTCTATAATGTATGTTACGAAAGATAAATCAAGGGCAGTTGTTTTTAATTATCTTGTTAATAACAGATTTAATATTACAGCTACCAAAAGACCGGTTGTTTTTAACGGATTGGATAAAAATAAAAAATATTCAATAAAAGAAATTAACTTATATCCTGATATTCCGTCAACCTTAGAGCAAAACAAAGTTTATTCTGGTGATTTTTTGATGAAAGCGGGGTATAATCCTGATGTTAATTTAAAAAGAACAAGTGTCATTTTAGAGATAAATGAAGTAAAATAATAGGTTTTTTTAGCGTCTAGTGTTTAATTATAAAAAACCTAGACGCTTTTTTATGCTTAGAAAATGATTTTGCTTTTTTAAAATAATGGATGTGAATAAATTCAAAAGCTTTAAATAATAGTAAATTAAAAAAATATGATTTCAAATTTAAAAACTATTGTGTCAATTTTTTTCTTAACTTCTATTGTCTCAGGGCAGTCTAAATCTGATGAATGGAATTTGTACACTACTTCAAGAGAAAATTATAATGGTGTAGCTATGGCTAATGGTCAGATAGGGATTGTTACGGATGATACACCGTTAAAAACAAAAGAAATTATCCTAAACGGGGTTTATGAAGGAAGTCCTGAAAACGGAATTAGCAGAATTGTAAAAGGAATTGAATTTTTAAATCTTCATTTGTCAGTAAATAATAAGGAAATCACTTCAGATAATATTGATAATTGGAGTCAATCTATTAATATGAAAGAAGGATTGAGTACAACTACTTTTACATTTAATAATTTGGTTTCAGTGAATTATACCATTTTAGCCAATAGAGCTATTCCATATTCCGGAATGGCTATTGTGGAAATACTTCCAAAAGAAGATGTTTTTCTTTCTGTCAATAATTATATGAATGTTCCGGAGGAATTGAAAGATGTTAAAAGTGTATATAGGGTTTTAAAAGATAATGAGTTTGTTATGCCGGTTTTTAGAACCACTGCAAAAACATTGTTTGGGAAATATACGGTATCGGCTTCAACAACCTTTTTATTTGATGGTCGAAAGGAGCTGTTAAAACAAACAGCTGATGAAGTAGGTTTTTCAAAAAAACTTTTAAAAGGACAAAAGTATCGATTTGCAATTGCGGGTGGGATTTGTACTTCTAAAGATTTTAATGATCCAATAAATGAATCTGAAAGGCAGCCTATTTTTGCTTTGCAGGAAGGAATTGATAAATTATTAGAAAAACATAAAGTTGCATGGGATGAATTATGGAAAACTGGAGATATACAAATTGAAGGTGATTTAGATGCGCAACAAAGAGTAAGATTTGCCCTTTATAATTTATATTCTTTTATCCGTCCTGGTTCGAGACAAAGTTTCACTCCTATGGGACTTTCTTCTCAAGGTTATAATGGTCATGTTTTTTGGGATAGTGAACTTTGGATGTATCCAACTATTTTGGCCTTTCAGCCTGATATGGCAAAATCCTGTTTGGATTACCGTTCTGACCGTTTAGAAAAAGCCAAGCAAAAAGCGATTGTTTACGGTTACAAAGGAGCAATGTATCCCTGGGAATCTGATGATACTGGTGAAGAAGCTACCCCAACCTGGGCATTGACAGGAATTTTTGAACAACATATTACCGCAGATGTTTCAATTGCATTTTGGAATTACTTCTCTTATACGCAAGATAAGGTTTGGTTAAAAAAAGAATGGAATGTTTTAAAAGAAACTGCCGATTTTTGGGTTAGTCGTGTGCATAAGAATAGTGATGGGAGTTATTCGATTTTAAATGTTGTTGGTGCAGATGAGTATGCACAGCACATTGATGATAATGCATTTACAAATGCATCTGTAATTGAATCTTTAAAAAACACTATTAAGGCAGCTACAATTCTTGGTGAGCCAATTGATAAGCGGTGGGTAGAGGTGTCTGAGCGTTTATTAATTCATGCCAAAAATGGTATTACACAAAATTACAGAGGTTATGATGGGCAAATGATTAAACAGGCTGATGTAAATTTGTTAGCTTATCCATTGCATGTAATTACAGATACAAAACAAATTGAAAGAGATTTAGAGTATTATTCTGCTAAGATTGATCCTAAAGATGGTCCGGCTATGGCATCCGGTGTATTATCTGTTTTATATGCCCGTCAGGGCAATGCCCAAAAAGCTTATGATTATTTTGTAAAATCGTATTTACCAAATAGTCGACCTCCATTCGGAGTGTTTTCTGAATCGGCTAATAGTAATAATCCCTATTTTGCTACAGGCGCTGGAGCTATGCTGCAAGCAGTTATTTATGGTTTTGGAGGAGTTGAGTTAACGGATAGTGGTTTGAAATTCAATAAAGGAATTTTACCCGAAAAATGGAAATCTTTAAAAATTATTGGTGTAGGTTCTGAAGAAAATACAATTGTAATCAAAAAATAAAAATCGAAAAATTAAATAAATCTTTTATCGTTTTTGAAAAAGTTTTTTTAAGGACTGTCTCGGCTTTTGAGGCAGTCCTTTTTTTATATTAATGATGAAGTTGTCTTAAAATCTTATAAAAGTTAAAGTTTTACTAATTTGTGAATCACAAAGCAAATCCTGTAAAAAATGTAATATGTGTTTTTTTTAAATTAAATAATTATTATTAATGTAAAATTAATATTGATATTGATATTTTATAATATTATCATCTAAAAATCGAAAACGTTTTCGATTCATCTAAAACGTTTTCGATTTTCGATTTTGATTATTTAACATAATTTTATCATTATGTTTATCCTCGAATTTAAAAACCATTCAAAATTATTATTAACCAACTTATTTATTACGTATGAAAAATAGTCTACTTAAAGGCTTGATGGTGCTTGTAACCATTCTATGTACAAGTTTGACATATTCGCAGGATGTGTCAGGAACTGTATCAGACGCAGGAGGTCCTCTTCCGGGGGTTACTGTATCAATTAAAGGAACTACTAAATCAACTCAGACAGATTTTGCTGGTAAATACACCATCAAAAATATTGGGTCTAAAGCTGTATTAGTTTTTACTTTTATTGGTTTTAAAACACAAGAAATTAGTGCGGATGGCAAGTCGACGGTAAATGTAACTTTAAAAGAAGAGTCAGCAGAATTGAAAGAAGTTGTTGTAGTTGGTTACGGATCCGTGAAGAAAAAAGATGCAACTGGAGCAGTAGATCAAATTTCAGCAAAGAAATTTGATAATGTGGCTGCTACAAACCCAGCATCATTGTTACAAGGAAAAGTAGCAGGTGTTCAAATTACATCTTCAAGTGGTGAGCCAGGAGCTTCAAATTCAATCAGAATTCGTGGTAATGGTACATTGCGTTCAGGAAATGGTCCTCTTATCGTTGTAGACGGTGTGCCTTTGGCTGGAGGAGACGTTAGTGCTGGAGGTGCAAGTTTAGGTAATGGTACAATGAGTGCCAAAGATCCATTAAGTTTCATCAATCAAAATGATATCGAAAGTATGACTATTTTGAAAGATGCTTCTTCTACTGCAATTTATGGTGCTCGTGGTGCAAATGGGGTAATTATCATTACAACTAAAAAAGGAAAATCTAAAGATCCTGAATTGACTTATTCTACATCTTTTGCAACTTCTTCTTTTGCTTCAGACTTTGATGTTTTGTCAACTTCAGAATTCATTAAGCTTACTGCGCCAGAAAAACAATTTGGAGGGTCTTATAACTGGAAAAAACAAGTGTTACAAACAGGAGGGGCTATGAATCATGATTTATCATATTCAAGCGGTACAGATAAATCAAATACAAGAATTTCCTTGGGTATGTCTAATACTGATGGTATTATCAGAAATACTGGATTAGATAAATACACTGCTAGTTTGTATAATTCAAATGATTTAATAGATGGAAGAGTGAAATTAGAAACTCGTATTTCTTATTCAAATCTAAAAGATCAAAGAGCTTTAACAACTACCAATACTGGATATATTGGTGACGTATTAAGTTCTGCATTGTACTGGAATCCAACAAGAAATGTTAAAAATTCTGATGGGTCATATGTTAGAGTTTCAGGAGATTATATTAACCCTGTTCATTTGTTGAATTCTTATTCTAACAGAGGTGATTTGTCTAAATTTTTAGGAAGTCTTACGACTACTGTAAAATTGACTGATAATTTGAAATATACTGCATTGATAGGTTTTGAAACATCTAACTCTATAGTTAAACAACAAGCTACACCGGATTTAGATATTCAAGATTTTGCAAGAGCTACAAACCCTTCTGATTTGAAAGAGTATAGAGGGCAAGCTGTTGTATCAAACGATGAGAGAGTGAATAAAACAGTTGAGCATAATATTACTTACAATAAAGAATTTAGTAAAAACTTTAGTTTAAATGCAGTTGCAGGTTATTCTTACTATAATTACTTATCTACTGGAAATTTTGTATCTGCTAAAGGATTTGCTTCTACGCAAAGAAATTTATTGGAAAATATGGAGGGAGGAATTTCGACTGAAACCAGAACAGCTTCTTACAAAGGTTTGGTTGAAATGCAATCTGTTTTCGCAAGAGCTTCTATGGCTTTTTATGATAAATTAAATGTAGATTTAACAATCCGTCGTGACGGTTCTTCTAAAGCTGCTGCTGGTAAAAAGTATGGTAATTTCCCTTCTTTAGGTCTTGCATATAAATTAGTTTCTGGAAAAGACGGAAATGTAAATGACTTGAAATTAAGAGCTAATGTTGGAAAAACTGGTAATACAGAATTCCCTCGTAACTCATCTGTTAGTATTATTGAGTACCAAGATCCTTATAAATTTAATGTAGTGAATAATGCTAATCCAAATTTATCTTGGGAAACTACTACGTCATATGGTGTTGGTGTTGATTTTACTTTGTTAAAAAATAAATTATCTGGATCTGTTGATTATTTCCAAAAAAATACAACTGATTTGATTGTTGGTATTCCTTCAACATCTGGACAGCCATCACCACAAGGTATTAAATATGTTAATTTACCAGCGAATTTAATTAATAAAGGTGTTGAAGTTGCATTAAATTACAATGTAATTGATACTCAAGATTTAAGATGGGATGTTTCAGGAAATGCTGCTTTCTTAAAAAATGAAGTAAAAGATTTAGGCGCATCTAATATTTATAATGTTGGTGCAATTGATGGTGCAGGTTTAACTGATTCTTATGTTCAAAGAATACAAGATGGATATCCTTTGTATAATTATTACTTAGCTGAATTCACTGGGTATGATGCAAATGGTCTTTCTCAGTATGCTGACGGAGGTGCTCCAAAAATGTTGAATAAACAACCTCTTCCAAAAATGACTTTAGGATTTTCAACAAGTTTAGCTTATAAAGATTTCGATTTCTCAACATCACTTTATGGTAATTTTGGTCATTATTTATTCAATAATACTAATGTAGCTTTGTTCTATAAAAACCAATTGGGAGGTAAAAACGTAACTCCGGAAGTTGCTAATTCAGTTCAATCAAATTCTGATGCTAATACACCATCTACTAAATATCTTGAAAAAGGTGATTTCTTGAGATTAGGACAGTTGACTCTTGGTTATACTTTTAAAAGCAATCTTTTAGAACGTTTTAAAATGAAATCAGCTCGTTTATATGTAAATGGATCAAACTTATTTGTAATTACTAAATATTCAGGTTTTGATCCGGAAGTTGACACAAACAAAGTTAAAGATGGTATTCCATCAGCTGGTATTGATTATTTGTCTTATCCAAGAGCAAGAACTTTCTCGGTAGGTCTTAATGTAACATTTTAATTAGAATAAAAATGAAAAATATAAAATTTTTAAAGTACAGTATTTATGCAGGAGCATTGGTTCTTGGAGTTAGTTGTACTGATTTAGATGAAAAAGTGCTAGACGCAACTTTAACTGAAAACGCAAATGCGGATGCAGTAATTAATTCGGCATATAGCGGTCTTCTTAAAATACAAACTCAAGATGGTGTTTTTGCGGTTCAAGAAGTAACTACTGACTTTGTTATTGTTCCAACCCGTGCAGGTGACTGGGGTGATGGTGGAGCATGGTTAGAAAATCACTTTCATACATGGACAGCTAATAGTAGAGAAGTGAATACAGCTTGGAAACATATGTTATCAAGTGTTTATAATTGTGATTTGGCATTAAGTCTGAAAACAATCACTCCTTCAAATAAAGCGCAAGCTCAATTTTTGAAAGCGTTCTATTATTACATGGCTATCGATATGTATGGTCAAGTTCCTTATCGTGAAGCAGGTAGTGATCCTAATGATTTTCCAAAAGTATGGGACTCTCCTACTGCGACTGCTCAAATTATTGCTTTGTTAGAAGAGGCTTTGCCAAATTTACCTGATAAAAATGCATCAGATCCTTCAATCGCAAATAAAGATGCTGCAAGATTTTTGTTGGCTAAAATTTATTTGAACAAGGCAGTTTTTGATTCGCCTTCACATACAGGTTTTAATGCTAACAATGCTGATAATATGAACAAAGTTATTCAGTATGTTGATCAAATTTCTTCTTCTGTAACTTTAGCTAATGATTATTGGGATAACTTTAAGCCTTCTAATAATACTTCTCCAGAGTTAATTTTAACTGCTAGAAACGTTTTAGGTGTTGATGCTGTTGCTGGTTTAGGAGTAAATGGTATGAGATCAAGATGGTATATGGCTAACCACTATAATCAAGTGCCTTCAGGATGGAATGGATTTTCAGTATTACAAGAATACTATAATCAATTCAATCCTACTGATAGACGTATTTTGAATAATGATGAAGCAATTATCAAAACTTTTGGAAGTCCTTTAGGAATGCGTATTGGTCAACAATATGCTCCAGGTGGTACTGTTGCTTTAAAAACCAGAGGTCAAAATGGTGATCGTCCATTGAACTTTCAGAGTGACCTTGCTGGTTTGCCAGCAGACGGAAAAATTGTTGCCGAAGACTGGTTAGAAAGATGGGGTATCCGTCCTCAAAAATATATTCCGGATGTTTCTAATATGGATAAACCAGAAAATGATTATGTTTTATTCCGTTATGCAGATGCATTGTTGATGAAAGCTGAGGCTATCTTAAGAGGAGGAACTAGTACTACAACTACAACAGCAATCGCAGCTCAATTACAAAGTCGTCAAGGAATTACTACTATTGTTGATTTGTCAACATTAGATGGTTTGTATAAAGCTAGAGCTACTGAATTATGGGAAGAAGGTTGGAGAAGAAATGATATGATTCGTTTTGGTAAGTATACTACATCTAGAGCAACTATGACAAACACAGATGCATATAGAGTGTTGTTACCTATTCCAACGACTGCTTTATTAAATCCAAATATTAAACAAAATCCTGGTTATTAGTATTTGTTTAAAATTGGTTAGTTAGTGTGAAAAGGAGGGCAATCATTGCCCTCCTTGTTTTTTTATAGAAATTTATTTACCATTTTTTTTACTATTAAATAAGTATTTCTGTGTGAATTTTATTTTTTTGAATAACAATATCCATAAATTGCAAGTGTAATTAATTATAAATTAAACGATTTTAAAATGTACAGGATTCTTCTACTTTTTATTTTATTAAATACTATTTTGAGTTGTTCCAAAGATAATGAGGATACACTTTTTAGCAAATTAGATTCTTCTGAAACAGGAATTCAATTCGTAAACGAGGTTAAAAATGAGAAGAATATGAATATATTCAAATATCGTAATTTTTATAATGGAGGAGGCGTTGCTATTGGGGATATAAACAATGATGGTTTAGCCGATGTTTTTTTTACTTCAAATCAAGGTAAAAATAAATTATATCTGAATAAAGGTAATTTTAAATTTGAAGATATATCAGCTAAGTCTGGAATTGAAGGGAAAAAAGCATGGTCTACCGGTGTGGTTATGGTTGATATTAACAACGATGGTTTTTTAGATATTTATGTATGTGATGCCGGAAGTAATATTGATGCAATCAGAAAAAGTCAATTATATATTAATAATGGCAATAATACATTCACTGAAAAAGCAGCAGAATATAATTTAGCCGATACAGGAATTACTACACATGCAGCATTTTTTGATTATGATAAAGATGGAGATTTAGATTGTTATATATTGAATAATAGTTTTATTCCGGTAAGTTCTTTAAATTACTCTAATAAACGTGAACTACGAGATAAAGACTGGGATGTACCTGAAATTCTAAAAGGAGGTGGTGATAAATTGCTTAGAAACGATGGGGGTAAATTTGTTGATGTAAGTGAAGAATCTGGTATATTTGGAAGCCTAATTGGTTTTGGTTTAGGAGTTACTGTAGGTGATGTTAATGGAGATACATACCCAGATATTTATATTTCAAATGATTTTTATGAGAGAGATTATTTATATATAAACAATACAAATGGTACTTTCTCTGAAAAAATCCAAGATATGACTACACACATTAGTCAGTCGTCAATGGGAGCTGATTTTGCAGATATTAATAATGATGGTCGGGGTGATATTTTTACAACAGATATGTTACCTGAAGGAGATGAACGACTTAAAAATACCACAAGTTTTGATAATTATGATCTTTTGACTCGTAAGTTGAGCATGGATTTTTATAATCAATATATGTCTAATGCCTTGCAGCTTAATGATGGAGACCGCTTTACTGAAATTGCAAATTATGCTGGTGTAAGTAAAACAGATTGGAGTTGGGGAGCATTAATATTTGATATGAACAATGATGGCTACAAAGACATTTATGTTTGTAATGGTATTTACAATGATTTGACTAATCAGGATTTTATGGATTTTTTTGCTAATGAATTGATGCAAAAAATGGTGGTTACGGGTAAAAAAGAAGAAATGGAGACGATAATTGCCAAAATGCCAAGTACGCCTATTTCTAATTATGCATTTCTAAACAACGGCAATCTTTCTTTTACAAATAAAGCAACTAACTGGGGGTTAGCTACACCAAGTTTTTCAAACGGTGCTGCTTATGGGGATTTAGATAATGATGGCGACTTAGATTTAGTAGTCAATAATGTGAATATGGAATCGTTTGTTTATAGAAATAATTCAGAGAAAAACAAAGCAAATCATTATCTTAAAGTCAAATTAAAAGGAGATAAACAAAATACATTTGCTATTGGAAGTGTTGTTGAATTGTATAGTGGGAAGGAGATTATTCGTCAAGAACTAATTCCTTCAAGAGGGTTTCAATCTTCAGTAGATTATGTAATGACATTTGGTTTGGGTACTAAAAAAATTGATTCTTTGCAGGTTATCTGGCCTAATGGGAAAACTCAAATTGTAAAGCAACCACGTCAAAATTATACACTTAACTTATCAATTGGAAATGCCAAAACGAATTATTTGGTAAAAGCGAATAAATCAAAACCTTTACTTAAGTCTGTTAAAACAAATTTCTTAACTCATAAGGAAAATGATTATATAGATTTTGATTATGAAGGTTTAATTTCAAAAATGCTCTCTCAGGAGGGACCATCACTTGCAATTGGTGATGTTAATGGTGATGGGAATGAAGATGTTTTTATTGGAGGGGGAAAAGGACAATCCGGTAAAATCTATCTTAATAATGCTGCTAATAATTTTGCCATTACCAATCAAAAAGTATTTGAATTAGATTCTGCTTTTGAAGATACAGCTGCAAGTTTTTTTGATGTCGATAATGACGGAGATCTGGACCTGTTTGTAGGGTCGGGAGGTAATGAAAATATTGATATTGCTAATTATTCTAACCGCTTGTATTTGAACAACGGGAAAGGTATATTCACTAAATCCACTTCCAAAATACCTACAGCTAATACCAATGTTTCGGTAGTTACACCTTATGATTTTGATAATGATGGCGATATGGATGTTTTTGTTGGAAGTAGAAGTGTACCGGGAATATATGGAATAGATCCGAAACATCTTTTGTTGGAAAATGATGGAAAAGGAAATTTTGTTAATGTTATTGATAAAAAAGCCTTTAAGGTGAATTCGGTTGGAATGATTACCGATGCTGTTTGGGAGGATATCGATAATGATGGGAAGAAAGATTTGATAATTGTAGGAGATTGGATGGCGCCACAAATTTTTAAAAATACTGGCAGACGTTTAGCAGTATTTAATTCAAATTTGGCAGGGTTTTCAGGTTTTTGGAATTCAGTACAATGTGTGGATTTGAATAATGACGGCAAAAAAGATTTAATTTTGGGTAATAAGGGTACAAATACTTCTTATAAAGCAACGGTTAAAAACCCTATGAGATTGTTTACAAATGATTTTGATGGAAATGGTACTATTGAACAAATTTCTACCAGATATATAGATGGAAAGGATAAACCTATTAATCTTAAACAGGAAATGGCGAAACAAATTCCTTCAATTAAGAAGAAAAATTTGAGTTATGCAGATTATGCCAAAAAATCTGTTCAGGAAATATTTTCTACTGATGTAATAAACAGTTCATTGAAAAAAACGGCTGTAATTCAGGAAAGTGTTGTGGCAATAAATAATGGAAAAGGGAATTTTAAAGTAAAAAAATTACCAACTCCTGTCCAGCTTTCATCAGTTAATACTATTTGTGTTACTGATGTGAATCATGATGGGAATTTAGATCTAATTCTAGGAGGAAATCAATACGAGTATAAGCCACAATATAATCGTTTAGATGCCAGTTTTGGTAGTCTCTTATTAGGAGATAAAAAAGGTGATTTTTCTTGGTTGCCCTATGATAAATCTGGATTATTTATAACTGGAGAAGTACAAAAAATTAAATGTATTAAATCTAAAAACAATTCGATAGCTGTACTAGCTGTTGTAAATAATAATACACCAAAACTATTTATAAGTAATGAATAAAATTATTATAGCAGGTCTGTTTACATTTCTTTTCATTAATTGCTCAAGAAACGAAAATCAATTATTTGAAAAACTTTCATCTGAAAAAAGTAATGTTAAGTTTAATAATAAATTAGATGCTTCTAAAAATATTTCAATTTTAGACTATTTGTATTATTACAATGGTGGTGGAGTAGCTTTAGGAGATATTAATAATGATGGATTAGTTGATATTTATTTTACATCTAATCAGGGAAAAAATAAATTATATCTCAACAAAGGAGGGAATGTTTTTGAAGATATTTCCGTAAAAGCAGGAGTAGAAGGGGAAAGTGACTGGGAAACGGGTTCTATTATGGCTGATGTCAATGGAGACGGATATCTTGATATTTATGTTTGTGCGGTCGTTGGTATTAATGGTTTTGAAGGTCATAACGAATTGTATATTAATAATGGAGATAATACGTTTACCGAAAGTGCCGCCGAATATGGTTTGGATATTGATAATTATTGCAGTTCAGTGGCTTTCTTTGATTATGATAATGACGGCGATTTAGACATGTATTTATTAAATCACGCAATACACTCCGAATTATCTTATGGTAAAGCAGAAATTCGAAATAAAAGAAATTATGAAAGTGGTGATAAATTATTTAGAAATGATGCTGGTAAATTTGTTGATGTAAGTGAGCAAGCAGGAATTTTTGGAGGAGCGAACGGATACGGTTTAGGAATTGCAGTTTCTGATTTTAATTTGGATGGTAATCAAGACATTTATATCTGTAATGATTTCCATGAAGACGATTATTATTACTTGAATAATGGGGATGGTACATTTACAGAATGTATGAAAAATTATTTTGGACATACGAGTCGATTCTCTATGGGAGTTGATGTGGCTGATATTAATCACGATGGTTTTCCAGATATAATAACCTTAGATATGTTGCCAGAGGATGAAAAAGTTTTAAAATCTTCAGCCGGTGATGATAATCCTCAAATGTTGAAGGTGAGAACAGAAAGATTAGGGTATCATTATCAGTATACCCGAAATATGTTGCAAATCAATCAAGGAGGGAATCACTATACAGAAACGGCCTTGTTGAGTGGAGTAGCGGCATCAGATTGGAGTTGGAGTTCATTATTTGCGGATTATGATCAAGATGGGGAACAAGATATTTTTATTTGTAATGGAATTCCAAAACGACCAAATGATCTAGATTACATAAAGTATTTTTCAAATGACAATGTCAAAACCAAACTTAGCACCACTAAGTTATTAGATAAACAGGCGTTGAACAAAATGCCTAAAGGTAATGTAACCAATTATGTATTTCAAGGGGGTAAAGATTTACAATTTAAAAACAAATCTAAGGAATGGATAGAAAATGATTCGATTATTTCGAATGGTGGTGCTTATGCCGATTTAGATAATGATGGGGATTTAGATGTAGTAACTAATAATTTAAACAATATTGCTTCAATCTATATTAACAAGACGAATGATAAAGCGCATTATTTGAAATTAAAATTGCGTTTTGGCGGAAAGAACACTTTCGGAATTGGAAGTAAAGTGATTTCGTATGTAAAGGGCAAAAAACAATTTAAAGAAATTCAAACGACTCGTGGTTTTCAATCGAGCTCAGAGCCGATAATTCATTTTGGCTACGGGAAAATAAATAAAGTAGATTCTATACAGGTAATTTGGCCAGATAAAACGATTCAAACCCTTAAAAATGTAAAAACAAATCAAACTCTTACTATAAAAGCCAATAATAGTAGAAAAGCTTTTGATTATAGAAAATTACATCCTTTGGTTTTGCCTGTTTTCAAAAAAGTTGCCAATAATTTGGGACTCGATTTTATACATCAGGAAAATAACTTTGTTGATTTTACAGCTCAAAAACTGATACCGTATCAACGTTCTGATCGAGGTCCTGCAACTGTTGTTGGAGACATGAATAATGATGGTAAAGAAGATGTTTTCTTTGGAGGTTCGCAAGGAAAATTAGCCGCAGTTTACCTTCAAAGCGGAAAAGGATTTTCTAAAAAAACATTCCATTCCATTTCCTCAGATTCCATTTATGAAGATGCGTCGGCTGTGATTGCTGATTTCAATGGAGATAGACAAAATGATTTGATAGTTGCATCTGGAAGTGGGCAATATGCAGCTGATTTAGTTCACAGATTGTATTTAGGAAATGCGTTTAATAAGAGTACTTTTCCAGACACCAAAGCAATGAATGCTTCTGTAATTAAAACCATTGATTATGATAAAGATGGTGATTTGGATTTATTCATCGGAAATAATTCAAAGTATAATAGTTTTGGACGAATGCCGGATTGTTACTTGTTAAATAATAACAAAGGAGTCTTTTCGATTGTTCAAAACAAGATTTTTGAAGAAATCGGAATGGTTACCAATGCGTTAGTTACCGATTTTAATAATGACGGAACCCCAGATTTGATTGTAGTGGGGGAATGGATGAAACCAAAATTTTTCGCCAATAAAAAAGGAATCTTCAAAGAAGTTACAGAAAATCTTTTGCCTGGAAAACAAAATGGGTTGTGGCAGTCTATTTGTGCATTTGACATTGATCATGATGGTGACCAAGACTATTTAGTGGGTAATTGGGGGATGAATTCAAAATTTAAGGCTTCTCAAGAATTCCCCATGAAAATGTATTATGATGATTTTGATACTAACGATATGTTCGAAACCATTGTTACTGTTGAGAAAAATGGGAAATACTATACCACAATGGGATTAGATGAATTAGCAGAAGAGTTCAGTGGTATGTTAAAAAAGAAATTCAACACCTATAAATCTTTTGCAGGTAAAACTGTTGATGAAGTTTTTGATACCAAAATGTTAGAAAAAGCAAAATTGTATGAAGTTCATAATTTAAAATCAGGCTATTTGAGAAATGACAAGGGGAAATTTACTTTTGTTCCCTTTTCAAATAAAATGCAAGTAAGTCCTATAACAAGTTTTGTAAAAGCTGATTTTGATGGAGATGGACAAGACGAAGTATTTACCGCAGGGAATTATTTTGGTGTGACACCCTATCATAGCCGATTTGATGGCTTTTCGGGAGCGTTAATTAAAAATCAAAAAACAATCTATTTAGGAAATCAAATCGGAATTGATTTGACACAAAAAGCAGTACGTCACTTAGATATTATTCCATTTAATGGTAAAAACTATTTGTTGGTGACGGTAAATAATAAAAAAGCAGAAGTATATGAACTTCCAATGAAAAAAAATAAAACAATCAAATAATAAAAATGAAAGCTAAAATTTTTCTTTTAGGAATTGTGATTCTTTTTTTAACGTCTTGTAAAAAAGAAAAATCCATTGTTATTACAGCCAATGATTATTGTTCAGCTGTTGATACAGTAACAGGAATTATGGTTCATGATATTTTTTCTCCTCCTGTGGCTAGTAGAATTTATGTTTATCCTAATGTGGCAGCTTATGAGATTATTGCACAAAACAGTAATAAATATGAAAGTCTTCAGGGGCAGTTAAAAGGATTGGATTCTATTCCAGTTTTAGATCCTAAAAGTGGAGTCAACCAAAAATTAGCAGCTTTGATTGCTCACATGGAAATAAGTAAACAGCTTATTTTTTCAGAACAAGCATTGGAAAAATATAGGGATAGTTTGTATGAAAAATGGGGTTCCGAAAACCAAAAAGAATTTGAAGTATCAAAAGACTATGCGCTAAAAGTAGTAGATAGAATTAAAGCGTGGATGGGAAAAGACAATTACAAACAAACCCGAACCTTTCCTAAGTATTCTGTTCATACGGATCAAGCAGGAAGATGGCAACCCACTCCTCCCGCTTATATGGATGGAGTTGAGCCACATTGGGGAGAAATACGAACTTTAGTAATGGATTCTGCTTCACAATTTAAACCAAAAGCGCCTCATCCTTTTTCTACTGATAAAAACTCTTTGTTTTACAAAGAAGCTAAAGAAACCTATGATGTAGGTAATGAAATGTCTAAAAAATTATTAGCCATTGAAAACGCCAAGACAAATGTAATTCCGGAAGAATCAGCTATTGCTACTTTTTGGGATTGCAACCCGTATGCGACAGTAACACAGGGTCACATGATGTTTGCAAAAAAGAAAAACACACCCGATGCACACTGGATCAATATTACTAAGATTGCTTTAAAGAAAACAAAATCAAATTTTGAGACTACGGTTTTTGCTTATACAAAAGCATCAATAGGTATTTTTGAAAGTTTTATTAGCTGTTGGCATGAAAAATACAGAACCAATGTGATTCGCCCAGAAACCTATATTAATTTATATATTGATGAAAATTGGAAACCACAATTGCAAACGCCTCCTTTTCCAGAATATACCAGTGGGCATTCTGTCGTTTCGTCTTGTTCGTCCATTATTTTAACCTCTATTTTTGGAGATAATTTCAGTTATATTGATGATTCTGAAATCCCTTTTGGTTTGCCAAAAAGAAGTTTTCAATCCTTTAAACAAGCAGCTTCGGAAGCATCTATTAGCAGGTTGTATGGAGGAATTCATTACAGAGCCGCAATTGAGAATGGTGTAGTCCAAGGAACAAATATTGGAAACTATATTAATAGTAAAATCAAATTTTTTAAATCTAAATAAATCAAACATATTAAAATGAATACTAAGTTAAAGAGGTTGTCAGTTGTAGTTTTACTTTCTTTTTTAGGATGGTATTTTGTATTAAAGCAATCGGATTATACTATTACTTTTAAAGTTAATACCGCTACAGGAACTATTTTTCAAGGGATTGCGGAATGGACATCAGCTCAATCTAAAAACCAAAATGAGATTTATACTGTTTTAGAAAAAAGAAATTTTGATTTCATAAAACAATCAATGGTAAAAGATAATGAGGAATTTGTTTATACCTGGGAATTAAAGTCATTGAATGATAGTGTAACTTCAGTTACTGTTGGTATAAAAGATTTAAATCATTCAATATACAATAGGTTGACTGTGCCTTTTATTTCAACAAAATTTACAGAAGAGCAAATAGAGAAAATTAGAAATTTCAAGAGAGGTCTTGTAGAACATATCAGTAATTTTAAAGTGAAAATTGATGGTGAAACTACTTCAGAAGAAATTTTTGTTGCCTATATATCGATGGAAAGTGTTTTGCAGGAAAAAGCTCAGAAAATGATTATGAATGATATAGATATTGTTGGTTATTTGGATAGAAATAAAATTAAGATTATTGGATTTAGACCCTATTTAGAAATTGTTGATTGGAATCAGGAAAAAGAATTATTAAAATTTAATTATTGTTTTCCAATACCTAAAAACACAAAATATATTCCGGATCAACATGTTAAGTTTAAAAAAATCCCAGCAATGAGAGGTATTCAGGCAACGTATTTTGGGAATTATAGGACATCAGATAGAGCTTGGTTTGCCATTTTAGATTATGCAAAACGAAATAAAATAAAACTACAAAATAGGGTTTTAGAACATTTTTTAGCTAACCCATTTAATGGTGGAAATGAGTTAGAATGGGAGGCTAAAATTATTATTCCATTTGAAGATAAATAACTTAAGTTTAAATTTTTATTAATGTTTCGATAACGTTTTCGGGTTTAACGAAAACGTTTTTTATTTTAAATAATGACCATGTTATTTTTTTTAAATTAATTTTAAAAAAATAATTTAATGTCATTTAATAAATAGTCGGAATAATGGGATATAAATACAAACTTAGTTTTTGGCAAATCTGGAATATGAATGTCGGATTTTTTGGTATTCAATATAGTTTTGGATTACAACAAAGTGCGGTAAATCCTATTTATGATTTTTTAGGGGCAAGCCCTGATCAAATACCCTTGTTGAATTTGGCGGGGCCAATGACAGGATTATTAGTTCAACCTTTAATAGGTGCATTAAGTGATAAAACCTGGAGCCCAAGATGGGGAAGGAGAAAACCTTATTTTTTAATAGGAGCTATTTTGTGTAGTATAGCCTTATTATTGTTTCCTTTCAGTAGTTCATTATGGATGGCGGCAGGTTTATTATGGATTTTAGACGCTGGTAATAATACAGCGATGGAGCCTTACAGAGCCTTTATTGCAGATAAATTAGATGATGAGCAATTGCCTTTAGGTTTTCAAATGCAGAGCTTTTTTACTGGTTTTGGACAAACATTAGCTAATATTTCATTGTTTATTTTTCCAATGATTTTTATTGGCAAAACAGGGTCTCTGCCCACTTGGGTTTATGCTTCTTTTTTTCTCGGGGCTATTTGTTCTATTGGGACAATTTGGTGGAGTATGAGAACAACACAGGAAATTCCTCCCACAGCAGAAGAACTTGCTCATTTAAAGGAAAATAAAGGAGGCTTATTTGATCCATTGATAGAAATTTTTTCAGCCATTGGAGAAATGCCCAAAGTAATGTGGCAACTGGCATTGGTGTATTTGTTTCAATGGTATGCATTATTCTGCTATTGGCAAAATTCTTCCAAAAGTATCGCTTTATCCGTTTGGAATGCTACTCCTCAGAATAATCCTGTAGCATATGAGGAAGCAGTGAGCTGGACTGGTTTAGTGAACGGATGGTATAATGTGGTCACATTCATCTCGGCTTTTGCTTTAGTTGGATTTACTAAAAAATATAGTCCTAAAACGGTTCATGCTTTCTGTTTGTTATTGGCAGCACTTGGATTTTTAGCTTTTCCAAATATACATGATAAGAACTTTTTGTTTTTTGCAATAACCGGTTTTGGGATAGGTTGGGCAAGTATGATGGGGATTCCTTATCTGTTGGTTGTTTCTGAGATTCCCAAAGAAAGGTATGGTGTATATATGGGGATTATTAATATGATGATTGTTATCCCAATGATTATCCAAAATCTCTCATTTGGTTTTATCCTAAAACATTTTTTAAATAATGACTCCAGACTGGCAATAACTTTTGCAGGGGTATTATTGATTTTGAGTGCTGTCTGTACATTATTGATTAAAACAAAAAAAGCAAAATTAAGTGAATAATTCAAATAAATAATGAGATGGATAAAATAGATATCCTTTGTGTTGGAGAAGTGCTAGTAGATTTTATTGGACATCAGGAAGGTGTTCTTATTAATGAGACTAGAGATTATCATAGGTATTTAGGGGGGTCTCCTACTAATGTAGCAATGAATTCAACACGATTAGGTTTAAATACTATAATGGTTGCAACGGTAGGTAATGATGGTTTTGGTTCCTACATTACAGAACGATTAACTAGTGTTGGTATAAACACAAGCCACATTAAAATATTAGATGATAAATCGACTAGTGTAATTTTTGTTTCAAGATCTCAGGGGACGCCAGATTTTATTCCATATCGTGCAGCAGATTGTTGCATTTATGAAGAACAAATTTCAAGCGAAATATTATCTAATACTACTATATTTCATACCACTTGTTTCGCCTTAAGCAAAAATCCTGCACAAAAAACAATTTTAAAAAAGGCTCAAGAAGCTTATGATTTAGGCTGTAAATTAAGTATTGATGTAAATTATGCCAGAAAGCTTTGGAAGAGTCAAAAAAAGCGTTCAAGGTTATCAAAACCTATTGCCAATTCAATCCTTTAATAAAAATTAGTGAAGATGATATGTTGCGTCTTTTTGAAAAGGAACTTCCTCATGAAGAGATATTTCAATTTTTTCACGATCAGGGAGTAGATACTGTTTGCTTAACTTTAGGTAGTAAAGGAGTAAAATTATCTCAAAAAGGAAAAGAAGTGATACAATTGCCAGCTATTAAAATAGATAGAGTTATGGACTCCACCGGAGCGGGTGATGCTTTTTGGTCTGGATTTTTATTTGCGTATATCAAGAAAAAAACAATTAATGAATGTTTGGATATCGCGTTAAAATTAGCAGCTTTAAAACTGCAAAATGTTGGTCGATTACCGGATAACATCAATATCTTATCTAAACTTTTATAAAAAACAATGCAACAGAATAATAAAAATATCATTAATGGAGTAATGCTTAATGCATATCCAGACAGTATTGGTGAAAAATTTAGTGATACAGTTGACATGCTTAAAATGAACGAGTTTAAGGATGTATTTTCTTTGTTATACGTATTGCCTACCTTTTTTAATAGTGATTTAGACAGAGGTTTTTCTATTATTGATTACAATATAAATAAGGATTTAGTAAACCCAAAAGATTTAAAGGATTTAAATGAGCTTAATATAAAGCTGAAATTTGATATTGTATTAAACCACCTTTCTGTAGCTTCACCTCAATTTAAAGATTTATTACAACACGGAAATGAATCTAAATTCAAAGATTTTTTTATCAATTGGAATGAGTTTTGGGAGGGAAATGGAATAAAAAATGATGATGGAATTGTAATTCCTGAACCAGAGTTTCTAGATAAACTGTTTATGAGAAAGTCAGGTTTGCCAATATTAAAAGTGCGTTTTCCTGATGGTACAGAACAACCTTATTGGAATACTTTTTATCAACAAGTAACTTATAATCCAATTACTGTTCAGGATTTACAAAATATAAAAGGCTTAACTGAAGCGCAAAGTTTATTTATAGTTACTAAAATTAATGAAGCGATAGCCCATAATCAGGATTTTACGACCGTTAATTTTGAAGATTGCAGTGCTTTAAAACAAGAAATTGTAGCAATTGTAGAACAAAAGCGTTCTTACTTAGGACAAATGGATGTCAATGCTACATCGCCTTTAGTATGGGATTTCTATGAAGAAACATTAAAAAAATTAAATGGTTACGGTTGTAATATTCTTCGCTTAGATGCTTTTGCTTATTTGCATAAACAAGTAGGGGAATCTAATTTTTTTAATAAACCGGGAACTTGGGAATATTTAGAGCGTATCAAACAAATAGCGCAAAAAAACGACTTGATACTGTTACCAGAAATTCATGCGGAGTATGGTTTGCATTTACATGATGAAGTGGCCAATGAAGGATATTATATCTATGACTTTTTCTTACCTGGTCTAACGATACATACAATTGAAAATAAAACAAGTAAAGCGTTATTAAGTTGGGCTAAAGAAATTGTAGCTAAAGGATACAAAACAGTAAACATGCTTGGTTGTCATGATGGAATTCCTGTTCTGGATTTGAAAGGCAAGGAGGTAAATGGAGTTTACAACAAAGGATTGTTGGAAGATGCTGAGATAGAAAGTATCATGAACAAAATCATGGAACGTGGTGGTCGCGTAAAAAATCTTTACGATCCATCAGGAAAGAAGATTTCTTATTATCAAATAAATGCGACATTTTTTAGTGCTCTTGGTGAAGAGGAACAAAAGTTACTTCTTGCCAGAGTCATTCAAATGTTTATGCCGGGAATACCACAGGTTTGGTATCTGGATATTTTTGCGGGTAAAAATAATTATGAAGCGGCAGATAATGGTGGTAGTGCAGGTCATAAGGAAATTAATCGTACCACATTATCAATGCTCGACATTGAGCGAGGGTTAGAAACAGAAGTTGTAAAAAAACAATTAGAAATTATTCGTTTAAGAAATACCTCAAATGCATTTTTAGGTCAAGTAGAAATAAATGATACTATTGACGAAGTTATAGATATCAAATGGGTAAATGGTGATGCAGTTGTACACTTAAAGGCAAATCTTCAAACTACTGGTTTTACAATACAGCATACAGAGAATGGGATCACAAATAATATGAGTTTTTGAATCTCATAATGTATCCAAAATTTAAAATTGCAAGTCGGTAGTGGCTGCATAAAATATTGAAATCATAATTATAAAAAGGATTAAAAATGAAGAAAAGCACCGTTAAGATTGCTATGTATCTCAATTATTTTGTGTTTGCAATTTTGCTAAATAGCGTAGGAATTGTAATTCTAAAGTCTCAGGCTAATTATGGGGTCGATGAATTGCAAGCCAGTATTCTGGAAGCATTTAAGGATTTACCTATAGCAATTGTGTCTTTTTTGGTGGCTTCTTTTTTGCCTAGAATTGGATACAAAAGAGCCATGCTTATTGGTTTGGGATTAGTTGCTTTAGCGTGTGTTAGTATGTATTTTGGAAATTCTTTTACAGCTGCTAAAATTCTTTTTGCAACGGTTGGTGTTTCTTTTGCTTTGATTAAAGTTTCTGTTTATTCTCTTATAGGAACAGTAACAGAGAGTCAAAAAGAACACAATAGTTTGATGAGCAGTATTGAAGGGGTTTTTATGATAGGGATTGCATTAGCGTATTTCTTGTTTCCAGCTTTCAATTCAGATACGAATCCTGATTCATGGTTAAATGTGTATTGGTTATTGGCAGGGATTTCATTGGTTTCTTTTGTGTTTTTGTTTTTTACAAAATTTGAGAATCAGATGGAAATTCCAGGAGTGAATTTAGCAGATGATTTTGCTCAAATGTTGAAACTATTGGCTAAGCTTTTAACGATTGTTTTTGTAATTAGTGCTTTTTTGTTTGTAATGATTGAACAAGGAATCATGTCTTGGTTACCTACTTTTAATAGTAAAGTGCTGCATCTTCCGCAGAATATAAGTATCATGATGGCAAGTATATTGGCAGTGTCCTTGGCAATAGGACGGCTTCTTGCCGGTGTTTTGACACAAAAAATCAACTGGATTTGGGTGTTGAGTTTTTGCATTCTAATTGCAATGTTGATTGTGATTTTTATTCTCCCTAAAGCTGTTGGATTAGAAGTGAAAGAAATTAATTCACTTGGTGATATTCCTTTGATAGGATTCGCATTTCCATTAGTAGGACTATTTATTGCGCCTATTTACCCACTTTTAAATTCGGTTGTTTTGAGCGCTTTACCACAAAAAATGCATAGTTCCATGACTGGTTTGATTGTGGTTTTTTCTGCCTTGGGAGGGACTCTCGGTTCCAGAATTATTGGTTATTTGTTTAAAAATGAAGGTCCGGAAAATGCATTTTATTATACGTTGATTCCGATGTCCTTGTTGTTTGTTTCTTTTTTTATTCTAAAAAAACTTACTTCAAATAATACTCAGGAATTGAAGTTTAAAAACTTTAGTCATTAATAGTAATTAGTGTTTCAAAATGAAAATTTTACTTAATATAGAAAAGACATTCAGAGAACTTTTGCAGCAAGAGGATACTGATCAAGATAAAAAAATTACAAAAGACGATCTTGGTCCTAAAAGATTTGTTCTGGTGGATGAATTATCTAAAAAAGAACAAATTATAGAAGGAACCTATCATTTGTCTAATTTGCTTCAGGAATTGGCAACACTTAAAGAGAAAGGAGAAATAACTGCAGAAGTTGATTTAGATTCTATTATAGAAGAACCTGTTCAAAGAATATCGAGAAAGATAAGAGATGATTATTGGAATGAACTCACCCGTACAATTGATAAAAAAGGGTTGGAACAAATTCTAAAAGATGAAAAAACATCTAATGATATTGCAACACTATACGTTTCGGCCAAAGATAAACAAGGAGTTGCTTATTTTCAAGAATTAGAAAAAGAATTAAAAAGTTTTAAAGTAGCCATTTTGCCAGAGAATTATACAATGGATTATGTGGATACTTTAAATTCAAAACCAGGTATTTTAGCGCTGGCATTAGAAAAAAATAAATCAGAATTACAGGGAGTCCCTTTTGTTGTTCCCGGTGGTCGATTTAATGAGATGTATGGCTGGGATAGTTATTTTATTGCTGTTGGATTGTTAATAGACAATCAATTGGATAAAGCCATGGCTATTGCTGAGAATTTTAGATACCAAATCATTCATTATGGTAAAATTTTAAATGCTAACAGGAGTTATTATTTAACAAGGACTCAGCCTCCGTTATACTCTTCTTTGCTGGTTGATATATCCAAACAAAAAATACCTGATTTGAATTGGTTGAGGCTGCATTTGGAAACAGTGATATTAGAATATAATACCGTTTGGATGGTTCAAGGAGGAAGGTTGACTTCAACAGCTTTGAATCGGTATAAAGCAGATGGAGTGGGAATGCCTTTTGAAGTGGAACCAGGTCACTTTGATGATGTATTAATTTCGTATGCTAAAAAATATAACTTACCTATTAGGGAATTTGAAAAACAGTATTTGAACAGGACATTAGTTGATGCGGAACTCGATATGTATTTTGTTCATGACCGTAGTTTGAGAGAAAGTGGACATGATACAACCGATAGATTGATAAATACCTGTGCCAATTTAAATTCTGTAGATATCAACAGTTTTCTTTATAAATATGAAAAAGATATCGCTTACCTGATTAAAGAGTATTTTGATAATGCTTTTTTATCAGATAATTTGGTTCACACCTCTGAGCAATGGGAGCAAAAAGCCCTTGCCAGAAAAGAAAAAATGAATGAGTTGTGTTGGAATGAAAAGGCAGGAATGTATTTTGATTATGACTTTGTGAATAAAAAACAGCTTCCTTTTGAGGCTGCAACAACCTTTTTCCCTTTGTGGGCAAAATTGTGCAGCGAGGAACAAGCCAAACAATTGTTGGAAATTGCTTTGCCAAAATTTGTAAAAACAGGGGGGATTACCGGAAGTACAAAAACAAGCAGTATTGCATATTCTCATGAAAATGCTCCGCAAAGACAATGGGATTATCCTTTTGGGTGGGCACCACACCAAATGTTATTATGGGAAGGACTGATTAATTATAATTATTTGGATAAAGCACAAGAAATGGTCTACAGATGGCTTTGGTTAATTACCAAAAATGCTGTAGAATACAATGGAACCATTCCTGAAAAGTTTGATTTAGAAATTAGTTCCCATAAAGTATTTGCTGAATATGGTAATGTGGGGACAGAGTTTGATTATATTGCCAAAGAAGGATTTGGCTGGGTAAATGCTTCCTATCAATTGGGATTACAGATTTTAAATTGTAGTTTGAAACAGGAATTAAATAAAATGACTTCGCCGGAAGATTTATTTTAATCGTTTTTTTTGTAATAAGCTTAAGGTTTGTATGTTATTTTTTTTTAAATTTATATTTCTTTAAATTTTTTAATATGACTGTAAATCAAATATTAAGCACGAAAGGAAACGATGTGTATTCGGTTGTTTCTACTATTAGCGTATATGACGCTATTAAAATAATGAGTGAGAAAAATGTTGGAGCAATCTTAGTCATTGAAGAAGGTCAGCTAAAAGGAATTTTCTCAGAAAGGGATTATGCCCGAAAAATTATTCTGAAAGATAAGTCGTCTAAGACAACTATGGTTCAAGAAATCATGGTGAGTAATGTGTTTACTGTGCAGCCTACTGATGATTTGGATAATTGTATGGAAATGATGATTTCAAGAAGGATTAGACATTTACCTGTTGTAGAAGATGATAAAGTTATTGGACTGATTTCAATCGGAGACGTGGTAAAATGTATTATTGAAAAACAAAAAGAAACTATTCAGTTATTAGATTCATATATAAACGGAACACAATCTTGATTTAAAGAAAATGAATATTTTAAATCAGATATATTGTATAGCCACTCTTTTGAGTGGTTTTTTTTGGGGAATTATTTTCCTTGTTTTTTTAAAAGAATTAATAAAATGTTAACTATTTAAGTTAAGACTTCTATCTTTGTATATAAGATAAAACTGCTATTCTATTTTTTTAGAATTAAAAAGATGTAATAGTAAAAAAATGTTTCAATGCAAAGGAAGTACACGTTTGTAACAAAGTGTTGTTATGAATAACTTGTTTTTAAGTTGCTAAGGAGAGGCTAAAACAATCTTAATTAAACTTTTTCAAAAAATAAACATTAGATGATTGCGCATTTACAAGGAAAGTTAGTTGAAAAAACACCTACACATTTGGTTATTGATTGTGGAGGAGTAGGTTATGAAGTTCATATATCATTGTACACCTTTTCATTACTTCCTAATTCTGATTTCATAAAAGTATTTACTCATCTTCAAATCAAAGAAGATGCACATACTATTTTTGGTTTTGTAGAGAAATCAGAAAGAGAAATATTTAAATTGTTGTTGTCGGTTTCTGGTATTGGAGCAGGTATTGCCCGAACAATGTTGTCTTCGCTTGATCCAAAACAAATTACTCACGCTATTGCATCTGGGGATGTTACTACTATTCAAACCATCAAGGGAATTGGAAGTAAAACAGCGCAAAGAGTTATTTTGGATTTAAAGGAAAAAGTTTTGAAGTTGTATGATTTAGACGAAGTTTCTGTGTCGCAAAGCAATACAAATAGAGATGAAGCGTTATCTGCATTAGAAGTTTTAGGTTTTGTTAGAAAAGCTTCTGAAAAAGTGATAGATAAAATTGTAAAAGAAAATCCTGAGGCATCAGTTGAATCGATTATTAAACAAGCATTAAAAAGCTTATAAAGCACAGCAAAAACCAATTGTATGCATAAAATTTGTATTGTTTGGGCAGTTTTATTATGCGGTTTTGTGTCTTTGGCTCAGGTTAATGAACCAGTTCAGGATACAACAAAAAGAAGATATTCAATAGGGAAAGTTCAAATGAAGGACCCTAAGAGTATCCTTTCTGCTTATACTTATGACCCAAAAACAGATAGATATATTTACACCCATTCGGTAGATGGATTTTCTATCAAGTACCCCATTATACTAACTCCAAAAGAATACGAAAATTTAGTTTTGAAAGAATCTATGAAGGATTATTTCAAAAAAAATCGGATGCAATTGATGGGAAGAAAAAAGGTAGTGAAGCTGATAAAAAAGATTTATTACCCAGATATTATGTCAATTCGGGATTGTTTGAATCTATTTTTGGTAGTAATACAATTGATGTAAAGCCTACCGGTTCCGTTGAAATGGATATGGGTGTTCGATATACCAAACAGGACAATCCTTCCTTTTCTCCCAGAAACAGGTCTAATCTTGCTTTTGATTTTGATCAAAGAATTAGCATGAGTTTGATGGGGAAAGTGGGAACCCGACTGAATGTAAATGCTAATTATGACACCCAATCTACATTTGCTTTTCAAAACTTACTGAAATTAGAATATGCGCCAACTGAAGATGATATTATTCAAAAAATTGAAGTTGGAAATGTGAGTATGCCTTTAAACAGTTCTTTAATTAGAGGAGCACAGAGTTTGTTTGGTGTCAAGGCACAGTTACAATTTGGTAAAACAATGGTAACAGGTGTTTTCTCTGAACAAAAATCCCAGACTAAGACAGTGGTTTCACAAGGAGGAGGAACTATTCAGGATTTTGATCTCTATGCTTTGGATTATGATAACGACAGACACTTTTTCTTATCGCAATACTTTAGAAATCGATACGATGCGGCTTTAAAAAATTATCCATTTATTGATAGTAGAGTACAAATTACAAGAATTGAGGTTTGGGTAACTAATAAGCAAACACGTCTTAATACCACGGCTAATAATTTAAGAAACGTAATCGCAATCCAGGATTTAGGAGAAGCACAGTTAACGGGTTTAAATGATAATGAAGTGGTGGTTTTAAATCCTTCGACAGGAATGTTTAATACTCCCGCTGATACTCCATCAGATAATGCAAATAATAAATATGATCCTGCAAAAATTGGACTCGCAGATGGTTATTTAAAAACAGATATTCGTGAAATTGCTACCGCTAGTGCAGGTTTTAAAGTGTCTGTAAGTGAAGGACAAGACTATTCAAAACTGGAGAATGCTCGTAAATTAACGACTAATGAATTTACCTATCATCCACAATTAGGATATATTTCTCTGCAACAAAGATTGTCGAATGATGAAATTTTGGCTGTAGCTTATGAATATACAATAGGTGATCAGGTTTATCAAGTGGGAGAGTTTGGTAATGATGGCGTGGATGCAACGCTTGTTACCGGAACACCACAATCAACGCAGGCTGTTGTGACTCAAAGTTTGGTGTTAAAAATGTTGAAAAGTAATCTGACTAATGTTTCTAATCCTGTGTGGAATTTGATGATGAAGAATATTTATCAAATCCCTGGTGCTTACCAAATCAAACAAGAAGATTTTAGATTTAATATCCTTTATACTGATCCTTCACCTTTAAATTATATAACTCCCGTAACAGGAAATCCATTTCCCGTGAATCCTTCTCCGGATGATAAGGTGGCCGAAACTCCATTGTTGAATGTGTTTAATTTAGATAAGTTAAATTATAACAATGATCGTCAAACGGGTGGTGATGGGTTTTTTGATTTTGTTTCCGGATTGACAATGGATACTCAAAATGGACGTATCATTTTTACTACTAAAGAACCTTTTGGGGAGTTGTTATTTAATAAGTTGACTACTAATACAGTTGAAGATTATAGTAATACAGCTACATATAATCCTAACCAAAGTAAATACGTTTTTGGAGCCATGTATCGAAAAACACAGGCCAAGGCATTAGAAGATAGTGATAAAAATAAATTTTTATTAAGAGGAAAATACAAATCATCCAGTGGTGATGGTATTCCTATTGGAGCATTCAATGTGCCTCAGGGTTCGGTTGTAGTAACCGCCGGAGGAAGAGTTTTAGTTGAAGGAGTAGATTATAGTGTTAACTATCAATTGGGGAGAGTTCAGATTCTGGATCCATCATTACAAGCTTCCAATACGCCTATTAATGTTTCTTTGGAAAATAATTCCATTTTTGGTCAACAAACTAGACGATTTATGGGAGTGAATGTAGAACATAAATTTTCGGATAATTTTACATTAGGTGGAACCTTTTTGAAGATGACTGAAAAACCATTTACCCAAAAATCGAATTATGGTCAGGAATCTGTAAACAATACTATTTTTGGATTCAATACTAATTTCTCAACTGAGGTTCCTTTTTTTACAAGATTAGTAAATATGCTTCCTAATGTTGATACTGATGTGCCATCAAATTTATCCGTTAGAGGTGAAATTGCGTTCTTAAAACCTGATACCCCGAAAGCAGATCAATTTCAAGGACAATCAACATTGTATGTAGATGATTTTGAAGGTACTCAATCATCTATCGATATGCGTTCGGCTTATGCCTGGAGTTTAGCTTCAACACCTACTAATCAAGATGCTAAGTTTCCAACGGCGTATGAGTTTAATGGAACGTCGAATGATTTGTCCTATGGGCATAAAAGAGCAAAATTAGCTTGGTACACTATAGATCCTGTTTTTTATGTTCAAAAACCCTCTGGCGTTTCAAATGATGATATTTCTTTGAACTCAACCAGAAGAATTTATAGCAAAGAGTTGTATCCAACATTGGATATAGCTCAGGGACAAACACAGGTAATTAATACCCTGGATTTAACTTATTTCCCATCCGAAAGAGGACCGTATAATAATAATTCAAATTTTGGTTTAACTCCTAAAGAGAATTACGGAGGAATTATGCGTTCGTTAAGCTCTACTAATTTCGAACAGGGAAATGTGGAATACATTCAGTTTTGGGTATTAGATCCTTATGTGGGTAATGGAAGTACAACGCCTACTAATACAGGTAAAATTTATTTCAATCTTGGGGAAATTTCAGAAGATATTTTGAAAGACGGAAGGAAACAGTATGAAAATGGATTAGGACCTGATCAAATTTTAGTAAATCCAAGACCAATTTGGGGAGATGTTCCTGCTTCCCAATCATTAATTTATGCTTTTGATGCTAATGCTGATAGTAGAAAAAATCAAGATGTTGGTTTAGATGGTTTATCTAATAATGGAGAGGCAACAGTATATACTAATTTTGCCGGAGAATCAGATCCGGCAGCGGATGATTATACTTATTATTTGAATACTTCAGGTGGAATTAAAGAGCGTTATAAAAATTATAACGGAGTTGATGGTAACTCGGCTGTTGATATCAATGATCCTAATAGGGGAGCCTCCACCGTTCCTGATGTTGAAGATATCAACAGAGATAATACAATGAATACTATTAATGCTTATTATGAATACAGTATTGATATGAAGCCGGGGATGCAAGTAGGGGAAAATTATGTTACTGATATTCGTGTAGTAAATGATGAGCCTTTACCAAATGGAGAAATGATTAATGCCAGATGGATCCAATTTAAAATACCGGTTTCACAACCGCAAAATGTTATTGGGAATATTAGTGATTTTAGATCGATTCGTTTTATGAGAATGTTCATGACAGGTTTTGATGAAGAAGTAACCATGCGTTTTGGAGCATTGGATTTGGTTAGAGGAGAATGGAGAAGATATACGAGTACACTAGATCCTACTGATACAAATGTGGATAATGATAATACAGAGTTAGATATTACAGCTGTTAATATTCAGGAAAATGACACCAGATGTCCTGTTAATTATATAACACCGCCAGGTGTTACAAGAGAACAATTGTATAATAACAATACCTTGATTAATCAAAATGAGCAATCATTATCGTTAAGAGTTGCAGGAGATGGTTTAGAAATTGGAGATTCAAGAGCGGTTTTTAAAAATGTAAGTGTAGATATGCGTCAGTTTAAAAAACTGCAAATGTTTTTACATGCTGAATCTTTAAAAGGAGAGATTCCTTTAACAGATAATCAAATGGTTGGATTTATTCGTTTTGGTAATGATTTTACGCAAAATTTCTATCAGGTTGAAATTCCATTAAAAGTTACGGCTGCAACGGATGGTAATTGTAAATATACAGCAGAAGAAGTTTGGCCTGAAGCCAATGAAATCGATTTGTCTTTAGCATTACTGACTAAGTTAAAAGTCAAATCCATGAGTGTAGATGCAAGTTCACTGCCTTTGGAAGGTGTTTATTATTTAGATGATGATACTAATGTTCCCGGGAATCCTAATGAACGTGATGGTGATAGTAAATTGAAATTAGGAATAAAAGGAAATCCTAATTTTGGAATGGTGCGTACTTTGATGGTGGGGGTAAAAAGCAATGAAACTCATCAGAAAATTAAAGGAGAAGTTTGGTTCAATGAACTTCGTTTGGCTGAGATGGACAATCACGGAGGGATGGCTGCTGTATTGAATGTGGATACAAATTTTGCCGATTTTGCCACTGTTTCTGCAACAGGGAAAATGAGTACGGTAGGTTTTGGAACCATTGAACAAGGACCAAATGAGAGAAGTAGAGAAGATATTCAGCAGTATAATATTGTAACCAATATTAATTTGGGGAAACTGCTACCAAACAAATGGGGTGTTAATTTGCCTTTCAATTATAGTGTAGGTGAAGAAACTATTAAACCGGAGTACGATCCTTTTAATCAAGATATCAAGTTGAAACAACTTTTAAGTGAAACGGATGATGCAGATGTTAGAGCTAATTTAAGAAATCGCGCTATTGATTATACGAAACGTACAAGTATTAATTTTATTGGGGTAAGAAAACAAAGAGGAGCCGAACAAAAGCCTCATATTTATGACCCAGAAAATTTTACTTTTTCACAATCGTTTAATAAAGTAGAACGACATGATTATGAAATTGAAGATTATTTGGATCAACAGGCAAGTACGTCAGTAGATTATGCGTACAGTTTTGATAATAAACCGGTAGAGCCTTTCAAGAAAACAAAATTCATGAAAAAAAGTAGCTATTGGAAGTTGTTGAGTGATTTTAATTTTAATTACTTACCTTCTAATGTTACTTTTAATACCAATATTAACAGACAATACAATCGTCAACAATTTAGACAGGTGGATAATGTTCCTGGTTTAGAATTACAACCTTTGTACCGAAGAAATTTTGGATTTAATTATAACTATGGTTTCAATTTTAATTTGACTAAATCATTGAAGTTTAGTTATGCAGCAACCACTAATAATTTGGTTAAAAATTATTTGAATGATCTTGACCAACCTATAGAAGATTTTACAATTTGGGATAGCTATTGGGACATTGGCGATCCTAACCGTCATACACAACAGGTGGTTTTAAATTATGATCTTCCAATTAATAAAATACCGTTGTTTAGTTTTGTAAAAGCAAATTATTCTTACACAGGAGATTATAGTTGGCAAAAATCAGCAAATGCACTTTCGGAAATTATAGTTGATGGAGTTAATTATAATTTAGGAAATACAGTTCAAAATGCACGAACTAATGCCTTGAATGCGAGTTTCAATATGGAAACCTTGTATAAGTATTTAGGCTTGACTAAATCAAAAGCTCCTGTGAGAAGACCTCCAGCAGTAGTCCCTAAACCAGGACAAAAAATAGCTGCTGCGCCTAAACCGCAAGCACAATCAAATGAATTTGTGGATGGATTGTTAGGGGTATTAACGAGTATTAAAAATGTTCAAATCAATTATACTGAAAATAGCGGAACTCTCTTACCTGGATATACGCCAAGTATAGGTTTCTTAGGTTCTTCAAGACCTTCATTAGGTTTTATTTTTGGAAGTCAAGATGATGTGCGTTATGAAGCGGCTAAAAATGGATGGTTGACTAATTACCAAGAGTTTAATCAAAATTATACTCAGGTAACCAATAAGGTGTTGCGAGCCACAGCTAACGTGGATTTATTTCCAGATTTCAAAATTGATTTGAATATGGATCGATCGTATTCGAATAATTTTTCAGAACAATATGATATTGCTTCTGATGGGACTTACAATTCGCGTTCACCCTACAATTACGGTATGTTCTCTATTTCGACTGTGTTGATTAAGACTGCTTTTTCTAAAAGTGATGAGTTTTCTTCAGTTGCTTTTGATGAATTTAGAAACAATCGTTTGATTATTGCTAATCGCTTAGCCGAAGATTATTATGGGGCAGGAAATCCAATTCCAAGATATGGTGATAGTGCTAATCCGATACCAACTGATCCAATAGACCCAAACAATGATCCTGAACAAAAGAAAAGAGAGATATATACGAATAATCAAGGTTATCCAATAGGTTTTGGAAAGAACAGTCAGTCGGTATTATTGCCAGCATTTGTAGCTGCTTATACTGGTTCGGATGCGACGAGTGTATCCAAAGGTATTTTTAGAAGTTTCCCAATTCCAAACTGGAATGTAAAATACAATGGCTTGATGCGTTATGAGGTATTCAAGAAAACGTTCCGACGTTTTTCTTTACAACACGCCTATAGAGCCTCTTATACCATCAATCAATTTAGATCTAATTTTGATTTTGACAAAGATCCTTCAGGAGTAGACGATAGTGGTAATTTTTATAATAAGACATTAATTTCTAATGTCAATTTGGTGGAGCAATTTAGCCCTTTAGTTAGATTGGATTTTGAGTTGAAAAATTCGCTAAAAGTGCTTACTGAGATTAAAAAAGACCGTGCTTTGTCCATGAGTTTTGATAATAACTTATTGACGGAAGTAAAAGGGGTTGAATACATAGTTGGTTTAGGATATCGTTTCAAAAATGTCGTTTTTTCGTCAAGATTGGCCGATAATCCAACAGGTGTTATTAAAGGTGATATTAATTTGAAAGCCGATTTGTCTTATCGTAACAATCAAACTATAGTTCGCTATTTGGATTACGATAACAATCAGTTGGGAGGAGGACAAAATTTATGGTCATTAAAAGTCACAGCTGATTATTCGTTTAGTAAAAACCTTACGGCTATTTTTTACTATGATCATTCTTTTTCTCAAGCGGTAATTTCAACTTCTTATCCGATTACTAATATTCGTTCCGGATTTACTCTTAGATATAATTTTGGTAATTAATTTCTAATTTAGAAGTAAAATTTAATTGGAAGATTGTTACATTTGCAAAAAAAATATATTTTATACTATAAATACTTATTATTATGAGCATACCAGCAAATTTAAAATACACTAAAGACCACGAATGGGTAAGTATAGAGGGTGATGTTGCTACTGTAGGAATCACACATTTTGCTCAAAAAGAGTTGGGTGATATCGTTTATGTTGAAGTGGAAACTTTAGATCAAACACTTGATAAAGATGAAGTTTTTGGTACTGTAGAAGCTGTAAAAACAGTTTCTGATTTGTTTTTACCATTATCTGGTGAAATTATCGAATTCAATACTGGTTTAGAAGACGCTCCAGAATTAGTAAATTCTGATCCTTATGGAGATGGATGGATGATTAAAGTTAAAATTTCTGATGCATCCGAAATCGATAGTTTGTTAAGTAGTGAAGCTTATCAAGAACTTATCGGTGCTTAAGAAAATTAGTTTAGGGGCTGCTATTTTTTGGGCAGTCATTATTTTGTATTTCTGCCTAAAAAAATAAGTGAGTTACCTGAAATTAAGATTGCTTACATTGATAAATACATACATGCTTTCTTTTATTTTGTATTTAGTGTTTTGTGGTTTTATGCCTTGCGTTTTTATTTAAAAACACAAAAAAGAACCAATCTTTTAGGGATAGTATTTATGATGTCGCTATTATTTGGATCGGCAATAGAATTATTTCAAACCTATTTTACAGCTTACAGAAGTGGCGATTTAACCGATGTAATCGCTAATACAGCGGGATCTTTACTGGCGTTAATAGCTATTTGTTTATTAGATAAGAATGACTTTTTAAGTAAAATTGAGATATAATGAATCCCGCTTAGGCGGGATTTGTTATTTATGCCTGTTTTGAATTGAAAAATCGGATAATCTAAAAATATTTCATTTAGGCTTTAGAATTTTAAATGTATTTTTGTGAATCAACTAAAGACAAAAAGCTAATTAATGGATATTAAATCGTTTATAGATTCCACTTATTTAAAGACAGCGGCTCAAGCTGGACTTGACGAGAATCAAAATCAAGAAGTTCTTAAGACATTTGTAAACGAAGCGATACAGGAAGGTTTTAAGTTGATAATGATTCGACCAGAAATGGTTTCTTTAGCCAGAAAAATTGTTTTAGATACTTCGGCTAAGCTTTTGATAGGAACCGTAATCGATTTTCCATCTGGAAATTCAACTATCGAAACTAAATTAAATGAAGCCAGTCAAGCCATTACAGAGGGCGCCGATGAATTGGATTTTGTATGTAACTACGAAGCCTTCATAAATGGAGAAATTGATTTGGTTAAAAGCGAAATTTTAAAGGGAACTCAATTGGCATTAGCTAATAATAAAATCATCAAATGGATTATTGAAGTAGCAGCTTTGACGGACCAACAGATTATTCAATTATCGGCTTTGATAAAAAATGTAGTTTTGACTCATTTTTCAGAAGCGGATTATAATGCTGTTTTTGTCAAATCTTCTACTGGATTTTATAAAACGGCTAATAATGAACCTAATGGTGCTACCATCCAATCAATAATTATGATGTTAGAAAATGCTTCTCCTTTGCCAGTAAAAGCAGCAGGAGGTGTTCGTACCTATGAAGATGCAGTAGCCATGATACAATTGGGTGTAAAAAGAATTGGAACTTCATCGGCAAAAGAAATTGTCCATAGAAGGCATAATCAAAATGAATATTAAATAATGACCCTCATTCCTATGAATAAAGTTGGATTAATTTTATTGTTCTGTATTTCTGCTTTTGTTAGTAATGCCCAGACTGACAAGCCTTCATCGGCAGAACGATTTCCTGTATTTCCTAACTGTAGTAATTGGGAAGACAAAGCATTAGAAAAATGTTTTTATACAGAAGTACAAGAATTCATTTTTCAAAATTTTGTTGTTCCAGAATCATTGGTTCAAAATAAATTCAATGGGAATGTAAAAGTCCTTTTTGAAGTGGATGCCAATGGTGCTTTTAAAGTGATATATGTCAATGCAGTTGATGAAAAATTGATGACAGAAACCAAGCGGGTTTTTGCAAAGTTTCCAATAATTGCTCCTGCTACTTACAATGGTAAACCTACTTATTCTACTTATAATATAACAATTGCGATTCCTTTAAAAAGTTCAGCTACTTTAGAAGCTGAAAATTTAGCAAAAGCCAATGTAATCAGAAATACAAATGAACCATTAACTGAATTGGATAGTATTGTGTATAAAAAATACAATAATCCAGAGTTTGAAAGTCACTTAAATATTCCATTCTCTCATAGTTATTATGCGCACTTTGATGCCGAAATGAATAAGGTGGGAAGTAATAATCATACGGCTTCAAAACCCTATAATTATTCGGAGGTAGCGCGTTATTTTAATTTTAAACAAGAAAATGAAAAATTAAAAAAGAAAGCCTCTGATTGGTGGTCGAGAAAATTATGGAATGAGAATACAGTTGAAATTCGTGGTGAGGATTATTGGTTTACGCTGAATCCAGTTTTGGATTTACAAGTAGGAAGGGCATCTGGTGCTACATCTGTCAATACTTTTGTGAATACCAGAGCAATTAACTTTAGAGGAGGATTGGGTGATAAACTTAATTTTTCAACTACTTTATTTGAAAGTCAAGGTCGATTTGCAGATTATTACAATCGTTATGCCGAGTCTATTTTGCCATCTGGGGGAAATCCTGCCATTATTCCAGGGATAGGTATTGCTAAAGGATTCAAATCAGATGCTTATGATTTTCCTTTGGCGGAAGCCAATATAACTTTTGCACCTAATCAATTTATGGATATGCAATTAGGGTATGGTAGAAATTTTATTGGGGATGGCTATCGTTCTTTGTTGGAAAGTGATGGTGCAAGTCCGTATCCGTATTTTAAGTTGAATACCAAGTTTTGGAAAATAAAATACACCAATACTTTTATGTGGCTCAAAGATGTGCGTCCAGAAGTGACGGTGGATAAAACGTATGCCACTAAATTTATGGCAAATCATTACTTGAGTTGGAATGTCTCCAATCGATTGAATTTAGGCTTCTTTGAATCTGTTGTTTGGACAAATAGCAATGACAGAGGGTTTGATGCTAGTTTTGTAAATCCTATTATTTTTTATCGTGCCGTTGAGTTTGGTTCTTCTTCTAAGTCCGGAAATGCACTTCTTGGTTTGACATTCAAATACAAATGGGATAACCAAATTAATTTTTACGGACAGTTTCTTTTAGATGAATTTTCGTTGAATGATATGAAGGAAGGTGATGGAAGTTGGAAAAACAAATATGGGTATCAAATAGGAGCGAAGTATTACAATGCCTTCAATGTGCCTAATTTGTTAGTGCAATTGGAATACAATAGAGTGAGACCTTATGTGTATTCGCATAGCGAACCTATCACAAATTATGGTCATAACAATCAAAGTTTAGGGCATCAGTGGGGTGCAAATTTTGGTGAATTTGTTGCTATTGCTCGTTACCATCAAGGTAGATGGTTTGCCGATATGAAAATAACCAGTGCTGTTAGAGGTTTTGATTTTGCTGCTTCGGGGGCTAATTCTAATTATGGAACGAATATTTACCGCGATTACGATTTGGAACGTTTTGCTGATAAGAATGTGAAAGTAGGACAAGGAAATAAAACCAATTTCTTTATGACGGATGTTCAGGGTGGCTATTTGATTAATCCATACACTAATTTGAAATTGTTTGGGAGTTATATCTACAGAAATTTTAACCCAATGCAGAATACTCTAACTACATTTAAAGAGAGTACTAATTGGTTCTCAATAGGAGTGCGTTCGGATATTTTTAATTGGTATTTTGATTATTGATTTTCAGATTTTCCTTGTTTTGTGTTATTAACTTTTAAATCAGCTAAATTTTATAATTAATTATAAAAATGAATAAAAATAGGTATTTCTTTATTCTCTTATTTGTGTTAATCTCAAGTGTTGGTTTTTCTCAAAAAGGATTTTATGTTCAAAAAGATTCTAGAATTAAAAAATATCAAAAAGATATGATACTTTTTTTAATTGAAGATAAATTGTTGGAAAAGAAAGAAACTGGTAAGATAGATGTTGATAATTATTCAGGGAGTATGGGTGTAGCAAAATATTTAGAAATTTTTCCCGTAGAACCCAATAGGGATAAAGTTTTACTAGTTCGGTTTTATTCTTTAGGTAGTCATGCTCTTTCTTATTGGGGTTTGCTTGAAAATAAGAGTAAATTTCTATTTTATTTTGATGAAAAGAATGTTAAGGAGTTAGAATGTTATTTGAAAAGATATGATGAAAGTACGAGTAAAATTATTTTGAGTACTTTAAAAATATGCGATGGTTTTAATAAATAGTTTAAATGGAGAGTTTTTTACACTTAACTGTTTAATTAAAAATAAATTTTAACGTTCTCAATTTGGTTAATTGGTTTTTTTGAAAATTTTGTTTTGAAAAAACTTAAATTTTTCTTCAACAATATTTTATGATTAGTTTTTTGTCAATTCCCTTTCGATGCCTTACTTTTGCAGCAGTTTTACAAAAACCTAATAGAAAAGGCATTGAGCGCAACCACAAATACATTTTCCCTTAAAGCAATTTTTACCGATTTTAAAGAAATCACCAAAGCTGGATTAGCTATTAGTGTGTTGTTTTCTTCCATTGCGGGTTATTTTTTGGGTTTCAATGATTCGCAACCTTTTCAATGGTCTGTTTTATTGATGTTGTGTGTAGGTGGCTATTGCATGGTAGGGGCTTCTAACGCCTTTAATCAGGTAATTGAAAAAGATTTGGATATTTTGATGGATCGTACAAAGAATCGTCCGGTTCCTTCAGGAAGAATGTCTTCGACAATGGCGGTTTTTGTGGCGAGTTTGCTTACGATTATTGGGTTAGTGTTGCTATATATGATTAATCCTAAAACAGCGATGTTTGGGGCGATTTCTATTTTTTTATATACCTGTGTTTATACTCCGCTTAAAACAATAACCTCTTTATCGGTATTTGTGGGGGCTTTTCCAGGTGCTATACCCTTTATGTTAGGTTGGGTAGCAGCTACGGGTGATTTTGGTATTGAGGCAGGAACCTTGTTTTTAATTCAGTTTTTCTGGCAATTCCCTCATTTCTGGGCTATTGGTTGGTTTTTGTATGACGACTATGCTAAGGCTGGTTTTTATATGTTGCCTACAGGGAAAAAAGATAACGGAACGGCTTTGCAGGTTATTTTGTATACAGTTTGGTTAATTATAGCTTCATTATTACCTTGTTTAGGCTATACGGGAAAATTATTTATCTCGGAAATTGCTGCCGTTGTTGTTTTTTTATTGGGACTTTGGATGTTGTATTATGCAGTACGGCTATATAAAATTAAAACAGCCAAAGCAGCTCGTACATTAATGTTAGTAAGTGTGTCTTATATTTCATTATTACAATTAGTATATATAATTGATAAATTTTTAAGATAATTATGGGTGTTACTTTTACAGCAGAAGAGCAAAAAATAAGAAGTGCAAGGTCGTCTAAGATGATTTTGTTGTTTGCTATGGTGAGTATGTTTATGATGTTTGCCGGTTTAACTAGTGCTTTTATTGTGAGTAAGTCAAGAGTAGACTGGTTGAAAGATTTTCAGTTGCCAACCGCTTTTTATGTCAGTACAGTTTTAATTGTGGCTTGTAGTGTTACTTTTCATTTGGCTAAAAAAGCAATTCAAAAAGACAATCGTAGTCTAACAATGATGATGTTATTAGCGACGTTGTTATTAGGAGTGTCATTTGTTGTTTCACAATTTGAAGGTTTTGGGCAGATAATAGCTAGTGGATATTATATGACAGGACAAGGGAGTTCAATTACGGTGACTTTCTTATACATTATAGCTTTTATGCACTTATTGCACTTGGCTGGAGGCTTAATTTCGCTTTTAATTATAATTTATAATCATTTTAAACAAAAATACAATTCGACTCAAACTCTTGGTATAGAACTAGGTGCAATGTATTGGCACTTTCTGGATTTACTATGGGTTTTATTATTTTTATTTATATATTTCTTTAAATAAGAAAAAAACGTAAATTTGGGAACTTTTTAACGAATAACTTTTATGGAAGCGACAGTTACTACTGCAAATAACGAAGAAACAACTTGGGGAGGCGGCAATGAGCCAATGGGAGCAAGTTATGGTAAAATGATGATGTGGTTCTTTATCATGTCTGATGCCTTGACTTTTTCTGGATTCTTAGCAGCTTACGGTTTTTCAAGATTTAAATTTATTGAAACTTGGCCATTGGCCGATGAAGTGTTTACTCACTTCCCATTTATGCACGGAGTAACTGCTCCTATGTATTATGTGGCATTTATGACTTTTATTTTGATTTTTTCATCTGTAACAATGGTATTAGCTGTTGACGCAGGTCACCAAATGAAGAAAAATAAAGTGATAATCTACATGTTTTTAACTATTATTGGTGGTTTGATTTTCGTTGGTTCTCAAGCCTGGGAGTGGAAAAACTTCATTAAAGGAGAGTACGGAGCTATTGAAACTAAAGGTGGAAGTATTTTACAATTTGTTAATAAAGAAGGAAAACAAATTGCTCTTGCTGATTTTGCTGTAAAATTACCTGAAGAAAGAGAGCAATTGTCAAGAAGTAAAGCAACTTGGTTTATGGAAGAGGCTACTTTGCCTACTTATTCAGTAGCTGAAGTTCAAGCTGGTTTCAAAGCACATCCGGATGTGTTAATAAGAACCGAAGTAATCAAAGACAAGCAAAAAACAATCCTTTCAAGAGCAGAGTCTGAAGCTAGATTAAAAGATGCTGCTTATGTTGTAGAAGGAGCTAACTTGGTAAGAAATGAGTACGGAAGTAAATTATTTGCTGATTTCTTTTTCTTTATTACAGGTTTCCACGGATTCCACGTATTTTCTGGAGTTATTATTAATATTATCATTTTCTTCAATGTGTTACTAGGAACATACGAGAAAAGAAAAAGTTATGAAATGGTAGAAAAAGTTGGATTGTACTGGCACTTTGTAGACTTAGTGTGGGTATTTGTATTTACAGTTTTCTATCTAGTTTAATTTTTTAAAGTTTTATATTATGGCACATGCACATGAATCAAATGCAGGTAGAATCTGGAAAGTATTTGCAATTTTATCAGTAGTTACAATTATAGAGGTAATATTAGGGATTTACAAACCAGATGCTTTACACCGAGGGTATTTACTTGGTATGAGTTTGTTAAATTGGATATTTTATGCACTTACAATTTTTAAGGCATATTATATTGTTTGGGCATTTATGCACATAGAAGGTGAAAAATCTAGTCTTAAATGGTCTATCGTTTTACCTATTGTTTTTCTTGTCTTATACTTACTTTTCATTCTGTTGACTGAAGGGGATTATATTTATGGGGTTTTTAAAGATTCAACTATTAAATGGAATTTTTAACACTATATTAATTCAAAAAAAGGGCACGCTATTGCGTGCCTTTTTTTATTTTTGCACTTAATAAATGTACTTCCCCAGATGAAAAAAAATATAGTTCTTTTTGTTCTTTTTATCCTACCTATTGTTGCCTATTTGTTTTTTGCCTCTGGTGTAAATAGTTTTATAAAACTTCCAATAATTACTCCTAAAATTGCCGATATAGGGAATTGGACTTCTTTAAATGGTGAAAAGGTTACTTTAGATAAAAAAATTACCATTTTAGGGTTTTCGGGTACACAGCTATTAAAAAATCGAGGAAATCTTTTTAATCTAAACGAAAAAATCTATCAACGTTATCATGGATTTAAAGATTTGCAATTTGTTATGATTTGTCCTCTTGGGACAGAAAAGGATGTTAAAAGTATTATGGATGCTTTTGATGATTTTACGGATGTTTCACATTGGTATTTTGTTTTTACTACGCCAGATGAAATTAAAAGCTATTATAATCAATTGCATTTAGTTAATAAGTTAGATGCTAATTACGGTACTTCTAATGTTTTTATCATTGATAAAGAGCGAAATTTAAGAGGGCGAAAAGATAAGAAAGAATATAAAGAAGGTTATGACACTTTTCATCCTTCGGAATTAAGTAATGAAATGCTAGATGATTTTAAAATCATTTTGTATGAATACCGTGCCGCTCTTAAAAAAAATAATAATGCTACTAAGCAATTGTAAATAGTTTAGTTATGATTAAAAATAAATCCTTTATTGGAATTGCCTTTATTATCCTGATTTTTGGAATTTATGCCGTTCCAAAAATTGTTTCCAGAATTCAAAATAGCGATGTTGTAAAAGGCGATCGTTTGGATAAAGTTTCTTCATCTTCTAGTGCTGAAGATGCTTTAGTTAAAATAGGACCAGCTCCTAAATTTGAACTAACGAATCAAAATGGAGAAAAAATTACAAACGACACTTACAAAGGCAAAGTATATGTTTTAGAATTTTTCTTTACGACTTGTCCGTCTATTTGTCCAAAAATGAATCAAAGTATGTTGATTATTGAAAAGAAATTTTTTGGTAATCCTAATTTTGGAATTGTTTCAATAACCATTGACCCTGTACATGATACTCCCGCAGTCTTAAAATCCCATGCAGTGTTGTTAGGTGTTAAATCATCTAATTGGAATTTTTTAACAGGTGACAGGCAAACTATTTTTGATTTGGCTAATAAAGGTTATAATTTATATGCTGGAGAAAATAGTAAAGTAAACGGTGGATTTGAGCATTCTGGAATGTTTGCTCTAATTGATAAAAACGGAAACATTCGTTGTAGAAAAGATGAGTTTGGTAATCCTATTTTATATTACGATGGGTTAGAAAAAGCGGGCGTTAGAGATATACAACAAGATATAAGTATTTTATTAGCAGAATAGATCATGGAAAAACAAAATTTAGAAACAAAATATAATAAGTGGATTGTAGTTTTATCTGTTGCTATTCCTTTGGTAGTAGCATTACTTTTTGGAGTTAATTTACGTAAACTAGGTTATGATGTTGAGCCTCTTTCTTTTTTACCTCCTATCTACGCAACTATTAATGGTATCACAGCTGTTTTGTTAGTGTTGGCAGTAGTAGCGATTAAAAAGGGAAAAGTAACACTTCACGAAAATCTTATGAAAACGGCTATTGCTTGTTCGGTAGCTTTTTTAGGGATGTATGTGGCATATCATATGACTTCAGATTCTACTAAATTTGGTGGTGAAGGTGCCATTAAGTATGTCTATTATTTTATTCTTATTACACACATCATTCTTTCGGTAATAATTATTCCTTTAGTATTGATTACCTATGTTAGAGCTTTGGCACAAGTATTTGATAAGCACAAAAAAATAGCAAAAATTACATTTCCAATTTGGTTATATGTGGCTGTAACAGGTGTGATTGTTTATTTAATGATTGCTCCTTATTATGTGTAAAGAAATACAAAATCTCAATTTTAAAATTCCAAATTCCAAGACTAAGAAGATGTTTTTTGGAATTTGTTTTTTGTTTTTTGGAATTTCAACTTATGCACAATGCGCCATGTGTCGTGCGGCATTAAATAATGATGCGAATGTAGAACAAGCTAAAGCAGTCAATGACGGTATCGTTTTTTTGATGGCTGTTCCTTATCTATTGGTTGCTATTGTGGGTTATTTTATTTATAAAATGAGAAAATCCAAAACAAAAGTAGATTAGTGATTAGTTTATTCTAAGCCATCTACTGTGATGTTGATTTCGCCATTTACTTTTATGAAGGCAATAATTGCGTTTTGACTTAATTCAATTTTCTGGAATTGAATATCGTCCATTTTTCCATTTACAAAAACTCCAGTCATAGGTGAATAATTGTTTAGGTAATTCAGCGTTGTTTTTTTGCCTTCCTCCAGGTTAGGTTTTATGGAATAACGGCAATTTTGTTGGATTTTTTTCAAAATTAAACCTTGTGCCAGCCAGTTAGCAGTGCGTAATAATTTGTTTTTGGTGTCCAATACATAATCTAACTCGTCAAAATAAATTTCTTTTTTCTCTGCATTGTATTTTGGAAATCCTGCTAAATAGATGGTTCCGTTTAAAGAACCTGTTAAATCAAGACCAATGACCATTTTGCCACTTTTGTGCCAAATATTGACATCCTGTACTGTTACTTTTTTAGAGCCAGATGTAAATTCTTGACCAGCAAAATTCTTCTTCATAATTCTGGATGCGTCCTGATAACTGGAAACCGCTACAATATTGGCATTTACGTGACTTGGAATTTTGTTTACTATCTTTAAAGCTATTTTGTTAGCGTCAAATTTAGTTTCGGGTACCTGCCCGATAATGGTTTCCATATTGCATTTTATTCCCATTTGAAGTAAGAAGGAATCGTTTTTTAAATGTGAGCTTGTCGTGTATATTTCTTGAGGGACAATTCGTAACCAGCTTTCATAAGCTTCATTCATTTGAAATGGCGTGCAAATTTTTTCTAAGACAGCAAATACATTCGGTTTAAAATTGGTTGCTTTTTCGATAGCTTCGTCAATTTTTTTCTGAATTTTAGCTTTGAATAATTTTATGGAAGGATTGATTAAATAAGTAACAGGCATGTTTTTACCAAAAACGGTCATCGTAGGACTTTCGTTCCAATCTAATCCAATTAGTTCTGTTTCGGTTTTAAGTCTCCAGTTGTTTAAATTTACTTTACTATTTAGGGTTACAATTCCATTTAGATGAAATTCTTTGGTGTTATAGAGATTTAGGCCCATTGTTTTGGTGCCAATTCGATATTTTATGGTCGCTTTTAAAGGGAGGATGGTTGTGATTTTTTCAGCATTGGTTTCTTTGCTGTTTTTTATAGTGATAGGTGCTAATTTCCATATCTTCATTTCAATGTCATCATCTTCGATGTCATTGTCTTCGTAAATCAAACCATTTAAATAACTATTGGTTTTATTTTCAATGTCTTTAAGCTTTACATTGATAGGTAAGCTAATAAAAGAAGGGACATTTTGATATATAATTGGGCTGGCATCGTCTGGTTCTGGTTTTAAAGTGGCCAGTTTGTGCGATGTAGAACAGCTTAGTAGACATAGAAAAGCGAAAGTTAGTAAAGAGAGGGCTATTTTTTTCATTTAGGTTTATTTGATAGTGTAAATTTAGGAAAAGCATTGAATTTTTATATTTGAAAATGTAAATGTTAAATTATGCATATACTTTTTTTAAGATATAAATGTTTGTTACTATGTGAGATTTCTAACTATAAAAAAGCTATTTTTGTGTAGTAACTTTACTTCATTTATTCGATTGATATGAATCTAGCCAAATATGGTAGTTTGCTACTTTTGTTTTTTCTTAGTTTTTACTCCAACGGACAAATAAAAAAATGGTCATTAGAAGAGTGCGTAAAATATGCTCTTGATCATAATATATCCATTCGTCAATCGGAGTTGGATACTCAAAATGCAGTAATTGATAAAAAAGACGCTTTTGGTAATTTTTTGCCTTCCATTTCGGCCTCAGCTTCTCATTCTTGGAATATTGGTTTGAATCAAGATATTACTACTGGACTTTTAAAAAATCAAACAACTCAATTTACTTCAGCTGGAGCTAATATTGGGATTGATATTTATAAAGGTTTACAAAATTTGAACACCTTAAGAAGAACTACACTTTCGGTTTTGGCTTCTAAATATCAGCTGCAAAAAATGAAAGAAGATATCGCTTTGAATGTGGCTAATGCATTTTTACAAGTTTTATTTAATAAGGAAAATTTAAAAGTTCAAAATGAGCAATTGGTTATCGATAAAAAACAATTGAATAGAACGGAAGAATTAGTCAATGCGGGTAATTTGCCTAAAGGTGATTTGTTGGATGTTAAAGCGACCATAGCTTCGGATAATCAAAAAGTAATTGCTGCCGAAAATGCTTTGTTGATTGCTAAATTAAGTCTTGCTCAGTTGTTACAATTAGACAGTTTTGAAAACTTTGATGTAGATGACGCCAGTACTTTTCAAATGGATCAAAATATATTGGGGCAAACACCAACATCTATCTATGAGAAAGCAAAACTAGAACGCGTGGAATTAAAAATTGCGCAGACTAATCTAGAAATTGCACAAAAAAATGTTCTGATTGCTAAAGGTGCTTACCAGCCTACTTTGAGAGGCTTTTATAATTTTAATAGTCGTGTTTCTTATGCCGATGTTGCTTTAAGAGATCCTACTACTGGTGCGGTTATTGGAACGCAAGCGCCACCTAAGTTTTTTGATCAGTTTAGTGATAATAAAGGACAGTCCTTTGGTGCTCAATTGAATATTCCCATTTTTAGTGGTTTTGCTGTGCGAAATAATGTAGAACGTTCCAAAGTGAATTTTGAGAAATCAAAAATTGCTTTAGAACAACAGGAATTGGATTTACAACGCAACGTATATACGGCTTTTACCGATGCTAGAGGAGCTTTGAAAGCTTATGAATCGGCAATTGAAGCTTTGGATGCTAGAACACAATCTTACAATTATTCGAAAGATAAATTTGAAGTTGGTTTAATGAATGCGTTCGAATTGAGTCAGTCGCAAACCTTACTTTCTACAGCACAATCAGAAGTATTGAGAACCAAATACGATTATATTTTTAAAACAAAAATATTGGAATTCTATTTTGGAATTCCTATCATAAAAAATTAAAACCTTATGTCAAAAAAGAATATTTATATCCTAATTGCTGTTTTTGTTGTTGTAATAGGAGTGTTGCTTTACTTAGGTAAAAAAGGGATTCTAGGTAATAAAACGGATGCAAAAGAAATTGAAATAGCCAAAATAGTTCCAATGACTATTGTGGAAACGGTTTCGGCGACTGGAAAAATCCAACCTGAAATTGAAGTTAAGATAGCTTCGATGGTTTCAGGAGAAATTATTGCTTTGCCAGTCAAAGAAGGTCAGGTTGTTAAAAAAGGCGACTTGCTAGTAAAAATCAATCCTGATTTGTATTTGTCAAGCTTGAATAGAACAGTGGCAGGATTATCGGGGTCAAAAGCAGGCTTAACCCAAAGTGAAGCACAGTTCAAAGAAACAAAATCAAGTTATGAACGAAATAAGGTTTTGTTTGAAAAAGGTATAATTTCCAAATCAGATTGGGATAAATCGGTTGCTTCGTTTGAGGTAGCTAAAGCGACGACGTCAATCTGCTTATTATAGTGTTCAGAGTGCTTCTGCTTCGGTTAATGAAGCAAAAGATAATTTGGGAAGAACCTCTATTTATGCTCCTGCCGATGGTACTATTTCGGTATTAAATGTTGAGTTGGGCGAGAGAGTATTGGGTACACAGCAAATGGCTGGAACCGAATTGATGCGTGTAGCCAATTTGAACAATATGGAAGTGGAAGTAGATGTCAACGAAAATGATATTGTCAAAATTAAAGAAGGTGACTTGGCTGATGTAGAAGTAGATGCTTATTTGAAGAAGAAATTCAAAGGAGTAGTAACCAGTATTTCTAATTCGGCTAGTTCTACCTTAACAGCTGATCAAGTAACTAATTTTAAAGTAAAGGTTCGAATAGTAAAAGAATCTTATCAGGATTTATTAGTGGGTAAACCAGCAACCTATTCTCCATTTAGACCAGGAATGACAGCCACAGTTGATATTATTACAAAAACAAAAAGAAATGTTTTGGCTGTGCCTATTAGTGCAGTTGTAGTTAAATCAGATACGACAGCAGTTTCTATCTCGGATAAAAAAATACCCGATCCGAAAGAAGATAAAAATGTAGTTCCTAAAAATGAGAAAAAATTAGAATGTGTTTTCTTAAAAGTAGGCGACAAAGCTAAAATTAAAATTATAAAAACAGGTATTCAAGATGATACTAATATTGAGGTTTTAAGTGGTGTTAAAAATGGAGATGTAGTGATTACTGGGCCTTATACAACAGTGAGTAAAGAGTTGAATTCTGGTGATATGGTAAAACTCAAATCCAAAGAATCGGAGAAATAAATTTCAAGATTATCACCGCTTTTTTTGATTTTTTTCTGAATTTTGTCAAATAAAACAAATACCATTGAACTATATACTTAACATAGAAACAGCAACTAAACAATGTTCGGTTTCAATTGCTAAAGAAGGAAAAACAATTGTTTGCAATGAAATTGCCGAAGAAGGGTATTCTCATGCCGAGCGTTTGCATGTATTTATTGAAGATTGTGTAAAAGAAGCCGGAATTAGTTATAAAGACTTAGCTGCTATTGCCGTTAGTCAAGGACCAGGTTCTTATACAGGACTTCGAATAGGAGTTTCGGCAGCAAAAGGATTGTGTTTTGCGCTAGGAATTCCGTTGATTGCTGTGGATACTTTACAGGCTTTAGCAGCTCAGGCAAGCGTTGCTAGTGGTTTAATTGTTCCCATGCTGGATGCTCGAAGAATGGAAGTGTATAGTGCTGTTTTTTCAGCCGGTTTAGAGTCTAAAAGAGCAATTCAGGCTGAGATAATTACTGAAGATTCTTTTCGGGAATTTGATGAAACCTTATGTTTTGTAGGTGATTGTGCAGCAAAATGCAAAACGGTTTTAACCAAATCTAATTTTGTGTTTTTAGAAGATGTAGTCTATCCTTCTGCAAAGGAAATGAGCGCTTTTAGCTATGAAAAATACTTAAATGAAGACTTTGCAGATGTAGCTTATTTTGAGCCTTATTATCTGAAAGATTTTATGATGACAACTTCGAAGAAATAGTAAAACTAAATGTTGTGTTTACATTTAAGAATCATAAAGACAAAAAAAGCGTTTCAATCGAAACGCTTTTTTTGTCTTTATAAGTTGAGTTTGTTTTAAGCATTAATCGCTTCCACCTGAATTTTTTCATCGTTAAGCATGCTTTTTAACATGTTTTCGATTCCTGATTTTAGGGTAAAAGTAGAAGATGGACAACCACTACAAGCACCTTGCAGAATCACTTTTACAATTTTGCTTTCCTCATCAAAAGATTCAAAAGCAATATTTCCACCATCGGCAGCAACGGCCGGTTTTACATATTCTTCTAAGATATTGATAATTTGTTGCGAAGTAACATCCAGTTTGTCAAATTCTTCGGTTTTAATTTGTTCTTGTTTTTCGGCATTGATTACCACGCTGTCGTCAAGAACAATTCCGCCATTCTCAATGTATTGTTTGATAAATGTTCTCAGTTCCAGTGTGATTTCGTCCCAGCTGTTCAATTCGTATTTTGTAATCGAAATGTAATTTTCGTCAATGAAAATTTCTTTTACATAAGGGAATTTGAATAATTCTTTTGCCAAAGGCGAAGAAGCTGTTTGATCGATATTTTTGAATTCAATAGCATTTTTAGTCAGCATTCGGCTCACAACAAACTTCAAAGCCGAAGGATTAGGAGTAGTTTCTCCGTAAACCGTAATGGGTTGTTTTTTAGGTTTGTTCTCATCAAGGTTGATGATAACGCCGCCATTGTTTACAAAGTTTTCAATTTGCTCAGCAACAGCTTCTTTAACGTCGTCCCATTCTACAATGCTAAATCTTTCAATAGCAATAAAATTGCCCGAAATGTAAACAGTTTTCACAAATGGTAAGTAAAATAATTGTTGAGCAAGAGGAGAAGATTTGGCTTCATCTATGTTTTTAAACTCAAAACTTTCGTTTCTGGTGATAAAATCCTCAAATTCAAACTTTAATATCGTAGGGTTTTGTGTTTCTTTAACGGTTATTTTTGTCATGATGTTTGTAAATTTTCACAAATTTACTAAAGTTATTTTCTATGATTAACTATATTTGAATTATTAATGAATAAATTAACTTAACTTTAGTTTTTGGACAAAATTTAGGTTGTTTTATCGAGCATCCTGATTAACATCATCTATTACATGAATACTAAATTCAACTATTTTTTAATCTGTTTTTTTATTGGTTTGTATTCTTATTCTCAAGAAGGAATTCCGGTATATTCAGATTATCTTTCGGATAATTACTATCTGCTTCATCCGTCGATGGCCGGAGCTTCTAATTGTGCTAAATTAAGACTGACTGCCCGTAAACAATGGTTCGATCAGGAAGATGCACCTTCGCTGCAAACGCTAAGTTATAATGGCAGAATAGGAGAGAAAGCCGGTGGAGGTATTATTCTTTTTAATGATAAAAATGGTTATCATTCACAAAAAGGAGTGAAGTTGACGTATGCCTATCATTTGATGTTTTCCAGAGATGAAATTGATTTGAATCAGCTGTCTTTTGGTATTAGCGGAGGTTTGATTCAGAGTCAGTTAGATGAAACTTCTTTTCTGCAATCAGGAGATTTTGATCCAATTGTAGATGGGACAATTGTTCAAAAATCGTCTTATTTTAATGTCGATATAGGAATGTCTTACAACTATTTGGATTTTTATGTTCATGGAACCATTAAAAATGCTATTGAAACCCGACGTAAAATCTATTCAGGATATGAAAGTGATAATTTGAGAAAGTTTATCTTGAGTACGGGTTATATTTTTGGAGACAGAGATCGAATTTTATGGGAGCCTTCGGTATTGTTTCAATATACCAGTCAAACTACCGAAAAGGCAGTCGATCTTAATTTGAAAGCTTATAAAGCTATGGATTTTGGTACTGTATGGGGCGGACTTTCTTATAGAACCAGTTTTGACGAAGCCGAATTTAATAACGGAAATGGTACATCAAGACAAAGATACCAGTCTATTTCGCCAATTTTAGGTGTGAATTACAATAATTTTATGTTCGCTTATACTTATTCTCATTTAGGGGGAGATGTGAAATTTGGCACAGGAGGTTTTCACCAAATTACATTAGGACTTAATTTGTTTTGCAAACGTGAGAAATACGAATGTCACTGTCCTGCAATCAACTAAAATAATTTACATTTAGAAATGGTAATAAAATCGGTTAATGGAAAATCACCTAGTATTCCTGAGGATTGTTATGTAGCCGAAAATGCTACTATTGTTGGCGATGTTAGTTTTGGAAACTCTTGTAGTGTTTGGTTTAACGCTGTAATTAGAGGCGATGTCAATTATATCAAAATTGGTAACAAAGTTAATATTCAGGACGGTGCTGTGATTCATTGTACGTATCAAAAATACCCAACCATTATAGGAAATAATGTTTCTATTGGGCACAATGCCATTGTACACGGCTGTGTGGTTCACGACAATGTTTTGATAGGAATGGGTGCTATCGTTATGGATAATTGTATTGTAGAAAGTAATTCTATTATTGCAGCTGGAGCAGTTGTTACTCAAAATACTGTAATTACTTCGGGGTCTATCTGGGCAGGAGTACCAGCCAAAAAAGTAAAAGACTTAAATCAATCCGGTTTTGCAGGAGAGATTGAACGAATTGCTAATAATTATTTGAAATATTCCAGCTGGTTCAAGGAATAATAAACTTTATGTTTATTCATTTTGAAAAAATATGTCAGCTTTTTTAATAGGATTTTATTCAAATTATAATTTCGTTTCTGTTATTATCAAATGTTCTTTGATGGCGTATGTTATGAAATTTAGGACCAAATGGAAAATTTAATACGTATTAAAATCGTAACAATGGTTATAGCTATTGTTAGATAGAGCGTGTATCTCTTTTTCAAAATAAAATTAGGTACAAAACAGAAATAATTATCGTAAAATAATAGAATGTACTTGATCATTGAGCATAAATTCTGTATTAATACTGGTAAAATTTTGATCAAAAGGTAATAAGGAAGCAGTAATAGTAGAACACCAAATGATGGTATTTAATTAGAATTGTAGTTTGTATTCTTTCTAAGTTTTAGGTTTTATTGGTAATAAAAATAAACAATACGCTTTTTGCTGTTGGCTTCTTTCAGTTCTCGCTATTCAATTTTTATTTAGGATACTAGTATGAGTCTGATTTTTGTTCGATTTCTAGTATTGGTTCTTCCGGAATAACTTTGTTATGTCGATATGTAAAATAAAAAATCAATAGTTTAAAAATCTTTTTCTTGTACAACATATTTACCTCCTAAAATTTTTTCTAAAACTTTAGGATTGGTATTGGTGTAAAAAATGGGCTCGTGGTCATTACCAGGATTAAAACCGATTTCTTTTAATACATTTTGTGTTTGTCTTGCCACGGCCAAACCGGAATCAATTATTTGAATATGATTGGGGATAATTTTTCTTATTTGAGGGATGAGATAGGGATAATGACTACAGCCTAGTACAAGAAAATCAATGTTGGCTTCAATCATTGGTTCAAGGTAGGAGTGAAGTAACTGATCCATTTCAGGCGAATCGATTTGTCCATTTTCAATGAGTTCAACTAATCCATAGCCTATTTGTTCAATGATTTTGGTTTCATAGAACATTTCGGTGGTTTTGTTGAATAATTCGCTATTTAAAGTGCCTTTAGTAGCTAATATGCCTATTACCTGTGTTTTTGAATTGATTGCTGCCGGTTTAATTGCAGGTTCAATTCCTATAAAAGGCACATTGTATTTTGCTCTTAATTCCCTAATGGCATTAGTGGTTGCGGTGTTGCATGCCACCACAATCAACTTGCAATTCATATCAAGCAGAAAATCGGTGTTTTTCATGCTTAATCGAATGATTTCCTCTTTAGATTTTTCGCCGTAGGGAGCATTTTTACTATCGGCTAAATAGATGGTTTTTTCGGTAGGTAAAAGATTGTGAATCTCTTTCCAAATTGAAGTGCCTCCAATGCCTGAGTCAAAAACGCCTATGGGTTGCTTGTTATCCATTAAAACAAATTTAATAGCTAGGAATTAATTTTCCTAAAAAATATGGTATAAAAAAACCGCTCAATTCTGTGTACAAAGAAGAGCGGTTTGTTTTAAGTTTTATGAGTTGTAACTCTTAGAATCCTAAGTCTTTTTTAACATCAGCAGTAATGTTTGGACCATCAGCTAATAAAAGAGAAGAACCATCTAAAATGTATTGGAAACCTTTTGCTTTACCTACTTTTTGGATTGCAGCTCTCACTTTTTCCATTAATGGTTTTACGATGTCAGATTCTTTTTGTTGTAATTCTTTTTGAGCGTTATCTCTAAAGTCTACAATTCTTTTTTGCATATCTTGTACTTCTTTACCACGCTCTGTATTAACAGCTTCAGTTACTGTAGTTGATTCAGCTTCGTATTTTTTTAATTTAGCTTGGTATTCTTCTACCATTTTTTTGTAATCTGCGTCATATGTAGTGCTTAATTTCTCAAGTTGATTTTGAGCATCTAGCATAGCTGGCATTTTTGACATGATCTCACTTACATCTACATGGGCTACCTTTGCTTGTGCATTGATGGTTTGGTTTGCTCCTAAAAATAATACAGCAGCAATTAATAAAGATTTAACTTGTTTCATTGGTTTTAAAATATTAAGTAATTAATTTATAGTTTTTAAATTTCCTTCTCTAGCTTTTTTGATAGAGTCTCTTTGTTGAATAATTTTTAATCTTCTTTCTTCTAATTCTTTTTTGCGATCTTCAATAATTTTTTTCTTTCTTCAATAGTTTTAGCTTTTGCCTCTTCTATTTTTTGTTTTGCTAAATCGGCTTCTGTTGTTTTATTGGTATCGTTTGTTTTTAATACCTCCGTTTTAGCGCTGTTAGTACTTTCGGCTTTCTTAGCTGTTTCAGAAACAGTAGTTGTTTTTTTAGCTTCTCTTTCGTTTATAATTTGTTGTCTTCTTTCTTCTAAGGCTTTTTTTCGATCTTCTATTGTTTTGTTTCTTTCTTCAATTGCTTTTGCTTTAGCATCGGCAGCTTTTTGTTTGGCTAATTCAGCTTCAGTTGGAGAGTCAGATGTTGCAACTTTTTGAGTCTCATTTTTAGCTGATTCAGAAACCGTGCCATTTTTTTTAGCAGCTCTTTCGTCTAGGTGTTTCTGTCTTCTCTCTTCGTACTCTTTTTTCTTTTGTTCTACGGCTGCTTTTCTGTCGGCCATGATTTTTTCTCTCGTAGCCTTTCTCTCGTCTAATATTTTTTGTCTTTCAGCAAGTTCAGGATTATTGTTTATTGCATCTTCTTTACTTTCTTTTTCCTGTTCTGCAGCTAATTCTTTTTTACTTAATTGCTCTCTTTTTTCTGTTCGGTTGATAATTCGCAATACTTGTTCACTTACATCATATCTTTTATCTGCAAAAAGCAAGCTTAAATCGGATGATTTATCAAATATGAAATCAAATTTTTTAGCTTCTGCAATGTCTTGAACTGCTGTAAAAACTTGGTCTTGAATAGGTTTTACTAATAAAGCCTTTTGGGTCATTAACAAGCCATTTGGACCAAATCTTTTTTGTTGCAATTCTAATAAATCATTTTCTAAAAAACTAATTTCTGTTTCACGTTCTTCAATTAATGATTTTGTTAAAAGCGGTTTTTCTGCAGAAAGCGCATCTTTGATTTTTTTGATTTCTACTTTCTTTGCTTCAATTTCTTGTTTCCATTTTTCGGCTTTCTCTTCCAGTAGAGCATTTGATTCTTTATAACTATTTACATTTTCCAAGATATACTCCATATCAATAAAACCCACTCGATTACCTCGGTTGGTTTGTGCACAAATACTATTGAAGGTAATTTGTACAAGTAATAGAAATAAAAAATGTTTTCTCATAATTTAAAGTTTTAGAAAATCAACAATCAATTGTATTAGAATTGTTGTCCAATTATGAAATGGGTTTCCCAACCATTTGGAGTATTAGATCCTGGTACGCCATCAAATCCATGTCCAAAATCGATTCCTAATAATCCAAATGCAGGCATGAATACTCTTAAACCAAATCCTGCTGAACGCTTAATATCAAAAGGATTATAACTTTTGAAATTTGAAAAAGAATTTCCTGCTTCTAAAAATGCTAAGGCATAAATAGAGGCCGCAGCTTTCAATGTTATGGGATAACGTAATTCCATAGAGAATTTATTGTATACCGTTGCTCCAGCTTGTGTCCCATTTTCAACAGGTGTTAAGGAGTTGTTTGGATACCCTCTTAATTGTACGGTTTCTCTACCATCCATTGAGTAGTTAGCCATACCATCTCCTCCAACAAAAAATCTTTCAAAAGGTACTAATCCTCGGTCTTGGTTATAAGCACCTAAGAATCCAAATTCAGTTAGTGTTCTTAATACAAATTTACCATAAACTTTTGTATACCAGTCTGCTTTGAATTTAATTTTGTAATATTCTAACCAATCGTATTTTTTTTGGTCTACTTTAGACTGATCAGCAGAAGCATCCGATACTGAATTTGCTTTTATATAAATCCCAGATTCCGTTCTTTTTAAGTAATCAACTCCCGAAATTGGAACTCCATTGCTTTCATCAACTGTTATTCCTGAATTTGAATCGTATTTTAATTTGTATGCATCTTGATTCTTCAAATCACCATAATCAATTCCATTAAATAATGAATATGGAGGGGTAAATTTTGCTGATATACTAAATTCAGAACCATATGTTGGGAAAATAGGATTTACCCCTTTATTGCTTCTGGATAGTCCTACTGTGTAGGCTATGTTTTTTGAAGATCCATCTCCGAAAGTGAATAATCCAACATTGTAATTATTCAAGTCATAGCTTTGGTAACTGATTGATTGAGATAATACAAAGAAATCATCAGGTACAGTTAATCTTTTGGCTAAACCTACCGATACTGTGAAAATATTAAAACTTCGGCTCTTGTCTACTGTGAATGTTGTAAAGTTATTTGCAAATTGTTTACTGTAGGAAATAGAAGAGCTAAATTGTACCGGTTTCTTTTGTCCAAACCAAGGTTCCGAGAACGATAAACTATAGGTTTGGAAATAGGTACTTCCTTGTAAACGCAAGGCTACTTTTTGACCGTCTCCCATAGGAAGTGGTTTGTAAGCAGATTTGTTTCCAATATTTCTTGCCGAGAAGTTATTAAATGAAAGTCCTAAGGTTCCAATGAAACCTCCTCCTCCGTAACCTCCCTGAAGTTCGATCTGGCTAGATCCTTTTTCTACCAGATTGTATTCAATATCAACAGTTCCAGCTGCTCCATCTACATTCTTGAATTTAGGATCAATCGCTTCTGGGTCAAAATAGCCTAATTGACCAATTTCTCGTACGGTTCTAATAAGTTCTTCCTTATTGTATTTTTCACCTGGTTTTGTTCGTAGTTCACGATAGATAACACGGTCGTTCGTTTTGTCATTTCCTACTACAGTAATGTGATTGAAATATGCAATAGGACCTTCTGTAATTCTAATTTCAAAATCGATGGTGTCATTAGCCGTTTTTACCTCTACCGCATTGATATTTGAGAAAAGGTATCCATTGTTTTGGTATAAATTGGTAATATCCTCACCGTCTGGTTTCGATTTATCAGCTATTCTCTTTTCAAGTAATACTCCGTTGTAGGTTTCTCCTTTTTTGATCCCAACATATCGATTTAAAAATTGATCAGGATATACCGAGTTACCTAAGAATTTAATTGTACCAAAATAATACTTGTTTCCTTCTTCAACATTGATTTTTATTGCAAGGGCATTTTTTTCTTTATTGTATGCAACAGTATCCGAAACAATGCGGGCATCTCTATAACCTTTTTCTTTGTAGGCTTCAATTACTTTTTCTAAATCTTCTTTGTATTTGTCTTTAATGAATTTGGAAGCTTTTAAAACACGTATAGGATTTCTTTGTTTGGTGTTTTTCATCGCTTTACGTAATTTTTTATCAGTAATCTTACTGTTATTTACAAAATCGATGCTGCTAATTTTTATTTTATCTCCTTTGTCTACACTAACAACCATGTTAACTTGGTTAGTGGCAGAAGTATCTTTTACAATATTAATATTGGTTTTTGTATTGAAAAAACCGTCTTTTTTATACTTGTTTTCAATGTAGTTCTTTGTCGTAGTTATAAGGTTTTCGTTGACTACTTTTCCTTTTGTAAGACCATTATCTTTGATAAAAGTTTCAACTTTTCCTTTTTTTACTCCTACAAATTTTACATCATTTAGTTTAGGAAGCTCTTTAATGTCTAAGTCAAGATAGATACTGTCATTGTCTATTCGGTTTACATAAAAAGCAATTTCATCAAAAAGCCCTAGTTTACCAAGTTTTTTAATCGCTGCACTAATTTCCTCCCCAGGTACAGTGATTTCTTGACCTTTTTGTAAGCCAGCAAATGTTACAACTGTTTGGTTGTTAAAACTAAGTTTGTTAGTTAGTTCAACCTTAGCTAAAATATATCTTTTTCCCTGATCAAATGGTACTCTGTCTTGTGCCTTAATTTGTGAGAAACTACCCAGTAATACAAGGGTAAGTAATGCTTTTATACTTTTATTCAACACTAAAAAATTATTTAATTTGTTCACTTGTTTTTCCAAATCTACGTTCTCTTTTTTGATAACTAATAAGCGCCTCATATAGGTGCTCTTCTCTGAAATCAGGCCACATAACTTCAGAAAAAAACAATTCAGCATAAGCAATTTGCCAGAGGAGGAAATTGCTTATCCTGTGTTCTCCACTTGTTCTGATTAATAAATCTACATCAGGTAAATTTTGCGTGTAAAGATGCTGATTTATAATTGAATCGTCAATAGCGTCTATTGAAATTATATTATTTTTAACTTTATCAGAAATCCTTTTTACAGCATTTACTATCTCTTCTCTAGAACCATAACTTAGGGCAAGTGTTAAGGTCATTCGAGTGTTGTTTTTGGTTTTTTCCATTACCTCTAGGAGTTCTTTTTGAGCTGTTTTAGGCATCATTTCGATATTTCCTATGGCATTCAGTTTGATGTTGTTGTTTTGCAACGTAATTAATTCTTTTTGTAGCGATTTAATTAGCAGCTTCATCAAGGTTTCTACCTCAAGTTTAGGGCGGTTCCAGTTTTCAGTAGAAAAAGCATATAAGGTTAGGTTTTCAATTCCTAATTTTGCGCAATTTTCGATAGTTATACGTACCGATTTAGTACCACTTTCATGACCGATGGTTCTTAATAATCCTTGTTTTTTTGCCCAACGGCCATTGCCATCCATAATAATAGCAAGGTGTTTGGGTAGATTTTCTTTATTTATGGTATCTAATACACTCATTTTTTTATTCTGCACAATAGCAAGGTTTTTCTCCAAAGGTATAAGTAACAGTTATCCCTGAGAAGACATACCAATCATTATTATTTAAATTTCCAAAACGCAAAACACTCAAATTGGTGTCTTTAGGATTACTTCCGTCCAGATTATCTGTATAGGTGTAGCGTGCTCCTACTTCTGCTCCCAGTACCAAGCTTCTTGAGATATTTGTTTTTATTCCCAGAATCATAGGTATTGCGATGGCGTTTTTTCCTCTGTTTTTTATTGTTTCTCCTAATTCGACATATAAATCGTCATACGCGAAAAAATTTATTCCCGAAGCCACATACGGTGTAAATTTGTGGGCTAATGTATGAAGATTAAAATCAAAAAAATTGAATTCAAGGCCTAAAGATAGTTCTTTTATGCTATTTTCAAAATGATATCCTCTCAGTCTTCTGCTTGGTTCTTCTGAATTAAAGTCGTCAGCACTTATTGTAGATTGAGTATAGGAAATTCTCCAAGCATGTCTAGGACTTCGATTCCATTTGTATACTATTCCAAAAGCAGGCTCATTTGGAGCAATATAGGTTGTGTTTCCTACGTCGCCTATATAGTTGCTTCCTCCTAAAAAAACACCTATTTCATGAATCTGAGCTTGTGAATAGATACTAAGAAATAAACAAACTAGTATGCTTAAATTTTTTTTCATTTTCATCGAAAATTGCTTGCAAATATAATAATTATCAATACCAAACAATGCGCATTAAAATAAATGTACTTTTTTTAAAAAAATAGTTGATTTATTCTAATGAGAATCTTTCCATTAAAACGGAAAACTTCTATTGTATTGTGTGGTGTTGGGAATAATAAAAATTTAATTTCTTTTATCTTCTCCCCAAAGCAATTTACTTCGTAATGTTTTTAAGAAAGTTTCATTTGGAATTTCTACCATATTAATTTGGAACGGTGTCTTTTTAACGGTTAATATGGTTTCGTTTTTAACGGAAGTGATTCGGGAGTCTAATGAAACTAAATAGTTTTCTTCACGACCAGATACTTTTAAAGTAATTTCTGTTTCGTCTGGGATTACTAATGGGCGAGCATTAAGGTTGTGTGGAGCAATAGGTGTAATTACTAAGCTTTTTACATCAGGAGTTAAAATAGGTCCGCCACAACTTAACGAGTAACCCGTTGAACCAGTAGGAGTAGAGATAATTAAGCCATCAGCCCAATATGAATTTAAAATTTCGCCATTTAAGTAGGTTTCAATCGTAATCATCGATGTAGTGTCCTTACGGCTCACTGAAACTTCGTTCATCGCAAAATTGATGTCCTTTAATGCCTCATTTTCTGGTGAAGAAGTCAAGCTTAAAAGCGTTCTTTTAGACAGACTGTATTTTTCGTCAATAACCAGTTGCAGAAATTCGTCAATATTTTCTTTTTGAACTGTTGCTAAAAAACCTAATCTACCTGCATTGATTCCTAAAATTGGGATTCCAGAATCTCGAACCAGTGTAGCTGCTCTTAAAATGGTTCCGTCGCCCCCAATGCTTAGTAGCATCGAAAAACTAGCGTCTAGTTCGGTATGTGAGGAAAAGGTTTTGTATTCCTTTTCGATAATTTTTTTTCTTGAATTAATGCTAAAAAATTAGCTTCGATTACAATTTCGATATTTCTTTTATTAAAAAATACGAAGATGTCTTTTATGATAGGTTCTGTACTATTTTGATAATATTGACCGTAAATGGCTATTTTCATTGAAATTACATGTTTAGGTATTTGTCCAAATAGTCGGAACGTTCTTTTAGGTTAGCGATATAAGAATCTTCGTGGTGTTCTGATATGATTTCGTAATTGTATCTTCTGAAAGTTTGTATAATTTCATTAATAGCACCAGAACTTATTTTGATAGTAACTTCTACGCTACTAATATCCGATTCAGAGATGAATACTCCTAATAGCTTACCATTATTGCTTTCCACAATTTGAGCGATTTGGCTCATAGAATAATCCAGAATTCCTTTTCTTACTTTCACAACGGCTCCTTGTTCTTTGATAAAAGGGGTTTGGTTAAGGAAAATAATAATGTCTTCTAGTTCATAGTAACCTACGTATTTATTGTTTTCGTCTAATATCGGAATTAAATTAGAATGGTTTTTGGCAAAAACCTCTAAAACTTCAAGCCAAAGCGCATTTGTACTGATAAAAAAAGTTTCTAAACTGTATTTGTAGTCGGCTACTTTTTTCTGTTCTTCAAAAGTTTCTACATCTTCTGCAGAAATACTACCAATATAAATACCGTCTTCAGTTACTGGGAAATGAGAAAAATTGAAATCTCCTAAAAAATCTCTCACCACCGCAATAGATTCTTGGCTATCAATAGGTTTAAAATCAGCTGTTATGTAGTTTGTAATTTCCATTTTGTGTGAGTACTCAATTTTTATGCAAAATAATCAAAAAAAGGCAAAAACCCCTAGCTTTTACTTTGTATTTTTGCTGCCAAAATATTGTTTTTCGTAATCAAAAATTGTTCCAATGACAAAGTTAAGTGTAAACATCAATAAAATAGCTACTTTACGTAATGCTCGTGGCGGTAATGTGCCTGATTTATTAAAAGTAGCGACCGATATTCAGAAATTTGGAGGAGAAGGAATCACCATTCATCCTCGTCCTGATGAGCGACACATTCGTTACCAGGATGCCCGCGATTTGAAATCGATTGTTTATACCGAATATAATATCGAAGGAAATCCGCAACATAATTTTGTGGATTTGGTTTTAGAATGCAAACCAGACCAAGTGACTCTAGTCCCAGACGCTATTGGAGCGATTACTTCATCAGCAGGTTGGGATACGATTCAGTATCAGGATTATTTATCTGAAATGATTCAGGAATTTCAACGCAACGGAATCCGTACTTCTATCTTTGTGGATCCAGTTTTAGAAATGATTGAAGGAGCTAAGAAAACAGGAACAGACAGAATTGAATTGTATACAGAGTCGTTTGCGCACCAATACAGTTTGGGAAATGAAAAGGGAATTACTCCTTACGTGGAAGCAGCTGTTTTGGCAAACGAATTAGGTTTGGGAATCAATGCCGGACACGATTTAAGTTTGGATAATATTCAGTTTTTCAAACAAAATATTCCTGGATTATTAGAAGTTTCTATTGGTCATGCATTGATTTCAGAAGCCTTGTATTTAGGATTGGATAACGTTGTCAATATGTATTTGCGAAAATTAAAATAATATAATTGGTTGGAAGATTTGGTTGCCTAGCTATTTTCTGCAATCTAAAATCTGCAATCTAAAATCTAAAATCTAATGCTTTATTCAAAAATAGAAGGGGAGGGAAAACCATTTTTAATTATACATGGATTTCTTGGAATGTCCGACAATTGGAAAACCTTAGGACAGCAATTTGTCGAAGATGGTTTTCAGGTTCACATGCTAGATATGCGCAATCATGGTCGTAGTTTTCAATCGGATGAATTTAGTTATGAGTTGATGGTTAAGGATGTTTATGGCTATTGTCAGGAACATTCATTGAAAACCATTCATATTCTAGGTCATTCTATGGGAGGAAAAATCGCTATGCTGTTCGCAACTCGTTATCCAGAAATGGTCGATAAATTAATAGTTGCCGATATTGGACCGAAATATTATGCGCCACATCATCAGACTATTTTAGCGGCTTTGAATGCGGTAGATTTTTCAATTAAGCCAAGTCGTGCACAAGTTGAAGCGACAATTGGTGAGTATATTCACGATTTTGGCACCAAACAATTTTTGCTGAAAAATTTATATTGGGTGGAACCTGGACAATTGGCTTTCCGATTCAATTTGGCAGTTTTCAATGAAAAAATAGAAGAGATTGGAGTTACATTGCCTGAGGAGTTAGTGTTTGAAAAACCAACTCTTTTCATACGTGGAGGAAATTCAAATTATATTTTAGATTCTGACATTGAAAATATTGCGATGCATTTTCCAATGATGAAGTTAGAAACGATTCCTAATGCTGGACACTGGCTCCATGCCGAAAATCCGTCTTTGTTTTATCAAATGGTTATTTCTTTTTTGAATTAAAAGTCGATTAAAATAGAAACAGTAACATTGGGTTGCTGTTTTTTTGTTTGAATTTGGATAAATGTGTAAAAAACACTTATGTTTGTTGTTTGCATTAAAAACATACAAACCAACTAAAATAATATGAAACCACATCTTTTTTCAATTCAAAAAAATAAATTAAACAAACAACTTGTTTTATTGTTACTCTCTGTATTCCTGTTTTCTGCCTGCAAAACGACTAAAGACTCCACACAGAAATCGTTAAAAGAAAAGTTGAGTGCTTATTTAATGGTGTATTTTAAAGATGATACCCACAGTTTGTATTTTGCATTAAGTAATGATAGTTATACGATTTCCGATGTGAATAATGGAAAACCAGTTATTGCAGGTGATACTATTGTAGAGCAAAAAGGAATTCGTGATCCTTATATCATGCGTGGCAATGATGGTTATTTTATATGGCAATGACTGATTTGCATATTTATGGAAAACAAAAAGGCTATCGAGATACCGAATGGGAACGTCCTGGAGATAAATATGACTGGGGAAATAACCGTGATTTAGTTTTGATGAAATCAAAAGATTTAATTCATTGGACGCATTCTATTTTAGACATTGATAAGATGTATCCGGAATGGAACGTAGGTTGTGTTTGGGCTCCTGAATTGATTTTTGACGAAGCCAAAGGTAAAATCATGATATATTTCACGATGCGAAAAGGAAAAACGAAGTTGTATTATGCTTATATGAATGATGCTTTTACTGCTTTGGAATCTACTCCCGAAATTTTATTTGAATATCCAGATAGTAGTAAACAAATTTTAGATGCTGATATTACTAAATTGCCTGATGGGAGATTTTGTATGATGTATGTGGCACAGGAAAATCCGGGTGGAATTAAAATTGCTTTTTCAGACAAGGTCAATTAGGGTTATGTGTACCAACCAGAACAAATTGATTTTGAGAAAAAATCATGCGAAGCACCTAATGTTTTTAAACGTTTAAGTGATGATAAATGGGTGTTGATGTACGATATTTTTAGTGTCAATCCGCATAATTTCGGTTTTGCTGAGACAACTGATTTTAAAACGTTTAACAATTTGGGACATTTTGACGAAGGGGTAATGAAACGTACTAATTTTTCGGTTCAAAAGCATGGTTCGGTTATTCATTTAACTAAAAAGGAAGCGGAACGTTTGGCTAAACATTGGGGAATGAATTTTACTCCTAAAAATACCAAATAGTCATGAAGTTATTCTTAAAGATAGTGTTGTGTAGTTTGTTCTTTGTTACAAACATAAGTGCGCAAAAGAAAGATTATAAGGGATATCTTTTTGCTTATTTCGAGGGTAAAGGACCTGCTGAAAAACAAGAACAGCTTCGTTTTGCCGTGAGTGATGATGCAGTTAATTGGAAAGCTTTGAATAATAATGAACCGATAATCGCTTCTAAAGATATTTCAAATACAGGAGGAATTCGTGACCCTCATATTTTAAGAGGTGCTGATGGCTATAGTTTTTACATTGTTGCCACGGATATTTATACCGTAAAAAATGGATGGGATTACAATCCGGGAATTGTTTTGATGCATTCTAAAAATCTTTTGGATTGGAAATCATCCGTAATTGATTTAGAGAAATTGTATCCAAAGAAATTTAAAGACATTAAATGGGTATGGGCACCACAAACTTTTTATGATACAAAGACTAAAAAGTATTTGGTGTATTTCACGGTTCGTTTTAGATACAATGAAAAATTAGATTTTTATTGTGCATATGCTAATAAAGATTTTACGGCCTTTGAGGCCGAACCAAAATTACTATTCAGTCCTAAAGATGGCGCCATTGATGGAGACATCATATACAAAGACGGTGTTTATCATATGTTTTACAAAGGAAATACCAAGGATGAAAACGGTAAAGAAATTAAAAACGGAATTAAACAGGCAACGAGCAAAAAATTGTTAGGACCTTGGAAGGAAAGTTTTGAGTATTTGGATTATTATGCAGATAAAAAAACAGGTGTTGAAGGTACTTATGTATTTAAATTGAATAATAGCGATGATTATATTTTAATGTATGATTTGTATTCGAGTGGTCGTTATGAATTTCAACGATCTAAAGATTTATATCAATTTACAGATAAAACGGAATCGTTTACCAAAGATTTCTTTCCAAGACATGGTAGTGTTGTGAGTATTACAAAAGAAGAAGCACAACTATTAAATGAAAAATGGGGTGGAGTACCTCAAAGCTTATTAACTGCTAAAGATGGAACTTATCGGTTTAAATCGGAAGGGAATCCAATAATCAAGCATAAATTCACGGCTGATCCTGCTGCTTTTGTGGAAAAAGATACGCTTTGGTTATTTACAGGACATGATTTTGAAGGCGGTCAAAAAGGATATAAGTTGAAAGATTGGTTGGTATTTTCAACCACCGATTTAAAAAATTGGACAGAGTATCCAATTCCTTTAAAAGTTGAAGATTTTAAGTGGGATAAAACAAATGATGCATACGCTGGTCAAGCCATAAAGAGAAACGGTAAATACTATTGGTATATCAGTACTAATGGTTCAGGAATTGGGGTTGCCGTTGCCGACAAGCCGCAAGGACCTTATAAAGATGCCATTGGAAAACCACTTCTAACCAATGCTGATTGTTTTGCTTCTACACATTCATGGACTTGTATTGATCCTGCTGTTTTTATTGATGATGATGGACAAGCATGGTTGTTTTGGGGTAATGGAGTGTGTTATTATGCGAAGTTGAAAGCGAATATGATTGAAATTGAAGGACCAATTAAGAAGTTCGATTTTGAAGGATTACAATTTACTGAGGCACCATGGATTCATAAGCATAATGGTTATTATTATTTGAGTTATGCTACTGGGTTTCCCGAAAAAATAGCCTACGCAATGTCTAAAAATATAGAGGGACCCTATGAGTTTAAAGGGATTTTGAATGAAATTGCAGGAAATTCAAATACGAATCATCAAGCAATACTAGATTTTAAAGGACAATCGTATTTTATTTATCACAATGGCGCAATTCAAACTAATGGCGGTAGTTACAGTCGTTCGGTTTGTATTGATAATTTACAATATAATAATGATGGATCCATCAAGCGCGTTAGTATGACTACCGAGGGAGTTTCTCAACATTAGATAAAATTTCTTATTCAAACAAATTGACATTGTTAAAATAGTAGTATTTTTGAATTTTAAATATTAAGTAAATGAAAACACTCGTTCGAATCCTAACTACATCCATATTAGTTTTGCTTATCTCTCATTTTATGGATGGGGTAGATGTGGACAGTTTTACAACCTCACTTTTGGTAGCTATCGTTTTAGGTTTGCTTAATATTTTTATAAAGCCTATTTTGGTTTTATTTACTTTACCAATTACTTTTTTTACACTTGGACTATTTTTATTAATCATCAATGGGTTGATTATTATTATATGCGATAAAATTGTAGGCGGTTTTGATGTAGATAATTTCTTTACAGCTTTGTTGTTTAGTATTATTTTATCTGTTTCTCAATCCTTAGTGAATTTGTTTTTAGGTAAAAAGTAAGCTTTAGAAGTTCTAAATAAATCATAAAAAGGTAATGCTATTCGACATTAAAGGATATATTGTTTAAATTTGTGTATGTAATCGTTTTATGATGAACAAAATCTACTTCATATTGTTACTATTGCTCGGTTTCTTAATGATGCCAAGCACTACTTATGCTTGTGGATTGGCCTCTAAAGGACATTCTTGTAAGATGGAAATCGCTACAAAATCTAAGAATCACGATTGTTGTAAAAAACAATCAAAATCTTCAAATAAGAGGTGTACAGGTAAATGTGGACAAGCAATGTGCAGCGTTTCTTCTTTAGGATCTGGAATTTCGATATCTGTACAATATGATTTATATAGACCATTATTCAATATTTTAAAAATCAAGCAAAATTTTTCGCAAGTATTGTCTGTTCCTTCGGATGGTTATACTAGCTTATGGGTGATTCCAAAAATAGGTTGAACTTTTCTTGATAGCCAAAGGTGTATCAAATTACAAGCAATTTTTGCTTTCTAAAATTATTTATTTTACAGTTAATCCGATAGTATAATAGGTTTTGAACTATTGTTACTCGGTTGACATTTTCACAATTTTAAAAAAATACAATCATGAAATCATTAAACAAAATAATGATCGCAGCAGTACTAGTATTGTTGTCATCAGTGAGTCTAAAAGCACAAATTAAAAATGAAAAAACAGCAGAAGTAAAAATTTCTGGTAACTGTGGGATGTGCAAGAAAAATATAGAAAAAGCAGCGAATGTAAACAAAGAATCAGCTGTAGTATGGGATACCAAAACTAAAATAGCCAAAATTAGTTATGATTCGACTAAAACAAATCAAGATGCTATTTTAAAACGTATTGCAAATGCAGGATATGATAGTGAAAAGTTTAAAGCAACTGAGGAGCAATACAATAAGCTAAGTAAATGTTGTCAATACGATAGAGAAGCTGCAACAAGTACAGAGACAGATAAATCTGAAAAAAAGAAAACCATGAAGAGCATAAACACTAATGCAGTAGCATTTTTTATATAAGATAATTAGTTGAATTTAAATCAATAAGATGAAAAAAATAATCCTTTTCACATTCGTATTAGCTTTGGTAATGCTTAGTTGTAATTCGAAAAATAAAGAAGTAAAAGCGGCAGAAGGACAAGAAGTTGTAAATACTGAGGCTCAATATAGTTGTCCGATGCATCCAGAAATCACGGGAAAAGCAGGAGATGTATGTAGTGAATGCGGTATGGAACTGGAAGCAAAGTCAACAGAAATTGTTGAAGATACCAAAGTAGATATTCCAGAAGTTACTGAGGCAGTAAAATCGACTGTTTCTACTGAAGCTATTGTTAATGGTTATTTGAAAGTTAAAAATGCTTTGGCAAATGATAATTCGGAAGAGGCTGCAACAGCTGCCAATGATTTCATTAAAGCCGTTTCAGCTACTAATACTTCTAAAATCGATTCCAAATTATTGGCTAAATTTAGAAGTAGTACTGATGACGCAAAAAAACAAGCAGAATTAATCGCTAAAAACAAGAGTGATATCGATCAACAAAGAGCCTACTTTGCAGCTTTAAGTAAAGATATATCGACTTTGATAGCTAATTTTGGCACAACTAAACATTTGTACCAAGATTATTGTCCAATGTATAACGAAGGAAAAAGCGGATATTGGATTAGTGAGATGAAAGAAATTAAAAATCCTTATTTTGGTTCCGAAATGTTGGAATGTGGAGGGATGATTAAAGAAATCAAATAATTTCACGTAATTATTCATTAGCTTATGAAACTATTAAAATCCTAACTCATTTTAAGTTAGGATTTTTTTGTTCAAAAATGCTAGTTAAATCCTTTTTTTAAATGAAAATTTACATTAAGAATATGGTTTGCTCTCGTTGCGAAATGGCAGTGAGAACTCTTTTTGATGAAATGAAAATTTCGGTACTTTCTATTAAATTAGGCGAAGTCGAACTTTCTAAAACTTTAGAGAATCTTGAAAAAAAACAATTATCGGAAAAATTAAAATCTTTAGGTTTTGAATTATTAGACGATAAAATAAGTAAGACTATTGAGCGAATTAAAAATCGTATTATCGATTTAGTTCATCATCAAAATGAACAGCTTAAAATTAATTTGTCAAGTTATCTTTCTGAAGATTTAAACCAAGATTATAGTGCTTTGAGTAATTTATTTTCTGAGACAGAAGGCATCACTATTGAACATTATTTTATTGCTCAAAAAATAGAAAGAGTCAAAGAATTGTTGATTTATAACGAACTTAGTTTGAGCGAAATTGCGTTTCAATTAAACTATAGTAGTGTTGCTCATTTGAGTAATCAATTTAAAAAGACAACGGGTATCACACCTACTCAGTTCAAACAGTTGAAAGAAAAAAAGAGAAAACAAATTGACGATTTATAAATGATGTAAATCTTTTCCAAGATTGTGCAACTGTTAAGACATACGAGATTCGGAAATTTGTATAAGTACTTTTAAATAATAATAACGATGAAACATACTTATAAAATATCAGGAATGTCATGTGACGGTTGCAGAGCCAAAGTGGAGAAAACCTTGAATACTATTTCAGGGATTGAAGCTCAGGTAACTTTAAATCCTCCTCAGGCAACCATAACGATGGAGAAACATGTACCTACGAATGAATTGCAAGAAGCTTTATCAGCTGTTGGGAAATATACCATAGCAATGGAAACAACACCTTCAAAGGATTCGGATCATGAAGAAGTGGTAGCAAAAAAAACTTGTTGTAGTGTCGCTCACGCCCATAACCATGAACCGAAAAGCAATCCTAAAGTTGTAGCAGGTAAATATTATTGCCCTATGTTTTGCGAAGGCGATAAGATGTACGACAAAGCTGGAGATTGCCCTGTATGCGGAATGGATTTAGTAAAAGCACCCGAATTAGAAATAACTAAAGTCCAATATACTTGCCCGATGCATCCCGAAGTGGTTCAAAACGAACCAGGTTCTTGTCCTATTTGCGGAATGGATTTGGTGCCAATGAAGCCAGTAGAAAACGAAGAAAATAAAAGTTATTTAGACTTGGTTCATAAAATGAAAATAGCGGTACTTTTTACAGTTCCTATTTTCATTATTTCGATGTCGGAGATGATTCCACACAATCCTTTGATGCATTTATTGGATATGAAAATATGGAATTGGGTTCAGTTTGTATTATCAATTCCTGTAGTCTTTTATGCTACTTGGATGTTTTTTAAACGTGCTTGGAAATCGTTGATGACATGGAATCTCAATATGTTTACACTTATTGGTATTGGTGCTGGTGTTGCATTTTTATTTAGTTTGGTTGGCTTGTTTTTTCCCGATGTATTTCCAGCAGAATTCAAAACCGCTGAAGGAACGGTTCATTTGTATTTTGAGGCGACTACCGTTATTTTAACTTTAGTATTACTAGGGCAATTGTTGGAAGCTAAGGCACACAGTAGGACTAGTGGAGCGATAAAAGAGTTGCTAAAATTAGCACCCACCGAAGCAGTTTTAGTTGAAAATGGTATTGAAAAAATAATAGCCATTGACGCGATTAAAAAAGGAGATTTGTTACGAGTGAAACCAGGGGATAAAATTCCGGTTGATGGAAAAATAATCGAAGGAGAAAGTACCATTGACGAGTCTATGATTACGGGTGAGCCTATTCCAGTAGATAAAAAGAAAGAGGATGCTGTTGTTGCAGGAACAATTAACGGGAATAAAAGTTTTATGATGATGGCCGAAAAGGTAGGTGCCGAAACCTTGCTTTCGCAAATTGTACAAATGGTGAATGATGCTAGTCGATCCAGAGCGCCAATTCAAAAATTAGCCGATACAATTTCCAAATATTTTGTGCCCATTGTAGTTGTGGTAGCAATACTAACATTTTTTGCTTGGGTACAATGGGGATCTGCCGAAAATGCGTTAGTGTACGGATTCATCAATGCTGTAGCGGTCTTGATTATTGCTTGTCCATGTGCTTTAGGTTTAGCTACGCCCATGTCAGTAATGGTGGGAGTGGGAAAAGGGGCTCAATTGGGTGTTTTGATTAAAAATGCCGAAGCCTTGGAAAACATGAATAAGGTTAATGTTTTGATTACCGATAAAACAGGTACGCTTACAGAGGGAAAGCCTTCGGTTGAAAAAATTGTAGCTTCAAATGGACAAGAGGAGGAATTGTTACAAAACATTGCTTCTGTAAATCAATACAGTGAGCATCCTTTGGCGCAGGCCGTAGTCCAATTTGCGAAAGCGAAAAAAATTACTCTTTTAAATACCGAAAATTTTGAAGCAATTACCGGTAAAGGAGTGGTAGGAATTGTAGCAGCGAAACAAGTCGCTTTAGGGAATGCTAAACTTATAGAGCAAATGAATGCTTCTATTTCTCCTGAAATGGAAAAACAAGTAATTGCTGAGCAAAAATTGGGAAAAACGGTTTCTTATATTGCTATTGATCAAAAGGTTTTGGGATTTGTAACCATTAAAGACGCTATAAAAATCAATAGTGCCTCGGCAGTAAAAGAATTGATGCGAAAAGGAGTCGAAGTAATAATGCTTACTGGAGACAACCACAATACAGCTCAGGCAGTGGCAGACGAATTACAATTAAGTTCGTTTCAGGCTGGGTGCTTACCAGAAGACAAATTGAAAGTAATTAAAAAATTACAATCGGAAGGGAAGATTGTTGCAATGGCTGGTGACGGAATTAATGATGCACCTGCTTTGGCTCAATCGGATGTAGGGATAGCTATGGGAACCGGAACGGATGTGGCCATAGAAAGTGCCAAGATTACTTTGGTTAAAGGCGATTTGCAAGGTATAGTAAAAGCAAAAGAATTAAGTCACGCGGTGATGAAAAATATTCATCAGAATTTGTTTTTTGCCTTTTTCTATAATGTAATCGGAATTCCAGTTGCAGCGGGAGTTTTATATCCTGTTTTCGGAATTTTATTATCACCTATGATTGCTGCTTTAGCAATGAGTTTGAGTTCGGTTTCCGTAATTTCTAATGCCCTAAGATTACGAACATTTAAAATTTAAAAATGATGAAAAAAATACTATTCTTATTGTGCTTTTTGACTTTATCAGTAATGGTAAAAGCGCAGGATAAAAAGGCTAGACAAGACTTTTATTATACTTGTGTAATGCATCCAGAAATCCATGAAGCCAAACCTGGTAAATGCCCAAAATGTGGCATGGATTTGATAAAAGCAAAAGAGAAAAAAACAAAAAAAGAAGTAATTAAAAAAGAAACTTCGTCAGGATCAATTCCTAAAAAAAACGCTGAGGTTGTTCCAAAGAAAACAGTAGTAACTCCTAAAGAGCCAGAAAAAGAAACTGTTACAATGGTGAAAGAAGAGGTAAAAGAAGTACAGCCCAAATTACCAAAGACTATTTCGAAAAAGGTTCGCTATGATTTATATGTTCGTGATACCCTAGTTACAATTGGTGATAAACCCAAACGTGCTATTGCGGTAAACGGCCAAATTCCTATGCCAACATTAACATTTACCGAAGGTGATACTGCCGAAATTTATGTTCATAATAAATTAAAAGAAAGTACCTCTTTGCACTGGCATGGTTTATTTGTCCCAAACAAAGAAGACGGAGTTCCTTTTTTAACTCAGATGCCAATTGAACCGGGAACAACTTATAAATATAGTTTTCCAATTATTCAAAACGGAACGCATTGGTATCATAGTCATTCGGGATTGCAGGAGCAAATAGGGATGTATGGTGCCATGATTTTGAAGAAAAAACCGGAAGACCCAACATTTAGAAAAGGAATAGACGATATTCCACAAGTGCCTATTATTTTAAGCGAATGGACGAATTATAATCCTAATAATGTACACCGAATGCTGCATAATGCTTCGGACTGGTTTGCTATTAAAAAAGGGACTACTCAAAGTTATGCCGAAGCAATCAAACAAGGGCATTTTAAAACTAAATTGACTAACGAATGGAAACGTATGTTAGCCATGGATGTAAGTGATGTGTATTACGATAAATTTTTAATTAATGGACAAAATGAAAGTCAGTTGTCTCAGTTTAAAGCAGGGGATAGAGTTCGCTTAAGAATTTCGAATGCAGGAGCTTCCTCTTATTTTTGGTTGACTTATGCAGGCGGTAAAATGACTGTTGTGGCTAATGATGGTAACGATGTTGAAGCTGTTGAGGTTGATCGATTAATCATTGGAGTGTCTGAAACCTATGATGTGATTGTTAGTATCCCCGAAAAAAATACTTCGTATGCTTTTTTGGCAACACCTGAAGACCGAACCAAATCGACTTCGATTTATATTGGTGAAGGAACAAGAAAGGAAGCAACGCCTATGCCAAAACTGAAGTATTTTGAAGGGATGAAAATGATGAACGAAATGATGAATATGGACGGAACTATGGATGACATGGGGATGGATATGAGTTTTCAGCAAATGGATATGAATTCGGTGATGTATCCGGAATTATCAACTGCTTCGTCCCATAAAGATCATGCAGGACATACTATGAATTCTAAAAGTGCAAAGTTGGTTACATTGAATTATTCGATGTTAAAATCACCCACAAAAACTACACTTCCAGCCGATGCTCCAGTGCGCGAATTGAAATTTGAATTAACAGGAAACATGAATCGTTATGTGTGGAGTATGGATAATAAGGTCCTTTCGGAAACGGATAAAATTTTGATTAAAAAAGGAGAAATTGTTCGAATTACAATATATAACAATTCGATGATGCGTCATCCCATGCATTTGCACGGTCATGATTTTAGAGTGTTGAATGGTCAAGGAGATTATTCGCCATTGAAAAATGTGCTGGATATCATGCCTATGGAGACCGATGTGATAGAATTTGCAGCTAATACAGATGGGGATTGGTTTTTTCATTGTCATATTTTATATCACATGATGGCAGGAATGAATCGTGTTTTGAGTTATGAAAATTCACCGGAAAATCCACTTTTGCCTAATAAAGAAGCAGCTTATAAGAAATTACAAGCCGAAAGTAATAGTTTGCATTTTATGGCCGAAAATGATTTTGCCACTAATGGTAATGATGGTATGGCAATGTTGCAAAATACCAGATGGAGTTTTGGTACAGAATGGAGATTGGGCTATAATGATCATCATGGGTATGAAACAGAAACTCACATTGGGAGGTACATAGGAAGAAATCAATGGTTGATGCCTTTTATAGGTTTTGATGCCCGATATAGAAAATTAGAGCATGGTGAAATGGAAAAAAACCTCTTTGGCCAAATGAATACTAAGGATAAAAGATTGCAAGTAAGTTTAGGAGTTAGTTATACTTTACCTTTGCTAGTAATCGCTCAAGCTGAGGTTTATCATGATGGGAATCTTCGTTTTCAATTAATGCGTGAGGATATACCCGTATCAAAACGATTGCGAATGGCATTTATGGTCAATACCGATAAAGAATATATGGCAGGATTAAAATACATCATTGGTAAAAACATGGGGTTAACCACACATTATGATAGTGATATGGGCTTTGGTTTTGGTTTGAATTTGAATTACTAAAGTCATTGTTTGTATTTTTGATAAAAAATTAGGACCATGTTACAACTTTCAGAAATTTGGATTTATCCCGTAAAATCTTTAGCAGGGATTCGATTAGAAAAATCTAGAGTTACTCAAAGAGGTTTAGAATACGACCGAAGATGGATGTTAGTGGATGAAAAAGGTGTTTTTGTCACTCAAAGAAAATATCCTCAACTAGTGTTGTTTCAGCCTAAAATTGATGGGGGTTTTATGCAAATTTCTCATAAAGATGCAACTAAAGGGAATGTGTCTTTTTCGCTTTCGCAAAATAATGAAAACCAACCAATAGAGGTACAGGTTTGGGAAGATAGTGTGAGCGCTATTGAGGTTAGTGAGCAGGTTTCGTCTTGGTTTTCAGAAATTCTTGGGTTTAATGTTAGATTAGTGTTTATGCCTGATGAGAGTCTGCGTAAAGTAGATCCAGATTATGCTGTGGCCCCTGATGATATGACTTCTTTTTCGGATGGTTTTCCGTTTTTAATTATTGGTCAGGCATCATTAGATGATTTGAATACGAGGTTGCAGGAAAAAGTGAGAATGGAGCGTTTCCGACCCAATTTTGTGTTTTCGGGAGGGGAAGCTTATGAGGAAGAACAATGGAAAGAATTCCGTATTGGAAATCTTGTATTTCATGGAGTAAAGCCTTGCGGACGTTGTATAATGACTACTGTAGATGCACAAAAGGGGAATTTTTCAGGTAAAGAACCCCTTTCTACCTTATCAACCTATAGAAAAAAAGGAAATAAGGTTCTCTTTGGTCAAAATGTTATTGCAAAACAACAAGGTGAGGTAAAAGTTTTGGAGCGTATTCGACTGTGCTAAAAGAGTTAACGAAATTCTTGACTTATTCTCGGGTAATTTCATCCAGAATTGTTTTGATTTCTTTCAGTGTTATTGGTTTTACTAGATAATTATCATTTAAATTGTATGTTTCGGCTCTTTTTTTATCGTCTTCACTATTTGAACTGGTTAGTATATAAACAATAATTTTAGTCCTAATTGGAATTTTAGTGAATTCGTCTAAAAATTGCCATCCATCCCAAATGGACATATTTAAATCCAGTAAGATAATTTCTGGCAGTGTTTCACTGTTTAGAAAAATAGCTTTTAATTTATCATAGGCTTCTTTACCATTTTTGTAGACCATAATGTTTTCTACAAGTCCGGACATTTCAACCATTTTTTTAGTAATAAACTAATGTGTAGGATCGTCTTCTATAATGCACAAAAGATCAATTTTTTTCATTTTCTAGATATATCTTAAATGTTGTACCAATATTAACTTCGCTTTCTACTTCAATTTTACCATTCATGGATTCAATTTGGTTTTTGGTAATAAATAAACCTATTCCTCCAGAGTCGCTATGGTTGTGAAAGGTTTTATACATTCCAAAAAGCTTATCTCCATGTTTTCGTAAATCAATACCTAAGCCATTATCCGTAAATTTTAGGATGACATGGTTGTTGGTTTTTTCGGTTTCAATTTTCAAATAACTTTCTCTTTCTTTTGAACTGTATTTGATAGCATTAGTAATAAAATTCATAACGATACTATTAAAATAAGCAGGGATACCTTTTACAGGAGTGTTATTTTCAACTTCGTTTATTATTGTGATTTTTTCTTTTTTGTCTTGAGCTACTAAACTACTAATATTATTTTCAATAACTGTTTTTAAATCAATAAGTTCTAGTTTTTCTTTTGTAGATAAATTAATTTGAACTACATCCATTATATGTTTGATAGTTTCAGAAAGATTAACCGATGATTTTTTTAGATAATCAAAAAATTCGCTTTGGCTAAATTCAGTAAAATTACTTTCTATTAATTCAATTAGGGTGCTAATTCCACCAGAATGAGAATGTAAGTTATGCGAAACGATATAAGCAAAGTTATTTAATCTTTCATTTTGTGATTCAGCAATTGCAAGTAAAGCTAGTGTTTCTTTTTCTACTTGCTTCATTTGGGTAATATCGGTTGCAATTCCTAAAAAACCTGTAATAGTGTCTTTTTGTTTAATTGCTGTAACCGAAAGTAGAACAGGAAATGCAGTCCCATCTTTTCTTATGTAAGTCCATTCACGTGTTTCGGCTTTTCCTTTTTTTGCTCGATGAACGAAAACATCAAATCCAGTAATTTTTTCACCAGTTTCTTCCCAGTGTTTTTGGGCTGCATTTTCCACTTCATCTGCAACATGAATAAGTTGAGATGTTTCTTTATGGATTAATTCATCGGCTTTATAGCCTAACATTTGTTCTGCTCCTTCGTTGAAAGTCGTTATGATACCGTTGATGTCAGTACCTATAATTGCTACTTGAGTGCTAGCATCCATTAAAGCTTGGTTGTAAGCTATGGTTTTTGCTAGCTGAATTTCGAATGTTTTTTGAGCGGTTATATCTACTATTTGAGAAATGAAATATAAAATATTACCATAAGAATCTTTTACCATTAAAACTCCAAGGATAATATATACGATATCTCCTTTTTTGTTGAAATATCGTTTTTCCATAGTATAGCTATCACGTTTCCCTATAATTAATTCTTCTAGTAAACTTAAATCAGTTTCTAGATCCTCGGGATGTGTGATGTTTTGAAAAGTAAGGTCTTTTAGTTCCTCTTCTGTATAACCTAAAATTGCACAAAGTTTTCGATTTACTTTAAGCCATTTTCCTTTTTCATCTAGTAAGGCCATCCCAATAGCAGCTTGCTCAAAGTTGCCTCTAAAGGCTTCTTCGTTGATGCGTAGCTTTTCTTCTTTTATTTTTCTCTCGGTAATGTCTTTATGAGTTCCGTACATCATGAGAGGTTTTCCATCTTCAGTCCAACTGAAATCTTTTCCTCTATCATGGACCCAAACCCAACTACCGTCTTTATGTTTCATGCGGGCTTCTAGTTCATAAAATTCGGCTTTTCCTTCAAAACATAAATTTAATCTTCGTCCTGATTCTTCTAAATCCTCAGGATGTGCCAATTTTATCCATGTGTCGATATTGATAGGTGCTAATTCTTCCAGTGTGTAACCCACAATTTCAGCCCATCGTTCATTAAATACAGTTTCGCCAGTTTGAACATTCCATTCCCATGTCCCTACATTAGTTCCTTCTAAAACGGCTTTGTAACGGAAACGATCGTCTACAATTTCTTGAATAGGACGGCCTTCAGGAACAATAAATTTTACTTTATTGTATTCATCAAAAACAGGTCGCATACTGAAAAGAATTGTCATTGGGATATGATTTGCAATCCAAATGCTTACTTCATATGATATTTCTTCTCCTTGTAGCGCTTTTTTGAAATTTTCTTTTAATTCGTTTTGAGTTTCTTTAGAGATTTGCCACCAATAACAATCCCAAAATAGCTTTCCAATCACATCCTTTGATTGTATTCCGGCCGTTTTAATTGCGGTGTCATTAGCCTCAATTAAAACTCCATTTTTGTCTAAAAGTCCAATAAATGAAAAAGTAGAGTTAAAGATACCTTGGTATTTTTGTTTCGATTCTTTTTTCTTGGTGATATCTTGGAAAGTACCAAAAACTTTTATTGTTTTTCCGTTTTCTACTAATGCTTTACCTGAAGAGCGAACCCACTTCAGATTATTGTTTGCTGTGATAAAACGACATTGAACGTCAAAATCTTCTTGGGTGTTAATCGTTTTCTCTAATGCATTTATGATAATTTGTCTGTCTTCAGGATGATAAAACTCAATTGCCGTTGTTTTGTCAAATGTGAAATCGTTTGGTACTTCATGAATGTGGTAAACTTCATCGGTCCAAAAAATATCTCCGCTAATTACATCCAGTTTCCAAGCGCCAATATTGTTTATTCTCTGGCTTTCATTGAATAAAAGGTTTATTTTATTCAATTCCTCATTTTGTTCTTTTGACAATAGGGATTTTTTTCTAAGCTCAAGAAGTTTAATTACTTGATTCGCTAGTAATTTTAGGTAATCTATTTTTTTGTCAGAGATTTTTTTAGGTTTATCGTCTATTACACACAGCGTTCCTAAGGGATAACCATTATCATTAACTAGAGGAATTCCAGCATAGAATATATTACCCTAGGATGCCCGGTTACCAATGGATTGTCATAAAAACGCTCATCCTTTGTACTGTCTTCAATTATAAAAACGTCCTCTGGTTCATTGATAGCATGTGCACAAAAAGCTAATACTTTAGGTGTTTCCCTTTCTTTTATACCATGATGTGATAAAAACCATTGCTTGTCCTCAGTCACCAGACTTATTAATGAAATTTTGGTACCACAAATTTCGGCAGCCATTTTTGTTAAAAAGTCGTAATTGTCATGTTCTAATGCCCCAATTATTTTATAAGAATGTAGCTCATTAAGTCTTTCCTTTTCATTTTTCGGGATGTATGGTATTTTCATCTTGGTTAATTGTTTTTGGGACAAAGGGTTGCATTGATTGGTATTTCAACGCCTTTTCAGGACTAAAATTATAAATATTGCTGTGTAAATGCAAGAAATATTTTCAAAATAAGTGTACAAATGTTAAAACGGTTTCAAGTGTTTAAAAAGGTATGATTGTTGATTAAAGGCGCTGTTTTGTTTTTTTTTTTTTCTGATTAGAAATGAGTTGGTATTTCCATACTATTTGTTACGGATTGTTTTGGTTTTTTGAAATTTGAAAATATTTTGATTACCGTTGAAATAAAAATTAGTTTTTGAATTGATTTCGAAACAAAACCAGATATTCTAATTTTGAAGCTTAAAGTCCTTGAAATTCAATCCCGAAGCTTAGGGAAAAAAGCTTGGATGACGACTAAAAAATTTATAATTTTGCCGTCCAATTTTATTACGTAAATTAAAGAAGAAGATGGATATTAAAAGAGTAGCGATAGATGCTGTAAACGAAACCATTGTAATGACTGTGGTTCACATGGATTACAAAGGGCAAGTAGCTAAAAGAATCAACGAAAAAATGCCATTGGCACAAGTTAAAGGTTTTAGAAAAGGACAAGTACCTAAAGACTTAGTTGAAAAACAATACGGTAAAGCAATCAAGAAAGAAGAAGTTAAAAAGGTAGTTGATTTAGCTCTTGAGCGTTACATTCAATCAGAAAGATTGAATCTTTTAGGAACTCCACTTCTTAAAGCAAATGAAAATTTAGATTGGGATGCTGAAGAATTAGTATTCGAATATGAAATTGGTTTAGTGCCAAACTTCGAATTAGATTTAGATGCTAAAAATGATATCGTAAAATATGTGGTTACTGCTGACGATAAATTAATCGATGGACAAGTAGAGCGTATTCAAAAACAATTTGGTAACGCAATTCCACAAGACGCTGTAGTTGAAGGTGCTGATTTAAAAGGAATTTTTTCTAACGAAGCAGAAGGAATTGGTAATACAACTACTATTTCATTATCAGTTTTCAAAGACAAAGCTACTGCTGATAAATTCATCGGTAAAAAAGTTGGTGATGTGGTAACTGTAAATACTCAAGGTTTATTTGAAGATGATCACCAATTAATGGATTATTTAAAAGTAAGTCATGATGTGGTTCATACTTTAGCTGTTGATGTTGACTTTACAATTGAAGCTATCACTGTTTCTGAACCAGCTGAATTAAATCAAGAGTTGTTCGATAAATTATTCGGAGAAGGAAAAGTAGCTTCTCTTGAAGAATTGAAAGCGAAAATCAAAGAAGATGCTGAGTCTCAATTTGCGCAACAAGCGGACCAAAAATTATTAGGAGATGTAACAGAGTTTTTAATCGAAAACACAAAATTCGATTTGCCTGCTGAATTCTTGAAAAAATGGTTGCAAACTGTAGGAGAGAAAAAAATGACTGCTGAAGAAGCTGAAGTAGAATATGCTCGTTCTGAAAAAGGATTGCGTTTCCAATTAATCGAAGGAAAAGCTTTAGCTCAAAACGATATCAAAATTACTTTTGAAGATTTAAAAGCATTTACAGCTAAAAATATCAGAATCCAAATGGCTCAATTTGGTCAAACAAATCCAACTGATGAAGAAGTAGATGGAATTGTAGCTAGAGTTTTGTCAAACCAAGATGAGGTGAAAAGACTTTCTGATCAAGTAGTTGCAGAAAAATTATTGGAATTGTTCAAAGAGAAAGCAAATCCAACAACTAAAGAAGTGACTTACGAAGAATTTATTGCTGCTTCTTACGGAGAATAAATAATTTCTGGAATGGCTGTAGGCATTAGCCAATAGTTAAAAAAATAGTTATATTTGAGCGTCAGAAGTTACTTTTGACGCTCTTTTGTTTTAAGAAGTTTAAGAGCGAAAACAAGACAGAATGGCATTGTTTACAAAGAGGTATAACCTTTGTTAAATACAATAAAACTGGGTATAACATTAAACTTAGAAAAAATTAATATGAACTACGGTAAGGAATTTAAAAAGTTTGCTACAAAGCACCAAGGAGTAAATGCTATGTATTACGATAAAATCGTAAATGCAATGACACCAACAAACATGACTCCTTATATTATTGAAGAACGCCAATTAAATATTTCGCAATTAGACGTTTTCTCTCGTTTGATGATGGATAGAATTATCTTTTTAGGAACAGGGATTGACGACCAAATTGCAAATATTGTTCAAGCACAATTATTATTCTTAGAAAGTGCGGATGCTTCTAAGGATATCCAAATTTATTTAAATTCTCCTGGTGGAAGTGTCTATGCTGGTTTAGGGATTTATGACACGATGCAATACATTAGACCTGATGTAGCAACTATTTGTACAGGAATGGCAGCTTCTATGGGAGCGGTATTGTTATGTGCTGGAGCAGCAGGTAAACGTTCGGCTTTGCCGCATTCAAGAGTAATGATTCACCAGCCTTCAGGAGGTGCTCAAGGAGTTGCTTCGGATATGGAAATCAACTTACGTGAAATGTTGAAATTGAAAGATGAGTTGTATCGTATTATCTCTCATCATTCAGGACAAACATTTGATAAAGTATATGCAGATAGCGAGCGTGATTACTGGATGATTGCTGAAGAAGCAAAACAGTACGGAATGATTGATGAAGTTTTAATTAGAGAAAAATAAAAAAGTTAGAGGTTAGAAGTTAGAGGTACGAATAGAAACTTCTGACTTCTAACTTCTGACTTCTAACTTAAAAAGATGGCAAAAGTAGTATTAGAGTGTTCGTTTTGTGGAAGAAAAAAACCAGAAACCAATTTATTGATTGCTGGTATTAATGCGCACATTTGCGATAGATGTATCGAACAGGCTCACGGAATTGTTCTAGAAGAATTGAAATCAAGCGGAAGTTCAAAATTAGTTGGTGATTTGATTTTGCAAAAGCCAAAAGAAATTAGAGCTTTCTTAGATCAATATGTGATAGGACAAGATCAAACCAAGAAAGTAATGTCGGTGGCGGTGTACAATCACTATAAGCGTTTAATGCAACAACAATTAGACGATGAGGTTGAGATTGAAAAAAGTAACATCATCATGGTGGGACAAACAGGAACAGGAAAAACATTGGTAGCTAAAACCATTGCAAAAATGTTAGATGTTCCTTTGGCTATTGTTGATGCTACAGTGCTTACCGAAGCAGGTTATGTAGGTGAAGATGTGGAAACTATTTTGACACGTCTTTTACAAGCAGCTGATTATGATGTAGCAAAAGCCGAACGTGGAATCGTTTTTATTGATGAAATTGATAAAATTGCTCGTAAGAGTGATAATCCATCCATTACGCGTGATGTATCGGGTGAAGGAGTGCAACAGGCCTTGTTAAAATTATTAGAAGGAACTGTGGTGAATGTTCCGCCTAAAGGAGGTCGTAAACACCCTGATCAAAAATTTGTAGAAGTAAATACGCAAAACATTCTGTTTATTGCAGGAGGTGCTTTTGATGGTATCGAAAGAATTATTTCTAAGCGTTTAAATCGTCAGGCGGTAGGATATTCCACTTCAAAAAATGAAGATAATATCGACAAAGAAAATTTATTGCAATACATCATACCAAAAGACATCAAAGATTTTGGGTTGATTCCTGAAATCATAGGTCGTTTGCCGGTGTTAACGCACATGGACCCATTAGATAGAGCCACTTTGCGTTCTATTTTAACACAACCTAAAAATGCCTTAATCAAGCAATATGAAAAGTTGTTTTTAATGGATGAAGTTGAGTTTTCGATTACAGATGAAGCCTTGGATTTTATTGTAGATAAAGCTTTAGAGTACAAATTAGGGGCTCGTGGATTGCGTTCGCTTTGTGAAGCTATTTTAACCGATGCGATGTACGAATTACCAAGTTCGGATGATAAAGTTTTGGAAATCGACGTAGATTACGCCAAAGAAACCTTGAACAAAAATTTATTGAAGCGTCTAGAAATTGCTTCTTAGAAAAATAATATTCATTTCATTTTTAAAACCTGTTCTTTAGTTTGAACAGGTTTTTTTATATGGACAAATTATTAACGTAAAAAACACAAAATCTCCTTTTTTTAAGCAATATATTGTCGATTTTTGTCGCTTCTAAATCAATATAGATAAAAATGGCAGTTGAAGATAAAGAGATAATTTTATTAAAAGTTTCAGGTCAAGATAAACCAGGTGTAACTGCTGGTTTAACATCAGTATTGGCAACCTATAATGCCATTGTTTTAGATATTGGTCAAGCCGATATTCACGATACACTGTCTTTAGGGATATTATTCGAAATCGAAGCCGGTTCTTCTTCGGCTCCGGTTTTAAAAGACTTGTTGTTTAAAGCCTACGAATTAGGGATTAAAGTGAAATTTATTCCAATCACTATTGATGATTATGAAAAATGGGTAAAAGCACAATCTAAACAACGCTATATCATTAATATTTTAGGTGAGACATTGGCTGCGGCACAACTGGCTGCCGTGACTAAGATAATGTCGGATCATAATTTAAATATTGATTCCATAAAAAGATTAACAGGAAGAACTTCTATTGTAGAAACAGAAGTATATCCCCGTTCCTGTGTGCAATTGTCGGTTTCCGGAGAGCTTGAAGACAAAAGTGTATTAACTGCCAGTTTTATGGAAATTTCCAGAACCTTAGATGTTGATATTTCTTTCCAGGAAGATACTATTTACAGAAGAAACCGCCGTTTGGTGTGTTTTGATATGGATTCTACATTGATTCAAACGGAAGTTATTGATGAATTGGCCGAACTGGCTGGTGTGGGTGAACAAGTGAAGGCGATTACCGAATCGGCGATGAATGGTGAGATTGATTTTAGCGAAAGCTTTAAAAAACGTATGGCTTTGCTGGAAGGTTTAAGCGAAGATGTATTACATAATGTAGCTATCAATTTGCCAATAACAAAAGGCGCACACCGATTGATGAAAGCTTTGAAATACTACGGTTATAAAACTGCGATTTTGTCGGGAGGATTTACCTATTTTGGAAATTATTTACAAAAAGAATTAGGAATTGATTATGTATACGCTAATCAATTGGAAATTAAAGATGGAAAATTAACCGGAAACTATTTAGGCGAAATTGTTGATGGTCAAAAGAAAGCGGAATATTTAAGAGCCATTGCCGAAAAAGAAGGAATTCATATCAATCAAACTATTGCGGTGGGTGATGGTGCTAACGATTTGCCAATGATTAACCTCGCAGGATTAGGAATTGCATTTCATGCCAAACCTAAGGTGAAAGAAAGTGCAGCGACTTCAATTTCGAGTTTAGGTCTTGATGGTGTTTTGTATTTGTTAGGGTATCACGACCGCCATATTGATATGATGGACAATATCTAAATAGTTATTTTAAAGTAAGTTATAAACCTTAGTTCTTCTTTTTGAACTAAGGTTTTTTTATTTTGTTTCGTTTAAAATTGTATTTTTATAAAGCGAATCTTAATAAAAGGTAATGATGATTATAGTTCAAACAAAAATTCAGGCTCCTATAGCTATAATATGGGATTTGTGGACAAAGCCAGAGCACATTATTCAATGGAATGCGGCTTCGGAAGATTGGCATACACCCTATGCAGAAAATGATTTGAAGGTTGGCGGAAAATTTAAATCAACGATGGCTTCAAAAGACGGGACAATGAGTTTTGATTTTGTGGGAACATATGAAGTTATTTTGGATAAAAAATTGATTGCGTATACCATAGAAGATGGTAGAAGTGTGATGGTAGTTTTTGATGAATTGGAAGATGGTTTTGAAGTTAGAGAGTATTTTGAACCAGAATCTGTGCATCCAGAGGAATTACAATATCAAGGCTGGCTGTCTATTTTGGAGAACTTTAAGCGATATGTTGAAAATAATCGGAGCTAAATGAGTAACCATGATAAAACAGATATGGCTTAATCTTCCAGTAAAAGATATACAAAAAGCGAAGCAATTTTATTCTCAAATTGGTTTTGCATTTGATGAAGAACACGATACTGAATTTTCAACCTGTATGTTAGCAGGTACGAATAATTTTGAAATCATGCTTTTTGAAGAATCTATGTTTACAGATTTTATAAAAAATCCAATTATTGATGCTAGTAAGGGTTCGGAAGTATTATTGTCTGTCGATGTGGAAAGTTGGGAAGAAGTAGATGCTATGGCATATAAAGTGGAAGAGGCAGGTGGTGTGATTTTTTCGGAACCAACGTTAAGTCAGGCTTGGATGTATGGTTTTGGTTTTGTTGATATCGATGGTCACCGTTGGAGTGTTTTGCATATGGACTATAGCAAATTGTCTTAATTCGATTATTTCCGAAATAATATTTAATTAAAAAAAATAAAAAGTTATGGCAACAATCAATCCTTACTTGGTTTTTAATGGTAATTGTGAAGAAGCATTTTTGTTCTATAAATCCGTTTTTGGTGGAGAATTTCCTTATATCGGAAAATTTAGTGATATGCCATCGGATACTAATTCTCCAAAATTATCTGAAGAAGATGCCAATAGAATCATGCATGTTTGTTTGCCTATTGGCGAAACAATATTAATGGGAAGTGATAGTAATTCGGCAAGTGGCGATGTGGTTTTTGGAGGGAATATGTCTATTTCAATTAATGTAGAAAGTAAAGCAGAAGCCGATCGAATCTTTAATGGATTGTCAGCAGAAGGCAATGCTTTTATGCCGATGGCGGATACTTTTTGGGGTGCTTATTTTGGAATGTTTACCGATAAATTTGGTGTTAACTGGATGGTTAATTTTGATGAAAACGAAAAACAATAATCTATTGATGTTAAAAATAAAAACCTGCTCTATAACTAAGGTTTTATGGCTGTCCGCTATGCGGACTAAATAAAAAATAGACCACAGACCTGCCTGCCGACAGGCAGGTGACACTGATTTAACAGATAAAAACGGATTTTTGTCGCTCTTTGTGAATCACAATCTGCGATAATCTGTTAAAATCCGTTTCATCTGTGTGCCATTCTTAATGGTTGGTTATAAGAAACGGATAGTCATAAAGGTTTTTTTTATGATGCTAGGCAATTATTTTTTTCTTGCATACTTTTCAACTGTTCCAAATAATCTCTTTCATTAGACAATCTCGGGATTTTGTGTTGACCACCAAGTTTGTTATTGTCTTTGAGCCAATCGTAAAATAAATTTTCTCGGGCCACATTGATCACCAAAGGATTTAGCGTCATGTTGTTGTAACGTTTGGCTTCGTAATCGGAATTTAAGGTTTGCAAGGTTTCGTCTAAGGCTTTTTGGAAAACAGCCATGTCGACAGGTTTTTTCTTAAATTCAATCATCCATTCGTGTGCGCCTTTTTCTTTATCTTTCATGAAAATTGGTGCCACCGTATAATCAACTATTTCGGCATGAGTTAGACCACAAGCTTTGGCTAAAGCTTGATCCGTGTTTTCAACCATTAATTCTTCACCAAATACATTAATATGATGTTTAGTTCTTCCGGTAACCCTGATTCTAAAGGGTTTTAATGAGGTAAAACGAACGGTATCTCCCACTAAATAACGAAACAAACCAGAATTTGTAGTGATAACTACTGCATAGTTTTTGTTTAATTCGACATCAGCCAGACGGATTACTTTTTGATTCATAGTGCCAAAAGTATCCATTGGAATAAATTCATAAAAAATGCCATAATCTAGCATTAGCAATAAATCACTCGAATTGTTGATGTCCTGTATGGCAAAAAAGCCTTCGGAAGCATTGTATATTTCGTAATATTTAAATTCTTTTTTAGGAAGTAAACGTTGGTATTGTTCACGGTAAGGATTGAAACTTACCCCTCCATGAAAATAGACTTCTAGATTTGGCCAAATTTCTAATAAATTTCCTCGGCCCGTTTCTTCGAGCATTTTGTTCATTAAAACCAACATCCAAGAAGGAACTCCGGCAAAACTGGTTACATTTTCTCTTTTGGTTTCGTTAATTATTGCTTTCATTTTGGTTTCCCATTCGCTCATTAACGAGGTTTTGTTGCTGGGTGTACTACTAAATTCAGCCCAAATAGGCATGTTTTCAATTAAAATAGCCGATAAGTCGCCAAAGTAGCTATTGTTGTCTTCATAAATTTGGGAACTTCCGCCTAAGCGTAAACTTTTGCCTGTAAAGAGTTCGGAATTTTCATTGTTGCTCAAGTACAAACACAATAAATCTTTGCTGCCTTTGTAATGACAGTCTTCTAAAGCTTCGTTGCTTACAGGTATAAATTTGCTTTTGGCATTAGTGGTTCCGCTTGATTTTGCAAACCATTTGATAGGCGATTCCCAAAAACATTTTGTTCTCCCTGACGGGTTCTTTCAATTAAAGGCTGTAATTGTTCGTAGGTAGAAATCGGGATTCTTTCTGCAAAAGTAGCATAGGAATGAATCGAAGCATAATCGTATTTTTTGCCCAATACCGTATTTTTTGCTGCAGCAATTAAATTCATAAGTAATTCTTCCTGAACCTCATTTGGGTATTTCAGGAAAAGTTCAATCTGATGGATTCGTTGTTTTAAAACCCAGGAAGCAAATGAATTGATGAGCTGTGTTGGCATTTTTAAAAAATAGGGTTATGAAATTTACCTTAGGAATAATAACTTTACCAAAAATAGCAAAATTTACGAAATAGCAAAACTTAAAAATTCAATCTTAATGCAATACGAAGGCGTACTTACTAAAATGGAAACCGAATATGGTAAACCTATTCAATACTACTTGGTTTTTGAAACTAGTTTTTTAAATGTTAATCAGTTGATTGGTAAAGATATTGCCATTGAATTTGTAGGTTTTCAATGTTTGAATTGCAATAAGAAAAAGAAAATTTACCGTCAGGGATTTTGTTACGATTGCTTTTATTCGAGTGCAGCTGTGGGCGACTGGATTATGAAACCCGAACTGAGTACGGCGCATCTAGGAATTGCGGATAGAGATTTGGCTTATGAAGAAAAGGTGCAATTGCAACCGCATATTGTTTATTTGGCTTTGTCCAGTGAGATAAAAGTAGGTGTGACACGCAAAACTCAAGTGCCAACCCGATGGATTGATCAGGGAGCAAACGAAGCTATTGCCATCGTCGAAGTTCCTAATCGTTACTTAGCCGGAATTACCGAGGTGGCTTTGAAAGACCATTATGCTGACAAAACCAATTGGCGAAAAAATGCTTACTAATGATATTGAAGCGGTCGATTTGGTTGCCGAACGATTGATATTGCAGGATTTAATTCCAGCCGAAGTTCAGGAATATTTTTATTCGAATAAAAATGATTTGTACCAAATGGATTATCCTGTTTTGCAATATCCTTCAAAAGTGAAGAGTTTGAGCTTAGATAAAACTCCAAATTACGAAGGGAAATTAATCGGGATAAAAGGACAATATTTGTTATTTGAAGACGGAACTGTTTTTAATGTTCGGGGTTCGGAAGGTTATGTGGTGCGTATTGAGGTTTAAAAAATATTTTTATTGAGTTTTAGTTTACGGTTAATTTGTTGATTCCTTGATTTTCAAAAAGCTAAACTTTTGTATATTAGATAAAAGTTTTAAAATGACGACCAAAGAAAATATATTAAACAAGCTAAAATTGAATAAACTACAATTTTCGAAATTAGGGATTCGAAATATTGGTTTGTTTGGATCGTATATTCGTAATGAGCAATCCAGCGAAAGTGATATTGATTTGCTGATAGATTTTGAGCCTGAAAAAGAAAATTTTGATAATTATATGGCAGCTTACGATTTGTTTGAAAAAATCTTCAAAAACGAAAAAATTGAATTGGTTACTAAAAATGGTTTGAGCCCTTATATTGGATCTAAAATCCTAAATGAAGTTCAGTATGTCTAAATTTCCAGAAGAATATCTTAGACATATTCTAGATGAATGTTCATATATTCTTTCTGTTAGCGATAATTTATTGTTTGAAGATTTCGTAGAAGATGAAACTTTGAAAAAAGCTGTAGTAAGGAGTTTGGAAATTATAGGAGAAGCTACAAAGAAAATTCCAGCCGAATATAAAGAAAAATGGATTTCTATTCAATGGAAAAATATGGCAGGAATGCGAGATAGATTAATCCATGATTATATGGGAGTGAATTATGTGATTGTTTGGGATGTTATGAAAAATAAAATTCTCAATATGCAAAGATAAATTTCTGAATTTTAAGGTAATGTGGTCAAAAATGGTTGGTGATTTTTCATTTTGGATTAGTTAAATTAGGCTGTCAAATTGAAGAGGAAGTTGGCTCTGCTGAGGAGCAACCAACCAGCAATAAATTTGATGATTATACGATAATTAAAAGGATAGTTTTTAGCTATCCTTTTTTTGTTTAATTATCGGCAATCTGATATGGCTTAGAAAAACCTATTTCAGATTTGGTTTTTATAATATAAATACCATTTCAAGAAGTTCTTCCTATTGGCTAAACTTAATCCTCTATGGATATTCAAGTTGCCTTTTAAGTGTCCAAAAAAGGATTCTAGAGAGTTTGTTGAGTTGGGTATTTTGTCATCCTTCAAGTACAGGAACATATTAGGTATAGCTTTTTTGATTACATTAAATGATCTTCTAACCATTTTATGAGTATACCAATATCTTCCTGTTTCAATATTAGATGATTTTTGGTTAATAAAATCTCTATATCGTTCTTCCCATTGAATGAGTTCTATTAGCCATAATTGTCGTTTGTATTCAGAATCAATATGATGGATTTTTATTGCTATTTGTTTGAGTTCAAAACCTGATTTATGTTTAGGGTTCTGTGTAAGCCATATTCTACACATTCTTGAAACATGGACTAAACATCGTTGAAAAGGTACTCTTGGACAAACTTTTTTAATGGCCTTTATAGATGATTTATCTCCATCAGATGTAATGCTTTTTATTTTGATTCCTAGACTTAATAAATTTTGCAAGTCTTCTGCTATTTCTTCAAAATGCTCTCCATTAGTCATTCTATAAAGCTGTGTCGACTTTAAATGAAAGTTTCTATAAACCACCAGACAAATATCGTTAGGAAAATAAGTTCCATCAATTACCAGGTAAATTTCATCTGTTGAACTAAATTCTAAAATTGGAGCTTTGGATAGCATTTTAGAAAAATAACGTTGTAATGTACTTTTGCTATACCCTGATTCGACCGATATTTTATCAAATGTATCTTTCCCTATTACCCAGTTTCTAAACCAAATTTCTTTATTAGAATCCGAAACTGATTTATTATTTGATGTAAATAATTGTCCGCAATCTTTGCACTTAAATCGTTGTTTATTTTCTCTTTTTCCCCATTTAATAGTTTGAAGACTTTTACATGTGGGACAGCGCTTTTTTTTGAGTTATTCATAAATAAAAAAAGTTTATTGAAACGAATTTCAATAAACTTTCGGAAACATCATATTTCACAATGCTTTGCAGCGTTTTTACCAACCATTTTTGACTATTAAACCATTTTTAATAAAAGAACCCGTTGGGTGTAATTAAATTGTTTGCAACTATTGAAGAATTTAACAATCAAATTAATTACAAAAATGTAGCTTAACTTAATGTGCAGTTTTTATTTGCATATCCAATCTTTATTTACTAATAGGTAATAACAATGTAATTTTAGTTCCTTCTCCTTCCTTTGAAACAATACTAAAAAGCCCTTTTGATTTTAAAACAACTATTCGACTTAAGTACAAACCTAAACCTAAACCCTGCTGCTCCATTTGTTCTCTATTAAATTGTTTATTTGGCTCAATTGATTTTAATTCTTCCGGTTTAAAACCAAGTCCATAATCTGTAATATTTAATTCGTAATATTTATCATTGTAAATACTACCGGCAACACTCACCTGTTTGCCGGTATTTGAAAATTTCAATGCATTATCTATTAATTCATAAAGTACAAATTCCAAAAACTCCGAATTCATTTTTATCTCCACATTAACCAGGTCTGCCCTAAGTCTTTTTTTAGAATTCTCATAATAAGGCGAAAGAGCTTTTCTTACTTTAGCAAAACAATCTAATAAATTACTTTGTTCATCCTCATTAAATTCAATAGTATTGTTTTTTATGTTTTGAAATAATATCACATTTCGCATGGTTCTATTTAAGCGTTCTCCAGAAATTTTAATTGCTTCATAAAAGGTCGCTTTATCATCCTTATCAAAACTTTCTTCATTTTCAATCAAAAGTTCAATAGAACCTAAAATCCCATTTAAAGGAGTATTAATTTCATGTAAAAAAACATTTTTAGATCCCGTATATACATTATTATAGGATTTTTTTATCTTCTTAAATCGTTTAATTTTAGCATTTACCATTTTTGTCAATTCATCAAATTTAAATGGCTTTGAAATAAACTCATCTACTCCATCATAAATACATTTTTCTCTAATATTATCTTCCTTTTTTGCAGTCAGAAAAATAAATGGTATTGCATTAAGAGTAGTGTTTTGCATTAAAATTTCATGAAATTGATGACCATCCATTACCGGCATCATGATATCACAAAGAATTAAATCCGGAATCCAGTAATCTAATATATCCAAAGCTTCTTGTCCGTTTTCTGCTGATACAACATCATAGTCTTCATATTTCAAATATTCACAAATAGTTTCTCTTAAATTTATTTCATCTTCAACCAACAGTATTTTATTTTTGTTCATAAGGGAAAGTTATAGTTATTTTAGTTCCTGAATTTTGTTTTGTTTTTAGCTTAATTTTTCCTTTTAGCATTCGGGTAAATTGTTTAACAATTGTTAATCCTAATCCTGAACCAACAATTGTGGTTGTATTAGAAGCCCTAAAAAAAGACTTAAATAGATTTTTGATATCCTGATCAGGAATACCAATCCCGTAATCTATTACCTCTATTTGAATATTTTCTTTTAAATAACCAATCTTAAGGACAGGATTTGGTTTTCCTTTGGAATATTTAAAAGCATTATTCAATAAATTTGTAAAGATATGTATTAAAAGTGAAGTATCAGACTGTACTGGTTTTGAAGAACCAATAGTAACAACCTTTACCTCCCTTCCATCAGCTTCATGATTAAAATAGGTAACAATCAAATTTGCTATAAACTCATCAAAATCGATAGCTTCGATTTTAAGTCTGAAATTTTCTTTGGCACTATATTTTCCAAAAACCAGAATATTATCTATCAATTCAGACATTCGTTCAATTTCAAATTTTATTCTGTTCGATATTGTGTTGAAATTTTTAGCTATTTTGTTTTCGATACTCTTAGATTTTATTCCTATTAATTCAGCGTTAGAATAAATTACCGTTAAAGGTGTTTTAAATTGATGTGAAGCCATGGCTATGAAATTAGCTTTCAAATCATACAATTCTTTTTCCCGCTTTATCGCTTTTTCATTTTGTTTTTCTAAATTTTTCCTAAGAGTTATATCTCTTGCCGTACTTTGTATACTAATCAGAGTATTATTTACCTCTATTTTTTTGGATACTACTTCCATCCAAATATAATTTCCATCCTTTTTCTTTACCCGGACATTAAAAATATTTCTAATTGAATCTCTGTCATTAATGAAATTAGACCGCTCTGTTAATACATTTTCAAAATCATCCGGATGAAATAATTCATAATCTAAATTCAATTCCATTAATTCCTGAGGTGTATAACCTAAAATTTCTTTTGAAGATTCTGATATGTAAGTATAATTTCCTTTAATATCTCTTTGAGTAATTAAATCAGATGAATTCTCTAAAATGAATCTCAATTTCTTTTCAGATTCTTCCAGTGCTATTTTATTAGTTTCAATCTCATTAATATCAACAATTGTCCCTATAATTTTTAAAGGTTTGCCTTTTTTATTTCGCTTGATGGTACCTGAATATTGTAACCAAATGAATTTTCCTTTTTTATTCTTAATTCTGTATTTACCAAAACATTCATCAAGCTTGCCTAAAATATATTCCTGAAGCTGTTTTTCAACTCTAACTAAATCATCAGAATGGACTCTGCTTCTCCAAAATTCATAGTTTTGCTCCACTTCAAAAATAGAAAAACCTAAAATTCTAGCCCAGTTATTAGACATTTTGGCCTCATTAGTATTAATATCTAATTCCCATATTCCTTCAAAAGATCCCTGGTCATAGTAATTAAAAATATCAAAACTTGGCCCAATATTCTTCTTATATCTAATCTCATTAATTTTGATAGAAATATTTTTAGTAAAGAGTTTAATTAATTCTATTATTTCCGAATCCCATTGTGCAGCATAACAATGTTCAAAACTTAAAAAACCCCAAAAAATATCATTTTCAAATATGGGTATAAACAAATAAGTTTCTACTTTACGTTCAAACATTATCTGCTTAAAAAACGGTTCTTTTATCTCATTTGTAAAACCAACAAGATGAAACCCTTTACGCAATGGTGTGATTATTTCCGGAATAGATTTACACAAATAATCAAAAAGTGGAGCATCATTCTTTTTTAACTCAGGATTAATCCACGAATAGGATTCTCTTACAGATTCGTTTTCGATTGTGTAAATATAACTTCTGCAAGCTTTTAGACTTTCTCCCAAAACAGCCAAACAGGAATTCAGAGCAGAATCTAATTCTTCTTCTTCAATAAGAATATGATTAGCCGCCGAAACATTCAGGGAGATATTCTTCATAGTTTAAGAATGCTTTTTTGTGTTTTTAAAGTAGCAAAAAAAATGTGGGCAAATTAAAATGATATAACTTTTAACAGAACCATAAATATTTATAGTTTAAATTAGTAGATTTATAATTTAAAAAAAGTATTTATTAGATTTGCTCCCATGAAAAACCCCAATAAATTAAATGTAGTATTAATTGAAGATGATTTATTAATAGGAGATTCTATTGTAGAATTACTCACACTTAATAATTACAATGTATGCTGGCTAAAAGATGGACAGGAAGCGATTAATTATCTTAAAAAAATACTCCTGACATCATAATTAGTGATTTAATGATGCCTTTAATGGATGGTGAAGAATTGTTTTTGGAAATTCAAAAGAATAAAAAATTTAACTCTATTCCGTTTATTATGATTACTGCAAATATTGATGCCGAAACTAAATACAGGCAATTAGAAAATGGTGTTCATGATTTTATTATTAAGCCTTTTAAAGTAAAAGAGCTACTTCTGAAAATTAAAAATTTATTGGCTCTTAAAAATAGCATTGAGAAAAAATTTATACCTGATCCTTTCTCAAAAGTTACCATTAAATTATCAAACAAAGATTTTTTAGTTTCTGTTAATGAAATTTTACTGAAAAACATGAAATCAAAAGTCAATGTTGTAGAATTAGCTGCTGAATTGCACATAAGTAAATCAACTTTAGATAAAAAAATAAGAAAAAGAACCAATAAAAACATCACTCAATATATTAGAGAGTTTAAATTAGATTACACCATAAAGCTTATTACTGCAGGAGAAAAAAATATTCAGTTTCTAGTTGAGGAATCCGGATTTAATTCTTTTTCGTATTTCTCCACCAGTTTTAAAAAATATAAAGGAATTAGTCCCAGGGAATATATTAACAACCTTTAAAAGCAAGTTGTTTTTTATTTAAATATTTTTCTTATCCGCATTTTATTTTAATTTATAGCTTAAAATTAAAATTATAAGTTACTTATTTTTTAATTTTCTTATTTCAATATACCCATAAATTGCAAATTTATTACACAAACACCTTGCTTCTATTATCTAAAATAATGAATTAATAAACAGCATGAAAATTAATAATTTGAATTTTAAAATTAGACCCACTGAAGAACATTGGGAAAAAGTAGATACAAGACTTCGGTCTAATCCTGAATTTTTGATAGTAATATTTGTTATTATCTTAGCAAATTTATTTTTATTTTTTTCTTTACTTTACTTACTGTTTAATATTCTGTAAAAACAATTAATGTTTCCAGTTTAAATTATGTATATACTTTTTAAACTTATAGCTCAATAAAAGCAAAACGAAACAAATCTATTCTAATTTTACAGCTGTAGGTTTTCTTACCAAACAGCATGTATTGAATTTGGGGGCAATTTCACTTAATGATTACAATTTTGTTAAAAAATCATGCTGTTTTGGTAAGTATTTTAAATGAATAAATCATGTTATAAATTATGAATGATATAATTTCCAACAAGACAAATGATACCTATCTAAAAACTCCTCTTTTCAGCATTATGAATTCGAAAGTATCTTTTTATTTTAAAAGAGAAGAATTGCATTTTGATTTCAATCTTATTTCTAATGTTCAAATTATAGAAAACAGAGTGTTTTTTATCAATTACATTTTTGCTTTTACAGGCTTTACATTTTTTTATTTTGTAAAAAATAAATTCAACATCTACCTGTCTCCTATTTATTTTTCAGTTGTGTTTTTAGGGATAATATACTTCTCTTTTTTATACAAACAATTTTCATACAAATTGCTCATAAACAATGAAAATTTAGTTTTTCATGAGTTAAAAGTTTCTTCACAAAATATCAATCATGCTCAATATTTTATGACATTGTATAAAAAACGACAAAGACTGAGTATTTAATAAAAAAACATTTATTGAATATAAAAATCCACTATACTTTTTAATTCACTAAATACAAAAGGTTTACTAATATAACCTTTAGCACCTAAATTCACCCCTTTTTCCTTATCCTCTTTCTCCACTTTTGCAGAAAGTAACAGAACAGGAATTTTAGAAAATTCAGATTCCATATGAGCCTTCATAAATCCGTAACCATCTAAAACCGGCATCATAATATCACATATTGTAAGATTAGGTTTTATTTCCTGTACTTTTTTCAATCCTTCTTCACCATTTTGTGCTTCAAATACATTAAATCCAATAACTATCAACAATTCAGCTACTGTTTCTCTTAGAGTGATTTCATCGTCTATAATTAAAATTTTTTTCATTTCAATCTTGTTTAGCTATTGGAAATTCAAATTTTACTTGTGTTCCTTTTCCTAGTGTGCTTTTTAATTTAATGGTACCTGAGTTTTTCTCGGTAAAAGTTTTTACAATATAAAGTCCCAAACCTGTTCCCTGATATCCATTTGTGTTACTTGCACGGAAAAAAGTATTAAACAATTTAGACTGTTCTTCTTCGGGAATTCCAATACCAAAATCTATAATTTCTATTTGTATAGCATCCTCTATCTTTTTAATATTAAAAATAATATCACCAACTCCTTTAGAGTATTTCACAGCATTATTTAAAATATTCAAAATAGAATATTCCATTAGCTTAACATCTGCATATGCACCATGAAACTTTCATTGGTGAAATCCAACACAATCTTTTGCTTGTTATTTTGATTATCGTAATTTATCTCAAGGATATTGCAACAAAGCTCTCTTAAATCAAAGAATACCGGATTAAAATTTGTTTTACCTGAATCTTCTCTTGAAATAGTCAATACCGCTTCCATCAAACCAACAATACGGTCAATTTCTTCGGTAATAATAGAAACCCTTTTTTGTAAAAGAGGGGCATTTTCTAATTTCTGATTCTCTAAATACATCCCTATAAGTTCGGCACTAGTACGAATAGTAGTCATTGGAGTCCTGAATTCATGAGAAATGGTTGATACTAAATTAGTACGCAATTCATTCAACTCTCTTTCCTGATTCAATGCATTTTCTAAAACCATTTCGGCTTTTTTTCGTTCTGTAATATCTCTGGAGCTAGTTTGAAACCCAACAACCACTCCTCTTTGTCTAATCAAATTTGCTTTAGTTTCTAACCAAATAAATTCACCACTTTTGGTTTTAAATCTTGCCGTAGTAGTGTCATCAACTTTTTCATCTATAAAATCAGTCAAACTGTTCATTAAGTACTTTATTTCTTCAGGAAAAGCATAATCTAAAGGAGAGGTACCAATCATTTCTTCCGGAGTATACCCCAAGAGTTTTGTTGCTGAAGGAGAAACATACTGAAAAGTAGTATCTAAACCATGAACACAAATTAAATCGGCTGTATTATCTGCTAAAAAACGATACATGTTTTTAGCTTCTTTTAACTGAATAGCCTTATTTCTATTGTTCTCTGTTAGCAATAATTGATTGTGTCTTTCGATTTTTTTCTTTCAGTAATATCAATCAACTGAACTATGTAAAAAGGAATTTTATTGTTTTGCACTAAAGACACTGACATATAGGTCCAAACCAGACTACCGTTTTTATGAATAAATCTTTTCTCTGAACTAAAATGAGATATTTCTCCGGAATCTAACTTTTCCTTATGTCCTAAATCTTCCTTAAGATCTTTAAAATAGGTAATATCCTGAAATCTAAAGGCTTTCATTTCTTCAATGGTATACCCAAACATCTCACAAAGTCGTTCATTAACTTCGGTATAAAATCCTTCTACATTTACTAAAGCCATTCCGGCTGCAGAATTTTTAAAAGCATTTTTAAATGTTTGTTCACTTTCCTTTAATTTATTTGTCAGTTCTTTTTCTTTCGTGATGTCTTTCATTGTCCCAATCACACGGATTGCTTCTCCATTTTCATCACGTATTATAATCGCTTTATCATTAACATGAGCATATGTACCGTCTGCTTTTAAATAACGATATTCATAAGACCACATTTCTTTTTTACTAGCAACAGCTTCATCAAAACTTTCAAAAGTAGCATTCCTGTCTTCCGGATGCACAAAATTTTCACAAACAACAGCGTCTATATAATTGGTTTCAAATTGATATCCAAAAAGCGATGTAAAACCATCTCCAACAAAAATTTTGTCAGATATTAAATCCCAGTCCCAAATGGCATCAAAGCTTGCTTTGTTTGAATATGCAAAACGTTCATTACTTACTTTCAAATCATCTTCTGCCTTTTTTCTGGCCGTAATATCATTAAAAGAACAAACCACATAAAGCAACGTATCCTCTTTATCAAATACAGGGATGGCATCAACTAATAACCAAACTAAATCATTTTTAGTTGGACGATGCACTCCCATTACTATATTATTAATAGGTTTTAATGTTTTAATAGCCTGAGGAACCGGATGATCTTCGGGTTTAAAATTAGTTCCATCAAGATGAATTACTTTCCAATGTTCATCAAACGAAGTTTTACCCAATAATTGATCCTCGGTTAAACCTAGCATTTCACATGCCGTTTTATTATTCTCTAATATTTCAGACTGAGGTCCCTGAACCAAAATACCTACGGCAACATTTTGTAATATACTATTGATTAACTGCCTGCTTTTTAGAATCTCATCCTGAAATCGTTTAATCTCAGTAATGTCAACCCCAAAACCTACCATCATTTCAAATGATCCGTCCTCTTTAAAAACAGGATTAAATTTGCGATTGTAAACACTTGTTATTCCGTTGGGATGTTTCATTACTTCCTCCCATTCAACCAATTTTTTATCTTCTAAAGATTTAATAAATTTACCTCTTCTGTCTTCGGCAAATTCATAAGTTCTTCCCGTATAATCAGCATATTCGAAATCATCTTTTCCTATGATAAATTTTCTAAGTTCGTCATTCTTTATCGCTAAAGGATTCAAATAGATATATTTATGATTCTCATCAAAAACAGCTAAATCCGTAGGAATACGCTCTAAAATTTTTCCATAAAAATCTTTCTGTTTTTCGAGTTTTTGTTGGGTTTGGATATGTTCGGTAACATCCCTGCAATTTCCTATAAAAATAACTTCTCCATTTTTTTCAGAGGCTATCAAATTTGAAGCAAGCCAAACATAATGTCCCACTTTATGTCTAACTCTAAACACAAGATCTTTGTCGGATTTTTTCTCTCCAACAGAATGAATCAGATATTCCAAACACATCTCTAAATCATCCGGATGTATTAAAGCCGCAATCGATTTACCTAAAATTTCCTCTGCTTCATACCCCAAAAGATCCACCCAATTTTTTGAAGCAAAAGTAATAATCCCTTCTTTATCTAACTCGTAAAGAATCTCCTTTGAATTTTCAACAAATAATTCAAATTTTTTTCTTTTTGATAAACACGGATTTGTGATTCTAAACTGCTTTGAATTTGACCTAAAACATAATTCAAAACTTTTAATTGTGAATCCGAAAGAATTTTATTCTTAAAATCGGCCAAACAGAATATACCAATTACCTTATCATCATATATTAATGGAAATCCTGCATAAAATTGTAATGGAATTTCTATTTGCTTAGAATTTATTATATCTTCAGAAATAAAATAAGGCTCTTTGTTTTCGATAACTATAGAATTCCATTGTGATATATATTCAGAGAACATATCAAAATCAACACCAGAATTGTTTTTTATGAATTGTTTTGAAGAATCTAAAATTGAAATGTGTGCAAAAGAAACTTCACTAATTTCTAAAGCAAATAAAAGACTTTTTTGAAGTTCCTGAGAAAAACTTAAATCATTAAATAAAAAGTCTAATTTCTCGTTAATTTGTAATAAGGACATAAAACAATTATAGTGGTATTTAAAATCTATTGGAAAACAAAATTTCACAAATATATGAGTGTAAAATAAATGCTTATTCTGTTAAAAATCAAATGTTTTACTGTTTAAATTTATTTTAAGTTTTTATAATTTTCCGTTGAATAACAATATGGATAAAATAAATAGTTTTTTGCTAAATAGTGGGGAGAATTGTTGAGTATTTATTGTATTAACAAAAAACAAAAGTATAGAATTTATTTGTTTTTTTGTCAAAATGCAGGCAAATGGAGCAAACTCAAGAGTTTTATTTTTGCCGCGAATTATATGGTTTTAATCATCCTTTACTAAATTCGTGCAATTCGTGGCTGATTTTTTATTGCTAAAACTGATTCGTTTGCCTGAGTATTATGAATGTGCCTAGTTATGATAACAGCAATTTTTTAAACTTTTTATAAAAAGCTAATTTACACACTTTTTAGGATGGTGTCATTATTCAGAAAAAAAGAGTAGAAACACCTGTTAAGCTTAATTGTTTATTAAATTCAGAATCAAGGTTTCAATTATTTGTAGCAAGATTTTCGAACTAGACTTTGATCATGTTTATGCTTATTCCAGCTAAGGCTGTTTTTTATCTTACTGTTTAAATAGTGGGCATTTTTAGTGTTTTTCTAATTTGTTGTTAGGCAGATGATTTTTCACCTTTATTCATAGGGAAAACATAGCGTGAAATTTGTTTTACTATTTTCTTTGCTTTCTAATTTTATATTACCTTTAAGTTGTTCCGTAAATTGTTTTACAATAGTTAAACCTAGCCCGGAGCCAATAATTGTTGATGTATTTGTTGCTCTGTAAAATGAAGTAAATAAAAGTTTAATCTCGTCTTCAGGTATTCCAATACCAAAATCAATTATCCTATTTTGATTGTTGAATCTAAGTATGTTAATTGAATGATAGGTTCTTGACAGTTTTTAGAATATTTGTAGGCATTACTAATTAAATTGGTCATAATGTGCAGCATTAATGTTTCATCTGTGACGATATTTTTTACATCACCATGGACAATTAATTGAATTTTTCGTCCATCATCTTCATTGCTAAAATAAACTGTAATGATATTCTTAATGAATTTGGTATAATTGATAGATTTTAATTTCGTTTTAGATTTGCTTAATTCGTGTTTACCAAAAATTAAAATATTGTTCATCAATTCGGTCATACGATCTACCTCAGTTTTGATTCTATCTGTTATTGGTTTTACGTTAGAAAAAGATCCATTATTAGCAGTATAAGATTTCATTTCAATGAGCTCAGCATTAGAATAAATAACTGTCAAAGGTGTACGAAATTGATGTGATGCCATAGAAACAAATTCTGATTTTAAATCATTGAATTTTTTCTCTTTTAGTAAGGCCTCTTTTGTTTTTTGTGTTGCTTTCACTCTTTCAGTGATGTCTCGACTAGCACTTTGATACCCTATCTGAATATTGTCTATTATTATAGGACTGATTATACTTTCTAGCCAAATGAAATTTTTGTCTTTTTTCTGAAATCTGAAAGTTATTCTGTTTTTATTAGGGTTTAGGTCTTTAGTTTTAGCATGTTTTTTGAAAATCCAATGGTCTTTTTTTTGTATGAAATCAAATGGAGTTTTATTGATTAATTCCTCAGGTTTGTACCCTAGTATTTCCTGTGAAGATTTTGAAATATATTTGATTTCTCCACAAGGCAAATGTTGGCATATTATATCAGAAGTGTTTTCGGTTAAAAAGCGATATTTTTCTTCTGATTTTATTAATTCATTTTTGTTTTGAATGAGTTCTGTTAAATCTATGTGTGTGCCTACTATTTTTTTCAGTTCACCTTGACGATTAAATATTTTTGTACCTGAATATTTAATGTGTAAATATTGATTATTTACGTGAGACATTCGGGTGATTCCTTCGTAAATTTCAATTTTTCCATTTATGAAGTTAGCAAATTTGTTTTCCAGAATTTCTACGTCGTCTGGATGAATATTTTTTTCCAGAATTCATAATTATGTTCAATTTCATTTTCTTTATACCCTAACATACTGCCTCAAGCGTAAGAAAACTTCGCTTTGTTTTTTTTAATATTATATTCCCATACCGCTTGTTTGGTTCCTTTAATATGATTTTCTAGAAGATTAAGACCTTTCTTTAATTTTTTTGTTTTTTTATGTTCATTTAATCGTAAACCTATGTTTTTTGCAACTGTATGTAATGCGACGACTTTGTTATGATGCCAAGTTTTTTCTTCCTTGCAATTATCATAACCAATCCAGCCCCAAAATTTCTTTTCTCTAAAAATAGGAGTAAACAAATACGATTTTATGTTTTGCATGGTCATTATTTCCTTAAACAAATCATTGGTGCTTTCTCTGACAATTCCGTACAAAGGTTCGTTCCTTGAAAGGATATTATAAAGTCCTGGAAATTCATCATAGCTTAATCCACTAAGGATAGGACTATTGATATATGGAGTTAACCCGTTGGGTGTAATTAAATTGTTTGATTTTTAATATTGTTTATTGGTCTGTCAAATATGAATTTATTGATATACTGAATCAATGTTAATGCTGTTATTTTTGCTAAAATTCTTGTTTTAAAACCTTCAAAAGTTTTAGCATAATTGTTTCTAATTCTGAACTGGTCACATAGTTGTGAAAATAATGTTTCAATTCTTTTTCTTGACTTCCTAAAGATATAAGGCTGTGGCCTATAATCTTTTTGATTAGTTCTTTTTGGTGTTTCTAATTTGATATTTACCGTTTGAAACAAGTCTAATTGAATGCTTTGAGATAAGTAACCTCTATCACCAAGCAACACACAATCAGACATTTGTTGTTTTATGTTTTTCAAAAAATGAACATCGTGAACCTCTGCTTTTGTAATATCCAATGAATGGAAAATTCCATTTATAGAACAAACTCCGTGCAATTTATATCCATAAAACCAGTTGTTTTGAGAAGCACAAAACCCTTTTGAGGGAGCAGTTTCAAACTCGTTTTTACAGATTTTTATTCTCCTATGACGTGCAAATTTGCAAATCTCCAACGGCATACTATCCACGATAAAATGATCTTCAAATTCTAAAAACCGAGATGCTAATTTTGTCCTTACTTCTTCTAAAAAGAAAAACAATTTTCGCCTTCTTTTATTGAACTGACTTCGTTCAATTAGGTTTGGAATTTGTTGCTTATTAATCTCCTTAAATAAAGAATTTTCACTATCAATAGACATAAATTCAGCAGTTAAACTCAATGCAATGACCTCTAAATCAGGCATTTTACGTTTTATTCCTACGTCTGATTTATATTCCAATTCACAATTCAAAGAACTTATAACTTCTAAAACTCTAAAATAATTTTTCACTATATTTGACATAGATATTGGTTTGTTTGGCGACATCAAGATGCTGAATTTCAGTATCTTGACCAATATCTAGTCAATATTTTCTACTTCAAATAATTACACCCAACGGGTTAAAAGAATAAAAACTAACGTTAGTGTAGTAGTAATTGTCGTTTTAACTTGTGTTAGAAAAAAACAAACAAGCCGTTTCATATTTTGAGACGGCTTGTTTGTTTAAAAAAGAGTATTCCTAATTCGTTTTTATAGTATCGACTACTTTTTTCTTTTTGTTGAAGAGATTGTTTAATAAGTCGGTAGCCTTTGCTTTGACTTCCTCTTTAGCCTTAGTTTGCGCTTCCGCTTTGGTGGCAGGAATGGTTGTTTTAGTCGTGTCTCCGGCTTTTTTGTTCTTATTGATAATATCGGTTAGGGCTGAGGTTCCTTTGTTCACTAATTTAGTTTTTTGTTGCTGGATTAACTGATTGGTCAAATTAGTAGCTGCAGTTTTTAAATCGGTGGTGATTTTAGGTTTCGAAAAGTTACCTGTTAAAATAGCATTAATTGGAATGTTTTCCAGTTTTTGAGCATCGGCAGCAGATAATTTTGAAATTAACGTATTGACTTCAGTTCCCAGGTATTTTGCCGGAACATTGAATTTGATGTTGTAATTCATGCTTTGGTCAAAACCATGTGTTCCGCCAATATTAGCTTGAATGTCCTGGTATTTGATAGTGAAAGGTTTTACATTTACTTTTCCGTCTTTGAATGTAATTGCTGCTTTCAAATCGTTCAAATTAATTTTACTCATGTCTAAGAATTTAATATTCGAAGTCAGAGCTGTCAACAGCGTCGAATTACTGGAATTGATGGTCGTAGAAAGAAACTGACCTAGTAAATCTCCTGTGATGGTTTTTAAATCGGGAGTGAGTTCATTAGCATCCAGATTTCCATTTAATTTGATGGTCGAATTGATTTTTCCATTGACAATTCCAGCAATTGGAGCCAGTTTTTTAAGCATGTCTAATTGGGTGAAAGATTGTGCAATGTCAACTTGGTTTAAACCTAAATTCATATTGAATGTTGGTGTTTTTTCTTTGGTAGAAACGGCACCGTTTAAACCGATAGAACCGCCAAAAATGTTTGTTTTAATATTCTCCATCGTTAGTTTTTCGTCTTTAACGATTAATTTTCCGGAAACATTTTCTAAGGTTAAATTATCATACAATACCGTATTGGCTTTTGCAGTAAGCGTACAATCTAAGAAAGCGGGAATTTTCATAGCTTCGGTTTTCTTTGTTTTTGTATCGCTGGTTTCTGTTTTTACAGCTGCTGTTTTTGGAGTTTCTTCCGAAGTTACAAAATCATTAACCGCTAATTGATTGGAAGTTAGGTTGAAGTTTCCTCGCAGGTTTTGATTTTTAAATATAAAACCGTAGAAATTTTCTAAAACACCCGTAACACTCAAATCGCTTTTTCCGGTCGAAGCATTAAATTGTTTTAAAATCACTCGAGATGGATTGAAAGCAATTTCGGCCTTACTAATATTCATTGATTTGCCATTTTCATCCATGTATTTAAAGCCAGACAAACTCATTGTTCCTGAGTTTTTTATGTTTTCATATTGGCTTTTTTCTACCGATTGCATGTCAAATTTGGTCGTTACATCTGCTTTTAGAATTCCGCTTAAAGGTTTGTCCAATTTGATAGGGTAGGCTTTCGATAGGTTTCCTAAGTTGATTGTTCCTTTCAGCATCGCATCAACTAAGGCATTTTGAGTGATGTTTTTAATGTTGGCCTTTGCATTAAAAACATCTTGATCTATGCGAAAAGAGAGTTTGTCCAGGTTGACATAAGTATCGTTTAAGATTCCCGTTTGATTGATAATTTTAGTATCGATAATAATGTTTTGTACCGATTTTGGTAAATCTGGATATTGGAAAGAAGCATTATTCGAGGCGATTTCGATATTGAATTTGGGTACTGTCTTATCCGAATACAATCCTTTGGCAAAACCAGCAACTGTGAAATCTCCTGTGGTTTTCACATTGTTAATATTGGCAGCATAGGCGGCAGGTATTATACCTAAGAAATTTTTAAAAGAGGAAGTAGGCGTTTTAAATTTTAAATCGTATTCCTGACCAGCATCGACTAATTGAATATATCCGTCAAATTCTAAAGGCAATTGATTGATTAAAGCCTTATTTTCTTTAAAAGTATATTTGCTTTTTTCTAAATCGATTCCAAGAACAGCATCTAGAGTCAAAGCAACATTTTTCATGTAATTTACCTTGTCCATATCCAGACTGATTTTGGCTGTTGATTTGGTATTTAAATCTAATTTAGATGCTGCAAAATCTCCGGTTCCTTCATGATTCAGGCTGTCGATAAGCATTTTTATTTTGGAACTTTCGTCAAAATAGCGGAATTGAAAATTTTCAATTTTGTAATTCTGAATGTTTAAAGATAAAGGTTTGCTTTTAGCATCACCAGTAGCTGTTTTATCGTCCTTGATAGCAATATCATAATTTCCAACACCGTCTTTGTTGAAAATAATATTAATCAAACCGTCTTTCGAATATATTCCGTCAATATTGATTGGCTCATTTTCTCCTTTAAAAAGTTCTTTGATAGACATTTTTAGGTTTAATTCGCCCAGATCAACTAAGGTGTCTCCTTCAAAAGGCGCTTTATTGATTATGGCTAATTTTTCAATAGTAACATTAGCGTTAGGGAAATTTTTAAACAAACTTAAATCAGCATCGGCAAAGCTCACTTTTGCATCTACTTTTTCATTGATAGCCTGTGTGATTTTAGCTTTAATTTGATCCTTAAAGAAATAAGGGATGGCAAATAGCGATCCTGCCAAAAGAAGAATCGTAACTCCAAAGATTTTTAGTGCTTTTTGTAACATGGCTTTGGGATTTATAAGATTAAGTATTATTGATATAAAAATAAATTAATTGATTGAAAGAAAATTATAATATTCTTGGGTTAAGTTACAGCATTTCAAGATACTTTTAAAAGTAAAAAAACTCCATTTAAGTAGTAACCTTAAAACGGAGTTTTGAAGTGAATATTTTAAGCAAATGGTTTAATATATAGCGATCTCAAAAGGTAATAAGGCTTGAATTCCTCTTCGAGATTGTACTTTTTTGATTTGCTGTAAAAGTTGGTAATTTTCGTTCCCAATTTCCTCTTTTATGATAGAAGCTTTTGAGCTTCCAAATGGGAATTTTGATAACACATCATCGATACTTTTTTCATATTCTGGGTAATTTTGAGTACTGTAATTTTGAGTTTTTCCCAAACGTGCGGCTTCGACAATAGCTGCATTCAGGCCGCCAATTTTATCAACAAGCCCAATTTTTAAAGCTTCAGAACCCGACCAAACTCTTCCTTGCGCAATAGAATCTACAGCTGCAAAATTCATTTTTCGACCTTGGGCTACATGGCTTACAAAAGTTTTGTATACATGCTCAATTCCTTCCAGTGTAACCGCTTTAAAGTTGTCTTCCATAGGTACAAAAGGGCTGTAATCATTGGCATTACTATGTGTTTTTACTTGTTCAATATTAATTCCGACTTTTTTTGTCAACTGACTGAAATTAGGTAAAATGCCAAATACGCCAATTGAGCCAGTGATAGTGTTTTCTTGCGCGAAAATAGTATTGGCATTACATGCAATGTAATAGCCACCAGAAGCCGCATAATTACCCATAGAAACTACTACAGGTTTTTCTTTTTTAGTTAATTCAATTTCTCTCCAAATCAAATCAGATGTTAATGCGTTTCCACCCGGACTATCAATTCGCAACACAATTGCCTTTACATTTTTGTCATTACGAGCTTCTTGAAGTGAACGACGCATAGAACCTTCTCCAATGGTGTTTACGTCTCCTTCGCCACTTAAAATTTCCCCTTGTGCATAGATAATCGCAATTTTATCTTCACTTTCGGTTAGTATAGTACTGGAAATCATTTGATTAGTGTAGTCGCTAATGGATATTTTGTTATATTCTTTGTTTGGACTTAATTTTAATGCCTTTTTAATATCGTTGTGGTAAACGTCTTCATAGGCAATATAATCAATCAGATTTTGTTTTTTGGCCATTTCAGGTGTTCTAGCCAAAAGCCCATTAGCAATTTCGTTCAGTTTCGCAACCGTGATGTTTCTACTTTTAGCAATGTCAGCGGCTACAGAATTCCAAATAGATTGTAATAAGGCTGTTGTTTGCTCTCTATTAGCCTCACTCATCTTGTTTTCAAGGAAGGGTTCTACGGCACTTTTATATTTTCCGTGTCGTAATACTTCCATTTTTACCCCTGTTTTTTCTTGTAAATCTTTATAGAACATGATTTCAGAAGAAAGTCCTTTAAAATCCAATTCACCTACTGGATTGAGATAAATTTTAGAGGCAACCGAGTTCAAATAGTACTCTTTTTGCGAAAATGTATTGGCGTAGGCCATAACAAACTTGCCTGATTTTTTAAAGTTTTCCAAAGCATTTCTTAGATCCTTGCTTTGTGCCATACCTAATTCTGAGGTATTGTTTAAAATAGAAATTCCTTCAATATTGTCATCCATTGAAGCCATATCAATGGCGTTGATAACATCCGAAAGTCCTATGCTTTCCTCTTCTGAGAAAAAACTCATCCAAGGATCTTTGTATTTTCCGGCATAATCGAATTTAATATTTTCCAGATTTAATTCTAATACAGAATTGCTTTTTAGTGTTGGAGATTCATTATCACTTCCAAAAATAGCAGCAATAAAAATGATTCCGAAAAAGGATAACATTAAAAAAACAAATAGACCAACAACGGTAGCGATTACATTGCTTAAAAACTTCATAATAGTATTTTTAATTGTAGAGGAGCGACTTTTTTATGATGATTTACTAAGGCACTTACTGCAAATATATTGCTATTTCTAAAATTCTTTAGTTAATTTGTGCTTAATATGAGAGCACAACATCAAGTTATTTTATCTATTGGTAGTAATCAAGGCAACCGTCTTGAAACTATAAAAAAATGTATTGCGTTAATTCATCAAGAAATAGGAACGGTAATACAAGTTTCTAAGGTTTATGAAACTGCTGCCTGGGGTTTTGATAGTGATTCTTTTTACAATTGTGCTTTGGTTTTGCACTCTCATCTTTCGGCTTCTGAAGTCCTTTTGAAAGCCTTAGCCATTGAACAAAAATTAGGTCGAATTCGAAATACTACAGATGGATATCAATCACGTGTTATTGATATAGATATGATCGCTTTTGACGAACAGATTATAGATACTGAAAATCTTAGTGTTCCTCATCCATTAATGCAAAACCGAAAGTTTGTGTTGCTTCCTTTTCAAGATTTAGGAATTAATTGGACTCATCCTGTTTTAGGAAAAAACATTGCGCAATTAGTTTTAGATTGTCCTGATGATGGCGAATGTGTGGCGGTGGAAACAGTTGAAAATCCGTTGCAAAAAATAGATTTTGGTAACTTGCGATACATTGCGTTTGAAGGCAACATCGGAGCTGGAAAAACAACTTTGGCAACAAAAATTGCTGAAGATTTTGGGGCTAAAACTTTGTTGGAGCGTTTTGCAGAGAATTCATTTTTGGAAAAGTTTTATAAAAATCAGGAGCGCTACGCTTTGCCTTTAGAACTTTCTTTTTTAGTTGATCGTTATCAGCAAATTGCTGATGAGTTGAGAACATTGAATTTGCAAAAGGATTTTTTAGTTGCAGATTATCATGTTTTTAAGTCATTGATTTTTGCTAAAGTTACTTTGGAGGAAGAGGAGTATCTGTTGTACAAAAATCTATTTGAAATTATTTATAAAGAAATTCCAAAACCAGACTTGTATGTATTTCTACTTCAGCATCCTGAACGCTTATTGGAAAACATAAAAAAACGTGGCAGAGATTACGAACAAGAAATTTCTGCTGACTATTTAGAACAAATCAATAACGCTTACATAGCTTATTTAGACTTGCAAAAAGATTTGAATGTTGTAATTATCGATGTAACCAATCGGGATTTTGTGAACCATCAATCGGATTATCTTTTTATTTTAGAGGAAATTCAAAAGCTTGTTCATTTGTAGTCTATCTTTTTAAGGTAAAATGTCCTCGGATTTCTGGTCTTCCTTCTTCTAATTTTATCACATACCAATAATCATTTGCTGGTAATAGGGCTCCGTTAAAAGTCCCGTCCCAATTGGGATTAGCATTGTTTAAGTATTTAATAAGTTTTCCGTAACGATCAAAGATTTGTACATAGGCGTTAGGGTATTTTATCATTCCTTTGATTCCCCAATAGTCATTATAAGAGTCATTGTTTGGTGTGAAATATTTTGGAATTCCAACCACAATTACACTTTTAGAAACAACACCACAGCCGTTTTTGTCATTAATATAAACTTCGTGAATTCCCGCTGGGATATTATTAAATTGATTAGAATCCTGCCAAAAATTGGTTGGCTCATCTAAACTGAATTCATAATCTCCAGGTCCGGTTACATTTACCGTAATAGAATTTTCATCGGACAATTCAACGATGTCTATTGATGTAATAGTAGCAATGTTAGAAGCATTTACGTTAATTGTTCTTCTTCTGCTACAGCCTACATTATTGATAACTTCGACAGTGTAATTTCCAATTTTATTTACGTCTAATGTTGGCGCGTTGATGCCTAAATCGGTTCCGTCTTTTTCCCAAATATAATTATAATCCGAAGTTGGAGTGTTATCGGTAATACCGGCATCCAAAGTCACATAAAAAGTAGATAGGTTAGAACATACTAATTCATTAGCACTCCCGTCAAGGTTAATATCAATTTTAGGAAGAGGTTGTACATTAAATTCAATTATTGTCAAAGCAGTACAGTTTGGATTGTTCGGGTTTTCAACTTTTGCAGTAATCTTTTGTGTTCCAGTTACAAATGGATTAGGTAGTGGACTAGGTAGCAAAGCACCATTTTCATCATAAAATTTTAGAGTCATTCCTGTTTGTCCACCTAAAATTGTGGTGTCAAAACCAGTGGTGTCAAATGCATATTTTCCGTCTTGTTCTAACGGATTGATTTCATCATCACAGCTAGTTGTTAATGCTGAATTTATAGGGAAAGCTTGCGGCGTTTTGTCGACAATAAATTCAATAGTAGTTTCGTCATAGCATTGTGCTGGAGTGTTATTGGTTACTACTGCTTTTATTAGTTGTGATGTCGTTGTGAAATTTGGCGGAAAAGGACTTGAAATAGATACTCCGTTAGCATCTTTTAGAGGATTGTTGTTCGAATCGAAATAGGTTACGGTTACATTGGTTTGTCCTTGTAATAAATCAGATTCTAAAGTTGATGTATTAAATGTTAAAATACCATCATCATTGTCATCACATTGGCGACTAATTATTACTGGATTGGCAATAGGTAAGGCCTCAACTTTTAAATTGATGTATGGGCCAAGTCCAAAACAGGCATTTTCGATTTGACTATCTACCCGCACCCAAATATCTTGGGTATTTGGATAGCCAATGTTTCGGTAGTTCGTAATGTCTGTGATATTATTTATTTCTGCTAAAGCGTCTGCTTCATTTCTGTAATAGTTGATGTTGTATATTTCGGTGGTTGGTAATAGTCCTTGAATAGTTACTTTTGTTGCCGAAAGATCAAAGGAACTAATACCGTCTCTGTCGTTATTGTTCGTGTTATTATTACCATTACTATCTAATAAATCATCACAAACAGGAGGGACTATAATTTTAAAATTTGCAGGGATGTTGGTCGCAGAAACTATTAAGCTGATTTTGGCAACACTAAAACATCCTGTAAGTTTATTGGTTACCCTTGCCCAAATATCCATAGAAGTTGGTGTTGTATTTTCAAAAGCCAGTTCATTTGCAATTAAATCAGAAGCTAATGCATTATTTGCACCATTTAAAGTAGTGTAATAGGTGAAAATTTCGTTATTGTAATTACCCGAAATAGCATCATTTTTCACTGTTAAATTAAAAAGTGTTTTCCCATCCGGAATTAAATCGCCATCACATTGGAAGATGCTGATATTGTTGACGATTGGTAAAGGATTTACAGTAACAATAATTTCGGATCTGGAACCTTCGCACCCAGTAGTTTTGTCAGTTTGACTTACATAGTATTTTGTTATTCCTACTGTTGCTGATGATGGTGTAGGGCTTGTTGCACTTGCTGTTCCTCCTGTGGCCGATGTATACCAGTTTAGACTACAGTTGGCAGATGCCGTTGCAGTAAGAGGTGATGTTATTTCATTATTGCAATACGATTTATTGTTTACTGTTGGTGCAACAGCTAGAGGATTAATCGTTACTGTAATTTCAGTTCTTGGTCCTTCACATCCTGTAGTGTTTTCAGTTTGACTGACATAAAATTTGGTAGTTCCTATAACTGCACTTGAAGGTGTCGGGCTGGTTGAACTTGGAATGCCTCCGGTAGCTGTATTATACCAATTTAAACTGCAGTTTGCAGCTGCGGTTGCCACTAAAGGGCTTGTATTTTGGTTTTGACAATAAGAGATATTGTTCGTTAAAACTGCAGTAGGTAAAGGATTTACGGTTACAATAATTTCAGCTCTGGGTCCTTCGCATCCAGTAGTTTTGTCAGTTTGACTTACATAGTATTTTGTAGTTCCTACCATTGTTGTTGATGGAGTAGGGCTGATTGCACTTGCTGTTCCTCCTGTGGCCGATGTGTACCAATTTAAAACACAATTTGTGGATGCAATAGCTTCTAAAGGCATTGCAGTTTTATTTAGGCAGTAGGCAACTGGATTGGTTGTGTTTGTTCCTATTTGTGGATAATCCGGCATAGAGTTGATAGTGGCAATAATAGGAACTCTGCTGGAAATACATCCGGCATCTACATAAAAGCTAGTGGTTGAGGATAAAGTAGGTGTAGAGAAACTGTTTCCGGTTGCAATTGGTGTTGTTGCAGTTTGTGAATCGTACCAGTACACTGTTCCATTTTCGGCAGTTGCTTGTAGTATTACCGTTCCATTTCCACATCTTGTAGCTGGTGTCGTTTTTGTGATTTTTGCCATTTTTAGCGTCGTACTTGCTGAAAGTAGCAAAGTAGGGTCTCCAGTCGTGCCTCCATATTCTACAATGTAGCCTCGAGGGAAGTAATTGCCATTGGCTGTAGTTATAGGATTACCTTCTAAAGGTAAGTCATTCCATGTTCCCAGATTCCCTACCGCTGGAGCGGTTATGTGTGCATAATCTTCATTATCCCCAGTGTCATTGGGTTCGTTTGGAGCATTCCAATTGGCGTAATTAAAAGGCGCTGTTGTTGTTCCATTGCCTTCTCCTCTCCAAAAAATTGTTCCTGCCTCTGGTCCTGTAACCCATTTCCATGTTCCTTCTGTTTCAGCATCGCTTCCTCCTATCCATCCAGTTCCTGGGGCTTGAGCACCGGCTAATTGAGCTTCTTCTTCAGAGGTTAGTGTAGCTAAATATCCCTGTAGGCCATAGTGTTTTTTTAGAGCTGCTGCATCTCTGGCAGCAGTCCAAGAAATCCCATCTTTGCTTACATATTCATAATAATGTCCATTACTGGGTAAATAGCTTACCTGTCCATTACCAATACTTATAGAAAAACTTCTTGTTCCAGAAGGGTTAGGAGAGGAATTGTAAAATTCAACTGCTTCTATGGCAAATTTTAAATCTGAATAGGGTATTAAATTGCCAGAAGAATTAAAAATTTTTAGTTTTCCTTCAGAATCAATAAATGTGCTTGAAATAGAAGGATTGTTTAATTTGTAATCTTTGCTTAATTGCAATCGATCTTGTCCAATACTATAACCAGACGAAATTTGAATGTAAACTGCATTAGTACTCGTTTCAGATGGGTCGTGTTTGATAGTAACATTTTTTGCAATTTTTTGATACGTTTGAGGGCAGTATACATCATAGCTTTCAGCTGTTATTGATGGAGGATCAATTACAGTTGAGATAGTAGCGGAATAATTATGATTGTAAAAAAAAATAATACAATTACAATATGTAAAGTTTTGTTTATCATATTGTAAAAATATTATTTTTTTGAATATAGCGTTATTTAGGCCAATTTATTTTTTTAAATAAATCCCAAACAACGATTCCGGCACTTACAGAAATGTTCAAAGAATGTTTGGTTCCTAATTGCGGGATTTCGATACAGCCATCACATAAGGCAACTGCTTCTTGTGCTACTCCATGAACTTCGTTGCCAAATACCAAAGCGTATTTTTGATTTTTTTCTATTTCAAAATCTTGAAGAAAAATAGCGCTTTCAACTTGTTCGATAGCTAACGTAATTACACCTTCTTGTTTTAAAGATTGTATGGTGGCTAAGACAGCTTTCGTTATGTTCCCATGTTACTGTTTCGGTGGCTCCTAAGGCTGTTTTGTGAATTTCTTTATTGGGTGGTGTTGCGGTGATACCACACAAATAAATTTTTTCAATTAAAAAAGCATCAGCAGTTCTAAATACAGAACCAATATTGTGTAAACTACGCACATCGTCAAGAACTAAAATTAGAGGTGTTTTCTCTGATTTTTTGAAGTCTTCAATAGTTTTTCGTTCCAGTTCGTTGTTTTCTAGTTTTCTCATTTTTAAGTGATGGCAATTGTTTTAATAAAAAAAGCTTCCGATTTTAAGAAAGGAAGCTCTTTTGCGTACTTTTAATTTAAAAAATCAATTAGTTAGGAAGTACATTTCCTTTAATTGTTAAAACTTTTGTAGTTTGACCTTCTGCATTAGAAGTAACAGTAACTGTCTTAGAAAATTGACCTACTCTGTCAGTTGCATATTTTACATTGATTACTGCCTTAGCTCCCGGAGCAATAGGCTCTTTAGGGAAAGTTGGAACAGTACATCCGCAAGAACCTACAGCATTTGTAATGATTAATGGTTTGTTACCATTGTTTCTAAAAACAAATTCACGTCTTCCATCAGCGTTGTGAGCAATAGTTCCGTAGTCAATAGTTTCAGACTCAAAAACCATTCCTGCTCCATTTACTTTTGCTGTTTTAGCAGCAGTAGCTTTAATTTTTTTAGATGTTTCTTGTGCTTTAGATGAAGTAATTCCAAATACAACAAGTGCCGCAAGTAAAAGTATTTTTTTCATTTTTTAATTTTTAGGTTTTGTACAACAAAACTAAAGAAAAAAATCATGCCAACGAATTAAAATTTACTTAAAATATGTATTTAATTTTTGAGGGGATAGTTATTCATTATAAAATTTTTAAATTCGCTTTCATATTTTTCTAATAAATTTAAATATAAAATACATTGGCATCTAAAGAAAAAGCGGTTAAGGAAACCCCATTAATGAAGCAGTATAATGAGATTAAGAGAAAATATCCAGATGCTTGTTTGTTGTTTAGGGTTGGTGATTTTTATGAAACATTTGGAGAGGATGCTATTCGATCAGCAAAAATATTAGGAATAACTTTGACTAAACGTGGAGCAGGCTCTGATAATGAAACTGCTTTAGCAGGATTTCCTCATCACTCTATCAATACGTATTTGCCAAAATTAGTAAAAGCAGGTCTTCGTGTAGCGATTTGTGATCAATTGGAAGATCCAAAAATGACCAAAACGATTGTAAAGCGAGGTGTGACAGAATTAGTAACTCCTGGAGTTTCTATGAACGATGAGGTTTTACAATCTAAAACGAATAACTTCTTAGCCTCGGTTTACTTTGCTAATAAATCTATTGGTATCTCATTTTTAGATGTTTCTACAGGTGAGTTTTTAACTGCTCAGGGTAATGCAGAGTATATTGATAAGCTTTTGCAGAATTTTAGTCCAAGTGAGGTGTTGATTCAAAAGAATAACAAGAATGATTTTAAAAACCATTTTGGAGAAGATTACCATTGTTTTTACCTTGAAGACTGGGTTTATAAAGAAGATTATGCTTTTGAGTCTTTAACTAAGCATTTTCAAACTATATCCTTGAAAGGATTTGGAGTTGAGGATTTAAAAGAAGGAATTATTGCTTCGGGAGCAATTTTATATTATTTATCAGAAACACAACATAACAAAGTACAACATATTACTTCTATTCAACGTATAGCCGAAGATGCTTATGTTTGGATGGATCGATTTACTATTCGCAATCTGGAATTGTATCATAGTTATAATCCCAATGCGGTTACACTTTTAGATGTTATTGATAAAACGCTTTCGCCAATGGGTGGACGTTTGTTAAAACGTTGGTTAGCTTTACCATTAAAAGATATAAATAAGGTAAGAAGTCGACATGAAGTGGTTTCTTATTTGAAGGATAGTCAAGAAGTATTGCAAAAAATGCAGTACCAAATCAAACAAATTTCCGATTTAGAGCGTTTGATTTCTAAAATAGCTACAGGGAAAGTTTCGCCTCGTGAAGTAATTTATTTGAAAGAGTCGTTAGATGCTATTATTCCAATTAAAACATTGGCTTTGGAAAGTAAACAAGAAGCGGTTAAAATAATTGGAGATAATTTGCATAGTTGTGATTTATTGCGTGAGAAAATTAAAACAACTTTAAATCAAGATGCGCCAGTTGCTATTGCAAAAGGGAATGCTATTGCTAAAGGAGTGAATCATGAATTGGACGAATTACGGGCTATTTCGACTTCTGGTAAAGAATTTTTAGAAGGTATTGAAGCTAGAGAGTCGGAACGCACGGGTATTTCTTCTTTAAAAATATCTTTTAATAATGTTTTTGGTTATTATATCGAAGTTAGAAATACACACAAAGACAAAGTGCCAGCCGAATGGATTAGAAAACAAACGCTGGTTAATGCCGAGCGTTATATTACCGAAGAATTAAAAGAATATGAATCTAAAATTCTGGGTGCTGAGGAAAAAATTCATAAAATAGAATCCGAATTGTTCGAGCAATTAGTGGCTTGGATTGCTACATATATCAAGCCAGTTCAGTTGAATGCAAATTTGGTGGCTCAGTTAGACTGTTTGTGTTCTTTCACGCAATTAGCTATTGAAAATAAATATGTATGTCCAGAATTAGATGAAACATTCGAATTGGATATTAAAAACGGTCGACACCCAGTAATTGAAAAACAGTTGCCAGTAGGTGTTCCTTATATTGCAAATGATGTTTTTCTGAATAGAGAAACACAGCAAATTATTATGATTACCGGGCCTAACATGTCGGGTAAGTCGGCAATATTGCGTCAAACCGCTTTGATTGTACTATTGGCTCAAATGGGAAGTTTTGTTCCTGCTGATAGTGTAAAAATGGGTGTGGTGGATAAAATATTTACCCGTGTTGGTGCGAGTGATAACATTTCGATGGGCGAATCTACTTTTATGGTAGAGATGAATGAAACGGCTTCAATTTTGAATAATATCTCAGATAGAAGTTTGGTTTTGTTGGATGAAATAGGTCGTGGAACCAGCACTTATGATGGTATATCTATCGCTTGGGCTATTGCTGAATTTTTACATGAACATCCGTCAAAACCTAAAACTTTATTTGCAACGCATTACCATGAATTAAATGAAATGAGTGAATTGTTGACTCGCATTCAAAATTATAATGTTTCGGTAAAAGAGTTAAAGGACAATGTGCTTTTTATTCGAAAATTAGTAAAGGGTGGAAGTGCGCACAGTTTTGGTATACATGTGGCTAAAATGGCGGGAATGCCTCAAATTGTGATTTTGAAAGCGCAAAAGATTTTGAAAAAGTTAGAGAAAGATCATTCTGGTGATGCTTTAACGGGTATTAAGTCAGAGAAAGAGGAAATGCAAATGAGTTTCTTTAATTTGGATGATCCTTTATTAGAAGAGATAAAAGAGGAAATTTTGAATATCGATATAAATTCGGTTACGCCAGTAGAGGCTTTGATGAAGTTGAATGAAATTAAAAGAATGTTAACCCGAAAATAATTTATTTTTAATTTAAAGTAAATCAAAAGCTTAGTATAATTATTCAATTTTTTTTCAAAAAAGGCTTGCGTAATCGGAAAAAGGTCTTAAATTTGCATCCGCAATACAGAACAAGTATCGCGGTTCTTTTTGAGAATTGTTAATGCGAAAATAGCTCAGTTGGTAGAGCGCGACCTTGCCAAGGTCGAGGTCGCGGGTTCGAGCCCCGTTTTTCGCTCGATTTACATCATGCTCGGATGGTGAAATTGGTAGACACGCTGGACTTAAAATCCAGTGAACAGCAATGTTCGTGCGGGTTCAAGTCCCGCTCTGAGTACAATAAAGCTTCAAACAAATGTTTGGAGCTTTTTTATTTTATATCAAAATTAGTTTTGTGGTTTGTTTTGAATCTTGTGAGAGGTTTAGAAGTAAAGGTGAGCTTTGTGAATTCTGAATCCTTGGGATCTGGAATTTTTAAAAATTGGAATTTAATAAAATATGGGGACTTTTGTTATTAGTAAAAGATTTAGCGGGGATTATAAATTTGAGTTTACTTCTAGAAAAGGGAAAACTATATTTACGAGTAATGCGTATGAATTAAGAATGGATTGTGAGGCAGATGCAGAGTATTTGCGATCTGTATTTGATTCCTGTTCTTTTGTGAAATTTAAGACTTCTAAAGGGAAGTTTTTCTTTCGTGTGGTAGTAGATGGCAAAGTGATGGCTGTAAGTAGAAAATACAGTACTGAATTGATGGTGCAAAAAGGTATTGATGAGATTGTAAAATATGGAGCTAAGTCAGAGATACTGGACTTTGCGAACAATGATTTTGAATTTATTGATTGATTTAATTCAGGTCGTTCTTGTTTAGAATGTAATTTGACTTATGGGTATAAAAAAAGCCGTCACAATGTGAACGGCTTATTTTTTTACTGTAATTTAAAATTACTCAGCAGCTGGAGCTTCAGCAGCTGGAGCAGCAGCAGTTGTATCAGCAGCAGCAGCAGCAGTGTCAGCAGCAACAGCAGTTGTGTCAACAGTTTCTACAGCAGTTGTATCAGCAGCAACTTCTTCAGTAGCAGCCTCAGCTTTTTTACAAGATACAACAGATAATACAGCAACTACAGCTAAACTTAAAAATACTTTTTTCATCTTACTTTATTATAAAAGGTTAATTATTAATTCGTGGCAAAGATATAAAATTTTTAATATGTAAAATATTTTTTCGCTTTTTTTTGAAAAAATAATGAGCCAAATTTCTCGTGTATCTTAGTGCCTCCTTGTGTTTAGCTTTTAGTTTCTTTTTTTTGATATACAGTAGATTGTAAGTTCTATTTTAATTTGAGCTTACTATGTTTTACGGTTCTTTTCTTTTTAGGATGCACTAATTTTAATTCGTTAATTAAATTTTGAGCTCCAGCGTATTTGTCGATGATAAATAAAATGTAGCGAGCGTCTACCATTATGTTTCTGCAAATACTAGGATCGTAGTAGATATCACTCATGGTTCCTTCCCAAACACGGTCAAAATTGAGTCCTATAAGATTCCCTTTGGCATCAATAGCGGGACTACCTGAATTTCCTCCGGTAGTATGATTGGTTCCAATAAAATTCAAAGGCATTTGGCCATTTTCGCCATAGATTCCATAATCCTTTTTGTTGAATAAATCGATTAGTTTTGGTGATACATCAAATTCATAATCTCCTGGAATATATTTTTCCATTACACCATCTAAGTAACTAATGGGTTTATAAATAGTAGCGTCTTTCGGTTCGTATCCTTTTACTTTCCCATAAGTAACTCTTAATGTGCCATTGGCATCTGGAAAAATACGGCTGTCTTTGTTAAGTTTTAATTGTGCTTTCATGTAGCTTCTTTGTAAAGAAGTTATCTTTAAATTCAAAGCATCGTATTTTGGAAGAATTTCAGAATGGTATTTAATACTTAATTCTTTTACGAGCTGGAATGCTTTGTCTTGATTAATCGCATTAAGAACTGTTTTAGCATCTCCAGTCAATAATTGTTTGAAATCTTCGTAGTTGGATAATTTTGTTGATGTATAAATTTCTGTAGTAAGTTTTTTAGCATCTACATTGTTTAGACTTTGTGGTAAAAATGATTTAGGTGATTTAGTTGCATATAAACTAATAAGCTGTTCAAAAACATCTCTGTCAACTTTAGCACTGAAATTTTTGTAGAAACCAGAAAGCCCTGCAATTAAATTGTTTTTACGATCATTAAATGATTGTTCACCTTGAATTAGGTAGACTTGCTCTAATTGGTATAAATTGTAAGCAACTTTCAATAACTCTGTATTTCGTAATACTATTTCTTGGAAATAATCTCTGGCTAAGGCATAAGGAGCTATTTCAGTATAGTTTTTTTCGAAATCATTTAAAAGATTTCCATATTCTTTTTGCTTTCCTGCTTGGATAACTTTGTCAAGGAATTTTTTTCTGCTTCTTGTTTTTTGGCTATTGCATTTGATTTTTTTATTCCTTGGCTTTCACCAATCCATTTTTTCCAATAATTGGCAATACTGGCATATTTTGAAGCGTACTGAATTTTTATAGCGTTGTCTTCTCTCATATAACCGTCGGCTACTTTGAGTGCTTTATCTCTGATTTCAATTTTTGCAGGATTTAATTCGTTAACTATCTGGTTGATGGCAACAGCAGCTAGGTATTCGTTTGTGTTACCTGGATATCCAAAAACTAGGGTAAAATCGTCTTCGGCTACACCGTCCAACGAAATTGGTAAAAAATGTTTGGGAGTATAAGGAACATTGTCTTTCGAATACGGAGCTGGTTTGTTGTTTTTGTCAGCGTAAATTCTGAAAATTGAAAAATCGCCTGTGTGACGTGGCCAAACCCAGTTGTCTGTATCAGAACCAAATTTTCCGATAGAAGATGGTGGTGCGCCTACCAAACGAACATCGGTAAAGGTTTCCGTTACAAAAAGCATGTATTGATTCCCTTCGTAAAACGTACGAATTTTGTTTTCTTGCCAACTTTCTTTTGGGAAATTTTTGCTAATTGCAGCGATGTTATTTTGGATTTTTTTCTGTTTTTCAGCTTCGTTTGTAATAGAAGCCGTTCCCTCTAAAACCATATTTGTTACATCTTCTATTTTTACTATAAAAGTTACATACAAGTCTTTGTTAGGCAATTCGTCTTCCGTTTTAAATGCCCAAAAACCATCCGCAAGATAATCGTGTTCTACTGTTGAATGCGATTGAATTTGTGCATATCCACAATGGTGATTAGTAAGTAATAATCCTTTAGGCGAAATCACCTCAGAGGTACAACCTCCATTAAATTGAGGAACAGCATCTTTTAAACTGGATTGATTCACATCATAAATATCTTTGATAGACATTTTCATTCCTAAATTCTTCATTTCAGTTGCATTCATGCCGTCTAATAAAGAGGGTATCCACATCCCGCCCTGTTGCGCTTGGGTTTGAATTACGAATAGGACAAGTATAAGTTTTAAAAAATTCATAGGTTTAAATTGAGTTGTTTTTCAAAAATATTTTTGCGGTTATTTTGTAATTATTTTCAATATTAAGTTTGTTGCTCCTTTGTTTTGTGATACAAATTCTTTACAAATTTTTCCTTTGTTTTTTCGCAGATTACTATCGGTAATTAAATTATCAAAAATGCTTTTTAATTCCTCTTGGTTATGAATAGAAATACAGCCTTTAATGTTTACAAGAGAAATGGCTTCGGCAAAATGAGAGTAATTTGGACCAATAACGATTGGAACGCCAAAGGTTGCAGGTTCTAAGAGATTGTGTACTCCAGGATTGCCAAATCCTCCTCCTACATAGGCAATATCGGCATAACTGTATATTTTAGTTAGGATACCAATAGTGTCAATGATAAACACCTCAAATTCAGATAGACTTTTGTTTTCTCTTTCGCTAAAAAGGACCGTTTTTTTGCGAATATTATTTTTTAATTGTTGAATTTGCTCCCCTTTGATGTTATGGGGTGCAATAATGAATTTTATCTTATCCTCACACGAATTGATGTAATCTATTAGTAATTCTTCGTCTTTAGGCCACGAACTCCCGATGACTATCGTAGTTGTGTTGTTTTTAAATTGATCGATAAAGACAAGGGAATTGTCTTTTTCTAAAATTGCAGCAACTCGGTCAAAACGGGTGTCGCCAGAAACAATGACATTCGTTTTTCCTAATTGATTGAGTAGCTTTTTAGAGCTTTCATTCTGAACAAAAAAGAATGTAAACGTATCTAAAGCCTTTCTGTAAAACTGACCGTACCATTTAAAAAACATTTGGTTTTCTCTGAAAATACCAGAAATCAAATAGGTTGGAATGTTTGATTTTTTAAGTTCGTTGAGATAGTTTGGCCAATATTCGTATTTGATAAAAAATGCCATTTCAGGATGAACGAGTTTGAGGAATTTTTGTGCATTACCTTTAGTGTCCATCGGCAGATAAACAGTTGCATCAGCAATGGTGTTGTTTTTTCGAACTTCATAACCTGATGGAGAAAAAAAGCTAAGAACTATTTTATGCGAAGGATATTTTTCTTTTATTTTTTCAATAACGGGTAGTCCTTGTTCGTATTCGCCTAAAGAGGCAGCATGAAACCAAATCGTTTTGTCGTTTTTGCTTATTTTTTGCGAAAGCGTAATAAATACCTCTTTTCTTCCTAAAACGAACAGCTTTATTTTAGGATTAAAAAAGGCGACTATTTTTAAGAAAAAGTCAGCAATTGTTATGATGAAATTGTAGAGAAAAAGCATTTGTGTAATTTTTGCGGCTAAATTACGTTTTCTTTGGCTTAAAATCATTGGTTTGAAATCAATATTAGCTATTTTTGTTTCCCTTTTGTGAAAGTTTTGTTGTTTCCTAATTCGTGTAAAAACAACAACTTTTGAAACTATTTAATAAAATTGAAATGAAGAAAATTCAAATGGTTGACTTGAAGAGTCAATACGATAAAATTGCTACTACTGTTAATACTTCTATCCAAGAAGTTTTGGATACTAACACTTATATCAATGGGCCTCAGGTGCAACAATTTCAAAAATCCTTGGAGGATTATTTGGGTGTAAAACATGTAATTCCATGTGCTAATGGTACCGATGCGTTGCAAATTGCAATGATGGGATTAGGTTTGCAACCGGGTGATGAGGTAATAACTGCCGATTTTACTTTTGCGGCAACTGTTGAAGTGATTGCTTTGTTGCAATTAACTCCAGTTTTAGTAGATGTGGATGTGGATAGCATGAATATTTCATTAGAAAGAATTAAAGCAGCAATTACTCCTAAAACCAAAGCAATTGTTCCTGTTCATTTATTTGGTCGTGCGGCTAATATGGATGAAATTATGGAATTAGCTGCAGAACATAATTTGTTTGTTATCGAAGATAATGCACAGGCAATAGGTGCCGATTATGTTTCGGCTGAAGGGACAAAATCAAAAATTGGAACTATTGGTCATGTAGCAGCGACTTCGTTCTTTCCGTCTAAAAACTTAGGATGTTACGGAGATGGTGGAGCTATTTTTACCAATGATGATGCTTTAGCACATACGATTCGTGGGATTGTAAATCATGGAATGTACGAGCGTTACCACCATGATGTAGTAGGCGTTAATTCAAGATTAGATAGTATTCAGGCTGCTGTTTTGAATGCAAAATTGCCTTTTTTGAATGATTATAACAAAGCGCGTCGTGAAGCTGCAACAAAGTACAATGCAGCATTGTCATCGCATCCTAACATTATTACGCCTTCATTTGATGCTAATGAGAACAATCACGTTTTTCATCAATATACATTACGAATTATCGATAAAGACAGAAATGGTTTGATGCAGCATTTGTTGAGCAAAGGAATTCCTTGTGCTATTTATTATCCAATTCCTTTGCATTCGCAAAAAGCCTATGTTGATGTGCGTTATAAAGAAGAAGATTTTCCTGTGACTAATCAGTTGGTTAAAGAGGTAATTTCGTTACCAATGCACACCGAATTAGACGATGAACAAATTCAATTTATTACCGATTCTGTTTTAGAATTTTTAAATCAATAATTATGAAAAAGTCTTTATTAGTGATAGCCTTGTTTGTGATTAGCTTTTCAAATTGGGCGCAATCTTCAAGTATTTCAAACGAAGAAACTGCGGTTGCTAATAGAGTAGAGGCTTTTCGTAAAGTCTTGATTGACCCGGCGGTTACATCTTTAAAAGAAATAACGTCGAAAGATTTAAGTTATGGACATTCTAGCGGAATTTTACAAAATCAGGAAGCCTTTATTGAAAAATTAATGAACGGCGAATCGGATTTTGTATCTATTGAATTTCAAAACCAAACTATCCAAATTAGTGGAGATGTTGCTGTAGTTAGACACAATCTGCTTGCACATACTAAAGATAGCGGAGTAGAGAAGGATATCAAAATTGGTAATGTTTTAATTTGGCAAAAAATAAAAGGAAAATGGTTGTTAATCGCCAGACAAGCGTTTAAATTACCTTCCTAAAATATAATAGTATTTTTTAAATCCCAAATTAGCCACTGCCAATTTGGGATTTTTTCGTTAAAGGAAATAGTTGTAACTTCGTTATAGTTTAAAAATAAGAAGATTATGAATGCCAAAGGGAAAAAATCTAAAATAGATCAAGTCGAGGAGGAAATCACTTCTTACGAACGAATTATAACTAAACAAAAAGGAATTAATCCTGAAGCTTTTGATTTTGATGCTGAATTTAAAAAAGGCTATACTCCTGAGGAATTCAAAGAGGAAATGTTGAAACGAATTAAGGCATATCCTTGGAAAAAATAATATTTAAAGAGGAAATATTAATTTATTTTGATGAATTAATCTATATTCTTTTCTTGGAAGAGTATTTCGGTTATGTCGAAAATGCGCAACAATACGTTGATAAAATTGTAAATTTTATTATTAATGATATTTCAAGTTTTCCCTCGAAAAAATCACCTTCAAAATTACAATACTTAGGCTCTAATTACATTTTTTATAAATCGAATACCAGAACCACTTGGTATATTTTCTTTGAAAAAAGAGCTACTAATTTTTTGATTACCGGAATAATCAATAATCATTGTGAAGAAGCAAAAGAGTTTAAATGAAAATTCCTCCAAACCTTAGGTCAAGAGGAATCTTTTTTATATTACTAATTCGTTGTATAATTTGTCAAAGGTTTTGTCTAAATCCGTACTAAATCCAGAATGCGGTCTTGAGGTCTGGATACTTGAGCTTTTTACCGCTGTTAACCATCTAAAGCGTTCGTCTTTTTCTAATTGAGCAATAGGGCCAGCATTTTTTTTGCCTTCGCAAATGGCAACAAAAGAATCTAAATTAATCTTGAGTTGGTCTAGATCAAATTCTTTACAAAAAGAACTGATTTTTTCAGATGGGATTTGATATTGAATACGTAAATATTTTTGACGCTTGCAATATAGCATCAAACCGACATTGATAAATTCTTCGCGTTCTACTCTGGGTACTACACGAAGGACAGCATAATCATATAAGTGTTTTTCGTGCATCTTGAGCTTGTTTTAAAAATACTTCTGCGTTTTGTAAGCGTAGGCTTAAAAACTGAAAATAAATTGCTTTAATTTCTTCAGCTGTTATGGATTGGTCGTCCCATTGTAACCAGTCTTCTGGTATCTGATTTACGATTTCTTTCAAAAAAGAATCGTTCAATAATTTCGTAAATTCTTGATGTGTTTCTTCTAGTTTTGAGGCCTTCGGTAACAAAACATGATCTTTTATTAAAGCAAACGGAGTAGTGGCTGTTTTTTCCCAATTCGTCCATGAATGATGAAAGTAAAAAGAAGCGCCATGGTCAATTAACCAAAGTTCTTTTTTCCAAATTAAAAGATTGGTATTTTTGAAGGTTCTATCAACATTGGTTATAAAGGCATCTAACCAAACAATTTTAGATGCTAATAAAGCTTCACATTCATTGGCTGCGGCATCATAAGAGATAGCTCCAGACAAATAATGCAAACCAAGATTTAGTCCTTGGCTAAATTTTAATAAATCTTGAATTTCTTCATCGGCTTCTGTTCTACCAAAAGCTTCGTCAAGTTCACAGAAAACCAATTCAGGAACGGGTAGTCCAAGAAATTTTGCAATTTGACCTCCTAAAAATTCGGCAATTAATGCTTTTACACCATGACCAGCTCCTCTAAATTTTAGTACATATTTAAAATCGTCATCCGCTTCTGCCAAGGCAGGTAAGGAACCTCCCTCTCGCAATGGAGTGATATAACGGATAACGTTTACAGTTCGTAAATTTGAAATCATAAAAAAAATGCTTAGAACAAAGATAGCTAAAATTACAGCTGTTATTCTATTAAGGATTCCGTTGTAAACTGTTTTAAAATAAAAATCCTCATCAAACTAAGTTCGTGAGGATTCATAATTTTATTAACTGATCACTAAAAACTGATCACTGAATACTATTTAAGCATTTGCGGTAGCCGCTTCTTTATTGATTTTACCAATTAATCCCGTTAATACTTTTCCTGGTCCCACTTCAGTAAACAAAGTAGCACCATCAGCAATCATTTGTTGTACAGATTGTGTCCATTTTACAGGAGCAGTCAATTGAATAATTAAGTTTTTTTTGATTTCATCTGCATCCGAAACAGCCGATGCAGTTACGTTTTGGTACACGGGACAAATGGGAGTAGAGAAAGTAGTTGCTTCAATTGCAGCAGCTAATTCTTCTCTTGCTGGTTCCATCATTGGAGAGTGAAAAGCACCACCAACTGGCAATAATAAAGCACGTTTTGCACCTGCTTCTTTCATTTTTTCGCAAGCCAATTCAACTGCTTTAAATTCTCCTGAAATTACTAATTGTCCAGGGCAGTTATAGTTAGCTGCCACGACTACACCGTCGATTGATGCACAAACTTCTTCTACAACATTATCAGCTAATCCTAAAACAGCAGCCATAGTTGAAGGCGTTATTTCGCAAGCTTTTTGCATCGCTAAAGCTCTTTGAGAAACTAATTTTAATCCGTCTTCAAAAGACAAAGCACCATTAGCCACTAAAGCTGAAAATTCTCCTAATGAGTGACCTGCTACCATTTCTGGTTTGAAATCTTCTAAAGTTTTAGCTAAAATTACAGAGTGTAAAAATACCGCTGGTTGTGTTACTTTAGTTTCTTTCAATTCTTCTGCAGTCCCTTCAAACATGATGTCTGTAATGCGGAAACCTAATATTTCGTTTGCTTTCTCAAACAATTCTTTTGCCAAAGGAGACTTTTCATATAAGTCTTTACCCATTCCGGTAAACTGAGCTCCTTGTCCTGGAAATACGTATGCTTTCATCTGTATTTATTTAATTTTTTATAAAAAGATTGAATTTTAGATTCAAATGGGATGCAAAAGTACTATTTTTTTAGAATTTATAGTGAATCATCTAGTTGGAGCAAAAAAATAAACCTCTACACTTCTTCTTGAAGTCTAGAGGTTTTAGGATAAATTAAAAGGGTTTGAATTTAATTTATAGTTTTATTACTTGCAATTCGATGTTAAATTTAACTTCTTCCCCTACCAAAACACCACCTGTTTCTAATGCAGAGTTCCAGTTTAAACCCCAGTCTTTACGATTTATTTTTCCACCGATATTCAATCCTGCTTTTGTATTTCCCCAAGGATCTTTCATTAAACCGCTAAATTCTGCTGGAAGTATTACCGATTTTGTTATTCCTTTAATACTTAAATCACCAGCTAGTTCATAATCATCTCCTTTTTTGGTAAATGAAGTAGCTTTGAAAGTTAGTTTAGGATGGTTTTCGGCGTCAAAAAAATCAGCACTTTTAAGGTGATTATCTCTATCTGTATTATTTGTATTGATAGAATCGATGTTGGCTTCAAATTCAATTGTTGCGGTTTCGAAGTTGTCATCTTCTGTAGTAATAGTTGCTTCGTATTCGTTGAATTTTCCCGAAACATTAGTAAACATCATGTGTTTAACTTTAAATCCAATTTCTGAGTGAGTAGCGTCAATTGCCCATTTTGTAGTTGCCATAATTATATGTTTTAATATTGTTTTAATTTGATAAAACAAATTTACTACGGCAATAGCAGTAGGACACTTAACCTAGATTAAGAAATGAAAAAACTACCTAATATGGGAGTTAGATAGTTTTAAGATGTTAAGTAGTAGTGTCCAATTATTTTTTGGGTTTACGATTGCTTTTTTCAAATGTGATAGTAACTACGGTTCCTTTTCCTGTTTCTGATTGAATTTGTAATTCGCCATTATGCATTCTGATAATTTTCATAGCAAGGGGCAAACCTAATCCATAGCCATTGTATTTAGAAGCGATTTTTCCTCTAAAGAAGGGTTCGTAAAGGTAAGGTACATCCTCTGGTGGAATTCCAATTCCTATATCGGTTATGACAATTTTAATTCGAGAATCATCAACCATTAGATTTACAAATACTTCGTCATTATCGGAATATTTTACTGCATTCGAAATAATATTATTTAAGGCTAATTCCAGCAATGGAATGTTGCAAGGAATGGTCAATAACGCTTCGTTTTCCGGTATCGAATTTAATTTAATATTCACTCGGTTGTTTGGGAACAAAGTGTCAATAGATGCTTTTACTTCCAGCAAAATCTCGTCTATGCGAGCTTCGTCGAGCACTTGTTTGGTGCCGTCATATCCTGTTTGAGTCAGTTTTAAAAGACTTTCTGTAAGCTTGCCTAACTTGGAGGCTTGTTTGTTAATGTTTTCAAGAGAAGTCACATATTCTTCTGTTTCTCTTTCTTTCAAGAGCATGATTTCGGTTTCGGCAATAATGGTCGTAATTGGTGTTTTGAGTTCATGCGATGCATTATTAATAAAGTTAGCTTGGATTTCAAACGAAGTTTCCAATCGGTCGAGCATATCGTTGAAGGTTTTTGTCAAATCGGAAATCTCATCCTTTCCATCCGTGTCGGCCAAGCGATTGTGTAGGTTGGACGCGCTTATGCGGTGTACTTCGTTTGTGATTCTGGCGATAGGGTCAATGACTCTTCGGGCTAAGAATTTTCCAAAAAGAAAGCTAAAACTATAAAAGCGATACCACCAAATATTAAAATTTGTAAAATATAAATGGTGTTAGTATTTCCTCTACGGTCTATAGCTGTAACAATTACTATGTGTTTTTGATTTGCTTCGTTAAAAATTTGGCCATAATAATAACGGTGATTTTCCTCGATCCAGCTAGAACCGTTTTTCATTATGGTGCTATAAAATTCAGGAGGAAGGTGTAAGTTAGTATTGTATTCAAAAGTGTTTTCGCTATTTACTTTTAAAATAAAATCTTTTTCTTCGACTAATTCCTCAAGGCCTTTTTTTCTAAAATCTTTGAGATATTGTTTGTGTTCTTGATTTTTTTGGTAATAAGCTGATGAGGCAATTTTAGCCCTGTCCTGAAGCCTTTTGATAAAATAATATTGGTTATTTTGTTTGAACAGCGAAAAAATAACAATGCATAAAAGCAAGGTGCTAAAACTCGAAAGCGCAATATAAGTAATCGTTATTTTTTTTCTAATTTGCATGTGTTAGGATTTAATGATGTAGCCCAAACCTTTGATAGTTTGAATTAATTTAACCGAATAAGGTTTGTCTATTTTGTTTCTCAAGTAGTTGATATACACATCGACTACATTGGTGTTCATGTCAAAATTAATATCCCAAACATTTTCTAATATGTTTTCTCGGGACAAAATTTTTCCAGCATTACGGGCCAAATAATACAATAAATTAAATTCTTTAGCGGTGAGCTGTATGATTTCGCCTTTCCTTTTAACTGATTTCGCTCGATTGTCAATTTCTAAATCCTCAATTTGAATCAAACTGTTAGGGCGGTGTTCCTGAGTTGATCTTCTAGCTAGAGCTGCAATTCTGGCTTCTAATTCAGAAAATTTAAAAGGTTTTACAAGGTAATCGTCGGCACCGGAATTGAGACCTGTAACAATGTTTTCGGTTGTTCCCAGTGCTGTTAAAAGCAGAATAGGAACAAAGTTTTTTTCGGCTCTTAATCGGTGGCAAATATCGATCCCGTTGCTATCAGGAAGCATAATATCCATAACAACAACATCAAAATTAGTATTCGAAATCATTTCTAATGCGGTAGTTCCGTCAAGAGCTACGCTTACGTCATTGTCTTTTTCCGAAAGTCCTTTTCGTAAAATAGATAAAAGATTGGGTTCGTCTTCAACAATGAGTAGTTTCATAAATTGATTTTTTTCTTTTCAAAAATAAATATTGTCTTCTTAATAATTAGCAAAAATGGTTTTTATCTTTTTCATTTATTAAAAAGTTTTGAGTTGAAATCTATTTATAAAACAGATATTCCAGTACTTAAAAACGGTAAAGAAATCATAAGCCGAAAAGTATTTCAGGTTCTAAATTTTCAATCAATCCAGGAAAACCCCTAAAAATTTTTGTGAATTGTTGCGTGTACTCCATTATACCAGACGAAGTATTTAAAGTGATGTTTTTTTGTTGTTAATCTTTATTTGTGGTGTTATCTGTTTGATAATAGGAGTGTTATAAAAATAGTCGTTTTTCAGGTAATGTGATTTTAGGTAAAGATTTTTTTTAGTGTCAAAATATAATTATTCTGAAAGAAAAAAGTGATTTAAATATAAAAAACATGCATTTCATCGATTTTTTTACGCTTTTTATCGATATTATTGTTAGGTTTGTACTCGAATTAAAACAGATAGTTCTAACAAAATATTTTTGATTTATTAAATTAATTATTTTTTAAAATGAGAAAAACACTTGCTTATTTAATTTTGTTTCCAGCAGTATTATTTACAATGAATTCATGTTCTTCTGATTCATCAGAAGCAACTGCAGATTCTACCAGTGCAGTAATTGTTGAAAATTATACTTATAGTGATATCGAATTAGAGACGTTGAAGTTGGTTAATGATTATAGAGTAAGTGTTGGTTTAAATCCATTAGAAAAAATAAATCATATTTCATTTAAATCAGAAGAGCATGATTATTATATGATTGACAAAAAAGTGGTGAGTCATGATGGTTTTACAGATAGAGCCAATAATATTATGAAAGTATTAGGAGCTAAAAGTGTGGGAGAAAATATAGCCTATAATTATAATAGCCCAAAAGCAGCTGTGACAGCATGGTTGAATAGTCCTGCGCATAAAGAAAACATTGTTGGTAATTATACTCATTTTGGGATTTCTATCAGAGAGGATGCTGCTACAGGTAAAAAGTATTACACTAACATTTTTGTGAAAATGTAAATTAGTTTTTCGTATAAATATAAAAGGGCAATAATCCCCCAATTATATTCTCTTAGTTATTTATAAAAAAAGAGGTTGCATTCCCCCAAATGCAACCTTCTTTTTTTATGTGTAATTGCCATTTCTTCATCAAAAAAAAAAGACACTCTATAAAATGTTTAATTCAGGATTTCTGTTTTTCCTATCTCTAAAATTGAGAGACTGTATAAGCAGCTAAGAGCTATTAATTGACTTTTTACCAGACACAGTATCAAAATCGCAATTTTTTTGTTATAAGTTTTTATTTGTGGTGTTATCTGTTTGATAATAGGAGTGTTATAAAAATAGTTGTTTTTCAGGTAATGTGATTTTAGGTAAAGATTTTTTTTAGTGTCAAAATATAATTATTCTGAAAGAAAAAAGTGATTTAAATATAAAAAACATGCATTTCATCGATTTTTTTATGCTTTTTATCGATATTATTATTAGGTTTGTACTCGAATTACAACAGATAGTTCTAACAAAATATTTTTGATTTATTAAATTAATTATTTTTTAAAATGAGAAAAACACTTGCTTATTTAATTTTGTTTCCAGCAGTATTATTTACAATGAATTCATGTTCTTCTGATTCATCAGAAGCAACTGCAGATTCTACCAGTGCAGTAATTGTTGAAAATTATACTTATAGTGATATCGAATTAGAGACGTTGAAGTTGGTTAATGATTATAGAGTAAGTGTTGGTTTAAATCCATTAGAAAAAATAAATCATATTTCATTTAAATCAGAAGAGCATGATTATTATATGATTGACAAAAAAGTGGTGAGTCATGATGGTTTTACAGATAGAGCCAATAATATTATGAAAGTATTAGGAGCTAAAAGTGTGGGAGAAAATATAGCCTATAATTATAATAGCCCAAAAGCAGCTGTGACAGCATGGTTGAATAGTCCTGCGCATAAAGAAAACATTGTTGGTAATTATACTCATTTTGGGATTTCTATCAGAGAGGATGCCGCTACAGGTAAAAAGTATTACACTAACATTTTTGTGAAAATGTAAATTAGTTTTTCGTATAAATATAAAAGGGCAATAATCCCCCAATTATATTCTCTTAGTTATTTATAAAAAAAGAGGTTGCATTCCCCCAAATGCAACCTTCTTTTTTATGCTGTAATACCGTTGTGTGTTTTAAATAATGTTTTTTTTAATTCGAAACAGCTTGTTTTTCGTCTTTAATTAAAAGCTTTAATCTTAAGCTGAATCGGTGATTTTTTTCTTATTTATATGTTTAAATAACTTTTTAGTTTTCATTTTAGATGTAATTTAAATCGATGTATTCTTTTGTAATGTCTTTTAGATTATAATTACAGCATTGTGTTAATAGTTACTTTTCCTTTTAGTATTTTAGAAACAGGACATTTATCGGCAATTAGCAATAAACGTTCTTTTTGTTCATTAGGAATATCTTTCGAGAATGAAATTTGTCTTGAAAAAATGGTTTCCAATTCGCCTTCTGATTCTTGTGTTGCATTTAGAGAAATTGTAATCTCAGGAATATCCCAGCCTTTTCGGTCGATGTACATTCTCAAAGTTGCTAGTGTACAACCTGCTAATGAAGCTAAAAGGGTTGAAAAAGGATCAGGTCCTAAATCCTTTCCTTCATTGCTCAGGGGTTCATCCATAATCAACTGGCCATTTCTCCAGTTGATAGTGCATAAATATTTCTGGGTATCAATATGTCCAACAATGTCTTTTTCGATTAAATTTCCCATAGTTCTTTCTGAATCTTTTAAGGTTGATTACAAAACATCTCCATATTCAGGAGTTTTTTCAAAAACTTTTTTGGCAAAAGGGCAAAGAGGAAGAATTTTTAAGTTCATTTCTCTGGCAAATTCAACCGCTTTTTCGACCATTTTTTTTCCAAAGTTTTTTCCGTTGTTACCTGGATTTACTTCGGTGTGATCTATGATTATTTTATGCGGTCCGGCAAAAACAAAGGTCATTTTTGCTTCTGTTTTATCGTTTACATTTATATAAAAATAACCTTTTTTTTCGTTGTATTCTAAACCTAAGTTTTCTTCCATTACTTCCTTTTTTAGTATTGCATAGGAACTTCCATTACTAAGAATTTAGCGGCATTGTTTGCTTTGATTTCAATCTCAGCAATATCTGAAATTCCTAATCCGTCTCTGGTTTCTAATTTTTGACCATTCACTTCAATTTCTCCTTCGATATTGAAGATGTAAAAACCATTTCCTTCTTTTTTTAGCGCCAGTTTTTTAGAGAAATCTTTGTCGAAATCGCTTAAATAAAACCAGGCATCCTGATGAATCCAAACTCCGGCATCATCAGAATTTGGAGATAATATCTGAGCAAAATCATTTTTTTCTAATGATTTGTCTAAAGTGATTTGTTGGTAACGAGGCGCTACATCACGTTTTTTAGGAAATAACCATATTTGGAAAAGTTTGGTTCTTTGATCAGCATTTGGGTTAAATTCACTGTGTCTGATTCCAGTTCCGGCGCTCATTACCTGAACATCACCATTTTTAATGGTAGATTCATTTCCCATGCTGTCTTTGTGTGCTAAATCGCCTTCAAGTGGAATAGTGATGATTTCCATATTATCATGAGGATGTGTTCCAAAACCCATTCCCGGGGCAATTGTATCATCATTTAATACACGAAGAGCGCCAAAATTTACTCTGTCAGGATTGTACCAGCTAGCAAAGCTAAAACTGTGGTAAGCGTTTAACCATCCGTGATTTGCATTTCCTCTTGTATCTGCTTTATGTAAAACTGTAGTTGCCATATTGTATATGTTTTATTGGTTATTAAATTATTACATTACAAATGTACAACCCTAGTAGTTCTTTTGCGCTTAACTTAGATTAAGAAGTTTATGGTTTATGGTTTGTTGTTTAAAGTTTAAGGTTTAAAGTTGTAATTATTATAAAATTATCACTGTGACTGCAAACTACGAATTCAAACTAATTTTTTCGTAGCATTTTGCTTTTCATTTTACTAAAAAATTCAGGGGTAACTCCTATATAAGAGGCGATTTGTTTTTGAGGTATTTTATGCGTCAATCCAGTATAGCGTTTGCAAAATTTATCAAAGCGTTCTTCGGCCGATAAACTCAAATTATCCATGATGCGTTCTTGATTGGCAACCAAGGCATTTTGGGTAAGAATTCTAAAAAAACGCTCCAACTTAGGGATTTCAGTATACAGTTGTTCTTGGTTTTCTTTAGAAAGTAAGACTAGCTCGGCATCTTCTAAAACTTCAATAAAGAGATTTCCCGGTTTTTGAGAGATTAGGCTATACATGTCGCCAATCCACCATCCTTCACAAGCAAAGTTTAATACATGTTCTACAATATTGTCGTTGATATTAAAACTTCTTAAAATACCAGAATTTACAAAATAAGAGTATTTGCAAATTTCACCTGGGCTTACTAAAATGGTTTTGGCTTTATGGAGTTGAATTTCGGTTTTGCTCAGGAACAGTTCTTTTTCTTCAACCGTAAGTGAAACGTGTTTTTCAATATTGTCGATAATTAAAGACATGACATGTACTATTGTTTGTCATGCAATATAACAATTTTATTGGGATGGATTTCTTATTTCGAATAATTCCTAAACATATACAACCATAAAAGTCTGGATAATCGGATGTTTAATGGTGATAAAGTTACAATGACAACCATGATTATGGGAATGATTCTTAAATCGAAATTTTGTTTAAAGAAAAAATGCGCAATACAATAGGTTGTAATTGCCTGTGCAACCGTTAATCCATAATTGACATACATAGCGCCAAAAAAATAACCTGGTTCCTTTTGAAATTTTTGATGGCAATGGCTGCAATATTCATTCATTTTAGGAAAACTAAATTTGAAGAAAATGGATTTTTCTTTGAAAACTTTACCTTGATGACAATGTGGACAATCATTATTTAGGATGTGGCTGAGTATTGTATACATGATTTCTAATTTTTTTCACAAAGGTATTTGATATTCAAATGTTAATTATTTGGTATATTCGCTTATTGTAGCACAAAAAAGACATTTTGGCAAGATGAAAAAGTATCCTATTTATAGTATCGAACAGTTTAATTGCAATTCCGTTAGTAGCGACTTGTATATAAATACCTTTAAAAATCATTTGGTCAATCATAGTTTTGTTGAAAAACCCCACCGACATAATTTTTATCTCTTGGTTTTTTTTACCAAGGGCTCTGGAGTTCACGAAGTCGATTTTGACCGATTTGACATTCAGCCAGGAAGTGTTTTTGTTTTGCAGCCAGGGCAAATGCACCATTGGGTTTTGTCTGAGGATATAGAAGGTTATATCGTTTTTTATACGGCTGAGAGGTACAATTTGTATTTTGGAAATAAGAATATTGAAGATTATCCTTTTTATTTTTCTGTCCAAAATAATCCTGAAATAGTCTTAGAGGCAAGGGAGGTAAAAAGTATTTTGCCTTATTTTGACCATCTCATCAGCGAAATGCAAAACAAACAATTAGGCAGCCAGGATAAAATAATGAACTTATTGGACAGTATTCACATTGAGTTGGCTCGAAAGTATAGCGAAATCCATGTTCATCAGGCGCATTCTTATAATGTGAAAATTAAAAAATTGGAGCAATTGTTAGAGCAAAATTATAAAGAACACAAAACGGCTGCTTTTTATGCTTCAGGATTGAATGTGAGTTTGAAACACCTGAACCGAATATGCAATGAGATTCTAAAAAAAACAACCACCGAAGTGGTCGTAGATCGTGTGATATTGGAAGCCAAACGCATGCTGCTGGATGAAAACTGGACGGTAAATGAAATCGCAACCGAGTTGGGTTACGAAGATTACTCGTATTTCAGTCGTTTGTTTAAAAAACACACCGCCATGACACCTACTGCTTTCCGATTATTGAAAAAGTGATTTTACTCTTTTGCGTAAACCTATTTAAGTTTAAGTATAAATATGTAAACTTATTTTAGGACAAGACCGTTTTTGTTTGAACGTGACGAGCACAGGGCATTTTTGTTTGTCAAAATACATATTATGATAATGTAAATTTTTATTGTTTTATATAGATTTGATGATGTTTTCTAATGCCAAACGTGATTTTGGTTTGACTGATGGTTGATTTGTGTCTTCGGGATTTCTATAACCGATAGCAACGGTAAACAAGGTTTTGTAGCCTTTCAGTTGGAGAATTTTGTTATATTCTTCGGTTTTAAGTCCTTCAATTGGTGTACTGTCAATTTCTAAATTCGCACAAGCTGAAAGGAAAAATCCAAGTGAAAGATACACTTGGTGTTGCAACCAAGATTTGATACAGCCAACAAATCAGTCTAGAAGAGGTGTCAAAAAAGATAGGAATGAACAAAGATTCTTTTTGTCGCTTTTTTAAAAAGACCTTTCGTAAATCTTTTTTTGAATTTATCAATGAGTATAAAATTAGTATGGCTAGCAAAATGCTAATTGCTACCGATTTGACTGCTTCTGAAATTGGTTATAAAGTGGGTTATAATAATTTGAGTTTCTTCAATAGACAATTCCATAAGTTTGTAAAAATGACGCCTTCTCAATACCGAAAAATGTATCGGGGGATATGATAAAAAAACCTCAAGTTTCCTTGAGGCATTTCTATTATTTACAGTTAGTTATAAAACTTCTAACTTCTGCGTTCTTATTTCTAACTTTAGATTATCCTGCTAAAGCATCTTTAATTCTTTTTAATGCTTCTTTCAACAATTCGTCACTAGTTGCATAAGAGAAACGGATACAATTTGGGTTACCAAAAGCATCTCCAGTTACAGTAGCTACGTTAGCCTCTGCTAAAAGATACATCGAAACATCGTTAGCATCTTTGATTTCTTTTCCTCTTAATGTTTTTCCGAAGAAAGAAGAAACGTCTGGAAATACGTAGAAAGCACCTTCTGGAACGTTGATTTTTACTCCAGGAATTTCTTTCAATAATCCAACTACTAAATCTCTACGTTTGTGGAATGCCTGTACCATGTGGTTCAATACTGATGGATCAGCATCAACTGCAGTGATAGTAGCACGTTGCGCAATAGAGTTAGCTCCAGAAGTTACTTGTCCTTGGATTTTAGTACAAGCCTTAGCAATAAATTCTGGTGCTCCAATGTATCCAATTCTGTATCCTGTCATGGCAAAAGCTTTCGCTACTCCGTTTACAGTGATTGTTTTTTCAAACATTCCCGGAATAGAAGCGATGCTGCAGAAAGTTCCAGAGAAGTTGATGTGCTCATAGATTTCGTCAGCAACCACGTAGATATTTGGATGTTTTTCTAAAACTTTAGCAATAGCTGTCAATTCTTCTCTGCTGTACACTGATCCCGAAGGGTTACATGGAGACGAGAACCACATCATTTTAGTTTTTGGTGTGATAGCCGCTTCTAACTGCTCAGGAGTGATTTTGAAATCTGTTTCTACAGAAGTTGGTACTTCTACAGGAACTCCACCTGATAATTTTACGATTTCGAAGTAAGAAACCCAGTAAGGAGCTGGTAAGATTACTTCGTCACCATCGTTTAACATTACCTGTGCAATGTTGTATAAAGATTGTTTAGCACCTGTAGAAACTACGATGTTTGCAGGTTTGTAATCTAAACCGTTATCTCTTTTGAATTTTCTACAAATAGCTTCTTTCAAATCAGCATATCCATCCACTGGAGAATAAGTGCTGTAGTTGTCGTCAATTGCTTTTTTAGCGGCTTCTTTGATGAAGTCTGGCGTGTTAAAGTCAGGTTCTCCTAAACTTAAACTGATAATGTCTTTACCTTGGGCTTTTAATTCTCTAGCCAAAGCTGCCATTGCTAATGTTTGTGATGTAGCAAGATTGTTAATTCTGTCTGAAAGTGGATTACTCATTAATAAAGTGTTGATAGTCCCGAATTCGGTAATTGAACGTTGGGAGGTTAATTATTTATTTTAATTAATTTTTTATTTAAGCCATTTCTGGATTTGTTCCTAAATCTTTTAAATGTTTGAAATGTGCAATAATAGCACTTCTCATCGTTTTATATTCATAATAAGGTAAGTTGCATTCTTGGGCAGTCTCGCGAACAATTTTTGCAATTTTACCGTAATGAATATGACTGATATTTGGAAAAATATGATGTTCAATTTGGTGATTTAATCCTCCAGTGTACCAATTTACTAACCAGTTTTTTGGAGCAAAATTAGTCGTAGTAAACAATTGGTGTATAGCCCAAGTGTTTTCCATTTCGCCTAATTCATTTGGAGAAGGATTGTCGGTTTCTTCCACTACGTGAGCCAATTGGAAAACGATACTTAAAATTAATCCTGCCGTATAATGCATTACGAAGAAACCTATTAGCACTTTCCACCAAACGATTCCGATGATTATGGGTAATATGATCCAAATGGTAGCATAAATAATTTTAGTAATAATCAAAGTCGTCCATAGAATTTTAGGGCTTTTAGGTTCGCCGTAAGATAATTTTCTTTTGATGTAATTTCTCATTTGCTTAAAATCGGTTGTAAGTGCCCAATTGAAAGTCAGTAATCCGTATAGAAATACAGAATAATAATGTTGAAAACGATGAAAACGATACCATTTGGCACTTTTAGTAAAACGAATAATTCTACCCGCTTCTAAATCTTCATCATGTCCCGGAATATTGGTGTAGGTGTGATGTAAAACATTATGTTGCACCTGCCAGTTGTATACATTTCCAGCCAAAACATAAATGGTTCCGCCCATAATTTTATTCACCCATTTTTTATTGGAATACGAACCGTGATTCCCATCGTGCATGACATTCATTCCTAATCCTGCCATACCTATTCCCATAACAATCGTTAAAAGTAAATGGGTCCAAAAAGGCATATCTAAAGTTAGGATTAAAAAGTAAGGAACTAAAAAGACCGTAAATAGAATTACCGCTTTTAAATGCAGTTGCCAATTACCTGCTTTAGAAAGGTTGTTTTCTTTGAAGTAATTGTTCACTCGCGAGTTAAGCGTTCTAAAAAACTTTAGTTTATCTTGCTTGGCAAATGTTGGTTGGGTTGTACTCATACAATTAAAAAATAGCGTTCAAAGATAATTATTTATAATTTTTAACGCAGCAAAATTGAGTTAAATATTCAAACTTAAAAATAGTACTTTTGTTAAAAAAATAAAACGATGGACGAAATACTGCGCTATTTTCCGGATTTGACCGAAATACAAAAAGAGCAATTCCAAAAATTAGATTTTTTATACCATGATTGGAATGAAAAAATAAATGTAATCTCAAGAAAAGATATTGATTCTTTATATACTAAACATGTTTTGCATTCCTTAGGAATCGCTAAAATCATGAAGTTTGAACCAGGAACTTATGTGTTAGATGTAGGAACTGGTGGCGGATTTCCCGGAATTCCATTGGCTATTTTGTTTCCTGAAACCCGTTTTTACCTCATTGATGTTATTGCAAAAAAAATAAGAGTAGTTCAAGGAGTTGTGGATGCTTTGGGTTTAAAAAATGTAAAAGCAGAGCAAATTCGTGCCGAAAATGTAAAAGGTGATTTCGATTTTATTGTAAGTCGTGCCGTGACGAATATGCCTGATTTTGTTTCTTGGGTGAAAACTAAAATTAAAAAACAACATAAACACGAATTAAAAAATGGTATTTTGTATTTAAAAGGAGGCGATTTAACTGAGGAATTAAAAGATTTTCCGAAAGCGACTCAATACGACTTAGCTAATTTTTTCGAGGATGAATTTTTTGAAACCAAAAAAGTGGTGCACTTGCCCTTGAAGTTTGTAGTGTAATAAATGAAATTTTTTAAATAAGAAACCCACAGTATTAAATAAATGCTGTGGGTTTTTTATTGTCTGAAATCTAAATTTTGATTTCTGAAATCTTAGTTTATTCTCCTAAAAATGGATATCTGTAATCTTCTGGAGAAACTAATATTTCTTTGATGGTTCTTGGTGAAACCCAACGTAATAAATTCAGGATAGAACCCGCTTTGTCATTTGTTCCTGAAGCTCTTGCTCCCCCAAATGGTTGTTGACCAACTACTGCTCCTGTGCATTTGTCATTGATATAAAAGTTTCCAGCAGCATTTTGAAGTTTAACAGTCGCTTCTTCAATAGCGTAACGATCCTGACTGAAAATTGCTCCGGTTAATGCGTATTCTGATGTTTGATCTACTAATTCTAAGGTTTCAATCCATTTGGCATCTTCATAGACGTAAATAGTTAATACGGGACCAAATAATTCAGTTTCCATAGTAACGTATTTTGGGTTTGTTGTCAAGATAACGGTTGGTTCTATAAAATAACCTACGGATTTGTCGTAGTTCCCACCAACAATAATCTCTGCATCGCTATCTTTTTTCGCTTGGTCAATATAACTAGCTAATTTGTCAAAAGAACCTTCGTGGATTACTGCTGTAATAAAGTTGCTAAAATCTTCTGGTGAACCCATTTTCATAGATTGTACATCAGTGATGATTTGTTCTTTGATGGCTGGCCATAAACTTTGTGGTATGTAAGCTCTGGATGCTGCTGAACATTTTTGTCCTTGGAATTCAAATGCGCCACGAACAATTCCTGTTGCTGCTTGTTTTACATTGGCACTTGGATGAACCATTACAAAATCTTTCCCACCGGTTTCTCCAACGATTCTTGGATAGGTTTTGTAATTATGGATATTAGCTCCAATTTTTGCCCAAAGATCTTTAAATACATGGGTAGAACCTGTGAAATGTAAACCGGCAAAATCACGACTAGCTAAAATAGTATCTGTTACCATTAAAGCGTCTCCAAAAACTACATTTATAACTCCATCAGGAAGACCAGCTTCTTTGAATATGTCGATGATGATTTTTGCTGAGAAAACTTGGCTATCACTTGGTTTCCATACAACAACGTTACCCATCATGGCAGCACTTGCAGGAAGATTAGCCGCAATAGCAGTAAAGTTAAAAGGAGTGATTGCATAAATGAAACCTTCTAATGGACGGTATTCTAAACGATTCCATACGCTTGAATCCGAATAAGGTTGGTCAGCATAAATTTGAGTCATGAACTCTACATTGAAACGTAAAAAATCAATTAACTCGCAAGCTGCATCAATTTCTGCTTGGTGAATGTTTTTAGATTGACCAATCATGGTTGCTGCATTAATCCTTGCTCTGTAAGGACCTGCGATTAGTTCTGCTGCTTTTAAGAAAATAGCAGCTCGTTGTTCCCAAGCCATATTTGCCCATGCTGTTCGGGATTCTAAGGCATTAGTAATAGCTTCTTCGATATGTGCTTTTTCGGCAAGATGATAACTGCCTACAATATGTTTGTGATCGTGTGGAGGAGTGATGTTCTCGAGTGTTTCCAGTTCGAATCTCTTTACTACCAATGTATAAAGGAACGTCAATTTTTTCGTTCCACATTTTTTTGTATGCAGCAAGAACGGCTTCTTTTTCTGATGAATTAGGAGCGTAGCTTTTTACAGCTTCATTGATTGCTTTGGGTACTTTAAAAAATCCTTTAAGCATAATGTTATTTTTTTAATGTATTAGATAATACAGTATTAAATCTAGAAAAAGAATAAGGCTGTATGATTGAGAATAAAATACTTTAAGGCAAAGGTACAAAAGCTAAATTGAATTTATCGTAATAAAATTATAATAAATTGCAAATTAGTTAAAATTAAGAATTTTTTAGTTTAGTGCAAATGGTGCGCATAATCTAAAAGTAGGGATGATTACTTTGAAGGTTTTGGTGTTGGTGAAATTAATCATATTAAAATGTCCTTTCATTGCTCCATAAGGAGAAGAAAGTAAGCATCCAGAGCTGTAAGTATGATTTTCGCCTGGTTTTAATACTGGTTTTTTACCAATAATTCCTTCGCCATCAACAATTTCTAAATTGTTTAAAGAATCAAATATTTCCCAGTGACGCGAAGTTAATTGTACAGAATCTTTACTGTGGTTTTCGATGGTAATGTGGTAACTAAAGGCAAAATGGATTTTGTAGTTTTTGAAGTAAGTGCCTTCAAAACTAGTCAAAACCGTTATTTTTATACCTCTTGTTATTTGAGAAACCATGATTAAACTGTTTAATCTATGTTTAATAGGAGCAAAATTACGAAAATTTATTTGCTTTCATTTATTTTTAACTGTTTTTTTAATTAATGATGTTCAGGGAATTAGCGGTGCCTTTTCCTATGATTCGATCATAACGTCCAGTATTTTCTTTGTAGTAGGTTAAAATAGTATATTCGTTTTCAGTTTGATAGAAATTTCCGTCTATTGCATTTTCATTGTCAATGTTTCCTTTGCTATCAGCAATTACATATTTATAATTGGTAAATCCTTGTTTGATGAGTATGGCCTTTTCATAAATTCCTTTTTTCTCGTTATAGTCCATTTTGTATTCAGGCGATAATGAATAGTTGTTAAACATTCCGCATACGTAAATATCTTTATTTAGTCGGAAAGTAGGGGCTGAAAGGCTAAAATAGATCCAGGCGTAATCGGCTTCAACCTCGTTATTACTGGCATTGGAATTTTTTACTACAAAATTTCCGTTTATATCTTGATAAAGCGTATAAGGGAAGTTTGCTCTTGCATTGTTAGTATATAAAAGGCAGTTATAAATATCAGTACTTGAGTCTACTCGGGCAATATTGTTGCTGGCTATTCTAATGTCTTTATTTTCAAAATACAAAAATTCATTGCCTGCCCAAAATTGGGTTTCGGTATCGTATTTGTAAATTAAATCATTGCCGATGGTGTATTGGGGTTGGATATTTTTTATTTCGGTATTAAAATCGCCATTCTGAATAAGGCTAACTTTAATGTTTTTTAGCGGATTTTGAAAGTTTATTGTGCTGGATTTAATGGCAAAGTCCAAATTGTGTTTCTGTTCTATAACACTTACATTTCGAGCTCTTTTTACCTGAATGGGAACAGTAGCGTTGTTTTCATATAGCATAAATTTTCTTGAAAACACAACTTCTTTGTCATCATTGAGGATCTTTAAAATATAATTACCACTAAGTCGTAATTGCTGTGTAAACTGATTAGGAAGACTTAGATTGTAATGACTATAGATTTGTAAGGTGTTGAAAGAGTTAGTGTAGTTTTGAATTCTTTGGTTGTCAAATCCTTGAAGGTATTCGTTTTTTTGGATGTTTGAAGGATTCCAATTATAATCACAATGAATAATTTCGTAATAATAATTGGCTTCATTTCCAAAAAGGTCATCAAACTGAAATTGAAAACCACTCCCTAATTCGAAAATTGGGATAGCATTTTGATTGTTTTGGACAAAACAAACGGTTTTGATATGGTATGGCGGAATCACTTCATTTTGAACTTGGGCTGAAGCCAAATTAAAAAACAAAAGAAATAAGATTCCAAACAGAAAAGATTTAGCCATAATTTTAATAATTGCTATTGTGTAAATATAACAAAATAAGCAACAAAATCGTATGGATTTGCAATCTCTTTGTGCGAATTATTTAAAACAAACAGGGATGATTTCTCCTTTTGCCAAGCAGTATTTATCGACTAATTTAGGGTCAATTTCGTTTGTGTAATCTTCCTCTAAGACTTTGAAACCAATACTTCTTAATTTGTCAAAATAGTCACGCCCATAAATACGCACGTGATCGTATTGGCCAAATATTTTAGCACGTTCTTTTGGGTCGGTGATGCTATCATCGGCAAAAGTAACTTCCCTTTTTAAGTCTTGCGGAATTTGTAAAATAGCCATCCCTCCTGGTTTTAAAACACGATATAATTCCTGCATGGCTTTAGTATCATCAGGAATGTGTTCTAAAACGTGATTGCATAAAATTACATCGTATTGATTGTCCTCAAAAGGTAAATTACAGATATCGGCTTTTACATCAGCCAATGGTGAAAATAAATCAGTTGTTGTGTAATCTAGATTTTTTTGCTTTCGAAACAATTTGTAAAAAGCCTGTTCAGGAGCAAAATGCAATACCTTTTTTGGCGCTGTAAAAAAATCTGTTTTTTCATTCAAATACAACCATAACAAACGATGTCTTTCTAATGAAAGTGTACTTGGTGATAAAACATTCTCTCTTTGGGTTTCATATCCATAAGGCAGCATTGATTTGAAACTTTTACCATCAATTGGATCGGTATATCGATCTCCTTTTAAAGTAAATGCTATGATTGGCCGTGCTACATAACTTAAACGAATAAGTAGAGGACGAGGAATGGTATTAAGTATCGTTTTAAAAGCTTTTTTCATGAGTTGTTACACCAAGATTCGAATGGGTTTACAAGGAATTCTTAAACATTTACAAAGTGATTCTCAAATGAATGTGAACTTTGATAATCTCAGAGCTGTTTTTGTGAGTTTCTTTGCGAGATTAGATAACTAAAGGCACTTTTCTAAATTCATCTTCTTCATTACTTTCAATTCCAAGTGCTTTGTAGATATAAGCAAAAGTAGAAAGTAACTCCGGTTTGCCATCAACAATAGCTACATCATGTTCAAAGTGCGCCGAAGGCTTACCATCGGCAGTAAGAATTGTCCAACCGTCTTTTAATTGTTTGATATTTCGAGTGCCTTGATTAATCATTGGTTCAAGTGCCACCACCATTCCTTCTATTAATAGTTTACCTCGACCTTTTTTACCATAGTTAGGCATTTCTGGTTCTTCGTGCATTTTTTGACCTAATCCGTGACCTACTAATTCACGAACAACTCCATAGCCGTGAGATTCGGTATATTTTTGAATCGCATTCCCTACATCTTCCACGCGATTTCCAGCACGGAATTCACGCATACCCACATATAAGGATTCTTTAGTAACTTTTAATAATTTTTTAGTTTCTGGAGCTACTTCTCCTACTTCAAACGTATATGCATGATCTCCATGATAGCCATTTTTATAGGCACCACAGTCAATAGAGATAATATCACCACTTACAAGAGGAGTGTTGTTTGGAATTCCGTGAACTACTTGTGCATTTGGACTCATGCAAAGTGAATTAGGGAAACCGTATAAACCAAGGAAACTTGGAACCGCACCATGGTCACGAATGAATTCTTCGGCTAATTTATCAAGGTTTAAAGTGGTTACTCCTTCTTTCACTTCAGAAGCAAGCATTCCTAATGTTTTCGATACGATTAAGGCACTTTCGCGCATTAATTCTATTTCTTCACGGGATTTAACTACAATCATACTTTTTATTTTTCGAAATGCAAAAGTACAATTTTCTGAATTATTTAATCCGGATTCGCCATTATTTTAAAAAGCTCCGAATTAGATACGAAAAAACGGTTCTCTAAAGCTATTTTAGAAAGCTGTGCACTTACTAAATTATTTTCTCTACTATTGATTAAAAATAGCGAACTCTCCCCAAAAGAAAATAATTTTTCTTCCGATTTTAACATGGTTGCATAATCTTCAACAACACTTTTAATCAAATTTTTTTGCTTGGTCAAAGCTTCAATTTCTAATTTTTGAGCATTTATTTTATTGCTTAATTGAACCTTTTCTAGGTCTAATGCAAATTCAGTTTCTTGTACTTTGTATTTAGCTAATTTTAAACTACCTCTTTCTTTTCTTAGAAATAAAGGGAAATAGAAGTTCAGACCTATTTTATAATCTTCAAAACGGTAATTGTCAATATAACTTGGTTCTGATAAATAAGAATAGCCAATGTCAATTTTAGGCAAAAGCATATTGGCTTTTAATTTTTTCTCTACATTTAAAATGTCAATTTTGCTTTGTAGGGCATTGATTTTTGGATGATTACTAATCGAAAAATCGGGATTTAATAGTGCGTTTGTTTTTAAGGTTTCCTGAATTGTAAATTCTAGTTGCGTTTCCGGAATAATGCTCTCGGCTAATTCTAAAGGAATGTTGTTTTCTAACCAAAGAAAATTAGAAAGCTCTAATTTAGCTTTTGCTAATTTTAATTCTGAATCAATTAAATTCAAGGTTCTGTTTTTTACAGTCATTCCAGCTTCGACACTATCTATGGCACGTTTATCACCTTCTTTGATAGAGGTTTGTATTCCTTTAAATCTTATTTCAGCATTTTCTTTATATTCTTTATACAATACAACCTCGTTATAACTTTTTTTCCAGTTAAAATAGGCAATAGAAGCATCGTATAAGATAGCAATAGCTTGAAGTTTTCGTTCTGCTTGACTTAATTGAAGTTGTATTTTTGCCTTTTTTAAATCGGCCATTCTTTGATTGATGAATAAGCCTTGTCCTAAAGGTACGCTTATTCCAAGTGAAGTTAATCCTTGATTGGGAACTGTGTTTTCTGGATTAAGGTAGATTCCTTCATTATTATCAAAACCTGCTTTAATTTCGATTCCATACCAAGTTGGAATTTTAAAGCTACTGTTTAAAATGGAATAATATTCTTTGTCTTTGAATTGCTTTTTACTAAAATCAACCTCAATTTTTGGGTCAAATCCCCCGCGAGCCATCATTAAATTGGCTTGAGATTTACTGATTTCTAGATTGGCATTTTTAACCAATGGATGATACTTTTTTACAAAGCCCAAAAACTCATTGTATGTAAGTTCTTTTGAGTTGATTTCTTGGGCTGATAAAGTAAAACCGAAGAATAAAAAGGCGAAGAAAATATGTTTCATTATTTTTTCTCTTTTGTAGTTTTAGCTGTTGGTTTGTAGTAGTTAGGAGGGAAACCATTTAGAGTTCTCCATATTTCAAACCACACGGGAACATTATCTAGTAAAGCTATAGTTTGTGCTCCGGCACCAATACTTAATTGTGCTGGCCATTTGTGCTCGTTTTTGTCTGGCGCAATCAAAACACGGTATTTTCCGTTTTCACTAATAAAGTTTTCGATAGCAACGATTTCTCCACCAAAAGTTCCATAAGACATATTAGGCCAACCCGAAAAGACAATGGTAGGCCATCCGTCAAACCATACACGAACTTTTTCCCCTTTAGTAATTAAAGGTAAATCAATAGGGTTTACGTAAGTTTCTACCGCGATGTCATATTCTGAAGGCATAATCGTTGCAATTGGTGTTCCTTCTTTTATTGTTTCACCAATTCCAGATTGTAATGCCCTGTTTATATATCCATTTTGTGATGCTTTGATGTAATACATTCCATTACGAATGCTGTAATTGGTGTATTGATTTTTTAATTTGTTCACTTGAGCATCGGTATCAAATTGACTGCTTAAAGCGGTATACTTGTCACTGTTTGCTTTTGATACTTTTTCTGAATATTCAGCATTGATTCGGTTGATTTCTACCTTAGCATTAATTAATTCATTTTTGCTGGTTAGGTATTTGTTTTCTTGAGTAATGATTTTGGCTTCTACTTCTTGCAATTTGAGTCTTTTTTCCTCAATGTCGGTAAGTGGTTTTAAACCTTCTTTGTTTAATTGTACAGTACGATTGTACTGGGTAGTAGCAATTCGTAACTGTGTTTTTACCGCTGCAAGATCCATACTATCGCTTTTGATTTTCAAGATCGATTGTTGGACTTTGTTTTTAGCTTGTTCTAATTTTAATTTTCGTTCATTCTCGATAGCAACAATTTGGTTAGAAAGCATATCAACTTTGGAGTCATAAGATGCTAAAGATTGTTGTTTGGCTTCCATTTGGTTTCTAGTATTTTCAACTAAATTTGGATCCATATAATCTTCTTTTATCTCCGAGATAAATAAGATAGTGTCTCCTTTTTTTACATAATCACCTTCTTGAACATACCATTTTTCTATACGACCCGAGATGACACTTTGTATCGATTGTGGTCGTTGATTGGGTTTTAAAGTGGTTACGTTTCCAGAACCAGAAATGGTTTGTGTCCACGGTAAAAAAAGTGCAGCAAGACCAATAATAGAAACTCCTGCTATAATTCGGTTTAAAATTTTATAGTGAGGTCTGTTGCTCAAGTTTTTAACTGTTTCATATCGCTCTAGCGATTGCAGTTTAGTTTTATTGTTTGAGATGTTTAACATGCTTAATTGTTTTTTGAATCAAGTTGAATAGCTCCATTTTGCATAATAATTCTTCGGTTGCATTTTGTTCTCCAATATGGATTTTTTGAAGAAACAATGATTGTCCAATTGAATTTATCAGAGGTGATGAAATCGATGATTTCATTAGCTACTTTTTCATCCATCATGTCTGTTGGGTCTTCGTAAAATAGTATTTTAGGTTTGTGAATGATACTTCTTGCTAACAATAACTTTTGAGCGTTAGAAGAAGATAATTGTCTTCCTTCAGGAAAAATACGAGTGTCTAATCCTTTAGGTAAAGATTTAACAAAAGAAGTTAGTTGAACACCATCAATGGCCCATTTTAAATCTTCGGACTTAATAGTTTTGTCATTGAAAGTGATGTTTTCTAGCAAAGTACCTTCAAAAGGACTTTCGCTATGAATAATACTTCCTATTTGAGAGCGGTATTGTTTAAGGTTTATTTTCTTGAATGTGTCATCATTGATAAAAAATGATCCAGAGGTTTTTTGTAACAAACCAGAAAGGATTCTAATAAGTGTTGTTTTACCAGAACCATTTTCTCCTTCAATGACAATTTTCTCTCCTTGTTCTATTTTTAAGGATATGGATTTTAAAATTTCTGTGTCAGAATCCGGAAATTTGAAACAAAGATTCTCCGTTTCTATAGAAATGTTAGTGTAGCAATAATCAATATCGGACACATTTTCATCCTCCAATTCTAAATCGGTGACCTGACCTATTTTTTCAATAGAAGTAAGGACATCGTAAAAGGTTTCTAAGCCAAATATGATTTTCTCAGAAGAGTTGATTACTAATAAAATAATGATTTCAGCGGCAACAAATTGTCCAATATTCATTTCTTGAGAAAGCACAAGAAATCCTCCGATCAATAATAAACTAGCAGTGATTATAACTTTGAAAACAATTAATTGAGAAAATTGACTTTTTATGACATTAAAGTGTTTTTCTCTATAGTTTAAATAATCTGCTACAAGATTATTGTTTTTTTGCAAGCTGTAATCGTAGTTAAGTTCGTTTTTAAAGCTGTAATTGTTTCGGGCAATTTCCTGTAACCAGCTCGCAACTTTATATTTGAATTTGGATTCTTTCAAGCTCGTTTCAAGTCCAGCTTGGTAGGAGAATTTGAAGATGAAGTATAAAAATCCAAATAATAAAATTCCAAAGACAATAAAATAAGGGTGGTAGAGGGATAATAAAATGATACCAAAAACAATTTGTAAAATAGCAGCCGAAAAATCGATTAGCAATTTTGAAGTTCCTTTTTGAATGGTTAAGGTGTCAAAAAAGCGATTCGCTAATTCAGGTGGATAGCTGTTATAAAGTTGGTTTATTTTAATTTTAGGCAAGCGCGCAGCAAAATCAAATGAAGAACGTACAAATATTTTTTGTTGTAAATTTTCTGTTATACGCAACTGCATTAATGATAATATCCCTACTAGTATTACCCCAAAAACCACCAAAATGATTAGCGCTACCCAAGAAGCACTTACTCTTCCTGATTGTATCAAATTGGTGATAGCCTGAATTCCCAAAGGCAATGACAAACTGATTAATCCCGCAAAGATGGCATAGAAAAATATTTGCGAGACATCTCTTCTGTCTAATTTCAGTAAGTTAAAAAAACGTTTTAAAGGTGTCATATTTTTTGTTGGTTTATTATTCTTATGTTATTTGAACAAAATTAATAGCAATACTTTTATTTTTTGTGTTTTAACAATAAATTAAGTCAATAGAGAAGTAATTCTAATGTTATTTTAATTTTGAATACCAATTTTTTAATGTTACAGTTGGTTTGCTAAGTTAGGTCAAATTTAGAACGTATTAATGATTAAAAAATACAATGGCATTCCAATGGTTATGTTAATTGGGAAAGTTATGGCAAGAGTCATGGGTAAAAATAACCCAGGATTGGCTTGAGGGACAGTGATTTTCATGGCTGCAGGGACTGCAATATACGATGCACTCGCAGCTAATATTGAAAAAATGAATCTATTGCTTATGTCATCTGTCACTAAGGCGCTCAGTATCGCGAATAGACAACCATTAAATAAGGGTATAATTATAGCAAATAGAGTAGGGAAGAGACCAAAAGAGAAGAAGGATTTTAATTTTTTTCCACTTGTAATCCCCATATCAAGAAGAAATATAGCAAGGAATCCTTTAAATAAATCATTGGTAAAAGGCGCTATACCTTCGGCTTGTTTATCATTGGCAATATAACCTATTAACAGACTTCCAAGGATTAACAGGACACTTCCATTAGTTAACGAATGAATGAGTATGGATCTTTTTTTAATTGTTTTTGTTTCTTTTTTATTAAAAGTAGATATTAAAATTAGACCAATGATTATTGCTGGCGATTCCATTAATGCCATTATCGCAACCATGTGCCCGTGGAGATTTAATTGTTGCGATTCCAAAAATGAAACCGCCGTAACAAAGGTAACGGCACTAACAGATCCGTATGCTGCAGCAATTGCTCCAGAATCAAAGATGTTTAATTTTTTATTTAAGATAAAGAAGGTATACAATGGGATTGTTACTGAAATTCCTACTCCAAATAATATTGACCAAGCAATTTCGGTGCTAAAGGTTTCGTGTGATAATTCTTGTCCTCCTTTAAAACCTATTGCGAACAATAAATATAAGGAAATGAATTTTGAGGAGTTTTGCGGTATTTCTAAATCACTTTTTAAACATACAGCAACAATTCCCAGTACAAAAAAGAGTAGGGCAGGGTTTGTAAGATTTTCAATGAGTAAGTTAAAGTTCATTTTCAATAAATTTGGTTAGGACAAATGGTATTTATAGCTATTTCTCGGTTTAAACATTGCAAAATTGATTATTTAATTCCATATATTTTTATTTATATTTGTAATCTAAAGCATAAATATATTTTATGAATTATACTTTAAATCAACTCCAAATATTTCTCAAAATCGTTGAGACTAGAAGTATTACAAAAGCTTCTGAAGATTTACATTTAACCCAACCGGCTGTTTCTATTCAATTAAGGAATTTTCAAAATCAGTTTGATATTCCTTTGACGGAAGTGATTGGTCGACAGATTTTTATAACTGATTTCGGGTTGGAGATAGCACAACTGGCCGAGAATATAATCAATCAAGTGTATGCTATTAATTATAAAAGTCACTCTTATAAAGGGCTTTTGTCAGGAAGACTCAAGATTTCGGTAGTGTCTACGGGTAAGTATGTGATGCCTTTTTTTCTTTCAAATTTTATTAAAGCCAATCCAGCTATAGAGTTATTAATGGATGTGACCAATAAAAATAAAGTAATACGAAGTTTGGAAAATAATGAGGTGGATTTTGCTTTGGTATCCGTTATGCCTACCTCACTTCAATTGGAAAAATTAGATTTAATACCGAATAAGTTATTTCTTGTTGGCAACGCCAAATTAGACGACATTAACAGTGAATATTCTAGGGATATTTTTAAGGAATTACCATTAATATTTAGAGAAAAAGGTTCGGGAACAAGACAAACAATGGAAGAATTTTTAAAAACAATTCGGTTCCAGTTTTGAAAAAGTTAACACTAACTTCTAATGAAGCGATAAAGCAAGCCTTGTTGGCTGGTTTTGGGTATTCGATTATGCCCTTAATTGGAATTCGAACCGAATTACAAAATAATGAATTAAGTATTATTCCAGTGAGTGGACTCCCTATTAAAACGACTTGGAGTTTAATTTGGTTGAAAGAAAAAAAGCTTTCACCGGTTGCTAAGGCTTACTTGGATTTTTTAAAAGAAGAGAAAGATAAGATAATTCAAGAAAATTTTAGCTGGAACGAAAGCTATTAATGAGTTTTTATAGAATGTAAAAAGAGCTGTTTTACATGATAAAAACAGCTCTTTTTTATGGTAAATTTCAAAAAAATTATTTCACTAATAAAGAGTGACTAGACATGGCATCTGGTTGCTTTACTCCCATTAAGTCTAAAATTGTAGGAGCGATATCACCTAAAACACCATCTTGAATAGCTACTTGTTCATTGTCAACTAAAATGAAAGGAACAGGATTTGTGGTGTGCGCTGTATTTGGTGTTCCGTCAGGATTAATCATAGTTTCGCAGTTACCATGATCTGCAATAACAATAGTTGAATAACCATTTGCTAAAGCAGTTGTAATCACTTTTTCGGCACATTTGTCTACTGCCTCACAAGCTTTGATAGCCGCTTCCATAATTCCTGTATGTCCTACCATATCACCATTTGCAAAGTTTAAACACACAAAATCTACTTCTCCTTTTTCAAGTTCAGGACATAAAGCATCGGCTAATTCATAGGCGCTCATTTCTGGTTGTAAATCGTAAGTGGCAACCTTAGGTGAGTTTCTTAAAATACGAGATTCTCCTTCAAAAGGGGTTTCTCTACCACCTGAGAAAAAGAATGTTACGTGAGGGTATTTTTCAGTTTCAGCTATACGTATTTGTTTTTTACCTGCTTTTTCTAATACTTCTCCAAGTGTTTCTGTGATGTTGTCTTTGTTGTATACAACTTTTACATTTTGGTAAGTTTCATCATAATTAGTCAATGTAACATAGTACAAGTCTAATTTATGCATGTTTTGTTCGTGGAAATCTTGTTGTGATAATGCTTCTGTTAATTCACGTCCTCTATCAGTTCTGAAGTTAAAGAAGATAACCACATCATCATCCTGGATGGTGGCTAATGCTTTGTTTTCAGCGTCAACAACAACTAACGGCTCGATGAATTCATCTGTAATATCATTACCGTAACTTGTAGCGATTGAAGTAACTACATCATGAGTAGGAGTCCCTTTTCCATGAACTACTAAATCATAGGCGAGTTTAACTCTTTCCCAACGTTTATCACGGTCCATTGCATAATAACGACCAATAACCGAAGCAATTTTAACCGGTGTTTGAGCAATATAATTGCTTAAATCCTGAATGTATTTTTTTCCAGATTTAGGATCAACATCTCTACCATCGGTAAAAGCATGAATAAAAACTTCATCTAACCCATAATCCTGAGTGGCATCAATTAATCCGCGTAAGTGAGAAGTATGCGAGTGAACACCTCCATCAGAAACTAATCCTAAGAAGTGTACTTTTTTATTGTTGTCTTTTGCATACTGAAAAGCATCTTTTAATACTTGTTCTTGAGCTAAAGTTTTATTGGCAACAGCTAAATTGATTTTGGCTAAGTCTTGGTATACAATTCTTCCAGCACCTAAATTCATGTGTCCCACTTCTGAATTACCCATTTGACCATCTGGTAAACCTACATGTAAACCATCTGTTCTAAGTTGTGCGCTTGGGTATTTTTGGTAAAGACTGTTTATAAATGGAACGTTTGCATTATCAATTGCAGATACTTTTGGGTCAGGAGATTTTCCCCAACCATCCAAAATCATTAAGATTACTTTTTTGTTCATTTTTAGTTAATTTTCTACAAAGATAAATTTTTTATAAAATCTTCGTTAGGAATAAAATAACTATTATGGTTTCTAAAATTTAGTTAGGTCAAAAATGATAATTTTATTACAGAATGACTCTTTTATTAAAATAAATGCAGTTTATAATTTGTGTTTTACATTGTTGTAATCAATAAAGTAGCGAAGACTAATCGAGAAAATATTCGTCATATTAGAATTGAAGATAGTTTTGATGTTCTTAGATAGATTTTTTTCGACTAAATTAGTGTCTTCTTGTGCATAATTTCGATACAAAATCGATAATTGACTACCTGGTGCAAACCACCATGAATAGGAAAAGTCTAAATTCCAAGAGTTTAAATTTCTATTTTTATTCATATTATAGGTTTCATTGTGAGAAAGATGTCCGTCATCATTAAGAGTAAAGAAATGTTTGTTATCTGAATAGGACCAATAATATCGGGCTTTAAGATTAAAAGTCATTCGGTCATTAATCGCGTATTTTCCGGTCAATTCTGATTCAATAATTTCTCTGTCTCGTCGCGCAAAAATAATGTCTGAATTACTTGTTCCTATTCTTCCAATATTACTGTTCTCGTTTGTATATTCGGTAGCAAATGCTAATGAAAATTTATCGTTAAATCGGTATTTTGGTCCAGCGTAGAATTTATAAGTAAATCGATTGTCTTCATCATATTTAACAAATGATGGAGTGAAATCGAAAGTGAAATTTTTATTTTTATTGGTTTCGATTTCTAAATAACCACTGATTTTTCGAGGATTGTATATATATCTTCCATCTTCTTGAGGAAGATAAAAATCAAATGTTTCAAAAGGAACTATGTTTAAACCAAATTGAAAATAACATAGGTTTAGTGTCGTAACTGTGACAATAGTTTGAATCCAGCTTGTATTTTGTATTTTATTTGTACTGTTGTCTATATCTAAGTTTACTTCCTGTTCAAAAAGAAAACTATTGAATAGTTTATTTGGGTTCAAAATTCTATAACTTCCGTTTACATAACCACTATGGTAATTGTAATAGTATAAAATACCTAAGTCATTTGTATCGTATTTTTTAGAAGTATATTTACCAGTAAAGATGTATCGAAATTTTCCGCTAGTCCTTGCAAAGCTTAGAGAAGATTTAAATCCGTCATAATCTTCAATGTCATTGATAGTAGCGTATTTAAAATCTCCTGAAAGATTATAGGTATTAGCTTTAGTATTTAAATCAAAAATTAATCCAGTAACATTAGCATCTCTATAATTTCCATTTCTACTGGTGTTTGTATTTATAAATGAAACGGATGAATTTTGTCTAAAGCGTTGGTCAAATACTAATATGTTGTAATTAGTTAAAGGGTTAATTACTTCTTTTCTCGTAGAGTTATTTTCATTATCTTTTATAGAAGCGAATGTTTTTTCGGTAACTGCGTTTAAAAAACCAATACCAAGACCTTTTTCAGTTCTTCCTGATAATTTTACAGCATTGATTAACTCAACAGTGTTGGGGTATTCTGTGATTTCTTCCGATGTGCTTAATTTGCTTTCTATTTCTTCTTTACTTACAATCGAATTCCCTCCAATCCTTCTGGAATAAAAAAGATTACCAATGTTAAAAAGGTTCGTTCCTTCGGTAAAAAAAGGTCTATTTTCGTTAAGTTTTTGTTCAAAAGGCTCTAGGTTAAGTATGGCATTATCAAATTTGGTTTGTCCAAAATCAGGAACTAAAATAGCGTCTAATGTAAAAGCATCATTAATACCGTATTTGATATCTAAACCAGCTTTAAGAGTTTTGTCAGAAGTGAATTTGTCAGTTTGGTAATAAGCTGAAGTATAGGGGATAAAGAAAAGCCGAGTGGATGGGCTTGTATTTTCTATTCCATCTAATTGTCCTGTTTGTGTTAAAACAGCTCCAATCTTTGTGTTGATATGATTCCAGGTGAATTTTTGTGTCGTTCTTTTAATTTCGCGCAAAAAATTAATACCCCAAGTTTGTTTTTTGTTTCTTGGAAAACGGATAGCTGCATAAGGGATTTTCATTTCAACAGTCCAGCCAAAATCTGTGATTTTTACACTGCTTTGCCAAATGGCATCCCAAGTAAAATCTTCATTATCTTCGGTGGCTAGGCAATCCATTTGAGTTCCCGCAGCACTTACATAAAAGCGATAATCTTGTTGGCCATCATTAAAGCCGTTGATAAATACGGCAAAATTATCAGCTATACCAAAAACATCTCTTTCTGTTAATTCGCGTTGTATTTTGTCAGGTTCATTGTCTTTTAAAACGGCTGATATATATATAGCATCGTTGTCGTAAATTACCTTTACTGAGGTTGCTTTTTCGGTATCAATTGCTTTGCCGTTGTCAGGATTAAACATAATGAAATCTGTTGCGACTTCATTGTTTTTAAGCCATTCTTCATCATCCGTTTTTCCGTCAATATTGATATTCCCTTGTTTAGGTTTTGCTACAAGAATTTTTTTTGAGCAAAGAGGCTAAAATTTAGGAATATGAAAAAACAATAAGTAGTTAGTCGGAATAGATTCATGAATCATTAATATGAAAGCAAAAATAATAAAATTGATACGATTAACAATTATTTAACAGCGAAATTTTGTAGTTAAAAAACTACTATTTAGTTAAAGCTGTTATAATGCATTGATTTGGGTTTTGTTCTGTAATTATTTTTTATATTTTTGACAGGATTTAATTAATTGTATTTAAATAGTAATCAATGGTTTATAGGAGATTTTTAGGTTTTTTAGTTTTAGTGTTTTTATTGATATCTACAACTTCCTTTTTGCCAAAAGTTGTCAATGAAAAAAAGAATTAAAAAACAAAATGAGTTTGAATGGTGATGAGGAATTAAACATTGAACAAGTTTATCATAATTTACACAGCGAAGGTTTTGGATTGCCAAGGTTGGAGAGTTTTAAAATGGCGCTACAAGGTTTTAATAAATTGAAAACACAGGGCTTAGTAACGAAAAATATTTTAACATTAATCGACTTTAGTTTGTCGGCAAATGTGAAAAGACTTTGGGTGATTGATTTGGATGCAGAAACTGTTTTGCTTCACTCTCTTGTTGCTCATGGGAAAAATACGGGTGATGAATATGCTAATAGCTTTTCTAACAAAGCGGAATCATTCAAAAGCAGCTTAGGTTTTTATATAACAGCTGAGGTTTACAATGGAAAGCATGGTAAATCTTTACGATTGGACGGTTTGGAAAAAGGTATAAATGATAATGCTCGAAATAGAGCTGTTGTGGTTCATGGTGCTAATTATGTTTCGGATACTTTTATACAAAATAATAAGCGTTTAGGAAGAAGTTTGGGCTGTCCTGCAGTACCACTTGAAATTACAGATGGTTTAATAGATACAATAAAAAATAAATCCTGCCTTTTTATTTATTATCCTTCGGTAAGCTATTTAAGATCTTCGAAGTTTATACAGAGCTAGGAAGTCATTTTTTATAAAAAAAATAGAGCTCTAATGGTTTAGTTTTAAAAAAGTTAGATTTTAAATAGTGAATTCTGCGAAAAAATGTGTCAAAAAAATTTGTTTTAAACTTAACTTATTCTTTATATTTGCACTCGCAATGCGGAAGTAGCTCAGTTGGTAGAGCTCCAGCCTTCCAAGCTGGTTGTCGCGAGTTCGAGCCTCGTCTTCCGCTCTAGTAGAAACCAACTAGAGTTTTGGTTTTTTTGAAATAAAATTTGGAGGTGTAGAAATAAAATTTATCTTTGCACCCGTTATGCGGAAGTAGCTCAGTTGGTAGAGCTCCAGCCTTCCAAGCTGGTTGTCGCGAGTTCGAGCCTCGTCTTCCGCTCTATAAACCCCAAACTATTGTTTGGGGTTTTTTTTTCAAGAGTTTTTAGTTTGAATTCAAAACCTTTTATGAATTATTACTGAAAATTTTTATTGAATAAAATCTAAATTAGAATTGGGTTCGATTTCAATAACTTCGCGATTTTTTCTGAAAAGTTTGGCTGTTAGTCCTCCCTTTAAAATGATGGTGTTATTTTTAATCTCGAGCCAACTGCCTTCTTTTAATCCTAAAACGGGAAAATTATTAAATTGATGAAATTCATTAATTCTGGTTTCTCGTGATTCCCCCATGTGAGTTGATTGGGTATCTTTATCTAAATAATGCACATTTAAATTAAAAGGAATAAGCCCTAAAGTTTGAAAGCTAGGTGGGTAAATTATAGGCATATCATTTGTAGTTTGCATGCTTAAGCCGCCAATATTACTTCCTGCACTTGTTCCTAGATATGGCGTTCCATTTTCTAGGGTTTCCTTTAGAACAGTCATGATTTTATGCTGGTATAATTGGCTAACGAGTAAAAAAGTATTTCCTCCACCTGTAAAGATACCTTCTGCCTGTTTGATAGCAAAAGCGGGATCTTCAAATTCATGAATACCTTTGATATTTATGTCTATTTTGGCGAAAGCTTGCGCTGTCTTTTGTGTGTATTCTTCATGTGAAATTCCACTAGGTCTGGCGTATGGAATAAATAAAAGGTTTTTGCAATTCTTGAAATGTATTTTTAATTCAGGAAGCAAGTATTCTAAATACTCTGTCCCATGCAAAGTAGAAGTACTAGCTAAAAGTAAATTCTTCATTCTTTTGATTTTTTTTCAATAAAGGTAGGGATAGCTCATGTGAAAAGGGTTTAGTATTAACATATTTTTATCAGCTTCTTAATAACAAATTGGGATAGCTCTGTGTTACTTTTACCCTGTTGAAATTCAGAATAATGCATAAATATTTACTTTTTTTCTTGGGTTGTATTCCGTTTTTTGTTTTGGACAAAAAAGGGATTCCTTGGTCTTGAAAGGAAAAATCAATGCCTATATATCGAATTTAGAAGGAGTATGTATTATTAATAAAAGGACTGAACAAGCTGTTTTTACAAATCAAATGGGTGATTTTTCTATTAACGCTCAAGAAGCAGATACTTTAGTATTTTCAGGTTTGCAGTTTAAAAGAAAAGAAGTAGTGTTGTGTGAAGATGATTTTTGTAATAAAATTTTAGATGTTCATTTAGTAGCGGTTGCTCGCGAATTGAACGAAGTTACAATTATTAATTACAGCAATATTAATGCGGTTTCCTTAGGTATTATTTCTCCTAATCAAAAAAAATATACTCCCGCTGAGCGAAAATACGCTTCTGCAAGTTCGTTTCGTCAAAATCCACTGGGTTTAGATCCAATAATAAATCTTATATCTGGTAGAAGTGCAATGTTAAAAAAAGGTATTGCAATCGAAAAGAAGGAGACCTACATGGGGACACTTGAGAAAATGTTTACCGATGAATATTTTGTAAATAAATTAGGTTTGCCATCGGAGTATATAAAAGGTTTTGAATATTATGTGGTCGATAATCAAAAATTTACGCGAGTTTTGGATACAAAAAACAGGACCTCAATAGAGTTTTTGTTAGCAGAATTAGCTGAAAAATACAAAGCGATTATTGCAGTAGAAGATATAAAATAAGTTAGTGTATTTTGAAGTGTGTTTGTTTCTTTTTTTAAATAAGCTAGTCTTTAAAAAATAAAAATAACAGATAGTATTTCCATTTTAAATCACTTTTTTATAAGTCTGTCAAAGAGTTTAATTTATGAAAAATTTTAAAGTAGGCTTTTTTAAAATTGGTATATTTGCCAAAAAAATACGCAGAATATGTTTGGTATAGGAGGAGGAGAATTAGTCTTTATAATGTTTGTGGTATTGTTGCTTTTTGGATCAGACAAGATACCAGAAGTGGCACGTACTATGGGTAAAGCAATGGCTCAATTAAAAAATGCTACTAACGATATAAAGAGCGAAATCCAAAAAGGAGCTGAAGAAAATGGTTTAGATGCAAAATCTTTATCAGAAATGACAGGTGGTATAAATACACAAATTGATAAAGTAAAAGAGGATCTTTTAGGGGATTCGGTGACTCAGGTTACTAAACTAAAAGAGAATATAGAAGATATAACAGGTCCTGTAAAACGTAGTCTTTAATGTTAGATAAACTTTTAGCACTCGATGTTCGATTATTCGTTTATTTAAACGGACTTGGCTCTGAGACTTTTGATGGGTTGTGGCTTTTTATTACCCGACAAATCAATTGGACTCCTTTTTTTCTACTATTGCTCTATATTATTTATAAAAAAATAGGTGGTAAACAAACCTTGTATGTGGTTTTATCAATAGCTTTATTGTTGCTGGTAACAGATCAAATCACTAATTTGGTGAAGTTTGGAGTAGAAAGATTGCGTCCATGTAATAATCCTGATATCAAGTCTTACATTAGGATTGTACAATCACGATCATCATTTAGTTACTTTTCAGGACATGCCGCTAATAGTATGGCTGCAGCCATGTTTATTTATCATGTTATCAAGCCTTATTTTAGAGATGCAATTTTTTTGTTTTTATGGCCGTTAATTTTTGCTTACAGCCGTATTTATTTAGGATTGCATTACCCACTGGATATTTTGAGTGGTTATATCTTTGGAATGACTGCAGGTTTCTTGGCTTACAAAATATATAAGTTTACCCAAATTAAATATTTCCCGTTGTAGGTGTGAAACGATATACAAAAAACGCACATTTAAAAGTTTAGATGTGCGTTTTTTGTTGAGTACTCTTTTATAATACTCTACTAACCGTTAATCCATCGCGAATAGGAAGTAATACGGTCTCAACTCTTGGATCTTCTTTCAATTTTTGATTGTATTCTAATAGTACTTTGGTACTAATGTCTTTAGGGTTTAAAGGTTCTAGTACTTTACCGCTCCAAAGCACATTATCAGATAAAATAATACCGCCTTTATTCATTCTTGGAACAATCATTTCAAAATAATTCAGGTAATTTTCTTTGTCGGCATCAATAAAAACCAAATCAAATTTCACATCTAATGTTGGGATAATAGCAACAGCTTCTCCTAAATGCTGCACGATTTGCTTTCCCCAAGGGGATTTATCAAAATGTTTTCTTTGAAAATCTACTAGCTCTTCCTTGATATCGATAGTATGCAAAATACCGTTTTCTCGCATTCCTTCGCATAGACAAAGCGCAGAATATCCTGTATAAGTGCCAATTTCAAGAATGTTAACAGGTCGAATTAATTTGGAAAGCATACTTAACACGCGCCCCTGAAAATGGCCACTTAGCATTCGAGGCAAAAGAATTTTTTGGTAAGTCTCTTTGTTTAACGCTTTTAATAATTCGGGTTCATTTTCAGAATGTTGTTCAATATAATCCTCTAATTCTGGAGATATGAAATGCATTTTTTGATTTTTTTCAATTTTGGGCAAAGTTACCAAATTATCAAAACAACACACGAGCATTTATTTGAATTGATGTAATAAATAAACAAATAGTCATTAAATTTGCAGTATGCAAATTGAGAAAAAAGACATACGAGCCCTATCTAAAGAGGAATTGCGCAATTTTTTTGTGACCAATAAGGATAAAGCCTTTCGTGGAAATCAAGTTTATGAATGGTTGTGGAGCAAAGGAGCACACAGTTTTGAGGATATGACCAATATCTCCAAAGGTACACGTGCGATGCTGGAAGATAATTTTGTTATCAATCATATCAAGGTTGATACGATGCAACGTTCGGATGACGGAACGGTTAAAAATGCGGTTCGTTTGCACGATGGATTGGTAGTAGAATCGGTATTGATTCCTACCGAAACCCGTACTACTGCTTGTGTTTCCAGTCAGGTAGGTTGTAGTTTAGATTGTAATTTTTGTGCAACTGCTCTATTAAAAAGAATGCGAAATCTGGAACCTGCCGAAATTTACGATCAGGTTCTTGCTATAGATAGAGAAAGTCGCTTGTATTTTAATCATCCGTTGTCGAATATTGTTTTCATGGGAATGGGCGAACCATTGATGAATTATAATAATGTTATTAAGGCTATTGATATGATTACTTCGGAAGAAGGATTGGGGATGTCGCCTAAACGTATTGTGGTTTCGACTTCAGGAATTCCTAAAATGATTAAGAAAATGGCTGATGATGAGGTAAAATTCAAATTAGCAGTCTCTTTACATTCGGCAATTGATGAGGTGAGAGCACGAATTATGCCTTTTTCTAAAAATTTTCCTTTGGCTGATTTGCGTGAAGCTTTGGAATATTGGTACCGAAAAACAAAGAGTAAAGTCTCTTATGAATATGTGGTTTGGAAAGGAATTAATGATAATAAAGCTTCAGTAGATGCTTTAGTAAAATTTTGCAAATATGTTCCTTGTAAGGTGAATCTGATTGAGTACAATCCTATTGACGATGGAGAATTTCAACAAGCATCCCAAGAAGCAATTAATGCTTATATAAAAGGATTAGAGTCTATAGGTGTGGTGGTAAAAGTGAGAAGAAGTAGAGGTAAAGATATTGATGCTGCCTGTGGACAATTGGCTAATAAAGAAGCTTAGTTTTAAATGTAAGAACAATAAAGGGTTTGCTTTTTAGGCAACCCCTTTATTGTTTTTAGTTAGCTTATTTAAAAACTCCAAGGATTTCTTTTGCTATGGGGTGATTAGCATTGAAAGTATAGCCTAAAATTTTTGCTATAGTATGGGCAAATTGCTCTTGGTAAATTTGTCCTTTTTCCTGTATTTCTCCCTTAGCTTGAATATTAGGCCCCATTGCTGCAAACCAAATTTCGGAAGCTCCTTTAATTTGACTACCATGGCTAGTCCATTGGGATTTTATGGCATCACCTCGGCCGTGGTCAGTGGTGAAAACGACAGCTGTTTTGTTTTTATATTGAGGGTCTTTTTGAATCAATTCCCAAAGTTGTTTCATCCAGGCATCAACTTGATGTGCTGCATCCAGATAATAACGGTAAGAACCTTCATGAGCCCATTCATCAGTTTCGCCGTAAGCAATATACAACACACGTGGTTTGTTTGTTTTCAATTCTTCCAAAGCTTCATAATGGGTGTAAACATCTAAACATTCATTATTATGAAAAGGTCTAAATGAATCTTCTAGCATTGCATTTATTAGTTTTTGGTTTTCAGTAGGTTTGTTACCGCCTACTTTGTCAAAAGCCGAGATTACTGGGAATCCACATCTTTTTTCATTCAAAATACGATCAAACGCATCCCATGCTCCAAAAGCGGCTACTTTACCCTTAATTTTTGATTGTTTGTTTAGAAATTCTAAAACATTGACATGTGGATTTGGGGGATAAGCATTAGAATTGACTAGTGTGTCTGCATATCCTGTCATGATTTCGCTGTAGCCAGGGTAGCTAAACCAATATTTATTGGCATTGTTAACGTTGTTTTCATAGTTTCGATTACCATATATTTGTCCCTGAGCTGCAAAATTGCTCCATAAAAAAGGCATTAGTTTTTTTCTGCGTTCAATTGGGTTTTTGTCCCAATAGGTATTAAAAATATAGGTGCTGTCATTCTGGTTGAATTTTGGATCTCGAGCTAGAACTTCATCCATTCCGCCAAAAACTTCTTGCCATCTTAAACCGTCTGTGGTAATGATAATAATGTTTTCTGCATTTTGAGCATTGCTAATTGAGCTAAATAAAATCAATAATGCAATCAGTAATTTTTTCATGTAATAGTTATTTGTTGGTAAAAATAGAGTTCTTTTTATTGGTGTGTTATTAAGAAAAGTTTAATTTACAGCATTGAGAGGTTAACTTTTCTAACCAACATTATAAAGATATTTTATTGCATCCGGATTTTTAAGTATTTTTTAATAATTTATCAAAAGCTAATTTTTGTTTTAATTTATTAAAAAAATGTACCTTTGAATTCCAAATGAATGTTACTTCTCAAATAAAACAACCCATATTTAAAGAAATGGAACTTTTTGAAAAAAAGTTCTATGAGTCGATGTCCTCTCAAGTGGCGTTGTTAAACCGTATTACTTATTATATCGTAAATCGTAAGGGAAAACAAATGCGTCCTATGTTTGTTTTTCTAACGGCTAAGATGATTTCGGGAGGAAATGTAAATGAAAGAACCTACCGCGGAGCATCGGTAATTGAGTTGATTCATACAGCCACTTTAGTGCATGATGATGTGGTGGACGATAGTAATCGTCGTCGTGGATTTTTTTCTATTAATGCGCTTTGGAAAAATAAAATTGCGGTATTAGTTGGGGATTATTTATTGTCCAAAGGATTGTTGCTATCTATAGATAATGGCGATTTTGATTTGCTTCAGATTATTTCAGTCGCTGTTCGCGAAATGAGTGAAGGAGAATTATTGCAAATAGAAAAAGCCAGAAGATTAGATATTACCGAAGATGTATATTACGAAATTATTCGAAAAAAGACCGCTACACTTATTGCGGCTTGTTGTGCATTAGGAGCGAAATCAGTTTCTGAAGATGTAGTTCAGGTAGAAAATATGCGCAAGTTTGGAGAGCTAATCGGAATGGCTTTCCAAATCAAAGACGATTTATTTGACTATACTGATGATGCCATTGGTAAACCTACCGGAATTGATATCAAAGAGCAAAAAATGACTTTGCCTTTAATTCATGTCTTGAATACTTGTACTTCAAAAGAAAAGAGTTGGCTCATCAATTCGATTAAAAACCATAACAAAGACAAAAAACGCGTCAAAGAAGTAATTGCCTTTGTCAAAAACAATAATGGTTTGACTTATGCCGAAAATAAAATGATTCAATTTCAGCAAGAAGCGCTCCAATTACTGGAAAATTACCCCGATTCTGAATTCAAAGACGCCTTGACTCTAATGGTGAATTATGTGATTGAAAGAAAGAAATAGATTTTTTTTGATTCGGATTGTGTAATTTTACAATCTTTAAATTCTTAAATCTTTCAATTTTTTAAAATTTCCAAATAAATTGATATCAAAAGCTACAATAGATACTGTTTTCGAAACTGCCCGTGTTGAGGAGGTTATTGGTGATTTTGTGCAATTAAAACGTGCGGGAAGTAATTTTAAAGGTTTGAGTCCGTTTTCTGATGAGCGTTCGCCTTCCTTTATGGTGTCGCCAGCTAAGGGGATTTGGAAAGATTTTAGTTCGGGTAAGGGAGGAAACGCAGTCGCTTTCCTTATGGAGCACTCCCATTTTACGTATCCGGAAGCCATTCGCTATTTGGCTAAAAAATACAATATCGAAATCGAAGAAACGGAGCAAACGGACGCTGAAAAAGCCAATATGGATGCGCGCGAAAGTATGTATTTGGTTTCTGAATTTGCGAAAGATTATTTTCATAAAACCCTTTTAAATACTGAAGAAGGAAAAGCAATAGGGCTTTCTTATTTTAAAGAAAGAGGTTTTACTCTTGAAACTATAAAAAAGTTTAGTTTAGGTTATTCTCCAGAAACTTGGGATGCTTTGACTAAGGAAGCGCTAGGAAAAGGATATAAACTAGAATTTCTGGAAAGTACCGGTTTGACAATTCCAAGAGAAGATCGCCCTTTTGATCGATTTAAAGGTCGTGTGATGTTCCCTATCCAAAGTATGTCGGGACGTATTTTAGGATTTGGAGGTCGAATATTAACTAATGATAAAAAAGCGGCTAAATACCTCAATTCACCTGAAAGTGAAATTTATCATAAGAGTAAGGTTTTATACGGAATTTTTCAAGCGAAACAATCTATCGCCAAGTTGAATAACTGTTTTTTGGTTGAAGGTTATACAGATGTGATCCAATTTAATCAAGCGGGTATAGAGAATGTTGTTGCTTCTTCAGGAACAGCTTTGACTCCAGACCAAATTCGATTAATTAACCGTTTGACTAAAAATATAACGGTACTTTTTGATGGGGATGCAGCTGGACTTCGTGCTTCTATTCGTGGAATCGATTTGATTCTGGAAGAGGGTATGAACGTTAAAGTTTGTACATTTCCTGATGGAGATGACCCGGATAGTTTTGCCAAAAAAACACCTCATGACGATTTAGTAGCCTATTTAGAAAATAACGCTAAAGACTTTATACAATTTAAGGCTTCACTTTTGATGGATGAAGCTAAAAATGATCCGATCAAGAAAGCCGATTTGATTCGAGATATGGTAGGTAGTATTTCTAAAATTCCTGACCGTATTCAGCGCGAAGTTTATATTCAGGAATGTTCCCGTATTATGGATATTTCGGAGCAGGTTTTGATTAGTACTTTGGCTCAATTGATTCAAAAAGATGCTGCTGAAGTTGCAAAGAAACAAAAGCAGGAACAAAAACCTTTTGAAGTTCATAGAAATCAAAATCCAAATACTACTGGCTTTTCTGGAGGAGATCCTGAGGATCCTAGATTTGGGCCTCCAGAGGATTATCCTGGGGAGTCTAATTTTTCAGGTGAGTCAACAGAAAAAGTTGATGTTCTGTACCGTTTGGAACGAAAAATAATTGAAATTTTACTTTTGTACGGTAATAAAACCGAAGATTTTGAAGATGTTTTGATGAAAACGAATGATGATGGTGAGATTGTAACTGTCACAGAAGTGAAATCCTATAAAGTTTTTCAACGTATTTATTTGAGTTTGCAAGAGGATGAGGTAGAATTAGCAAATCCTTTATTTAAAGGAATTTTTAATGATTTAATTAATTATTATCTTCAAAATGATAAGTTCAGTTTGGAACAATATTTAATGCGTTTGCCTTCCGAGTATGCTCAAGAAGTGACGGATATTTTAATGGAGGATGAACGATTAGTAATGCATAATTGGGAAGGGCAAAATATTTTTCCAAAGTCCAAGCAGGAAACGGTAGCTCAAAATGTTTCGGAGACAATTTTAACTCTAAGGTGGTATTTAGTTGGTCGAATTATAGAGGAATTAAAAAACTCCATATCTCCTGATCAGGATAATATGGAGTCTTTGATGATGATAAGAGACTATAATGAACTAACTCGTGCTTTTTCAAAAAAGCTGGGTAGAGTCATGTCTCGTTTTTGAATTAAACGATCTCTAAACTCTTAGCTTTGTTAACTAAATCAACTAGGTTAGTAACATTTAATTTAGTTAATAAACGTAGTTTGTAAGTACTAATTGTTTTTTCGTTTAAGCCTAAGATCTCTGCAATCTCATGGTTTTTCTTTCCACCACTTAAATAACGTAAAACCTCTACTTCACGGTTAGAAAGTTTACGATACAAGCGCTCGCTTTTACTTTGTTTAGCAATTAGAGCAAGGTTTTTCTTGATTGTTTCATTCATAACAACCTTACCTTGATGTACTTTGATTATTGATTGTCCAAGAGTCTCTAATTTTTCTTTTTTATGAACATATCCAGCAACACCAGCTTTGATTGCATTTGGCGCATAAATTTGTTCAGAAAGACTACTGAAAATAATAATTTTAGTCTTTGGGAAATCTTTTAAAAGTGATTTTACCTCAAAGATACTTGATAGACCTTCTAATTCTAAATCTAAAATTAGAACATCTATATCCTTTGTTTGAAGGATATCTCTAATCATCAAAAAACTACCTACATTGGCAGCAATTGAGATGTCTGAATGGTCCTTGAAGTAAGACTTTACTCCAAAATGTACTACCGGATAATTATCGGCTAGACAAACTTTAATCATGATTTTTTTTTTTAGGGTTTAATTTTTGTGTGAATTGTATTCTAAAAGTAGGAAAAAAAAGTATAATACTACATTTTAAAGATAAAATCATATTAATATCGATTAATTACACAAACAGGTATAGGATTCATCTTATGTTGGTTGTTTGTGTTTAATTTTTTGTAGATTTTAAATACTTCTTTTTGTCTTTCTGAATAGTTCTCTTGAGAATTTTTGTTTTCGTCTTCCAGCATAGCCCACTCTAATTCATCATAACTGGCACCTAGCTGTTGTTCATCGGTTTTTTCATCACCAAATAAACCATCTGAAGGCTGTGCTTCTAAAATAGATTGTGGTACGCCTAAGTAGGCTGCTAAAGCAAAAACATCAGATTTCATTAAATCGGCTATAGGACTTAGATCAACACCTCCATCTCCATATTTAGTGTAGAAACCTACACCAAAATCTTCAACTTTATTTCCAGTTCCTGCAACTAAAAGTCCATGTACTCCTGCGTAATAATATAAGGTTGTCATTCTAAGACGTGCACGAGTATTGGCTAGTGTCAAATTAAGTTTGTATTCATCAAAATCCGTAGGGACTTCCTTTTTAAAAGCTTCGAAAACAGAGGTAAGGTCACTTTGTACACTACTTACGTTAGTAAAACGTTTTTTGAGTTGTTCGATATGTTCTTTCGCACGACTTACATGACTTTGGTGTTGGTGAATGGGCATTTCAACGCATAAAACCTGAAGTCCAGTTTGAGCACATAAGGTTGAGGTTACAGCAGAATCTACACCTCCAGAAATTCCAACAACAAAACCGTTAACTTTAGAATTTTCTGCATAGCTTTTTAACCAATTGATAATTTGGTTATTAACTTCTTCAACTTTTATATTGCTTTTTTTAGTCATTATAGTTTAAATTTTAGTCGTTAGGGACGTATCTTTGGGCAAAATTTTATGTAAACTACTGTTTATCTCAATATATTGCTGCAAATTTAATTAAAATAAAATGAAAACATGTGTAATTTCCTTAGTTCTATTTTCCTTTTTTTGTTCTTGTGAAACCAAAAACAAGTTAAAACAAGAAATAGAGGCTATTCCTATGGATGTTCAGCTAGTTCGATTTGATAAAATCTTCTTTGAAACGGCTCCTAAGGATTTATCAAAAATAAAACAAGAGTACCCTTTTTTCTTCCCTGAAGGTAATGATGATTCCGTTTGGTTAGAAAAAATGCAAAACCCTCTATGGAGAGAATTGTATGCCGAAGTTGAAAAAAAATTCTCTGATTTTGAACCATATCAATTAGAAATTGAAGGGGTTTTAAAAAGGATTAAATATGAATTTCCAAAAGTACAAACACCTAAAAGGGTTTTTACTATTATCTCGGAAATGGATTATACGAATAAGGTGATTTACGCTGATAGTTTGATGATTATTTCCTTAGAAATGTATTTAGGTAAAGACCATAAGTTTTATCAATTTCCAAACTACATAAAACAAAATTTTGAACCGAGACAATTGCTGCCTGATGTGGTAGAAAGTTTTGCTAGAAGACAAGTAATGCCTACAAGAGATAAATCGTTCTTGTCAGCAATGATTGATACAGGAAAAGGCTTGTATCTTAAAGATGCACTTTTAGAAGAGGAATATACCGATGCCGAAAAAATGGGTTATACTAAAGAACAATTACAATGGTGTCAGGAAAATGAAAGCTATATTTGGCGCTACTTTATTGATGGACAATTGCTGTATGATGACGATCAAAAGTTGATACCTCGTTTTATAAGTCCGGCTCCTTTTTCAAAATTTTATTTAGAAATTGATAATGAATCACCAGGAAGGGTGGGGGCTTGGTTAGGCTGGCAAATTGTTCGTTCGTTTATGAAAAATAATGAAGTATCTTTGCCTCAATTAATGCAATTATCAGCAAAAGAAATTTTCGAGAAATCAAATTATAAACCTAAGAAATAATGTCAAATACACATAAATCAGAAATTAATTTTCTAGTAGAATTAGATGAAAACCGTATTCCGGAAAAACTATATTGGACGGCTAAAGACGGGGGAATAGAATTAGAAGAATCAAAAGCAATTATGCTTTCTGTTTGGGATAGTAAAGCTAAAGAAAGTATGCGTATTGATTTGTGGACTAAAGATATGCCTGTAGATGAAATGAAAATTTTCTTTCATCAAACTTTAGTCGCTATGTCCGATACTTTTCACCGCGCTACTGGTGATGAAAAAATGGCGGCTACAATGAAAGATTTTTGTGAATATTTTGCTGAAAAATTAGATTTGACAAACTAAAATTGCAATAAGTTGTTTTTATAAAAAGAGCAGCCCTCTCAATATTAGATAGAGAAGGCTGCTTTTTTGTTGTTATGTCAGTTGTAATTTTGGAATTTCAATAGCATTGATTTCATTTTTACAATTTTCAATCTGCTTATTAATTTCCTGTTTGATGGATTCAAAATTTGGAATATTTGAAAATAATGTTTGATAATAGTTGATTCCTTCTAAAAGATTAGCTTTAAAAGATTCTAATTTTTTTGTTTTCGCATTGTTGATTTCGTCACTAATGGATTGAATGTCATTTTTTAAATAGTCAATATACATTTTTAATTCTTTGGCAAAAAAATGAGGACGATTTGGAGTTCTTAAAACAGAAGTATAACCATATATGTGTTGAATCATTTTAGACAGCGATACTTCTTGATCAAAATAAGCCATATTTGGTCCTGGGCACACAACGACACCTTGATCTTGTCCTTTTATTTTAATGTTGTTCTCTAGATAAGAAGCATTGGCTAAACCTACACAAAGACAAGATTTTTCAGTGATGGCTTGTTTAGCTTTTTCGTAATTCTCCTTAGAAATTGTATTTCGATTGGCTTCCAATTCTTCTAATTTAGAATCTTGGAATTTTTTTGATGCTGTGCAAATTCCATTACCTTCAGCGTCTTTATTTAAAGCCAAGTATTTTTTGGGACAAGAACTTCCGGCTTTACTTTCTTGGATACGTTTTTGCTTTATTTTTTCATTCGTTGTACCTCTTAAAGTGTTAAAAGGAACCCCTAAAGGAGATATTTGGCTTAAATATAAATCTTCTTCCTTAGCATTAATTAATAGGTTGCGAGTGGCTTTGTCTACCGAAGTAGCTTCTGGAACTAATAAAAATGGCGATCCCCAACCTACCGAATCTACATTGTAGTATTCTAATAAAAAATCGTGCTCCTCAGAAGTGCCAACACCTCCCTGAACTGTGATTTTTAATTCTAAAGGTTCGTTTGGAATTAATTTTCCTTTTTGTTCCAAAGCTTTAATCATCAATTCATAGGCAGATTGAACTAGTTGGTCTTTTTTTTGTTTGAACTCTTCTAAAATTGGACCTAATAAATAGCCGTCTGTAGCAAATGCGTGCCCACCACAATTTAATCCTGATTCGATGCGGTATTCTGAAACCCAAAGTCCTTTTTTTGCTAGAAAGTTTCCTTGAATCATAGCCGAACGAAAATCGCTCACTTTCAAGGTGATTTTCTTTTTTAAGCAGTTGTTTTCGTCAGGGTAAAAATTGTCAAAATTTTCAAAGTAGCTGTACAATCTTGGATTCATCCCCGCCGAAAGTACAATAGAGGAATTTACAGTACTATTTGCAAAACCTCTCAAGGCAGCGTGCGCATCATTGAAAATAACAGGCAATTGTTCGTTTTTTACAAAGTTGTCTTTGTCTAATTTTGTCATAATATTGACATCAATTGCCCCAGGAGTTAGGTGTTTTTCGATATAATTTTTAACATTCTCCTTCCAATTTATTCCTCCTTCAATAAACGATTCAAGCCCTTTTTTGATTTCTGATTTGTTAGGTAGAATTGCAATGTAGTTTTCTAAAGCTTCCTTGCTTTCTGCTAATTCGTTTTTAAATTTATCAAATTTCTCTTTTACAATCGTATCAACTAGATTTAAATAAGAAGTAATACGTTTTGCTCTATAATCTGCTACTTTTTTTGTAATTTCTTGATACGGTAAGTTGAATTTTTGATGGTAAAATGCACTCATTTTTTCAATTAATTCATCGTCTGCAATTGAAATTACGGATGAAATTCCATAATGTGCCACTCTAATAGGAGTGTCAATAGTGTAGGCAAGTCCCATAACGGGAATATGGAAATTATGAATTGTTTGTTGATTTTTTGTTTTGTTCATACCTGTAATAATAATTTGTGCAAATTTTAGAATTATCTCTCTTTTAAAAACTGATAATTATCATATTAGTACCTTATATTGTTTGGTATTTTTGCAAATGGTAAAATGATTTAGTTGCAAATTCGAAGTTGGGTTTTGGATATATCCAACAAAATATATATTTTCAAGCGGTAAAAACTATCCTTTTTCAGGCTTGTTCAAATAATAAATCAGTAATTTTGCCTACTTTTTATATAAAAAACAATGCAAACTCCCCAAAAAATAGCAGTTGTAGGTTCTGGTTTAGTGGGATCTTTATTAGCTATTTACTTAAAAAAAGCTGGTCATACAGTTCATATTTACGATAGAAGTCCGGATATAAGAAAAATAAAGTTTTCGGGTAGATCCATTAATTTGGCAATGTCAAACCGAGGTTGGAAAGCGCTAGATGGAGTAGGTGTAGGTGATGCAGTGCGAGAAATTGCTATCCCAATGGATAAACGTGCCATCCATCTGGTAGATAGTTTGAAGTTTCAAAATTACGGACAAGAGGGCGAATCTATCTATTCGATTTCGAGAGGAACTTTGAATCGTAAGATGATTGATCTTGCTGAAGCAGCAGGTGCTGAATTTTTCTTTGAACAAAGAATTTGGGATGTTACTTTGGCAACTGCGACTTTGCATATTGGTGAGACCGAAAGAGGCGAATGGGAAGAACGAAAATACGATATGGTTTTTGGTGCTGATGGCGCTTTTTCCAGAATTCGTCATCGTATGCAGCGTCAAAGTATGTTTAATTATTCTCAGGAATTTTTAAATATAGGTTACAAAGAATTGAATATTCCTGCTAATGCAGATGGTTCTCATAAATTAGATAAAAACTCATTTCATATATGGCCTCGTGGAGAGTATATGCTAATTGCGCTTTCTAATTTAGACGGAAGTTTTACTTGTACATTGTTTATGCCATTTGAAGGAGAAAATTCATTTGCTTCTTTAACAGATCGAAAAGAAGTGGAAGCCTTTTTTGAAAAGAATTTCCCCGATTCGGTAGAAGTGATTCCTAATTTAGCCGAAGATTTCTTTAAAAATCCCACCAGTACACTGGTTACAATGAAATGTTTTCCTTGGGCTTATACCGATAAAATTGCCTTAATTGGTGATGCTTGTCATGCCATTGTGCCTTTTTATGGTCAAGGAATGAATGCGGGTTTTGAGGATATTACGGTGCTTTATGAAATGATGGAGAAATATGGTGATGATTGGGAAAAAGTATTCTCAGAGTATGAAAAATCTAGAAAACCTAATGCTGATGCAATTGCTGAACTTTCGTATCGAAACTTTATGGAAATGAGTACAAAAACGGCGGATGATAAGTTTTTGTTGCAAAAGAAAATTGAAAAATGGTTTTCAGAAAAACATCCTGATAAATGGATACCTTTGTATAGTAGAGTGACTTTTAGTGATCGTCCATATGTAGAAGCGCTAGCATTGGGAGATTTTCAAAATACTATAATGGAAGAAGTTTTGAGAATGGAGAACATTGAAACGATTTGGGATAGTGAGCAAGTAGAAAATAAAATTTTAGAACTATTGCAATAAAAAAATAGCAATTTCAAAGTAGTTTTTGCTTTTCGAAATTGCTATTAATTTTTGGTATTGAAATCGTTCCTTATTTTTTAAGAATTTTTGATAGAATTCCAAAAGCACCTCTAATAAATGTGGCACTTGTGAGTACTTTTATCACCGATTTACCCACAATTTCTGTAGTACTAGGTTCTTGTCTGGTTTTTTTACTTTGTTCTATTTCTTCGGCTTCTCTTTTTTCTGTTTCTGTTTCTATTGTGGCAATTTTTTTATTGAGCATTTCATAAGCACTTTCGCGATCAACTTCTTCATTGTATTTTTTTACTAATTTAGATTTGCTTATAATTTCTTGTATTTCATTGTCTGTTAAAATATCCATACGACTCATAGGAGCTCTTAGCATGGTGGCAGCTAGTGGAGTAGGAATTCCTTTTTCATTCAAAGCTGTTACAAATGCTTCTCCAATCCCTAAACTGGTTAATATTTCGCTGGTGTTATAAAAATCAGAAGTTGGATAATTATCGGCAGTTTGTTTAATAGCTTGTCTATCATTGGCGGTAAAAGCTCTCAAGGCATGTTGAATTTTAAGTCCTAATTGTGCCAAGATACCACTAGGAACATCCATTGGATTTTGAGTGATGAAATAGATTCCAATCCCTTTTGAGCGAATCAATTTCACAATGGTTTCAATTTGTTCTAATAGCGTTTTGCTTGCTTCTTTGAATAGTAAGTGTGCTTCATCAATGAAAATGACTAATTCTGGTTGATCTGTATCTCCCTTTTCAGGCATTTGTTGGTATACTTCGGCTAATAAACTAAGCATGAAAGTTGAGAATAATTTGGGTTTATCTTGAATGTCGGTCAGGCGAAGGATATTGACATAGCCCTTTCCGTTTTCGTCTATTCGCATTAAATCATCAATTTCAGAAAGATCTTTCCCCAAAAAACAAATCGCCACCTTGTTGTTCTAGTTCGATTATTTTTCGGAGGATGATTCCTGTGGTAGAAGTGGATATTTTTCCGTAGCTTTCTGTGATTTCATCTTTGCCTTCTTCTGTAATGTAGTTGATGACTTTTTTGAAATCTTTCAAGTCTAGCAATGGCATTTTGTTGTCATCACAATATTTAAATAGGATAGCAACTACACCGGCTTGTGTATCGTTTAAATCTAGAATTCTAGAAAATAAAACGGGGCCAAATTCGGAAATAGTCGCTCTAAGACGGACTCCGCTTTGTTCTGATAGGCTCAATAATTCAACGGGGAAAGAGGTGGTTGTGTAAGGAATGTTGATTTTTTGGTGTCTTTCGGTGATAAATGATTTTTCTTCACCTTCTTTTGCAATACCGCTAAAATCACCTTTAATATCCATCATTAATACAGGAATACCATAAGTTGATAGCTGTTCAGAAAGAACTTGAATGGTTTTAGTTTTTCCTGTTCCGGTAGCTCCAGCAATTAAGCCGTGTCTGTTTAATGTTTTTAATGGAACTTTTATTTGTGCTTTAGGAATAGTTTGTCCATCCAGAATGGCAGTTCCTAGTAATATGCTTTCACCTTTGAATTCGTGCCCCAGGTTGATTGTTTGGATGAAATTTTCAATAGTATTCATAGGAATTTTGTTGTTTCGGTTTTAGTAATTGTTTTTAAATGGTATAATTGTGTGCTTCTTTTTATTTTTTTTGTAATTTTAAGTGTTTTTATTTGTTAAATGTGAAAAAAAGTCATTTTTTTATTTGTTGAAATATTATTATATAAATCAGCTATTTGACATGTAATTTTATTAATATCTCCGAAAAAACATAATCATATTAATAAAAAAACAAACCTAATATTTCTTAAGTGTTAATTTTTGTTTGGATAGTTTGAATATAACGAAAAAAATTTTTTTATTTGAACGAAACCTATAAATTTGCGCAACTACAAGTTAATTATAACTAATATAAATTATTTAAAACTATTAAAATTTAAAAAAAAATGGCAAACGTTAAAAAAGAGAGCAGTTCAAAAGGAGGAGGAATGATTTCAGGAATCATTATTTTATTATGTGTGGCGGTTGGAGTTGTGATTTGGAAATTCATCATGGGATCTCCTGCTAACTTTGAGGGTGGAAATCCTGAAACTGGACACCCAATTAATACTTTAGGACAAGTTTACAAAGGAGGATTCATTGTACCTGTATTATTAGGTATGTTGTTAATGGTAATTACTTTTTCATTAGAAAGATTTTTTGTAATTACTAAAGCTGCTGGAAAAGGAAACTTAGACGCTTTCATGTCAAATGTTCAAGCTAGTATCAAAGGTGGTCAAATTGAAGAGGCTATTGCTGCTTGTGATAAACAACAAGGTTCAGTAGCAAACGCTATTAAATCTGCTTTGGTAAAATACCAAGATGTTAAAAAAGAAGGATTCAATAGTGAAGAAGCTTCTGAAACTATCCATAAAGAAATCGAAGAGGTTACATCTCTTGAGATGCCAATGTTAGAGAAAAACATGACTATTATTTCTTCTTTAGTATCTTTAGGAACTCTTGGAGGGTTATTAGGAACTGTATCGGGGATGATTAAAGCGTTTGGTGCGTTAGCTTCTGCTGGAACTCCTGACCAAGCTGCTCTTGCAACAGGTATCTCTGAGGCACTTATCAATACTGCAACAGGTATCTCGACATCTATCTTAGCTATTGTGGCTTACAACTTCTTTACTGCAAAAATTGATGATTTAACATATTCAATTGACGAAGCAGGTACTACAATTGTAAATACTTACAGAAAATTTAGAGGAAGTTTAAAACAATAATCATTTTGATATAATTGTATCAAAATAAAAAATACAAAGAATGGCTAAAATAAAAATGAAAAAGAAGTCGACATCGACAGATATGACTGCGATGTGTGACGTTGCGTTTCTTTTGCTTACCTTCTTTATTTTGACAGCTACAGCTAAAGTTCCTGAGGCGTTGCCTGTGGATACACCAGCGTCTACTGTACAAACAAAATTACCGGAGTCTGATTTAGCAACTTTAACAGTTGGTAATAAAGATGGAAAAGATAAAATTTTCTTTGATTTAAAAGGTAGAGATGTTCGTAAAAGAACCCTAGAATTAATGGGGGATAAGTATGGTGTGACTTTTTCTGAAGAAGATAAAGAGAAGTTTGCTTTAATGACTGATTTTGGAGTGCCAATTGCTAGTCTTAAGCAAATAATTGATATGAAGTCTTCTGATCGTGTTAAGGCTGAACAGCCGGGTATACCGATGGATTCAACGGACAATCAATTAAAAGAGTGGATTTATAATGCTCGTATTGCTAACAATGAATTTAATAATGCAAAAGGTAGCAAACAAGAATTACAAATCGCGATTAAAGGTGATGCTAAAGAAGAGTATCCGGTTATTAAAAAAGTAATGGATATTTTGCAGGATCAACATATCAATTCTTTTAGTTTGGTAACAGGATTGAGAGGAAAAGATTTTTAATTTAAAAAAATATACTAAAATGGCTGAATTAAATACCGACAGTGGTGGTGATAAAGGCGGCAAGGTAAGAAGTAAGAAGCAGAGTTCGAAGGTGGATTTAACTGCCATGGTGGATTTAGCGTTCTTATTGATCACTTTCTTTATGCTTACTACCTCGTTGTCAAAACCTCAAGCAATGAGTTTGGGCTTGCCAGATAAAGATCCAAATGAAAAGGTTGATGATATGAAAGTAGATGAAAATCGTACTATGACTATTTTGTTAGGAGATAACGATCAAATGTACTTTTACATGGGTATTATTAATACACCTATGGCACCAAAACTTATCGCTTATGGTAAGGATGGGATTCGTAAAGAATTGATAAAGAGAAAAAAAGAAGTGGCTGCTTACACTGCTTCTAAAGGAAAGCCTGAACAAGGTATGATTGTAATTATCAAACCTGGTAAAAAATCAAATTACAAGAACGTAGTAGATGTATTAGATGAGATGGCAATTAATTCAATTCCTACCTATACTATCGTTAACGATTTTTTACCGGACGAACAAAAATTGTTAGAGGGAAAATAAGAGCAATCTTGTTTTCTTAATAACCTAATAATTAAGAAAAATGAAATTAGACATATTAAAAAACCAATGGGTTGAGATTGTTTTCGAAGGTCGTAATAAACTTTATGGAGCTTACGATTTGAGAAAATCTAACCGCAAGACTACTGTTAAGGCCCTTCTTATTGGTGCTTTCTTCTTTAGTTTAGCTGTTAGTGCTCCTCTTATCATTAGTTTGATTCCTAAATCTACTGATGATGAAGACAACTCTATCAATGAGGTAAAGCTTACAAATGTAAAGTTACCTCCAAAGAAAGTGGAACCGCCTAAGTTAAATGCACCACCGCCGCCACCACCTCCACCAGCAGTAGATCAGGTGAAGTTTGTTAAACCTGTGGTTGCTAAAGCTGAAGAAGTAGTTGAAGAACCACCTAAGATTGAAGAAATCAAAGATAAAAAAACAGGTACGGAAACAATTAAAGGAGATCCAGATGCTGCTTTAACTGTAGCTCCAGCTGGAAATGGTCCTAAAACATCTCAAGTTGTTGAGGAAGTAGATGATCAAGTATACAATACTGCAGGTATTGAGGTAAAACCTGAATTTCCAGGTGGTATGGAAAAGTTTTATTCTTTTGTGGGTAAAAACTATCGTACTCCTGAAGAAGAAGGTTTGAAAGGTAAAGTGTATGTTACTTTCGTAGTTGAGAAAGATGGTTCGTTAACAGATATTAAAGTTTTAAGAGATATTGGTTACGGAACAGGAAAAGAAGCTATAAGAGTGTTGCAAAAATGTCCAAAATGGAATCCAGGTATTCAAAATGGAAAGCCAGTTAGGGTACTTTACTCTTTACCGATTTCTATTCAAAGTGCAGAATAATGCTACGAAAATTTATTACAAATATTCAAAAGAAATCGCTCAAAGAGCGATTTCTTTTCGTTATAGGCATTTTGTTTTTTCTACTCTATTTCATATTGGGACTTATAGTTATTTTTATGAAAAATTTGCCTATAGCCTTACCTACCAATTATAGATTGGCTTTTGGAGCACTTTTAATTGTGTATGCTTTTATTCGTTGTGTCAGAATTATTAATGATAATAAAGAAGAAGAATGAAAAAAATCGTGTTGTTAGTTGTAGTTTCTGTTTTTTCTGTTTTTGCGTTATTTGTTTCTTGTAAACAATCCGAAACAAAAAAAGAAAAAGAGTCGATTTTGAAGGGTAAGATTACAATTTTAGTTGATGAGACTGTTAAGCCTCTGATTGAAGATCAGATAGCCGTATTTGAAAGTACCTACAATGCTAAAATTACTCTTGTGGCTAAATCTGAAAAAGAATTATTGCAATCTTTCATGAAAGATACATCTGGAGTTGTAATTCTTTCTAGACCATTAGATTCGACAGAAATTAAATTTTTTGAACGCTCTAAAATTAAACCAAGAGTTACTAAATTTGCTACAGATGCAATTGCTTTAATCTCTAATAAAAAGGATTTGGATAGTTTAATTGCTTTAAATGATGTTGTATCTTTTTTAAAGGGTAATTCTCAATCTAGAATAAAGGGTTTAGTTTTCGATAATCCAAATTCTAGTACTGTTCGCTATTTAACAAATCTCTCAGGTGTGCAGCAAGTGCCTCAAAAAGAGGTTTATTCATTTAAATCAAATGAAGAAGTAGTGAAATTTGTTGCCGAAAATGATGGTATGATTGGAGTAGTAGGTCTTAATTGGTTATTACAACCTTCTTCTGAAATTAAAGGTTTTTTAACTAATATTAACGTTTTAAACGTTGAAGGTTTGAATAAAAAATCTTATTTTGCACCAACTCAAAATAATCTAGCAGAGGGAACTTATCCTTTGGCACGTGATTTGTTTATTGTTAACTGTCAAGGAACAACAGGTTTAGGAATGGGATTTGCTTCTTTTTTAGCCGGTGAAATAGGGCAAAGAATTGTTTTAAAATCAGGTATGTTGCCTGCTGTAATGCCTGGTAGAAAAATTTTGATTAAGAATAGAATATAGTGTTGCGCTAAGAAACAATGAAAATGAATAAATTAAATAAAATTAAAATGAACAAATTTAAAATTTTAAGTATTGCTTTTTTCTTCTGCTTTTGCTGTACAGGCACAAGATATTAATGAAGTAAAAAAACAAATTGATGCTGAACAATTCCAAAAGGCTAAAACGTCTTTAAAATCTATAATTAAATCTAATCCATCTCAAGGTAAAGCTTATTTCCTTTTAGGTAATATTTATTTAAATCAGAGTGTATTAGATTCTGCTAAAATCTCTTATGATGAAGGTTTAAAAGCTAAAGAAGCAGCACATTTTAACTACATTGGCTTGGGTCAATTAGATTTAGAAAAAAATGATGTAACCGCTGCTAAAGCTAAGTTTGAATCTGCGAAAAGTGAAATGCGTAAAAAAGACTTTGAGGAGTTGGTTTATATTGCAAGTGCTTATATGAATAATGCTCATCCTGATTACAAAGCTGCTTTGGCTACTTTAGAGTTGGCAAAAGAAAAGAATGCTGCTGAACCACAAGTTCTATTAGCTTTAGGAGATGCTCATTATGGTGATAAAAATCAAAATGAAGCATTCTCAGCATATCGTAATGCTTTTCAGGCTGATAATTCTTTAATTAGAGCTAAAGTTCAATTAGGTGTTTTGTTGAAAGGTGCAAAAGCATACAAAGAAGCTGTTGCTGCTTATAATGAAGTAATTGCATTAAGTCCGAACTATGGTCCTGTTTATAGAGAATTAGCGGAGACTTATTATTATTGGGCATTGAATGTTCCTGGTCGTTATGATCAATATATGAAAGAGGCTTTGTCTTTTTATGAAAAGTATATGGCAATGACGGATTATTCTTTAGCTTCTCGTATGCGTCATGCTGATTTCTTGATTTTAGCAAAAGATTATAAAGCACTTGAAATCGAAGCTAATAAGATGAAGGAATTGGACAAAGTAAATCCAAGAATTTTAAGATATTTAGGTTATGCAGCTTATGAAAATGGACATATTGATGATGCAATTGCTTCTTTGCAAGAATTTATCAATAATCCATCTAATAAAGTTATTTCATTAGATTATTTATATTTAGGTCAAGCCAAAATTAAAAAAGGAACAAATGCTGATGAATCTGCAATTGACCCTACATTATTTCAAGAAGGAGTTGGTTTAATTAAAAAAGGCGCAGAACTTGAGCCTTCAGTGGTTGATGGTTTAGGAGAGTTTGGTCAAAATTTATATTCTAAAAAAATGTTTAAAGAGGCGGCTGCTATTCTTGAGTTAGCAACTTCATATAAAGAAAGTAAATCGTTCTTGCTTGACAATTATTATTTAGGTAACTCTATTTACTTCGCTAATGCTGGTAAAGCTGTTGCTGATAGAGATATGGAGGCATTGAAAAAAGCAGATGTGGCTTACGGAAATGTTTTGACAGCTTCTCCAGAAACTATTGATGCTTATATTTCTCGTGCAAGAACAAATAGTTTGTTAGAAGATGATCAAGCGATGATTAAGTATTATCAAGAGTATATAGATCATGTAAATGCTAAAGGTGCTGAGGAATTAGCTAAGCCTACTGTTAAAACTAAATTAGTTGAAGCCTACAGTACGATGGGGGCTGGTTATGCTAATTTTGATAAAGCAAAAGCAATAGAGCATTTTAATAAAGCTTTAGAGATTGATCCTGCAAATAAATATGCAATACAAGCACTTAAATCACTACAATAGTTGATTAAAAAAAATAATTGAGGCCAGTAGCAATACTGGCTTTTTTTATGGTTCGTTGTTAAGCAATTCATAAATTAAACAAACCCAATGCAAAATATGTATCTTTGCACCCTAAATTATTAAAATGCTATCAAAAGAAATTCAATTAGAAGTAAATAAAGGTGCGATGTTACCTTTAATGGAGGAGTTTTATACCATACAAGGTGAAGGATTTCATACGGGAACAGCAGCTTATTTTATAAGAATTGGAGGTTGTGATGTAGGTTGTCATTGGTGTGATGTAAAAGAAAGTTGGAATGCTGAGTTACATCCTCCAACAAAAATTGAACAAATTGTAGATAATGCAGCTAAATATGCAGACACGATTGTGATTACTGGTGGTGAACCTTTAATGTGGGACATGAGTTTGTTGACTTCGAAATTAAAAGAAAGTAATTTAAGAGTGCATATTGAAACATCAGGTGCTTATCCTTTATCAGGAACTTGGGATTGGATTTGTCTTTCTCCTAAAAAAAATAAATTACCCACCGAAACCGTTTATGATAATGCTGATGAATTGAAGGTGATAATTCATAATAAGCATGATTTTATTTTTGCAGAAGAACAAGCTGAGAAAGTAAATAGTAATGCCAAATTGTTTTTGCAACCAGAATGGAGTAAAAAAGAAGAAATGACTCCGTTAATTGTAGATTATGTTATGAATAATCCAAAATGGAGAGTTTCACTTCAGACGCATAAATACTTAAATATTCCTTAAGTACATTGAGATAAAAACCAGAAAGTAATCTTTTCTGGTTTTTTTGTGCGCTAAAATTTAGAGGGTTAATTTTGCTAAATAATCATAATGTTCTCCTTCTAAAATTAATTCACATTGGAGTCCGTTGTCTAAAGCGGCATTTTGTAGAGTATTGTAATCAAGGTATAACCAAGGGAAAGAATCTTCAGTTTCTCCTTTGTAGCTTATAGTGAATTCTAATTCACCATAATAACCATTGGCTGGAACTTCAAAAGCACCATCTTCATCTTGGTCAAACATATAAATAATATCGGAGCTGTCAATTAAGATTTGTCCACCCGGATTTAATAAAGATTTTAGTTTTTGAAGAAATTTAGGAGTGTTTTCTAATGTTCCAAAAATCCCTGTTCCATTCATTAGGAGTAAAATGCTGTCGAATTTTTCATTTTCTATAGTTAAGATGTCCTGAACAAAAGTCTTTTGAATACCTCTAAGTTTGCATGTTTTGATTGCATTAGCCGATATATCAATTGCAGTTGTGTCAAGTTGCTTGTGGTTTTGAAGATATAAACTATGACTTCCTGCTCCGCATCCTACATCCAGTATTTTGCCTTTTGCGAGCTCTAATGCTTTCTGTTCAATAGCGGGCATTTCATCAAAGCTTCTAAATAAATAAGCAATGCTCATTTCGTCTTCTTCAGAAATCGTAGTTTCAGTAATAATATTTTGAGGTGAATTATTGGTTTGGTAATCAAGAATAGCTTTGCCAAAAAGGTCTTTCATTGTATTATGATTCAAAGTTTATGGTTTAAAGTTTAAAGTTGTTTAATTTTGCTGTTCAATTTTAAATTTTAAACTTGAAAGAAATTTTAAATAACTTAAATAAGTTGGCCAAAGATAAGCAAGTTGAAAACAAAAAGTATTTCGATAAGCTTAAAAAGAAAGCGCCTAAGAATTTAGATTATATCATGCAAGATTTGCATGATGCTGAATTTGAAAAAACGGATTGTTTACAATGTGCTAATTGTTGTAAAACAACCGGGCCTTTATTTACATCGGCAGATATTGAACGAATCTCAAAACATTTGCGTCAAAAACCGCAACAGTTTATCGAACAATATTTGCGAATTGATGAGGATAATGACTATGTTTTGCAAAAAGTACCTTGCTCTTTTTTGGATACAGATAATACTTGTTTTATTTATGATGTCCGTCCTAAGGCTTGTCGTGAATTTCCGCATACCGATAGGAAGAAGTTTCAACAAATAACCAATATTACTTTAAAGAATATTCCAATTTGTCCCGCAGTATATAATATTGTAGAAGAAATGAAAAAGAAAATGCCTCTTTAATGTTTATTTATTATGTGGTTAGCTAAGAATAAAACTGTATTTTTGAACATCAATTTCGCAAACCAAATCAATTGAATCTAGAATACTTTATTGCTAAAAGGCTTATTACTGCAAAGGATAATAAAAGTAGTATATCAGCGCCAATTATAAAAATTGCTATTTCGGCTATTGCTATCGGTATGATCATGATGATTGTTTCGGTGGCAACTGGAATTGGTCTTCAACAAAAGATTAGAGAGAAAATTTCAGCATTCAACGGACATATTATTATTGCTAATTATGATAATAATCAATCCGATGCTACTTTGGTTCCGGTTTCTAAAAATCAAAAATTTTATCCCAAGTTTACTTCTGTGCCCGATGTGGATCATATACAGGCTGTAGCAACTAAGGCGGGAATTATTAGAACTGCTGATGCCTTCGAAGGAATAGTTTTTAAAGGGGTCGGTGCTGATTATCGTTGGGATAATATTAAGGAGTATTTAGTGTCGGGTAGATTACCTAATCTGTTAGCTTCACTTAATCCGGAAGTAATTATTTCTCAATATCTAGCTAACAGATTGAAATTGAAAGTAGGTGACGAGTTCAATACTTTCTTTATGAAAGAAGGTCAAAATAAATTGCCAAACATAAGACGTTTTAAGATTGTAGGGGTTTTTAGTTCGGGTTTCCAGGAATTTGATGCTACTTATGTTTTGGGTGATATAAGGCATGTTCAAAGAATTAATAAATGGAAGTCTGATCAGATTGGTGCTTTTGAAGTTTTTGTAGATGATTTTGATAATATCAGTACGGTAGGCGAACAAGTGTATGAGCATACAGCTTCAACTTTGGATTCCCAAACTATAGTGCAGAAATACAGTTATATTTTTGAATGGCTTCAGTTGTTCGATTTTAATATTGTGGTGATTCTTATCGTGATGATATTGGTAGCGACTATTAATATGGTAGTTGCTTTGTTGGTTTTGATATTGGAGCGTACTCAAATGATTGGGATTATGAAAGCAATTGGAGCAAATAATTGGTCAATTCGAAAAATGTTTCTCTATAATGCATCTTATTTAATATACAGAGGATTGTTGTGGGGGAATCTTATTGGTGTTGCAATTCTTTTAATTCAAAAGTATTTTGGGGTTGTAGAACTTAATCCTGAAAATTACTATGTAAACGAAGCGCCTGTATATATAAATGTCTTTTATATTTTACTATTAAATGTTTTGACAGTTGTGGTTTGCTTTGTGGTTTTGCTGATACCTTCTTATATTATTACAAAGATTACTCCTGTAAAAGCAATACGTTTCGATTAGAATCTTACATAAAAATAAAAAGCAAGAGGTTAAAACGGTTTGTATGCTGTTTTAGCCTCTTTTTCTTTGGAGCTATTTCCCGCTATTCATTTCAATCTTATTGTTTTTAAAGAAAAAACAATAAGGATTTCCATTTCTATCAAGGCTAGGGCAGTTGCTTAAAATGCTGTTTCTACAGTTATATAATGTAAAATCCTTTGTGTTCTTTGGTTTTCTTAAGTGACTTATGTGTTTAAAATCTCTTTTTCTACTATGAAGTATAGTAATATCTGTTTTTTCTTAGTGTTCTTTGCTAAGAAACTTTCCGCTCTTTGCGGTTAAAGTAATGTCTTAAACTCCAAATTCCTACAAAACCGAAAATTTCTTAAAAATTAAACTTCATGTTATCAGTTGATTAAAAAATAAACCAAAAATAGTTTCAAAAAGGTCTTGTTTAATCGAATAAAGGTTCTACTTTTGCACCCGCAACAGCGAAAACGTTCTATTAAATACTGGCAGGCTAAGAAGAATGATTCGGACGAAAGTTTGAAAAAAAAGTTTGAAAAAAGCTTGTGAGATTTGAAAAAGCGATTTACATTTGCACCCCGCAAAACACGCAAAGTTATTTGAGATATTGACAAGAGAAAAGGAGTTAAGTTTCGGTAAATAAATCGAAAAAAAAACTTTAAATTTTTCTTGTGAGTAAAGAAATAAGTTGTAGTTTTGCAGCCGCTTTGAGAGACAAGCGAAAAACAAAAAGACACGTTCCTAGACATATTGAATTGACAGCCGTCTCGTTTTAAAAACGGGACAAAAAAAATAAGAGTAATAGAATCGCGAGATTTGAATAAACCGATAGTAACTTGGAGTCAATATAAAACAAGAACTTTTATAAGTTCAAACAATATACGATGAAGAGTTTGATCCTGGCTCAGGATGAACGCTAGCGGCAGGCTTAACACATGCAAGTCGAGGGGTATGCCGATTTATCGGCAGAGACCGGCGCACGGGTGCGTAACGCGTATGCAATCTACCTTTCACAGAGGGATAGCCCAGAGAAATTTGGATTAATACCTCATAGTATAGCAGTTTCGCATGAAACCACTATTAAAGTTCCAACGGTGAAAGATGAGCATGCGTCCCATTAGCTAGATGGTAAGGTAACGGCTTACCATGGCTACGATGGGTAGGGGTCCTGAGAGGGAGATCCCCCACACTGGTACTGAGACACGGACCAGACTCCTACGGGAGGCAGCAGTGAGGAATATTGGTCAATGGACGCAAGTCTGAACCAGCCATGCCGCGTGCAGGATGACGGTCCTATGGATTGTAAACTGCTTTTGTACGAGAAGAAACAACATTACGTGTAATGTCTTGACGGTATCGTAAGAATAAGGATCGGCTAACTCCGTGCCAGCAGCCGCGGTAATACGGAGGATCCAAGCGTTATCCGGAATCATTGGGTTTAAAGGGTCCGTAGGCGGTTTAGTAAGTCAGTGGTGAAAGCCCATCGCTCAACGGTGGAACGGCCATTGATACTGCTAGACTTGAATTATTAGGAAGTAACTAGAATATGTAGTGTAGCGGTGAAATGCTTAGAGATTACATGGAATACCAATTGCGAAGGCAGGTTACTACTAATTGATTGACGCTGATGGACGAAAGCGTGGGGAGCGAACAGGATTAGATACCCTGGTAGTCCACGCCGTAAACGATGGATACTAGCTGTTGGGGGCAACTTCAGTGGCTAAGCGAAAGTGATAAGTATCCCACCTGGGGAGTACGGGCGCAAGCCTGAAACTCAAAGGAATTGACGGGGGCCCGCACAAGCGGTGGAGCATGTGGTTTAATTCGATGATACGCGAGGAACCTTACCAAGGCTTAAATGTAGATTGACCGTTTTGGAAACAGAACTTTCGCAAGACAATTTACAAGGTGCTGCATGGTTGTCGTCAGCTCGTGCCGTGAGGTGTCAGGTTAAGTCCTATAACGAGCGCAACCCCTGTTGTTAGTTGCCAGCGAGTCATGTCGGGAACTCTAACGAGACTGCCAGTGCAAACTGTGAGGAAGGTGGGGATGACGTCAAATCATCACGGCCCTTACGCCTTGGGCTACACACGTGCTACAATGGCCGGTACAGAGAGCAGCCACTGGGCGACCAGGAGCGAATCTATAAAGCCGGTCACAGTTCGGATCGGAGTCTGCAACTCGACTCCGTGAAGCTGGAATCGCTAGTAATCGGATATCAGCCATGATCCGGTGAATACGTTCCCGGGCCTTGTACACACCGCCCGTCAAGCCATGGAAGCTGGGGGTGCCTGAAGTCGGTGACCGCAAGGAGCTGCCTAGGGTAAAACTGGTAACTAGGGCTAAGTCGTAACAAGGTAGCCGTACCGGAAGGTGCGGCTGGAACACCTCCTTTCTAGAGCCTTAGTTTTAGCCAAGTGCAGGCTAAGGATAAAGATGAAAAGGTACTAAAGGTCAAAAATTAAGATTGTATTACTCTTGCTGTTAATTTAAAAAAAGAATAAAGAATTTAAGTAAAAAACAGAGTCTCGTAGCTCAGCTGGTTAGAGTACTACACTGATAATGTAGGGGTCGGCAGTTCGAGTCTGCCCGGGACTACTTTTTAAACTTAAATAGGAAATTTTAGAGGTTGAGTTACACTTAAAGTGAACCGTTTCAAAAAACTGTTAACTTATAACTGTTAACTGACAACTAGATACGGGGGATTAGCTCAGCTGGCTAGAGCGCCTGCCTTGCACGCAGGAGGTCAACGGTTCGACTCCGTTATTCTCCACCAAGAAGTACAGAGATAAGAGTACAAAGTATAAGGATAAGTCTTAATACTTAATACAAAAATCTTAAAACTGATTAAAGTTCATTGACATATTGAGATAAAAATATTAAAAAAGTAGAAAGAACACGTAATTATGTTTATCATTAGGCATAATTATAAGTACAATAAGCAAAATAAGGGCGTATGGGGGATGCCTAGGCTCTCAGAGGCGAAGAAGGACGTGATAAGCTGCGAAAAGCTACGGGGATCTGCACACAAGACTTGATCCGTAGATATCCGAATGGGGCAACCCACTATGTTGAAGACATAGTACACCGATAGGTGGGCAAACCCGCTGAACTGAAACATCTAAGTAGGCGGAGGAGAAGAAAACAAAAGTGATTCCGTAAGTAGTGGCGAGCGAACGCGGATTAGCCCAAACCAATGTTGTTACGGCAATGTTGGGGTTGTAGGACCACGACATTTCTTGCATGAAGAATTAGAATTTACTGGAAAGTAGAGCCATAGAGAGTGATAGCCTCGTATAAGTAATGAATGTAAAGAATAGTGGTATCCTGAGTAGGGCGGGGCACGTGAAACCCTGTCTGAATTTGGCGGGACCATCCGCTAAGGCTAAATACTCCTGAGAGACCGATAGTGAACCAGTACTGTGAAGGAAAGGTGAAAAGAACCGTGAATAACGGAGTGAAATAGATCTTGAAACCATACGCTTACAAGCGGTCGGAGCTTCTTCGTGAAGTGACGGCGTGCCTTTTGCATAATGAGCCTACGAGTTAACGTTGCTGGCAAGGATAAGTACTTCAGGTATGGATCCGTAGCGAAAGCGAGTCTGAATAGGGCGCTTTAGTCAGTAGTGTTAGACGCGAAACCGTGTGATCTACCCATGGGCAGGTTGAAGCTGTGGTAACACACAGTGGAGGACCGAACCGGTTGACGTTGAAAAGTCTTCGGATGACCTGTGGGTAGGGGTGAAAGGCCAATCAAACTCGGAAATAGCTCGTACTCCCCGAAATGCATTTAGGTGCAGCGCTGAGCATAAAGTTATATAGAGGTAGAGCTACTGATTGGATGCGGGGGCTTCACCGCCTACCAATTCCTGACAAACTCCGAATGCTATATAATGTTTCTCAGCAGTGAGGGCTTGGGTGCTAAGGTCCAAGTCCGAGAGGGAAAGAACCCAGACCATCAGCTAAGGTCCCCAAATATATGCTAAGTTGAAAGAACGCGGTTTGTCTGCCCAGACAGCTAGGATGTTGGCTTGGAAGCAGCCATTCATTTAAAGAGTGCGTAACAGCTCACTAGTCGAGCGGACGAGCATGGATAATAATCGGGCATAAGCATATTACCGAAGCTATGGATTTTGTAGTAATACAAAGTGGTAGGGGAGCATTCTAACAGGGTTGAAGGTGTGTTGTAAAGCATGCTGGACTGGTTAGAAAAGAAAATGTAGGCATAAGTAACGATAATGCGGGCGAGAAACCCGCACACCGAAAGACTAAGGTTTCCACAGCTATGCTAATCAGCTGTGGGTTAGTCGGGACCTAAGGCGAACCCGAAGGGGATAGTCGATGGCCAACGGGTTAATATTCCCGTACTACTAAATACTGTGATGGGGTGACGGAGTGATGAAAGCGCCGCGAACTGACGGAATAGTTCGTTAAAGTACCTAGCTATAGGTCCTGTAGTTAAATGCGCAGGAACTGGTGAAATACGATAGTACACAGAGACTTCGGTTGAAGTGATAGTGCGCCTAAGGGCTTCCAAGAAAAACCTCTAAACTTCAGGTATTTAGTACCCGTACCGTAAACCGACACAGGTAGTTGGGATGAGAATTCTAAGGTGCTCGAGAGATTCATGGCTAAGGAATTAGGCAAAATAGACCCGTAACTTCGGGAGAAGGGTCGCCCTGAGTAATCAGGGCCGCAGTGAAGAGGTCCAGGCGACTGTTTATCAAAAACACAGGGCTCTGCAAAATCGTAAGATGAAGTATAGGGCCTGACACCTGCCCGGTGCTGGAAGGTTAAGAGGAGATGTTATCTTCGGAGAAGCATTGAATTGAAGCCCCAGTAAACGGCGGCCGTAACTATAACGGTCCTAAGGTAGCGAAATTCCTTGTCGGGTAAGTTCCGACCTGCACGAATGGTGTAACGATCTGGACACTGTCTCAGCCATGAGCTCGGTGAAATTGTAGTAACGGTGAAGATGCCGTTTACCCGCAGTGGGACGAAAAGACCCTGTGCACCTTTACTATAGCTTAGTATTGACCTTGGATAAATGATGTGTAGGATAGGTTGGAGACTGTGAAGTGGCGTCGCCAGGCGTTGTGGAGTCATTGTTGAAATACAACCCTTTGTTTATCTGAGGCCTAACCCCGCACTGCGGGGGACATTGCTTGGTGGGTAGTTTGACTGGGGTGGTCGCCTCCAAAAGAGTAACGGAGGCTTCTAAAGGTTCCCTCAGTACGCTTGGTAACCGTGCGAAGAGTGCAATGGCATAAGGGAGCTTGACTGAGAGACATACAGGTCGATCAGGTACGAAAGTAGAGCATAGTGATCCGGTGGTTCCGCATGGAAGGGCCATCGCTCAAAGGATAAAAGGTACGCCGGGGATAACAGGCTGATCTCCCCCAAGAGCTCATATCGACGGGGGGGTTTGGCACCTCGATGTCGGCTCGTCACATCCTGGGGCTGGAGAAGGTCCCAAGGGTTGGGCTGTTCGCCCATTAAAGTGGCACGCGAGCTGGGTTCAGAACGTCGTGAGACAGTTCGGTCTCTATCTACTGTGGGCGTTAGAAATTTGAGTGGATCTGATTCTAGTACGAGAGGACCGAATTGGACAAACCTCTAGTGTATCTGTTGTCCCGCCAGGGGCACTGCAGAGTAGCTACGTTTGGAAGGGATAAGCGCTGAAAGCATATAAGCGCGAAACCCACCACAAGATGAGATTTCTTTTAAGGATCGTGGGAGATGACCACGTTGATAGGCTATAGATGTAAAGGCAGTAATGTCATAGTCGAGTAGTACTAATAATCCGTAAGCTTATGTACGCTTTTCCCCCGATGTAAATCGGGGGAGGAAACTTTCTAAATGAATTAAAATTCTTTATCTCAGTATGTTAAAATATTGTTTAATTGATAATTAACAATTTATAATTGATAATTAATGATTAAAAGTTGCCCAAGCAACGAACAACCTTAAGGTGGTTATTGCGGCGGGGCTCACCTCTTCCCATCCCGAACAGAGAAGTTAAGCCCGCCTGCGCAGATGGTACTGCATTTTGTGGGAGAGTATGTCGTCGCCTTTCTTTAGTGAAGCCCAGCTTGTAAAAGCTGGGCTTTCTTGTTTTATATACATTCCAGAATTGAATATAGATACTTTTTTTGCAAATTGTATAATCAAATTTTTGAAATAAATTTTGCAAACCATCAAACCCTATCCATTTTTGGATAGGGTTTGATGGTTATATATAAACTAGATATAAAAAATTATAATCTCTTTATTTAATGTTGTTAGAAATATCTAAAATATAAATCTGATTTCATTTGGTTCAATTATATTTTTTTAGAGAGGTATTCAATTAAATTGTAGTTATTTGGGAGAGTTTTAAGGCTTGTTTTTTTTAATTGAAAAGTTTAGTTCTAATTTTTTTTTTTTTATATAAGTGATATTAAGTTTTAATTTTGAAAACTTATATAAAAAGAAAAACATATCATTGAGATGGTTTTCTCTTATATAGATTATTGAATGGAATCTTTTGTTTCTTCTAAATCTTCGGATTGTCTTCCTAATTTTATTTTCGGATTGTCTTTATTTCCTGTAATAGTTAGTGGAATTCCCAGTATTCGTAATGGAGGTAAACCAAGTCTCATTTTAAGATTTAATCTTCCGACTAGACTACTTGTTCCTTCAATTCTTGGTCTGAATCCCGCAAATTTAAATTTAAAACGTTCTACAGTGATGATGTTGTTTTTGATAGAAGTTTTAATATCAACCTTGTTTAATTCTGGATTTTTAATACTTTCTTTATCTGTTTTCTTAGCAACACTGCTAAACATTTTCATGCCGTACATTTTGACATTTTTTACTGAAATCACTCCATTTCCTGTTAAGGATGGAAACACAGGCTCTATATTTTCGTTCAATCGTCCTTTTAGCGTATAATCTAAAGAGATAATTCCTTGAGCTTTTTCGGCTGCACTAGCCATTTCTCTAAAAATTTTAACTTTATTATAAGCACGTTTAATATCGAATTCATTGGCTTTAATATGGTAGCCAAATTGAGTATTTTTAGGAGAAACACTTTTATAAGTAGCATCCATGGTAACATTACAACCAATTAAATCAAATCCGGTATTGTGCATTGTCAGTAAACCGTTTTTCATTTGTAAACTTCCTTTTGCATTTTTCAATGTCAAACCGTTAAAGTTTACTTTTTGAGCATTGGCTATAAATTGTAAATCTAAATTAGGCGGAATTACAATTACTCCCGTTTCTGTTTTGGCTGTAGATGCAGGGGCAGTTGTGGATTTTGTTTCGTTTGTGTTTACTGTTGTTTGTGACATGAATTCATCAGCATTGATGAATTTAGAACTCATGGTAAAGGACCCTTTTAAAACACCGTCTTTTGAAGTAATATAGTTAAATACATTTCGTAAGTAACCATTTAGTTTAAAATCAGATTGTCCATAAGATGCTAAGAAAGTATTGAAACTCATTTTGTCATTGTTGAATTTGAAAACACCTTCTTTAATTAGGATTTTTTTGGCAAATATTCTGAAGTTAATTGAATATTTCTAATCTCCAGAGTTCCAGAATTTCTAAGCTTCGTATAATTGCCTCTTTCGGCATCGCTTTGTTTTCCTTTTAATGCAAGATTAGTTTTGATGAAGCCATCAACATCCAAACCTTTTTGAGAAAACACTTTATGTATTTTTCCTACATCTAAAGTTCCTTTTGCATTGATGTCATAAATAAGATTGTCAAAGTTGCTTAAATTGGCTTTTACAAAAACTGGGTTTTCTTCAAAAGTAAATTGAGCAGGTTGTAAGACTACTTTTAAATCTTCAAACGTACCTTTTGGATTAGAAATGGTCGAAACTATTTCGATATTACTTATTGGATTTGGATAATACGGTGTTTTAATATACCCATTTTGTAGATTAATAACCGCATTAGGGATAGGGAATGTTCCTTTTTTCTTGTCGAATTTTCCTTTAGCAGTTCCATCTGCAATAAGCATTCCTTTCAATTCTAAATCAGGAATTCCAATAGCACGATTTAATTTTTCTAAATCTATTTTTGCTTTAATTGCTGCATTGATATCTAAAACTTCTGTTCCAGTGCTGTATAATTTGGCATGAAGTGTTTCTTTTCCTATCGAAAGCGAAAGGTTTCTTAGGTCTATAATTAACGAATCAGGATTTAAAGATGGCAATTGGGTATCAAAATCCATATTTAAATTGCTTATTGTGGCTGGGCTTTGATTATAATTTAAGCTACTCTCTTTAATTTTAAAATCGAATTCAAGGTTAGGTGCAATATTTTTTGAGGCGATATAATTCCCTTTTAAGGTCAAATTAAAGTCGGTTTTTCCAGTTAATTGGGTTTTATCGAGCCAAGTAATGAATTTTGGAGGAAAAGCAGTAAAGAAATCATGAAGATTACTATTAGTTGTTTTTAGGATAAAATCCATGTTGTAACCTTCTTTTAGGAAGTCAAATTTTTCCTTAAAGTCAACAATAAGATTGTTGATTTTTAAATCATTCTGCTGAAAAATAAAAGATAGCGAATTCACATTGACCTTTGTGATAAGGTCTGCATTCACTTTTTTATTCATCAAATAAGGTTCATTATCATATAACAGATTGAGTTTGGCAATTTTTGCCTTAGATGATAAATCAAAGATAGCCTTGCTTAAATCGCCTTTACCCAAATAGTCGAAACCAAAAATGTCAAAGTGTAATTTTGTAGATAAATCATCATAAACAATTTTACTGTTATTGATTTCAATACTTTCCAGTTTTAATGAATTGTCTGATTCCTTTTCTTCGGTTTGAGTTTTGCTGGATTTGTATACATAGTAGTTAGCAAATCCTTCTTTGTTTACCTTAACATTGATGTCGGCATTCGATAGGAATATTTTATCAATATTAATTGCTTTTCCAAAAATTAAACTATAAACATTAATTCCAAAAGCAACTTCTTTAGCCGTAATTAATTTTTCATTATCAATGGTTTAGATCCATTAAGACTAAAGTTTTCTAAACTTACAGTTAATGATGGGAAATGTGTGAAAAACGAAATGTTAGATTTAGAATAATCCAATTTTGCATTCAGTTTTTGATTGGCTACTTTTTTTATTTTTTCATTTAATTTGTCTTCAAAAATTAGTGGTGCTATACACATGAAGGCCAATAATGCAATTATTGTGGTACCAATATATTTACCGATTTTAATAAAAATCACTTTTGTTGTAGACATAATTAATGAAGTTGTATTGAGTGTATTTTATGATGGTTTTTATCACTATCCGTGAACGGTTTCGCTTTTACCATAATGGGTAATGATAGTTGTTTCATATTCAATCCACGCTGCCCAGCGTTTGTCTACGTCAACATTATCAGCATATTTCTTTGCAAATTTTAAAAAAGTAGTATAATGTCCCGCTTCACTAATCATCAAATCGCGATAAAATTTGGATAATTCAGGGTCTTTAATGTTTTCTGATAGCACTTTGAAACGCTCACAACTTCTGGCTTCAATCATGGCTGAAAACAATAATCGCTCGCACAAAGCATCATTACGGCTTCCGTCCTTTTTCATAAATTTGAAGAGTTCGTTTACGTAGCTGTCTTTGCGTTCGCGACCAAAAGTCAAACCTCTTTCTTTGATTAAGTCATAAACCATTTTGAAATGCTCCATTTCTTCCTGAGCAATTAGAATTAGTTCGTCAACTAGTTCTTGCTTTTCAGAGTTTTGTGTGATAAGACTAATAGCATTGGAAGCTGCTTTTTGTTCGCACCAGGCGTGATCGGTCAAAATTTCTTCGATATTAGATTCTACTATATTTACCCATCGTGGGTCAGTGGCTAATTTTAATCCCAACATATCTTTCTAATTTTATGCAAAATTAATCTTTATTTTAAAGGTTTATTCTTCTTGAATCTCTTTTTTAAGAAATTTAGCATTATTTTGTGACGGTAATTTTGTGATACTATGGATGATAATCGAAGGCTTTTAATTATTGGATCGGTTTGGCCAGAACCCAATTCTTCCGCAGCAGGTGGAAGGATGATACAGTTAATCTCGTTGTTTCAAAATCAGGGTTATGCCATTACTTTTGCTAGTCCAGCTCAGGATTCTGAGTTTATGGTGGATTTAAGTGACTTTAATGTGACGAAGAAAGACATTGCTTTAAATTGTTCCAGTTTTGATGCTTTCGCAAAAGAATTAAATCCAGATATTGTTTTGTTTGACCGATTTATGGTTGAAGAGCAATTTGGCTGGCGTGTGGCCGAAAATTGTCCGGATGCTTTACGAATTTTAGATACCGAAGATTTACATTGTTTACGCACAGCAAGACAAAAAGCTTTGAAAGCAAAACGTGACTTTCAAATTTCTGATTTATTAGTTGAAGAAGTTGCCAAAAGAGAAATTGCCAGTATTTTGCGTTGTGATTTATCTCTAATGATTTCGGAGTACGAAATGGAATTATTGACCAATTTTTTTAAGATTGATAGTTCTTTGTTGTATTATTTACCGCTTTTATTAGCATCGAATGCTGTTCCCGAATTAGAAAAATTGCCTTCTTATGAAGAACGAAAAGATTTTGTTATAATTGGGAATTTTTATCATGAGCCTAATTGGAATGCGGTTCAATATTTGAAAGAAACAATATGGCCATTGATAAAAAAGCAATTGCCTGAAACGGTTTTGAATATTTACGGCGCTTATCCCACGCAAAAAGTACTGCAATTGCATAATCTAAAAGAAGGTTTTTTAATTCATGGGCGTGCCGAAAGTGCTTTTGAAGTAGTTCAAAATACCAGAGTGGTTTTAGCTCCTTTACGCTTTGGCGCAGGAATAAAAGGGAAATTAATAGAAGCCATGCAATGCGGAACTCCAAGTGTTACGACTTCTATTGGAGCCGAATCCATGCAAGGAGATTTAGAATGGAATGGTTTAGTAGAAGACAATCCTGAAATTTTTGCTAAAAAAGCAGTACAATTATATCAGGTTAAAGAAATTTGGCTTCAAGCTCAGGAAAACGGAGTTGCAATTATTAAGCAACGTTATTTAAGAGAATCGTTTGAAGATGATTTTGCTAAGCAAATTGATTTTTTAGTTGCGAATTTAAAACAACATCGCTTGAATAATTTTATGGGTGAGTTGTTACAACATCATACTTTGCGAAGTACGAAGTATATGTCGAAATGGATTGAGGAGAAGAATAAATGAGTTATATTTAGATGTTGAATTTTATAAATGGATATATTACAAATAATAATTGGGAGATTTTTGTTAGAGTTTTTGGGAGCATTACTTAGATATGTTTATTTTAATATATTAGGTCTCTTTAAGAATGTAAATTATATTCCGTTTTCTCAATTATGGTCGCCAAAAGTTAGTGTAAAAAAGAGAGATGAGAATTCCGAATTGAATCATATGATCGGAGTTATTATATTCGGATTAATTATTTTTTTATTAGTTATCTTTATGATTTATAATTAACGGTATTATGTTGGGCGGTACAGGTGATATTAGAATTATTGGAGGTTTTGTTATTTGGATTTTTAAAGGATTTAAAGGTTCTTTAAAAGAATGTATTGATAATTATTCATTTGCTTTTATTGTCGGTATTATAACAATTCTTGTTATAGCTTTTTTATGTTTTAATTTTTATGAAGAATTTAAATCTTTGTTATTGAGTAAATAAATGAGAATTAGATTTAAACAAAATTGGTAAATTATTAAAAGTGCGTTGTTTCGCATAAGGGATGGAAGCGGCATCTCCCGAAATAGAAAATCAAGGTTTTTTAACCGTAGTTTTTCATATTCGGGAATATAGCGGACAGCCCGACCGCACTGCAGCCATAGCGGAAGTGAGGGCATGCCCAAATAAAACCAAATAAAAAACCCGTCAAGTTTTACACAAGACGGGTTTTTATTTTATATATTGAATCAGTAATTATGCAAGCATTGTTACTGGGCTTTCAATGTATTGTTTTAATGTTTGTAAGAACTGAGCTCCAGTTGCTCCATCGATAGTACGGTGGTCGCAAGCTAGAGATAACATCATGGTGTTACCTACAACAATTTGTCCGTTTTTAACCACTGGTTTCTCAACGATAGCTCCTACAGAAAGGATAGCTGAGTTAGGTTGGTTGATGATAGAGTTGAATTCAGTGATTCCAAACATTCCAAGGTTAGAAACTGTAAATGTGCTTCCTTCCATTTCCTGTGGTCCTAATTTTTTGTTTTTAGCTCTACCTGCTAAGTCTCTTACACTAGCACCAATTTGAGATAAACTCATAGCGTCAGTGAATCGTAATACAGGTACCACTAATCCGTCTTCAACAGCTACAGCAACTCCAATGTTTACGTGGTGATTGATGATGATAGCATCTTCTTTCCAAGTAGAGTTGATTTTTGGGTGTTTTTTCAATGCTAATGCACAAGCTTTGATTACCATATCGTTAAAAGATACTTTTGTATCAGGAACGGTATTGATAGTAGCTCTTGATTTCATTGCTTCGTCCATGCTTACCTCGATAACTAAGTTGTAGTGAGGTGCAGTGAATAAAGATTCCGATAAACGTTTCGCAATGATTTTACGCATTTGCGAATTTTTGATTTCTTCTGTGTACACTTCTCCGGCAGGTACAAATACTTTTGGAGCAGCAGCTTCTGCTTTTGCAGGAGCAGCAGATGATGCAGCAGCCTGAGGAGCGGCAGCAGCAGGAGTAAAGTTTTCGATATCGCTTTTTACAATACGTCCGTTTTCTCCAGATCCTTTTACTTGGTTCAATTGGATTCCTTTGTCAGAAGCAATTTTCTTAGCTAATGGAGAAGCAAGGATTCTTTTTCCGTCAGCAGCAGCTTCCTGAACAACTGGTTCTGCAGCAGCAGCTGGAGCAGCAGCTTTAGTTTCTTCTGCAGGAGCAGCTGCTTGTGGAGCAGCACCAGCAACGAAACCGTCAGCAATTCCGCTGATGTCAGTTCCAGCAGGTCCGATAATAGCTAAAAGGCTATCAACTGGAGCTGTGTTTCCTTCTTGGATTCCAATGTATAATAATGTTCCTTCGTTGAAAGATTCAAATTCCATTGTTGCTTTATCGGTTTCGATTTCAGCAAGAATGTCTCCTTCGGCAACTGAGTCACCTACTTTTTTCAACCAGGTAGCTACAGTTCCTTCAGTCATGGTGTCGCTCAAACGAGGCATTGTAACCACGATTACTCCAGCTGGTAATGCAGCAGCTGTTTTAGTGGCAGCTGGAGCAGCTGCTTCTTCTTTTTTATTTTCAGCTACAGCTGGAGCAGCAGCTGCTGGAGCAGCACCTCCGGCTAATAAAGCTGAAATTTCTTCACCTTCGTTTCCTATGATTGCTAATAATGAGTCAACTGGAGCAGTTTCTCCTTCAGGAATACCAATGTGTAAAAGAGTTCCTTCGTTGAAAGACTCAAATTCCATAGTAGCTTTGTCAGTTTCAATTTCTGCAAGGATATCTCCTTCGCTTATTTTGTCTCCTACTTTTTTTAGCCAAGTCGCTACCGTTCCTTCCGTCATTGTATCGCTCAAACGAGGCATTGTAATAATTGTTGCCATATTGATATTATAGTTTATGAGGTGTAAATGGATAATCTTCTTGTGCGTATACTACATCGTATAATTGCTCTAATTCAGGATATGGAGATGATTCGGCAAAATCAACACATTCTTGAACTAAATCTTTTACTCTTTCATCGATAGCTTCGATTTCAGCATCTGTAGCGTATTTTTTTTCTTTGATAATATCCAAAACCTGAGTGATTGGATCTATCTTTTTGTATTCTTCAACTTCTTCTTTAGTACGATACAATTGAGCATCCGACATAGAGTGACCTCTATAACGGTATGTTTTCATTTCTAAGAAAGTTGGTCCGTCACCACGACGCGCTCTTTCGATAGCTTCTGTCATTGCTTCCGCAACTTTTACAGGGTTCATTCCGTCTACTGGTCCGCAAGGCATTTCGTATCCTAAACCTAATTTCCAGATATCAGTATGGTTAGCTGTTCTTTCAACAGAAGTTCCCATTGCATATCCATTGTTCTCAACAATAAATACTACTGGTAATTTCCATAACATAGCCATGTTGAAAGCTTCGTGTAAAGAACCTTGACGAGCAGCACCATCACCAAAATAAGTTAAGGTAACACCTCCTGTATTGTTGTATTTATCTCCAAAAGCGATTCCAGCTCCTACAGGAATTTGTGCACCCACAATTCCGTGACCACCATAAAAACCGTGCTCTTTTGAAAAGATGTGCATTGAACCACCCATTCCCTTAGAAGTTCCAGTTGCTTTACCTAGTAATTCCGCCATAACTCTTCTTGGGTCAGTTCCCATTCCAATTGGCTGAACGTGGTTTCTGTAAGCAGTAATCATTTTGTCTTTGGTTAAATCCATTGCGTGCAATGCTCCTGCAAGTACAGCTTCCTGACCATTGTATAAATGCAGAAATCCTCTAATTTTTTGTTGGATGTATAACGCAGCTAGTTTATCCTCAAACTTTCTCCAAAGTAGCATGTCTTCATACCACTTTAAATATACTTCTTTTGTAACTTCTTTCATCTCAAGTGTTCTTTTACTAAAGTTTTTATTGTGTTGTAAATTAGTATTTTTTGCAAATTCTTCAATTTAGGTCGAATTTGCGAAATGCAAAAATAGAACATTCCAACTAAGTACTAAAATTATAAAGCTAATTTTTAGTTTTGTTAGAGCAGTTTTTTGTTAAATATTAAGGGGAGTAGATTGTTTGAAGATGCTGATTTGTATATTTTACCTGATTCTCCTTTAAAATAGATTGCAATTGGACTGTCTTGTTTGGATTCGTATTCAGCAATAGATTGTCTGCAAGAACCGCAAGGTGTTATTGGGACAGATAATCCTGTAGATTCTGGAGATGCCGTAATGATGATGGATACAATTTTTGCATCAGGAAAATTGGAAACAGCTTGGTATAATGCTACTCTCTCGGCGCAAAGTCCTGATGGAAAAGCGGCGTTTTCTTGGTTGGTCCCCAAAATAATTTCTCCATTATCTAGTTCGATAGCTGCTCCAACTCTAAATTTCGAATAAGGCGCATAAGCATTTTTTTGTGCTGATGTAGCTTTTTTGAAAAGATTTTGGATGTTACTAGGTAATTCTTCAATAGTATCATAAGTGAAGAATCTGTTTGTGATAATGATTTCTTCCATTTTGTTTTAGGGTAAAAAAAATCCAAATTTCGGAAAGAGGAAATTTGGATTTTATATTTTGTTGGTAATTTGAAATTAATATTGTTCGTATTTGTCTCCAAAATTAAATGTCAATGAAAAACGTAAAGTGTTTTCTAATGGATTTGGGATTTTTGAAGCAGAGAATAAATACGATACATCAACTTTTACAGAGGTGTATTTAAAGCCTGCTCCTAAAGAGAAATATCGTAAACCACTTTTGCTAACGTTCTCGTGGTGGTATCCTAAACGCATTGCAAATGCATCTTGATAAGAGTATTCAGCACCTAAAGAATAAATTACCTCTTTGAGTTCTTCTTTGAAGCCATCAGGTGCGTCACCAAATGATTTAAAAATTCCAGGAACCCATCCTATAGAGCGGTAATCATTTAGATTTTTACTTCTTTCTTCACTTGTAATTGTTCCATCTCCATTTAAATCTGGATTTTGAGGGGTAGGAACTAATAGTTTATTTAGTTCTAAGTTTAATCCAAATTTGTTGTAGTCGTCAAGAATGAAATCAAATCCAGTTCCGAACTTTAAGTTAGCTGGAAGAAAATTTGCGCTAATTTCATCATTATCATAACTTAGTTTTGGGCCTAAGTTTTGAAAATTAAAACCAGCTCTCCATCTTCCATTAAAACTGTTATAGGCGATTTCTTCCGATTGGTAAAAACCAGCTACATCAATTGCGAACGAACTTGCTGCTGTGGCATCATTATTATCAATAGCTACTTTCAAATTTGAACGGATGAATCTAGCTCCCACTGCCATTGAGAATTTCTCGCTTAGTTTAAGAGAATAAGATCCGTCTATTGCAAATTCATTTGGGGCAACTATTGGAGGGTTAGTCTGTTCAGCTGACTGTCTTAATTCAATATCTCCAAAACCAAAATAGCGAATACTAGCGCCAAATGCACTTCGGTCTGAAATTTTATTATAGTAAGTAGCTTGCCCTAAAGAAATATCATTTGCAAGACCCGTTAAATATGGAGTGTAACTCACACTAAAACCTTGTTTATCTATTGCGAAAGCATATTTTGCTGGGTTCCATTGTTGTGAAAACACATCCGATGAAGTCGCCACACCTATATCAGCCATACCTGCTGATCGAGCATCGGCACTTACTGATAAAAATGGAACAGCTGTCGTTATTGTTCTTTGTTCTTGCGCTTTAATTAGTGAGAAAGATAACAAAGAGAGGGTTAAAAGTATTGTTTTTTTCATCGACGAATAAAAAATTTTAAAACAAATATAGTACTTTATTAAAAAGAGGCAAGCTTTTTATTTTGAATGCTTCTTTCTTTAAAGTATGCATTGTTTTGATGGTTAGATAGTTTGGTTGTTTCTTAGTGAATGTTTTCTCTATAACTGCAAAAACTGATTTATATTGTATAGGTGTTTCAAAGATATTGATGGATGTTGTTTTTTTTAAAATTCAATAATTAATTCAAGTTGCTAGTTTAAAGTAGATAAAAAAGCAAAGCAAAGGATAAGTAAATTTGTTTTGCCGACATAAAAACTTTACCAATGCTTTGCAAAGACAAAATTATCTCAATTTTTGTTTAATCGATGATATATTACAAGGAATTGAACACAAAGAAGACAAAAGACGACAAGTAAGTGATAGTGAAATCATATTGACAGCAATAGTATCATCAACAAGTTTTTATGGGAATCATGCCTCCGCGATTCGTTTTATGAAACAATACGGTTTTATTCCCAATATGCTGGAAGAAAGCCGATTTAACCGACGACTTCATAAAGTTGGTAAGCTACTTTATGAGCTATTTGAAATTGTAAGTTCTTATTTTAAAAGCATTTGCTGTGAAATGCAATATATTATTGATTCCTTTCCTGTTGCAGTATGTAACAATATGAGAATCCATAATTGTAAAATTCTTAAGGATAAAAAATGGAGAGGTTACACCGCTAGTATGCGGAACTATTTTTATGGGATTAAAGTACAACTGATTACTACAAAGGACGGTATTCCAATAGCTTTTCACTTTACCCCTGGGAAAACAGCCGATGCAAAAGCACTTGGAAAAATGATAGATAAATTACCCGCAGAAGCCTCTATTTATGGAGATAGTGCTTACTTAGATTATGGCTTGGAAGACAGCGCATTTGAGAGAAAATGTATTTTACTAAAGATCCAAAGAAAGTCAAATTCTAAAAGGATAGACACTTTAGAACAAAAAAACGAAAAATTAAAAATGAGAAAAAGAGTAGAAACTAAAATTAGCGATATTAAAAAACTTTTCCCAAGAACTATACATGCAGTGACTTTGGAGGGTTTTTTAATAAAGCTAACTTTGTTTGTATTCGGATTGCAATTAAATAAATCAATAAACTAGCAACTTGAATTAATTAATGAAACAATAATTGTAGATAATCGGATTGTATAAAGGCATTTTTATTAAAAAAACCAAAATTCTAAAAAAAAGGTATTAAGTATGCGTTTGAATAATAAAAAGTATAAATTTGCGTTAAATTTAAAATTTTGATATAATAATTTACAGTGTGCTTGTTGGTTAATCGTTAATTATTATATTGCAGCCGTTAAAGACACCTTGAAAAGAGTATGAAAGTAAATAAAATTATAGTTTTTCGATTACTGTTGTCAGTGATAGTAACTTTAGGTTTTGCTAGTTGTAGTAAAAAATCTAGTTCTAAAGGTTCTTCTAGAGCTACTGGTTGGAATGTGGACAATAAAACAGTTGCTAAAAAACAAGAAGCTGGTCCAGGTTTAGTTTTTGTTGAAGGAGGAACATTTACCATGGGTAAAGTACAGGACGATGTAATGCATGATTGGAATAATACTGCCACTCAGCAACATGTTCAATCCTTTTATATGGATGAAACGGAGGTTACTAATTTTATGTATTTAGAATATTTGGACTGGGTAAAGTTAGTATTTCCACCAGATGAATACAAAGAGGTTTATGATGGTGCGGTACCAGATACATTAGTTTGGAGAAATCGATTAGGATATAACGAAACGATGACAAATAACTACTTAAGGCATCCTGCTTATGCAGAATATCCTGTAGTAGGTGTTAATTGGATCCAAGCAGTTGATTTTGCTAAATGGAGAACAGATCGTGTTAATGAGGCTGTTTTGGAACAAAATGGTTATTTGAAAAAGAATGCAAAAACAGAAGATGTTACAGCTGAGAATGCTTTTAATACCGAAGCTTATTTGATGTCGCCATCAACTGCTCGTGGTGGTAGTTCAGAAATTGTATTGCAAAAAACAAAAGGAAGAGCTGTAAAAGGTAAAGATGGAAGTACTTCAGGTCAAAAAAATGTGTACGCACAACGTTCTTCAGGAATTATTATGCCAGAATATAGACTTCCAACAGAGGCTGAATGGGAATATGCAGCAGCTGCCGATGTAGGTCAAAGAGAGTATAATATTTATAAAGGTCAAAAGAAATATCCTTGGTCAGGTGAATATACACGTTCTGGAAAAAGACAAAGTAAAGGGGATCAATTAGCAAACTTTAAGCAAGGAAATGGAGATTATGGTGGAATTGCAGGTTGGTCTGATGATGGTGCTGATATTACAAACGCAGTGAAATCTTATGCGCCTAATGATTTTGGATTATACGATATGGCAGGTAACGTTGCTGAATGGGTTGCTGATGTTTACCGTCCTATTGTAGATAACGAAATGAATGATTTCAATTATTTTAGAGGTAACGTTTATTATAAAAATAAAATTGGTGCTGATGGAAAAATTGAAGTGGTGACTAAAGAAAATATGAAATATGATACCTTAAGTAACGGTAAAGTTATAGCTAGAAGTTTTCCAGGTCAAATTGCACAGGTGGCAGTTGATGAAAAGGAAACTTACTTAAGGCAAAATTTCGATAAGAGTAATAATATCAGTTATAGAGATGGAGATAAGCAATCTTCAAGATATTATAACTTTGGTTCGTCTGAAGCTGATAATGCTAAAGAAAAAGAGATTGCTACAATGTATAACTCGCCTAAACATAATGTAACAACAGATAGTTTAGGGAATATGGTAAGAAGTTACGATAAATCAAGTAAGAGAACTACTTTAATCAATGATAAAATTAGAGTGTACAAAGGTGGTTCTTGGAGAGATAGAGCCTATTGGTTAGATCCAGCTCAAAGAAGGTATTTTCCTCAAGACATGGCAACTGATTATATAGGATTTAGATGCGCGATGTCAAGAGTAGGATCTAAATCAGATAAAAGAAAATCACCAAGAAATTAATTTCTAAAACATAATAACTAAAAGCCCTTTGATTAGGGCTTTTGTTTTTTAATCAGTTTAATATGGATATCAATTACATTCATAATTTATTTTTAAAATCTTCAGGAGTGTCTATAGATACTCGTAAAATTGAAAAAGGATCAATGTTTGTTGCTATTAAAGGCGAGCGTTTTGATGCTAATACTTTTGCTAAAGAGGCCCTAGAAAAAGGTGCTTCTTCTGTGCTAATTGACAATCAAAATTATTATATTGATGAGCGAACAGTTTTAGTTGAAGATAGTTTGCTTGCGCTACAAGAATTAGCTAAGTTTCATAGAAATTATTTAAAAGTTCCTATTGTTGCATTAACAGGGAGTAATGGTAAGACAACAACAAAAGAATTGATTAATGTTGTTTTATCTAAAAAATTCAAGACTAAGGCAACTGTTGGTAATTTAAATAATCATATTGGTGTGCCTTTGACTTTATTGTCTTTTGATGAAAATACTGAAATGGGTATTGTTGAAATGGGTGCTAATCATCAAAAAGAAATTGAATTTCTTTGCGAAATTGCTCAGCCAGATTATGGGTATATAACTAATTTTGGTAAGGCGCATTTAGAGGGTTTTGGTGGTGTTCAAGGCGTTATAAAAGGAAAAAGCGAGATGTATCATTATATTTCAAAAAATGATAAATTGGCTTTTATTAATCTTGATGATGCTATTCAGGTTGAAAAATCAAAAGTTTTAAATCATTATTCTTTTGGTGTAAATAAGGAGGAAGCAGATGTACAAATAGCTGGAATTAGAGCTAACCCTTTTGTTGAAATTAGTTTTGATGGTTTGGATATAAAAACGCATTTGATTGGTTTGTATAACGCTAATAATATTAATGCAGCTCTAACTATTGGAAGGTTTTTCGAAATAGATGCTGTAGCGATTAAAGAAGCATTGGAAAGTTATGTGCCTGCAAATAATCGATCGCAGATTCTGCAAAAAGGGTCTAATGAAATTATATTAGATGCTTATAATGCTAATCCTAGTAGTATGGTGGTGGCTATTACTAATTTTTTACAGCTTGAAAAGCCTAATAAAATCATGGTTTTAGGTGATATGTTTGAACTTGGAGAAGAGAGCCAAAAAGAACATGAAGCTTTAGTCGATTCTTTGAAAAATGAAGATAGAGTGAAATGTTATTTTGTGGGTAAAGCTTTTAATGAATGCGCTAGGGAAAAAGCTAATTTTCATTTTTATGAAACATTCGAATTGTTTTCTGCAGCTTTAACTTCAGTTGCTTTTGCAAATAATACTATTTTAATCAAAGGTTCTAGAGGAATGGCTTTGGAACGTACTTTGGATTTTATCAAATAATTTAAGGAAACCGAGTTTAATTTTGAAATAGAATTATAACTGTTTTCTAATATAAAAAGTTAACTTTAGATTTGAGTTGATGAAACAACTACAAGTCTAAAGTTTTTTTATTTTGATGGATAGAACAGAAAAGTTTAATCAGCTTCGTACTACTTCTGAATTTGATTTTGTTATAATTGGGGGAGGGGCAACAGGTTTAGGTTGTGCTGTGGATGCGGCTAGCCGAGGTTATAAAACATTGCTTGTAGAGAAATATGATTTTGCAAAAGGGACTTCAAGTCGATCAACCAAGTTGGTTCATGGAGGGGTAAGGTATTTGGCTCAGGGAAATATTCATCTTGTTCGAGAAGCCTTATTGGAACGTGGTCGAATGTTGCGTAATGCGCCACATGTTTGTCATGCTTTAGGATTTGTGGTTCCAGTGTATAATTATTGGGATAAATTCTATTATGGTTTTGGTTTGTGGATGTATGATTTTTTATCAGCAAAATTTAGTTTGGGTAAAACCAAATTACTTTCAAAAGAAGAAACCTTAGAACATCTGCCTGATTTAGATGCGACTCAATTAAAAGGCGGTATTCTATATTATGATGGTCAATTTGATGATAGTAGGTTGGCAATTAATTTAGCTCAAACAGCATCGGAACAAGGTGCTTTAGTATTGAATTATTGCGGCGTTTCAAAATTTATAAAAGAAAATGGAAAAATTATTGGAGTCCATCTTCAAGATGAATTGACTAATGCGGATTTTTTAGTTAAATCTAAGGTGGTAATTAATGCAACTGGAGTTTTTTCGGATGCTGTTTTGCAAAAATCAGAAGAGAATTTAGAACCTATTGTAGCTCCATCTCAAGGCATACATTTAGTTGTAGATAGTTCCTTTTTTCATAGTTCATCTGCAATGTTAATTCCGAAAACCTCAGATGGCAGGGTTTTATTCTTAATTCCTTGGCATAATAAATTATTATTGGGTACGACTGATACACCAGTAAAAAATGTCGCATTGGAGCCAAAAGCATTTGAAGAAGAAATAAATTTCATCATTAATCATTTTAATAAATATGCGCTTAAGACAATTCAAAAAAGTGATGTAGATAGTGTATTTGTAGGTTTGAGGCCATTGGTGAAAACAGCTTCTGTAAAAAACACTGCTATTTTGTCTAGAGAGCATTTGCTTAAGGTGTTTCCATCTGGTTTGTTGACTATTATAGGAGGAAAGTGGACTACTTATAGAACTATGGCTGAACAATCGATAAATAAAGCGATACCGCTTTCGGGTTTGGATTTTATTCGTTCAAAAACGCGTCATCTAAAGATTCATGGTTACGCTAATGCAAAATCTATTTCTCATTTAGCCATCTACGGTGCTGATGCAATTGCGATTGAAAATATGATAGCTGATGATATTTCGATATCAGAAAAAATCCATCCTAAGTATCCCTATACGAAAGCTGAGGTGGTTTGGGCTGTTCGAAAAGAAATGGCTATGACTGTAGAAGATGTATTGGCAAGGAGAGTACGTTTATTGTTTTTAGATGCCAGGGCAGCGATAGAAGCTGCACCAATGGTAGCTCGAATTTTAGCTTTTGAATTAGGAAAAGATGCAATTTGGGAAGAAGAACAGCTATTGTTTTTTAAAAATATAGCTAAAAATTATTTATTGGTTTAATATTTCAAATCTGTAAATATTTTACATTCAGTTGTTTGTGTTTTGGTGTTCGGCTTTTTGTTTTTTTAGTTAATTTTTTTTCTTTTTAGTTTCTCTAAAATGTTTTTTTATCGGGAAAAACATTCTATATTTGCACTCGCAATCGCAAAACGATTGTGCCTTATTGGAGAAATGGCAGAGCGGTCGAATGCGGCAGTCTTGAAAACTGTTGACTGTAACAGGTCCGGGGGTTCGAATCCCTCTTTCTCCGCTGGGTTTCTAAAAAACCTAATCAAAACCCTTTAAATCGTATGATTTAGAGGGTTTTTCCATTTTACCCATATTCAAAATATTCATAGTTTCTCATTTTAAAGGTGTACAATTCGGGGTACTAGAATACTTGTTTAAAATAGGTACCCCTATCTCTTGTAACCCTTTAAAAACAAAGGGTTCAAATAACAGACATCTTGTTTTGTGTTGGTAATAATTTTAAATTAATTACTAATTAAAAAGGTCACCACCATGAACACAACAATCACTATTCTTTTTTACTTAAAAAGAGCCAAAGCCAATACCCTAGGCTTAGCACCAATTTTCCAAAGAATAACTATTGAAGGGAAAAGATTAGAAAGCAGCACAGGTAAATACATAAATCCTGAAAGATGGTCCACAGAAATGTCGAAAATGAAAGGTAACTCAGAAGAGACTAGAACGGTAAATAGTCATCTTGAAATGTTACGAGCTAAAGTTTATGAAATTGAGAAAAAATTGTTCATGAAACAAATACCAATAACATATGAAAACTTCAAGAACGAGATACAAGGCAAAAAAGAACGCGAGCGAATGCTTGTTCCAATCTTCGAAGAACACAACCGTAAAATTAAAGAACTAGTTGGACAAGAATATGCTCCAGGAACATTAGAACGGTATCAAACTTCTTTAAAGCATACAAAAGACTTTCTCTTCTGGAAGTATAACATTTCGGATATCAATATTGAAAAGATAGACCATTCATTTATTATGGAATACGAATTCTATTTGCGTAGTGTCAGAAAGTGTGCTAATAACACAGCTGTAAAGTACATCAAGAACTTTCACAAAATCATTAACCAATGTTTGGCCAATGGATGGCTAAATAAAGATCCTTTTGCAAACTACAAATCAAAAGTAAAAGAAGTAACTCGTGAATTCCTAACTGAAAAAGAAATTGAAACAATATTAAACAAACGATTTGTTTCAGAACGATTAGAACTTGTTCGCGATATTTTCATTTTTAGCTGCTTTACCGGACTAGCTTATATCGATGTAAAGCAATTAACCTTGGATAATATTTCATTGGGGATTGATGGCGATAAATGGATTTTCAAAAACCGACAAAAAACAGAGACAACCTCTAAAATTCCATTATTACCAGTAGCACAAGAAATCATTAATAAATATGTTGAACATCCTGTTTGCAAAAATGAAAATCGTCTACTTCCTATATTATCCAATCAAAAAATGAATGCATACCTAAAAGAAATTGTAGATGTTTGTGAAATCAACAAAGACTTAACATTTCATATTGCACGACATACTTTTGCAACAACAGTAACTTTATCAAATGGTGTACCTTTAGAAACAGTAAGCAAAATGCTTGGTCATACCAATCTAAAAACAACCCAACATTATGCTAAAATTTTAGATAAAAAAATCAGCGAAGACATGATGATTTTAAAATCAAAATTTGCATCTAAAGCAGAAAATAATAAAAAGCTAGGTGCTGTCTGATTTGGTTCGATGTTGATAACTTTTTAACATAAAACAAGATAAAAATTTAATACAAAATGGTTTAATTTGATACTCTAAACTTAACCATTTTGTCGTTTTATGAAGCCCTATGATTTCAACTATTTTTACGAATTTGAATGCGAATATGAAGCATTAAAAAATACTAAATCTGATGTTTTAGAGCTTTGTCACAAGATGATTGAATTCATTCAAGAAAAACTTAAAGAGCTTGGAAAATGACTTAAAAACCACATTTTTAACACCATTCAAGAGGAAATTCAGTTCTTCAAAGAACTAAAACCAAAATTGGTTTCTAAAATAATATACCATCAGCAACTATTAAAAATTGAAGGCTCATTACCACCTACAAAAAAGAAGAAAAAAAGCACTATGAAAAGGAATTAGTAAAACTCTACGAGTATGGTATGAGTAACAAAGAATTCTATGAATACTATCGTTCAAAAGGATCTTATAAAGACGAAGAATATTTTGTCCGTAAGCAATACAAAAACTTATGGGATAACTGTTCGCATTTAATTTCAGATTCAAAATTATGTACATCACATGATTTCATTTTAGCAACATTTATTGCCAACGAAATTCTTGAAGGTTATTTAGAAAAGAAATTACAAGAATTAAATGGGAATCATTTAATCAACAACTCTTTATTAAACAGCAACCTCAACTGGACCGCTTCCAAAGTAGATTTAGTAGAATTAATCTATGCACTACAACTTTCTGGAGCAATTAATGCTGGAAATTGTGATGTAAAAGAGATAGCAACATATTTCGGTAAAATGTTTAATGTGGATATTGAAGACAATATCTACAGGGCGTTTATTGATATCAAGTCACGAAAAACCATCCAAACCAAATTCTTGAACTCCATTACGGAGAACCTCAACCGTAAAATGAAAGAAGATGAACTATAAAAATCCAAGGCTAAAACCTTGGATTTTTTTCCCAACTTGTGTACAACTTGTGAAAAGTTATACAGGTATACTCTTTTCAGAGTTTCCAACGTGTTTTTCTCAAATTTAGAATGATGTAAATTTTCACTCCTCATAAAGTTAAATACTCAAACCCAACAATAATAAGGTTTAACAAACTATTTAATAAAAAATCATTCCCAACTTGAGTACACCTTGTGAATTAAAAACAACCAATTGAAAGTAATTTGTACTATAACAAATCAAATACTTTCATCATGAATTTACATCCTAAAAAGCTTTTCCCAGAAATCGACAACATCGAATTATTAAACCATCAAGTAGTAACAAAACGTGATTTACTAAACTTTGGTAACTTACTACTAAACGAAATAAAATCATCTTCTCAAAAAGAAGAAATACCACAATGGCTAAAGTCTTCTGAAGTTCGTAAACTACTTAAAATCTCTCCAGGAACACTTCAAAATCTACGTATAAACGGAACACTTAAATTCAAACGCATTGGTGGTATCATTTACTACAAATACGAGGACATCCATAAAATGCTAAACCAATAGCTAATCACTAGTTACTAATCGCTAATTACTAAAAAATGAACTATATAAAACACCTTACTGGCTTTTTCGACAAACTAGTCCATGATTACGACCTCAACCCTACCCATGTAAGTCTATACATTTCACTATTTCAATTTTGGAACCTCAACCGCTTTGAAAACCCAATAAGTATAACTCGTGATGAGGTAATGAGAATAAGTAAAATTTGCTCAAAAGCCACTTACCACAAATGCATGAGAGAGTTACATGAAAAAGGGTATGTTATTTACGAACCATCCTATAATCCATTTCGAGGAAGTATGGTCAGAATGGTAAACCTTTCAAATGAGTTAAAACCACTTCGAAAAAAAGAAGTAACCCAACTTAAAACTAAACAAGCTAATGAACAAGCAGTAAACAAGAATAAAACAAGTGATAAACAAGCACTGGTATCTTCTATAAACATTATAAACAATACAAACAGTATAAACAATGTAAACATAGAAGAACAAGCAAAAAATAAAAAAAATAACCCGTTTAAAAATTATGATCCACTTTGTCATCCTGAGCTTGGCGAAGGAAAAAATTTAGAAAATACAATTCCTCCAGAAATGTCAAATGTGATTGCTTTTTTCAAAGAAAAAAACGTAACCCAAATCGATGCTGAAAAATTCTACAACCACTTCCAAAGCAACGGGTGGCTTGTTGGCGGAAAATCTAAAATGAAAGACTGGAAAGCTGCAGCTCGAAATTGGATTTTAAATTCAGAAAAGTTTAAGATTCAAAATTCTGAAAAAATAAAACCAAATCACTTGCACGTACCTAACGAAAAAAACTATTCAGAACCTTTATAACAAAAACTTGAAACAATGAACATTACAAACATAACCGATTGTTTCATCATCAAGAACAATCAAAAAATATACGACTTCAACAACTGTTTACTATTCATAAACCATCAAGGAAAAATCCGTTATGGCCAATCTTTTAAAATTTGTAAAGAAGATATTCCAACAATCTACAAGCTGATTATTTATATGATCAAAGACCAAAAAATAGCAGATAAATTACAAATCAATCTTTCCAAAGGTATTTTGTTATCGGGTCCAATTGGTTGCGGAAAAACATCTATCATGCAATTACTAAAACCTTTCTCAAATCATTACACAAACTATAAAATCAAAACCTGCAGAGAAATTTCATTTGAATTTGCAAAACAAGGTTACGAAGCGTTAAATCCTTACACGCACAAATCCAATAACCAAATCAGATTTTCAGGTTTTTGCTTTGATGACTTAGGTGCCGAACAACAAATAAAACACTTTGGTAACGATTGCAATGTAATGGCTGAAATTCTGATAACTCGTTACGAACATTTTATCGATAACAAATCTATAACGCACATCACTACTAACTTATCAGCAACAGAAATCGAAAAACTATATGGAAACCGGTTACGCTCTAGGATGAGAAACATGTTCAATGTGATTTCTTTTAATACTAATTCCAAGGACAAAAGATAAATGACCTGAGTAATGGGGATAACAACAAAAAAATCTTACTATAAAGATATGTTCATATCTCAATAGTAAGATTTATTATAATTGATTAATTTTTATTTTATTAATTTAAGTAGTGAGTATAATCTTAAAAACCGTTCCCACATTACTTTATCAATAAAATCTAATTTTTCAATTTCAAATTTTGAGATAACATTAAAATTTTTCAACTTCCCTAATATCCTTAATTTAAATAATTCATTTGCTTGAGTCAATTCAGATAATAAATAGGAATCTGCATTAATATTTTCAGTTTCTATTGTAATGTCTCCATCAACAAACTTTTCAGCATTTAAAACAGAATAGGATTTTTTAGCAAAACTCTCTTGAAATGACATGACTAATAGCCCTATTTCTGCTTCCAGATCCTAAACCCTATTATGAGAAATTCAAAGAAATATACAAGCCTGTAGAATTAAATTTAAGCATTAATTATCGTTCTTATCCACTGATTCTTGAAGAAGCAGAAAGACTTTTAGCACTAAATTATACCAAATATGAGATGCCTAAATTAGAGGCTTTTTTGCAACCTTCAATGAAAGAAGACTCTTGTAACATAGTTGGATTAGCTGAAACTAGAATTGATTGGAAGCAGAAAGTAAACGATTTCGTCAAATATAGAGATGAGGATAATCAAAAATACAAACAAATTGCAGTAATGTTCAGATCTAATGATGAAGTCTACAGAGCTTTCAATATTCTTAAAAATGAAAATATCCCAGATGTAAAAATTAGAATACAAGGAGCAAATGGTTCACTATATAAAACTCGGGAATTTCACTATTTAATTTCAAGATTTGAAAAACAAGCAACAGTAGTATTAGAAAAAAATTATCTTGAAACAGTCGCCAATTTCAAAAAAGAAATCATAGTAAACCATCCAAATTGGGAGGAATACTTTTTAGATATTTTTCACTGTATCCTTTTAGAATTCAATAAAGAAAGAGAAGATGAATCAACCTATCAAGACTTGATTGATTTTATAAAAGAAATAAGTCAAAAAGATGATGGACAATATGGTAAAATATACGATCAAAATATAAACTTAATAAAATCTGATTTTATTAATCAAGAAATTATTGTGACTACTATGCATAAGGTAAAAGGAATTGAATATGATGCAGTAATTATACCAGCTTCTCTTTCCAATTTACCATCAACAACAACTGTTTCTGATGTTAAAATTAAAGATTATATCGAAGAAGAAAGAAGATTGTATTATGTAGCTTATACAAGAGCAAAAAAACAGCTTTTTGTAATCAAGCATAAAAGAGAAAATGCCTTAGACACAGGTAACTCTCATAAATATTCCGAAACAACTATTAAAGCAAATTACGGTTTAAAAATTAAAGAAGGAATAGATAAGTTTACTATGTATTGGAGTGCAAGCAATTTTGGGCTTAATTCATTTGAGTACATCAGAGATAATGTTAAAGTAGGAGATCAAATTTTTTTAACTAAAGAGATAGGAGCTTTCACATTTTGGTATGTTATCCACAATAATCAAAAAATTGCACAATTATCAAGAGCAATGGTTAATCAACTAATGGGTATAGAAATATTATCGGGTTTTGTAGTCTCTTCCGTTTATGTAAACACATATGAAGAAACTAAACTATCTGATGAAAAAAACGGTACAACTTATTCAAATAATTGGACTCAAGCAGCTAAAGAAAGAGGTTATATTTACTTGATTGATTTTTCAGGATTTGGTAATTAATATAAAACAATAAATGGGAAATATAATAGCAACAAAATGTAAATCTTGTGGTTTTTCTAATGAATTCAGATACGGTGGTGGAAGATTTAGTTATCAAAAACATTGCCCTGTTCCTGCAATTAATAAAGAAACTTTAGAATTTGAAAACATTAACTATTTTGAACATAAGGATTCTGACAAATACCTATTTTATACTGATAAAATATTAAAAGGAAATAATTTTGAAAATAACACAATCAATAACTTTGATTTGAAATTAAATATGGTCAATAATTATTGTCCTAGTTGTAAAGAAAAATCTTTAGATTTTAGAATAACTATGTTTACAGATTGATTAAAAAATGCACATGTAATTATCACATACTGAAATTTAATGTATCAACTTATACGAGGTTCCTCTTCCACTACCTTCTTGTGATAGTATACCTTTACCCATTAAATCCTGTATATCCCTAAGTGAGGTATCCGTAGATACTTTAGTTATTTTGGCATACTTAGAAACAGTCAATTTACCAAAAAAGTCATCAAGCAACAATTGAAGTATTTTTTGTTGACGCGGGTTAAAGTCTGTAGCGTGGTGAGTTTCCCAAAAACGAGCACGTTTTAAAGTGGCTGCTATCGTTTCATCAGTCTGTGCCATCGAGTGCAACAAGCATTCAAGAAACCATCTAAGCCATGGTGTGATATCCAAATCTCCTTTTTGGGTGCTTTCCAATATTTCATAATAGGTTTTTCTGTCAGCCTGTATTTGTGCCGACATCGAATAAAACCGTTGTTTGCTTTGGTCGGCTCGTGCCAATTGCATATCGGTTATCGCACGCGTAATACGACCATTACCATCGTCAAAAGGGTGTATCGTAACAAACCACAAATGCGCAAAAGCAGCTTTAAGCACAGGATCAATTTCTTGACTAGAATTAAACCAATCCAAAAAAGCATTCATTTCTGCCGGCACTTTCTCTGCACTCGGTGCTTCAAAATGTACCGTTTCCTTTCCCATTGGTCCCGAAGTAACCTGCATCGCATCATCACGCCAAGCTGCAGTCTTTATTTTATACATACCACTTCGCCCGGTCGGAAACAGTGCTGCATGCCATCCAAACAAACGGTCTTCACTTAAAGGTTCATCATAGCGTTGTGTTGCATCCAATAACATTTCTACTACACCTTCAACATTGCGTTCTGCAGCTACAGCTCCGGCTATTTCAATACCCAAACGTCTTGCAATTGAAGAACGTACTTGTTCTGGGTTCAGTTGCTCTCCTTCAATTTCACTCGACTTCACAACATCCAAAGTCAAGGTTTTAAGCACAGTTTCCTCTTGCATTCAGAAATCCAAGTCCTTGCATTACACCCAGTATCTTGCCTTGTCTATGTCTAACTTCCCCAAGCAAAGAAGTAATTACTTCCGCATCCCAGGTAAATTTTGTCCAGTCTTTTCGTTGATGAATATACATAACACCGCATTTTTGCGGTAAATATAAACCTATTTTACCGCAAATAACAAATTATGCGGCGATTATTTTATATTATCACCGCATTTTTGCGGCAAATATAGATCAAAATTACCGCATAGCAATAAAAAAAGAGAAAGCTCAGTTATTTATAGAGAACGTTTGTCTTCCAATTGCCACTCCTTCCCAACGCTCCTAAAAAAATTACTGTCATGGTTTTTGCTCCAACAAGCTTCAAGCACTTTGCCTGTTGGCTAAAACTTTCTGTTTAATAATGAAAACCAATAAAGCCATCAGTCAAGAGCTTGCCCAACGCTCAAAACAAAAACACGTACGCTACGCAACTCATGCCAGTAATTTTTTCTCCCAAGCTTCTTTACATAATGTGGCATTATAGTGCATAAAGAACTATCCTGCTACTAATCAAAACTCGGATGCACTATAATAACATTAACCCGTAGTGCATTATAAAAAGAAGTTGCTCAAAACACCAAAAAGTGTTAAATTGTAATGATTACCAGTCAATTACAGCTATGAGCAACTTAGAGGCAAATTACGAATTAATTCTTACGGAATTACGAAAACTAACAAAAACAGAAAATTTTTATTTCAAACCTATAAAACCAAAATTATCTGACATTGAACTGATTAGCTTAATTGTTTTGGCAGAATTTAAATCTATTGATTCTGAACATCAGCTTTTTAGAGAAATAAAGGGTCTTGATATTAGTTCAAAAATCGAACGTACTGTTTATAACAGAAGAAAACGACAGTTGTTTTTTCATATTGAAGAAATAAGAATGAAAATGGTTGAAAAATTTAATGAATTTGAAAATTATTTTGTGGTTGATAGTATGCCTTTAGAGGTTTGCAAAATAGCTCGTTCTTCAAGAAGTAAAATTTGTAAAGAAGAAGATTATGCCCTTCCAAATAAAGGATTTTGCGCCTCTCAAAATTTACACTATTACGGATACAAATTGCATGCTGTATGTTCTATTGAAGGAGTTTTTCAAAGTTTTGATTTAACTCCTGCTTCGGTTCATGATATTCATTATCTAAAAGATATAAAATCGCAATTATCAGATTGTGTGTTGCTTGGAGATAGAGGATACCTCTCTCAAACCATCCAACTTGATTTGTTTAATGAGGTAAATATCGAATTGGAAACTCCGAAACGGGTGAATCAAAAAGACTATAAACCACAGTTTTATCAATTTAAAAAGTTTAGAAAACGTATAGAAACCTTATTCTCTCAATTGTGTGATCAGTTTATGATTAGGCGTAATTATGCTAAATCTTTTAAAGGATTTAAAACAAGGATTCTTTCTAAAATAACGACATTAACCACTATACAATATTTAAACAAATTCGTCTTTGGAAGAAACCTCAATAATCTGAAAATTAATTTAACTTAATAATGCACTACGGGTTAACATTATGTAAAAAAGCCGCTCATCCAACGCTTTTTTAGGCGGTGGCTCCAGGGCAACTTTTTTAAAAACTTCCTCGCACCAGCCGGTTTTTAAAAAAAACACCCTTCGCCACCGCCAGAAAGAAAGACCTGCATTTCAGCAGAAAGACCTCGATTTTAAGCATTCCTCAGAACCTTAACGGTAACTGTCTTTATCAGCAAACGGTAAACATAGGAAGTATTCGATTTGCTTTTATGAGTGCCTTTACTTGTTTCAAAACACCTAACTACACTGCCGACTACGACTGATTACTGAACACTATTTAGGGCACCCATAAAACCAAACCACAGCAAGAGTATCGTTGTTTTATTGGCTCAGAAACCTCTAATACATTGGTTTTCCGAAAAGCTGATGCCCAAACAGTTCCATAACACGCTTTGAATACTGTCAACTGATTACTGAATACTGAACACTACTCAGGGCATCAGCTTTTCACAAAACCAATCACAACATCCCTATAAAGCCAATAAAAAACGATACACTTGCCCAAACAACGCACCTGCTAACGACAACCATCCCTAAAAAATCCCTGCTTCAATTTACCTCCGATTAAATACAGACAATTCAAATTTGGATACAAAACAAAAAAATAAAAAAAAAGGAAGCGAAGATAAGTTCCAGGTATTCAGAAAAACAAGTTCAAGCCTCCGGTTTTAAAAAAAATCTCCACCCAAACAGTTTCAAAACACAATTTGATTTTGCCTTGACGCTGATTGCTTCTATCATATATCGGGTAGTATTTTTTTAAAAAAAACTTGTTTTTCTGAAACCTTTCACTTGGACGACCGGCTTTCTTTTTTCTTTTTTTTCTTTTGAAAAATTTTGTGTGCGAAGCGTAGCGGAGCACCAGTGCATTTCAAAGGGGAAACCATCCGGAAAGAGAAGAAAAGCTAATCTTAAAGTCCTGTATTATGCTTACTTTCATCATTAAAACCCACCGCAAAGGCACTATTTACGCCAAACCTCATTTTTTCATTCTTAACAAAGGTATGAACAGCGGAAAGCCCAAAAACGAGCCATTTACCAACAGCTTTGTAATCATCTGCCAAAGCGAAACCGACCGCGAGAACGTCTATTGGATAGCGTTCAGCTTATGGAAATCAAAATTCTGGCATCAGCATTTAATCGGTTCCGTTATACCCTTTATTCGCTTACACGAGTTCAAAAACGAGTTTTCACCCAAAGTAGCTGCACTGATGCAAGAGCATGAGCAGCACCTCAAACACATTGAGGCATTGAAGCTACTGGAACAAAAAGAAAAGCAATTCCATGAAAATATCAACCTTATCAATGATATGAGAAGGGTTATATTGTATAGGTATTGCAATAAATAATAAAAGCCTGGTCTAACGACTAGGCTTTCAATTTGTTTAACCCAAAGGTCACCACAACTAGGGCTAAACTTATTTTTTGTGCTTCTTATTCAGACTTTTAAGTACTAACGAAATAGTAAAACTAACTACAGCACCAATAGTGGCTAAGATAACCGTTTTTGCAATATCTTCAGATTGAATATTGGGTGCAATACTTAAAAATGTACCACTTGCAGTACCTATTAGCGTGTGATTATTCGCTGTCATTTGGAATTGTCAACTGACTTGCAGCTGTCAAAACACTTCCGGCAACCGTAACATAACCACCAATGGTTGTAACAACAACTGGCAAAGCGACTGGTGCTGCTAAAATAGTTCCACCAACTGCTGCTAATGCCAAACCAATAGTACGAAGCACTTTAAAAAACTTAGGTGTGGGAGCTGAAACTCTATTAACTATATTTTTCATAATCTATAAATTAGATGTAATTAATAACATAACACTTTCCTGTTTGTCCAAAACTGAATAAACCATCACTTTTAACTTCTCAAAAGCTTTTCTCGAAAGTAATCCAAGTCCTGGACCAGAAAGTTTAGTAACCGGAGCAATACAACCATTCAATTCTTTCAATGCATTATTGGCAGGATGAAACAAAATCAAACTTCTATTTTCAACACCAGTAATTTCAAGATGCCATTTGAATTTCTGACTATACCGCTTTCTAATAAAATATTTCCCTTCAGGAATACAAGAAACTCTCTTTTCATTCTTCTTCCAAGGTAATTCAATAACGTTGCAAATCAATTTACCTTCACACGTGAGTTTTCCGTTTGTTCCTTCAGGGAAATAAGTTCTGGATAATTCAATAACCATTACACTCCACTATCAACCATTGCAATCGCTAATGGATTAAAAGCACCATTTTTCAAAGGATACATTTGCCCATTAATCTCCTGATAGAATTCAACACCTAAAGCCAAAAACAATGGCTTTGTTGAGTTTGCAGTAACCGCATTGGTTTGACTAATCACAGCCGTAGCTGTTCCATCCCAAGCTAAAATTGCAGTTTCAGAAGTAGCAACCGCATAGGTTTCAGCTTCAAAATCTACTTCAGCACCACCAGAGATGATTTTAAAGTGAGTTGTTCCGCTTGGAGCTGCAATCATATTCGATGGAATAAATGATGCTAAATCAACTTTAATCTCTCCTGTAACTCGGTCAATAGAAGGCACAAAAGGAGCAAACAAAGAAGTACCAAGCTTACCACGAATATTAAATTCAAAACCGAATAACAATTCAGTTTCTCCATCAATCACGTTACGTAAACCTCTTTCACTTACTAAATCCGCTTGAATAACCTTTACCATTCTTTGAGTAAGTCTACTCACCATTCTGCTATCTGCAGAATTTAATAGCATAGGTCTGAAAGCTGTTCTTAAAAGCTTTCCTGCTTTTCCAGCTCTTCCAAACTCGGAACCATTCTCTCGAGTTCTTTGAAACGCAGGATCATTGGCAATTCTGCTAGCGTCAATACCGCCTTTTTCTCTCGCCAAATGTCCATCTTGCGTTTTGTAAAAAGTAATATCCCCGATAGTACCTTTCAATTTAATTATGCCTTTCTGTCTAGCCATAACTTCAAAATTTTGTTAAACATTCAATTAAAAACTCCTTCATTCTTTCAATCAGTTGCAACCACATTTTTGAATGATTTCAATACAAAATTTAAAAGTTAATCGTAACAAGTAAATGAGCTTAGTTCCAAATGTCACAATTTGACATAAATGGCAATAATCTTCTCATTTGACAATCAAATTGTAGTATCGAATATGAAAATTCCCCACTTAAAACTAAATGGTTTATTCTTTAATTTTATAGTTTCAAGATATTTGTAATAAAATATCTTAATGCTACTCAAAGCCTAATCAAAGCCATAGATAAAGTATGAAAACAGAAAAAAAGAGATTATGTATCTATCCAAAGGACATACAGCGTATTACTGGAAAGAGTTATCGCCAAAGTATTCGATTGTTACAAAAGATTAGAAAGGACCTTAATAAGCTTGAAAATGAGTTTGTAAGTGTTGAAGAATTCTGCAATTATACCAGTTTAAAACACGAACAAGTAATTACTCTAATCGTTGATTAAATTTTTCACTTAACTAGTTCAAAATTTGGTTAGTATATTAGAAATTTATGGACTTATTTTCGTAAATTAGCACAATCAACACATATGAGAAACTACGATTTTTTCATAGGGGTACAATTAGGAGTACTTAGAAAAGTTTTATATAAAAACACTTGAAAATACTAGCGTTAGAAAGAATACATAAATCCCTCTTTCTCCGCAAAAACCCGAAACGAAAGTTTCGGGTTTTTTTATTTTTATATTTGTCAGTCGTTCTTTTTTTGTGCTTCTTCAGAATGATTTCGTTATCATTAATTTTTTCATATTGATAATTTTAAAATATACCTCTAGTTTGATTTGATTTCGATACTTAAAAACAATTTTAGACTTGTCATATATGGCATTAACAACAACAAATATAAGTTTTTTCTTGACTTGTCAAATATGTCAAGAATGGAAAAGTCTGAATTGTTGAAGTTAGTGGGTAAAAAAATCCAAAAATTAAGAACAGAAAGAGGTATGTCTCAAGTGGATTTAGTGGGGTTGATAGAACGTAAAATTGACACTACTAATATCTCAAGAATTGAATCAGGAAGAACTAACCCAACACTATATAGCTTATACAGAATCAGTCAAGCTCTTGAAGTTCCATTAAAGGAATTAGTAACTTTTCAAAATGAAAACGATTAATTTATTTTAAAATAGAGTCAATGGCGAATCAATTTTTGTTGCTACTAAATTGACTTCATAAGGATACGAGTATTTTTCAATAGGATCATGGCTTAACCATTTTATTTCATCTTCAGGTTTCAAAATAATAGGCATTCTTTTTTTTATGTTATGGATTTCAGCCATAAGAGGATTAGCTTTTGTTGTAACAATTGTGTAGGTGTTTTTTATCTCTCCAGTGTTTTTATCAGTCCATTGAGAATATAAGCCTGCATAAGCATACAAATCGTCGTTGCCAATTCCTATTTCATATTTTGTTTTGTTTTTCCCTTTTGTATCGTGCCATTGCCATTCATAAAATCCATTCGCTATTACTAGGCATCTTTTACTAACAGAATCCCTAAATGAAGGTTTTTCATCTACGGTTTCTATTCTTGCATTTAACGTCATTTTTTGAATGCTTTGATCTTTAGCCCAATTCGGTATCAACCCCCAATCGTAATGCAAAATTTCAGTTGGGTTTTCATCTATAATAATTGGAGTTTTAGGAAATTCAAATCCATTGATGTGTTCAGATGGTTTAAAAACAGCTAAGTCTTTAATTTTAGCTTTAAAGCGAGATTGTACCTCTAATGCTAATTTTGTTTGTTTGGAATGAAAACACATCTTTTATTTATTTTGCATTAGTCTTAAAATTACAAAAAAATATCAAAGGTTAATTAATTTGTTTTTGTAGAATTTCTAAAGTTTTTTGATCTTGTTCTCCATCATAAAATTTGTCAAGGACATCTTGGAATATAGTTGAAGCATTTGGTACTTGCAAAAATAAAGTCATACACGATTTTAGTTTGCGTGTATCAGGTTTACCTAAAATATCTAAAGCTGTTTTATTTTTGATATTTAAAAATGCTGTTGTTATTTCGATTAGTCTTTTACCAAGAACAGGATGATAATAGTATTCTTTTGCTTCTTCAATATTTTTAATGGCATAGAAAATATTATAGTCAGTAAAACCTAATCCAATAATTTGAGGAAATATAAACCACATCCAATGAGATTGTTTTTTACCCTGTTGGATTTCTGCCAAAGCATTATTATAAGTACTTTTTTGTCCCTCTAAATATCTTGATAAATCGTATGAATTAGCCATGCTTAATTATACTTTTATGGTAATAATATCCTTGATTCTAGTGGTGTAAGATGGAGATAGTTTTTCCTGACGCATTTTCCATTGTCTACCAAGTGATTGTGTTGCAAATTTTATTTTGTTAGTTCCGTAGCTCTTATTGAGTTTGTCTATTACAGACATTAATGGTTGGTGCTTTGGATTGGAAGTGTTAAATAATGACAATTGTATTTTATCATTTGGGGTTAATCCCATAACAATAACACCTGCCTTTTTGTATTGAAATCCTTCCTTGAAAATAGCTTTTAATCCAATTTGAGTATAATGATTTAGCTCAATAGTTGAGTTGGTTGGGAAGTCTGTATTGATAACAATATTTCTAGAATATTGCTTTTGATCCTGTCGATGATAGTTTGTTTGAAGAAAAACCATAACCATATTGCAATGACTTCCTTGTTTTCTTAATTTTTCAGAACATGATGCTGTAAAAGTTGAGATTCTTTCTGAAACATCATCAAAACTTATTAGTGATTTTTCAAATGAACGTGTAGTAGCAATCATTTTTTTATTCTTAGGAGTTTCCAAATCCAGTGTTTGTTTACCTTCCAATTCGTGTTTAATTCTTAGCCCAACAACAGCCATTTCTTTACGAACCCATTCATCTGGAAGCTGAGTAAATTGATAGGCTGTAAATACTTTTTTTGCTTGTAAACGCTTAGTATGCTTTCTTCCTATACCCCAAACATCTTCAATTTTAGTCCATTTGAGGGCTTTAATTCTTTTTTCTTCATCATTTATTACATACACACTTTTAGTTCGTTCAGGAAATTTTTTAGCTATTTTATTAGCAACTTTAGCTAAAGCTTTTGTTGGAGCAAAACCAATACTAATAGGTATTCCAGTACTTTTTGTGACTGTACGTTGAATTTTTAAACCATACTCATTGAAGTCAAATAAATCAAAACCTTTGAATTTTAAGAATGCTTCGTCAATGCTGTAAATTTCAATATCTGGTGTATAAGTAGAAAGTATATTCATAACTCGGGAACTCATATCGCCATATAATGCGTAATTAGATGAAAAGACAAAAACATTATTATCCTCAAAAACTTTTTTAAATTCAAATGCTGGAGCACCCATAGGAATTCCCAATGCTTTAGCTTCATTAGAACGTGCAATAACACAACCATCATTATTGGATAAAACTACTATAGGTTTGCCAATTAAATGAGGTTCAAATACCCTTTGACATGAGGCATAGAAATTATTGCAGTCTACTAAAGCAAACATTTTTAATATTTTATATTACTAATTGGTCTTAGAAAGTTTTTATACTATGTATCACAATACCCCAAATCATTAATTCATTTTCAGGGGTAACTTTTATTGGTTCATATTCTTCATTTTCAGCTATAAGCCAAACAATATCTTTTTCTTTTTTAATTCTTTTAACGGTAAATTCACCATCAATTTGACAAACTGCTATTTTGTTGTTTTGTGGTTCAAGACTTTTATCAATTACTAATAAATCTCCATCATATATTCCTGCATTAATCATCGAGTTACCTTTAACTTTTGCAAAAAAAGTAGAGTCTTTATGCTTTATTAAGTGTTTGTTTAAATCAATGGTAAGTTCAATGAAATCATCAGCAGGTGATGGGAATCCTGCACTAATACCTACGTCAAAAAAAGGTAATTCTAATTTTGAAGAATAGTCTGGGATATAAAATTCCAATGTTTGAGTAGTATGTAAACTTCTTAATTTCATAATTTAAACTATAAAGCCACTTCAAAAAAAGTCACCTTGTCTTTGATTTGTTGAATGTAATCCTGAGTGCTTGATTTGGTTTTAATAGTAATTTCAGGTTCGTTATTGTCTTTTATAAAATATACTTTATCACTTCCCAATTTCCTGAGTTCATCAAAGACACCTGTATAATATGGTTCTTCAATGAACTCCTGAGAATTGAAAATGTTAAATATCCTATCAAAATCTTCTTCCCAAGGGGGAAGGATATTGATAATGTCACTGTAAATTAATTTTGCTTCTTCACCCAATTCTAAAACATAATTGTATTCTGAAACATTATCATTAGTCATGTCGTAAAGTGTAGTTATTATTCCTTTGGAATTTAAAGTAACTGTACCCAATTTTATGAACTCATGTTTGCCATTCAAATTTTGATATTGACCAAATTCTATATTACAATTCAAACGGTTTGCAATGTCATTGGCTAAATTTTCAAGACTGGAACAATCTAAATTATGTTGACTGATGATTTTTGCTTCTGCATTCATATTTAGTATAGGTCTAAGAATTTTATATAATACAAAATTACATAAGTCTTATTGCTTTTAATGTTAATGAGGATGAAATAATTATTTTATTAAATGATTCAGACTGGCTTTTTAAATGATTTATATAGGTTTAATGTTTTTTTTATTTATCTAATTTATTTGATAATTTACTCATTTCTTCACTTATTTTCTTTTGAACTATTTTACCATAGTGTACTTGTGTAATAGCCATATTAGAATGCCCTAATAGCTCAGATACAATTTCCATTGGTACTTCATTGTATAATAATACGGTTGAAGCAAATGTTTTTCTCGCAATGTGGTGTGTTAACCTTTTTTCTATTCCTGTTATTTCAGCTATTTCTTTGAGATAAGAATTGAATTTTTGGTTTGAAACTATTGGTAAAGGTTTTTTATCAAGTTGATACTTATTTAAAATTTCCTTTGCTGGCTGTAGGAGGGGAACGCTAACTATTCCTTTAGTTTTTTTTCTAGTCATTTTAATCCAGATATTGCCATCAAATTCAACTTTAAGATGTTCCCTTTTAAATTCTTCCATTTCTGCAAATGCTAGACCTGTAAAGCAACAAAATATAAAGCAATCTTTGACTTTTTGTAATCTTGGGTTGTTTGTAAAATGATAATCTTTTAGTAGTTTTAATTCTTCATTATTTAAAAAAATAACTGATTTCTCGAATCTTTTGGGAGTATAAAGTATAAATGGATCTCTAATTATGTATCCTTCACTTATTGCAAGTTTAATAATTTTACGTAGTCTTTGAATTGTTTTATTAATTGTAATTTGTTTTGTCGGACTTCTGAACTAAGATAGAAATCAAACTTTTCAAGGAAATTTAAGTTTAGGTTAGTAAGTAGGTAGTCTTTTTTTTTATATTCATGTTTTATGAAATTTTTTATATGATTTTTGGATTCTTTGAATTTGTAATATGTTGCAATTGAGTAGCTTTTTCCAATAAGCTTATACATTTTAGTATTATGTAATTCAAACACTTCAAGAACAGTTTTTTCAGTTTTAATATTTTCTCCCTTAAAGGATAGGTAAATATCTTCAACATTGAAATTGGAATTTTGAATTTTCAGCAATAAAAAAGCCTGATTAATTTTATTCTTAATCAGGCTAATTTCAGTATTTATATAGTCGCTTTCTTTGTTTGAAGTGGCAACTTCTTGTAGGTTGTTTATCCAATCATCAGGGAAAACAAAAAGACCTGTTGAGAATTCGTGTCTTGATTTTTGGTAGGTTATTCTACATTTTAGAGAACACTTACCGGCTTTATTTATCCTGTTTTTTACGATGACAAAAGTTATTGTGATTTTAGAAGTATTCATGGTTTTTAGATTTTAAAAAGTTGCACACCTTTTTTTAACATTTGCACACCTAAAAGTCTACCTTTTTTAAAAAGTTGCACACCTAAATGCACACCTTGAAAAAGGGATTGCTTATTTGTTTAGTTAAAAATTGAGTTTTGGAAGGAATTTTTTAGGATAGCTATTTTAAAAGAAGAGCTGTTATTTTGTAAATAAAAAAAGCTCCACAATTGTGAAACTTTTTCTTAGTAGCGGGAACAGGACTCGAACCTGTTGTATTGGATGTAGCAATAACGGCACTTTACAAGATTTCTGAATCTTTGTATGCCTAAAAGTATACCTTTTCATGTTGTTTGTACTTTAAAATTAATAAAAATATTTTAATATTGTCCTGTCCTAAATATATTATACTGTTAGGACATTGTGTTTTAACACATGACTTGTTTTAAGGTTGTACTATAAATGTTTATTTAATGAAAATTGAATCTACCCCAAATAATATCAATGATGTGATTTTAGAAAATACCCCTGCTTCTACTTCAGAAATTATTGAGGAATACAAAAGTACATTTGATGCACTTGAATTATATAACCTTGAAATAGAAACTTTACCAAAATTACTTGATCCTTTTTTTCAAAAAGTAGGACTAGCATCTTTAGTAGGTACTTCTGATAGTGGTAAATCAACTTTTCTTAGACAACTTAGTTTGAGTGTTGTTTTACAAAAAGAAACTTTTATTGGATGTAAATTGAATTGTAAAAGCAATAAGGTTATATATGTTAGTACTGAAGACGATTCAAATTCTGTAAGTGCTGCAATTAGAAAGCAAATTCAATATTTACAGATTGAAGATCCTAATTTAGATTTTTCTTTATTAAAAAATTTACAATTTATTTTTGATACAGAAAATCTTTTAGAGAGATTAAAGAAAATTTTAGAAAAAGAACCTTGTGACCTAATTGTTATAGATGCTTTTACGGATGTATTTGCTAAAGAGATAAATGCAAATACTCAAGTTCGCCAGTTTCTAAATGAATATGATAAACTTGCCAAAAAATATGGCTGTTTAATTTTATTTCTACATCATATTGGAAAAAATACCCAAAAGAATAGTCCAAGTAAAGACAGTATAATAGGCTCGCAAGCATTTGAAGCTAAAATGAGATCTGTAATTGAACTTAGACCTAATCATTTCAAAGATAATTACAAAGATTTATGGGTGTTGAAAGCTAATTTTTTAGATAGCTCTCATAAATCTAAAAGTTATGTTTTAGAGATGAACAAGAATTTAATTTTTAGAGAAACAGGAGAAAGAAATAGTAAAATTCAAAATTCCAAAAAAGACAATACAGTAATTATTGATAAAGTTTTAGAACTTAAAAACAAAGGTCTTTCAGTAAGACAAATTGAAGCAAAATTAAAAGATACTGAATTTAGGGTGAGTAAGTCTGTTATATCTGAAATTATCAATAAAAACAAGAAGTAACGAATTTTTTTAAATCATAAAATATTTTTCTTAATTGATAGAAATATTTTAAAAGCGTAAAAAAAAAGTACATTTAGCATTTTAAATTTTAACATATATGCCAACACTCAATTGGATAGGAAAAGACAAAGTAATTAACCATCATCAAGATGTACCTTATAAAATTTTAGAACAGCAATACACTTATAGCAATGGTTCTGAAACAGATGCTTTTGTTAGTAAAAACAAAATTATTCACGGAGATAACCTAGAGGCTTTAAAAAGCTTACTTCCACAATATGAGGGCAAAATAAAGTGTATTTATATTGACCCTCCTTATAATACAGGAAATGAAGGCTGGGTATATAATGATAATGTAAATGACCCTAAAATAAAAAAGTGGTTAGGGCAAGTGGTAGGTAAAGAAAGTGAAGATTTATCTAGGCATGATAAGTGGCTCTGTATGATGTACCCAAGATTAAAATTACTTCATAAATTATTGGCTGATGATGGTGTGATTTTTATATCTATTGATGATGTTGAAGTTTCAAACTTAATTCAAATTATAAATGAGATTTTTGGCATTAGGAGTTTTCTCTCAGATATAATTTGGAACTCTAGAAAGTCTGTTTCAAATGATGCTGTTATTTCATTAAATCACAATCATACATTAGTATATTGCAAAGATATACAAGTATTCTATAGTAATAAAAGTAAGTTTACGTTAAAGCTAGATTCAGATGGATTTTCTAATCCTGATAATGACATAAGAGGTATATGGAAAGCTGACCCATTTGATTCCCCTGGAATTAGACCCAATTTAACCTATGAAATTGAAAACCCAAACACAGGAGAAGTATTTTTGCCTCCAAAAGGAAGATGTTGGAGAACAGGAGAAAAAGAATATTTAGATTTTTTAAAAGATAATAGAATTGTATTTGGTAAAAATGGAAAGTCTAAGCCACAATTAAAAAGGTTCTATTCAGAAGCTGAGGAAAGAGGTAAAACACCTAAATCAATTTGGGATAATGTGGGTACTGCAACTAATGGAACACAAGAAATTCAAGATATTTTTGGTTCAAAAGTTTTTGATACTCCAAAGCCAACTACGTTCATTAAACAAATAATTGATTTGTCAACTGATAAAAACTCCATTATCCTAGATTCCTTTGCAGGTTCAGGCACAACAGCTCATGCAGTTTTAAACCTTAATAAACAAGATGGAGGTAACAGGAAATTCATTTTAATTGAAATGGAAGATTATGCCAACACTATTACTGCTGAAAGAGTAAAAAGAGTAATCAAAGGTTATGGCTCAGAAGCTAAACCTATAGAGGGAACAGGTGGTGATTTTAGTTTTTATGAATTAGGAGAACCTATATTCTTAGAGAATGACTTATTAAATGAGGCTATTGGTATAGAAAGAATTAATGAGTATGTGTGGTTTTCTGAAACAAAATCTAATTACATAAAGCAAAATGAACAGTACTTACTAGGAGTTAAAGAACAAACTGCCTATTATTTCTATTATGATAAAGATGCTATGACCACATTAGATGAAAGTTTTTTAAGAAAATTAAAAACTAAGGCAGAGCAATATATAATTTATGCAGATAATTGTTTGTTAGATGAAAAACTAATGAGTAAATATCACATTATTTTCAAAAAAATACCAAGAGATATAACTAGGTTTTAAATAGATACAATGGAGCTAAAGCCATACCAACAAGACGTAATAAAAGATTTAGAAAATTACCTTTCTTATCTACAACAACATACCAATCCAGCTAAAGCTTTTAATGAGTTTTGGACTGACAGAGTGGGTGCATATAATCCACTTACACAATCTGGAATGAAACCCTATAAAGACAACATTCCCGGAGCAGTACATATTGCTGTAAAAGTTCCAACTGCTGGTGGTAAAACTTTCATAGCTTGCAATGCCTTATACACTATAAATAAATTTTTCAATCAAGGAAATGCAAAAGCTGTAGTTTGGCTTGTGCCTTGGAGTAATTTGTTACAGCAAACTTATAACAATTTAAATAACCCTAGTCATCCATACAGAGAGAAAATCAATAGTCTTTTTGGTCATAAAGTAGAAGTATATCAAAAAGACCAACTTTTGCAAGGAGCTAATTTCAATCCAACTTCTGCAACTGAACAACTGAATATTTTTGTATTGAATTTTAGTAGTTTAAGAATTGATAAAGCTAAAAAAGAAGATAGGAAGATATTTCAAGAAAATGGTGCTTTAGAAGCTTTTAGAGAGACTATTATAAATAAAGATTTAGTACTTGAAGATACAGATGAAACTGCTTTAATCAATGTTATTAGGAGTTTAAATCCTATTGTGATTGTTGATGAAAGCCACAATGCAGAAAGTGATTTGAGTGTAGAAATGCTCAAAAATTTAAACCCCTCTATGGTTCTAGATTTAACAGCTACACCAAAGGAGAATAGTAATATTATTAGTTTTGTTAGTGCTTTAAAATTAAAGCAAGAGCATATGGTAAAATTACCTGTTGTGGTTTACAATCATCACAAAAAAGAAGAAGTTATCAATAGTGCATTACATCTTCAAAGACAACTAGAATTATTAGCCAAAGAAGAAGAAACTATCACAGGAAAATATATAAGACCTATCATTTTATTTCAAGCTCAGTCTAATATCAAAGGGAAAGATAATACAACCTTTCAAAAAATTAAGGAGCAATTAGTTAAGTTAAGAATACCTGAAGAACAAATCAAAATCAAAGTTAGTGGTATCGATGAGTTAAAAGGAATTAATTTAATGGATAGAAATTGCCCAGTTAGATACATAATAACTGTAAATGCACTTAAAGAGGGTTGGGATTGTCCTAATGCTTATATTTTAGCTTCTTTGGCAGATAAATCTTCTCCTGTAGAAGTAGAGCAAATTTTAGGTAGGGTATTAAGACAGCCTTATGTAACAAAACATAATAGTCCTTTATTGAACATGTCTTTTGTATTAACTGCATCTGCTAGATTCAATGATACTTTAAATAATATTGTAAAAGGATTACAAGATGCTGGATTTTCTAAAGAAGATTATTTTGCAGAGGAATTACCAGTACCAAAATTAACCAATGAAGAAATTTTACAACAAGATTTGTTTGAAAATCCTGTTGTTACAGAAGTAAAATCTGATGATGATTTTAATATAAATGCTATTGACTTTAACCCTGATGAAGAAGTTACTTTAGAAAGCTATACTAATAACATAACAGTTATAGGACACATTACTGAAAAAGCTGTAATAGAGAGTAAAGTTTTTGAAGAAAAAGTAAACAGCATAGAGATTGATGATAATACCACCTTTTTTACAGAAGTTATGAAGCAAACTCCAAAAAGATATGTAATAGATAAACAATTTGAATCTATTACAAAAACTATTGTATTACCTCAATTTTTCTTAAAAACTGAAACAGATGAATTAGCTCAAAATATTTTGTTTGAAGAGCTAACAGAAAGTGATTATTTACTAAACAAAAATAGTTTGTTAAAAGGTTTCAACTTACTAGAGTGTGATACTAAAATTAATTTTGATGAAATTTCTGCTGAGATTTATTCTGTAGATTTTGATAGTAGTAAAGGAACTGCAACTGCTAATAAAGTTTCACAAAGAGCAAAAAATATATTAGTAGATACTATTTTGTCTAAACCAAAAGAAAACCAAATTAAAGATGTAAGTAAGTTTATTGTAAGCAAATTAGGTGATATGACACCTATTTCAGAGCAAGATTTAAAGCGTTATGTAGGTAGGGTATTCGAAAGTTTATCTAATGATCAAATCAGAGACATTATCCATAATGAGTTTATTTACATTCAAAAAATTAAAAACAAAATCAACGACTTAAGTTCTGCATATTCAAAACAAAGATTTAAGATATTGCTTGATTCCAATGAGGTTTTTGTAAAAGAGAATTTTTTATTTAGTGAAAGTATCAACCCTATCAACTTAAGCACTGCAATTGGGAAATCATTATATGAACGTGAAGATACTATGAATGGATTTGAACAAGATATGATTATGACCATTGCAACAATGGATAATGTAATATTTTGGCATAGAAACTTAACACGTGGCAAAGGGTTTTTATCAATGGATATTATAGAGACCATTACCCTGACTTTATTATTTATACCAAAAAAGGAAACATTGTTTTAATTGAAACTAAAGGAGACTATTTGGATAATGATGATAGTAAAGATAAAAATAAGTTAGGCAAAATATGGGCTGAAAAATCAGGAGAGAAGTACAAGTATTTTATGGTTTTTCAAACCAAAAATGTAGAAGATTGCTATACAGCAAATACAATAATTGAAGTTTTAAAGAGGTTGTAGATATGAAAGGTTTATTAGAAGACAATTCAGAAACAATAGAGTTTTTAGAGCAAAATATTTTCCCTAAAATTCATAATGGAAATACAATCCTATTTCTAGGAGCGGGATTTTCCGTGACTGATAAGAAAAAATATTTAGGTTCTGAAATAATTTCATACTACCAAGAAAAATTACAAGTAAATCTTGACACTAATGATTTAGTTGAATTTCTTGATAGGGCTTCTACATTGGATAAGTTCAACAGATATGAATTTGACCAATATATTAAATCTATTTTAGTTAAGATAAAACCTGAAAGATTTCATAAAGTTATTGCTGGATTAGATTGGAGACAAATTATAACAACTAATCTTGATTTAATACTGGAAAATGCTTATGATGATATTAAAGGAACTACTGAGGAACATAAGGAAATTTTACCAGTCAGAAATATAAATGAATATAATTTGGGCGTTTCAAATGACCAAATTAAGTATGTAAAATTAAATGGATGTATAAGTAATATCAGTAAATATAATTTTGTTTTTTCATCAGATGATTTTACAAAAAGCAAAAAATTTTACAATACTGTTTTAAAAAACTTGAACAACCTTTCCACTAATGTAAATTTCTTATCCATAGGATATTCTTTTACAGATGGTCTAGCTAAACAATTGCTTGAGACTATGAGAAAAGATAATATTCAAAAAGAAAAAGTAATTTACAATGTTGACCCTTTTCCTAATGAGAGTTTAATACCATTTTTGGAGAGTAATAATGTGATAACAATAAAATTGACATCTTCAAAATTCATTGAATATTACGAGAAATGGGAAAGTGAAAAATTAGACAGAATAGCATCTAAATCAGCTACTAAATTTTACAATAAGGATAATATTAAAATTACTCTTGACCCTAAGCTTCAAATAAGATTGAATGGCAAAATTAAGCAGCTTAAATCTGCAATAGAAGATGAAACAATTAAACCAGAAGATTTTTACAAAGGGCATTCTCCCAATTATTCCATAATTCTCAAAGACTATGATGTAATTAAATCTAAAGTAAACAAAAAAATTACAGAACAAATTTTAGCATCAAATACTAATAATGGTCTAATTCCAATAAATTTTTTATCGGGTAATTATGGTATAGGCAAATCAACAATTTCTTACAGGGTTCTAAAAGAATTTACTAATGATTTAGATTACTTATGTATAGAAATTATTGACCCTAGTGATATAAGAACTCAAGATATTGAAGAAATAATTAAAAAGAGTAATGCTAAAAACATAGTTTTATTAATTGACACAATAGAGCGCAATTCAACTTTTAAAGATTTTATTAATTTTAGAATCAGATTAAGTGAAGAACAGCTACCATATAATATTTCTTTTTTAGCACCAATAAGGGAAAATATTTTGAAAAAATATTTGGTTGCTTACACATACAAAAACATCAATGTAATAGAGATTAATCATAAATTAGAAGATTCTGAAATCACTACTTTAATACAAAAATTAAAACTCTATAATCTGATAAGTGTAAGAGATAAAAATGAAGAGAAAAGATATTTTGAAAGAATAAAATTTGAATTTAATTCTGACCCATATGTAGCAATGTTATCTATTGTTGAGGGTAATAAGCTTGAGAAGATTATTGATAGTGTATTAAATTTGATTGATGTTGAAGCAAAAACTGCTTTTATTTTCACATCTCTTTTATATCAATACAAAATACCAATGCCAGGTAGCATTTTAAAGAAATTAGTTTCTAGAAGCTGGGATGATTTTAAGAAAAATGTTTTGGAAGTGGATTGTAAAGGCTTGCTAATTAATGAAATTGAAAAACCATTTGACACTAAAGAAGACTTATTTTTTAAAACAAAACACAGCATAATTTCTGAAAAATGCATTTCAATATCATATAAGAATAATGAAAAATTATTTAATGATTATTTGAAGATAATTAGACAATTTAATCCAAATGATGATCATTCAAGAATATGTGTTGATTTATTAAAATCACTAAAAGTTAATGATGTTTTTCAAAATGAAAAAATCAATAAACTTTATGATGAAGCAAGTTTAATTTTTGATACTATTCAAAATTTCAATATACATTATGCAATAAATTTAGAATCAAGAAAAGACAAGAAAAGTTTAGAAAAAGCAGCAACAAAATTGCAATATATTGATTCTTTTTATGAAAAAAGAAATTCTCATATTACACATAGAAGAGGTTCGATAGAATTTAATCTTGCTAGAATTTATCATAAAGAGAAAGAGTTTTATTTAAGAAATGAAAGTTTAGAAAGTGCTAGAGACTTTTTTGAAATAAAATTAAGTATTGATAGATTCAGTTCTTACAGTTATTATGATTACATAAAATTAGAATTGTGGACTCTTCAAAATGTACTTGTTGATGAAGATGAAATATTAAAACAACACACAATAATTCAAGATTTATTTATTAAGGCAATTCAATCTGTGTATGAAAATATTGATAGAATTTTAAAACTTAAAGAGAGTTACATAAAGGATATTAAAACTAATCATATAACTCAAGTTGAGATAATTAAGCATTTTGAAAGTTTATATGAAAATTCAGAGACTAGACCTTTTGCTTTAATATTTAAGCTTAATACAATTGAAAATGATTATTTCAATTTTGGCAAGAATTTGTTAAAAGGATATTCAGAATTTGATATAATAAATGAACTTGAAAATTATTTGCATATTGATTCTGTTAAAGAAACTATTTTTAATTTTCATTCTAAAAGATTATATGATTTAGATTCCAGAATGGTAATCAATAAGTACAAAAATGATACTGTTATTAAAAAAGATTTATTTAATTATCATTATACTTTTTTTAGAAAAGAATGTTATGATCACCAGTTTTCATATGCAGACAAACATTTAAAAGAAATTAGTAAAAATTTTAAATATCTAAATTTAACAATTAAAGAGTTCTGGATTGATGATGATGATTTTACACCTAAAAAATTTGAAGGTACCGTAATTCATTTTAAAGAACAACTAGTATTTAATGTCCGATTGTTTGGTTTATCAAGTAAATTTAGAATAAGCAAATCAGATTATTTAAAAGTTAAAAAGAATACAAAATATTTTGCAAATTTAACTTTTACTCCCAAAGGTATCTGTTCTGTTAATTTCGAAGAAGTAAAAGATTGACAAATAAACTTTTTTGAAATTTAATTCTAAATTAATAAATACAAAATAATCTAGATAAAAAAGACAGCCTTTTGAGCTGTCTTTTTTCTTATATATAATTCCAAATAAATCCTCCCGAAGTTTTGCGTTCACCACGGCAACATTTTGCTATACCTGTATTGGAAATGCCAGTTTCTTTCGAAGCATCAGTAACAGATTTAAATCGAGTAATTTCCTCACCATTTAAATTATACTGAATTACCTGTTTTTTTCTTTTGTCAGTTATAGTTAAAAAAGGTTCTTTATATTCATAGCTCCATAAATATCCTCTTAAAGTATGATTGTTATTCCAACAAGCTCTTGAAAGATATTGTTTTTTTACATTAATAATTTGGGCTGCTGATTTTAAATCTTTAAAAGTGTTAATCAATTTTCCATCTAAGTTATATTGATATATACTTTTCTTTATTCCACCACCTTTATCTGAATTATAACCATTCTCAAATGAGTTGTTTTCTGAAATATATTTGATTTCTTTTGAGGCTAATTCATCTGGAGTAGTTGCTGTATCAATTTGAACCCAATTAAAGGAATCACTTCCATATTTGTTAATTGCAATATGAAATTTGTTGTTACTTCCTGATTTTGATTTTTGAATATGATCATTTTTTCTACTTTCAATAGATTGAGTAGTTGCTCCGATATAGATTTCTCCTGTTTTAACATTTTCTGCTTTGTAAATAATATACTTATTAATCGTGTTCTCCATTTAATCATTTTCATTATTAATAATTTATTTGTGCTGTGGTATAAACATTGCATTGTAATACAACTTTATCCATAATTGATTTAACCTTTTCAGCATCACTTTTTTTACAGAATAGAGCATCATATACATAACCAACATTGATTCCTTCTGCATTTAACAACCTAATACATTCAGTCATAATTTCTACTTCCTTTGCAAAAAACTTCATTGATGTAATTTTATGTTTTTTATTACTACTCCATTTGTCTTGTACTATTGCATTGAGCATTTGAGGTTCTGAAGATTCATAATATTTATAAAGAATACTTGATCTCATGTCTCTTTGTGTTTTATTAAAAAATGAAAGATGTTCTATTTTTACATCTTCCTTTTTATAATTTGTTTCATTGGCAACTATTTCATGTGTTATATATTTCTTAGAACCTCCATAAATTGTCATTGCAATATTTGGATGTAGAGCTTTATAATCTACTTCAACTATTGGTTCATCATCAATTTTAAGTTGATTTCTTATCCAACTAGGCATCAATGTAAAACTATCTACAACTCTTCCACCAGATTTTTCATCGCCAATAATTGGTATTAAAAAGCTTCTTTTAGTTAAGAATTCAAATAATTTTATGTTTTCTTCTACAAAACTTCTTGATGAAGCATCTTTAAAGTAGGATTTATTATGTTTATTTAAAAAAGTTAGAATTTTACCTTTTTTAGTTTTGTGTTTGGCTTTTACAAGTTTTTTTGCTTCTATTTTTAAATCGTCCAATGTAGGAAGCTCTATTTTTGAATATAGTCCAATAAGGTTATTTGCTATAATATTGGTCTGTGCTTTATTTAATTGGCTGTAAAAAAACTCATTTCTTTTTTGAAGAATATCTTTATCTTTAATGCTATATTCTACAAGACCTGAATTATAATAGGTATTTGTTAAACTGTATGATTTACATACAATTCCTTCTTGATAGGTTTCATTTCCCAATCCATTAGTTTTTATTTGAATCAATGCATCTGTTGTATTTGTGCAGTATTTAAGAGCTTTTATGATTTTAGAGTAAATTATTGTATTGTCTTTTCCTTTTTTAGTTTGTAAGTCCATAATTCTAGATGATAGTTCTTTCCATTTATTCTCAGAATATATTGTTGAGGATAAATTTGAAAGTAGAATTAGACATTTTTCAATAGCTATATCCGTATTATTGTCGATAGCTCTTAAATATTCTATAGGAATACATTTTTCAAGATGTCTTTTAGATTTTTTTGGAATGTATATTTTATCTATATTTTGAAAAAATAGCGGAAAAGTGGAATTTAAATCACTAATATCTTCAGTGCAATATAACTCTGAATGCTTTGTATTTAAAGGGTTTTCTTTAATATTACTTGCATTATTACTATCAGTAACATATATGAAGTTTATATTGTTATTAATATTAGTATTAGACTTAATTCTAGTAGTTAATAGTTTGGATTTAATTTTCCCGGTTAGATTTGGTTTTTTCGTAATACAAGAAGTAATCTGCCCAATATTTTGAGCGTTGTTAGTTTGAATTGTCATTTAGAATTATTTAATTAATGTAATAATATGAAATGCAATTACTTAAGAATTGGTAGTTAGTGTTTATCAGTTTTTTACAGGAATGATTTTTTTTGAATTGGTAGTGAAGTCTTAAAGAATTTTATTTCTTAAATAAATTGCAAAATTGAAATTGTTCAACTGAAGAAAACTTGATTTTTAGGTAAATTAGTCACTACAGTTTTTTGATTTGGAATAATCACTTTACTAGAAGTGCGAGTAAAGTTTCAATAAATATAAATATACAACATTTTTTCTAAAAAAGCAAGTTTTTTCTTAATTTTTTTCTAATATTTTCTAATGGGACTTCATAATTTTTTTAGATTATAAAAGCGAGATTTTACAAATATTTAGTTTTTCTATTTATAAAAACTCGCTTTATGGTCTAGACAATACGTTTTCAATTGTTTTTTGATGTAGGAGAAACAGTTTCAAAAGATTGGTTAACAAAAAAGCATAACTCCTTTTAGCTATTTTAAATAAGGATATCAAAATGGAAGTAATAATAAGCGTTCATTTCGATAATAAATACCGTTTTAATATCATTGGTAACCCTAATTTCACTAACTAAAACAATTTGCCCTTTTTTAAGCCAGCCTATATCGTTAAGGACAATTACTCTAAAAGGGCATTTTAATTGGATTAATAGGTTATTCCATGTGATAACATAGATTTCTTTTGGTGAACTGTATTTGAGTAATTCAGCCAAATCATGGTCTTTCATGTATTATTAATTTAAAATAATTATACAGTTCCAAAACGATTTTTTAGCTATATATACTAATTTAAGAACCAATTTGTAGATTGATTTTCTATGCTTTTTGCGAGGTGATTGATAAACTCGTACGCATTGACATTCCTTTCTAGATTAGAATCTATATAAGTGCTTTTGTTGGCTTCAGTAAGCAAATTGTACAGTTTCCAAAAGTTAATAGTTTTATCTTCCGATTTACTGAAATATGGATCTGTATTGTAGTCTTTTAGAACAATATTTAATTGGCTATCATTTAAAGCTAATGGAAATAAATGCTGTTTCTCTTCTTTGCTTAAATGGGAGTACAACTTCATTTTTCCAATAAGGTGACAAAATTGGGTTTCATTTAAGCTGAAATCATTCATTTTTTCTAATAGAATTAAATGCTCTTTCTTTTTGTAGCTGTTGATCAGTTCATATATTTTGGATTTTAGTTCCAAAACTGATCCTACTTTTATATCTTCTTTAAGACCATCAGTAGAAATACATAAGTTGGTACAAACAGTATTTTGAAAGCCTATAAAAACCTTGAATTTTTCTAGGGATTTTTTGCTGAAAAGATTTTCCTGATTATAACTACGAACACCTCCAATTGTCAAATTAAGTTTATTCCCATTGATAACCTCACTTATTTCCGGTATTTCAATTACAAATGCCATTCGCTCATAATAAATGGTTTTTTCATGTTCCAATAGTTCTTTTGCAGGTTTCCCAATTGCATTGGGTGTTCTTCCTTTAATAACATGGGAAACTCTGATATCAGGTTTTAAAACACCATTATAGTTTAATATGTCTTCAACTACTTCTTTAGTGCTATTGATAAATTCATAATGGCTTATTGTGCATTCGTTATCCTTGCAAAATACAGGAACAATACAGTCTTTTTGTAAATGTTTTATGTCTACACTTAGGGTATTAGCTTCAATAAAGTTTCTTCTTGGGAATACAATTATTTCCTCTTCGTTGATGACTTGTTGGATTGGATTATTTATGGCTAAATTCATTTTTTGGAGATTTGGTTGTTGGATTATTTGTTCGTTTGAAATAATTTGATTGTTCAATTTATCAAGTGATTCTTTTCTTTCAACTATTAAAGGATATAACTCTTTACTAAAATTGGAATATTGAGCATATAATATTTTCAAACCTTCTTCTGTTGTACAGGAATTAATTTGGTTTTTAATATCCTCAATAGATATACCTTGTTTGCACCATTCCATTAAACGTTTACCTGTAGCAGAATTGATAATAAATTCTGGTTTACCTGAAAATAATTCAGTTCTGTCCTTAGAAGCTTGTACTAGATGATTGTCATTTAAAAACTCAAAATTGACTGTTAATTCGTATTCAAAACCTTCCCGAGTAACCTCTTTAAGTCCAAGTTTACTTACCTTAGTTTTGCCATCTGAATCCTTATCAATACTATAATCTACTTTTTCTTCTGCTTGTTGTGATAATATGACATTTGGAAAGAATTATTGCATCAATAAAAGCGTTATGTCTTGGTGTTACTTTTGCCCAATCTTGGAATCGCCCCCCTAATTGTTCATGGATCTCTAGGCATCCGCCTTTAGATTGCCATTCATGGCTAATACTATCAATGATTATTACTTCCATATCAGCTTCTTCACATACCTGAATAGCTTTAATGTAACGTTCAGGACTAAATGGTTCTTCTAATGTTAAAACATTAAAATCTCCTAAATGGGAATACAGACTGGCACTGTTGTTTTCAGTATCGATTATGGCAATTTTTTTCCAATCATTAGTCATTCCGTAAGCTAATAATAATGCAGAATAGGTTTTGCCAAATCCTGACGGTCCTGATAGTCCAATGCGTAACTTGACTTGGTGTCTTGTTGCTTTTTGTAGCTTCATAATTTATGTTTTTAAGGTTTGTAATTTTTATGGATTATATGGGATAATTTAAGTTCGTGTAATAAAAAAAGGGATTCCCATATGTGGAACCCCTTATTAAATATTTAAAATAACACAGTAACTAAGCAACCATTTCTTTTGGAACTAAGTTGTTGTTTAGAATTTCTTCTTCAGCAGTTACGTACTCATATCGATGAGAAAGTGTAATTACCTCACCTGTTTCCTTAACGGTATATTCATAATCATCGCATTCTACTTTCTTTACAGCACCTTCAAGTGTTGTTCCAACTAAACTTTTACATGTTATTTCATTAAATGTTGTTGGTACTGTTGCTGTTTTTGAAGTAAAATACATTTTACCTGTTTGTGTGCTTCTTACTGCTTCCACACCTCCTTGGACAACTAATCCAAAGAAATTTTCTCCATTTTCTTTTGAGAATGTCTTGTAATCTACAATTGTAACCATAGTTTTTAAATTTAAAAGATTATACATTTAAAATAATTCCCTTTACCAATCAAGGGGGGATTACCCAATGTTTATAAGTGTGGGGTGGGGCTGATTGTTTATGTCACGCATTCAGAAATTTTAAAAATATTTTAAATTTAGAAAAATAAAAAAGGCTCAACTTTAATTGAAAAGCTGAACCTTAATGGTTATTATACCTATAAAATTAAAAATATGTTTTTACAGATTATAGTCTTTCTGTTTCATCTGTTGTATTGTCCAATTCTTTAATCAGGTCAATTGATTTTTTTTGTTCTGGAGTTAGTGATTCATACCACTGATTGTCGATTATGGGTTCAGGGAGAATTTCAGGCTCATCTATAGGTTCTGTTTTATTACCAACACTGGAAACAAGCAAAGTAGCTATCTCTTTCATTCTTGAATCAAGATTAGAAATAGTTTGCTCTGCATGTTCTATTCCTAATTGAGGAGCCATATCGTGAGCTAATGCTAAAGTAACCCATAATTCACAAACGGAATGTTCATTTTGTTTACATTCACAGCCTTCAGTTTCATCGATTTCGAAATTAATATCTTCTAAACTTAAATTTTCAGCTAAAACCCGAACAATTTCATTATAATGTTTACAGTTTTTGTAGTTCATGAGGTTTAATTTTTTCAGCTAATTCGACAATTGCATTGAGAGTTAAGTCGCTAAATAGATTGGAATACGTTTTCATTTGCTCTTTCGAATATTCTAAAAAATAAATTTCATCAGCATACTTAAACACAATTGTTTTATTAATAAAATGCCTGCCATCTTCATAAAGATATGAGTAATTTAAAAAATAAATGTTTTTGTTATTTTTAATTTGTTCAAACGACTCTATTACAAAATCAGTAGGTTTAAAATATTTTGTACTATTAATAAAGCTATTGGCTAATTCTTTTTTAATTTCATTTATACAACTTCTATCATTTTCTGCACAGAATATTTTAAAAACTGGAGGATAAACCATATCGATAAATGCTGGGTTATTATTTTCTAAATATGTCATGTAAGTATTTAGTCTTTCTTTTACTTTTGGGAAATTTACGTCAATTGATGAGAATTGTTTCCTTTTTAAAATAGAATTAATTTCATTTATTAAAACAGGGCTGTATTTTTTATTTAAAATAGAATCTGTTTTTGGTAATGAACTTTTGTTATAAGGGAAAAAAGTGTCTTTTTCAGAATTTGATATTTTGATAACTACATTATCATTGTAATAAGCGTTTTCTTGTTTAGTATCATATATTGTCCTTCTATATTTTATTATAGTAATATTAGGAATGCTTGACTTTTTTTCTGTTAATATTTTGCTTTTTACAATAATGCTTCCCTCTTTAATGGCGTTATAATTAGAAATCCTTTCTTGTTTTATTTTTTCGATTATAATTTTTTCATTAATAGTTTTATAATCTTCTTTTAATAAGATTTTATACTCATCGGATAGAGCATTAAAATATGAAATATAATTTGCAGTTTCATCACAATCAATTATGTCGGATATTGAAGTTTTACCTGTTTTGTTGCATGAAATAATGATACCTAAGAAGAATATCTGGATGATTTTTTTCATAATTTGTAACTTTTGATTTATTATTTTACCATACAAAGAATATCCATAGTAGTCCTTTTATCTCGCCAATCAGAGGTCCAATTATTAAAGAAGACAGAAAACTATTATCATTTGCCCATTGCCACCAAAAGTAAATTGCTGCAAATTGACTAACAATTAAATATAGATACCCCATTAAGAGCCCAATATTTAGTTCATTTTTACTATTCATAATTTGTTATTTTTTTTAATAATACATTCTGTAAGTAGTCCTAGAGACATCAAAGTAGATTCCTTTTACGTTTTTATCATTTGGTTTAACTTCAATGAATTCATAATTTTCATCAATAACTACAGGGTTTTTAATGGGTTGAAAACCTAATATTGATATGATTTCAAGCTCCGATGACACAGTGTTTACCACTAATGCAGTTTCTTTAGAGAGCCCGTCTCCAGAACTTAAGATTGCATCAAAGATTAATGAGATTTGATGTATACCTTTTATAAACTCCTCTTTATTATTTTGCATTTTATAAATTGCAAGTTTACCATCAATTATTCCTGTTTCAAATGGATTTCTTTCAAGGACTTTTTTTCTGAAATCCAAGGCTTTTAATAGAGCTTCATTGGTATTTAGTTGCTCATATTTTGAAATACTATCCAGTAATCCATTAAACTTAAAATTTTTGAAATTTTCTTGAAAAGTGTATCCATAGTACAAATGCCTTTTTTGATTCAACGTAAGCGTTGTATCACCTTTTTGGAATCTTTCTAACAAATCAGGATAATAAAATTCAGATTTACTGTTTTTGATGTTTTTTCCAATTAAATCGTAAGCGATACGATTTTGAGAATAACCTATAAAGGAGAGTATTAATACAAATTGTGTAATTGATTTTTTCATTTTTAGAGATTTAATTTTAACGGTTATTCATTTTCAAATATAGGCAAATATGCCTATTGTATAAAAGTATTATTCAACGAATTTTATTTCGTGGATAATCTGAATAAAAAAAGCATATTAATCAACTTTGGAGAAAATCTTCTGAAAACTACGTTTGTCAAAAGGTTACACACAAGAACAATTGGCAAATGAGTTAGGTATAGAGATCTCTCAAATAAGCAGAATAGAAAGAGGTGTTATCAATACTTCGATAACTACTCTTTATGCTATTTCAATGACTTTAAAAATTGATATTTCAGAGTTTTTTATTTTAAATGCTGAATCTTAAATTTCCACTTTAAATATTAATAAGTATTTCTTTTATTATTTTTTCAATGTATTAAACACAAAGAAAACGGTATTGCTCTATTATGACAATACCCACTTTTAGTGATATTTTTTTATTCTTCCATTCGTATTTTATGTGTTATTTTTTTACTTTTATTAATTATTGACAATAGTATTTAATTTAAATGCAGTCTATCTGCAATTTTAAAATATGCCTACAAATTTAAATGCGTTATTACGTTACAAGATTATAGACGAATGTTTGTCTAATCCACAATTGAGTTGTACAATTGAAGTACTAATTGAAAAATGTTCTGAAAAATTATCTGAATTTCAGGGTGTAAATAGTGTTTCTGAAAGAACAATCCGTAATGATATAAGAATTTTAAGAAGTGATGCTTTAGGTTTTAACTCCCCAATTGTAATTAATCAGGGAGTTTATTCTTATAGTGATCCATCATATTCAATTTTTGGAAGACCTATTCATGAATTAGACTTATTAAAGGATATTCAAAGCTTACTTGTATCTGAATTCGAAACAATCAGTAATAAAAATTTACCTTTTTTATTGGTTCAACTTGCTGAAATTACTAAACAAAAAATCCCTAAAAAATGTGCGCCTGAAGGATATGGTATATTAGAATCGAAGAAAGAGGGAGCTAAAGTTGTGATAAATCATTACAAAAATAAGATGGAGTCTTTTGTATGGTCTTTGTGGAAAGTAAACAAACCCTACGGATGGTTTAAAAAACTATACAAAAAACCTAAAGAAAATATTTATTTTAAATGGGAGTATATATTTGAAGCATTATAAATTTTAAATATTACAGTAGTTTTTTAGTGAGTTTACTCATTTCTTCACTTATTTTCTTTTGAACTATTTTACCGTAGTGTTCTTGTGTAATAGCCATATTAGAATGACCTAATAGTTCAGATACAATTTCCATCGGTACATCGTTATACAATAATACTGTTGAGGCAAATGTTTTTCTGGCAACGTGATGGGTAAGTCTTTTTTCGATTCCAATGATTTCTGCAATCTCTTTGATATAGGAATTAAATTTTTGATTGCTAATTTTAGGTAGTAAACATTTATTGTTTTGGTACTTTTCCAAAATTGAAATTGCTTTTGGAAGTAACGGTACGGACAGCTGTTTTTTTGTTTTCAGTCTATAAATATCAATCCAAGGTTTGTTGTCAAATTTTGTAACAATGTTTTTCTTGGTTAAAGAAGCCATTTCCTGAAATGGTAAACCGGTATAACAACAGAATAAAAACAAATCTCTTACTTGGGTTAATCTGATTTGTGAGAAAGATTGATTTTCTAATTTAATTAGTTCTTCTGTTGTTAAATAGGTTATAGTGTTGATTACTTTTTTGGGTTTATAAAGTAAAAATGGATCTGTAATAATATAGCCTTCTGCAATAGCTAATTTTATAATTTTTCTAATTCTTTGAATGCTTTTGTTTATTGTGATTTGTTTAAACTTTTTTTGTGTTTTAAGGTAATAATCAAAATCATCTAAAAATTTCAGATTTATATTTTCTAGTAAAATATTTTTTTCTTGTATTGGTAGAAAAGGAAGTCCTCAGTATGTTGTTTGGCTTCAATAAATTTAGAATAAGTGGATTTGGTGTATTCAATGCCAACAAGAGAATTCATTTTAGTATTGTGTAATGTAAATACTTCAATTAAGGTTTTAGATTGTTTTGTGTCTGTTCCTTTGTATTTTAAGTATATATCCTCAACATCAAATCGCTCTTTTTGAACTTGTAAAAATAAAAAAGCCTGATTAATTTCTTGTTTAATCAGGCTTAGTTGGGTGTTAATTTGGTTGTTATGTTCGTTGTTGGGTTTAGTCAATTGGTAGCTACTGTCCCAATTATCGGGATCAATGTATATTCCAGTTGCAAATGGTTTTCTTTTTCCTAAATATGTAATTCTGCAAATTAATGGAACAAATCCTTTTTTGTTTTTTCTGGTAACGGAAATAAGGAATAATATTTTAATTGATTGTGTTGTCATAGGTGAATATTTAATGGTGAGTGATAGTTTTAAAAAATGCAACCCTCGGAATTTTCTTATGCAACCCGAATGTTAGCCTTTTTGCAACCCAAATAAAAAATGGATTGCAACCTAAAAGTTAGCCTTGTTTTGGGAATTTTGAAGTATTCGAAAAATAGGAGAGTAGTGGAAGTACTTGATTTTACTCCATAAAAAAAGCCTCCTATTTCTAGGAAGCTTTTTCTTAGTAGCGGGAACAGGACTCGAACCTGTGACCTTCGGGTTATGAGCCCGACGAGCTGCCTACTGCTCTATCCCGCGATGTGGGTGCAAATGTACAACTATTAATAGTTGTAATGCAAGTGATTATTGAAAATATTTTAATCTGTTTCGTAAATGCCTGGATTACAGTTTTTTGTTTTGTGTTTTGTGGGGTAAAAAGTTAGTTGTTAGTTTTGATTTGATGACTTAGATGGAATCATTAATCAAACGAAAAGAGCCTTTTTTATATGGATATCTACGCTTTGTTTATTTATATATGGAATACGGTTTATGCATTATGGTTTCACAATTACTTTGTAATTTAAAGAAAATATTTAGCGAAAGTAATTGTAAACTAAAAAAGTAAGTTTAGTTATTTAAAACTTCAAATTTCTATTCTTTGCTCAAAGAATTAGATGTTTTTTCAACGATTTTTTCGATAACCATTTCCTTATTGGGACATCGTAAAATTTAAAACTTGCCCAAGCAATTAAAATTCCCATTATTAGCACGCTTACAGAGACTAATATCATAGAGAATTGTGATTCCTTCATGCTTTCTTTATGATTGGCTATATAGGCCATTTGCATATAGATTAAAGGGTAATGAGTAATGTATAAAGGATATGAGATGTTGCCTAAAAAGCGGTTAAACTTGCTTGCTAATTTATTGGTTATAGAACCACTAGCTCCAATGTAAATTACAAAAGGGAAAACAAAAACAATGATAAGTGCTTCATAAAGGCCGTTTATCCATACGTTTGTTTGGTCTCCAATTCTTGGGATTGATAAAGGTACAATTATTAAAATGCAACTCCATAAGAAGGCGTTTTTTATATGACCGGGTTTAACAACCCTTGAAATCAATAATCCAATAAAGAAAGGGTATAAAAGTCTTGTAAGTCCAATTTGAAGCTGGGTGGAATTCAAAGACCATCCTCCTGTTACATTTCCGGAAGGACTTGTAACTGCAAAATGAATCAGTAGTATGCCGGAAATTAGTGCTAAAAATCCCAGTAATTTGTTAGAGAATTTTCTAATAATTAAGGCATAAAGAATATTGGCAACATATTCAAAAAAAAGTGACCAGGCCGGACCGTTCAGAGGATACATTTCTTGCCATCCTCTAATGTCCATAGAAATGGGAACCGGAATCAAAAACATACCTATAAGCATAAAGATCATCATTCTTCCTATCGGAATGGTGTTAATCATAGGAAAATCGACACTACCCTGAAAATAGAATGTCAGTGCGCCCAAAATAGATCCAATAATAATCATCGGGTGTAGTCGAATCAATCTTCGTTTGAAAAAATCTTTTAGCGACATCTTGTTCCAACGATCGTCATAGGCATAACCTATAACAAATCCTGATAAAGCAAAGAAAAAATCAACGGCTAAGTAACCGTGATTTATTAATTGTGTAAAAGGATTGCCTAATGAAAAAGACTCCAATATGTGAAACATCACAACTAAAATAGCTGCAATGCCACGAAGTCCGTCTAAAATTTCGTAATGTTTTTTTGAGTCTGAAAAACCGATATAATTGCTGTTATTTTGGTTCATAATTTAAATAAATGGTAGTTTTGGTTGTTAATTAGATTGTTTTATGTTAGTAGTCAGTAAATTAAATAATAATATTTTTATTTATTGTAAAAATATTCTATTATTTTATTGAGTAATAATAAAAGCTTTAAGATTTTAAAAATAAGGTACAGTGGGGTAAAATGATATTGTTATTAAAAGATTTAATACCTTTCAATAGAGATGTTGTAGGGTTAAACGGGATAGATAAGGAAGTAAAAAAAGATTTGCTTTTTAAACAAAAAAACTCATATTGAATATGAAGTTTTTCTTGGTAACAGGAACAGTTCCGTTCCGAAGCGTCGGAATCGGGATAACCTGTGATTTTGTAAACAAAAAAGCTTCAGATTTTTCAGAAGCTTTTTCTTAGTAGACTATTCAGACCGGAAAATCGAATCTTTGATAGATGAGATGGATGATTTTGTTGACTTATTTGAGAGCACAAAAAAACCTCAAGAAGACTCTTGAGGTTATTGGTTCAACTAGTAGCGGGAACAGGACTCGAACCTGTGACCTTCGGGTTATGAGCCCGACGAGCTGCCTACTGCTCTATCCCGCGATGTTTCGGGTGCAAAGATACGATTAAATTCCACATTTCCAATGTTAAATTTAAAAAAATCTTTTTATTTCGTCTATTGGCTTGATATGACTACCTTTGCAGCATTAAATTAAATAGAATGACAGCACATAAAGCAGGTTTTGTAAATATTATAGGGAATCCTAATGTAGGGAAATCGACATTGATGAATGCCTTTGTGGGAGAAAGATTGTCTATTATTACCTCAAAAGCGCAAACTACCCGTCATAGAATTCTTGGGATTGTAAATGGAGATGATTTTCAGATGGTACTTTCCGACACGCCTGGAATCATTAAACCGGCATACGAAATGCAGGAATCGATGATGGATTTTGTAAAATCAGCTTTTGAAGATGCAGATGTGTTGATTTATATGGTGGAAATAGGAGAGCAGGAATTGAAAGACGAAGCTTTTTTTAATAAAATTATCCATTCCAAAATTCCGGTTTTGTTGTTATTGAACAAAATTGATAATTCAAATCAAGAGCAATTAGAACAGCAGGTGGCTTTCTGGACTGAGAAAGTGCCGAATGCAGAAATTTACCCAATATCGGCTTTACAGAATTTCAATGTGCCGGAAGTTTTTCAAAGAATCATTTCGTTATTGCCCGACTCACCTCCTTATTATCCAAAAGACCAATTGACCGATAAACCGGAACGTTTCTTTGTGAATGAAATTATCCGTGAGAAAATCTTATTGAATTACAGCAAAGAAATTCCGTATGCGGTAGAAATTGTAACGGAGGAATTTATTGAAACCGATAACATTATTCGAATTCGTTCGCTGATTATGGTGGAGCGCGATACACAAAAAGGAATTATCATTGGTCATAAAGGTGCAGCATTGAAAAAAGTAGGGGTGGAAGCCCGTGAAGATTTAGAGAAATTCTTTGGTAAACAAATTCATATTGAGATGTATGTGAAAGTGAATAAAAACTGGAGGACTAACACCAATATGTTAAAACGATTTGGGTATAACCAGAAATAGTATTCAGTGGTCAGTTTGAAACATTATAATTACTGAATACTTAATGCTGAATACTGCAAACTAAAAGTGTACCTTTGCAAAAAAAAAATAAAAATACCGGATTTTAGATGTACAATGGAATGCCATTTTCAGGAATCTGAAAGAAAAGCTCTAAAGTCTGAAACCAAGCTGTCGGGAGACAGTATTAAAAATAAAAGAAATGAACAACATTGTTGCCATTGTAGGAAGACCAAACGTAGGTAAATCGACGCTTTTTAATCGATTGATTCAAAGAAGGGAAGCGATTGTAGATTCGGTTTCGGGAGTTACCCGTGACAGAAACTACGGAAAAAGTGAATGGAATGGAAAGGAATTCTCTGTAATTGATACGGGAGGATATGTGCGTGGATCAGAGGATGTTTTTGAAGGCGAAATTCGTAAGCAGGTAGAATTGGCTATCGACGAAGCGGATGTAATCATTTTTGTGGTTGATGTTGAAGAAGGTATTACACCTATGGATGAAACAGTGGCTAAGTTGTTGCGTAAAGTGACTAAGCCTGTTTTATTAGCCGTAAATAAGGTTGATAATGCCATGCGTGAGAAAGATGCGGTGGAGTTTTACAACCTTGGTTTAGGTGATTATTACACATTTGCCAGTATTTCAGGAAGTGGAACAGGAGATTTGCTAGATGCTTTGATTGAAGCTTTTCCTGAAAAACCAGAAGTGGTAGAAGAAGAAAAAGTATTGCCTCGTTTTGCAGTGGTGGGACGTCCTAATGCGGGAAAATCAAGTTTTATCAATGCCTTGATTGGTAAAGACCGATTTATGGTTACAGACATCGCAGGAACGACTCGTGATGCGATTGATACAAAGTTTGACCGTTTTGGTTTCGAATTTAACTTGGTCGATACTGCCGGAATTCGTCGTAAGGCTAAGGTAAAGGAAGATTTAGAATTCTATTCCGTAATGCGTTCGGTACGTGCGATTGAGCATGCTGATATTTGTATCTTGGTTATCGATGCGACCAGAGGATTTGAAAGTCAGGACCAAAATATCTTTTGGTTGGCACAAAAGAACCGAAAAGGTGTGGTGATTTTGGTAAATAAATGGGATTTGGTTGAAAAAGATACTATGTCAACCCGTGATTATGAAGAGAAAATCAAGAAAGAATTAATGCCATTTACCGATGTGCCTATTCTTTTCGTTTCGGCATTGACTAAACAACGTTTGTTGAAAGCGTTGGAAGCTTCAGTTCAGGTGTTTGAAAACAGACAACAACGTATTCCAACTTCTAAATTCAACGAGTATATGTTGAAGGTGATTGAGGCTTATCCGCCACCAGCGACCAAAGGGAAGTATGTGAAAATTAAATATTGTATGCAGTTGCCATCACCAACGCCTCAGTTTGTGTTTTTTGCCAACTTACCGCAGTACGTAAAAGAACCTTACAAACGTTACCTTGAAAATAAAATCAGAGACAATTGGGACTTTTCAGGAGTGCCAATTGATATTTATATTAGAGAGAAATAATAGAAAAGTCCCGTTCTGAACAATCGGAATTGGGACTTTTTTTTGGAATAAAATGATTAAGGATTTAATTGTCTTCTTCGTCTTCCAGCGTGTCCATAGGATGATCTTCGTACCAATCTTTAAAAGTTTTATTGGTAGTGTAGTTATCGGTCAAAACAGTATAGCTCATCAATGGGATTAAAATAAATCCTATACTGTGCATCATTAATAGTATTCGGATATTGACATTGGTTTGATTCAATGTAGCAAATACAAATACATAAGCCGTGGTAAATCCTAGCAGTTTCATTGCAAAATTTTTCATAGCTCCATTTTCTCTTAAAGTTACGATTTTTATGCTGAATAGGCTGTTAAGTTGTTGGTAATTAGTGTTTTGGTTTTTTTTGTTTTACAACGTGTATTTCAAAGTAATACCATAGGTTCTTTGGTCACCCAATACACCTGCATAATGTCCTGCATTTCCACCTGCAGGTAATAGTTGTTCGAAATAATCTTTATTGAAAAGGTTACGTCCCCAAATATGAGCCGATAAACCTTCTGCTACTCGGAAACCCAAACGACCGTTAAAAATCGCATAACCGGGAACAATTAAATATTTGGAAGCAGAGGGACTGGATGAAAATTCCGTACGAGAGTAGGCATCTAATCCAACAAAGAATTTCCCTAGGTTGCCAAATAATTTAGCGTCTTTTGTGTATTCGCCGCCAAGACTTCCTGCCCATTTTGAAACCCCAGGCAAACTCGTTCCTGAAACATCTTTAAATGAAATGGAAGATCCTGTTTCTTCTAAGGGTAGTGGGGCATTGATAAATTTGATGTATTTTCCATCGGTATAGGTGGCTGCACCATTGATGCTAAAATGGGAGTTGATAGTAACGCTAAAATCAACTTCGGCACCTCTTACTCGTACTTTATCCGCATTGGCCAAATAACCACGGTTGACACCTAATTCAGCCGCCTGAACATTGGTTTGGTAATCGGTAATATCTGTATTAAAGAAAGTAATGTTGAAAATCGTATTGTTGAACGGCGTTGTTTTAGCACCAATTTCATAATGATTTACTCTTTCTGGTTTAATAACAGCCAAATCCAGTGCTGGTTGACCGTTAACAGTAGGAAGACCAGCAACGTTTACGCCAACAGGTTTGTAACTTTTAGCGTAAGTTGCGTAAGTATTTACTCGGTCAGTTGGTTTATAAGATAGTGTTAGGTTACCTGAAAAGTCGGTAGCATCGGTATTTTTAGCAAAATTTTGGTCGCTGTATACTAATTTTTTTATGGCAATTAATTCAGGGTCGTTCGTTTGTAAACCGCCATAAGTACTACGGTTGTAAGTAGCGTCTTTTTTATCGTAATTGTATCGTACTCCTGGTAAAAGATGTAATTTTTCCGAAATTGTCCAGTCTATTTGTCCAAAAATAGCTGCTGATACGGCATGAATACTAGCGTCAGTATTAATTCCGTAACCTTCAAATAAACCAGGAGTAGCCCATTTAGAAGTTGTTGTACTTTGTGAAAAACGCCATTGTGCATTTCCTGATTCTTCTGTTCCGGTGGTGTGTGAATTTTGGTCGATAAAAAAGATACCTCCCACAGCACTAATGTTTGAAGCGATTTGTCCTGCATAACGTATTTCTTGCGTGAATTGCGTTTGTCTGGTAGGATTTTGTGATTTAGCCAAAACTTGTAATCCTGTAAAATCTCTATCATTAGATGGATCCCAGTTCCAAAAACGCCAAGCCGTAGTTGAAGTTAGTGTTCCTTCGCCAATTTTAGTGTCGATATTTAAAGAAGCACCTCCTAAATCTTGTCCTGAACGCCAAGGGGTATCATGATCGATTTTTCGGTCAAATGGATTAGTACTTGGTAATTGATAATTTAAATCGGCAATGATTTGGTTGAATTGTCGGTAAGCGGCTCTTTGGGTTGGAGCAACTCCTGCAATAACTTGGGCATAACCGTCAGGACGTTGGGTAGTAATATCTGCCGAGAATAAGACATTAGTATTGGCCGTTGGGGTATACAATAATTGTCCTTTAATCCCTAAATTGTTCAAAGTGTTTGTCGATTTTCCTGTAGCCACATTGTCAATTAGTCCATCTCTTTGGGTTCCTGAAAAGGATATACGCCCCGCAATTTTTTTAGTTAATCCGCCTGTTACCGATGCTTTTGCTTGTAAGAATGTGTAATTTCCATAGCTCACTTCAAAATTTGCTCCCGGTATGAAACTAGGTTTGCGAGTCGTAATGTTAAAGGCACCTGCGGTGGTGTTTTTTCCAAATAAAGTTCCCTGTGGTCCACGTAATACTTCAATCTGACTGATGTCGACAAAGTCTAAAGTCGTAGCAGCTGGACGTGCATAATACACACCGTCAACATAAAAACCTACTCCAGGATCAATTCCGTCATTGGTCAATCCAAAAGGCGAACCTAAACTTCGAATGTTGATTCCTGTATTTCTTGGATTGGATGAATATAATTGTACCGAAGGGATGAGTTCTTTGATTCGATTCACATTAAAAGCGCCCGCTTGTTCGGCTTGTTTTCCACTTACTACCGAAATAGGAATCGGGACATTTTGTGCTTTTTCAATTTTCCTTCTGGAAGAAATGACCACTTCGGCAAGTTGGTTGTCTTCTTTTAAAATAATTGTTAATGGAGTAGAAGGTATTGCGGTTAAGTAAATTTTTTCGGTTTTATATCCTGTGTATTGGATAGACAGGGTAATGGGTAATTTTCCTTGTGTATCAATAGTAAAATCACCGTTTTTATCAGTTGTTGTGCTAATTGTTGTTCCGTTTATCACAGCATTAGCTGATTCTAAAGGATTGTTATCTATTGTATTTACACGTCCCGTAATGGTTTGTGCCAATGTGCTTGAAAGACTTAGTAATAAAAGAGTTGCAAATGTATTTTTTATGATTGTTTTCATTATTTTAGTAATTATATATGATTAGTAGAACTTAAACCTAAATTTTTTTTACTGACACATACACATCATGCAATAATGAATTGTTGTATTTGAATTTGATAATGTTTCTTTTTTTGCGCTTTTTTGAATGAAGCTTTTTTGAATGAAGCTTTTTTGAATGAAGCTTTTTTGAATGAAGCTTGTTTGAATTGTTTTCATCGTTTAATAATTATAATGATAATTGTAAATCGATGCAAATATATATAAATTCTATAAAAATAGTAGAATTAAAGAGCTATTTTTTTATTTGTTCACTAGAGAAGCGATAGTAATCCCTTGCATGGCCTTTAAAGTTTCGTCTCTAATGGTCATCAAGCCGTGTCGTAGCAGGCATTCTGACTCGTCCGTACAATCCGAACAACGTTCGTAAAAATTTAAAGAAGCACAGGGTAATAATGCGATAGCACCATCAAATAATCGGTGAATATCGGCTAAAGTGATTTCATCTTTGGATTTTAAAAGGTAGTATCCGCCTAATTTTCCTTGTTTACTGCCTACTAAATGCCCACGTTTTAAATCCAATAAAATCTGTTCTAAAAACTTTTTAGGGATATTAGCCGATTCGGCAATATCAGTAGTTTTAGAAATATGATTCGCTTCCTGTTGCGCTAGATAGAGTAGGGCTTTGAGAGCGTATTTGGTTTTTTGTGAAAGCATATACGGTTGTATCTGGCTGGTTTAAATTAAAATCAGGATAAAGATAAATAAATTTATAAATCAGTCAAGAAATTTCAATAATGTTTTTGTGAAATTTAGTAAGGGATTTTATTAAATATTATGAACACTATATTAAAGTTGTAAACTTATTGTTTGGATATCCAAAATGTCGTTCCCAACAGATGATGCTGTATTAAAATCGGTATTTTTGGCTTTAAGAGAAGCGACCAAAAAATGGTCAATGCCTATTCAAAATTGGGGAATTGTTTTAAACCAATTTACCCTTATATTTGAAAAAAGGCTCCGATTATAAAAACGAAGCCTTAACTTTTCAACTTACACACTTTTTGGGATAGTGTCCATTCATAAACTATTTATTCTCTTAACCCGTTGGGTGAAATTATTTGAAGTAAATTAAATTGATTAGATATTGGTCAAGACACTGCAAAGCAGTATCTTGAAGTCGCTAAACAACCAACATCCATGTCAAATATAGTTAAAAATTATTTTAAGGTTTTAGAAGTTATAAGTTCTTTGAATTATGATTCATTATTTAAATCAAGAGTTGGAAGAAGCGGCAAGATGTCTGATTTAGAGGTCGTAGCACTTAGTTTAACTGCTGAATTTATGTCTATTGATAGTGAAAACTCACTTTTCAAACAAATTAGTCCAGATTTAATTCCTAACTTAATTGAACGCAGTCAATTCAACAAAAGAAGAAGAAAACTGTTTTTGTTTTCTGAAGAAGTCCGAAGCAAACTAGCGAGTCGATTTCTTGAGTTTGAGAATTATTTTATTGTTGACAGTATGCCGTTGGAAATCTGTAAATTTTCTCGTCATTGCCGAATTAAAATATGTAAAGAGCATTTTGAAACAGCTCCTTCCAAAGGTTTTTGTGCCTCACAAAACAATTGGTTTTATGGATATAAATTACATGGAGTTTGTTCTGTAGATGGTGTTTTCCATTCTTTAGAGATTACAAAAGCAGAAGTTCATGATGTTCATTTTCTAAAGAATATAAAACAACAATTATCTGATTGTGTATTACTTGGAGATAGAGGGTATTTGTCAGAATCGATTAGGCTAGACCTATTTCGAACAGTAAAAATCCAATTAGAAACACCAATGAGATCCAATCAAAAAAACTATAAGCCTCAACCATATATTTTTAGAAAATCAAGAAAAAGAATTGAAACCCAGTTTTCACAATTATGCGACCAGTTTTTAATTCGAAGAAATTATGCTAAATCTTTTGCTGGTTTTAAAACAAGAATTTTAGCAAAAATAACAGCAATGACTCTAATTCAATATATCAATAAATTCATATTTGATAGACCTATAAATAATATTAAAAATCAAATTATTTAATTTCACCCAACGGGTTCTCTTAGCAATAAAATATCTTGACTATTCCCACCATAAAAGTTCTTTGCTCGCTTTATCAAGTTGTAATTTTACATTGTCATTAATAGCATTATTTTCTACAATAATTTCTTTTCTATAGTCATAACAATCTTCAAATCTAGCTAATATTGTATAATCTCTATCTAATATTAAAGTCTCTTTTCTCGAATCATAACCTCTCTCATTGTAAAGAACTTTATATGCATCATTATATTTTTTGAATTTTACTTTTCCTTTGTTGCAAAGATGAAAATTTCCTAACATCCTATCTATATGAATGCAAGTGTCTTTTTTAGCAGGAGAGAAATATAGAAATTTAGTAGTGTCATTTTTTATGTTTGAAAAAATAAAAACAGCTCCATCCTTTTTATAAAACGATTGTTTGTAATCATATTTCTTTTTCCCCTTTAAGTCAATAGTTAAATATTTTTCACTGATTGTATCTTGACTAAATACATATTTTCTTAAAGAGAATCCAATCAAACTATCTTTTTCAGAATATAATTTGTAATAAATATTTTTTACTTTAATTGCTTCTGTATTATTGCAGGAAAGAAATATCAATGAAAATAAAATACCGGTTGTAATTAATATTTTGTTTGTCATTTTACTTTCTTTTTTTAAAGTTTGTTGATTTCTTTTCTATTGGGTTTTGTTATAAATAGGTACTTAAAAATATATTTGGAGAGTAATTAAGACATGTGTTATTTACAATACTTACTTAATAATTCCACCGCAGCGTCGAAGTGAAAGCTAACCGATTTTTTTATATCGGAGCAATAATCGCCTTTAATTTTAAAATTAATAAAATAGATGGCTCTATTGTAATAGGCTTCAGGATCATCGGGCGTTAGATTTACTACTTGGTCAAAATCGCTTTTGGCATCGATATTAACCATAGCTTTCGAAATGGCTCTGTTTTGGTACGCTTCCACAAATTTTGGATCAATTTCGATGACTTTGTCAAAATCAAGGATGGCTTCTTTGTGCAGGTTTAATTTTGATCTTATGATCCCTCTGTTTTGATATGCCTGAAGGTATTTGGGATTGATGGAAATGCTTTTGGTATAGTCATCAATTGCACCTTTTGCATCGTCGATCATTGTTTTAGAATACGCTCTGTTGAAGTAGGCTTTTTGTATAGTATTGTTTAAAGCGATACTTTTTGTATAACATTCAATCGCTTGTTTGTAATCTTTTAATTTAATGATTGTATTTCCTTTGCTATAATAGAATCTATAGTTATTCGGATCTAAAGATATAGCTTTGTTATAATCGGCTATGGCCGCAAGATAATCTTTGTTTAGATAATAATAGTAGCCTCTTAGGTAGTAATTATCACCGCTTGGGTTCTTGAGGATTTCGTCATTTATTTTTTCAATTTCTTGGGGCATTTCATTTTCATCAATATCTGAGAAGTCTTGAGATTGCATTGTAAGGCTAAAACAAAGTAAAAAAAGGAAAATAACGTTTTTCATAGAAGTAATCATTAGGACTGTAAGTTTTTCAAATGTAGGGTATTTATCTTTCATTTTTTAGAAAAATAAGTACTAAGATTTTGTCATTTAAATGCCTCCTGATTTTTAATAAGAAAGTCATATTAGTAAAGAACTTTTTTGATACTAAAAAACCACTTCGCTTTGAAGTGGTTTATTTGTAATTTTATTGTTTGTTTTTTATTGTCGAATGCTTTCCTCGAAAAGTAAAATTATGTTAGGTGCAAATTGAAACTGGATTTTACCAACTTCCGCTAGAACCACCGCCAGAGAAACCTCCGCCGCCAAATCCTCCTCCGAAGCCGCCTCCACCAAAACCACCGCCAGAAGAACCTCCAAAGCCTCCACCGAAACCACCGCTGTTTCGACCTAGATTGCTTAAGATAATCACATCTAATAAGCTAGGGCCGCCACCGCCATTATTGCCTGAATTTCCGCCACCACCTTTATTTCTGGAAGCTAAAATGATGATAAAAACAATGATGATAATGAATGGCAGGATGGGAAAATCTTGTTTTTGTTGGTTTTGTTTTCGAGTCCCTTTGTATTTGCCTTTAAAAACGTCAAATAAAGCATCGGTTCCTTTGTCAACTCCATTATAATAACTACCTGCTTTGAACTCAGGAATAATAATATTTCTAATGATTTCACCACCAATTCCTGCTGTCAATCTATCTTCTAAACCGTAGCCAGGATTAATGGCTATTTTTCTATCGGTTTTAGAAATCAGAATAATCACTCCGTTGTCGTCTTTGGCAGTGCCTCCAACTCCCCAGGTTTGACCCCATTTGGTTGCCAGTAAACTAACATCTTCGCCTTTTAAGCTTTCTATGGTAATGACTACAATTTGTGTAGTTGTAGTGTCAGAATAGCGAATGAGTTTTTCTTCCAGTTGCGTTTTTTCATTCTCGTTAAAGAGTTTGGCGTAATCATAAACCGAAGTTTGCAAACTAGGTTTTTCCGGAATGGTAAATTGTGAAAAGATACAATTGCTAGAAAAAAGTACAAATAGTAAGAGTACAAATTGAAAAATTCCTTTGGAATTTGAGTTTTTCTGAGTTGGAATTTTCATTATTTATCCTTTTGAGATTTCGTTAGATAATTCATTGGTGTCGCCTTCTTGCCAAGGGAAATATTTTTTAAGCTGTTCTCCGGCTCTTAAAATTCCGTCAACAAGTCCTTGTTTAAAATTGTTTTGTTTGAATTGCACTACCATAGCATCACGGGTACAGTTCCAAAAATCAGTACCAACAACATCGTTGATTCCTTTATCACCACAAATCACAAAGTTATGATCGTCAACCGCTAGATAAATTAAAACGCCATTTTTAAGAGCTGTTTCATCCATTTTTAATTCATGGAACACCTCTTTGGCACGTTCGTAAGCGTCCATAGTGGTAGTTCGTTCGATGTGCACTCTAATTTCACCAGAAGTATTTTTTTCGGCTATTCGTATAGCTTCAACAATTTCGAGTTCTTCTGCTGGAGTTAAAAAATCTTCTACTTTTGACATGGGAATTATTTTTGAATGAAGATTAACGATTTTTGATTGTAGAAGTTTATATTCTGCAATCAAAAATCGTTAATCGAAAATCTGAAATCTTTTAGAATTTTACTTCCGGAGCTTTATCAGCACCTTCAACAGCATTGAAATAGGCTTTTTCTTTAAAACCAAACATACCTGCAAACAATGAATTTGGAAAGGTTTTGATGTGGGTGTTATATGGTTTAACAGCTTCGTTAAAGCGAGTACGAGCCGTTAAAATTTGATTTTCTGTACTAGCTAATTCATCTTGTAATTTCAAGAAATTTTGGTCTGCTTTTAAGTTAGGATATTGTTCTACTGATACTAATAATCTTGAAAGTGAACTACTTACTCCGCTTTGCGCTTTGTTGAAAGCTTCTAGTTGTTCTGGTGTAATATTGGTTGGATCTACCGTAGTTTGGGTAGCTTTGGCACGAGCCTCAATTACTGCTGTCAAAGTACTTTTTTCATGCTCTGCATAACCTTTTACGGTACTTACAATGTTTGGAATAAGATCATTTCGTCTTTGATAAGCTGTTTGTACATTTCCCCAAGATTCTTCAATGTCTTGACTTAAAGTTACTGCTGTGTTGTTGATTCCTTTAACCCAGCCGTAAATTCCAAAAATAATAACTGCACCTATAATCCAAGGTAAAAATCTTTTAAAATCCATGTTTGTTTAATTTAAAGTTTATTAATTTATTTTTATTTATTTATTTATTTATTTCTAACTCATGACTCATAACTCATAACTCATAACTCATTTTTTATATTATTCAACTGTACTTTTATAGCTTCTAGTTTGCTAATAATTTCAAATTTGTCTAAGGTTTTCTTTTGTCCTTCTTTCAAATGGGTCTTAGCTCCTTCCAGTGTAAAACCTCTTTCTTTAACCAAATGGTAAATGAGCTGAAGGTTCTTGATGTCTTCGGGTGTAAACATTCGATTGCCCTTGGCGTTCTTTTTAGGCTTTAAAATGTCAAACTCACTATCCCAAAAACGAATCAATGAAGCATTGACATCAAATGCTTTGGCCACTTCACCAATGCTATAGTATCTTTTTCCTGGTTGTAATTCTATGTGCATGTTTTTTTAAATTCCAAATTAATAAATTTCAAAATCCAATATTTTAATTCTAAAATGAGCAATTAACAGTCAAAAAACGTTAATCAAGTGACTGATTACTCTAAAGCTGAACACTGAATACTAATCCAGAGATTGATTTTCTTGGTTAGCTAATTTAGATATAGCAACGTATTCTGCAGCAGAAATATTACCATAATAAAAATTAAGCGGATTTACGACACGACCATCTTTATGTACTTCATAATGCAAATGTGGCGCTTCTGATCGTCCCGTGCTTCCTACATAACCAATAATGTCTCCACGTTTTATTCGTTGTCCTGGTTTGCAATTGTATTTGCTCAAATGCGCATACAAAGTTTCGTATCCATAACCGTGCCTAATCACAATATGATTACCATATCCAGACGCTCTGTTGTCAGCTTGTTTTACAACTCCGTCACCTGTGGCAAAAACAGGAGTTCCTTTTTTTGCTGTAAAATCCATGCCTTCGTGCATTTTTCTTACTTTGGTAAAAGGGTCTGTGCGATAACCGAAACCAGATGCCATTTGTTTTAAATTTTCATTTCTGACAGGTTGGATGGCAGGAATGGCAGCTAATAATTTGTTTTTTTCTTTAGCGAGTTTTAAAATATAATCTAAGGATTTGGATTGTATAGCTAATTCTTTGGTCAATACATCCACTCGTTTAGTTGTTTGTAAAACCAGTTGGGTATTGTCATAACCTTCCAGCGCTTTGTATCGATTTACATCAGTAAAACCTGCTTTTCTTTCTTCTGCAGGAATAGGAGCCGTATTGAAATAAGTGCGGTATAAATTATTGTCTCGTTCTTCAATGGCTTCGATGGCATTATCAACCTGATCCATTTTTTTATTCAAAACGGCATAATTTAGCTTCAGATTCTCAATTTCACGAAGTAATAAACGGTCTTTTGGGGTGTCAAAATAGGGAGTGTTTAATAAAAGAACAAAGCTGAGAAATCCAAATAAAGCTGAAGCCAGTAAAAACAAGGCTACAAAGCCTACTTTTTTTCTTTTCTTGACTTTAATTTTGCGATATGCCAGATTTTCAGAATCGTAATAATATTTTACTTTCGCCATATTTTAAAATACCCTATTTTTGCAGCTCCAAAAAAAGCGCATTGAACAAATTTAATAAATGTTTTAGTTGTTCGACCCTTTTTTTAGTATTAAATATAATATAAAATTGATTGAAAGAGCTAAAAATTCAGTGATTTAAAAATTGTTGAATTTAGGAGTTTTAAAAAAAACAAATAAAAACTTTGTGCCTTAGCGCCTTAGTGGCAAAAAAAAATAAAAATGAAATCACAAGACATTCGCAAAGCGTATTTACAATTCTTTGAAAGTAAAGGACATTTAATTGTTCCTTCGGCTCCTATTGTTCTAAAAGACGACCCTACTTTGATGTTTAATAACTCAGGTATGGCACAGTTTAAAGAGTATTTCTTAGAAACGCCACTCCAAAAAGTAATCGTATTGCCGATACGCAAAAATGTCTTCGTGTTTCAGGAAAGCACAACGATTTAGAGGATGTAGGTTTTGATACGTATCATCACACTATGTTTGAAATGCTTGGAAACTGGTCTTTTGGAGATTATTTCAAAAAAGAGGCTATTCCATGGGCTTGGGAATTTTTGACTGAAGTGTTGAAATTAGACAAAGACCGTTTGTATGTTTCTGTTTTTGAAGGAAACGAAGCGGAGAATGTGCCTTTTGACCAAGATGCTTTTGATATTTGGAAACAATTCGTTTCGGAAGACCGCATTATCCTTGGAAACAAAAAAGACAATTTCTGGGAAATGGGGGATCAGGGACCATGCGGGCCTTGTTCAGAAATTCACATCGATTTACGTTCAGACGACGAAAGAGCGGCTATTTCAGGTTTTAGCTTAGTAAATGCCGATCATCCGCAGGTAGTGGAAATTTGGAACAATGTATTTATGGAATTCAACCGTAAAGCCGATGGTTCGTTAGAAAAATTACCAGCACAACACGTTGATACCGGAATGGGATTTGAGCGTTTGTGTATGGCGATGCAAGGAGTAACATCAAACTACGATACGGATGTATTTACACCGCTGATTGAAAAAGTAGAGCAAATTACAGGATTAAAATATACTTCAAACGAAGTTAAAAATATTAGCGAAGAGCAAAACAAAATCAACATTGCAATTCGTGTTATTGTAGATCACGTGCGTGCGGTAGCCTTTGCGATTGCCGATGGACAATTGCCATCAAACAACGGAGCGGGTTATGTAATTCGTCGTATTTTACGTCGTGCGATTCGTTACGGATTTACTTTCTTGAATACTAAAGAGCCTTTTATTAACCAATTAGTCGCTGTTTTAGCGGATCAAATGGGTGAGTTTTTCCCAGAAATCAAAAAACAACAAACTTTGGTTACAAATGTCATTCGTGAAGAAGAAGCTTCTTTCTTGAGAACTTTAGATCAAGGATTGCAATTATTGGAAAATGTAGTGGCTGAAACAAAAGGAACGGAAGTTTCTGGAGTAAAAGCATTCGAATTATACGATACTTTTGGTTTTCCAAAAGATTTGACAGCTTTGATTTTGAAAGAGAAAGGCATGTCATTCAATGAAGAAGAATTTGATGCTTCGATGCAGGAACAAAAGAACCGTTCCCGCGCAGCTTCTGAAGTTTCTACCGATGACTGGAAGGTTTTAGTAGATGGTAACGTAGAATCTTTTGTGGGTTATGACCAAGTAGAAAATGAGGTCAAAATTACTCGTATCCGTAAAGTAGATTCTAAAAAAGATGGTGTTATGTACCAGATTGTGTTAGATGCTACACCGTTTTATCCAGAAGGAGGAGGGCAAGTAGGAGATAAAGGAGTTTTAGTTTCGGCAAATGAAACAATCGAAATCATTGATACTAAGAAAGAAAACAATTTGATTTTGCATTTTGCTAAAAAATTGCCTGAAAATCTTACAGCTTCATTCGTTGCAAAAGTAAATACAGATTTAAGAACGAATACTTCTAAAAATCACTCGGCTACTCACTTGATGCATCAGGCCTTGCGTGCTATTTTAGGAACTCATGTGGAACAAAAAGGATCATTGGTAAATCCTAAAAATTTACGTTTTGACTTTTCTCATTTCTCAAAGGTAACGGATGAGGAATTGCAACAGGTGGAAGATTTTGTGAATGCAAGAATCCAGGAGCAATTGCCTTTGATTGAAAGAAGAAGTATTCCTATCCAACAAGCTTTAGACGAAGGTGCAATGGCTTTGTTTGGTGAAAAATATGGTGATAATGTTCGAGCGATTAAATTTGGAGACAGTATGGAGTTGTGTGGAGGTATTCACGTAAACAACACAGCTGATATCTGGTCTTTCAAAATTGTTTCGGAAGGTGCTGTGGCAGCTGGAATTCGTCGTATTGAAGCGATTACAGGTGAGGGTGTAAGACAATTTTTGCTTCGCAAGAAGAATTGTTGAGCGAAATTAAATCGGCATTAAAAAATCCTCAGGACGCTGTAAAAGCGGTGGTTTCTTTACAGGATGAAAATGCGAAGTTGAAAAAACAAGTAGAAGCTTTGTTGAAAGAGAAAGCTAAAAATATGAAAGCCGAATTGGCTCAGGAATTACAAGAAGTAAACGGAGTTCAATTCTTAGCAAAACAAGTAGATTTGAACCCAGAGGGGGCGAAAGATTTAGCGTATGAGTTGGGTAATTTAGGGAATAATTTGTTTTTAGTTTTGGCTACTGCCGAAGAAGGAAAACCAATGTTAAGCTGCTATATTTCGAAAGAATTAGTAGCGGAGAAAAACTTAAATGCTGGACAAGTTGTTCGTGAGTTAGGAAAGTTTATCCAAGGTGGTGGTGGTGGACAGCCGTTCTTTGCTACTGCAGGAGGTAAAAATGCAGCTGGCATTCCAGAAGCTTTAGCAAAAGCTATTGATTTTGTGAAATAAATTGCAAAGTACACTAAAATAGAAAACCCTTTTAGTTTGAAAGCAAACTAAAAGGGTTTTTCGTTTTTGGTTATTTATATAATTAGTTGTGACTGGTTTCTATTCCGTTGTCTTCTAAAATGTCTAATAAATAATTGTTTTCTTTTGGGTCGTATTGTTCAATACCGCTTTGATACCATTTCAATAAAACACTTATTTGATAATGATTATAGCCATCGGTATCAACATTAATACCTAATAATCCAGCAAGTAGAAATTCATCTAGGACTTTTTCGTTTACAATTTTTTTAGGAATGCCATCAAGGATGTTTCCATTAAGACTCTCATAGTCAAGTCTACCAGATTTAAAACCTTCATTAAAAGCCGTGCTAGTTGAAATTTTTACTTTAGTATGAGGATTTTGTCCTTTAGAATAGCCTTCTAAATAGTCCTGTCTGTAAATAGGGTTGAAAATGTTTTTCATAATATATTTTACTGGTATACAAGTCAAATGTAGAAGCAAATACGAACTATACAACTTAAAATCGTTGAAAGGAAAAAAACTCTTTAAACCGCTTTGCGAGTGCATTTGGTCGTAAAAAAAGGGTTTTAAAATTGGCTGATTTCGTGTAAAAAAGCAACGCTTTGTGCTGTTTTTTTAGCTAAAATCATCTTCATTTTGAATATATTCTGTGCAATAATAATTTGGTGAATTTTAGAGGTAAAAAAGCACTTTTTAACGAGTTTTTTAGTCGTTAAACTTATTTTGTTGCTATAGCCATGTTAAATATATAGTTTTGAAATCCCAAATTTTTAGTTTAATTAACCTATTTCGTGATGCAAAAAATTACCCAACTATTTTTTTTGATTGCTACCGTAGCGATTCTTTTGACTTCTTGTGCAAATGATAAGGACGATAAGGGGAAAATTTTTATCAAAATGATAGAAACTACTGAAAATGGTGTTTCTGAAAATTCCATTTTTAAGTATCTTGACAATCAAATCATAAGCTCTGAAAATTCAAAACAAAAAATTGAATATACCTACAACAATGGTTTAATTACTAAAATTGTAAGCTATAATAAGCTAAATGAATCGAGTGTTGTTTTAGAGTATACTTATGAAAATGAGCAATTAGTCAAACTTACTTCTTCTGAAAATTATGTGATTTATTATACTCATGCTAGTGATGGTAAAATTTCATATGAGAAATTTTCGGGTTCTTCAAAGGAAGAAGGACAAAAACTAAGTCATGGTGTTTTGTATTTTAAAAATGATAATTTGGTTAAGAGTGAGAATGTTGTCGATGTAATCGCAGAGGACAAAGTAACCACTACTACAATATCATACGAATACGATACTTATAATAACCCATATAATAGTATTGTAGGTTATAATAAATTATTAGATAAAGCTGCTATTGTGTCAAAAAACAATGTTGTTATGATTGTTGCTGAAACAGCGGTTGTAGTAGGTGATCAAACAATTTCTTCGGCAAAAATGCATACTATAGCTTATAAATACGACAAAGACAATAATCCAACGGAGCAAGAATCAGAGTCAAGTTTGAATAATCCTAATTATTCTAAAATCCAATATTTGTATTAATATTTTAATACTTATTTTTGGAAAAAAATGTAATGCTGTTTCGTACCGTAATTCCAATTGCTGAAAATTCATTTCCTATTGATTATCATTCCAGAATTCTAAGTCTGGGTTCCTGTTTTGCGGTAAATATGGCGGCCCAATTGGATTATTATAAATTTCAGCATTCCTGTAATCCATTTGGTATTATTTTTAATCCTGTTTCTATCGGAAAATTAATCGAAAGAGCCGTAAATAAAGATTTTTTTACCGAAAAAGATGTTTTTTTTCACAATGATTTATGGCATTCTTTTGAAGTTCATTCGGAACTTTCAAATCCAGATAAAGCAACTTTTTTGAAATTATTAAATGAATTAGTTGTTGCAACAAATAACCAAATAACAAAATCAACGCATTTCTTAATTACCTATGGAACTTCTTGGGTGTATCGCCATATAGAAAGTGAGCAAATTGTAGCCAATTGTCATAAAGTGCCTCAAAAACAGTTTTTAAAAGAACTGCTTTCGGTTGAGGTTATTCAAAATTCCATCCTAAATACAATTGCGCTAATTCAAAAAGTAAATCCTAATGTCAAATTTATATTTACGGTTTCGCCAGTGCGCCACATCAAAGATGGTTTTGTAGAAAATACGCTAAGTAAAGCGCATTTAATTAGTGCCATTCGTCAAGTTTTAGAGGATTCTACTATCTATAATCTAAAATCTTCAATCTATTTTCCGAGTTACGAAATTATGATGGACGAGCTGCGTGATTATCGTTTTTATGCCGAAGATATGTTGCATCCTAATCAGGTTGCTATTGATTACATCTGGCAACGATTTAAAGAAACAACAGTTTCAAAATCGGCATTGCCAGTATTGGAAGAGATTGGCAGTATTCAGAGCGGGTTAAACCATCGTCCTTTTAATCCTGAATCAGAAAGTCATCTTAAGTTTGTAGCTAAACTACAAGCTAAAATTGCATTACTTCAAACTCAATTTTCTCACATTCAATTTTAAAAATACGTAATTTTTCGTATTGATTGCCTCTTATTATTGGTTCAATTTTGCTAAGTAACATTAAAAAAACTTAGATGAAATTGATTCGATACACATTGTTATTGGGGATACTCCAACTTTTCTTCTCTACTTCAGTTTTTGCTCAAAGAAAAGTTCTTACTGACGAAGAAGTTGTTGCCGAGGCTGTAACTGCCGAGGTGGATGCAGTTTTTAAATCGGAAGATTTTTTAAAAAAGAAAACCAAAAAATTCAATGAGGTAAAAGGAACTATTGTTGCCGACATTGGAGTGATTCAAAATGGTAAAGTAGCTACATTCTTCAAAGTAGATAGCGACATTGATAATGCAATGTTTACCAATTTTATTTCGGAATACATTTTAGAACACAAATTCAATTTTAAGCTTCAAAAACAACAGCGCTATAAAATTCGCTATTCAATAACATTTTGATAGAAAATAGTCTAGATGTAAAACGCAATAAACATTTATAAAACAACTTAAAAACGCAAAAAATGAAAAAAATTACTTTAGTGATGCTGGCTTTCTGTGTCGGAAGTACATTACCAGCTTTTGCCCAATTTGGGAAATTATTAGAAAAGGCTAAGAGTGCCGTTTCAGGAGGAAGTGCCGGAAAAAAAACAGGAAGTTTTTCAACTGTTTGGGAATCGGAATTCGATAACAAAGCAACCAGATTAGCAGTTGTAAACAGTAATGGAGAATTAATTGTAGGAACTGATGATAATTCTAGTTCCGTTTTAGACAAAGATGGTAAACCAATATGGAATGGTGATTACAAGAAAATAACAACTAATAGTACTAATAAATCCGAATTGCAGTACACTATTTTTACTGAAAACGGCGGTTATTTGTTTCTTTTTGACCAAAGAAAATTAGGAACGGATAGAGTTGCTTGTATTGATATTAAATCAGGAAAAGAATTGTGGAATTCTGAAGCTTATCAGGATTTGATTCCAAAAGGAACTAAAGCCGAAGAAGGTTTGGATCAAGGCGAATTAGAAACTGTAAAGTATATTTTTGAATTGGATGCTTTTTTAATTTCTCAACGTGCATCGGTAATTTTAGTTAAAGCTAAAAATGGTGAGAAAATTTGGGAAACCAATCGGTTCAAAGGTGGGGTTGGAAAATATATTTATGATGCTAAAAGAAACGAAATCATAATGGTCAATTTTAAACCTACTGCACTAGGCGCTTTATTTACGGGTTTTAAAAACCAATTAGTAAAAATTAATGCTACTAATGGAGATGTAGTTTGGGATGCCACTTTTAGAGGGACCGTAGAAAAAGAGTTGGTAACACGTCGTGCTATTATTGATTTATGGATTAAAGGAGATAAGTTATTCATGTATTTGGATGGAATTCAGGCATACAATATCAATAACGGACAAAAGTTATGGGAAGCAATTTATGAAAATGATATGCAGGGTGCTAATGGAGGAATGTTTAGTGGCGGAAAACGTTCTAAAATTTATAGAACCTTAGCACAACCGCTTTTTACGGATGACGCTGTTTATATTGTGATTTTGGGAACTAGAGACAGAACTAAATATGTTGAAAAACATGACTTAGAATCGGGAAAATTGCTTTGGGCTTCTGAGAAAATTACGGGCGCTTTGTGTATGCCAAATATCTACAAAACAGGGGATAAAATAATGGTCCAAGTAGGAGGGAAAGTGCAAGTTCAGGAATATAGATTAGAGACAACTTCATATGGTATGGGAAGTACAGTCAAAGAATGGGTGCCTTATATCTTTTGGGATTATAAAGCTCAAAAAAATAGTTTGCTTTCACTTGATGATGCAACTGGAAAAACCGCTTGGAGATCTGAAAAATTTGACAAACGTATAACAGACTTAATTATTGATTCTGATAAGACGGTTTTTGTAGGCGATGGGGATGAATTTTACGGTTATGACATTGCTTCTGGCAAACAATTATTTGATGTAAAACACAATGATGCCAAGGTTGGTAAAGCAACTGACGTGATTGATTTTGGAGATAAAGTGGTTGTGTTGTCCGAAAAAGGATTAGCTTCTTACCATAAAAAAGATGGTTCAAGAGTTTATGCTACGGAGAAAATAAAAGGGGTAGATTTTTTCTATCACATTGGGGATAATTATTTCTTGAGAGACCAAAGAGACAGCAAAAACATCATTTATGGAATTGATATGACTAACGGAGAAACTAAAGGTTCTGTTCAATCAAAAGGTAAAGGAGGTAGTCCCCAATATGGTGATGGTATTGATATTACTAAAGACGGAGAGTACATCTTCGCTTTCAAAGGAAGAAAAGTAGAAAAAATCAAAGTAAACAATTAAGCGTTTTTAGTTGTAATTGAAAGGGGGTGTGAATTTTTTCATAGCCCCTTTCTAAATGTATCAAGCGATGAAAAAAATAATACTGTTGTGTGGGATTTGTTTTGTTTTTTGGACTACCGAAGCACAACAAATTCAGTGGGCATCAAAAGTTATTAAGTTTTCTTCCGATTTAGGGGGAAAGCAAAACGGTATAAAACGAATTTTAGGTAAACCTGATGTATTCCCGCAAGGTGGAAATAGTGGAAATGCTTGGACTCCTAAAAATGCTCTTGATGGTAGAGAAATTGTCGAAGTAGGATTTGAAAAACCACAAATTGTAAAGCAAATTGCTGTATTTGAAAATTTAAATGCAGGTTGTGTCACGCGTATTTTAGTAGACAAAGGCTCTGGTAGTTATGATGCGGTCTGGACTCGGAAAAGTGATTGGAGAACACCCACTTTTAAATCAACAGCTAGAACGGATCATGATTATTATTTTAAACGAAAAAGGAGAAAAAATTCAGGAAGCACCGGATGTTTTTAATCCTGGCATTGAGTATGCTATTTTAGATAATGCTGTAGCTAATGTTGTAGCAGTTAGAGTCGAATTTAATTTTGCTCTACTACCAGGTCAAAAACAAATTGATGCCATAGGAATATCGGATTCTGAAATCCCAATTCAAGCAATGATACATACAAAACCAGCGTTTGAAAATTTAGGTGATAAAAATATATTGGATTTTCAAGTAGCCGAATTAAGCAGTTTTATGTTATCGGATGATGGACAAAAACTTTTTTTAACTAATAAAACAGAAGAGGCAGATCAGGTTTTTATTAGTCAAAAATTAAGCGATGGAAAATGGGCTGAACCTCAGTTAGTACCTAGTTTAAGTAAAAATGAATCCTATAATTATGTTGTGAGTTCTAATTCCAATTTCCTTATAAAAGGAGGGGCAAATTATACGAGAAATTCGACCGAAACAGGTTTTACCTTATATGAATTTAAAGACGGTAATTATCAGATAGTTTCTCCGCTTAAAATAACAGCTTATAATAATTACAACGACACAGCTGATTTAAGTGTTTCGAAAGATGGAAAAACGATTATTATGGGTATAGAAACCGATTTTACTCAAGGAGGAGCTGATTTGTATTTTGCAACTAAAAAAGAAGATGGAACATTTGGTTTACTTCAAAATTTAGGTAAAAGTGTGAATTCTGCAGGCCATGAATTGTTACCACAATTGTTATCTGACAATACCACACTTATTTTTAGCAGCAATGGGTATAGTGTTTATGGTGATTTTGATCTTTTTGTGACTTATCGCTTAGATGATACCTGGAAAAAATGGTCAGAACCAATAAATTTAGGGAGTAAGATTAATTCACCCGATTTTGAAGGTTCTCCATTTTATGATGAAGATAAGGAGTTGTTCTATTTCTCGAGTATTGTAAATGGAAAAACAACTTGTAGTTCTATTAAGATACCTAAAAGTGTTTTAATGAAAGGGAATTAAAGTGAAATCTAATGGTGAAATGTGATGGAGGTACTGGTATTGATATTGTTATTTTTAGGGATGATTATTTTTTGTAATTGTTGGGTTGAAATTAAGAGAGAAAAAAAGATTTTGAAAATAGAATTACCATGTTAGAGGCACAACTTAGGCAAAAAACACAAAAAAACAGCCATTTCGAAAACCAGATATTGCTATGTACAATGCTGTTGGAACAAATAAAAGCATCAAATGCTTTTTTAAACGAAGCTATTTTTGATTTGAATTCCAATTTGTTTGGAGAATTATATCCCAAAAAAGACTTACATTAAAAAAGTTAATCCTATTTTTTTTATCTTTAGTGTGTAAAATTAGCCCATGAGTAAAACGCTATTTATTTTTTTGCTATGCACAGGTATTACTTTTTCTCAAAAGTCTAATCATGCAATTGATAGTTTAAAAAATGCACTTAAAATTTGTAATAAATTAGAAAAATTAAAAACTTTGATTCAGCTTTCAGACGAGTATAGTAATATAGACTTGGAACAATCAAAGAAAATATCCTATTTAGCCCTCAGTCAATCTAGGTTGCAAAATAATCCAACTTATATCGCAATGGCATTCAACTGTATTGCGAATGTCCATCAATATAAAAGCGAATTGGATTCGGCTTTGTATTTTCATAAAAAAGCATTGAGCATCCGAAAATCCATTAATGATTCTCTAGGTATGGCAGATACCTATAACAATATTGGTATTGTGTATGATAGTAAAGGCCAATTTGATGCTGCTTTGAAATATTATTTTAAAGCACTGTATTTTTATGAAAAGAAAAAGGATAATGTAAAGCAAGCTATGACCAATACTAATATTGGAATTATTTATAAAGCTCAGAAGGAATATTCAAAAGCCTTGTTGTATTACAGAAGAGCCATCGCTTTGTATTTCAAAACAAGCGACAAATTAGGGCAAACTATGGCGGTAGGAAATTTAGGAGGATTATTGATTAATTTTAAAAAATATCAAGAATCGTTAAAATATTCTTTTATGGCTAAAAAAGGATATCTTCAATTAGGTTGTGAACGATTTGTAGCCTATCCGTTATCGAATATTGCTATAGTTTATGATAGTTTGCATAAGTATGATTTTGCTGAAAAAAATTATCTGAAAGTAATACAATTACATGAGCAATTTAAGAACTCATTTGAAGTAGCCGAAAATGCAAATGCATTTGCACTCTGTTTGATTAAACAAAAGAAGTATAGAGAAAGTATTGCGTTTTCCTTAAAGGCATTGTCTTTTGCTAAAAAATCAAAAGCCAATTTATTAGAAGTTTATGCCTATAAAAATTTGCACAAAGCGCATTCTCAATTAAAGGAATATCATAAAGCGAATCATTTTGCCGGTTTGTATATTTCAGGAAAAGATAGTTTGTTTGAATCTGATAAAACCAAAATTATCTTCGATTTAGAAACCAAATATCAAACAGCAAAAAAAGAACAATTATTGATTCAAAAAGAAGCCGAAACCAAACAAAAAAATATTTTGTTGATAGGGGTTTCAGTTTTAGCAGTATTGGTTGGACTCATCGGGTTTTTAATTTACCGCCAACAGAGACTTAGAAACAAACAACAGGAACAAGAATTTGAACTTAAAAATGCCATTCAGGAAATAGAAACTCAAAATAAGTTGCAACAACAGCGATTAGATATCTCAAGAGATTTACATGATAATATTGGAGCTCAGTTAATATTTATTATTTCTTCCATAGATACAATTAAATATGCTTTTGATATTACTAATAAAAAGTTAGATGATAAATTATCCACGATTAGTTCTTTTACTAAATCTACAATCGTTGAACTAAGGGATACAATTTGGGCTATGAATTCTAGTGAGATTACATTTGAAGATTTAAAAATTCGAATACATAATTTTATAGAGAAGGCGAAAGAGGCAAAAGATCAAATCAATTTTTTATTTAGTATTTCTAATGATGTCATGAAGGTCAAATTAAGTTCTGTAGAGGGGATGAATCTTTACAGGATTATTCAGGAAGCAGTCAATAATAGCATTAAATATTCGGAAGCTACATCAATTTCTATTCATGTTGTTCAAGTAGAGAAGCATATTCAACTAACAATTCAAGATAATGGTTCTGGTTTTGACTATGAAAATATTGAAAAGGGTAATGGTTTACAAAACATGCAAGATCGAATCGAAGCTATGGGAGGTGAATTTAATTTAGTATCACAACCCGGAAAAGGAACTAGTATTAATTTGTTGTTTACCAAAAAAGCCTAAAATGAAAAAATTGGTTATTGTTGATGATAATACTTTTTTAATGAAATCTGTTCTGCAAAAATTATCTTTTTTTGATGATTTTAAAGTGCAATTTACGGCTATGAATGGGCAGGATTTAATTCAAAAACTAGATAAAAATCACAATGTAGATTTGATTTTGATGGATATTGAAATGCCTAAGATGAATGGAATTGAAGCCACAGAACAGGTGAAAAATAGATATCCCAATATTAAAATAATAATGCTTACCGTTTTTGATAACGATGAAAATATTTTCAAATCTATTAAAGCAGGTGCCGATGGGTATTTGTTAAAAGAAGTAAACCCAAAAGATTTACAGCAAGGTATTTTAGAAACACTTAATGGAGGGGCTACAATGACTCCGTCAATAGCCATGAAAACGCTAAAATTATTTAGAAATCCAATGTCATTTGAATCGGTTGTTGATAGTGAAACCTATAATTTAACAAGCCGTGAAATTGAAGTTTTAGAACAATTGAGCAAAGGTTTGAAGTACAATACAATAGCTGATAATTTATTTCTTTCTGCAGGTACAATTCGTAAACATGTAGAGAATATATATACTAAACTTCAAGTTCATAATAAGCTAGAAGCTATCCAGAAGGCGAGGAATAATAATTTGATATAGTTTAAATACGAAATTTTACGTATTTTCTTAAAACTTAGTTTAAAGTAGTTTTGTCTCATAACCAATTAACAAAAATGTTAAAAGTATGAGATGTTTTATTAGAATAAGTGTCGTTGTTTTGTTATCCTTTACTTTCTTAAGAACGAATAGTGTTTTCGCACAGGAAAAAAATATAGCAGTAAAATTTAATACAGGGATGTCTTTTTCAAAACCTGGAGATGATTTGGGAAAGGTTGCAGATAAAGGCAGAGCTATGCAATTATTTGCCGCTGTAGAAACATCATATCATCAGAATTTTTCAAAGAATACTAAATTTGGAATGAAAGGAGCTGTTGTACTAAGTCAGGAGTGGGCTAATTTTTTGGCTAGTGACAGAAGTACAGAGCTTAAAATTTCCGTTCCAAGTGTTGCATTACGTGTTTATCCAATATCTTTTAATGGCTCTTTAGAGGAAGGTTTAGAACAAATACTGCCAAAAGGGCTTCCTTTTTTAATTGAAGTGCCTGTTTGGATAGGGGTCTATTCTATTTTCAATAGTTTGCATTTTGATTATGGTGTAGGGGCTGGTAAAATTTTAGAAACAGCTTATATCGATGAGGTAAATTTTCAGGATGAAACAGTCAAAAGAACTATGAGGTATTCGGGTTGGGGGCTTCAGCCACAAATTTATCAATCAGAATCAAGCAAATGGACAGTAAATGCAGTTTTCGATTTTGGAAAATATAAATGGACAAATGCTGCTGGAGGTACATCTTCTTTTAAAAGGAATCATGTAGGTTTTGGTTTTCAATATAATTTTTAATCCCGAAAAAAAATGAGAAAGATTTATTTAATCCTTATAATGACTAGTTTGTATTTTAATTTTTCATGTTCATCAGATTTAGACTCTGATTCTACCAATGGAACCAGCATGGGTTCAAATATTCAGGAAATTACACAAGCAAAGCAGTTTTATAGTGATAATGGAGGTGCTTTTAAGTTTAGATTGTATTATTTTCCCCCCTCTGAAGGAAGTACTACCAATAACAATAATCAAGCGGCCGAAATCAATAAAATATTAGATTATAATGGAATTATTTCTGTCATCGCAAAATACACATTGTTTGCCCAAAGTATTCAAAGTTATGGGGCAGTTGTAAATTGTCAGGGGGATTTTATTTCTCCGCAAACTTCGACAGCTGTTGGATTACAATCGCAATACTTCAATGATGATTTTGAGGTTTTAGCAAATAATAATCTGGTTTCCTATAGTCATTCTAATTCCTCATTTGAGGGGAATTATGGCTATGCAGGTGCAAGTTATCACAACCACACGTTAAATACTCATAATGGACCAACTTCAGCTAGTACTAATCAAGGGTATATGGGGCAGTTCAATAATCAGTTTTTTATGCTGAGTATGGGTTTGAATTCTAATTATGGGCACCCTATGTTGTATAATAATTATAATCCTAATACAGGAGCTTGGAGTGGTACAGCAGTAAGTCAAATGGATTGGGTACAGGGAGTGATGACAAATCTTCCTACAACTAATCATGCTTCAAAAGCAGGTAATACTGATAAAATCTTTTGGGCATGGTTGAGTTTTAATACAACTACAGATAATGGTAAAATTAATATCATTAATTACAACGGTTCAGCGTTTAGCGCAGTAACTTCACTAGATGGAATAGGAAGTGTAGGCACAGGTTTGAGTATGGAATATAAGCATAGTATTCATTTGTGTAAAAATCCAAACAATTTATCCAATCCTTACATGGTAGTTCGTAGATACAATACGGATGTTTTAGATATTTATAAATTCACAGGAACTGCAATAGAGGTGGTTAAAACAGGGATTAGTTTGCCTGTAATGATACCAATAACATCTGGGACAACACGTGTTTATAAAGAGATTGTTTTTTCAGGTAGTTCTATTTATCTCATAACCGGAAAAGATAAATACTTGTATAAATTGTCTGGAAATACTTTTGTTGTGGATAAACCAAACTTAACACAGGCAAACGAAACAATTTCAGCTTTGGAAAGTACATCAAATGGAATCTTGGTTTCAATCGTAAAATCAATTTTGTCTACACCACAACCTAAAATGGTTTCGGACGTGGTTTTAATTCCTAATTAAAAATATTTAAAAAAAATGAAAGCAAAAATCTTATTAATTACAATGACAGTTTACTTTATCGGTTTTTCAATTAATGCACAGGTGACAGATAAAAATGGCATTGTTTACAAAACAGTAAAAATTGGCACTCAAATTTGGATGTCCGAGAATGTGAAGACAACCACTTTTCAAAACGGAGATCTAATTCCTGAGGCTAAAAATGTAGAAGATTGGATAAAAGCAGGAAAGGAAGGAAAGCCAATGTTTATTTCATGGGACAAATCTTCGGATATTAAAGACTATGGAAATCTATATAACTGGTATGCCATTACCGATAAAAGAGGTTTTGCTCCTAAAGGATGGCATATTCCATCAGATAAGGAATGGACTATTTTAGCTAATTTTCTTGGAGGTACAAAATTAGCGACAGATAAATTAAAAAGTGATTCGCTACGTATAGGTTGGGAAGTTTATGAAGGAGGAAGTAATGTGAGCGGTTTTTCGGGTTATCCGGGAAGAAAAAATAACACCCGAAGGGTCTTATGAAGATTTGAGTTTTTATGGATATTGGTGGAGTTCTTCCGAATCTGATGGTTTAGGCTTGAATAGAAATTTATCAATGGATAATTCTCCTTTTGATTCAGCCTCTAGTTTTAAAGGGAATGGATTTTCAGTTCGATGTATAAAGGATTAATGATTTAGTAGTTATTGTGTATTTGAACCCATTTATTTTTATTAGAAATGATGTTTCTGGTGTTTGGTATTTTTAATACTTTTATAAAAAAACATAAATGCAAAGAAAAATACTTTTAGGGATAGTACTAATAGCAATAATAGTCTTATTATTCAAATACTGTGATTTCAAGAAAGAGGATGAATCGGCAGGTATTAGCTATAATACTAACTTAATCCAGCAGCAAATTGTAAATGTGGGGAAATTAGTCGTAACCGAAGGGCATTTTGCTGAGGTGATTACGTATAAGAACCAACAAAAATATTTGATGAATATGCTTTCATTTGAAAAGAAAGCACTTTTAGTTGTTAATGCGGATGTGACGGTAGCCTACGATTTGCATCAAATGAAATACGATATTGATGAAGCAAATAAAACAATCACTATTTTGAATATACCAAAGGAAGAAATCAAAATTAGTCCAGATATTCAGTTTTATGATGTAGAACAAAGCAAATTGAATCCTTTTACAGGAGAAGATTACAATAAAATCAACAAACAGGTTAGAGCTAATTTGGCCAAAAAAATTGAAAAATCTTCCTTAAAGAAAAATGCTCAAAACCGCTTGATTTCCGAACTTTCTAAAATGCTGATTTTAACCAATAGCATGGGTTGGAAGTTGCAATACGAAAACAAAGTAATTGAAAACGAAACTGATTTAAGACAAAATATTAAATTATAGTGATCAACTTTCAAAAAAATTGCGACCTCCTGTTCTAAAGTATTCTATTTTGTAAAAGAACATTTCAGCCATGTTTTTAGCACGAAGTTTAGCTTCTTCGGCTAATGCTCCGGTATAAAGACTATCAATGGTTTCGGTAAAAATTTCCATCCAACGATTAAAATGTGTTTTTTCTACAGGCAGATGTTTATGAGGAGGAAAAGGACTTCCTGAATAGGTATGTTCTTCCAGTAAGATAGTTTGCCAAAAGCGATACATTCTTTCTAAATGTGAAGGCCAATTGTTGCCAATTTTTTCATTAAAAATTGGGCCAATAAGTGTGTCTTTTTGCACTTTTCCATAGAAGGTGTCAACCAATAATTTGATGTCGTCAAGAGTTTTGATATCGCTTAATGCTGTCATTTTTTTTAAATTTGAGATTAGAATTTTGAGGTTCTTAACCGATTAATTGGTTGAATAAATCTTGTTTTTCGTTTAGGTATTCATACTGAAAACCTTTTTCTTTCATTTTTGTTTTGATAGCAACAATGTCGTTTCTGTTTTTCAATTCAAGACCTACAACTGCTGGGCCTACCTCACGATTGTTTTTTTTAGTAAACTGGAAATAGGTAATGTCGTCTTCAGGTCCTAAAATGTCATTAACAAATTCTTTTAATGCTCCGGGACGTTGCGGAAATTGGATCATAAAATAATGCATCAATCCTTCGTAAAGTAAAGAACGTTCTTTGATTTCGGCAGTACGTTCAATATCGTTGTTGCTTCCGCTTACGATACAAACAACTGTTTTTCCTTTGATTTCTTCTTTATAAAAATCCAAAGCGGCAATAGACAATGCACCAGCAGGTTCTACTACCATTGCTTCTTCATTGTATAAACGTAAAATAGTGGTACACACTTTTCCTTCAGGAACTAAAATGATATCACTTAGGTTTTTTTTGCAGATTTCAAAAGTGATTTTCCCTACTTGTTTCACGGCGGCTCCATCTACAAACTTGTTGATGTTTTCCAAAACGGTTACTTCGCCATTGGCAATTGAAGTCTTCATCGAAGGTGCTCCTTCAGGTTCGATTCCTATGATTTTAGTTTTAGGACTCAAATGTTTGAATACTTCTGAAAGTCCTGCAGATAATCCTCCGCCGCCCAGTGGAACAAAAACATAATCAATAGGCTGAGTGTAACTTTCTAAAATTTCTAAACCTACTGTTCCTTGACCAGCAATTACTTTTTCATCGTCAAATGGGTGAATAAAAGCCATTTTGTTAGTAGTGGCATCTATCATTGCAGCTGCATAAGCATCGTCAAAAGTATCTCCTGTAAGCACAATTTCAACAAAGGAACCTCCAAAAAGAGTTACTTGTTTTACTTTTTGTTTCGGAGTGGTTTTAGGCATGTATATTTTGCCTTTTATTTGAAGTAATTTACAGGAATATGCTACGCCCTGAGCATGGTTTCCAGCACTGGCGCAAATTACCCCTTGCGCTTTTTCTCCAGGACTTAGTGTGCTGATTTTATTGTAAGCACCTCTTATTTTATAAGAACGAACCGTTTGTAAATCCTCTCTTTTTAATAAAATGCGAGTATTAAATTCATTAGAAAGATTTAAATTTTCGGTCAAAGGTGTTTGCATTACGACACCTTCTAATTGTTTTTTTGCTTCTTGTATTTGTTGAAATAAATCCATGTCTTCTAAATAAAAAAACCTCCTTTGTAGGAGGTTTTATAAATTGTAATACTATAATTGATTTACATAAACCTCCTGCATTATTATGGAATAATAATGATAATTGAGATTTGAATGTTAAACGTGTTTTTCATGTTTGATTTTCTGTCTACAAAGATAGCGTAATTATTTGGATCAATATAAAAGTCCTATTTTTTTTCTTCTCCAGGAGGGAATTGTGCTAAGATTTTTGATACAAAGTCATTAATCTGTTTTTCCTTTTCTATTCTGTTTTCCGAAAGAGTTCCTATTCCTTGTCCTTGCCAAACCAATTCTTTTTTCTTGGTATCAATTAAGTCGATGAAAAGAGTTCCTTGAGTTGAAGAAGAGACAAAGGTGTTTCCTCCACCCCAAAAATAAGGATTCCATCCCCATCCCCAGCCATAACCCCAACCCATATTGAATTGGTTTACATCAATTTGTTCTCTTTCTTTAGTGAAAAAATTAATGAGTAAATCTGGGTTATCACTTTTAGTCATTCCTTTTTGGCTTAACGAATTGTCTATTGCGTGTAAAATTCTTCTTTTATCTAAATCAGATATTTCAACTTTGTCAATTCCTTTTTTATGGAAGGCATAGGTTTTGTATTGTTTAAAATCTACATGGCTATCGTAGTCAGAATTTACTCTTACAGAACTACAGGCATTGAATAGAAAAAGAAATAAGAGCGGTAGTATTTTTATTGTTTTCATAGTGCAATTTTTTGATTATTAATCTATAATTAAAATTTAGGTGTTTATTTGAACTATAAAACAGGAAAAAGTTTTGTTAATACCTCTATTTCTTGTTTGTTCCTGTTTTTTTATCATATCCATAAGGACAATGTCGACAACCGCTTTTACAACAATAACCTCTTTTTAAATGATATTTTTCTGTAAAACATTTGTATCCTTCTGGAGTGTAATAGAAATCTTCACCTTCTATTAATTTATTTTCATTACTTTGCCCAATCATTAATTTTTGTTGTTCATTTCTACAAATTTAAAATTTAAAACGCAATGTTTCTCTTCGTTAACAAGTATTTAATACCCAAAGGATTTCGTGGTTTAACTCTGTATCCCTTTGTGATTTTAAAATACAAAGAAGACAAATCTAATGCTGTTTTAATCAATCATGAACGTATTCATTTACAACAACAAATAGAAATGTTACTTTTTCCTTTTTTTATTTGGTATGGTACAGAATATCTGTTTTTGTTGTTAAAATACAACAACAAAAATCATGCCTATCGAAGTATTTCTTTTGAAAGAGAGGCCTATAGCAATGAGACTGATTTAGAATATCTTAAAAAAAGAAAGCTTTTTAGTTTTTTAAGGTATTTGAGAAAGTCCTAAAAATGATTTTAACCGCAAAGAAGAAAAAGTTTTTACAAAGCGCACTAAGAAAAAAATCGGCGTTTATCTGCAAAATCTGCGTGCAATTTTTTAAACATATAAGTCATATACGTATGTTGAAAGTTTAAAAAGCAGTTAAGTACTTTTAAGTTGTTTTCATCAATGAAAACTTTGGTGAAATCCTTTTAATCTGTGGTGTAAATAACGATGTAAAGTTTAGATAAGTTTATTTTCATTTATGAAAATATAAATCCGTGGAATTTTGAACTCAAAGATTTTAAAAATCAATTAGTGCATTCGTGGCAGTTATTAACAGCAAAGAAGACAAAAAAAATCTGTGATAATCTGTGTAACCCGCCTGCCAGCGAGGCAGGTCTGTGGCAAAAATAATGTTGTAAAGTTCTCAAAGTTTAAATTGAAAATAATTTATGAATTTGAGGTCGAAAAGGATGGTGAATCCTTAGAAGTTTTACCTTTGCAAAAATTATAAGTTTTGAATCAAGAAGTACAAATACAATTTCCTAATTCCATTTCGGTTACCATCAAAAGGGATGATTTATTGCATCCTGTTGTTTCGGGAAATAAGTTTAGGAAATTAAAATACAATTTGCTTCAAGCAAAATGTGAAAATAAAAAAACACTACTCACTTTTGGTGGTGCTTTTTCAAATCACATTGCTGCCGTAGCTTATGCTGCTCAGGAAAATGGTTTTCAATCTATAGGTATTATTAGAGGTGATGAATTACGAGATAAAATAGAAAACAATCCTACGCTTCAATTTGCTCAGGAATGCGGAATGCAATTTGAATTTGTTTCCCGCGAAGTGTATCGTTTAAAAAAAGAAACTTCTTTTTTGACGAGTATACAAAAACATTTTGGTGATTTTTATTTGGTTCCTGAAGGTGGCACGAATCCTCAAGCTGTAAAAGGCTGTGAGGAGATTTTAACACCAGAAGATAGTAAGTTTGATTATATTTGTTGTGCTGTGGGAACAGGCGGAACGATTTCGGGTATTATTAATAGCACCTTGCCACATCAAAAAGTAATGGGATTTCCAGCTCTTAAAGGCGATTTTTTACAAGATGAAATCCGTATTTTTGTGCAGAATGAAAATTGGGAGCTCAATACTAAGTATCATTTTGGTGGATATGGTAAGGTAAATGAAGAATTAATTCATTTTATTAATCAATTTTATCAAGATACTAAAATTCCGTTAGATCCTGTATATACTGGGAAAATGGTGTATGGTGTTTTCGACTTGATTCAAAAGAATTATTTTCCTGCATATTCGAATATTTTGCTTATTCATACTGGCGGTTTACAAGGAATTTACGGAATGAATGTTAAATTAAAAAATAAGAATTTACCAATACTAACTGTTGATGTTTAAGAAAAGCCTACTCTTATGGATTATTTTGATGCTTGTTAGTTGTCATACTACCAAATCTCCAATTGGTTCAACTAAAAATAATTCCTATTCTTCAAAAAACAAAAAAACAAATCAAAAAAAGGATGAAGTAATTGTTTCTTCCTCTAGAACTACAGTTACCAATAGTGTTGTTAGTAATTATGTCTTACAATACAAGGATGTAGCCATGAGTAATATGAAAAATTATGGTATTCCTGCAAGTATTATTTTGGCACAGGGAATTTTAGAGTCTGGGGCGGGGAGAGGAGAATTGGCAATGAGTGCTAATAATCATTTTGGGATTAAATGCCATTCAGATTGGACAGGAGACAGTGTAAAGCATGATGATGATGAAAAGCAAGAATGCTTTCGGAAATACAATAAAGTAGCAGAGTCTTATCGCGATCATGCCCTTTTTTTAAAAGGAAAAACAAGATATGCTAGTTTGTTTGAACTAGACAAAGATGATTATGAAGCTTGGGCAAGAGGTTTAAGAAAAGCCGGATATGCAACAGATCCTAGTTATCCTGAAAAGTTAATTTCTTATATTGAGCGTTACGATTTGGCTCAATATGACGCACAGGTTCTCGGTAAAAAATATGTTGCTAATGAGAATAAAAGTGAGCGAATATCAAGTGTAAGTTCCAGAAGCGAAGGGTACTATGAAGTTCAAAAAGGAGATACATTATATTCGATATCTAAAAAATACAACCTTTTAGTTGAGGATTTAAAGCAAAAAAATAAATTGTCTGATAATACACTTTATATAGGTCAGAAATTGAAAGTAAATTAGGGAGAATTAAGAATTAAGAAGGTTAAGTGCTAGACGTTGAAGGGATTATTATGAAAAATGATAACGATGTCTACAATTACAAATTAGAAATTACAAATTAAATGTTATATCAAAGAAGTAGTCAGCTTTTTGCTGAAGCAGAAAAAGTAATTCCGGGAGGAGTAAATTCGCCAGTTAGAGCATTCAAATCAGTAGGGGGAACGCCTATTTTTGTAAAACAAGCCAAAGGGGCTTATTTGTATGATGAAGACGGAAACCGATTGATTGATTATATTAATTCCTGGGGGCCAATGATTTTGGGACATGCTTTCGAACCGGTAGTTCAGGCGGTAACTGAGAAAGCTAAACTAGGAACTTCTTTTGGGATGCCTACTGAATTGGAAACTCAAATTGCTGCTTTGGCAGTATCGATGGTTCCTAATATTGATAAAATTCGTTTTGTAAATTCAGGTACCGAAGCCTGTATGAGTGCGGTAAGATTAGCGCGTGGATTTACAAAAAGAGATAAAATCATTAAGTTTTCAGGTTGCTATCACGGACATTCTGATTCTTTCCTGATTCAGGCCGGAAGTGGTGCAATGACTTTTGGAACTCCTAACAGCCCAGGTGTTACTGCAGGAACAGCTAAGGATACTTTATTGGCTAAATACAATGATTTAGAAAATGTACGTAGTTTAATCGAAGCGAATCCTAACGAAATTGCAGCAATTATTGTAGAGCCGGTTGCCGGAAATATGGGTTGTGTACCGCCAATCAAAGGTTTTTTAGAAGGTGTACGTCAATTGTGTTCTGAAAACGGAATTTTACTGATTTTTGATGAGGTAATGACCGGTTTCCGATTAGCCAAAGGTGGTGCTCAGGAATTGCTAAATATCAATGCTGATATTGTTTGTTTCGGAAAAGTAATTGGTGGTGGATTGCCGGTAGGTGCATTTGCTGCCCGTGAAGAAATCATGAATTATTTGGCTCCACTTGGACCTGTTTATCAGGCGGGAACTTTATCAGGAAATCCATTAGCTATGGCTGCCGGTAAAGCGATGTTGGAATCTTTAAATAATGATGCGGCTATTTTTCAAAGATTAGAAGAAAAAACAGCTTATTTAGAAGCTGGAATTCATAAAGTATTAAAGGCAAATAATATTGTTTATACTATTAATAGAGTTGGTTCTATGATTTCGGTGCATTTTGATGCCAGTCCTGTTGTCGATTTTCAAACTGCGGCAAAAGGAGATAATGATACGTTTAAGAAATTCTTCCACGGTTTATTGCAGGAAGGTGTTTACATTGCGCCTTCAGCTTATGAAACCTGGTTCATAACAGATGCTTTAACTTATGAAGATTTGGATTTTACAATCAATGCAATTGATAAAGTTTCGAAAACATTATAAAAATAACTAAAGAGCAAAAAAAAGCTTCGAGTTATCTCTCGAAGCTTTTTTTTATTAGTTTTCCATATTACCGCCACCACCTTGTGGTCTGTCATCTCCCATTCCTCCACCTTGTCTCTCATTCATTCTTTGTTGCATTCTTTGTTGCATTTTTTCCTGATTGCTTTTCCATTTTGCCAATTGCTCAGGAGTTAAGATAGCAGCCATTTTTCCTTCCATTGCTTTTCTTTGTTCAGCCATCATTTCTCCTCTGCCTTGACCTTTTTTATCTTTCATTTCGGCCATTCTGGCTTCTCTGTTTTTAGCTTCGTCAGCGTAAAGTTGTTTTAGCTGTTCCTGTTGTTTCAGCGTCTAAGTTTAAATCTTTAGTCATTCTTGCAACACGTTGTTCTGTACGCTGTTCAGGAGTCATGTTTCCCATGTTACCTCTTTGTGGTCTGTCATTGTTGTCTTGAGCAAAACTGGATACTCCAACAACTAATAATGCGGCAATAATTAATTTTTTCATTTTTTCTGGATTTATGTTAAAAGTTATTGCAGTAAGATAATAAAAAGAGTAAAAGGTTTAATTATTAATAAAAAAAATATTGAATGATTTTTAAATACTAAAATTGACTTAGGAATTTTTTTGACGAATGAAGCTGATTCGAATTTTACAAAACCACCACGATTTTCATGTCTTTCAATAGATTGGGTTACAATCAAATATCCTATGGTAATCATGTTTAATAATTCGTAATAGGAAGTGTTGATTTGATGTGTTTTACCAATTGCTTCTATTTCTTGTTTCCAGTTTAAAAGTTGTTCTTTAGCTTTAATCAAATCCGAGTCATATCTAACAATACCTGCATTTTGTCTCATTAAATGCTGAAGATTTGCTTTTAATTTTACTAAATAGTTAGTTTCAATTTCCGGTTTTTCTGTTGCGTCTATTTCCTGAATATCCTTTTTTATTGTTTTTATTTCTAAATTAGGATTGGCCAGGTATTCGTAAATTCTGCTCGAATAGACTAATGCTTCTAACAATGAGTTGGATGCTAGCCGGTTAGCTCCGTGCAAGCCGGTTTGTGAGCATTCGCCACAGGCAAATAAATTGTTTACCGATGTTTTTCCGTCAGTGTCAACTACAATTCCGCCACAAATGTAATGTTGAGCAGGAACTACAGGAATCCAGTCTTTTGCAATATCAATTCCTGCTTTTAGGCAATGATTGTAAATCATTGGGAAATGCTTTTTGAAAGCTTCTATATCCAGATGAGTACAGTCTAAATAGACACAATCATCACCTGATTTTTTTAGTTCCAAATCAATGCTTTGGGATACAATATCTCTGGATGCCAATTCTTCACGGGCATCATAATCAATCATAAAGCGATGTCCTTTTTTGGTACGCAAATAAGCACCAAAACCACGAACTGCTTCAGAAATTAAAAATTTTGAACCAGTAGATGTGTCATAGAAAGCGGTAGGATGAAATTGGATGAATTCCATTTCTTTAATCTTGGCGTGCGCTCTATATGCCATTGCGATTCCGTCTCCGGTTGCTATTACCGGATTAGTGGTGTGTCCGTAAAGATGTCCTATTCCGCCAGTAGCTAATAGTGTGATATCAGATAGGTAAGTGCTTATTTGTTTAGTTTTTTCGTCCAGAACAATTGCTCCTAAACAGTAATTATCGGCTGTAATTAAATCGGCTGCAAAATGATGATCCAGAACCGTAATATTGTCTTTTTGATAAACCTGCATCAAAATAGCGCGTTCAATCTCATGACCGGTTTGGTCTTTGTGATGTACCACACGATTTTCAGAATGTCCTCCTTCTTTGCCTAAATTGAGGTTGCCATCGGAGTTTTTATCAAATTTAGCTCCCCATTCAATTAATTCTTTTAATCGCTTCGGACCTTCGGTAACGACCATTTTTACAACGACTTCATCACATAATCCATCACCACAAATCAAAGTGTCTTCGATGTGTTTTTGGTATGAATCTTCGTTTTTATCGGTAACAATGGCTATGCCACCCTGGGCATATTTGGTATTTGATTCGTCGGCATTGGCCTTTGTTACAATGGTTATCTTTTTGTCAGGAAATTGTTCTGCTATTCGAAGCGCAAATGTCAAACCGGCAACACCAGAACCTATAATCAAGTAATTGGTATTTGTCATTATTTAGATAATTCAAGCATTCTCTCAATTGGAATTAATGCTTTTTGGATAATATCTTCTGCTACGTGAACTTCAGGACTTTCATTTACTAAGCAGTCGTATACTTTTTGCAGGGTGTTCATTTTCATGTAACCACATTCGCTGCAGGCACAAGTATTGTCTTCTTTTGCCGGAGCTGGAATTAAGATTTTATCAGGCACTTCCTGTTGCATTTTGTGTAAAATACCAAATTCAGTAGCTACAATAAATTTATTGTTAGGATTATTTTTTACATAATCAATCATTCCTGAAGTCGAACCAATATAGCTTGCAGTAGCCAGGATATGAGTTTCAGATTCCGGATGCGCAATGATTTTTGCATCTGGATGTTGTTTGTGTAATTCGATTAATTTATCCAATGAAAAAGCTTCGTGTACTACGCAGGAACCATCCCAAAGTAACATGTCACGACCTGTTTTGCTCATCACATATTTTCCTAAATTTTTGTCCGGAGCAAAGATAATTGGCTTGTCTTTTGGAATCGATTCTACAATTTTCACTGCATTTGCAGAAGTAACCACAATGTCAGTCAATGCTTTTACTTCGGCAGAACAATTTACATAAGTTATAACCGTATGGTCAGGATGCTGATCGATAAATTCTTTGAATAAATCCGGAGGACAAGATTCTGCTAAAGAACATCCTGCATTCACATCGGGAAGGATTACTTTTTTGTTTGGATTTAAAATTTTGGCCGTTTCTGCCATAAAATGGACTCCTGCAAAAAGAATAATATCGGCATCCACTTTCATTGCTTCTTGTGATAATCCCAAGCTGTCCCCTACATAATCCGCGATATCCTGAATATCATTTTCCTGATAATAATGCGCTAAAAGAACCGCATTTTTCTCTTTTTTTAATTTTAATATTCTTTCTTTCAGGTCTTTTATTTTGTTTGTATCCATTTTAATATTGATAACAAGTGTTTAATTGTAATATGTTGTTGTTTTGTAAAGCTAATTTAGTTTAAAAAGTTAATACCTTAAAAAAGTATCTCCTGATTTAATTCCCATTGCTAATTCCTCCAAATTAGTATTTTTTAACATAAAAGCCAATTCATTTCGGATAGATTTGAATTTTTCATGTACCGGACAAGGGTGCGTTTCTGAGCAATGGCTTAAACCCAAACCACATCCTGTAAAAACAGCATCACCTTCGAGTGCGGTTACAATCTGAGACAATTTGATTTGGCTCATTTTTTCTTTTGGAATTTCAAATCCGCCACCCACACCTTTGATCGAATTGATAATATTGCTTTTAGTTAAAATCTGTAAAATCTTAGCAGTAAAAGCCTCTGGAGAATCTATCTTTTTGGCAATATCTTTCAGTCCGACTCTATTGTTTTGATAGGATTCCGATGCAATAAAAATAGTTGCTCGAATCCCATATTCGCAGGTTTTAGAGAACATAATTAGTTTTTTACAAATTTATAGAAAATAAGCGTTATTATTCGACTCAATTTTCAGTATTTATGTGATTTAATTATGTTCTCAAAATACGTATTAAAACGTATTAGTTAAGAAAATGGTAGTTGTAATGAGATTATGTAGGTTTCTCTTTTGTAAATAGCAGAAAATCTAATATCAATAGCTTTATTTCTGATTGTATAAAATGTTATTCACTTTGCTAATATTACAAGGGCTGATTCCGAATATTAAATTTGAAAATGCTTAAAGACTCTATGAATATTTTCAAATTCTAAAGGCCTCTTATTTAAGTTGGAAGGTGAACACGCCGGTTTCAGAAATTAAAAAAAGCAAAGAAATCCCGCGGGTTAATATGATTTTATCCGAAAGTTGTCAATTATTTTTAGGTTCTCTTTGAGTTAATTGACCGTTTTCTGATGAGGATATAAATATTCTTTAGTTGTCTTTCTTTTTGCTTCCTGCTTTCGGTAAAGTGTTGCTTTTATCAGCTATTTTTTTGTTTTTCAAACTATAAGTTTCATTTAATTTTCGGGTGAAGTTATCGAGTTCGTTAGATACAGTTTTAATGTAATCTATATACTCTCTGAAATTGATTTCGTTAAAATTTTCATTTTCAATCATAGTGGTCAATCCTAAAAGATTGGCTACAGGTTTTCTTAAAACATGAGAAATGTCAAACATAATTTGCTCCATTGTTTTTTCATATTCAATGTAATTGGTTATGTTTTGAATAGTACCATACCAAATAACATTACCGTCTTTTGTTTTTTCTGGTAAAGCTCTGCCCAAATGCCATTCTGTTTTATCCTCAGAAATTTTGACCCTGTAAGCAATATGCCATTCGGTAAGATTATTAGATGATTCTTTGATACTTTGTTTAACATAAGGCAAATCGTCCGGATGGATATTATCAAAAAATAATTTAGAAGATTTTTTCAAAAGTTCTGAGTCAAAATTTGAAATTGCACTATTAATTACTTGGCTTAAAAAGTCAATTTTGATTTTGCCATTTTTAGACATGTGTAGCTGAAAAATAATACAAGGAGCAAAGTCGGTAAGTTTTTTTAATTTGAGAGCATTCAACTCGATATTATTGTTTTGTAGTAAGATTAACTTTCTGGAATTAAGATAATCCATTGCTTTTTTTGAGAGAATTTGCAGGGCTCTTTTTTGAATGGTTGTTATTTTTCGGGGTTTAGTGTCTACTACACAAAGGGTTCCTAATACGTATCCTTTAGGAGTGACTAAAGGCGCTCCGGCATAAAAACGTATTGCATTCTCTCCTTTGGTAAAGGGATTATCTACGAATTTTTTATCTAATTGAGCATCTTCAACAATCAAAATTTCGGAAGGATTGTTTATTGTATGTTGGCAGAAAGAGTCTTTTCTTCTGACTTGTTCTACATTAAGGCCATATGTTGATTTGTGCCAGGAACGGTCTTTGTCTACCATGGTAATTAAGGACATGGGAGTGTCACAAATTACCGATGCAATTTCTGCTAATTCATCCAACTCTGCTTCGGGCTTAGTATCGAGGATGTGGTAACGGTATAATTCTTTTAATCTTGATAGCTCATTCATATTTCATGAAATTAATTTTTTGTTGAATGTCTGCCAATTCCTAAGTTTTTTAAGGGATTATTATAGTAAATTTACTAAAAAAAGTATGTTTTTAAGTTGTTTTTTAGAATTTTTTATTTCAATTATTTGTATTGCTATAAGTGTTAGTAATTTATCGAAATAGAATTCGTTTTTTATGCTAAGAGATTATCGTTTTTGTGAATTAATATCTCAAAAAAGTGTCTCCGGATTTAATTCCTTGTGCCAATTCTTCAAGATTGGTAGTTTCAAGCATATATGATAATTCATTGCGAATGAATTTGAATTTTTCGTGAACCGGGCAGGGATGTTCTTCAGAACAATGGTGTAATCCCAGTCCGCAGCCAGTAAAAACCTGATTTCCTTCTAAGGCTATTACTATCTGAGCCAAGGTGATTTGCTTCATCATGTCTTTCGGAATATCAAAACCACCACCAACTCCTTTGATAGAATGAATAATATTATTTTTGGAAAGTATTTGCAGGATTTTGGCGGTAAAAGCCTCTGGGGAATCTATTTTTTTTGCAATATCTTTCAGTCCCACCCGATGATTCTGATACGATTGGGAAGCTATAAAAATTGTGGCACGAATACCATATTCACAGGTTTTAGAAAACATAACTTGCTTTTTTTGTATAAATTTATAGAAATAAGTTTGCTCCTTTTATGACTATTATCATGCGGATTGATTTTCAAACTTTTTAATATAAATTTATTTAATGGTATTTTGGTCAAGTTAATTTGTGAAATATTTCTATCTTTTTTTGAACGATATCTTGCATTGATTCATAATGAGCATTAAAAGTCCTGTTGGTAAAAAGATACTGGCCCAAAACAGATTCTGGAAATACATAGGGAATTGTCCCTTGCCTAAAAAGAGATAAATGCCTTGTCCAAATAACAGCAATTCGGTTAGTACAAAACCTAAAATGAATAGTTTTATTCCCCAATTGGATAATTTTTTCTGTCCGTTTAAAAAAGAATTTTTAAAGAGAAAAGCAAACAAAAAACCGCTGATAACCCCTAACATAGTCAGGTGAATATAACCAATTACAAAATTTCGAATCTGATGTGAAATTTGGGCCAATTCAGGAATTAAAACCACTAATTGGATAATCACTTTTAAGAATAATGATGTCAACGCAAAGCCATAAACCAGTTTTTCAATGGGTTTTAAAGCTGCGAAGAAAGTTTGAAAATAAGGTCGGATTATTTGAATAAAAATGATAAAAGAAAGCAGTTGCAATAGAACTCCGATGCTGTTAATCCAATGGAAAACAGGATTAGGAAGATACCAACTTATAGGCAGAGCCAGGGTTAAAATGGTGGCTGTGACCAGTAAATTATAGAATAATCGAAATTGCTTTTCGTTGGTATTGGCTTTTAATTGATTAAAAAATAAGACTAAAATGGCAAAAAGAAACCATCCGTTGAATTGGAAATGCAGGAAGAACTGAATGGCAATTTGGTAAAAAGCACTGGCTTTACCAAGCAATCCAACTGCCGGTCCCAAACACCAAACCCCCAGAGTCGATAAAATCATGAAAAATAAAGCAGTTTTCAAAAGTAATTTTTCCGGTAGCGAATCGGTATGGGCGTCTTTCCATACCAATCGGCAGAAATAATAACTGCAAAAAATATGAAGTGTAGAAAATGCAATCGAAAAGAAAGCATATCCTTCAACAGGAAAACGAAACATCATGCCAATAACGGCTATTTCAGTTAGCCAAAATAATCGGTTGTAAACGGGTTTTTGTTGTGTTGTTTTTGGAATAAAAAAATGAACAATCAAACTGTAAATCATCAGATAAACCCAGCCTAGCATGGCAACATGAGAATGTCCGTGTAATAAAAACTGATAATTTATAATTTCAACAGGGAACACATAGAGCAACCGAAGCAGCAATCCCATGAATGCTGCAATAAAGAAATTGAAAAAGCAGGTTAAAAGCCAAGATTTTTGCATAGTTATCCTCTAAAATAAATATTGCCTATTGGTGTAGCAATTTTTAAAAACCTCCAAATCGTATGAATGATCCAAAAATAAGCATTAAAACACCAATTGTTGTCACCGATACAATATGAAAAATCATTTCGGTTAAGTGAGTGGAATCATTTTTTAATCTTGGTATCACTCTAAATTGTGCGCTTAATGCAAAGGCTACGGTTAGCAATAATAAAATCAATTTTGAAGAGACAACTTTCTCAATGGGTGAAGCAAATTGAAACCAAAAATGGATGCTCACACCGTATTTGTAAGCTATCATAATGCCGGTAGTTACTAAGAAAAAGAGCGAAGTCATTCCTACTGCCTCGTATTTCCTTTCGTAATTTAAAATGATTTTTGGGTCTTTTTCCCTGAATGCCTGAGGTAAATAGGCAAAACAAAGTAATAAATGTCCGCCAACCCATATTGCGGCACTTAAGAGATGAATGATTAATAGCAGATGATGATTCATTTTTTTAGAAATTATTTTCTAATACAAACTTTAATTTTTGAAGTAGAGAGTTTTTGACTGTCTAATTCCCGGAACGAATGTCCTAATTTGGCCAAGGTTTTTACATCATTTACAAAATACTGGATGTAATAATTCCCAGAATATTTTTTATTTTCTAAATACGCAATCATTAGTTGAATGTCTTTTTCTCTAATTAATTCCGAATGAACAGTAGTACGAACCTCGAACGGAAGCTGGCTTTCCAGTAATAAATGTAAGGACTTTTCAAAAGCAGAAAAAAGTGTGGATTGGGTTATTTTTTCGAAGTGCTCGGGCAGAGCCTTAAAATCTAAAGCTATATAATCAATTAATTGGTTTTCGATTAGTGTTTTTAAGACTTTGGGTTGGGAACCGTTAGTGTCAATTTTTACCAGAAATCCCATTTTTTTGACTTCAAAAATGAGCTCTGTGATGTTTTTGTGTAACAAGCATTCACCTCCGCTAAAAACTACGGCATCGAGTAAATTTTTACGCGAATGAAGAAAAGCGAGTGTTTTTTCGAAAGAAATAGTTCCTTTTCCAAGAACAATTTCGGGATTGTAACAATACAAACAGCGCATATTACAGCCTGCAAACCAAAGAATACAGGCTGATTGATGCGCATAATCTAATAACGTGAAAGGAGTTATGCTGTAAATGGGTGTACTAACATTTTCCTTCATTGAAATGAGTGCGTTGTTTGTGTTCTCCTTTTTTTCCAATGTTGAAGCTTTCTACAGGTCGGTGATAGCCCATTACTCTGGTGTACACTAAGCATTTGGTTCTTAAATGCTGTTTTTCTTCTAAAATAGGATTAGTGGCTGTTTTCATGATTTATGGATTATAAGTTATGTGTTAAGGGTTATGTGTTATGAGTTATGTGTTATGAGTTAGTTACGAATTTTTAGATATCTGACGCTTAACTCATAACTTTTAACTTTGTTGCATTAATAAAAGATCATCACATTTTGGGCAATATTCATGTTCGCCGGTTAAATAACCATGTACCGGACAAACACTAAATACCGGCGTTACGGTAATATAAGGCAGTTTGAAATTCGATAATACCTTTTTTACAAATTGTTTACAGGCTTCGGGCGAACTGATTTTTTCACTCATGTACAAGTGCAGAACGGTTCCGCCAGTGTATTTACATTGTAATTCATCTTGTAAAAACAAGGCTTCAAATGGATCTTCGGTATGATTTACCGGAATTTGTGAACTATTGGTATAATAAATATTTTCTTCCTGTCCCGCCTGATAAATATCGGCAAATCGTTTTCGGTCTTCTTTGGCAAATCGATAAGTGGTTCCTTCGGCAGGTGTAGCTTCCAGATTGTATAAATTTCCAGTTTCTTCCTGAAATTCTTTCATTCGATTGCGAATGTGATCCAGAATTTCAGAAGCCAACGCAATTCCAGAGTTGGAAGTTATGCTATCTTGATTTTCGGAAAAATTCACAATCATTTCGTTGATTCCGTTTACACCAATGGTAGAAAAGTGATTCCTGAAATGCTGTAAATAACGTTTGGTATACGGATACAAACCTCGGTCATACATTTCCTGAATAAAGATTCTTTTTTTCTCTAAAGTCGATTTCGAAATGTATAATAATCGGTCTAGTTGTTTAAATAATTCGGCTTTGTTTCCTTTGAATAAATAACCCAAACGCGCCATATTGATGGTCACCACACCAATACTTCCGGTCATTTCGGCACTTCCAAAAAGACCGTTTCCACGTTTTAACAATTCGCGTAAGTCTAATTGCAAACGACAGCACATGGAGCGCACTGCATTGGGTTTATACGCATTCGGGTTTTCCGATTTATTTCCGTTTTCATCTAAAACATATTGGCTCCCGATGAAATTCTGGAAATAGGAAGATCCAATTTTGGCTGTATTTTCGAAAAGTAAATCGGTATTTTCGCCGTTCCAATCAAATTCTTCGGTGATATTTACCGTTGGAATCGGGAAAGTAAAAGGCTGTCCATTCGCGTCGCCTTCGGTCATTACGGTGTAATAAGCTTTGTTGATGAGGTTCATTTCGGCTTGAAAATGCTCGTAACGCAAATCGGTTAATTTAGTTACGCCTCGTTCTTTGGCTCTGACCAATAGATCATAATTAAAGTTTCCTTCAAAAAAGTGTAAATCATTTTTAGTTGGGATTTGCGTTTTCAAATCTTCGGGAACAACCCAATCCAAAGTAATGTTAGTAAAAGGCGATTGTCCCCAACGCGCAGGAACATTCAAATTGTAAACAAAACTGCGAACCGCTTTGAGTACATCATCAAAAGAGAGATTGTCTTTGAAGACATAAGGCGCCAGGTAAGTATCGAAAGAACTGAAAGCTTGTGCGCCAGCCCATTCGCTTTGTAAAATTCCCAGAAAATTAGCCATTTGTCCCAGAGCTTCTCTGAAATGCGAAGGCGCTTTGCTTTCTACACGACCGCGAACTCCATTAAAACCTTCGTTCAATAATACCCGTAAACTCCAGCCGGCACAATAGCCAGTCAGGCAATCCAAATCGTGAATATGAATATCTCCGTTGCGGTGCGCATAACCTTCTTCTTTGGTATAAACTTTATCTAGCCAATAATTAGCAATGATTTTTCCCGCCACATTATTGACCAAACCCGCGTTAGAGTAGGAGGTATTGGCATTGGCATTAATGCGCCAGTCGGTTTGTTCAATGTATTCTTCGATAGTCTGGGTGCTGTCAACATAAGTGGTGTCTTCATTTAAACCATCAATATGTTCCCGTTGCAGTTTGCGGGTATGACGGAACAACATGAAAGAGCGCATAACATCAAAATGTTTTTTTTCGAAAAGATTTTTCTCGATTAAATCCTGAATTTCTTCTACCGCCCAGGTTTCTTTGGTTTGTAAGTCCCGAATAACATTTTCAAAAATACTTTCATCAATTGCTATGGAAACACTCAGGAAGCTTTTTTCGATAGCGTCTTTTATTTTAAAAGGTTCAAAAGGCTTGTATTCGCCGTTTCTTTTGATAACATATTTTTCCATAGCATTTGATGATTTTGGTTTAATTATGAGGTCATTCGCATTTAAAAATTTTCAACACGAATCTGCCAAAGGCAGATAGAAATTTGTGTCATTTAAATTTTAATTGATTAGAATTAGTGACAATCAGTGAAATTTGTGTCTAACTTTTTTTCAATACGAATCTCCTGTTTACTTATTTGTTTTTATTATTGAGCTGAAAATTTTTTCTCTAATTCGACTGCTTTTGGAAATAAAATATTGTTTTCCAAATGAATGTGTTTGTGTAAATCCTGTTCGAATTCCTGAAGCATTGCGAATGTTACTTTATAGGTATTACAAGCATCTGCCGGTGGTGTGTAATCATTAGTTAACGCGGCTATTTTTCTAAAACGTTCCCCTTCGGCGTCGTGTTCGTGCATCATCATAGCTATAGGGTTTTCGACAGTTCCAAAATGAGGTTGTTCTACCAGCTCATCCTGTAGTGTTGCTTTGACCATTTTTTTGATAAAAGGAAATAAAATCAGTTCTTCTTTTTTCATGTGCTGCGCCAGTTCACCTGCACAGCCAATGAACAATTCATTGATGGCAAATAATTCAGGATGAGATGCTCCGTGTACTCGGCACAATTTGTCTAAAAAAGGAAGTAAGATTTGCGTTTTTTCCTCTACATAACGATGATGGGTTTTCTCGATATAATCGGCTAATAAATCCAGAGGCCAAGATTGAAAATCGATATTGTTATCATTTTTAGTGTTTAAAACGGCATTGATTTCGTTTAAAATAGTTTCAGAATCGTGTCCTTTTTTGTCACAGGCTTCTTCGATTGTTCTGTTTCCTTTGCAGCAAAAATCGATGCCATATTTTGAAAAAATGGCTGCTGTTCTGAAATCTTTTGCTACATATTCTCCGATTGTTGTTTTTTCTAATGTTTCCATGATTGTTGTTTTTTAAGTTTTAATTTTTTTGATATAAATAATGATTTTGAATAAAAAGGATAAAATTGTCCTAAATTATTATATATGAAATTCTGTTTTCTAATTCGTTTTTAATTAATGGTTTAGGATTGCTTTGGATACTCTTATTTGAGAATGTAATTTTAAGAAGAATAAAAAAGACAGAATATGATTTAAATCATATTTTAAATTTCATATCAGCCTTTTCTTTGTAATATCAAATAAAAGACAAATTTATCCTTAATTTGAATTCGAGTAATTTTATTAACAAACAAAAACAAGTAATTATGCTTTCAAAATCACAAGCAAGAGCATTTTTTTTGGGAGGAACCCTGGTCACCTTTTTAATTTTTATAGGATTGACTGTTTATTCGTTCATGCCCCGAAATGACCAAACAAATTATACCAAAATTGATAAACAGGTAGTACGGGGAAAGGAGCTTTGGGAAACCAATAATTGTATGGGATGCCATTCCATTATGGGAGAAGGAGGTTATTATGCTCCCGAATTGACAAAAGTAGTAGAACGAAGAGGAGAAGGATATATCAAAGCAGCGCTGATGTCACCTGTACCCTGGGCACCAAACGGACGAAAAATGGTAGCCTATAAAATGAATGAAAAAGACGCCGATGCCGTTGTTGCCTACTTAAAATGGGTTGGGAAAATTGATTTGAATGGTTTTGACCGAGTGGTTTCACCATTAGCTAAAGAAAATAATTAAATAAAACAAATATGAAATATAAATCACAAAAAGTCGCCTATTGGTTTTTTTCATTGTGCATGCTTTTGTTCTCACTGCAAATTGTTTATGGCTTTATCATGGGCTTTGACCGAATAGGAATTCAGGGATTACACGATATAATTCCGTTTAATACAGCACGTGCCGTACATACTAATTTGCTGGTGGTGTGGTTGCTAACGGGCTTTATGGGAGCAGCTTATTATATTATTCCCGAAGAAGCGCAGCACGAACTCATAAGCGTAAAATGGGCTTATGTACAATTGATTTCTCTGGCCGTTGTTGGCGTTATTGCTATTGTTGGTTTTCACTTCAATCATTGGGAAGGAAGAAAATTTCTGGAGATTCCACGAGAACTGGATTATTTAGTAGTAGTCAACGTTTTACTTTTCTTATCCCTAATAATAGGAACGCTGTATAAAGGAAAACAAAAAACGACTACGGCAATAGTGCTGGTCATGGGTTTATTCTTTGCTGCTTTACTTTATATCCCGGGAATGATTTGGTTTGACAGTCAGGTAATGGATTCTTTCTTCCGTTGGTGGGTAGTTCATTTATGGGTTGAAGGAGTTTGGGAGTTAATTATGGGAGGGATTCTTTCATTCCTGCTTATCAAACTAACCGGAGTTGACAGAGAGGTTATCGAAAAATGGCTGTACGTAATTGTTGGTTTGACTTTCCTTTCAGGAGTTTTAGGAACAGGACATCACTATTATTACATCGGGGTGAATAAAATTTGGCTGATTGTTGGTGGGATTTTCTCTGCCTTAGAACCTTTGGCTTTCCTGGCAATGGCATTGTTCGCAGTAAATATGTATCGAAAAGGAGAAAAAAGTCATCCTAACAAAATAGCTTTATTCTGGACTATTGGCGCATCTATTGTTTCATTTATTGGTGCCGGATTATTGGGTTTTGCGCATACTTTACCTCAAACTAATTTGTACACACACGGAACATTAGTAACGGCTATGCACGGACATTACGCTTTTTGGGGAGCTTATGCGATGATTGTTTTGGCAATTATCAGTTATGCACTTCCAAATTTAACCGGACGCAAACGCTACAATAGTACACAGGGAAATGTAGCATTTTGGTTGTCCAATGTTGGAATGCTGGGAATGACAACTGCTTTTGGAGTGGCTGGTGTTGCTCAGGTGTATTTAGAGCGCAAAATGAAAATGGAATTTATGGTGGTTCAAAACGAAATCAGTATTCATTTTGTTGTGTTGCTCATTTGTGCTACCATGTTTACCACCGGAATAAGTCTGTTTATTTATGATTTCTTTAAATACGGACGTCCTACGGATGAAGCTTTAGAAATAAAATAACTAACGAAATCCCTTTTTTTAACCGGAAGACTTTAACAACTGTTTCTTAGTTACTGCATTTCCATGAAAACCTTTGTTGGGAATTCCGGTTTTTTTTCTAAAAATTTTTAAAAATATGTTAGTAGATACTTTAATAAATATACCGTATTATCATTCTGTTGGCAAAGAAATGGATGTTTTTAACCATGCTTATAAAAACAAAATTCCCATTTTATTAAAAGGCCCAACAGGAACGGGGAAATCTCGTTTTATAGAATACATGGCGCATCAATTGGATAAAAAACTCATTACCATCAGTTGCCATGAAGAAACTTCTTCGACTGATTTAATTGGGCGATTTATTATCAAAGGAGCCGAAACCGTCTGGCTTGACGGCCCATTAACCACAGCTGTAAAAGAAGGTTCTATCCTTTATCTCGATGAGGTTGCCGAAGCCCGTCCTGATGTGATTGTGGCAATCCACTCTCTGACTGATCACCGACGCGAATTGTTTATCGACAAACTGGGCGAAACGGTGAAAGCACACGAGGATTTTATGTTGGTTGCTTCTTTTAATCCGGGTTATCAAAGAGGTTTTAAAGAGTTGAAACCTTCCACACGCCAGCGATTTATTGCAGTTTCTTTTGATTATCCCGAAGCTAAAATTGAAGCAGAAATTTTGGTAAACGAAACTGAAATTGATTCGGATACCGCCAAGAAATTAGTCGCGATTGGAAATAAAATCAGAAACTTAACTGAATTGGGACTGACCGAAACGGTTTCAACCCGATTGTTAGTCGATGCCGCTAAAATCATTCAGAGTGGATTACCTAAAAGATTGTCTGTTCATGTGGCAATTGTCGAACCATTGACAGATGATTTGCAAACCATTCAGGCTTTGAAGGATTTGTGTGATTTGATGATATAGAAAAGAGTGGTCAGTGGTCAGGTTTTTAGTGTTCAGTTAACTGGCGAAAATATGGACTATTCTAAATCACTGATCACTAATAAACCGAACACTGAATACTAAAAAATATGGGATTTGAATTAGACGAATATTTAGTTGGGAAGTTTTTCAAGCAATTGAAAAAAAGAAAAAAACAGCTCCCGAAATTTTAGAAAAAACGGTTTTTCTAAATGATATCAAACCGCGACTGACCATTCTGGCACGGGCATTGACAGGAAAAGCTATCGATATTTTTCCTGCTGAAAGGGAAGGAGGTTATAAAAATAATAATTTCTTTCTCCCGATTTCCTTTGCCGAATTAGCCACGAAAGAAGAAAATCTGACTTTTTATCTTTTTCGAACACTATTTTTAAGCGTTCAGCAACGATTAAATCTTAATTGGACTTCTGAAGAAAATGAACCTTCATTAGAGCTTTCGCAGCAAAAAGCATTCGAAAGTGCCGATGTGATTTTGAAAATTATTTTCGAAGAATACGCCATTGATAAAGATTTTCATTCGCGGCTAAAGCAACATTTTATCGAACAAGCAACTGAAAAGAAAGCGCCTGATTTTTCCTGGATTTATGGCAAATGGATGCAAAATGAACCAGAACAAAATCCTGAAAAAGTGCTGGAAAATTTCTCGGATTTGACTAAAAAAGCATTTGAAAACCAGCCGACAACTACATTGAAGGCAACAGCAGTGGAAGAAGTGGTAACAGTGGAATTGGATAAAAAACAACAGGAAGATTATGTCATGCTGCATAATTTTGAAAAGGTAGAAACGGCTGAAGAATTCAATGGAGTCTGGCGGGATTTTGATGGCAGTGATGAACTCGAAGAACATCAGGATGCGCTGGAAGAATTGAATATGAAATTCACTGTTCGTGTGGATGATACGGCACATTCGGTGTATCAGGCTGATTTTATCGAAAATACTTCCATATCCGAAAGCGCAGAAACTGACAGCAAAGGTTTTCATCTGCTGTATGACGAATGGGATTTTGGCAAAGGCGTTTATAAAGAAAATTTCTGTAAAGTCTATCCCAAATTACAGCAAAAAACGGATGCTGATTATTACAAAAAAACGATCACTAAAAACGCTTCTACCTTATTAGGCCTGCGCAAAATGTTGACGAATGTTAACAACAAAATGCAGCAGCAAAAGCGTCAGACGCAAGGTGATGAATTCGATATTGATGCTATTACCGATTTGTATGTCGATCTGCATTCGAAAAGAACGCCTTCGGAGAAAGTGTATGTTTCTAATCGTAAAAAAGAGAAAGATTTATCCATTCTTATTCTTTTAGACATCAGCCTTTCCAGTGATAGTTATGCGGCCGGAAACCGTGTGATTGATGTTGAAAAAGAGGTTTCAATTCTCTTTGGAGAAATTCTGAATGAATTTAATATCGACTTTTCTATCGACAGTTTTTATTCGAAAACCCGAAACTATTCGACCTATTTGACAGTTAAGGATTTTGATGAAAATTGGAATATTGGCAAACATAAAATTGGTGCTGTTGAACCCAGCGGTTACACCCGAATTGGAGCTGCGTTGCGACACGCCGGTGCCCGACTAGATCAAAGAAAAACCAAAAATAAATGGGTGATTCTGATTTCAGATGGGAAACCAAATGATTACGATAAATACGAAGGGAAATATGGTATTAATGATGTCAAACAAGCTCTTCGGGAATTGAATAGTAAAAATATCAATTCTTATGCTTTGGCAATTGAAGCCGAGGCTAAATATTATTTGCCACAAATGTTTGGGCAAAATCATTATCAGATTCTCACTTCGTCATCAGCTTTATTACAATCTCTGGTAAAGCTGTACGAAAAAATTAAACATCAAAAATAGCTACAATCCACCCCACCCGTTGGGCACCCCTCCAGAGGAGGGGAAGTCGCTTAAATTCCCCTCCTCTGGAGGGGTGTCTGAAAGGCGGGGTGGTAAAAAATAATTACAATGACAGAAACAACAAATACTACAAAGCTTCCTGAAGGACACCCCATTCGGGTGTATTTTCAGGAAAACGATTTGATTCATTCTCTTTTAGAAGAATTATCGAATGCCAATCCTGAAGAGGATTTTCAAAAATACACCAATATTTTCAATCAATTATCTACGATTGAAAAACGATTTGCCCGAAAAGAAAATCAGCTTTTTCCGTTTTTAGAAAAGAAAAATTGGGTTGGTCCTTCGCAGGGAATGTGGTCTTTTCATGATAATTTGAGAGATCAATTTCGTTTGATTCGTTATTATCTTCGAAATGAAAATTTCGAAAAAATTAGTGTCAATACTCCTTTTCTGGTGGATGGGATTTACAGGTTGATGCACGTGGAAGAAACCGTTTTGTTTCCTAATGCGTTGGACTTGCTTACTGAAGAAGAATGGATAAAAATGCGTGCCGGCGAGGAAGAAATAGGCTGGATGTTACCGCAAAATCCTGCGCCTTTTCCTCAGGAAGAATACATTCATCCGAGTCAGGATTTTACCCAGAGAGAACTGCCTTTCTCTCTTGAAAATACTTCTCATTTTGACGAAGGTTACATGACTGTAGAGCAGGTGAATCTGCTTTTTAGAACGATGCCTTTGGATTTGACATATGTGGATGAAAACGACAGAGTGATTTTCTACAACCGTGGTGAAGAACGCGTTTTTCCAAGAAGTGCCGGAATCATTGGTCGTGAAGTGAAGTTTTGCCATCCGCCGAAGAGTGTGGGAACGGTTCTTAGAATCCTGGAAGAATTTCGAAAAGGGACCAAAAACGAATCTTCTTTTTGGATTAATTATAAAGAACGCCTGATTTACATTCGCTATTTCGCTGTTCGTGATGCTGATAAAAATTACAAAGGAGTCATCGAAATGTCTCAGGATATAACTGATATAAAGAAAATTGAAGGCGAAAAACGACTGCTGGATTGGGAGTAGGTATGACTTAAGAATTCAGATTTTAGATTTTAGATTTATCTGTGTGTAATTGTATAACTTTTTATTTTTTTCATTTTACAATCTAAAATTAAAAATCTGCAATCTAAAATTATGTATATGGAAACACTAAAAATAAATTACAAAAACATTTATTATCCACCGGGAGGGATTCTGATGTGGATTATTATTTATCTGGAGTTAATCACTTTTGGGATGGCAATGATTGCATTTGTTTTTTACGGAAATGAACAAGCAGAAATTTTCCATCAATCAAGATTACAGCTGAATACGACTTTTGGAGCGATAAATACCGTTTTTCTCTTGTCGAGTGGTTTTTTTATGGCCAATGCTGTGCATCAGTTCAAAGAGAAAAACATTCAAAAATCATCGTTCTATTTTAAACTGACAATGCTGGGCGGATTGTTTTTTTTGGCATTGAAATGTCTGGAATATTACCATAAAATGGAGTCCGGAATTTCATTGGAAACCAATATGTTTTTTACTTTTTATTGGTTGTTAACGGGATTTCACCTTATCCATGTTATTATTGGTTTGGTCATTTTAATCTGGACGAATTACGGAATGACAAAGAAAAATTCGGATACTCAAATTGAAGATGTAGAAGCCTGTGCTGCTTTCTGGCACATGTGCGATTTGATCTGGCTGTTGTTGTTCCCGATTCTCTATTTAATCTTTTAGAAAATGAAAAAATCACTAACATTTACGTATGGATTATTGATTGTCCTGACTTTGATTACTGCTTTTATTTCAAAATCAGCCCTTTTTTCGGGTAGTGTAATCCTTTTAATTCTGTTTTTTTCTTCGGTTAAATTCCTGTTAGTTGCTTTTCAGTTTATGGAATTAAAGAAGGCAAATTTTTTTGGAAAATCAGTTTAAGTTTGGTTTTAGGAGTATTAGTTTTAGTTATTTTTTTGATGAAATAAATCAGAATAAAAAGGGCAAACATGACAAATATCATGATAAAGGATGTTTTTGTCTTTTATATTTGTAATACAAATCAAGAGGAATTTAACACCAAATAACGATGAAACCCAAACTAAATTTAAAGAAACAAAGCTTGAGAATTGCTGTAGTAATTGCAATGGCTTTTGGTTTGTTTTCTTGTGCCAAAAAAGAAGACAAAGATGCTCAGTATTATCAGAGTATTAAAACAGATGGTCAAAAAGAAGCGGAGCTTACGGCGCCGCCATTGGTTCCTAAACCAGTGGGAGACCGAGCGGCGATGAAATTGATAGTCAACATGGAAATTAAGGAAGAAGAAGGAGAAATGGTTGATGGAGTAAAATATACCTATTGGACTTTTGGAGGTTCTGTTCCGGGTAGTTTCATTAGAACCAGAGTGGGTGACGAAGTCGAATTTCACCTAAAAAATCATCCCGATAACAAAATGCCGCACAACATCGATTTGCATGCGGTGACCGGCCCGGGAGGAGGAGCAACTTCTTCTTTGGTAGCACCGGGACACGAAAAAGTATTCAACTTCAAGACAATAAATCCCGGTTTGTATGTGTATCACTGTGCTACGGCACCTGTTGGTATGCACATTGCAAACGGAATGTATGGTTTGATTTTGGTCGAGCCCGAAGGAGGTTTGCCGCCGGTGGATAAAGAATACTATGTGATGCAGGGAGACTTTTATACCAAAGGAAGTTATGGAGAACAGGGAAAACAACCCTTTGATATGGATAAAGCAATCAAAGAACAAGCCGATTATGTGGTTTTTAATGGTAAGGTAGGTGCAATTGCAGGCGATAAAGCCATAACGGCCAAAGTGGGCGAAACGGTGCGTCTTTATATGGGTAATGGTGGACCTAACTTGGTTTCTTCATTCCATGTTATTGGGGAAATCTTTGATAAAGTTCATATTGAAGGAGGAGATGTGATTAATAAAAATGTACAAACTACTTTGATTCCTGCTGGAGGTTCGGCCATAGTCGAGTTCAAAGTGGATGTTCCGGGAACTTTTATCTTGGTAGATCATTCTATTTTCAGGGCATTCAATAAAGGAGCTTTAGGAATGCTAAAAGTAGAAGGAAATGAAAATAAAAAGGTGTATTCAGGCACAACTCAGGAAGGAATTTATTTGCCTGAAGGTGGAACGATACAAAATATGCCAAAAGAGAACGGTATTGTAAAAACCAATGTAGTCAAAAGTGTTCCGGAACAAATTAAATCAGGTAGAGAATTGTATGGAAGAACCTGTTTTGCCTGTCATCAATCGGAAGGACAAGGAGTACCGAATGCTTTTCCACCATTAGCAAAATCCGATTTCCTGAATGCCAATCCTGATAGAGCAATTAGTGCTGTATTACATGGATTGAGTGGAGAAATTACCGTAAATGGCAAGAAATTCAACAACGTAATGACCAGTCAAAATTTGACTGATGAACAAGTAGCCGATGTTTTAACCTATGTGTATAATAGCTGGGGAAACAATAAAACAGTGGTGAGTCCGGCTAAAGTAAAAGCTATCAGAGCCAAGCCTGCACCAAAACTAAAAGCAGAACATTAATAATAAAATAAATAATAAAGACCAATGAAAAAGTATGTATTCAGTATCCTAATGATAGGAATAGGTTTATGTGGTTATAGCCAAAATGCCACCAAGGGAAAATCAATTTATATGCAAACCTGTGTTGCTTGTCATCAGGCAACAGGAGTGGGAGTTCCGGGAGCCTTTCCTCCTTTAGCTAAATCCGATTATCTTAACAAAGATGTAAACAGGGCCATCAAAGGAGTGGTAAAAGGATTAAATGGACCTATAGTTGTAAACGGGAAAAAGTTTAGCGGAGCCATGCCAGCTCAGGCATTAAGTGATCAACAAATTGCCGATGTACTAACTTATGTCTATTCAAGTTGGGGAAATAGCAAAACAGTAGTGACAGCAGCCATGGTAAAAGCCCAAAGAAAATAAAATAGTCATTATAAAAACACTGAGCCATGATACAGATAAAAATAGTTTTATTCTCATTTCTCTTCGGAATAGGAGGATCACTGTGGGCTCAGCAAACACCAATGGTTTCAATAAAAAGAGGAGCTTATGTTCCTCTTTATGGAACTGTTGATAGAAAGCCGGTTGCAATTGCTGCTTTTGAAATGGATGTGTATCCGGTTACCAATGCACAATATTTGGCTTTTTTGAAAAAATATCCTGAATACAGCCGTTCTAAAATGAAAGGCATCTTTGCTGATAAAAGTTATTTGTCCCATTGGCAGAGTGATTTTAATTACGGAAAAAATAATTTAGATGATGCACCGGTTACCAATGTTTCCTGGTTTGCTGCTAAAAAATATTGTGAATGTCAGGGGAAACGTTTGCCTACAATGGACGAATGGGAATATGTGGCGATGGCTGATGAAAAACGAATCGATGCCAGAACCAAAGAAGCTTTTAATAAATACATTATGTCCTGGTATGAAAAGCCGAAAACCTATGCTAATCCGATAGGGCAGACCTTCAAAAATTATTGGGGCGTTTATGATATGCACGGACTGGTTTGGGAATGGACAGCCGATTTCAATAGTATTTTTCTTTCGGGTGAATCCAGAAAAGACAAGGATACCGATAAGAATCTCTTTTGCGGAAGCGGCTCAGTAAATGCTACCGATTTAATGAATTATGCTGCTTTTATGCGCTATGCTTTCAGAGGCAGTTTGAAAGCAAGATACACTACAAGAAATCTTGGATTTCGTTGTGCTAAAGATAAAGTTGCTATAGTGAAACCCATTCAAAATTTAAGATGATGAAATCAAAATTGGAATGCCAGAAAATAAAAAAAGGAATCCTTAGTATGCTTTTTCTAGGAATGTTTGTCGCGACATTAGCACTGCAATCCTGTAACCAAAAAGCAAAAGCTGCTGAAGAAGACAAATCGATTTCTGATTTATCTATTTATAATCTTCCTTCAAAATGGACTAATCAAAACGGACAGCATATCGAAATGAAAGATATGAAAGGAAAAGTTTTAGTCATGGTGATGATTTATACTTCTTGCAAAGCAGCTTGTCCGCGTTTGGTTGCTGATATGCGTAATATCGAGCAGCGTTTACCGGAAAGTATCAAAGACAAGGTGAAAATGGTTTTAGTGAGTATTGACCCGGAAACAGACACACCTAAACGTCTCAAAGCTTTTGCTATCGAAAATAAAATGAATAGTAATCAGTGGGTTTTCCTGCGTTCAACCGAAGAAAATACCCGGGAGTTTGCAGCAGTTTTGGCAGTAAATTATAAAAAAATATCCCCTATTGATTTTTCTCATTCCAATATTATCAGCGTATTCAATGCCGACGGAGAACTGACATATCAACAAGAAGGTTTGGGTGTTAATTCGGATGCAACGATAGCCAAAATTAAAGAGGAAGCTCAAAAATAAATTAACGATGAAAGCACTAAAAATAATTGGCCTGGCATTAACAGGAATACTAAGTCTGGGAACTTATGCACAGGAATTGGATGCCAATTTACAAATAAGACCTCGTTACGAATACCGAAACGGTTTTAAAAGCCCGATGTCAAACGGAGAAGATGCGACTTCATTTGTCTCACAGCGTTCCCGATTGAATTTCAATTTCAAACAGGAAAAATTAAAAGCCAAACTGACTTTACAGAATATTCGAAGCTGGGGCGATGTTGCTACCACAACCACAGCGGATGAAAATGGAGTAGCTGTTTTTGAAGCCTGGGCGCAATATGAATTTAGTCCCAATTGGTCTGCTCGTTTTGGTCGTCAGGTGATTTCCTATGACAATCAGCGTATTTTTGGAGAAATCGATTGGTTGCAACAAGGACAAAGCCATGATGCCGCCTTGTTTTCTTTCCATAAGGAAAAACATCAACTGGATTTAGGTTCTCGCTATGAATGCCAATGCTGAAAATTTGGTTGCTCCTAAAACGCCTTATACCACTAATTATAAATCGATGCAATATGCCTGGTATCATACGCAATTTGGTAAAATAAGTAGCAGTTTTTTATTGTTGAATACGGGTTATGAATTTGAAAAATCGGTTGGGAATTTAGAAGTCGATTACAAACAAACTTTTGGAACTTATCTTGTTTTTAAAGATAAAAAATGGGATAGCAATTTAGGTTTGTACGGACAAACAGGAAAAAGTACCGATAAGAATGTCAGTGCCTGGTATGCAGGAGCCAATGTAGGTTATGCCTTGACTGATGCTTTTAAAGCAACTTTGGGATATGAATTTTTATCAGGGAAAGATCAAAATGATAGCAGTTTAGCAATTAAATCGTTCAGTCCTATTTTTGGAACCAATCACGCTTTTAATGGTTTTATGGATTATTTCTATGTTGGGAATCATCAAAATAGTGTGGGATTACAGGATGCTTATTTGAAATTAAATTATGCTTCCAAAAAATGGCAATTTTCGTTAACACCACATATTTTCAATGCGCCCAATACGGTTTTGGATGCTTCCAATCAAAAAAAGGAAAGCTATTTAGGAACAGAGCTTGATTTTACCTTGGGCTACGCTGTTCAAAAAGATATTCAGGTTTCAGCCGGATATTCTCAGATGTTTGCTTCCGAAACTTTAGAAAGACTTAAAAATGTAACTGATGCAGCAAATTCTAACAATTGGGCTTGGCTTATGATTTCATTTCAACCAAAACTATTTTCATCCAAATAAATTGTATTAATTCTGTTCATTGAACCTCTATATGAAAGCTTTAAGCTTTTGATAGAGGTTTTTTTGTGTTAAAAAATGAATTATATATGAGTTAGTTGAATTTAGTAAGAATATAAAACTTGCTGATATTTATCATATTTATAGATAAAGGACTATTATATCTTTGCATCATAATTGATTTAGGGAATTTATGAGCAATTTATCACAGTCACATCGTATTTTATTTTTGAATACACTGGCATTTACAATCAGTTTTGCCTGTTGGACTTTAAATGGTGTTTTAGTTACTTTTTTAGTAGATAGAGGAATTTTCAATTGGTCAGTTGTTGAGGTAGGATGGTTGTTAGGATTGCCTATTTTATCGGGAGCTGTTTTTCGTTTACCAATAGGAATTTTAACCGATAAATACGGAGGAAAAAAAGTATTCTCTACATTGTTGTTACTTTGTTCTATTCCATTGTTTTTATTGCCTTTTGCCGGTTCATTTTGGGAATTTGCAGTATTAAGTTTTTTGTTTGGATTGGTAGGAACCAGTTTTGCTGTTGGAGTAGGATATACTTCAGTTTGGTATCCTAAAGAATGGCAGGGGAGGGCCTTAGGGATTTTCGGAATGGGAAATGCCGGTGCTGCCGTCACTACTTTTTTTGCGCCAAGCTTACTCAATTTTTTATCCGAAACAGATACGGAGAACGGCTGGAAAATGCTTCCTGTAATTTACGGAGTGGTATTGGTAGCAATTGGATTATTGTTTGTGTTTTTTGCTAAAAATAAAAAAGCAGCAACAGTGGCCAGATCAACATCCGAATTATTAGCTCCTTTAAAAAATGTCCGTGTTTGGCGATTTGGGGCTTATTATTTCTTAGTCTTTGGATGTTTCGTTGCTTACTCACAATGGTTGTTACCTAATTTTATGAATGTGTATCACACAACCTTAGTAATGGGAGGAATGTTTGCCACTTTATTTAGTTTGCCATCCGGTGTAATCAGGGCTTTTGGGGGTTATTTGTCTGATAAATATGGAGCAAGAGCAGTTATGTATTGGGTTTTAGGTTCTTCAATTGCCATTAGTTTTTTATTGATGTTTCCTAAAATGGAAGTTTTTACATCGGGTCCCGGAGTTTTAGCAACTAATAATGGAGTGGTTACCCAAGTTTCAGCCTCTGAAATTAAAGTAGGAGAAAGAACTTACAATGTTAATGCAAAATCAACAATTAGTTCATCTGATTCGGATATTTTGCCTGTTCGAAATTCATGGCAGGAAATTGTAGTACAACAAAATCAGGAAGTCAAAAAGAAAGAACTTTTGGCAGAAGGAATCACCCAAATAAAATTTAATGCCAATATGTGGATTTATTTGGTATTGGTAGTTTTAATCGGGATTTCATGGGGAATTGGAAAGGCAGCCGTTTTCAAACACATCCCGGAATATTTCCCTAACGAGGTGGGAGTTGTAGGAGGAATGGTGGGTTTAATAGGTGGTTTAGGCGGATTTATAGGGCCAATATTATTCGGATACTTATTGAATGCAACTGGCTTATGGACGAGTTCCTGGATATTTATTTTCCTGATTTCTGTGGGCTGTTTATTATGGATGCACCGAACCATTATTAACATTATGAGAGAAAAGATGCCTCAGTTTACCAAAGGAATTGAGCGCAACCAATAAAATAGAATAATTTTAAAAAATAATATTATGGATACTTACTTAAAAAAAATAGGATCAGAGCCTGAAAATGTATCTAACGAAACGCAAACCAATAAAAGTAATACGTGGTTGACCAAGTGGGAGCCTGAGGATGAAGCATTCTGGGCGGCAACAGGTAGTAAAATTGCCTGGAAAACATTAACAGTAACCACTCTTTCATTAATCTTATCATTTGCTTCCTGGTTTATGATGAGTGTCATTGCGGTGAAACTTCCTGGACTTGGTTTTTCATTTTCTAAAGATCAGCTTTTTTGGTTGGTGGCTATTCCTGGATTAGCTGCGGGTTTTTTACGAATTATACACACCTTTATTCTGCCTATTTTCGGAACAAGGCATGTAGTGACTGTGGCAACTTTACTCAAATTAATTCCAGCAATTGGAATCGGGTTTGCAGTGATGGATACCTCTACTCCATTTTGGGTATTTGTTCTTTTGGCTATTACCACTGGTTTTGGTGGCGGAGATTTTTCATCTTTTATGCCTAGCACTAGTTTGTTTTTTCCAAAAAGATTAAAAGGAACAGCGTTGGGAATCCAAGCGGGTATTGGGAATTTTGGGGTTTCTTTAGCTCAGTTTATTACTCCGATTATTTTGAGTGTTAGTATTTACGGGACCACTTCGGTATTTACAAGTATCGATGCCAAAGAAACACAAAATGTTTTAACAGACTCAACAATTGAAAAGCAAAAAGAAGTTTTTGCCGCTTTGGACGTTAAAACGCAAAATATAATTTTGGCTACTGTAAAGAAACCGCTTTTAGATTCAGTAACAACTGCCGTAAAATCAGCAGATAATACAGTAGTTTTTGCAGCTTTGCCTTTGGAAGTAAAATCGAAAGCCATAGCTAATGCAAATCCTAAGTTAGCTGAAAAAATATTAAACAAAATAAGCCCCAAAAATGAGGCGGTAAATAAAAGCAGTATCTATATTCAATCTGCTGCATTTTGGTATATTGGTTTTCTCTTAGTTTTGGCATGTATGAGTTGGTTCTTTTTAAAAAGTATCCCAATGCAGGCTTCAGTAAAAGAGCAGATGGATATTTTTAAAAACAAACATACCTGGTATTGTACAATTACTTATCTAATGACTTTTGGAACTTTTGCCGGTTTGTCAGCAGCTTTTCCTTTGATGATAAAATTTTTATATGGTGATTTTCCAAATGCTCCGGATCCGTTAGTGTATGCTTTTTATGGTCCGCTTATTGGTTCTACCAGCAGAATAGCTTTTGGATTTATTGCAGATAAAGTAGGAGGAGCCATCTTGACAACTATTACAGGTATTGGAATTTTAGCAGGAGCTGTTATTTTAATCACTCAGGGATTAGTATCTCCTACCAGTATGGATCAGTTTCCGTTATTTGTTGGAGTAATTTTAGCGATGTTTTTCTTTACTGGTATTGGAAATGCCGGAACTTTTAGACAGTTTCCAATTATCTTTTCAGAAAATCAGAGACAGGCAGCAGGTGTTATTGGTTGGACAGCAGCCATTGCCGCTTTTGGTCCTTTTATTTTTTCAAAATTAATAGGGAATAACATTTCTGCCAATGGAACTGTGATACAATTCTTCATGGGGCTTATTGTTTTTACAATATTAGCTACTGTTATTAACTGGTGGTTTTACAATCGAAAAGGATGTGAGAGACCAAGTTAAATGAAGGAATACTCATGGCAAACGCACCAGTTCCAGAAATAAAAAAAGTAGCCACGAACCTGTCTGCCGGACAGGCAGGTTACACGAAATAACACTAATTTGGATGTTATAATATTCCACAAATCTACCAAAGGCAGATAAAAATTTGTGTAATTTATTTTAGAATCAATACTATTTGTGCTAATTAGTGTAATTTGTGGCAAAAATAAAACTCGTGCGTTTGCCCTGAAGGATACTTAATTTGAAAAATAATTGGAACTCAGTTGATATTCAATAAAGCAGTACGTTTTTTACAATTTTATATCGAAAATTAATAGTTTGATGACATTCGATTGAAATTATTGTTGTAAATTAGTGATTTGTACATGAATTATAACATATTTAAGTGTTTTTGTACTTTAGAAAAATACTTAAGTAGTTTCACTTAGTTTTTCTTTTGTTTAATTTTACTCCCGAAGAAAAACCTTTGGATTTTTGGATAAAAATAGATTTGTAATTGTAAGCGTGTAATACTAAAATTAAAATGAAAAACAGAACATATAATGTAAAAGCATTGCTCATTGCCACACTACTTTCAGTATTTATGATTGTGTTAGTGTTTTATGGTTCAAGAGAATTGCAAAATTTTGATGCAGCTTTAATTACCTACTTGTTTGGGACTGTATTCGCTTTCTTTGGGATTGTTTATCGTTATACGGTGTGGTTGCAAAGACCACCTACGTGGATTTATTTCAAGAGAGGAATTACGTATTTGGTGACCGGAAAAGTATTTTCACATTTTTGGTTTGCAACTAAAGAAACAGTAGAGAATATAGCATTTCAAAAATTCATCTATCCCAGAGGAAAATACCGTTGGGTAGCACATTTTATGATTGCTTTGGGCTGTACTTCGGCATTTTTAATAACAATACCATTAACTTTTGGTTGGATCCACTTTGCGATGGCTCCTAATTCTATTTCGGTTTACGAAGCACATTTCTTTGGTTTCAAGGTAATGGATTTTGAATTGGATTCTATCATGGCATTCCTGACATTTCATGCGTTGAACTGGTCTTCTTATTTAGTGATTTTTGGTTCATTGTATTATTTAAGAAGACGATTAACTAATCCGGGATTGATTGCAACTCAGACTTTTGAAGGCGATTTATTACCATTGATTTTATTAATTGCAATTTCTGCCACAGGATTAGGATTGACTTATTCGTACCAATTTATGAAAGGTTTTGCCTTTGATTTCTTAGCCGTTTTGCATGCCGTTACGGTAATTATGTTCTTGATTTGGATTCCATTCGGGAAGTTTTTTCACATCATTCAGCGTCCTGCTCAAATTGGAGCACATATTTACAAGAAGCAGGGAATGAAAATGGGAATGGCGGTTTGTCCGCATACGGGAGAGGAATTTGCAACTAAATTGCATATCCAGGATTTGAAAACAGTAACGGAACAACTAGGATTCGATTTTTCAAAGGAAGATGGAACATCCCATTTGGATTTGAGTCCGGAGGAAAAAGATCCAGATTAGCACAAGCTCATTTGAAGGCCAGGCAAGAAGGTGGTCAATTATTTGGATAGATTTAAAAAAAAGATAAAAGCATATAAACATGGCAAAATTACCTGTTTCAGAAGAAAATATTGTTGCACAATTTGGACCACATCTTAATTATAGCCCAAAAGAAGGTTATGAAGGAAGAGATGAACCGGATGAGTTGGTAAAAACGCATTGTTGTTTTTGCGGAATGCAATGTGGAATTCAATTATCTGTAAAAGAAAATAAAGTGGTAGGGTTTGAACCCTGGATGGAATTCCCTTTCAACGAAGGAAGATTATGTCCAAAAGGAGTACAACGTTATTTGCAAAACAATCACCCGGACCGACTTTTAGGTCCGTTGAAAAGGGTAGAAGGACAAGGATTTGTACCTACTTCCTGGGATGTGGCTATGGAAAAAACGGTTTCTGAAATAAAACGTATTCAGGAAACTTATGGGAATGATGCTTTTTCGATGCTTTCGGGAGTTTCATTGACCAATGAGAAAAGTTATTTAGTTGGGAAATTTGCCAGAGTCGCTTTAAAAACCAAAAACCTGGATTATAACGGGCGTTTGTGCATGGTAAGTGCCGGAGCCGGAAATAAAAAAGCATTTGGTTTAGACAGAGGTTCTAACAACTATTCGGATTTAGAATATGCTGAGGTGATTATTGTAGCCGGAGCCAATATTAGCGAAACATTTCCAACGCTGACGCATTGGATTTGGAAAGCCAGAGACAGAGGTGCAAAATTAATCGTAATCGATCCAAGGATGATTCCGCTGGCCAGAACAGCTGATCTTCACTTAGATGTGCGTCCGGGAACCGATTCGGCTTTGTATGGTGCGATGTTGAAATATTTGGCCGATCATGATATGTTAGACCATGATTTTATTGATAATCATACTTCAGGATTTCAGGAAACTTTAGATGCTGTAAAAGACAATACGCTGGAATGGGCTGAAGAAATTACCGGAATTAAGAAAGAAAAAATACAACAGGCAGCTGAGTTATGGGGAAAAGCCAATACCAGTTTCCTGCTTCATGCCCGCGGAATCGAGCACCATTCTAAAGGTATAGATAATGTTTTGGGATGTATCAATTTAGTCTTGGCAACGGGAAGAATTGGTAAACCTTATTGTGGCTATGCAACTATTACTGGACAAGGAAATGGACAAGGAGGTAGAGAACACGGTCACAAATGTGACCAATTGCCTGGAAACAGGGATATAGAAAATCCGGAACACCGTAAGTATATTTCAGATGTTTGGGGAATCGATGAGAAAGATTTACCGGGTAAAGGTCTGTCAGCTTATGAAATTATCGAAGCCATTCACAGGGGAGAAATCAAAGGACTGTTGTCTATTTGTTTCAATCCTTTGGTTTCTTTACCAAACAGTAATTATGTTAGAGAAGCACTGGAAAAGTTAGAGTTTTATGTTTGTATTGACTTTTTCTTAAACGAAACAGCCCGCCATGCCGATATTGTTTTAGCAGGTTCTTTACAGGAAGAAGAAGAAGGTACCACTACTTCTGCCGAAGGTAGAGTCATTAGAATTCGTCAGGCGGTTACTCCTCCGGGAGATGCCAGAACAGATACTTCTATTATCTTAGAAATAGCTAAACGTTTAGGAGTGAAGGATAAATTTACTTATGAAAACAGTGAAGCCATTTTTAATGAATTAAGGGTTGCTTCTAAAGGTGGAACAGCCGATTATTATGGGATTACCTATAAAAAAGTAGAAGACAATATGGGTGTTTTTTGGCCGTGTCCAACAGAAGACCATCCCGGAACTCCGCGTTTGTGGGAAGACAGAAAGTTTAAAACTCCTGATGGGAAAGCCCATTTTAATCCGGCACCTTATAAACTTCCTGGTGAAGTAACCTGCGTAGATTATCCGGTGATTTTAACTACCGGCCGCGTGGTATCACAATATTTAAGTGGAACGCAAACCCGTAGAATTGGAAAATTAGTAGATCAGTTTCCGGAGCCTTTATTGGAAATTCATCCTAAATTGGCACAACAATACGGAATCAAGCAAAGAGAATTAATTAAGGTTTCTACCCGAAGAGGAGAAGGAATTTTTCCGGCTAATATTGTAGAAACCATTCGGGAAGATACTGTTTTTATTCCGTACCACTGGTCCGGAAAAAATCAGCGAACCAATTGACGCCGGGAACATTAGATCCAATTTCTAAAATACCTGAATTTAAAGTTTGTGCCTGTCATTTGGAACCGCTTAAGGAAATAGCTCCGCCTTCAAAAGAATCAAAGGCTTACGCTAGTATTTAATCTATAAAAAAATGATATAAAATGAACTATACCAGTTTCAATAAAAATGAAGAGTTTTTTGTAGATATGCAACGTTGCATTGGCTGTAAAGCTTGTGAAATGGCTTGTGCCGAATGCGAGACTAACGGTCAGGATTCGATGATACATGTTAATTACGTAGACAGAGCTTCGACCGTGCAAACTACAGTTCAGGTGTGTATGCATTGTGACGATCCGGTATGTGCTAATGTGTGTCCGGCCGATGCAATTTCAAAAGACGAATTCGGAATTGTTCACACTGCTAATACCGAAAGATGTATTGGATGCTCTAACTGTGTGATGGCTTGTCCTTTTGGTGTGCCAAAGAAAGAAGAAAATTACGATTTGATGATGAAATGTACCATGTGTTACGATCGAACCAGTGTGGGCAAAAAACCAATGTGTGCTACAGTTTGTCCAAGTGGGGCTTTGTTCTATGGTACTAAAGATGAAATCCAGGAAATGCGTCCGAATAGTACTCCGGTAAATAGTTTCATATTTGGAAAAGAAGTGGTGAATACTAAGGTTAATATCATGATGCCTAAAGGAAGTACAGAACTGATAATATATTAAGAAGTTAGAAGTGGGAAGTTAGAAATATCTCAACTTGAAAGCTAAAACTTGAAATTGGAAACATAAACTTTTTAGAACATAAAAAAATGTCAAAAGAAGATAATTTAAATAAAAATTGGAAAAAGGATTTTCCAATTGAAAAACAACAAGCTACTAATGTAAGTCGTCGTGACTTTGCTAAGTTCCTAACTTTAGTATCCGGGGGATTGATGGTAGGTAGTGGATTAGTTGCCGCTAAAGCTTATATGTATCCAAAAGAAGAAGTAGAAGGAGAACATTTTGTATGCAAAAAAGAGGAAGTTCCGCTAGGAGGAACACGTGCTTTTGTAATCGATGGAAGCACAATTCCTTATATATTGATTCATCTGGAAACTGGCGAGTTTAAAGCATACGAACAGAAATGTACCCACCTTTCTTGTTCTGTTTTTTACAAGCCAGGAACCGGAATTATTCATTGTCCATGTCACGAGGGGTCGTTTGATGCTAATACAGGTGATGTTATTGCAGGGCCTCCGCCTAGAGCTTTGCCAAGTTTAGATGTATTTTTCAAAGGAAATGATATATATGTTAAAGCAGCAACAGCAATGCAGCAAGCAAAACAAGGATAAATTATTAAAATAAATCGCTATGAGTAATTTTAGAAGAAGTCAGAATCAATCCAATCCTAATAAATTAAACGCCATTCTTTCGTCGTTAATTTTTATATTAATACTGAATGTGAGTATCCAAATTTGGTTGTTGTATGCTTCATTGAATAATGCTTTGGATAACAATAAAGAGATTCTTATTCCTGCATTTGTGGCCTCTTTAATTTTGTTTTTGATAGGTTTTAGCTGGTTGTATTATTTGCCAACAGGAAATAACGGTCATGCTAAAAAATAAACAGAATCATATATCAACAAAAAAGGGATTAACTCAATTATAAAAGTTAATCCCTTTTTTGTATTTTGAACACAGTTACTTTTTTATCGTAGTACTATCTTTATGCTTCATTCCTTTTTTCATGGTATAACGGTCGTGTTGTCTCATTTCAGGGCGGTGTTTTTTTCTGAAATCTTCACGGTGGTGTTTTTTCATTTCTCCCCATTTTTTGAATTGATCTGGCAAAAGGACTTTTTTCATTTTTGCATTCATAGCAATTTGTTCATCGAGCATTTTGCTTTTCATTTGGAAAATTTCGTCCGAAGTTGGTTTTCCGGTCTTAGCTTTTCTGTCCTTCAAATGAGCCTCTCTTTTTGCACTTTGTTCTGCAATAATTTTTCCCATTTCTTTTTGTTGGGAATCATTCAAATCAAGATCTAATGTCATTTTTTTCAACATTAGTTGATTACGCTGTTCCGGCGTGAATTTTTCCATCGGATTACCATCGTGTCTCGCTGGTCTTTGTTGTTCTTCTTGTGCATAAGAAGATACGCTTACCATAACGATCAATGCTGCAGTGATTAAATTTTTCATAGTCAATAGGTTTGTATTTTTGAAATAAGACTGCTGATGCTGTTTAAAGTTTAATTGTTAAGAAGAAATTGTGATTTTATTTTTTAATTTGATAACTGCTTTTAATTACTATAGGGATGCCATTATTGGTTATTCTTTCTAAATCGATATTTACAGTTGTGTCAACTTCATTGTTATAATACGAAATTGTAGCGTTTCCTTTTTCATCAGGCTTAACGTAAGGATTCCAATATAAGGTGTTTCGAATATCAGCTTTATTATTTTCTAATGGCTTTGGTTGACTGTAATCTGGAGAGTAGAAAAATTGGGTATTTTGATATCCATCGATAGGCATGGCTATAGAGTGAAAAACTTTTTTACTTGTAGTGCTTCCTTTTCCAAGTTTGGTATAGATAATTAAGGCTCCATTGGCACCTTGTGAACCATAAACAGCAGCTCCAGGGCCTTTTATAGCTTCAATTTTAGCAATATCATCGGTAGAAATAGAAGACAAAAGATTCATATCCGTTTCTATTCCATCAACTAAAATAATTGGTGGGCCATTATAACGGTTAAAACGAACTGAATTAGCAGTAGCTGTTAGATTAGGAATGGCAATTTGCAGCAGTATAAAAATATTAGAAGATCGAGGGCCTTTTTCTTCAGGAATATAAGTGAAATCGGCAAAACCGTAGCGACTTTCAGTGGTGTCATCTTTTTTCTTTTTTGCAGTAATAATTACATCTTTCAATTGATTTTCTTCAGGAATATTAAATAGAATGTTTTTATTACGAAGGTTGGTTTTAAGCTGAGATATTTGGCTTTCTTCTTCATTCAGAGGTTTAAAAGCTTTAAAATCGACAGCCATGGGCGGATTGTAAATGGAGTCCAATACAAATTCGCCACTGTTTTTTCCTTTTTGATTTTTTGTATTGAGTAGCATGGTAGCGGTGCCTTTGAAAACAATATTATTAAATTCAAATTTTCCATTCACATCAGTAGTGCCATTTAGCATTGCGGTAGCTTTGTTATTTAAAAGTATCATTTGAACTTGATTATTTTCTTTGGCAGTAGTGCCAAATAAATTCTCCACTTTTCCAGTAATAGAAATTCCTTTTTCTACTTTAAAGTTTTTATTTACGTTGAGGTTTGGGAATTTTTTCCAAACAAAATCTCGCCATCCTTGGGTTAATAAAAGTAAATCTAAATGATTTAGTCTTGCAGGATTTGAATTGTTGAAATAATAATTTGGATTGTGTACTTTTCCTTTAATATCCGAATCCATGAGGAAATAAGAACAAACATTCAATGTGCTGTCAAAATTTTCGTTTATACCATTAGTGTCCGTTGCAGCTATTGAAAAGTTAGCTATCAAAGGATTTCCTTGTTTGTCTTTTGCCGAAAGGTTGAGGTTTACTTTTTCTTTTGGAAGATATTGTTTTTTATCAGTTGATAAGGAAACTGTAATATCATTGTTTTTTTCAATGTAAACTAATCGTTCGCTTTGTGGTCGGGAGAGTTTATCATAAAGTGTGATTTGTGCAATACCTTCCGGAAAATTTTCCTCGGGTAATATAAACGAAAGTTTAGTGTCTTTTAAGGGTTGAGTTCCTTCAAAATAAGTAATACCTCTTGTGGTGCAAATAAGTGTTAAATCAGCATCCGGGTTTTGATTAAGAGTAGCTGCATTGGTTTTAATAGAGACTATTTTTTTTTCATCAACTTTATTAACAGTTTATGTGTAGCCTGTTTTTTGAACTTCGGGTAAGTTTATTTTAATTTCTTCATTGTTAGGAGTGGTCACTTTGGCATAATACTTTTGGTTTTTTTTGGGTTGTAATATAAATTTTCCCATGCCGTCATGAATACTTTTGAATAAAGTGATTGGTTTATCATTAGTATCAAAAATAGTCCCTTTTATTTCAATTGGATTTCCGTAGGAATCCGTTGCTTTGAAGGCTACATTACTAATTACATCTTCTACAAGAGAGCCGCCTTCGGGGAAAAAATCGACTAGTACTACTGCTGTGTTTTCAACTTTTGAATTGTCTTTTTTGCTCTTAGAGACTTTTTATGTGTTATTGTTTTCTTTAGATAGGATTGCATTCTCTTTGTTAGGAGTAATAATTTGGATTTCTTTTTTGAAAACAAAATCATCTCCATAATTCCGCATCCAGTTAGTGTAAGCTCTTAACTGGTAGGTCCCTGGTTTTACACCAAGAGAATCCGCCAATACAAAATCCCCATGACCAAGACCGCCTTCAAGGTTGGTTATATTACGACTGATTATTTTAGATTCTGGCGAAATCAGTTCTACATAGAGTATTTTGCTATGATCAAAAAGTTGATTGGTGTAAGCATAGACTGAATAGGCTTTGTACCATAATGATTCTCCAACCGTGTAATAATTATTGTCAGTATGGAGGTAAACTTTTTCAATCTCTGGTGGAGTAGTTTTTGTTTTTTGAATAGTGTCGGTAGGTACTTGTGCCGTGTTTTTTGTACTTATTCCTAAAAAAAGAATTAGGATAAACATTATTTTTTTTGCCATTCTATTAGTTTCTTGGGTTGCTTTGTTTGTTTTGTTGGTTTAAAAGTGTAAATGTAATCTATTTATTATAACAGACTCTTTTTTTTGTATTTGGTTTAATTAAATAAACAATTGTGTTAAGTAGGTTTTCTTAAAAATTAGCGCATACATGAAGTAATTTTTTAAGAGAATAAGACATTTGTCAGGTTTCTTTTTTGAATATTCCCTAAATTGCCTTACAAACTAAAAAGAATTAGTATGAAACAAGATGAATTAACACAGATTCCTAAAGTTGCTTTTTTCTCCACTCAGGCTTACGATAAAACATTTTTTGAAAAATACAATTCGGATTTTGGATATGAATTGGATTTTTTTGAAAGTCAATTAAATGAACAGACGGTTAAATTAATAGCAACTACCGATGTGGTTTGTGTTTTTGTAAATGATATCGTAAATCAATCGGTTATTGAGCAATTGGTTGAAAAAAAGGTAAAAGTTATCGCTTTGCGATGTGCCGGTTTTAATAATGTCGATTTGGAAGCGGCTAAAAAATACAATTTAAAAGTGTGTCGAGTTCCTGCTTATTCACCAGAAGCAGTTGCTGAACATGCTATGGCGATGATTCTCACTTTAAACCGAAAAACACATAAAGCGTACAATCGGGTGCGTGAACAAAATTTTTCCCTAAACGGATTGTTAGGGTTTGATTTGCATGGTAAAACAGTTGGAATTATAGGAACAGGAAATATCGGAAAAGCTTTTGCTAAAATTGTAAAAGGTTTTGGTTGTAAAGTATTGGCTTTTGATTTGGTTCCCAACGAAGAGTTGGTCGATTTAGGTGTAAATTATGTTTCTTTAGAAACTATTTTTAAAGAATCGAATATTATATCGCTGCATTGTCCTTTGAATGATACCACGAAATACATCATCAATGAAAAATCACTTTCGTTAATGCAAGATAATGTCATGCTGATAAATACAAGTCGAGGTGCTTTAATTCAAACGTTGGATGTGATTCACGCCTTGAAAAGAGGAAAAGTAGGTTATTTAGGAATTGATGTTTACGAACAAGAAGATAAGTTGTTTTTCAAAGATCACTCTGAAGATATTATTGAAGATGATCAAATACAGCGTTTAATGAGTTTTCCAAATGTGTTGGTTACGGCACATCAGGCGTTTTTTACGAATGAAGCCTTGTCCCAAATAGCGATTACTACTTTGAGTAATATTGAGTCTTTATTAGCTAAAAAGGAAATTGATAATAAGGCGGCTTTGTTGGTGTAAGTATTTAAAAAAATAAACCCGACAGCTTATTGAAATCTGTCGGGTTTAAATATTATGTTATCCAATTTGGAATTTGGATTTTTTCAATTGGAATTTTAATAAATTATCCTACAAATTCCACCACTTTACTTTCTCCGTCAACAGCTACTTTAGTCAAACCATGTTTTGCTAAACCTTTCATGGCAGCATCCCATTTTTTACCGCTTAAATTAGCAGCAATTTTAAGTTGCGTTAAATCCATTTTATTTTCATTTCCTTTTAATACATCTAAAATGAATTTTTCTTCATCGGTCAATTCAACTGTGATTTTTTTCTCAGGACGCATTTGAGGGAACAACAATACTTCTTGGATAGAAGCATTATTTGTTAAATACATAATTAAACGATCCATTCCAATTCCCATTCCAGAAGTTGGAGGCATACCGTATTCTAGTGCTCTTAAGAAATCTTCATCGATAATTCCGTTTGCTTCGTCATCCCCTTTTTCTGATAAACGCATTTGTTCTTCAAAACGCTCTCTTTGGTCAATTGGGTCATTCAATTCCGAATAAGCATTGGCAATTTCTTTACCACAAACCATTAATTCAAAACGCTCCGTCAATTCAGGATTATCGCGGTGCTCTTTACAAAGTGGCGACATTTCTTTTGGATAATCAGTAATGAATGTTGGTTGGATGTAATTTCCTTCGCATTTTGCTCCAAAAATTTCATCGATTAATTTTCCTTTACCCATTGTTTCATCAACCTCGATTCCCATTCCTTTGGCTGCTTCAAACAATTCTTGTTCTGTTTTTCCAGAAATGTCAAAACCAGTAAAATGTTTAATTGAGTCAGTCATCGTTACACGGGCAAATGGCGCTTTGAAACTTATTTTATGCTCACCAAAAGTCACTTCGCTTGTGCCATTTACTGCAATGGCACAGTGCTCTAACAAACCTTCAGCAAAATCCATCATCCAGTTGTAGTCTTTGTAGGCTACATATATTTCCATTGCGGTAAATTCAGGATTATGGGTTCTGTCCATTCCTTCGTTACGGAAGTTTCTTGAAAATTCATAAACACCTTCAAATCCACCAACAATTAATCGTTTTAAATATAATTCGTTTGCAATACGCATATAAAGCGGAATGTCAAGCGAATTGTGATGCGTAATAAATGGTCTTGCAGAAGCACCACCAGGAATCGATTGGAGTACTGGGGTGTCAACCTCTAGATAGCCAGCATTGTTAAAGTATTCACGCATCGCACTGAACAATTTTGTTCTTTTGATAAACGTTTCTTTTACCGTTGGGTTAACCGTTAAATCCACATATCGCATACGGTAACGCAATTCAGCATCAGTAAAGGCATCATAAACATTACCTTCTTCATCTACTTTTGGTAATGGTAACGGACGCAATGTTTTACTTAAAAACGTAAAGCCCTCTACACGAATACATTTTGCACCTACTTGTGTCGTAAATAATTCGCCTTCAATACCAATAAAGTCACCTAAGTCAGTCAATTTTTTGAAAACTTGGTTGTATAAGGTTTTATCTTCTTCAGGGCACAAAACATCGCGGTTCACGTACAATTGAATACGTCCTTCGCTATCTTGTAATTCAGCAAAACAAGCCTTTCCTTGATCTCTCACACTCATCAAACGACCAGCAACAATCACACGTTTTCCTTCTTCAAAATTGTCCTTAATTTGCTTTGAAGTATGATTTACAGGAAAAAGATTCGCAGGATAAGGGTTAATTCCTAAGTTGCGTAAAGATTGCAGTTTTTCTCTTCGGATGATTTCTTGTTCTGATAATGCCATTATAGTCTGATTTTTAAGACCGCAAAGATAACAAAAGAATACAGATTACAGAAAGCAGATTTCAGAATTTTTAGGAGCAGAAATTCCCCGAATTTTAAGGACGTTTTGTCCCGCTATTCGTTGCAATCTATTGCGCCAAACACTGGCACAGTAGGATTTCCACTACTATCGGGGCTATTCGACAAAGATTTTGTTTTTTTTAATCAAGGTGGGTTATAAATAAAGATATTTGTTAAGTAAGAAAAAGTTTTAAATTTGCTTTAATAGAGTTGAATTCAAATTAAAAGTCACATTCAATAAATTTCGTATGCTAAAGAAAATGATTGTATTGTTGGTACTGCTTTTTTCAAATTATACTTTTTCACAGTTTCATTATTTTTATTTTGGAGGAGGTAAAAGCGAACCCGAAAGATTGAAATATCATGATAAATATTATGATGCGAATCCTCGTGGGTTAAAACAATTTGTAGAAGAAACGGAAATGTCTGATGAATTAAAAGGTGATTTGAAAGAACAGATTAAAAAAATTTCGAATAAAAAAATAACATCAAAAATTTTTACTTACGGAGGATTTGGAACCGGGGCAGGAATTATGATAAATGAGGTAATGACTACTGAAGAGGGAGAAACTTATAATAAGACAAATCTATTTAAAGGTCTTGGGGTTGCTCTTGCTGGAGCAATTATCGGATATATAATTAGTCCTAAAAATAAAGATTATTATGAGTTTGTCAATACTTTTAATGAAAAACAAAATGATAAGATAAATTTTAGTTTAAAAGTTGATTATGATAGGCAAATGAATTATGGATTTGTGATGTCATTTTAGATTGTAAATAAATATAAATTGAAAAAAAAATGATTAGATTATACAAAATACTGTGTGTTTCATATTTAATAGTAACACTTACAAGCTGCAACTTCACGGAAAATATCGATGTTCATCCTGATGGTTCTGGGAATTATTCCTTAGAAATGGATGGGGCGGGTTTGCTGGCAATGGCAGGAGATAAATTAGGAAATGAATTAGGAATGAAAAATAACGCTAAGGCAATCGATTCTACTTTTTCGTTCAAAGAAATATTTGCAGCGAAGAAAGATAGTATTGCTAAGTTAGCTCCGGAACAACAAGAAGCTTTAAAGAAATTGGAAAACTTTGTGATGAAAATCAAAATGAATCCGGAAGCTCAACAATTATTATTCTCAATGAATACGCCTTTTAAAAAAGTAAATGATTTGGGTGGTTTGATGGAAAGTATGTCGGCGCTGAAGGATTTAAAAGGAAAATCAGATAAAAGCACTGCTATGTTAAGCGGACTTGGAATGGATAATTCTAAATTGAGTTTTAGTTATAATGGAAAAAACTTTAGCCGAAAAGCAATTGTTGATAAAAACGCTTTAAATACATTCGCCTCTGATTCAACCGGAATGGCTAAGATGATTTTTGCTTCTTCCAAATATACTTTGAAATACCATTTCCCAAAAGCTGTAAAATCAGTTTCTAATCCGGATGCGCTATTCAGTGCTGATCGCAAAACAATTACGGTAGAATATCCTTTTACGGAATATACTGAAAATCCAGAAAAGTTGAACCTAGATGTGGTTTTTGAATAAACACCAATTTCACAAATTGTCACAGATTCATTTGTGTAAATTTGTGTAATTTGTGGTGAAGTATCTTTTTTTGTGTCTTTGTGACTTCGTGGCAAATCAAAATAATTAATCGTATTTTTGCGCCTCAAAGTAATACGATGAACAAAAAAATCCAACTTCAGGACTTAGGAAAAAGAGATTATAAATCGACTTGGGAATTTCAAGAGGAATTATTCAAAGGAATTGTAGATCTTAAAATTCAAAACCGAAGAGAAGAATCCAATACGCCTACGCCTAATTATTTTCTTTTTGTGGAACATCCTCATGTATATACGCTTGGAAAAAGCGGTGATTTTGAAAATTTATTGTTGTCAGAAAAGCAATTAGAAGCCAAAGGTGCTACTTTTTATAAAATTAATCGAGGTGGTGATATTACCTATCACGGACCGGGGCAAATAGTAGGTTATCCTATTTTAGACTTAGAAAATTTCTTTACTGATATTCATAAATATTTACGTTTGCTGGAAGAAACCATTATCTTGACTTTACAGGAATATGGTTTGGATTGCAGCAGAAGTGAAGGGGAAACTGGAGTTTGGCTTGGGGTAGGAACGCCATTTGCTCGTAAAATATGTGCTATGGGGGTTCGTGCTTCGCGTTGGGTGACCATGCACGGATTTGCTCTAAATGTCAATGCCGATTTGGGTTATTTTGATAATATCATTCCTTGTGGTATTCGCGGAAAAGCGGTTACTACTTTGAATGTGGAATTAGGTGTTGAAAAAGTAGATGAAGAAGAAGTGAAAGCTAAAATCTTGAAGCATTTTATTCAATTGTTTGAAGCGGAATTTGTAACTGTTTAATTTGGTACACGGATGTCACGGATGCAACAGATTATCACTGATTTTTCTTAATTTCTTTGCGAAAACCTTCTGAACTTTGCGGTAAAATTTTAGTAAGCAGTAGTAAATCTGCAATCAAAAATCGTTAATCAACAATCACAAATCTAAGGTTAGTTGTTCCGGCAATAATCTAAAACTCATGCGGTGGTACTTAGTTACCCCATATTTTTTGATGGCTTCCCGATGTTCGGTTGTTGGGTAGCCTTTATTTTTTTTCCAGTTGTACATTGGGAATTCTTCGTGAATTTTGTCCATATATTCATCTCGATAGGTTTTGGCCAAAACAGAAGCGGCAGCAATGCTCAAATATTTAGAATCCCCTTTTACAATACTTTGATTTGGAATTGACTTTAAAAGTTGAATTTCATCAGGAGAAAATTGTTTTCCATAAGCGTTTTTTAATCCTAATTTGGCATTCAAAGAGCGGTTACCATCCACAATAATAAATTCGGGAGTTGGATTTAATTGTAAAACCGATTCTTGCATGCCTTTCATTGAAGCATTTAGGATGTTGATTTCATCAATTTCATTTGGAAATAGATGAGTAACAGCAAAACTCACGGCTTGTTCTTCTATTATGGGACGTAATTTTTCTCTAACTTTTTCAGATAATTGTTTACTGTCATTTAATGTTGAATTATGGAAGTCTGATGGAAGAATTATCGCCGCAGCGGTTACAGGACCAGCCAAGCAACCACGACCGGCTTCATCGGTTCCTGCTTCAAGAATAAATGTAGAATAGTTAGAGGCAAGCATATCTATTGGTGTTTGAACGGCAAAGATTATAAAATTTTTAAGATAATAGAGCTGTATTCTAACGTTTACTTATCATTTAGTCCTAATTAAGTTGTTTTTTTATACGGTTTTATCCTTTACCTTTGTCTCAAATATTAGTTTTGAAATAAACCCAAATTATATAGCTATCCCGAATGAGAATTCTCTTTTTACTATACTTTTTAATTGTGCCAATAATGTTGTTTTCTCAAAACAATACAAGAGGTGAGGAGCCTAAGAGAAGTTTTGCTGACCGATTAAAAGGAGGACCTAATGCTAAAGAAAAAGATACTGGTAAAGTGGCTACTATTGATATGTATCGATTCATTACCTTAGAAAGGGATACAACTTATTTAGATACTGCTCTCACGGTAGAAAGAGAGTATAGTCATAATTACCTTCGAAGAGATCTTTTTGGTTTGCTAGCCTTTCCTAACGAAGGACAAGCATATAATACACTGCAATATAGTTTAACGCAGCATACTCCTTTTCCTGAAATGGGATTTAAGGCCAAGCATTTTAATTTTTTAGAAGCGAATCAAATTCGATATGCCTCTGTTGCAACACCTGTAACCGAATTGTATTTTAAATCTATTTTGGCAAGAGGTCATTCTGTAGATTCTTTCTTTGCTGTCAATTTATCTCCTAATTTGAATTTGTCTATTGCTTATAAAGGATTACGTTCTGAGGGAAAATATATAAATGAATTGGCAAGTACGGGGAGTTTCAGGTTTATGATGAGTTATAATACTACGAGTAAACGCTATCTTATCAAATCCCATTTTACCTCTCAAGATGCTTTGAATGAAGAAAATGGAGGGATTACAACTAATAATGATTTTGAAAGCGAAGATGCTAAATTTAAAAACAGACAGCGTTTGCAAGTCTATTTAACGGATGCGGAATCTTTTTTAAGGGCCAAACGTTTTTTTGTGGATCATATTTTTCGTGTGAATCCTAATGCTGCAGCCAATAATTTGTATGTCACACACCAATTTAATTTTGAAAACAAATTTTACAGATACAATCAGCCTACTTTGCTTTCTAGCGTAGGAACTCGTAATGTTTATCGATTTGGTGATGCCATTGTGACCTCTAATTTGTCTGATCAAACCCACTATAATAAAATGTATAATAAAGCGGGCTTGGTTTATGAAAACACTACTTTAGGTAAATTTCAATTTTTTATTGATGATTTTAGAAGCAACTTTTATTACAATAGAATTTTGATTTTGGATGAGGGTGTTATTCCTTCTGTTTTGTCAAGAAATATCAATAATGTTGGAGGTCAGTATGAATATTGGAAAAACAAATGGCACGGTAGATTTTTGCTTTCAAAAGCAATTAGCAAACAAACGATATCTAACATTGAAGCAAAATTAGACTATAATCTTAATGAGGATTTTCAGTTTGTTTTTGGTTATCAAAATATAAGTAAATTGCCTAATGATATTTATAATTTGTACCAAAGTGAATATGAAAATTACAATTGGTCGAATAATTTTGCAAACGAAAAAATCAATATAATCAGTGGAGAAGCAGTAACGCCTTGGTTAGATGGTTCTATGCAAATAGCGACTTTAACGGATCATGTGTATTTTGAAAATAAGTCGGCTGATAATTCACAACAATTAATTTCACCTAATCAATTTGGTGGAACAATTAAATACTTATCCCTTAAATTGAGTAAGGAAATAACATTTGGAAAATTTGCGCTGAATAATACCGTTTTGTATCAAAAAGTAGATCAAAGTCAAGCCGTATTAAATGTACCCGATTTAGTAGTTCGTAATACTTTTTATTTTAGTAACTATTTCTTTCAAAGGGCTTTGTTTGTTCAAACAGGGATTACATTTAATTATTTTACTAAGTACTATGCTAATGAGTACAATCCAGTAATTGGTGAATTTTTTGTGCAACAACAAAAACAAATTGGGAACTATCCTAATTTTGATTTTTTCTTTAATGCTAAAATTCAAAGAACCAGAGTTTATATAAAAGCAGAGCATTTTAATTCGGCTTATACAGGTAATAATTTCTATTCTTCGCCTTCTTATCCGTTTCGTGATATGGCCATTCGTTTTGGTGTGATTTGGAATTTCTTTAATTAGGTTTAGGTATGAATTTTACAGCGATTGATTTTGAAACCGCTACCTCATTTCATCCCTGTTCAGTGGGGATTGTTACGGTAGAGAATGGAATAGTGGTAGACGAATTTGTTTCTTTGATTCAGCCTCCTAATAATCTTTATTCACCATTTACTATTCAGGTGCATGGAATTTATCCAAGTGATACTGCTAGAGCTAAAAATTTTCTTCAAGTATTTCCTGAAATTCAAAAAAGACTACAAAACAGAGTAGTAGTGGCTCATAATGAAAGTTTTGATCGTAATGTTTTGCTGAAGTCAATGGCTTATTATGGTTTAGAGTATTCGCACCTAAATATTGCTGCTCGTTGGGAATGTACAGTTAAAATTTATAAAGCCAAAGGTGTAAAACCAACTAAATTAAGTGATTGTTGCAAGTTGATGAATATCGAGTTAAATCATCACGAAGCATTATCGGATGCACGAGCCTGTGCACAGTTGTACTTGATGAAATAAGATTTTTTTTTTTTCAAAAGTTTAAGTACGTAAGTTTTTTCATTATTTTAGTATAATGAATTTATGTCTTTAGCTATGAAGGAAGATTTTTTACACTATTTATGGAAATATAAAAAGTGGAATACACTTGATTTGAAAACCACTAATGGAGAAACTATTTCAGTTCTTCAAGCTGGGCAATATCTACAGCAAGCTGGGCCTGATTTTTTTAATGCTCAAATTACAATTGGTCCACAAAAATGGGCAGGGAATGTTGAAATTCATGTAAAATCTTCCGATTGGTATGTGCATCATCATGAAAAAGACGAAGCATACGAAAACGTGATTTTACATGTTGTTTGGGAACATGATACTGCCGTTTTTAGAAAGGATAATTCTGAAATTCCTGTCTTAGAGCTCAAAAACTACACTGATAAAGCTGTTTTAATGAATTATCAAAGATTAGTTGCTCCAAAATCTTGGATTTTTTGCGAAAAACAATTGAAGGAATTGGATGCATTTCTTTTTAAAAATTGGCAAGAACGTTTGTTTTTTGAGCGTTTGGAACGAAAATCTAAAGCGATATATCAATTGTTAGAGGAAACCAATAATGATTGGGAAGCCGTATTGTTTCGTATGTTGGCTAAAAATTTTGGCTTAAATACCAATGGTGATATTTTTTTAAAAATAGCCCAATCCATTCCGTTTGATGTCATCAGAAAAGAAAGTTTTGAGGTAGAAAATCTTGAGGCTTTATTGTTAGGCAAGGCTAATCTATTAGAAACAGAAAAGGAAGATAACTATTTTAAGAATATACAGTTTAGGTATTTTTTTCTGTTACATAAATACCAATTAGAATCTAAATTGCTGGGACAAGTGCAGTTTTTTAAACATCGTCCGGATAATTTTCCTACGATACGTTTGTCGCAATTGGCCAATTTGTATCACTTACATCAAAATTTATTTTCTAAAATTAGCACTATTGATACTATCGATAAGGCATACGATTTGTTTCAGGTAGGTCCATCATTCTATTGGGAAAATCATTATCAGTTTGACAAAGAAAGTCCCAGAAAAGCAAAGAAGCTTTCAAAAGCATTTGTCGATTTGTTGTTGATTAATACCATTGTACCAATACAGTTTGCTTATGCAAAAAGCCTTGGAAAAGAAATCACCGATGATTTGATTGATTTATTAGTTGATGTTGCTCCCGAAAAAAATTCAATAATAGACAAGTTTCATACTTTCGGAATTAAGGCGGCTAATTCATTTGAAACACAATCCTTGTTGCAATTAAAAAATGAATATTGCTTGCACGGTAAATGTTTGCATTGTGCTGTAGGGATGGAATTGCTGAAGCAACATTAATTTGCCTAAGCTATGGGTATAATTTTGTAATTTTGTCGATGACTTTAAAAAGGATGCCAATGTCAGCAATAGTAAAACTTAAATTTTTTTTCGAAAAGTACGGATTTCAGGTTTCTTCACGTCTTGCTGATAAACTTGGAATGCGAGTAACAAGTGTCCGACTTTTTTTTATTTATATTTCATTTGTCACGGTTGGTTTAGGGTTTGGAGTGTATTTAACTCTGGCTTTTTGGATTCGGTTAAAGGATTTAATTCGTTCAAAACGAACCTCTGTTTTTGATTTATAAAAAAGAGAGCCATTTTAAAATTTTTTAAAATGGCTCACTTTTTTAAGTTTATTTTTTTATTCAGATTTATCAGGATTATTTAGAACACTGTTTTTTCTACCATAAGTAAAATAAACAATGATACCAAGTCCCATCCATGCAAAAAGTCTAATCCAGTTAGTCCAACCTAAGCCGTACATCATAGCCATACAAACTAAAGCTCCTAGAATAGGTACTACAGGTACAAAAGGAGTTTTAAATTCGCGTATCATATCTGGTTCTTTTTTTCTTAAAATAATTACCGAAATACAAACTAAAGCAAAGGCAAATAAAGTTCCAATACTAGTCATATCACCTACGATATCACCTGGGATGAATGCAGCAAATAGACCTACAATTAAAAGGATTGCAAGATTAGCTTTGTATGGAGTTTTGTATTTTGGGTGAACATCACTAAACAATTTAGGTAATAAACCGTCTCTACCCATAGCATAGAAAACCCTTGATTGCCCTAGAAGTAACACTAAAATTACAGAAGAAAACCCTGCAAGAATTGCTATGGTTACAAATTCTCCAAGCCATTCGTAACCTATCATATATTTGTTAATGGCAAAAGCTACAGAGGCTTCTTTTCCTCCTGTTCTAAAATCTTCAACTGTTGCAACTCCTGTTAGAACGTGAGCAAATAAAATATATAGAACAGTACAAATGGCTAGTGAGCCTAAAATTCCGATAGGCATTGCTGTTTTTGGATTTTTAGTTTCTTGAGCGGCCGTACTTACAGCATCAAAACCAATAAAAGCAAAGAAAACCGTTCCAGCGGCACCTAAGATTCCCATAATTCCTCCAAATGCATGATCTATACCATGTTCGTCTGTAAAAACAGAACTTTGTGGGATATAAGGAGTGTGATTATCTGGGTTGATGAATTTCCATCCAATAACAATAATGAGGATTACAATGGCAACTTTTACAATAACAATTAAACCGTTTACAAAGGCAGATTCCTGAATACCCTTGATCAATAATAAGCTAATAATGCTTACTATAAATAATGCAGGTAAATTAATAATTCCCTGAACGCCATCTGGTGAAGTTTGAAAAGGAGAATGTGAGTATTCAAAAGGAATTGGGCTAGTGTGCAATATATTGACCAATAAATCATTGAGGTATTCACTCCAGGCTATTCCTACTGTTGCAGCTCCTACAGCATATTCTAAAATTAAATCCCAACCTATAATCCATGCTAGAAATTCTCCCATGGTAGCGTATGTATAGGTGTAGGCACTACCTGAAATTGGGATTGAAGAAGAAAGTTCAGCATAGCAAAGTCCAGCTAAAGCACAACCAATAGCAGCTACTACGAAAGCTAATGTTACTGATGGTCCAGCACTTTGAGCGGCAGCTGTGGCAGTTCTGACAAATAATCCTGCTCCAATGATTGCTCCGATTCCTAAAGCAATTAATGACCAAGCAGTAAGTGTTCTTTTTAATCCTTTTTCGTTATCTTCAGCTTCGGCTAAAAGTTTAACTAAAGGTTTCTTCTTCCAAATAGACATAGGTTCAGTTTTTAGATTATTATTTATCAAAAGTATAGTTTTTTATGATAAAACAATAATTATCTATATCAAATTGGATTGAATTTAGGTAAAATAGTTATAATTTTATAACATGTCATTCTAATAATTCGGTTAAATCATTTGTCATGAACAAAATGTATTATCAGTTTTCTAAAGAACAGCAAAGAGGAATTCTTGTTTTTTTCTCATTATTATTGTTGTTCAATTTGCTTGTTTTTTTGTTGATTTTGGAAATGCTTCACAATTAGATATTGAAGGGCAAAAGTGGCTTTCATTTGAATCGGAAATTAGTAAACTTGAGCAAGCACAGAATAAACAAAAGGGAAAGTTATATCCTTTTAACCCAAATTTTATCTCAGATTATAAAGGTTATAAGCTAGGGATGACGGTCGAACAAGTAGATCGCTTATTTGCATATAGAAAACAAAATAAGTATGTCAATTCTTCTGAAGAATTTCAGACAGTAACCGGAGTTTCAGATTCTTTGTTGGCTGAAATAGCACCTTATTTTAAATTCCCAAATTGGGTAAAAAATAATTCGGTAGCTAAAAAAAGTTATTTTTCGAAAACTACTTCGTATCCTAATTCAATTAAAGAAAAACTAATCGTAAAAGATATTAATCTGGCGAGTCAGCAAGATTTAATGGCTGTATATGGTATTGGAGAAGGGCTTTCCTCTCGGATTTTAAAGTTCAAAGAAAGTCTAGGTGCTTTTGTCTCGATGGAGCAAATGAAAGATGTTTGGGGGTTGTCTCCTGAAGTTATTGAGCGTTTGAAAACTAATTTCAAAATAGGATCGGTAAGTGCTATTAAAAAAATACCTATTAATGATGCTTCGGTTAAAGAATTAATGCAATTTCCGTATTTCAAATATGCAATCGCGAGAGAAATTGTAATCTATAGAACTATGAATGGGGATATTAAAAATTCTGCCGATTTAACAAAAATTAAAGGATTGTCTATTGATAATGCAAATATTATAGCCTTATATTTGGAGTTCTAAAAAAAACAAACCACAATGATGTATTTTGATTCGAGTGAAACACAAAATATGATTGCTCAGTCCATTAGGGATTTTGCAGAGAAAAATATAAGACCATATATAATGGAATGGGATGAGGCTCAAACTTTTCCTGTTCCTTTGTTTAAAAAGCTTGGTGAGATGGGTTTTATGGGGATTTTAGTTCCTGAAGAACTTGGTGGAGCTGGATTAGGTTATCATGAATACATTACTATTGTAGAGGAGTTGTCAAAAGTAGATCCGTCCATAGGATTGTCAGTAGCAGCACATAATTCTTTGTGCACTAATCACATTTTGACTTTTGGTACAGATGAACAAAAAAAGAGATGGATTCCTAAATTAGCTTCTGGAGAACATATTGGCGCTTGGGGCTTAACGGAACATAATACCGGCTCGGATGCGGCAGGTATGAATACAACTGCTAAAAGAGATGGCGATTTTTGGGTAGTTAATGGAGCAAAGAATTTTATAACCCATGCAATTTCTGGCGATATAGCTGTGGTTGTTGTTCGTACTGGAGAAAAAGGAGATTCTCGTGGAATGACTGCTTTTGTATTTGAAAAAGGGATGCCTGGATTTACTTCGGGTAAAAAAGAGAATAAATTAGGAATGCGTGCTAGTGAAACAGCAGAATTAGTTTTTGATAATTGTCGTATTCCGGATGCCAATAGATTAGGTGAAGTGGGTGAAGGTTTTATTCAGGCTATGAAAATTTTAGATGGTGGTCGCATTTCTATTGGAGCCTTGTCTTTAGGGTTAGCCAAAGGAGCTTATGAGGCAGCCTTGAAATATTCTAAAGAAAGACATCAGTTTGGGAAAGCTATTTCTGAATTTCAGGGTATTTCGTTTAAATTGGTAGATATGGCAACAGAAATAGAAGCTTCAGAATTGTTATTGCATAAAGCGGCTTTTTTGAAAGAACAACATCGTCCAGTAACTACAGCGGGTGCCATGGCTAAGATGTATGCTTCAGAAGTATGTGTTAGAGTTGCAAATGATGCGGTTCAGATTCATGGGGGTTATGGTTTTACTAAAGACTTTCCTGTGGAGAAGTTTTATCGCGATGCTAAATTGTGTACGATAGGCGAGGGAACCACCGAAATTCAAAAAGTGGTTATTTCGAGAAATTTGTTGAAAGGTTAGGAGTTAGAAGTTAGGGGTATAGTTGTGTAACCCATAACTGAGAACCTTCAACCTCTAACTTAATTCAAAAAAATAAATAAAATATCCTTTGTATTTCGTAATTAATTTTTACTTTTGCAGCCTTAACGAGAGGAGGTGTCAAAATTATGTTAATTATACCAATTAAAGACGGAGAAAATATCGATAGAGCATTAAAGCGCTATAAAAGAAAATTTGATAAAACTGGAACAGTTCGTCAATTAAGAGCAAGAACTGCTTTCATTAAACCGTCTGTTAAAAACAGAATGAAATTCCAAAAAGCGGCTTACATCCAAAGTTTGAAAGACAGCTTGGAGAGTTAATAGTTTTCTTTTTGAAACAAATATAACCGTTAGTGGTCAGATTTTTTATAAATTTGATGCTAACGGTTTTTTTATGGCTACAAATTTAGAAGCATTTGCGGATTATTTACAAAAGGAGAAAAAATATTCTCCTCACACGGTAGGTGCCTATGTTAAGGATGTGTCTGATTTTCAAGACTTCAATAAAGTGAATTTTGAACAGGAGGATATAGTGAAAGTTGAATATACTCAAATTCGTTCCTGGTTGGTTTTTCTGGTAGAAAGTGGGTTATCTTCTCTTTCGGTTAATCGAAAAGTGGCTTCGTTGAAAGCTTTTTATAAGTTTTTAATGAAAATTAAATATATTGAAGTGAGTCCGTTGCTTAAACATCGTTCCTTAAAGGTGTCTAAAAAAGTTCAGACTCCTTTTTCTGAGAAAGAATTAGAGATGGTGTTAGATGGTTTTCAGTTCAATGATGGTTTTGAAGCAGTTAGAGATAAGTTGTTGATTGAGTTGTTGTATTCGACAGGGATTAGACGGTCAGAATTGATAAATTTAAGACTAGATGCGGTTGATTTTTCGAATAAGAGTATTAAGGTTTTAGGGAAGAGAAATAAGGAGCGTATTATTCCTGTTTTGGAGATTGTTTTGAATCAAATGCGTTTGTATCTCAAGGAAAGAGAAGGTTTGTTCTTTGTTAAGGATCCGGAATATTTTTTTTAACAAAAAAAGGGTTAAAATTAAATGAATCTTTTGTGTATCGATTAATAAATTCTTATTTTAGTGATGTCTCCGAAAAGGTAAAAAGAAGCCCGCATATGTTAAGGCATACGTTTGCAACTCATTTATTAAATAACGGAGCTGATTTAAATTCAGTGAAAGAGTTGTTAGGGCATTCAAGTTTGGCTTCTACTCAGGTTTATACTCATAATAGTTTGTTAGAATTAAAAAAAGTATATGTTGGAGCGCATCCAAGAGGGAATAATGACTCTAAAGTTTAACCATTAAAAAAAATGATTATGAAGGTAAATGTTCATGCTGTTAACTTTAATGTTGACGGAAAGCTAGTTGATTTTGTTCAAGGAAGAATGGATAAATTAGAAAAGTATTATGACAGAGTGGTTTCTTCAGATGTTTATTTAAAAGTAGAAAAGACGAGCGAGAAGGAAAATAAAATCGTTGAGGTTAAAATTAATGTACCGGGAGATGACTTCTTGGTAAAAAAACAGTGCAAAAGCTTTGAAGAAGCTGTGGAATTGTCGGCTGAATCATTAGAGCGTTTGCTGGTAAAAAGGAAAGAAAAAATCAGAGCATATATATAATTTAAATTTTTTTCAAAAAATGTTTTGATTGAGAGATAAAATCTATACATTTGCAGTCCGTTAGAAATAACGGGCTTTTTTTTATAGATAAATGCCGATGTAGCTCAGCTGGCTAGAGCAGCTGATTTGTAATCAGCAGGTCGTGGGTTCGAGTCCCTCTATCGGCTCTTTTTTGAAATATTGGAATAAAGGATTGGGAAGATACTCAAGCGGCCAACGAGGACGGACTGTAAATCCGTTGGGTAACCTTCGCAGGTTCGAATCCTGCTCTTCCCACAAATAAAGATATTTAAAACCTTGCGTTTAGGTTTTAAGTCGATCTCTCTGCCGGTGTAGCTCAGGGGTAGAGTGCTTCCTTGGTAAGGAAGAGGTCACGGGTTCAAATCCCGTCATTGGCTCAATTAAGTAGGAAATTGAAATTAATATATAACTAAGATTAAAAATTAAGTAAAATGGCAAAAGAAAGTTTTAATCGTTCGAAACCGCACTTGAATATTGGTACTATCGGACACGTAGATCACGGAAAGACTACTTTGACTGCTGCGATCACTAAAGTATTATCTGATGCAGGATACTGTCAAGCTAAGTCTTTTGATCAAATTGACAACGCTCCAGAAGAGAAAGAAAGAGGTATTACTATCAATACATCTCACGTAGAGTATGAAACAGCTAACCGTCACTACGCTCACGTAGACTGTCCAGGTCACGCGGATTACGTTAAGAACATGGTTACTGGAGCTGCTCAAATGGACGGTGCCATCTTAGTAGTTGCTGCTACAGATGGTCCAATGCCACAAACTCGTGAGCACATCCTTTTAGGACGTCAAGTAGGTATTCCACGTATCGTTGTTTTCATGAACAAAGTGGATATGGTTGATGATGCTGAGTTATTAGAGCTTGTAGAGATGGAAATCAGAGATTTATTATCTTTCTATGAGTATGATGGTGACAACTGTCCAGTAATTCAAGGTTCAGCTTTAGGAGGATTAAACAATGATCCAAACTGGGTACCTAAAATTATCGAATTAATGGAAGCTGTTGATGCTTGGATCGAAGAGCCAGAGCGTGATGTTGCTAAACCATTCTTGATGCCAGTTGAGGACGTATTTACAATTACAGGTCGTGGAACTGTTGCTACAGGTCGTATCGAAACTGGAGTTGCTAACACTGGAGATCCTGTTGAAATCATTGGTATGGGGGCTGAAAAATTAACTTCTACAATTACTGGAGTTGAGATGTTCCGTAAAATCCTTGATAGAGGTGAAGCTGGAGATAACGTAGGTTTATTATTAAGAGGTATTGATAAAGCTGATATCAAACGTGGTATGGTTATTATTAAGCCAGGATCTGTTAAGCCACACAAAAAATTCAAAGCTGAGGTTTATATCTTGAAAAAAGAAGAAGGTGGACGTCACACTCCATTCCACAATAACTACCGTCCACAGTTCTACGTACGTACAACTGACGTAACAGGAGTTATCACTTTACCAGAAGGAGTAGAGATGGTTATGCCAGGGGACAACTTAACTATCAATGTTGAGTTATTAAGCCCAATCGCTATGAATGTAGGTTTACGTTTTGCTATCCGTGAAGGAGGTAGAACAGTAGGTGCTGGTCAAGTAACTGAAATCGTAGAGTAATCTATAATTAATAAATGTATTCAGTGTCGTTTTTAGTAATGACACTGAATTTTTACGGGCGTAGTTCAAGGGTAGAATAGCGGTCTCCAAAACCGTTGATGGGGGTTCGAATCCCTCCGCCCGTGCAAAAAAATATCATAATGGCAAAAATTGTTAATTACATATCAGAAGCATTTGAAGAATTGAAGTCAAATGTAACTTGGCCAGAATGGGCTGAGGTGCAAAGTCTAACAATTATTGTGGCTGTTTTTTCGGTACTATTTGCTTTAGCAACTTGGGGAGTGGATGAGTTTTTTGCAAATGCATTGGAAGGATTTTTTAACTGGTTAAAAGCGTAGTTTTATATTATGGCAGATAATAATGTTAAAAAATGGTATGTTGTTCGTGCAGTTAGTGGGCAAGAAAATAAGGTTAAGGCATATATAGAAACTGAGATCGCTAGATTAGGGATGTCTGATTATGTGTCACAAGTACTTGTTCCTACAGAGAAAGTAGTATCAGTAAAAGACGGAAAGAAATTAGTTAAGGAGAAAGTGTATTTTCCTGGCTATGTTATGATAGAGGCTAATTTAATAGGGGAGATACCTCATATTATTAAATCAGTAACAAGTGTTATTGGGTTCTTGGGAGAGACTAAAGGAGGAGAACCTGTTCCTTTAAGACTTTCTGAAGTTAACAGAATGCTTGGTAAGGTTGATGAGTTGGCTGTGAATACAGATACAAAAGCAATCCCATTCAGCTTGGGCGAAACAGTTAAGGTTATCGATGGGCCTTTCAACGGTTTCAATGGTTCAGTTGAAAAAATTAATGAAGAAAAGCGTAAACTTGAAGTTATGGTTAAGATTTTCGGAAGAAAAACACCATTAGAGTTGAGTTTTATGCAAGTTGAAAAAGTATAATTTTCGTTACACTATAATAATCACTTCAATTGCTTCCGTAAGTTGTTGTGTTAAATTTTTTAAAAAATGGCTAAAGAAATTAGTAAGGTAGTTAAACTACAAGTTAAGGGAGGTGCTGCGAATCCGTCGCCACCGGTTGGACCTGCTTTAGGAGCTGCTGGGGTTAATATCATGGAGTTCTGTAAGCAATTTAATGCTAGAACACAAGATAAACCTGGCAAAATATGCCCAGTGCAAATCACTGTGTATAAAGACAAATCATTCGATTTTGTTGTTAAGACTCCTCCTGCAGCAGTTCAGTTATTGGAAGCTGCAAAGCTAAAATCTGGTTCAGGTGAGCCTAATCGTAAAAAAGTAGCAAGTGTTACTTGGGAACAAATTAGAGCTATTGCTGAAGACAAAATGCCAGACTTAAATGCATTCACAATTGAGAAAGCTATGAGTATGGTTGCTGGAACAGCTAGATCTATGGGTATAACTGTATCAGGAGACGCTCCTTTTTAATTAAGAGAAAGACATGGCAAAATTGACAAAAAAGCAAAAAGAGGCTGCTTCAAAAATTGAAAAGAACAAATTATACTCTTTAAAAGATGCTGCTGCATTAATTAAAGTGGTTGCTTCTGCAAAATTTGATGAGTCTGTTGATATCGCAGTACGTTTGGGTGTAGATCCAAGAAAAGCGAATCAAATGGTTAGAGGTGTGGTAACATTGCCTCATGGAACAGGTAAAGATGTAAAAGTATTGGCATTAGTTACTCCAGATAAAGAAGCGGAAGCTAAGGAAGCTGGTGCAGATTATGTTGGTCTTGATGATTACTTACAAAAAATTAAAGATGGTTGGACTGATGTTGATGTTATCATCACTATGCCAGCTGTTATGGGTAAATTAGGTCCATTAGGTCGTATTTTAGGACCTAGAGGTTTAATGCCTAACCCTAAAACAGGTACAGTAACTATGGATGTTGCTAAAGCTGTTGCAGAGGTAAAAGCTGGTAAAATTGACTTTAAAGTTGATAAAACTGGTATCGTGCATGCAGGAATTGGTAAAGTTTCTTTCGGGGCTGAACAAATCGTTGAAAACGCACACGAAATTATTCAAACATTAATCAAACTTAAGCCAACTGCTGCTAAAGGTACCTATATTAAAGGTATTCACCTTACAAGCACAATGAGTCCTGCTATTGCATTAGACCCAAAAGCAGTATAATTGGTAGTTAAAAATTTTTAGTATGACTAGAGAAGAAAAATCAATCGCGATTGAAAATTTAACTGCACAGTTAGCTGGTACAAATATTATTTATGTATCTGATATTTCTGGACTTGATGCAGAAACAACTTCAAACTTAAGAAGAGCTTGTTTTAAAGCAGGTGTTAAATTAGAGGTTGTAAAGAATACGTTGCTTGCTAAAGCTATGGAAGCTTCTGAAAATGATTATGGTGATTTACCATCAGTATTGACTGGTAACAGCGCTATTCTTATTGCAGATGTTGCTAATGCACCTGGAAAAATTATTAAGGATTTCAGAAAAAAAGCAGCAAAACCTATTTTAAAAGGAGCTTATATTAATTCTGAAATTTATATTGGTGATGAGCAATTAGATGCTTTAGCTACAATTAAATCTAAAGAAGAACTTATTGGAGAAATCATCGGATTACTTCAATCTCCTGCACAAAGAATTATTTCTGCTCTTCAAAACCAGTTCGCTGGAGAAGAAACAGAAGCATAATAAAATGGAGTTAACGCTCCGTTTTATATAAAATTGCGCACAATAAATAAATTATAATTTCACAAATCATTTTAAAAGATAGAAAAAATGGCAGATTTGAAACAATTCGCAGAACAATTAGTTAACTTAACAGTTAAAGAAGTTAACGAATTAGCAACAATATTAAAAGATGAGTATGGTATCGAGCCTGCAGCTGCTGCTGTAGTTGTAGCTGGTGGTGCTGATGGTGGTGCAGCTGTTGAAGAGCAAACTGAATTCACTGTAGTATTAAAAGAGGCTGGAGCTTCTAAATTAGCTGTAGTTAAATTAGTAAAAGAATTAACTGGTTTAGGTCTTAAAGAAGCTAAAGATGTAGTTGACGGTGCTCCTTCTAACGTTAAAGAAGGTGTTTCTAAAGAAGAGGCTGAAGGTCTTAAAAAATCTTTAGAAGAAGCTGGAGCTGTAGTTGAGCTTAAATAAGTTTAAACAGTTTTAAAAACTAGGTTTAGGTCTTGAGTTAATCACTCAATGCCTAAACCATTTTTCGTATAATGAAATAGTTCAAATTTTATTATAGATATTAGTTTAAAATACGAAAAAGTTTTTGATCAATACGAAGAAAGAAAATAGACTGATACTTTGTTTATTTTTAAAGATGTGTTGGTTTTAAAAAAAGAAAGTATCCATTAAACAATGTGTTTTACACAAAAAATTACTTTTTTTAATCAAAATTTTGTCCATTGATGATAACAAATCAGACTGAAAGATTGAATTTTGCCTCTACAAAGAACATTCCTCAGTATCCAGATTTCTTGGATGTTCAGGTTAAGTCTTTCCAAGATTTTTTTCAATTAGAAACGAAATCAGACGAAAGAGGCAATGAAGGGTTATACAACACCTTCATGGAAAACTTCCCAATTACAGATACAAGAAATAACTTTGTATTGGAATTCCTGGATTATTTTGTTGATCCGCCACGTTATACAATACAAGAATGTATAGAAAGAGGTTTAACGCATAGTGTACCTTTAAAAGCAAGGTTAAAACTATACTGTACTGACCCAGAACACGAGGATTTTGAAACAATTGTTCAAGACGTATATCTTGGTACAATTCCTTACATGACTCCAAGTGGAACTTTTGTTATTAACGGTGCTGAGCGTGTAGTTGTATCACAACTTCACCGTTCTCCAGGTGTTTTCTTCGGACAATCATTCCACGCTAATGGAACAAAATTATATTCTGCCAGAGTAATTCCTTTTAAAGGATCTTGGATAGAATTCTCTACTGATATCAACAGCGTAATGTACGCGTATATCGATAGAAAGAAAAAATTACCTGTAACTACTTTATTCCGTGCTATTGGTTTTGAAAGAGATAAGGATATCCTTGAAATATTCGATCTTGCTGAAGAAATTAAAGTGTCTAAAACAGGACTTAAAAAATACATCGGTAGAAAACTTGCTGCACGTGTTTTGAATACATGGCATGAGGATTTCGTAGATGAGGATACTGGTGAGGTAGTTTCTATCGAACGTAACGAGATCATCCTTGATCGTGATACTATTATCGACAAAGATAATGTTGAAGAGATTATCGAGTCTAACGTAAAATCTATTTTGTTACACAAAGAGGATGCTAATCAAGCGGATTACGCTATCATCCACAATACGTTACAAAAAGATCCAACAAACTCTGAAAAAGAAGCTGTTGAGCATATCTACAGACAATTGCGTAACGCAGAACCGCCTGATGAAGAAACTGCTCGTGGTATTATAGATAAATTATTCTTCTCTGACCAACGTTACAACTTAGGTGAAGTAGGTCGTTACAGAATGAACAAAAAATTAAGTCTTGATATCCCAATGGACAAACAAGTTTTGACCAAAGAAGATATCATTACTATCGTGAAGTATTTAATTGAGTTGATTAATGCGAAAGCAGATATCGATGATATTGACCACTTATCAAACCGTCGTGTAAGAACAGTTGGTGAACAATTGTCTCAACAATTCGGTGTTGGTTTAGCACGTATGGCTAGAACTATTCGTGAGAGAATGAACGTTAGAGATAACGAGGTGTTTACACCAATTGATTTGATTAATGCTAAAACATTATCATCAGTTATCAACTCTTTCTTTGGTACTAACCAGTTATCTCAATTTATGGATCAAACGAATCCATTAGCTGAGATTACACACAAAAGAAGATTATCTGCACTTGGACCAGGTGGACTTTCGAGAGAGAGAGCTGGATTTGAGGTTCGTGACGTTCACTATACGCACTACGGACGTTTATGTCCTATTGAAACACCAGAGGGACCAAACATTGGTTTGATTTCTTCTCTTGGAGTTTATGCTAAAGTAAACGGAATGGGATTTATTGAAACTCCTTACCGTAAAGTAACTAATGGAGTAGTTGATTTAGTTTCTGAACCAACTTACTTAAGTGCTGAAGAAGAAGAAGGGATGTTAATTGCGCAAGCAAACATCGAGATGGAAGATTCTGGAAAAATTACTGCTGAAAACGTAATTGCTCGTGAAGAAGGAGATTTCCCAGTTGTTGATCCATCTAGCGTTCACTATACAGACGTTGCTCCTAATCAAATTGCTTCGATTTCGGCATCTTTGATTCCTTTCTTGGAGCATGATGATGCGAACCGAGCGTTGATGGGATCTAACATGATGCGTCAGGCCGTTCCATTGATTCGTCCTGAAGCTCCAATTGTAGGTACTGGTTTAGAGCGTCAAGTTGCTTCTGACTCTAGAGTATTAATCAATGCTGAAGGGCATGGTACTGTAGAATATGTTGATGCTAATATCATTACAATCAAATACGATCGTTCTGAAGAAGAAAGAATGGTAAGTTTTGATCCAGATGAAAAAACATATAACTTAATTAAATTCAGAAAAACGAACCAAGGAACAAGTATCAACTTGAAACCTATCGTAAGAAAAGGGGATAGAGTAGTTCCTGGACAAGTATTGTCAGAAGGTTATGCTACTGAAAATGGAGAACTAGCTTTAGGTAGAAACTTAAAAGTAGCGTTCATGCCATGGAAAGGGTATAACTTCGAGGATGCGATCGTAATTTCTGAGAAAGTAGTTCGTGATGACATCTTTACTTCAATCCACGTAGACGATTACTCATTAGAAGTAAGAGATACTAAATTAGGAAATGAAGAGCTAACGAACGATATTCCTAACGTTTCTGAAGAGGCTACTAAAGACTTAGATGAAAACGGTATGATTAGAATTGGTGCCGAGGTAAAACCTGGTGATATTCTTATCGGAAAAATTACACCTAAAGGAGAATCTGATCCAACTCCGGAAGAGAAATTGTTAAGAGCGATCTTCGGGGATAAAGCGGGTGATGTTAAGGATGCTTCATTGAAAGCTTCTCCATCTTTACATGGTGTAGTTTTAGACAAAAAATTATTTGCAAGAGCTGTAAAAGATAAACGTAAACGTACTCAAGATAAAGATGCTCTAGGAGCACTTGAAATGGAGTTCGAAGTTAAATTTACAGAGTTAAAAGATAGATTAATTGAGAAACTTTTCTTAATCGTAAATGGAAAAACATCGCAAGGTGTAATGAACGATTTGGGTGAAGAAGTTTTACCAAAAGGTAAAAAATATACCCAAAAAATGCTTTACGCTGTTGAAGATTTTGCTCACTTAAGCAAAGGTCAATGGGTAGCTGATGATGCAACTAATAAATTAGTTAATGATTTGATTCATAACTATAAAATTAAGTTGAACGATTTACAAGGAGCATTAAGAAGAGAGAAATTCACGATCACTGTTGGAGATGAATTACCATCAGGAATCTTGAAATTAGCTAAAGTTTACATTGCTAAGAAACGTAAGTTGAAAGTAGGGGATAAGATGGCGGGACGTCACGGTAACAAAGGTATCGTTGCTCGTATCGTTCGTCACGAAGATATGCCTTTCTTAGAAGATGGAACACCAGTTGATATCGTGTTGAACCCACTTGGAGTACCATCACGTATGAACATTGGTCAGATTTACGAAACGGTTCTTGGATGGGCTGGGCAAAAATTAGGTAGAAAATATGCTACTCCAATTTTTGACGGTGCTACTTTAGATCAAATTAATGCTTTAACAGATGAGGCAGGAATTCCAAGATTCGGTCATACGTATTTATATGACGGAGGTACTGGAGAGCGTTTCCACCAACCAGCAACAGTAGGGGTTATCTATATGTTGAAATTAGGACACATGGTTGATGATAAGATGCACGCACGTTCTATCGGTCCATACTCGTTGATTACACAACAACCACTTGGAGGTAAGGCTCAATTTGGAGGTCAACGTTTTGGAGAGATGGAGGTTTGGGCACTTGAGGCTTATGGTGCTTCTAGTACACTTAGAGAAATCTTAACCGTGAAGTCGGATGACGTAATCGGAAGAGCTAAAACTTACGAAGCTATCGTAAAAGGTGAAACAATGCCAGAACCTGGATTACCAGAATCATTCAATGTATTGATGCATGAATTGAAAGGTCTTGGACTTGATATTCGTTTAGAAGAATAGTATATAGTATTCAGTGTTCAGTATTTTAGTAATCAGTGATAAACTGCAAACTAAAAACTGAATACTGAACACTTTTTTTAAATTAGTTTTCAAGATTTATACCCGTAAACCGTTCCGATTTTTTATTGAAACTAAGAAGTTTTAATAACTAGCACTTTAATAAAGAATTAAAGTTTAGAGAAGTAATTCGTGGTAGTGTTGTAATTGTTAGTTTAAAAACATCAAGCTTTCAGTTGCAACAAGAATCAATTTTTAATTGCAAATAAATCAATAGTAAAAACTATGATGAACAATAGAAACAATAAAGAGAAAAACCAAGTAAAAAGGTTTGACAAAATTTCGATAGGATTAGCTTCTCCTGAATCTATCTTGAAAGAATCAAGAGGTGAGGTTTTGAAGCCAGAAACTATCAATTATAGAACGCACAAACCGGAACGTGACGGTCTTTTCTGCGAAAGAATTTTCGGTCCAGTAAAAGATTTTGAATGTGCTTGTGGTAAATACAAAAGAATCCGTTATAAAGGAATCATTTGTGACCGTTGTGGAGTTGAAGTTACAGAGAAAAAAGTGCGTAGAGATAGAGTTGGACACATCAACTTGGTAGTGCCAATTGCTCACATTTGGTATTTCCGTTCTCTTCCAAATAAAATTGGATACATTTTAGGTCTTCCGTCTAAGAAATTAGATATGATTATCTATTATGAAAGATACGTAGTAATTCAACCAGGTATCGCTAAAAATGCTGATGGTGAATCATTACAAAGATTAGATTTCTTAACTGAAGAAGAGTACTTAAATATTTTAGATACACTTCCTCAGGATAATCAATATTTAGATGATTTTGATCCTAATAAATTTGTTGCCAAAATGGGGGCAGAGTGTATTATGGACTTGTTAGCTCGTATTGACTTAGATGCATTGTCATATGAATTAAGACACAGTGCTAACAACGAAACATCTAAACAACGTAAAACAGAAGCGTTAAAAAGATTACAAGTTGTTGAATCTTTCCGTGAGTCTAACGAAAACCGCGAAAACCGTCCTGAATGGATGATCATGAAAGTGGTTCCAGTTATTCCACCAGAATTGCGTCCGTTAGTTCCACTTGATGGAGGTCGTTTTGCAACTTCAGATTTAAATGACTTATACCGTCGTGTAATTATACGTAACAACCGTTTGAAAAGATTAATGGAGATTAAAGCTCCTGAAGTAATCTTGAGAAACGAAAAACGTATGTTACAAGAATCTGTAGATTCATTATTTGACAACACACGTAAAGCTTCTGCTGTTAAAACAGAATCTAACAGACCATTAAAATCATTATCGGACTCATTAAAAGGTAAGCAAGGACGTTTCCGTCAAAACTTATTAGGTAAACGTGTGGATTATTCTGCTCGTTCGGTAATTGTTGTTGGACCGGAGTTAAAAATGTTTGAATGTGGTCTTCCAAAAGATATGGCTGCTGAATTGTACAAACCTTTTGTAATCCGTAAATTGATCGAAAGAGGTATTGTAAAAACAGTTAAATCAGCTAAGAAAATCATCGATAAAAAAGAGCCGGTAGTTTGGGATATTCTTGAAAATGTAATCAAAGGACACCCAGTATTACTGAACCGTGCTCCTACATTGCACCGTTTGGGTATCCAAGCTTTCCAACCAAAATTAATTGAAGGAAAAGCGATTCAGTTACACCCATTAACGTGTACGGCTTTCAACGCGGATTTCGATGGTGACCAGATGGCAGTTCACTTGCCATTAGGACCTGAAGCAATCCTTGAAGCGCAATTATTGATGCTTGCTTCTCACAATATCTTGAACCCTGCTAATGGTGCTCCTATTACAGTACCTTCTCAGGACATGGTTTTGGGTCTTTATTATATGACCAAAGAGCGTTTATCAACTCCGGAAAAGAAAATTTTAGGAGAAGGATTAACTTTCTATTCTGCTGAAGAGGTTAACATCGCGTTAAACGAAGGAAGATTAGAATTGAATGCTCGTGTGAAAATTAGAGCAAAAGATTTAAATGAAAATGGAGAGTTAGTATATAAAATTATCCAAACAACTGCTGGACGTGTATTGTTTAATGAAGTAGTACCAGAAGCTGCAGGATATATCAATGATGTATTAACTAAGAAAAACTTAAGAGATATTATCGGTCACGTATTAAATTCAACAAGTGTACCTGAAACGGCTGCCTTCTTGGATAACATGAAAGATATGGGATATAAATTCGCATTCCGCGGAGGATTATCATTCTCATTAGGTGATATTAGAATTCCAGAGCAAAAAACACAATTGATCGCTGACGCAAGAGAGCAAGTAGAAGGAATTTCTATGAACTATAACATGGGTCTTATTACGAATAACGAACGTTATAATCAAGTAATTGACGTATGGACTTCTGCAAATGCTCAATTAACAGAGTTAGCTATGAAAAACATTAGAGAAGACCAGCAAGGATTCAACTCTGTGTATATGATGCTTGATTCTGGAGCTCGTGGATCTAAAGAGCAAATTCGTCAGTTAACTGGTATGCGTGGTTTGATGGCTAAGCCTAAAAAATCGACTGCTGGTGGTGGTGAAATTATTGAAAACCCGATTCTTTCTAACTTTAAGGAAGGTCTATCGATCCTTGAGTACTTTATCTCTACTCACGGGGCTCGTAAAGGTCTTGCCGATACCGCTCTTAAAACAGCCGATGCTGGTTACTTAACAAGAAGATTACATGACGTTTCTCAAGACGTTATTGTTAATCTTGAGGATTGTGGAACCCTTAGAGGAGTTGAAGTTTCGGCATTGAAAAAGAATGAAGAAATTGTTGAGTCATTAGGAGAAAGAATTTTAGGACGTGTTGCGTTACAAGACGTAATTAATCCGTTAACTAATGAAGTATTAGTTGCTTCTGGTGAACAAATCACAGAATCGATCGTTAAAGCTATTGAAGCTTCTCCATTAGAAAGTGTAGAAGTTCGTTCTCCATTAACTTGTGAGGCATTAAAAGGAATTTGTGCTAAATGTTACGGACGTAACTTAGCTACTGGAAAAATGACTCAAAGAGGTGAGGCTGTAGGTGTTATTGCTGCACAGTCTATTGGAGAGCCAGGTACACAGTTAACACTTCGTACGTTCCACGTTGGAGGGGTTGCAGGAGGTATCTCTGAAGAGTCTAGCATCATTGCTAAATTCCCAGGAAGATTAGAAGTAGAAGACTTGAAAACAGTTAAAGGAGAAGATAACGAAGGAAACGAAGTGGATATCGTTATTTCACGTTCTACTGAATTGAAATTAGTTGATGAGAAAACTGGAATCGTATTAAATACACATAACATACCTTATGGATCTAGTATCTACGTGAAAGACGGAGATTCTATTGGAAAAGGAGAGGTTATCTGTAAATGGGATCCATATAACGGGGTAATTGTTTCTGAATTTACAGGAAAAATAGCTTACGAAGATTTAGAGCAAGGACAAACGTTCATGGTTGAAATCGATGAGCAAACAGGATTCCAAGAAAAAGTAATTTCTGAGGCTAGAAATAAAAAATTAATACCAACTTTATTAGTATATGGTAAAGATGGTGAATTAATCCGTTCTTACAACTTACCAGTAGGTGCACACCTTATGGTAGAAGATGGTGAGAAAATTAAAGCAGGTAAAGTATTAGTAAAAATCCCTCGTCGTTCTTCTAAATCTGGAGATATCACGGGAGGTTTACCAAGAATTACGGAGCTTTTAGAGGCTCGTAATCCTTCTAACCCAGCTGTAGTTTCTGAAATTGATGGAGTTGTTTCTTTTGGTAAAATTAAAAGAGGTAACCGTGAGATCATTATCGAATCTAAGTTTGGAGAAATTAAGAAATACTTGGTGAAATTATCTAGCCAAATTCTTGTTCAAGAAAATGACTTCGTAAGAGCTGGATCTCCATTATCTGATGGTGCTATTACACCAGATGATATCTTAAGAATTCAAGGGCCATCTGCTGTACAACAGTATTTGGTAAATGAAATTCAAGAGGTTTACCGTTTACAAGGGGTAAAAATTAACGATAAGCACTTTGAGGTTGTAATTCGTCAAATGATGCGTAAAGTTCAAGTTCAAGATCCAGGAGATACATTGTTCTTAGAAGATCAATTGATTCATACTAAAGACTTTATCGTAGAAAACGATAAGTTGTACGGAATGAAAGTAGTTGAAAACGCTGGTGACTCTACTAACTTAAAAGAAGGTCAAATCGTTACGCCACGTCAATTGAGAGATGAGAATTCTTTATTGAAACGTTCTGATAAAAACCTAGTTATTGCTCGTGATGTAGTTACTGCAACTGCAACTCCAGTATTACAAGGTATTACAAGAGCTTCACTTCAAACAAAATCGTTTATTTCTGCTGCTTCGTTCCAAGAAACAACAAAAGTATTAAACGAGGCTGCTGTTGCTGGTAAAGTGGATCTATTGGAAGGATTGAAAGAAAATGTTATCGTAGGACACAGAATCCCTGCAGGTACAGGTATGAGAGAGTATGATAACGCTATCGTAGGTTCTAAAGAAGATTACAACGATATGATGGCAAACAAAGAAGAATATATTTACTAGTAAATAATATACTTTAATATTAAAAATAGGAAGATTACCTCGTGTAGTCTTTCTATTTTTTTTATATTGTCACTTTAAAAATTGAAAAAGATGAAAGATCAACAAGAACAAATCAATATTGAATTAGACGAACAAACAGCGGAAGGAATTTATTCTAATTTAGCGATTATTAACCACTCAGCTTCTGAGTTTGTATTAGACTTTATAAGTATAATGCCCGGTGTTCCAAAGGCTAAAGTAAAATCGAGGATAGTCTTGACTCCACAACATGCAAAAAGATTATTGAAAGCAATTGGCGATAATATCCACCGTTATGAGTTGGCTCATGGAGAAATTAAAGATACCGAGCATACTCCAATACCATTAAATTTTGGGCCTGCCGGTCAAGCATAATTTTTAAAAGGTTTTCTATTTGAAAGCCTTTTTTTATGCTTTTTCCTATGTTTAATTTTGAATTTTTAGTAGCTAAACGAGTTTTAGAGTTGTTTGTCGGAAATTTTTTTTACTGCTTTTGTATTGCTATAGATTTGTTTCATAATTAAATACAAACAGTAGAAACAAAGGTCATGAATCACTTAAACACAAATAGTACAAAATCTAAATTGATGATGTCAATTTTGTTTTTTATGTTCTTTTTCGTGTTTTCATTTTCGGGCTATAGCCAATCACAACCTGCTAAGGCTATCGAAATTAAAGGAAATGAAACGGCTACTAATGTTAAATTAGAAAGTACTAGAGCTACCTCTAATATGGAATTTGCTCTTTGGTTTATGGGTACTAAACAAGATCCAAATTCAAATATATCTTCAGAAGGTGCTAATGCGAAAAAAGTAATTATTACTTCAGGAATCGCTCCAAATCGTGTTTTAATTAAAGCCTTTTTGAAAAAAGTAGTTAGCTACGAAAACGCATTATCATAATTTTAAAAATTAAAAATATAAAAAAAACGTCTCGAGAAATCGGGACGTTTTTTTTGTGTTATGATAAATTTTATTGCTAATCTAATTCAGAAGTAAAGTACAACTTGACACTAGGGTATTTATTTTGTGTCATTTGAATGGTAAAATCTGAATCAGCAAGGAAAACCAATTGATCGTATTTGTCTTTTGCTAAGAATTTTTGTTTGATACGTTTAAATTCTTTGAATTCATCGTTTTTAGGATCATCAGGCTTTACCCAACAAGCTTTATGTACAGGGAAGTTTTCATAAGTACATTTAGCACCGTATTCGTGCTCTAAACGGTATTGGATAACCTCATATTGAAGTGCTCCAACGGTACCTATTACTTTACGATTGTTCATTTCTAAAGTAAATAACTGCGCTACACCCTCGTCCATTAACTGGTCAACCCCTTTGTCCAATTGTTTTGCTTTCATTGGGTCAGCATTATTAATGTATCTAAAGTGTTCCGGAGAGAAACTTGGAATTCCTTTAAAATTCATAATTTCTCCTTCGGTTAAAGTATCGCCAATTTTGAAATTTCCTGTGTCGTGAAGTCCTACAATATCGCCTGGATATGAAATATCTACAATCTCTTTTTTCTCTGCAAAAAAGGCATTCGGACTAGAGAATTTTAGGTTTTTCTTTTGGCGAACATGATAGTATGGTTTGTTTCTTTCAAAAGTCCCAGAAACAATCTTGATGAAGGCCAAACGGTCACGGTGTTTAGGATCCATATTAGCATGGATTTTAAATACAAAACCTGATAATTTTTCTTCTTCTGGTTTCACGGGGCGCGTATCAGAATCTTTTACTCTTGGAGAAGGAGCGATAGTAATGAAACAATCTAATAATTCCCTAACTCCAAAATTATTTAATGCTGAACCGAAGAATACAGGTTGTAATTTTCCTTCTAAATAATCTTCACGGTTGAATTTTGGATACACTTCATCAATTAATTCTAATTCTTCGCGAAGTCTTTCAGCCGGTTTTTGGCCAATTATTTTTTCTAATTCAGGGTTTTGAACATCTTCAAAAGCAATCGTTTCTTCAATGTTTTTACGGCTATCACCACTAAAAAGGTTGATGTTTTGTTCCCAAAGGTTGTAGATTCCTTGAAAATCATACCCCATACCAATAGGGAAACTTAAAGGTGTCACTTTTAATCCTAATTTTTGTTCCACTTCGTCCATGAGGTCGAATGCATCATTTCCTTCACGGTCCAATTTGTTAATGAAAACAATGATTGGAATTTTACGCATTCTACATACGGCAACCAACTTTTCAGTTTGTTCCTCAACCCCTTTAGCAACGTCAATTACCACAATAACACTGTCAACTGCAGTAAGCGTTCTAAAAGTGTCTTCGGCAAAATCTTTGTGCCCTGGTGTATCCAGAATATTAATTTTTTTGTCCTTATAGTTAAATGCCAAAACAGAAGTAGAAACCGAAATCCCTCTTTGGCGTTCAATTTCCATAAAGTCACTTGTTGCCCCTTTTTTTATTTTGTTGCTTTTTACAGCGCCAGCTTCTTGGATAGCACCTCCAAAAAGCAGTAATTTTTCTGTTAAGGTTGTTTTTCCAGCATCAGGATGCGAGATGATTCCGAATGTTCTTCTTTTTTGTATTTCTTCTAAAAAACTCATAGCTAATTCTAAATGGTTTGCAAAAGTACTATTTATAAATGCGATTTGAAAATAAATACGTTTTCAAGTTTTTACTTTCAATTGATAGTCTAGTTTCTTTTGATATTTAGCATGATTTGAAAGACAATTAGTTTTTTATTAAATAGGTTTTCTTTTCGAAGATAATTTTTTGTTAATACTCAAAGCTAAACTTGTTTAATGTAATTGAATTGTTATTTTTGTTCGCTTTTACTATGACAAAACACAAAGATTTTGGTTTTAAGTTATTATCTTGCCAATCTAAAGTTTAGGCAAAATACATTTGCCTTTTGTTGAAACATAAAACAATACATTTATAAAGAAAATAAGAATGAAATCCATAACTATGAAGAATACATTACTGTTTTTTATTGCGTTACTTTTAAATACTGCAATGAATGCGCAAGAAATAATAAAAGACAGTGTAGTTGTTGATAAGCAACAAAAATCATCAGGTCAAAGACAAAAAATCGATGGAATTATTGCAACTGTTGGGGATTATATTGTTTTGGATTCAGATATTGATAAGGCTTTTTTAGAAATTACAAGTCAGGGAGGTTCTGTTAAAGATATTACCAGATGCCAAATGTTAGGGAAACTTTTGGAAGATAAATTATATGCACATCAGGCTGTTCAGGATAGTGTTAAAGTAACAGACGCAGAAATTAAATCGTTGATGGACGAGAGACTTGGTTTTATGCTACAGCAACTTGGTTCGATGGAAAAAGTAGTCAAATATTATAAAAAAGATACTGAAGAAGAATTTAGAACCTATTTTTTTGATATTTTGAAGGAGAACAAGTTAAGTTCTGAAATGCAAAAAAAGATTGTTGACGAGGTTCAAATTACTCCGGAAGAGGTTCGTAATTTCTTTAAAAAACTAGGAAAAGATGAATTGCCAGTTTTTGGAGCCGAAATGGAAGTTGCGCAAATTGTGGTAGAACCTAAAATTACCCAAGCAGAAAAACAAAAGGTTATTGATCGATTGAATGGTTTTAAAAAAGACATTCAGGAAGGTTCTAGTTTTGCTACAAAAGCAGTTTTGTATTCCCAAGATCCAGGATCGAGATCAAGTGGTGGTTTTTATAAAATGACCAGAAAAACGCCATTTGTCAAAGAGTTTAAAGATGTGGCTTTTAGTTTGCAAGAAGGTGAGATTTCTGAGCCATTCGAAACCGAATATGGATACCATATCATTTATTTGGAGAAGATTAAAGGTCAGGAACTAGAGCTGCGTCATATTTTATTGACTCCTGCAATTAGTAAGGAATCCATGGACGAAGCCAAAGAGAAAATAGAATTGATAAGAAAGCGTATTATGGATAAAGAGATTTCTTTTGCAGATGCAGCTAGAACAATGTCTGATCAAAAAGAAACTCGTGCTAATGGTGGAATTTTAATAAATCCAAATACTCAAGATACCCGTTTTGAATTAACTAAAATGGACGCTTCATTGTATTCACAAGTTTCAAATTTAAAAGACAATGAAATTTCGATGCCTATTGTCGATGAAACCCAATCAGGTAAAAAGTTTTATAAGATAATAACCGTTACGAATAGAATTAATGAACATACTGCTGATTATGCACAGGATTATGTGAAAATTAAAGAGTTGGCTTTGAAAGAAAAACAAATTAAAGCTATCGGGAAATGGTTTGATGAGAAAATTAAAGAAACCTATATTAAAATTATTAGCGAATATAGAGATTGTAGCTTTACTAATAATTGGTTAAAAAAATAATTTGTTCAAAATAAATAAAAAGAGTTAGCTTTATGAATTCATAAAGTTGACTCTTTTTTAATTTAAAATAGTTTTAAAATGTCGGATGTTGCAGCAATACAAAATTTAGTACAAAAACGCATAGAATTAAAAAATGAAATTGCAAAAAAGATAGTTGGTCAGGAAGATGTTATCAATCAGTTATTGTTATGCATTTTTTCAGGGGGGCACGCTTTGTTAGTTGGGGTTCCAGGATTAGCCAAAACATTAATGGTAAATGCTATTTCAGAAGCATTAGGGCTACAGTTTAAAAGAATTCAGTTTACACCTGATTTGATGCCTTCGGATATTTTAGGAAGTGAAATTTTAGATGAAAATCGTCAGTTTAAGTTTGTAAAAGGGCCTGTTTTTTCTAATATTATTTTAGCTGATGAAATTAACAGAACCCCGCCGAAAACACAGGCAGCTTTGTTAGAAGCCATGCAGGAACGTTCAGTAACTATTGCAGGTGTGAATCATAAATTGGACTTGCCTTATTTTGTTTTAGCTACGCAAAATCCAATCGAGCAGGAGGGGACTTATCCTTTACCTGAGGCACAATTAGACCGTTTTATGTTTGCGGTTAAATTGGCTTATCCAACTTTTGAAGAAGAAGTTCAGGTGGTTAAAAGAACAACTTCGGATGTGAGTCAAACTATTAATCCATTGTTTACAGCACAAGAAATTATCGATTTTCAACATTTGATTCGAAGAATTCCTGTTGCAGATAATGTTGTAGAATATGCAGTGCGATTAGTAGGTAAAACACGACCAGATAGTTATTTGGCAACGGATTATGTGAAAAATTACTTGGATTGGGGAGCTGGTCCTCGTGCTTCTCAAAACTTGATTTTGGCAGCTAAAGCGCATGCAGCATTTAATGGAAAATTTTCACCGGATATTGAAGATGTTGCAGTGGTTGCTACTTCGATTTTAAGACATCGAATTATTAAAAATTACAAAGCTGATGCCGAAGGAATTACAGAAGAAATGATTATACAAAAGCTTCTTTAGTGCTTTAAAATTGGTCGAATAAGGGAAATTAAGGCCTTTCTATGTAACAACAAGTTTTAAGTTTGTTAGAAATTATTTAGCCTATTTATTGATTGTTTATAAAATAAGTCAAAAAATGCTTTTTTTCTTTATTTAACGGCCTTTGAAGGCAGATTATTTAATAATGTGTTTTTCGTCTAGTTGAGGCTATTAAATTTTTTTTAATATCGTCTTAAATAACTAAATTTGCATTCCGTTTATAAAAAAACACCTAAAATTATGGCATTTAGGTTTTATAATTTAAGAAATTTGCCATTAACATTGAAAATAATTCAATTATGAACATTTATAGCGATTACATCAAGGAGATCGAAGAAAGAAAAATTCAGGGACTTCACCCAAAGCCAATTGATGATGCTCAATTGTTAAGCGAAATCATTGCGCAAATTAAAGATTTAGATAACGAAAACAGAGAAGATTCTCTTCAATTTTTTATTTACAACACTTTGCCGGGTACAACAAGTGCAGCTGGTGAAAAGGCTAAGTTTTTAAAAGAGATTATTTTAGGTGAATCTGTAGTGAAAGAAATCACTCCAACATTTGCATTTGAGTTGTTATCTCACATGAAGGGTGGGGCTTCAATCAAAGTTTTACTTGATTTAGCCTTGGGTAATGATGCCGCTATCGCTCAACAAGCCGCAGATGTTCTTAAAACGCAAGTGTATCTTTATGATGCAGATACTAGCCGTTTAAAAGAAGCTTTTGAAAATGGTAATGCTATCGCAAAAGAAATTATCGAAAGTTATGCTAAAGCTGAGTTCTTTACTAAACTTCCAGATGTTGCAGAAGAAATTAAAGTGGTTACTTTTATCGCAGGTGAAGGAGATATCTCAACGGATTTACTTTCTCCAGGAAACCAAGCACACTCTCGTTCTGACCGTGAATTACACGGAAAATGTATGATTAGTGCTGAAGCTCAAGAAGAAATCAAAGCTTTACAAGCCCAGCATCCTGATAAATCAGTAATGTTAATTGCTGAAAAAGGAACAATGGGAGTTGGTTCTTCTCGTATGTCAGGTGTAAATAACGTTGCTCTTTGGACAGGTAAACAAGCTAGTCCTTATATTCCATTCGTTAACTTTGCTCCAATTGTAGGAGGTACTAATGGTATTTCTCCAATTTTCTTAACTACGGTTGATGTAACTGGAGGTATTGGAATTGACCTTAAAAACTGGGTTAAAAAAACAGATGCTAACGGTGAAATTGTACGTGATGCTAATGGAGAGCCAGTATTAGAGCAAAAATATTCTGTTGCTACAGGTACTGTTTTAACAATCAATACAAAAACTAAAAAATTATATAATGGAGACCAAGAGTTGATTGATATTTCAAGATCATTCACTCCTCAAAAAATGGAATTCATTAAAGCGGGTGGATCTTACGCGATTGTATTTGGTAAAAAATTACAAACTTTCGCTGCTAAAACATTAGGAGTTGAAGCTCTTGCTGTATTTGCTCCATCAAAAGAAATTTCACATGAAGGACAAGGTCTTACTGCTGTTGAGAAAATCTTCAACAGAAATGCGGTAGGAACAACTCCAGGAAAAGTATTGCATGCTGGTTCTGACGTTCGTGTAGAAGTAAACATAGTTGGTTCTCAAGATACAACAGGTTTGATGACTGCTCAAGAGCTAGAATCTATGGCTGCTACAGTAATTTCTCCAATCGTTGATGGTGCTTACCAATCAGGATGTCACACTGCTTCAGTTTGGGATAAAAAAGCACAAGCTAACATTCCTAAATTGATGAAATTTATGAATGATTTCGGTTTGATTACTGCTCGTGACCCTAAAGGAGTGTATCATGCAATGACTGACGTTATCCACAAAGTACTTAATGATATTACTATTGATGAGTGGGCGATAATCATTGGTGGAGACTCTCACACTCGTATGTCAAAAGGGGTTGCTTTTGGTGCTGACTCAGGAACTGTTGCTTTAGCTTTAGCTACTGGTGAGGCTTCTATGCCAATTCCAGAGTCTGTAAAAGTAACTTTCAAAGGAGAAATGAAATCATACATGGATTTCCGTGATGTGGTTCACGCTACACAAGCGCAAATGTTGAAACAATTTGGTGGAGAGAATGTATTCCAAGGTAGAATTATCGAGGTTCACATAGGAACACTTACTGCTGACCAAGCGTTTACATTTACAGATTGGACTGCTGAAATGAAAGCTAAAGCTTCTATCTGTATTTCTGAAGATGAGACATTAATCGAATCGTTAGAAATTGCTAAAGGTAGAATCCAAATCATGATTGATAAAGGTATGGATAATGCTAAGCAAGTATTGAAAGGTTTAATTGCTAAAGCTGATAAGAGAATTGCAGAGATTAGATCTGGTGAAAAACCAGCTTTAACTCCGGATGCAAATGCTAAATATTATGCAGAAGTGGTAGTTGATCTTGATGTTATTGCTGAGCCAATGATTGCTGATCCAGATGTAAATAACGCTGACGTTTCTAAACGTTATACGCACGATACAATCAGACCTCTTTCTTACTATGGTGGTGAGAAAAAAGTAGATCTTGGATTTATTGGTTCTTGTATGGTTCACAAAGGAGATATGAAAATCCTAGCTCAAATGCTTAAAAATATCGAAGCTCAAAATGGTAAAGTAGAATTCCAAGCACCTCTTGTAGTGGCTCCTCCTACTTATAACATTGTTGATGAATTGAAAGCCGAAGGTGACTGGGAAGTATTGCAAAAATATTCAGGTTTTGAATTCGATGATAATGCACCAAAAGGAGCTGCTCGTACTGAATATGAAAAAATGTTATACTTAGAGCGTCCAGGTTGTAACCTTTGTATGGGTAACCAAGAGAAAGCTTCTAAGGGAGATACTGTTATGGCAACATCAACTCGTTTATTCCAAGGAAGGGTAGTTGAGGATTCAGCGGAGAAAAAAGGAGAATCATTACTTTCTTCAACTCCAGTTGTAGTGTTATCAACCATTTTAGGTAGAACGCCAAATATTGAAGAATATACAGCCGCTGTTAAAGGTATTAACTTAACTAAGTTTGCTCCTTCTCACAAATTACTAGTGAAATAATCATAAGATTAGTTAAATAAATTAAAAGCCTAAGTTAATTGACTTAGGCTTTTTTTATTGCTTCACTATTTTTTTGTAACTTGTGGTGTAATACAATTTTAAATATAGAACGTATGGCTTTTGATATTGAAATGATTAAAAAAGTGTACGCAAACATGGCTTCTCGTGTTGATGCAGCACGAGACATTGTTGGTCGTCCACTTACCCTAACAGAGAAAATTTTGTATAGTCACCTTTGGGATGGAGTTCCTAAAGAAGCTTATAAGCGTGGAGTTGATTATGTTGATTTTGCTCCTGATAGAGTGGCATGTCAAGATGCAACAGCACAAATGGCCTTGTTGCAATTTATGCACGCAGGAAAGAAAACCGTGGCTGTGCCAACCACAGTGCATTGTGATCACTTAATCTTAGCTAAAAATGGTGCTAAATCTGATTTAGAGATGGCCAATAAACAATCGAAGGAAGTATTTGATTTCTTGTCATCGGTTTCTAATAAATATGGTATAGGTTTCTGGAAACCGGGTTCAGGGATTATTCATCAGATTGTTTTGGAAAATTATGCTTTTCCAGGAGGGATGATGATTGGAACTGATTCTCATACAGTAAATGCTGGTGGATTAGGGATGCTTGCTATTGGTGTTGGTGGAGCTGATGCAGTGGACGTAATGTCAGGAATGTCATGGGAATTGAAATTTCCTAAATTAATCGGAGTAAAATTAACTGGGAAATTGTCTGGTTGGACAGCGCCTAAAGATGTGATTTTAAAAGTAGCAGATATTCTTACTGTAAAAGGAGGAACTGGAGCGGTAGTGGAATATTTTGGAGAAGGAGCAACTAATATGTCTTGTACAGGTAAGGGAACTATATGTAATATGGGTGCTGAAATTGGAGCGACAACATCAACTTTTGGGTATGATGATTCAATGAGAAGGTATTTATCGGCTACAGGTCGTCAAGATGTGGTGGATGCAGCAGATACGGTAGCATCTTATTTAACAGGAGATCCAGAGGTGTATGAAAACCCTTCTGACTATTTTGATCAGTTAATCGAAATTAATTTATCAGAGTTAGAACCTCACATAAATGGTCCTTTTACGCCAGATAGAGGTACTCCAGTTTTAAAAATGAAAGAAGAGGCAAAAGCAAATGGTTGGCCAATAAAAGTGGAATGGGGATTAATTGGTTCCTGTACCAATTCCTCTTATGAAGATATGTCTCGTGCAGCCTCGATTGTTAGGCAGGCTGTGGAACATGGAATTACTCCAAAAGCGGAGTTTGGTATTAATCCAGGTTCGGAACAAATTCGATATACAATTGAAAGAGATGGTATTATTGCCGATTTTGAGAAAATGGGAACTAAAGTATTTACAAATGCTTGCGGGCCTTGTATAGGGCAATGGGATAGAGCAGGAGCCGATAAAGGTGAGAAGAATACAATAGTGCACTCTTTTAATCGTAATTTTTCTAAAAGAGCCGACGGTAATCCTAATACACATGCCTTTGTAACTTCACCTGAAATGGTGGCTGCACTAGCAATTTCAGGTAGATTGGATTTTAATCCAATAACAGATACGTTGTTGAATGACAATGGAGAAGAAGTCAAATTGATAGCACCAACAGGGGATGAATTGCCTAATCGAGGTTTTGACGTTGAAGATGCTGGTTTTCAACCTCCTGCTGAAGATGGTTCATCTGTTCAAATTGTAGTAGATCCATCATCTGATCGATTGCAATTATTAGCTCCTTTTGAACCTTGGGATAAAAAGAATATTACAGGAGCTAAATTATTGATTAAGGCTTATGGAAAATGTACTACCGATCATATTTCGATGGCGGGACCTTGGTTGCGTTTTCGTGGTCACTTGGATAATATTTCCAATAATATGTTGATTGGAGCTGTAAATGCTTTTAATCAAAAGACCAATTCAGTGAAAAATCAATTGACAGGAGAATATGATGCAGTTCCTGCAGTAGCTAGAGCATACAAAGCAGCGGCAGTTCCTTCGATTGTTGTTGGTGATCAAAACTATGGCGAAGGTTCTTCGCGTGAACATGCGGCTATGGAACCTCGTTCTCTTAGGTGTGAAAGCAGTATTGGTGAAATCATTTGCTCGTATTCATGAAACGAATCTCAAGAAACAAGGAATGCTGGCGCTTACATTTGCTAATGAAGCCGATTATAATAAAATTCAGGAAGATGACACAATTAACTTCCTTGATTTAGTGGATTTTGCTCCAGGGAAACCAATTACATTAGAGTTTGTGCATACAGATGGATCAAAAGATATAATTTTAGCAAATCATACATATAATGAAAGTCAGATTGGTTGGTTTGTTGCGGGTTCTGCATTAAATTTAATTGCTGCCGAAGCATAATTTATCTTTTTGCTTAAAAAATTGCGTTCTGTTTAAACAGAACGCAATTTTTTTATATTTCTGCAAAAAATGAACTTAAAGTGTTGTGAAAGTTGGTTTTATTGTATTAAAATGTTAAATTCGCTTTTGTCTACTTTTCGTGCTAGAAAATGGGATCGTTTTGTTTTTATTCTTCAAGGTCTTGATTAATTAAGGACTGTGTTAATTTAAAAAAGTTTTATGAGGTTTAAGTTTTGGATTGTGTTATTGGTTCTATTTAGTATGTTTAATGTTTTTTCTCAGGAAAAATTCATTCAACATATAGTTGCTAAAGGAGAGAATATATCCAAAATAGCAGAACATTATAAAATAAAAGCAACAGCCATTTATGAACTAAATCCAGATGCAAAAAAGGGAATTAAATTCAAAGATGTATTGTTGATACCAGTTTCGACTACTTCTCAAAAAAATCAAAAAAACATTTCAAAAACCAATGAGTCTGTCGTTGCAGAGGCTAAACAAGGACAGCATCAAGTGCTAGCCAAAGAAACCGTTTATGGAATAGCAAAACAATATGGAGTAAAAGTTGCCGATTTGTATACTATAAATCCATCTTTAGAAAATAAAGCTTTAAAGGTAGGCGATGTTATTAATGTTCCAATACTAGAAACCAAAACAGAAGTTTTGGAAAAGCCTAAAAATGAAATCGTAAAGTCAGCCGTAGATGTCGCAGATAAACCAGAAGTTAAGTTAGAAGCTAATTTGGATTCTAAGAATATTACGTCTGAAGTTACCGCTGATAGAAAAGATATTCAGAAATTAGAACAAATAAGTTCCAATGGAAATATAGTTAGAGAAGTTTTAGCCAAAGAAACATTGTATGGAATAGCAAAGCAATATGGTGTTACTGTTGCTGATATTGAAAAAGCCAATCCTATACTAGCCGTTCAAGCTTTACGTGTTGGACAGAGTATCGTTATACCTACAGCCAAAGCAGCTCTAACTCAAGAATCACAAATTGAGGCTAATACACACATCAAAAAAGACGAATTGCCACAATCAAATGTAAAGGGTGCTACTGTAGTTGAGTCAAAAATTAATGTTCCAGATAACACTACCGAAACAGATTCTGAAGTAGAAGTTGTTCATGAGGTTCTAGCTAAAGAAACTAAATATGGTATTGCCAAAGCCTTTGGTTTGACGGTGAAAGAATTAGAAAAACAAAATCCTAAGATTGTTAATAGGTTATTAGTTGGGGAGAAGTTAACGATTCGTACCGCCAAATCGAATGTTAAAACACCTGCTAAATTTGATTTTAAAGACGATACATTCGAGGGAGACGAAGGTTTGAGTTTTAATGTGAAATCCTATAAAGGGGGTGATTTAATTGATCAATTGATATGTACAGCCTCTGAAAATATTGGTGTTCGTTATAGACCGGGAGGAACTTCAAAAGACGGTTTTGATTGTTCTGGTTTGATGTATTCAACCTTTGGTTTGTTTGATATTCAATTGCCAAGATCTTCTTTTGAACAAGCACAGTATGGTACAAAAATAAATACACAAGATGTAAAAAAAGGAGATTTAATTTTCTTTAGGACGAATGGCAGGAGACAAATTAACCATGTAGGAATGGTGGTTGAGGTTGCAGATGATGGGGAAATTAAATTTATTCATGCTTCTACTAGTAGTGGGGTTATTATTTCTTCTCTAAAAGAGGAATATTACAGTAAGAGAGTTACTCAAATAAATCGAGTACTATAAGTAGTATTCGATTTTGAAAAAAATAGTATAATTGGCGCTTTTCATTAAGCGTTTTTTTTGTTCCAAATTTTCCGGCTGATAAAAAATATATTGGAATTAAAAGGGATATCTTGCTGTTTAGCGAAACGATTTTATTCTTATCCGAAGTTAATAGAAACAGTCTTTTTTTAAAAAAATCTTTTGTAGTAGTTGATTTTTTATTGTTAAAAGGTTTCTAATCATTAGGTTGTTTGATATTGAATATATAAAAAAAACCAGTGAATAAATCCACTGGTTTAAATAATTAAATGTTGTTTTAATTTTTAATTTGGTTGATTTATTTAAATAATAAATCGAATAATTTCTCCATTTTTGCTAAGCATTTCAATTCTAACGCTTTGATTTTCATTTTTGTTGTTTAAAAGTTTTGAAGCACTTTCAATATCTTTAATTTTTACATTGTCAATACTTAAGATGATATTTCCTAAAAATTCATCTGCATATTGATTTAAGTTTTCATTGTTTATGGATTTAATTTTTACACCATAATCAACGCGGAATTTCTTTTTGTCTTCAGAAGACATATTTTCTAATTCGATTCCTTTGAATTCAGCACTGAAAAATTCGTTTTTGCTTAATGTCACAGGAACTGTTTTTGTTGCATTATCTCTTATAATGACCACATTTACTTTGTCATTTGGACGTTTGGTATTAATGTAACCTGAAAGATCGGCAAATGAAGTGATGTTTTGATTGTCAATTTTTACGATAACATCGCCTTTTTTCAAGCCAGCCTTATCAGCACCAGTATTTTTTCTAACATTATTGATATAGAAACCTTCTGTTTGTTTTACACCAAATTCTTTAGAAACTTTAGAATTTAATTCGCCTCCTTCTACTCCTAAAATTCCACGTTGTACATTTCCATATTCCATGATGTCCTCAATTATTTTGCGTGCAATATTTGAAGGAACCGCAAAAGAATAACCTACATAAGATCCCGTCATCGAACTAATCATAGTGTTGATTCCAATTAAATCGCCACGTGTGTTCACTAGGGCACCACCACTATTTCCTGGGTTTACAGCAGCATCGGTTTGTATGAACGATTGAATACCGTCATTACTTAAATTTCTGGCTTTAGCCGAAACAATACCAGCGGTTACCGTAGATGTAAGGTTGTATGGATTTCCTACCGCTAATACCCATTCACCTACTTTTACATCGTCTGAATTGGCAAAAGGCGTATAAGGTAATTTTTCATCGGCATCAATTTTTAAAAGAGCTATGTCCATTTTAGAATCGGTACCAACAAGTTTCGCTTTATATGATTTTTTATTGTTCAGCGTAATTTCGATTTCTGAAGCGTCTTTAATTACGTGATTGTTGGTTACAATGTAACCATCTTCAGAAATGATAACTCCTGAACCTGTACCCACTTGTTCTTGAGATTGTCCTCCTCTGTAACCAAAGAAAAATTCCAACATAGGGTCGTTGATTTTTTGACGAGAAACATTTTTAACGTGTACGACTGTGTGAATGGTTTTATCAGCGGCTTCAGTAAAATCAAGTACTTCTGAGTTTAAACCAACTCTTTTTGTATAATTGTCCGAAGCAAGTGTTGTTAATGTTTTTCTGTTATTTGAAAAATAACCATTATCGTCAAAAAATAATTTGTAAGCGCCTAAAGTAGTTGCTCCACTTAGCAAAGACACTAAAAATAAATTAGATATTTGTTTCATAATACAGATTGTTTTTTTGTTTTTGTAAAGTAAATTTAAAACGAAAAACGAATGTTAAAAAACACTTTAACGCTGTTTAACAATGATTAACATTTCATTAATAGTTCGTACTTTTGTGAATCTTAACTTAATATAATGCAATTACATTTTTACAAATACCAAGGTACAGGAAATGATTTCGTAATCATTGATAATCGTTCTGGATTTTTTCCAAAAGAAGATACAAAATTAATTGAACGTTTGTGTGACAGGCGATTTGGAATTGGAGCTGATGGCTTGATGCTGCTTGAAAATGATCCTGAAACGGATTTTAAAATGGTTTATTATAATTCTGATGGAAATCAAAGTACTATGTGTGGTAATGGGGGCAGATGTTTGGTGGCTTTTGCTAAACAAATTAATGTAATTGGTAATACCACTTCTTTTAATGCTGTTGATGGTTTACATCACGCCTCAGTCAATGAAGATGGAATTGTTTCTTTACAAATGATTGATGTGGATGCGGTAAAAATTACTCCCGATTATAGTTTTTTAAATACAGGTTCGCCTCATCATGTTCAATTAGTGGATGATTTGAGAAATTTTAATGTAAAAGACAATGGAGCCGCCATTCGATATGGTGAATTGTATGGTCAAGCAGGAAGTAATATCAATTTTGTAAAAAAAATAGATGATGCCACTTTTGCACTTCGTACCTATGAACGTGGAGTTGAAGATGAAACTTTAGCTTGTGGAACGGGTGCTACAGCAGCAGCTATTGCAATGTATGCAACGGGACAAACCAATTTAACAGCCATTAATATGGATGTCGAAGGAGGTAAATTATCAGTTTCTTTCAAAAAAGAAGGAGATAAATATGTAGATGTCTTCCTGAATGGTCCTGCAAAATTTGTTTTTGAGGGAACCATCGAAATATAATTACTGAAAATACGACTCACTTCTCATGGTAACACTAAAAGGAGATTCTATTTACTTAAGAGCGCTGGAGCCCGAAGATTTGGAATTTATCTACACTATAGAAAATGATGAAACTATTTGGGAAGTGAGCAATACGCAAACTCCTTATAGTCGTTTTTTAATTAGGCAATATCTTGAAAATGCGCATCAAGATATCTATGATGCCAAGCAATTACGATTGGCCATTTGCAAAGATCAGGACTTTCCACCCATTGGATTAATTGATTTATTTGATTTTGATCCTAGAAACAATCGAGCGGGTGTTGGGATTTTAATTCATGATAAAGCCAATCGAAATGCTAGGATAGGATCAGAAGCGTTGGACTTGTTAATTCGCTATTCTTTCGTGCATTTAAATTTACATCAATTATATGCTAATATTAGTTTAAAAAACGACGCAAGTGTAGCACTTTTTACTAAATTTGGCTTCCAATATATAGGACTTAAAAAAGATTGGATTCTAATTAATGGAGAATATCAGGACGAAGCTATATATCAGTTAATCAATCAACAATTTTAAATTTTTTAGCTTTGAGCACAAAAAAAATGTTTTCAATCGCCGCGATTGTTGTTATTTCGGGATTGATGATTTATGGATTTGTTCTAATAGGACAAATATTTTCTAATAATACCAAGTTTTCGGAAGAGGAAGTTTATGTACATATCCCAACAGACGCTACCTATGCTCAGGCCTTGGATTCTGTAAAACCTTATATTACTCATTTAGATCGTTTTGAAATGGTTGCTAATAAAATGAGTTATCCTGCTAATGTGAAATCGGGACGCTTTTTATTGACTAAAGGAATGAATAGTTACGAGTTAGTAAAAGCAATGAGAAACAATATTCCAGTAAAATTAGCTTTCAATAATCAAGAAAGAATTGAGAATTTAGCAGCTCGTGTAGGTTCTCAAATCGAAGCCGATAGTACTTCTTTGATGAATTCTTTTAAAGATTCTATCTTTTTAAAAGAAAATGGTTTTACCGAAGAGAATATTTTAACCATGTTTATCCCCAATACGTATGAGGTGTATTGGAATACATCGGCAGATAAGTTTAGAGATAAGATGATTAAGGAATACCGTAACTTTTGGAACAAAGAACGTGCGGCTAGTGCTCAAAAACAAGGTTTAACACCTACTGAAGCTACGATTTTAGCTTCTATTGTGCACAAAGAATCGGTTAAAAAGGATGAAAGACCTCGAATTGCAGGGGTTTATTTGAACCGATTGAAAGCAGGAATGCCTCTTCAGGCAGATCCAACAGTGATTTATGCTAAAAAGAAAAAGGACAATGATTTTAATCAAACGATTAAACGTGTTTTGTACAACGACCTATTTTTAAATTCACCTTATAATACTTATAAAGTGGTTGGACTACCTCCAGGACCTATAGCTATGCCTGATATTACGGCATTAGAAGCAGTTTTGAATCCTGAAAAACACGATTATATTTATTTCTGTGCTTCTGTAGAACGTTTTGGATACCACGAATTTGCAGCAACTTTAGCAGAGCATAACGTAAATGCAAAGAAATATTCGGATTGGATTAGTTCACAAGGTGTTACAAGATAGTTTGAAATTTAAAAGTATTATATTCTTTTGTTTGTTGCTGGCAATTTCAAATTGCAAAGCGCAAAGTGGAATAACTTCTTTTTTAAAACCTTCAGATACTTTAAACAATAAAAGGCAAAAGGCTGTTTTCGTTTCGGAAGCAGCCTTTTCGGCTATAAGTTTAGTGGGTTTAAACCAATTATGGTACGCTGATTATCCTCGATCTAAATTTCATTTTATCAATGATAATCAGGAATGGTTGCAAATGGATAAGTTAGGGCATCTCTATTCCTCTTATCATCTGGGCCGATTAGGAAGCGAAATGTTGCAATGGAGTGGTTCCTCACCTAATAAACAATTGGTTTATGGTGCAGGATTAGGCTTTGCTTTTTTGACCGCTGTTGAAGTTTTAGATGGTTTCTCTTCGCAATGGGGAGCTTCTTCAGGTGATGTTATTGCCAATGCTACAGGAACGGCTTTGTATGTTTCTCAGGCATTGCTTTGGAATGAACAACGCATTACACCAAAATTTTCTTTTCACACTACACGATTTTCCGCTTTAAGACCTGAAGTTTTGGGGGCAAATTTTGCTGAACAAATATTAAAAGATTACAACGGACAAACCTATTGGTTGTCGGCTAATTTGAGATCTTTTTTTAAAGCTTCAAAAATCCCAAAAGTTTTGAATATTGCCATAGGTTATGGAGCTGATGGGATGATTACTGGAAGAAGCGAAAATCCTATTTTTTTAGCAACTGAAAATCCTTCTAGAACACGTCAATTATATCTGAGTTTTGATGTTGATTTGACAAAAATCGAAACGCAATCGCATTTTTTAAAGACTTTTTTTTCTGTTTTTTCTGTTTTGAAAATTCCAGCCCCTACGCTCGAATACATTGTTGGTAAAGGGATTAAGGGACATCTCTTGTATTTCTAAGCTGGATTAATTGCTTGATTTTCAGATTTATGAAAAAAGATGTATCTTTGCGTGTAGAAATTTCTGAATGTGACAGGTTTAGAAGAAATTTAATTTATGATAAAAAAATGGTATTTTTACACCAGTCTGACTGTAATAATAGTCTTTATTAGTTACAGTTTTAAACCACAAAAAACAGAAGAAAACGAGTGGTTTTTGAAGAAAAATGTTGAAGGAATGCAATACCAATTTCCTTCACTTAAAGAAGAAGCTTATACCAGTTCAAATATTCCTTTTACTGGGAATTTATTTATCGGTTTTAAAGAAGCTATCGGATTAAGAGAATCCGAAAACAAGTACAAAAAAGTAAATTCGTTAGGATATTTGGGGAAATATCAATTTGGTAACGAAACTTTAAGGTCTATTGGAATTCATGACACTCAAAAATTCTTAAGAAGTCCTAAACTACAAGAAAGAGCCTTTGTTGCTTTATTATCTAAAAACAAATCCATTTTAAAAGACATTATTGAGAAATACGACGGAAAAGTTGTAGGCGGTGTTTTGATCACAGAATCAGGTATCTTGGCTGCTGCTCATTTAGGAGGTGCAGGATCTGTAAAACGTTATTTTAAAAATAAGGGTAAACGACAAATTCGAGATGCGTACGGAACTTCGATTCGTAGTTATTTAATCGCTTTTGGAGGTTATGATACTTCGTTCATTCAACCCAATGTAAATGCGGTTGTTTCCCTTTAATAGTAAACCAAAAAAAGATAAGAGTCATTTGTTTATAAATGGCTCTTTTTTTAGGAGTTAATTTCGTCAATAAAAAGGCTTAAAATGCTACAAGCTATTTTACTGATATTCGTGCCAGGTCCAAAAATAGCAGCTGTTCCAGCATCAAATAAGTATTGATAATCCTGATTAGGGATTACTCCGCCTACAACGACCATAATGTCTTCACGGCCTAATTTTTTTAATTCTTCGATTACTTGTGGAACCAGTGTTTTGTGTCCAGCCGCAAGTGAAGAAACACCTAAGATATGAACGTCATTTTCCACGGCTTGTTTCGCTACTTCAAATGGTGTTTGAAAAACTGGAGCAATATCTACATCAAAACCAATATCGGCAAAGGCAGTAGCTACTACTTTAGCGCCACGGTCATGACCATCTTGCCCCATTTTGGCAACCATAATCCTAGGGCGACGACCTTCTTGTTTAGCAAAAACATCGGCTAGGTGTTTTGCTTTTTCAAAATGTTTGTTCTTTTTTATTTCCTTACTATACACTCCACTAAACGATTTAATTTGTGCTTTATGTCTTCCGTAAACCGTTTCTAATGCCTGACTAATTTCGCCCAATGTGGCTCTTTCTCGTGCAGCTTCAACGGCAAATTCTAGTAAATTACCAATTCCATTTTCGGCGCAAAGTCTTATTTTTTCTATAGCTTCCTTTACTTTCGAAGCATCGCGTTTGGCTTTAACCTGACGTAATCGTTCCAATTGTTGGTTGCGAACTTTTTCAATATCAATATTTAAGATATTTAAAGATACTTCTTTTTTGGCTTGAAATTTATTAACCCCCACAATTATATCCTGTTCGCTATCAATGCGGGCTTGTTTTCGGGCAGCGGCTTCTTCAATTCGCATTTTTGGAATTCCAGTAGTTAAGGCTTTGGTCATTCCGCCAAGGGATTCGATTTCTTCAATATGTTTCCAGGCTTTTTGGGCTATTTTATGTGTCAAACTTTCCACATAATAGCTTCCAGCCCAAGGGTCAACCGTTTTAGTAATCTTTGTTTCTTCTAATAAATACAATTGCGTGTTTCGGGCTATTCGTGCCGAAAAATCACTTGGCAAAGCCATAGCCTCGTCTAAGGCATTAGTGTGTAAAGACTGAGTGCCACCTAAAACAGCGGCTGCAGCTTCAATACAGGTTCGAGCCACATTATTAAAAGGATCTTGGGCAGTCAAGCTCCATCCGCTAGTTTGGCAATGGGTTCTTAAAATCAGTGATTTTGGATTTTTAGGATGAAAACTTTTCATGAGTTTGGTCCAAATCATTCTGGCAGCTCTCATTTTGGCAATTTCCATAAAATGATTCATTCCAATACCCCAAAAGAAAGATAATCTGGGTGCAAATTCGTCAATTTTCATTCCAGTGGACAATCCAGTTCTCACGTATTCTATACCATCGGCGAGGGTGTAGGCTAATTCAATATCGGCCGTTCCTCCTGCTTCCTGAATGTGATAACCCGAAATGGAAATCGAATGAAATTTGGGCATTTTTTTGCTGCAATATTCAAAAATGGATGCAATAATTTTCATCGATGCTTCTGGTGGATAAATGTAAGTGTTGCGCACCATGAATTCTTTTAGGATGTCATTTTGAATCGTTCCCGAAAGTTGTTCTGGAGGAACACCTTGTTCTTCTGCAGCAACAATATAAAAAGCCATTATAGGTAAAACGGCTCCGTTCATCGTCATGGAAACCGACATTTTATCCAAAGGAATTTGGTCAAATAAAATTTTGAAATCTTCTACGGTATCAATTGCCACGCCTGCTTTACCAACATCGCCTACCACACGTTCATGGTCGGAATCATAGCCCCGATGTGTGGCTAAATCAAAAGCAATGGAAAGTGCTTCCTGACCTGCTTTGAGATTTCGTTTGTAAAAAGCATTGCTTTCTTCTGCGGTTGAAAAACCTGAATACTGTCGGATTGTCCAGGGCTTTTGAACGTACATGGTCGTGTGTGGGCCACGAAGATAGGGAGGAAAACCCGCCCCAAAATCCAAATGTTCTAAATCTTCAATATCCTCTTCTTTATAGTTTTGTTTCAACTCAATTCCTTCGGCTGTAACAAAATTTTCAGTTGCCGAATTTTCTTTTGCAAAAGAATATTCGAAACTAGAATTAGCTTCGGATGGCTGAGTTTTGAGTTGAATATGTCGGAGGTCTTTTCGAATCATTTGGGTGCTTTTTTACCAATGTATAATTACTAATTGAATTTTATTTTTCTTCGGCTGCGAGTCGTTCCTGTTCAATTTTCTCAGCCAAACGTTTTTCAATTATAGGTGTTATCAGGGTTTTTCGGGGTTTTATTTTTACAAAAGGATACAACTCGATTTTGTCTTTCATTTTGTCTTTTGGATTCTGGTATTTGTTAGTTCCAATTAAGATTTCCTTATCCGAATCAAAAAGCTGTTGTTCTTTGTCGGCGCTTTCTTGAATTTTTCTTTTGATAATACCTTCATTCAGTTGTTTTAAAAAACCTCCGTTGGCTTCAATTTCTTTAAACAATTGCAACCCTTTTTCAGCCAGTTGTTGTGTCAAAGTTTCGATATAATAACTGCCGTTAGCGGGATTGTTGACTTTGTCAAAATAACTTTCGTCTTTCAGGATCAACAATTGGTTACGTGCCATTCGGTCGCCAAATTCATTGCTTTTATGATAAATCGCATCGTAAGGCAAATTGGCAACAGCATCCGCACCACCTATTATGGCCGTCATGCATTCGGTAGTGGTGCGCAACATATTCATATTGTAATCGTACAAGGTTTTGTTGCGTTTAGTTGGGGTTACCAAAAGATGGCAATCTTTGTCATGGTAGTATTCCTTGGCGATTAAATGAAATAGTAAGCGCAAAGCACGAAGCTTGGCAATTTCGAAAAAATAATTGCTGCCTACGGCCACTTCAAAAACAATCGATTGATGAATCGTAGGAACACGGTTGAAATATTCATTGGCATGCGCCAAACCATAAGCCAGTTGTTGCACCATATTGGCACCCGCATTTTGGTACAAGCCCATATCGATGCTTATCAACGAACTTTCTTGAGTGTTTTTGGAAAGGATTTGCAGGCTTTCGAAATTGTTTTTTTCTTTGGTCTGGAACCAATTTCCTTCATGGGCTAATTGTCCGATAGGATCCAGATTGTAAAAAACCTTCGCTTTTTTTTGTGCAACAATAGAATTTATTTTCGAAATAGATTCTACCGATAGAAATTTGAAATCAAAATAGATCGGAGTGTTTTCTAATGGCAAACTTGCAAGCAGTTGTGCAATATCCAGCGATTCATCGGTTATGGTAAAACGCAAACTTTCAGCACCTCTATTGAGTGAATCTAAAGCTCGGTCTATCGATTTTTGGATATCAAAAACAAAGATGTTTTGGCATATTTTAAATTCGGTGGCATGGGTAGGAGCAGTAGCAATTTGGCTATAGTCGTCCCCATGATAAAAAGGTCTGACTTTAATGTCTTCGGGTGAATTCCAAACTAAACTTTCATTATAGTCGGCTCCATCCAATTCGAATTGGATTTTTTGTTTCCATTGTTTGGATGAAACAGCATCGAATTCTTCGAATAGTGGAGTAGCCATTTTAGTTTGGGTTTAATTTTTCCTTTTGAAAGATTTATTATTTCTATAAAAATGCTTTAACACCTCCCTAGCCCTCCTCAAGGAGGGAATTTTATCGATGTTTTGGCATTATTCCCCTCTTGAGAGGGGTTAGGGGTGTGTTTTTTAATTTATTGTAAACCTGATTGTTTATTTTTTCTCAATCGTGTCGCCTTCAAATTCAATGATATAGATATCCTCGCTGTCTTTTTTCATATAGTATTTTTCGCGGGCGTATTTTTCAACTTGGTCAGGATTTTTGAGTTGTTTTATTTGTGACTCATCTTTTTTAATTTCCTCCTGATAATAGTTTTTGTTGTCTTCTAATTCTTCAATTTGATTGTCTAAAACACGATGATCAAAATAAGAATAATTGTCCAGAAATAACATCCAAACGACGAAAAATAATAAGGACCAAATGTATTTGTTACTTAAAAATTTGAACCAAGCTTTTTCTTTATAGGGGTTTGTCATGAGTTGTTCTTTGTGTATTATTATGATTAAAAACGATTCTCGATACATTTCTTATAGAATCCTGAAGAGTCAGGATTCTATAAGAAACACTCGAATTGACGTTTTTAATATTCGCGTTACGGCGTCATAAAATTACAATAAAATTATAGAATTTTTTGATTAATTACGCTGCGAAGCATGTCAATGGCTACAGTGTTGTAATGATTGTTTGGAATAATGATATCCGCGTAGGCTTTAGTAGGCTCAATAAATTGTTCGTGCATTGGTTTTAAGGTTTTTTGATAGCGGTTTAACACCTCGTCCATATCACGACCACGTTCGGCGATGTCTCTTTTTAAACGACGGATTAAACGTTCATCGGCATCGGCGTGAACAAAGATCTTGATATCAAATAAATCTCTTAATTCGGCATGCACCAAAATCAAAATACCTTCTACTAGCATTACTTTTCTGGGATGGGTGCTAATGGTATCTTCCGTACGGTTGTGTGTCACAAAGGAATAGACGGGCTGCTGAATCGTTTTGCCAGCTTTGAGTTGGTTAAGATGTTCCACCAATAAATCAAAATCAATGGCTCTGGGATGGTCAAAGTTAATCAAAGCACGTTCGTCATAACTCAAATGACCTGTAGGTTTATAGTAGGAATCCTGAGAAAGTACGCCTACTTCGGCATCCGGTAACTGATTCATAATTTGCTGCACCACCGTGGTTTTTCCACTTCCTGTACCGCCTGTAATTCCTATAATAAGCATAAAAGGGTTTTGTTTGATTTGCTAACAAAAATAGGTATTTTATATAAAGGAATTTTGGATTTTGTGGGGAAAAGTTGAGGTGTTCTTAATTGTTTTTTTGTGCCATATAAAAGGATTCGTACGGCAGCGTGGGAAGGAAAACCCAAAAACCACATTTAAAAGCCTACAAAAAAAGAGGCAGAATAGCCTCTTGAAATTCTTCTAACTAATTTATCGAAAACCCCATAGGGATGGATGTAGAGCGGTTCCGTTCAACACGAGTTTCATTGTTGGCTCTGCGAGCCCAACGAAACTCTAGCTGTTGGCGGTAGTACTCTTAATCCCAATGATTCCATATCGTATAAGTTTTAATGTGGACTGGAACACCATTTTTCAATTTGTATGTTGACAACGGTGTTATACTTTCGGGAAATGATTCTCTTTTCCAAATTAAACTGTCAGGAAAATTTCTCTTATAGTTTAATACAAGTTTAGAACTCAATTTAAAACTATCAGTTATAAAAAAGTTTTTTATTTCTTTATCCGAATACACACCGAATCTATAATTATATTTAGCTACATATTCAGGTATTCCAGCTCCACTTCGAGTGATTGTGAAAATGGTATCGGCTTTCTCTTTAAAGAAATAAACACTATATATGTAAATATTTCCTTTACTTGGATTTTTGACAGGATAAGTTTTTTGATAATCAATCATGACATTTCGAAAGTCACTTTATAAATCACTTTTTGAGCAAGCTGCTAAAAATAATGGAATTAAAAACAATATTTTTCTCATAGTATTTTTCAGTATTATCGGCAACGTCAGTTAGTCTAAAAACCACCGGACCACGTTTTTTTTTGTTGATTATACTGTAAATATAGCTGATTTAGCTTACAGAATTTATTTATTAGTCAAAAATAATTTTAATTCTAGGATTAAAAATAAGGTCATAAATCGGCTTAAAATTTATCCTAAAAAGAGGCACAATAGCCTCTTGAAATTCATCTAACTCGCTTGTCGAAAACTCCATAGGGATGGATGTTGAGAGGTTCCGTTCAACACGGGCTTCATTGTTCGTGCTACGCACGCAACGAATCCCTTAGCTGTTAGTGGCAGTTTATTCTATTTTAATTGTTTAATTAAATTGCCCAAATATACCTTCGTCAATTCTTTTTGCTTTTTACTTTTCGTTTCGTCAATTAGTTTATTATAGTATTTTGAAGCCTTGTCAATTACTATTTCAGAAAACTGTCTTGCAATTTCTGGTTTATTAATTTTTAAGTTTATCTCTTTTAGTAACCAAATAAAATTGAACTCATTATAAACATAGTATTTGTCTAGAAGAACAACTCTCTCTTTAGTCAAAAAATCATTAGGTTTTATTCTGTCAAATGGGCTGGGGAAATTATTGAAGTCTTGATAGAATTTTTCTCCAAATTTTTCTAATGCTTCAAATATTTGATTTAAAGACTTGATATTGTCATCTGCATTGTCTCGGAATGTCCAGTGATAATCGCCTTCTCCCTTTGGGCTAAGTCTTTGTCTAACCAAGAACTTGCATAAGAAACTTTACTTGGGTCAGTTTTACCTGCTAAATCAGGAATAAAGTCAAAGTGAATGGCAGTCTCACAGTAAACGGAGCCTCCATGCCACGAACTTTGAATACCTAAAATTTGTATAATGTTATTCTCGGTAGTTCTATAAAAATTAAAACCACTTCCTTTCCAACTTATTTCCCTAAGTCATGGAGCTAAAAATTTTGTTGATAGCTTTTTGAATTCGCTTGCGTTCATTTTATTTGTAGAGGTTGTCTCTTAAATTACCACTAACTCATAAATGTTCGCAATATAGTTGCGGCAATCTGCCTAATTTGGCTGAATTGGCGCAATTTTTTTGCGATTTCTGTTTTTCAAATATATCAATAAATATTTACAAATGTAAGTGTGTGTTTTAATGTTTAATTGATTTTGAAATGCTGGATGCGATTAGCTAAAGCTTAATTTGCTGCGTTCGTGTGCTTCCGCCAGGGAGGACAAGTCGCTTTTCGCAATGACAAACTTGATGAGGATTGGGGTTTGCGTTAAGGATGGAAGCGGTATCTCCCGATACAAAAACGAGGCCTTTTGCCGAAGTTTTTATCGGGAATATAGCGTACAGCCTGACCTGAGCCACGGAGCTTTGCGGAGTGGGGAAGGGAACGCCCAAAAAAGAATAAGGAATTATTGGTTCTTTTTGGCTTTAATCATCATTTCGAGTTGGTCCCAAAGTTCCTCAGGAATGGCTTCCAGTAGGTTGAATTGGCCAGCGCCTTTGAGCCATTCGCCACCGTCAATCACGATGACTTCGCCATTGATATAAGCGGAAAAATCGGAAACCAGATAGGCAGCCAAATTAGCTAATTCCTGATGATCACCCACACGTTTGAGTGGTACTTTTTGTGCCAAATCGAATTTTTGCGCCAAATCGCCCGGCAATAATCGGTCCCAAGCGCCCTTGGTAGGGAAAGGTCCGGGAGCAATGGCATTGGTGCGAATACCGTATTTAGCCCATTCTACGGCCAGACTTCGGGTCATAGCAAGCACGCCCGCCTTTGCCGTGGCGCTGGGAACCACATAAGCCGAGCCCGTCCAAGCATAAGTAGTGACAATATTTAAAACCGTCGCCGAAGTTTGCTTAGAGTCAATCCAGTGTTTTCCAAAAGCCAGCGTACAGTTTTTGGTGCCTTTTAAAACGATATCAATAATGGTGTCAAAAGCATTAGCCGAAAGGCGCTCGGTAGGCGAGATAAAGTTACCCGCAGCATTGTTCAATAGCACATCAACTTTTCCAAAGCTTTTTAAAACTTGTTGCAGCATGTTTTCGACTTCCTCATAATGACGGACGTCGCATTGCAGTGGCAGGCAGGTACCGCCAGTTAGCGTTTCCAGTTCGGTGGCTGTACTGGTAAGTTTGCTTAAATCGCGGGAAGTGATGGCTACTTTAGCGCCTAGTTCTAAGAAATATTTCGTCATGGCTTTCCCTAGTCCGCTACCACCACCGGTAACAACAATTACTTTGCCCTGCAAGGCATCGTCTCGTAACATTTTTTGGCTAAAGTTCATTTTGATGAGGTTTTATGGTAAATATACGAAATCAGAGATTTGTTTTAATTGGTTTTTTCGTTTATAATTTGATTTAATTAGTTTGCCACGAATTGCACAAATTGCCACAAATAGTATGATTCTAAAATGAATTATACGAATTTATATCTGCCTTTAGCAGATTCGTATAATAAAATAACATTTAAATTGGTGTTATTTCGTGTGATTTGTGGCTGTTTTTTAGCTGCGTTTGTTCTGAATATTTTGTTTAAATAGCACAAAGTCGTCTCGCAGCTTCTTCCAAAGTCGCATTATCCTTGGCAAAACAAAAACGAATCAATCGTAAATCTTTCCCATTTTCATAGAAAGTAGAAATAGGAATGGCGGCAACTCCGTGTTCGATAATGAGGCGTTTGCAAAAATCCACATCATTTTCATCTGAAATGGCCTTATAAGACACTACCTGAAAATAAGTGCCTTCGCAAGGCATTAATTCGAAACGACTGTTGGTGAGTAGTTTTTGGAAATAATCTCTTTTTCCTGATAAAACGGACTGATTTCTTCCACAGAAACCGAATCTAAATATTCACTAATAGCTGCCTGCGAAATACTGTTGACGCTGAAAACCAGAAATTGATGTACTTTTTTGATTTCATACATTAAATATTCAGGCGCTACGACATAGCCAATTTTCCAACCGGTAACGTGAAAACTTTTTCCAAAAGAAGCGGTAATTATTGCTCGATTACGAAGAGCTGAACGGGTATGGATGGAGATGTGTTTTTGTTCGAAAGTAATGTATTCGTAAACTTCGTCTGATAACAAAATGATATTGGGGAATTTTACTAAGATGCTTTCCAGTCTTTCGATATCGTTCAATGACAGAATCTTTCCCGTAGGATTGTGCGGATTGGTAATAACAATTATTTTGGTGTTGTCATTACAGCCTTTTTCGATTAAATCCCAATTTGGGGTGTAATCGTCATTTAATGGGATTCGGATAGGAATTCCGCCGGATAATAAAACATTGGGTTCGTAAGAGTCGTAACTGGGATCTAAAATGATGACTTCGTCTCCGCTACCTACCAAAGCCTGAATACTGCTGAAAATGCCCTGTGTGGCTCCAGCTGTTACCAATATTTCGGTTTCAGGTTGAATTGTTCTTTGGTACGAATGCTTAACCAGCTTAGCAATTTTATTTAGTAATGGCGGAAAACCTGCCATCGGAGTGTATTGATGTACATCTTCTTTGGTCAGTTGAGCCACGATATCAGTAAGTTTTTGATCAACTGGAAAATTTGGGAATCCTTGTGATAAATTTATGGCATTGTATTCAGCTGCCATTTTTGACATTACTGTGAAAATGCTGGTGGTGATATTGGGAAGTTTGGACATGACTTATTTTTTGAAAGTCTAAAAATAAGTAAAGCTCTTGAGAAAATTAACAAGAGTTTATTATAAACATATAAGTCATATAAGTTTTTGATATTAATGAAGCTTATTGTCTAATAGTTAATTGTTTAAGTTCATATAAGATAAAGAGATTGTAAAAAAAATATTTTATTTCAACTAATGTGTTCTGAAAAATGATAACTCAGAACTAAAAAACTTATATGTTTAAAAAAAAGAAAACTATATTTTATGAATAATAAAAATAGTAGGGCGTTTGTGTAAATCTACATTTTCTTTTTTCCAGGCCGAAATTTTCTTGGTTTTGATGTATTCCGTTGGTAGCGTGATATCAGTCGCGATACATAAATGAGTTTCAGGATGTAGTATCTGAATTAAATCTTCTACTAATTTGTTGTTGCGATAGGGTGTTTCGATAAAAATCTGAGATTGATTTTTTTCGAATGAAATACGTTCTAAACTTTTTAGTGCGGCTCTTTTGTCGTCTTTTTCAATAGGTAAATAACCGTGGAAAGTAAAACTTTGTCCGTTCATTCCCGAAGCCATCATGGCTAATAAAATGGAAGAAGGTCCTACTAAAGGAACAACTTGAATTCCTTTGTCGTGTGCCAGTTTTACAATCACCGCACCAGGATCGGCTACGCCTGGACAACCTGCTTCGCTCATTAAGCCTACATTTTTTCCTTCTAATAAAGGTTTGATGAAGTCTAGATGTTCTTTAGCATCGGTGTGTTTGTTCAATGCAAAAAGCACTAAATCCGATTGTTTTTTTTCTGGATGAACGGCTTTGATGGATTTTCTAGCTGTTTTTTCGTTTTCTACAATATAATGGTCTATGAAATCAATTGTTCTTTTTACGGTTTGAGGTAAAACATCCATTGGGTCGCATTCTCCCATTGTTGTTGGGATTAAATAGAGTTTACCAAAAAGCGTGCTTGATTTCATTTTGTTTGTGTTTGGAGTATTCAGCTAAAAATTAGTTGTGATTAGCTTTTAATTTTGAGGCTATGATTTCGCAGGCTTCGTCCAGCATTTGGTAAACCATCTCGAATCCATTGGATATGCCATAATAAGGATCAGGAACATCTACGTTTTCATCTGGATACAACTCGTTCATAATGATTTCAACTTTTTCTTTTTGTGTATCATTTTCAGCTAAACGGATTACGTCTCTATAGTTGGATTTATCCATCACATAGATGTAATCAAAAGTTTCGAAATCCTCTACTTTGAATAGTCGGGCTCTTTGTGAAGAAATGTCTAAATGATGTTGTTTAGCAACAGCAATAGAACGAGAATCTGGTTGGCTTCCTGAATGCCAAGCTCCTGTGCCAGCAGAATCAACGAAGAATTTATCTTTTGGTAGTTTCGAGGCTAAAATTCCTTCGGCCAAAGGTGATCTACAAATGTTACCCAAACATACCATTAAAATTTTAACAGACATTTCTTTAGAGCGTTAGTTTTTTGTGGATATCCTCTACAAATTTTTTGAACTGTTTATCAGTAGCAACGAGATTATCAACTGTTTTACAAGCGTGTAGCACTGTTGCGTGGTCACGATCTCCTATTTGAGAACCGATGTTAGCCAAAGACGATTTCGTGAATTTTTTGGCAAAAAACATCGCTAACTGTCTCGCTTGAACAACGTGTCTTTTTCTTGTTTTTGACTGTAAGGTTTCAACGTCCAATTGGAAATAATCGGAAACAATTTTTTGAATATAATCGATAGAGATTTCGCGTTTTACATTTTTAACGAATTTCTCTACGACGCTTTTGGCTAGTTCGATAGTTACTTCTTTTTTGTTAAAAGAAGATTGTGCAATTAATGAAATAATCGCTCCTTCTAATTCACGAACATTGGTCTTGATGTTACGAGCTACATATTCGATAATTTCGTCTGGCATTTCTACCCCATCACGGAATAAGATATTTTTTAGAATTGAAATTCTAGTTTCATAATCCGGTTGGTGTAATTCGGCAGATAATCCCCATTTGAAACGAGATAATAAGCGTTGCTCAATATCTTGCATATCAACAGGAGCCTTGTCAGAAGTCAGGATTACTTGTTTTCCGTTTTGATGCAAATAATTAAAAATATGGAAAAATACGTCTTGTGTACCGGATTTTCCAGATAAGAATTGCACGTCATCAATGATTAATACATCGATTAGTTGATAGAAATGAATAAAATCATTTCGATTATTTTTCTTAACAGAATCTATATATTGTTGTGTGAATATTTCAGCAGAAATATACAGTACTGTTTTTTCAGGATATTTGTCTTTAATTTCAACCCCAATAGCGTGTGCAAGGTGTGTTTTTCCTAATCCTACTCCTCCAAAGATTAATAATGGATTGAAAGATGTTCCACCAGGTTTATTGGCCACAGCCATACCAGCCGAACGTGCTAATCTATTTGAATCTCCTTCTAGGAAATTGTCAAAACTGTAATTGGCATTTAATTGCGATTCAATTTTTAAATTTCTAATTCCAGGAATTACAAACGGATTTTTTAATTCAGGATCAAGGTTTTTTAACGGAGCATCTACGTTTTGTGGTTTTACAGGAGGACGACTGGCACTTGGTAACTGTTCTGTAAACGGTTGTTTGTTGCCATAGGTGTTCTCCATTTTAATTTTATAAAGTAACTTTGCATTTTTGCCAAGTTCTTTAGTAAGGGCGACCTTCAATAATTTAACATAGTGTTCTTCTAACCATTCGTAGAAAAATTTACTAGGAACCTGAATGTATAAAGCATTATCGGTAAGTTCAACTGACTTGATTGGTTCAAACCAAGTTTTGTATGCTTGGTCTTGAATATTGTCTTTTATGAAAGACAAACAGTTATCCCATACTGATTGAGCAGTTTTGTTCATAAATTCTGTTAAATTATTATATTTTGTATTTGGTTGTTTGAAGTAAATAACAGCAAAAAAAGATGTTATTTCTTGGGGTAACAAATATGTGAACAAATTTCTTTAAAAAAAAATTTAAGGGCGTTGATTTTGTAAAAATATTGTTGTAAGTAATAGTAAAATTATTTTAAAAAATATAAAATTAGATTATGAGAGAATACGAGTTTAAGGTAAGAGTAAGGTATGCAGAAACCGATCAAATGGGGGTAGTTTATCATGGAAATTACGCGCAGTATTTTGAGATGGGACGTGTGGAATGGCTTAGAAACATTGGGATTTCTTATAAATGGATGGAAGAAAATGGTGTGATGCTTCCAGTGGTGTCCTTGACAATGAATTATAAAAAACCAGCTCGTTATGACGATATATTGAGAGTAAAAACGATTTTCAAAAGTCAGAAATCAGTTAAGATTGAATTCGATTATGAAATCTATAATGAAGAGGATGAGTTATTAACAATTGGACACTCGGTTTTGGTGTTTGTTGATATGAAAACGGGTCGTCCAATAGCTGCCCCAGACTATGTTAAAACGCAACTTTTGCGAATGTAAAATCTAAGAATCTGATATTGATTATTCTTTAATTTTTGCCTCTATTTCGTATAGAGAATTTAAAATTTCGAATAGTTGGGAGGCATTTTTTTTACGCGTTTTTACCTCAATTTCGCAGCTCATTTCCATTTTTTGATGTACAATATCTAAGTTTTTTTCTTTGATAATGCGCATTATTTTGTTCATGTTCTTGTAGTCAAATGAAATTAAAAAATGCGTGTCGATTGTTTTTTCGATAATTGTAGCATTTTCTAATGTAAGTTGAGCGGCGGTTTTGTAAGCTGTAATTAGTCCGCCAACACCTAATTTGGTTCCGCCGAAAATGCGAACAATAACGATAAGAATATTGGTAACAGAAAAAGATTGGATTTGCCCATAGATTGGCATTCCAGCCGAATTACTTGGTTCTCCGTCGTCATTGGCTCGGTAACTGATTTTTTCAGCGCCAATTTGGTACGCGTAGCAATAATGACAAGCGGTTGGGTGTTTTTTTCGAAGCGAATCAATAATAGGTTTGACTTCTTCTTCTGAAGTTATAGGATAGGCATAGCCAAAGAATTTACTTCCTTTCTCTTTAAAAAGAATTTCTTCTGAGGGAAAAGCAATCGTGTTATAGGTGTCTTTCATAATCAATGGCAATGGCAAAAATCAATTTCAATTATAAAAGTCAATTTAAAAAAACATTGCCATTGCCTTTGACTTTTGAAATTATCATTGTTAGAGTATGTTTTTTTCAAATAGATCGACAACGTCTTCTTTGCCTACTTGTAGATTCCAAACTTGTATGCCTAATGCAGCTGCTGCATCGGTATTTTCTTTTTTGTCATCAACAAATAAAGTGCGCTTTGGTTGTAATTCGTGTTGGTTTAAAAGCGCTTGGTAAATTTCGGCATCAGGCTTGCGCATTCCCATTTCAAATGAAAAATATACTTTTTCAAAACATTGGTAAAAATCGCCATAGAAGGACGAACCAACTCTTTGTTCGAAAGTTTCGATGTGAATCGAATCGGTATTGCTCAATAAAAACAAGCGGTATTTTTTAGACAGCATTTGTAAAAATTCCAATCGGTACAAAGGGAAATCGGCTAGAATCGTATTCCAAACATCTTGAATTTCTTCGATGGAAGCGTTAGGCATGTGTTTTTGAAAACCAGCTAAGAATTCGTTCCTTGAAATATTTCCTTTTTCAAATTGAATATTCAATTGGTCAAGATCTTCATTCCATTCTTTTAGTCCTAAATTTTTAAAACCATCCATAGTGGTTTTTTTATCTAGGTTTATAAAGATATCTCCAAAATCAAAAATGATAGTATTAATCATGGTTTCTAAAAATTAAAAGTTCATCCTTAAGGATTAGCTGGGTTTGGTTTGTAGTTGGTTTTATAATAGGTGCTTTTGTTCCATTTTTAAAAGTATTTTGTCCTTTAAAAATTCGTGCTTCGTCCCAAAGATTTGTATCAATGAAAGTTTGCAAGGTTTGACCTCCTCCTTCTATAATCACAGATTGGATTTGGTGATTAAATAATGTTCGCGCAATTTGAGAGGCAATATTTTGATTAAAATCAATTACCTCAAAGATAAGGTTTTCTTGGTTTGTATTTTGGTTTGATTGGCAAAAAACAATGGTTTTTTGTTGGTTATCCAATAGGTGATTTGTTTTTGGAATGCGATTATTTTGGTCTAAAACAATCCTCACGGGTGATTTCCCTGTCCAATCACGAACATCTAATTTAGGATTGTCGTCTATTGCGGTTTGAGTACCAACAAGAATTGCTTGTTCTTCAGTACGCCATTTGTGTACCAATTGTCTGGAATACGGATTACTAATCCAGACTGGTTTTTGTTCGTCTCTTTCATTTGGAGCAATAAATCCATCTGCGCTTTCGGCCCATTTTAGTATGATATAAGGACGTTGTTTTTGATGAAAAGTAAAAAAACGTTTGTTGAGTTCGTTGCATTCGCTTTCAAGTACACCAACGGTCACATTGCTTCCTGCTTCAATTAATTTTTTGATGCCTTTTCCGGCTACTTTTTCATTCGGGTCAACAGTTCCAATAACTACATTCGGAATTTGATGCTGAATAATTAAATCACAACAAGGTGGTGTTTTTCCAAAATGACTGCAAGGTTCTAAGCTTACATAAATTGTGGCTTCTTTAAGTAAAGATTTGTCTTTAACAGAATTTACGGCATTGACTTCGGCATGCGGTTCTCCCGCTTTTTTGTGCCAACCTTCACCTATAATTTGGTCTTTATAAACAATTACACTGCCTACCATCGGATTAGGATAGGTGGTTCCAAGCCCATTTTGAGCTAATTCAATGCAACGTGCTAGGTATTTTTCATGTTTCTTCACGGGGCAAAAATAGGTATTTTTGAGTTGTTTTTTAAAACCATATAAGTCATATAAGTTTACATTCTTATTTTTTTTAAAAAGGGATTTACTTACGAAAGGGAGTATAAGTTTTGATGTTATCTGGTTTTGAATTCATTTGCTAAAAATAATTTTAGTTATTTTGCACGTTAACAGTTTTATTTCTAAACTGAATCTGACTATGAGAATTAAAGAATACAGAGCCCAATTTATTCAGGAACTTTCACCTATATATGGAGTGGAGGAAGCAGAAAGTTTTTTCTATTTGATTTTAGAAAATCAAAAACAATTGAAGCGAATTGATTTGGCTTTGAATTCAGATTTGGTTTTTTCGGATTCCGATTTAGACTATTGGAATAGCGTTTTGAATGAATTAAAAAAAGAGATTCCTGTTCAATATTTGCTAGGCAAAGCCCATTTTTACGGATTGGAGTTTGAAGTGAATGAAAATGTTTTGATTCCAAGACCAGAAACGGAAGAGTTAGTGGATTGGATTATTGAAACTAAGAAGTCAGAGGTTAGAAGTAAGAATTTAAGAATTCTGGATATCGGGACAGGAAGTGGTTGTATTGCGATTTCATTGGCTAAAAATATTCCGAATGCTCAGGTTTTTGCCATTGATGTTTCTGAAAAGGCTTTGGCTACAGCCCAAAAAAATGCTGAAATGAATCAAACGGAAGTGCATTTTATAAAAACCGACATTTTAAAAACGGACGATTTGGAGAATCTTCCAACTTCCAACTTCCAGCTTCCAACTCAATTTGATATTATTGTATCAAATCCTCCTTATGTACGAAATTTAGAAAAAGAGGAAATCAAGAAAAATGTTTTGGACTACGAACCACATTTGGCACTTTTTGTTGCGGATGATAATGCTTTAATTTTTTATCGAAAAATAGCTGAATTGGCTCAAAAAAATCTAGCTCCAAACGGACAATTATTTTTCGAAATTAATCAATATTTAGGGAAAGAAATGATTGTATTACTCGAAAATATGAATTTCAAGAATGTTGAGTTGAGAAAGGATATATATGGTAATGATAGGATGACCTTAGGGAGAATTTAGAATTCAGAAATTAGATTTGAGAATGCATAAAGCAGACTATAGAAGGCATATTGCAGAAATTGTTAGTATAGAGCAGATTTTAGAATGTAAAGATAATTGTGTGTTTTACGAGAATTTATCTGGGTTATTTATCATGTAATTAATAAGCTTACCAATCTCTAAACTTTTTGTGGTTAATTCTGAGAATAATTCTTCAGAGATGTATTTACAAGCAAATGAATACTCTAACCAAGCTTGGGTTTCTGCATTTTCAGCGTCAGAGTCTGTAAGTTTTAATATAAAATGTTTTTTATATCTTATTTTCCGTGAAGCTTCGGCAATGTTAGCTGATACACTTCTTGACGAACGTCGAATTTGGTCAGTTAATGAATATTTTTCTTCAATTGGAAATGTTTTGGTTGTCTTGAAAATCAACATTGACAATTCGAAAGATTTTTTGTAAGCTAGTAAATCTTGAAATTTCATTTTTTCATTTTTTTATTAAATCTGCCTTCTGATTTCTGCTTTCTGCCATCGGCCTTTTGCCTTCTGATTTCTGCCTTCTGATTTCTGCCTTCTGATTTCTGCTTTCTGAAAACTATTCGTAACGTAGCGCCTCAATAGGATCGAGCATTGCGGCTTTAATTGCTGGGTATAAACCAGAAACAATGGCTACAGCAAAACTAGTTAAGAAAGCAGCCATAATAGCTTGCCAAGGAATTACAAACACAAAACTAAGGGCAGATGCAATTCCGTAGCCAATGAGGATGCCAAAAATAATTCCGGCTAATCCGCCTATTTGTCCTATAAGTAAGGTTTCAATAAAAAATTGGATGGCTACCGTAGAACGTTTTGCCCCTAATGACTTTCTAACGCCAATTTCACGCGTTCGTTCTGTAACCGATACAATCATAATATTCATTAAAGCAATGGAAGAACCTAGAATGGTTATAATTCCGATTACCCATGACGCCCAACCTAAATATTGAGTAATACTTAGAATTCGGTTGATCAAATCGTCACTTCTTACTACAGCAAAATTATTTTCTTTGATGGGACTTAATTTGCGAATGCTACGCATCGAACTAATAGCATTGTCAATAGCTTGATCTAAAAATTCTTTGTTATTCACCATCACACTTACGCTATAATTAATGTTAGCTGCTGTAAATAAGGAACGCGCTACTTGGATAGGAATTAAAACTCTCAAGTCTTGACTGTTGCCAAAGGTGGAGCCTTTTTCTTTAAGTACACCGATGACTTTAAAACGAGCACCACGTATCGAAATGATTTTATTGATGGGATTAACATCTTTTAGTAAGCCTTTCAAAAAGTCAGAGCCTACCACACAAACATAGTTGTTGTTGCTAATATCGAAGTTGTTAAAGTTGCGACCTACACTGGTTTCTAATCCCGAATTAGGTACAAAATACTCATCAACTCCCATTATTGTAATTTCAGGATCTGTTTTTTCGGTGTCAAATTTTACCTCGGCAGTTGAAGTGGCTTTGAAAGAAAGTGAAGTCTGCGCTAAGGGGAAATTGTATTTGTTTTTAAAAGTTACGGCTTCTGGATAGCTAATAACGGGATTGATAATGGTTCGTTCTTCACCGCCTCGTCTTTTAATCGTGTTTTCATATCGATTTATGTTGAATGTGTTGGCGCCCATTGAAGCAAAGTCAGACGAAATTGTGTTTTCTAATGCCGAAACGACAGTCAGAATTCCAACCAATGCTGTAATCCCTATAGCAATAATTAGTACGGTTAAAGTCGTGCGTAGAATTTGGGTTTTGATAGATCCAAAAGCGATTTTTATATTTTCTTTTAAAAGACTGTTCATGAGGATAGTTTGTACGAAAATACAATTTTTGCTAGAAGTTTGTTTTCAAGGCAAGTTATTTATTTTAAAAATTAGATATTTGCACAGCGAAATAAGAGGTTAGAAGTTAGAAATAAGAAGTGGTAGTACTTGAGATTTTTAACTTCTAACTTCCAACTTCTAACTTCTAACTTTTAAAAATGGCATCAAAACCAAGTATTCCTAAAGGGACAAGAGATTTTTCACCAGCAGAGGTGGCAAAACGGCAATATATTATTCAGACTATAAAAAGTAATTTTGAAAAATTTGGTTTCCAACCAATTGAAACGCCTTCGTTTGAAAATTCAGAAACCTTAATGGGTAAATATGGAGAAGAAGGTGATCGTTTGATTTTTAAAATTTTGAATTCGGGAGATTATTTGGCGAAAGCCAATGCTGCCCATTTGGAAGCTAAGGATAGTACTAAATTAACGTCAAGTATTTCTGAAAAAGCTCTGCGTTATGATTTGACTGTTCCTTTTGCTCGTTACGTTGTACAACACCAAAACGAAATAGAATTTCCATTTAAAAGATATCAAATCCAACCGGTTTGGCGTGCCGATAGACCACAAAAAGGACGTTTTAGAGAATTTTTTCAGTGTGATGCTGATGTGGTTGGGTCAAAATCATTGTGGCAGGAAGTAGAGTTAGTACAATTGTACGATACTGTTTTTACAGCTTTAGGGTTGAACGGAGCGACGGTTAAGATTAACAATCGTAAAGTGTTGTCTGGAATTGCTGAGGTAATTGGTGCTTCGGATAAGTTGATTGATTTTACAGTGGCTTTGGATAAACTGGATAAAATTGGTGAAGACGGAGTGAAGAAAGAAATGATTGAAAAAGGAATTTCGGAAGAAGCTTTAGTAAAAGTGCAGCCTTTGTTTTCTTTTTCAGGAAGTATTTCGGAGAAAATCGAGCAACTTTCAGGTTTATTAGCAACTTCAGAAGAAGGAATGAAAGGGGTGGAAGAATTGCGCTTCATTTGTGACAAGGTGACTCAATTAGGTTTGTCTACTGCCATTTTGGATTTGGATGTAACTTTAGCACGTGGTCTAAATTATTATACTGGAGCTATTTTTGAAGTTGGTGCACCAAAAGGTGTTGCCATGGGTTCCATAGGAGGAGGCGGTAGATACGATGATTTGACAGGGATTTTTGGTTTGAAGAACATGAGTGGTGTAGGAATCTCATTTGGATTGGATCGTATTTATTTGGTTTTGGAAGAATTAAATTTGTTCCCAGAAACCGTAACTGCTTCTTCAAAGGCTTTGTTTGTTAATTATGGCGACGATGAAGCTTTTTATGCTTTACAAGCGATTAAGAATTTGAGAGCGCAGGGTATAAAAGTAGAACTGTATCCAGATAAGGCAAAAGTAGGGAAGCAATTTCAATATGCTGATAAGCGAAATATACCGTTTGCGGTAGTTGTAGGTGGTGAAGAAATGAGTTCAAATACCTATTCTTTAAAAAATTTGGTTTCAGGAGAACAAATTACCTTGGATTTTGAAGGTTTAAAGAATGCTTTACTATAAAATTTACTTGTAGCAATAAAAAAAGCTTTGTCAAACGACAAAGCTTTTTTTTGGTATAATAATCGTGAATTAATAATTGTTTAGAAATCAATTCTAATTTTCAGTCTTTTTTTAGAACGAAAATTAGAGACTGATTAGAACCTAGTAACAAACATATACAATCTATTTGAAATATGTATTAAAATTGTATTAAAATTTTAATTTAAGGCTAAAAAAAATAAATTCAGGAAAAAACCACCCTGTAAAATGCTTATTAGGAAAAAGAGTGACAATTTGGCATTTGATACGGTTTGGCAGTACTTTTGCTATCCAAAGGAAAGTGTAAAAATGAAGTTTAAGAATATTTTTAAAAATAAAGGAAGTATGAGTACTGAGAATACAGAAATCGATAAAGAGATGGATGAAGTAACTATGGAGAACAAGGCTAGTGAAGAGCAAGCAGTTACTGAGGAGTTAAGTGTTGAGGAGCAATTAGCGCAAGACTTAGCGAATGAAAAGGATAAATATTTACGATTATTTGCTGAATTTGAAAACTACAAAAGAAGAACTTCAAAAAGAGCGAATCGATTTGTTTAAAACAGCTAATCAAGAAGTTTTATTAGCAATGTTACCAGTTTTAGACGATTTTGACAGAGCTATTGTTGAAATTGCTAAATTAGAAGATGAAACTTTTACAAAAGGAGTAGAGTTAATCCATGAAAAATTAAAAAGCACGCTATCTTCTAAAGGTTTAGAGTTAGTAGATGTGAAAACAGGTGACGCTTTTAATGCTGATTTTGCCGAAGCAATTACTCAAATTCCAGCTCCATCTGACGAATTAAAAGGAAAAATTGTGGATGTACTTGAAAAAGGATATAAACTAGGCGATAAAATTATTCGTTTCCCAAAAGTTGTCATTGGACAATAATAAATAGGGTTCTGTACTAGTGCTAATCAGTACTTTTCTAAAAAATAGATACAAATGAAAAAAGATTTTTACGAGATATTAGGTGTTTCTAAAAATGCTGATGCTGCGGCGATCAAGAAAGCCTACAGAAAGAAAGCTATTGAGTTCCATCCTGACAAAAATCCGGGCGACAAAGCGGCAGAAGAAAAATTCAAAGAGGCAGCTGAAGCTTATGAAGTTTTAGGAGATCCTGACAAAAAAGCAAAGTATGACCAATTTGGGCACCAAGCTTTTGATGGTTCTGGAGGTTTTGGTGGTCACCATATGAATATGGATGATATCTTTAGCCAATTTGGAGACATTTTTGGCGGTGGCTTTGGTGGCTTTGGCGGAGGAAGTCGCGGTGGAGGTCCTCGTCGTGCAAAAGGAAGTAATTTACGAATCAAAGTGAAATTAACTTTGGAAGAAATTGCTAATGGTGTTGAGAAGAAAGTAAAAGTAAAGCGTAAAGTTCAGGCTCCTGGAGTTACTTACAAAACGTGTTCAACTTGTAATGGACAAGGTCAGGTAATGCGTGTAACGAATACTATTTTAGGAAGAATGCAATCGGCTTCAACTTGTCCTAGTTGCGGTGGTTCTGGTCAGATTTTAGATCATAAACCGTCTAATGCTGATGCGCAAGGAATGATCGTAGAAGACGAAACAGTTTCTATCAAAATCCCTGCTGGTGTAGTGGATGGAATGCAATTAAAAGTTTCAAACAAAGGAAACGATGCTCCAGGTAATAGTATTCCAGGTGATTTGATTGTAGCTATTGAAGAATTAGAACATGAATTCTTAAAGCGTGAAGGTGAGAACTTGCACTATGATTTGTATGTGAGTTTCCCTGAAGCGGTTCTTGGGGTTTCTAAAGATATCGAAGCAATCAATGGAAAAGTAAGAATCAAATTAGAAGAAGGAATCCAATCGGGAAAAATCCTTCGATTAAAAGGAAAAGGTATTCCTAGTATCAACGGATATGGTAATGGAGATTTATTAGTTCATATTAATGTTTGGACACCAAAAACATTAAATAAAGAACAACGACAATTCTTTGAGAAATATTTGGAAGATGATAATTTTTCACCAAATCCTGAAAAATCAGATAAATCATTCTTTGAAAAAGTAAAAGACATGTTTTCTTAAATTTTTTGAGTGAATCAAAATCAATAATTATAACCCATTCGCTGCGGCGAGTGGGTTTTTTTATAACACAATTATCGTCTATTTCGCTTGTAATTATTTACTTTTACAACCGCTAGGCCATAATGGCTTAATTGGTGAGCTAAATTCAAAAAAATCAGCATGAGTACCTTATTAGAAGTCAATAAAATAGTTAAGCAATATGGAGATTATGTAGCGCTTAACGAAGTTTCTTTGTCTGTTCCTAAAGGCAGTATATATGGACTTTTAGGTCCAAATGGTGCCGGAAAAACATCTCTTATTCGTATCATTAATCAAATAACCATGCCAGATAGCGGTCAAGTTATTTTGGATGGCGAAAAATTACAGCCTAAACACGTTCAGCATATTGGTTATTTACCTGAAGAAAGAGGTTTGTACCAAAGTATGAAGGTAGGAGAGCAATGTTTGTATTTGGCTCAAATGAAAGGATTGACAAAGGCAGAAGCCAAAAAGCAGTTGGATTATTGGTTTGATCGTTTAGGCATTCAAGGATGGTGGAACAAAAAAATTCAAGAACTTTCTAAAGGTATGGCGCAAAAAATCCAGTTTGTGGTTTGCGTATTGCACCAACCGAAATTATTGATTTTTGATGAGCCTTTTTCAGGTTTTGATCCTGTAAATGCTACTATTATTAAAGACGAAATTTTAGCATTGAAAGAACAAGGAGCTACGATAATTTTTTCGACGCATCGAATGGAAAGTGTAGAGGAATTATGCGATCATATTGCTTTGATACATAAATCGAATAAATTAATCGAAGGAAAATTAGAAGATGTAAAAAGGCAACATAAGTCCAATAGTTTTGAAGTGGGTATTCTTACGGATAATGTAGAAGGTTTAATGTTTGACATCACACAAAAATTCACTGTTAGCCCAGCGAATTTTAAATCTTTAAATAATGAGTTAAAGCTCGAAATTCAGATAGGAAATGCACTTCCTAATGAATTATTGCATCTTATTACACAACGAGGTCAAGTCACTCATTTTGTAGAAAAAATTCCGAGTGTAAACGATATTTTTATTAAAACTGTAACAGAAAAGCAATAACCAATATTTAAAATTCCAAATCCCAATACACATTGGAATTTGGAATTTAAGATTTGAATATTTTAAATTATGAGCATAATATCACTAATTATAAAAAGAGAGTTTTTTGCCAAAGTGCGTAACAAATCTTTTATTGTAATGACTTTTTTAAGTCCTTTATTGTTTGTTGCTATTGCTGTTTTTGTTGGTTATTTGAGTTCCATGAAAGCCGATGTAAAAAGGGTGGCAATTCATGATGAAACAGGTTTGTTTGTTTCTGAATTTTTAGCTCAAAATACAGAAGAGAATGAGTATCAATACCTAGATTTGTCGCAAATAGACAGTCAATATTTAAAAGATAGTATTGTAAATCATAGTTATGAAGGAATTTTGATTATTCCTAAAACAGAGGATGTAAAAACCTTAGAAAATAAAATTGAATTTGTTTCTAATGCGAGTCCGAGTATTTCTTTTATCGAAAACACACAGGGAATTATTGCTCAAAAATTAACCAAAATTAATTTGGAGAAAGCGCATTTAGATACTTTAGCCATACAAAAAGCGCAAGCTAATGTCAATATTACTATTGCTAAAACTTCAGGAGAGCAAGGTCTAAAAGGATTAAATGAGGCTAAAATTGCCATAGGTGGTGCTTTTGGTTACTTGATCATGATGTTTATCATTATTTATGGAAATATGGTGATGCGCTCTGTAATTGAAGAGAAAACGAACCGAATTATAGAAATTATTATTTCTTCTGTAAAACCTTTTCAGTTAATGATTGGGAAAATTATTGGAACCTCTTTGGCGGGAATTTTACAATTTACTATTTGGGTAGTTATTGGACTTAGTCTCTTGTTTACAGCTTCAGTATTTTTTCGAGTAAATGTAGGGGCATCGACAACAATAGCGCCAACAATGGAAGGGCAGTTGCCAACAGAATTAGCAGGAACGGCGCAGTTGTACATTAAAGAATTATGGAATTTGCCTATTGCTAGTATATTACTTGGTTTTGTAGTTTATTTTATTGGTGGTTACTTTTTATACAGTTCGTTTTATGCGGCAATTGGTGCTGCTGTAGACAATCAAACCGACTCGCAACAGTTTCTTCTTCCTATTGTAATGCCTTTGGTGTTGAGTGTTTATGTTGGTTTTTTTAGTGTTGTAAACGATCCGCATAGTGACATTGCAGTTGCTTTTTCCTTGATTCCGCTTACCTCGCCTATTGTAATGTTAATGCGACTCCCTTTTGGAGTTCCTTTTTGGCAAATTGCCGTTTCAATTTTATTGTTGTTTGGAACCTTCTTATTGGTGGTTTGGTTTGCTGCTAAAATTTACCGAGTAGGAATTTTGATGTATGGTAAAAAGCCAACTTGGAAAGAATTATTACGATGGTTAAAATATTAATTTGAAGTAACTAAGTGTCAAAGTTGTTAAGTTTTCTATAATAGTAAGAAAAGAAAATATAATCTTAGTAACTTAGAACTTTAGAATCTAAAAAGTATGAGTAAAATATTAATAATCGAAGACGAATCAGCTATTCGAAGAGTACTAACAAGAATCCTTACGGAGGAGAATGATACTTATGAAGTCGAAGAAGCTGAAGATGGTGTATCGGGTTACGAAAAAATTAAAAATAACGATTACGACTTGGTAATATGCGACATCAAGATGCCTAAAATGGATGGGGTCGAATTGCTGGAAGAAGTCAAAAAAATAAAAGCCGAAATTCCAATCGTCATGATTTCAGGACATGGCGACATGGAAACAGCTATACAAGCGATGCGTTTAGGGGCGTTTGATTATATTTCAAAACCACCTGATTTGAATCGTCTGTTAAATACCGTTCGTAATGCTTTAGATAGAAAACAGCTGGTAGTTGAAAATAAAATTCTAAAGAAAAAAGTGAGCAAAAATTACGAAATGATTGGGGAGAGCGAAGCTATTAATCATATCAAAATGATGATTGATAAGGTGGCGCAAACCGAAGCTCGTGTATTGATTACGGGACCTAATGGAACCGGAAAAGAGTTAGTAGCGCACCAATTGCATGAAAAGAGTGAGCGTGCTTCTTTTCCTTTAATAGAAGTAAACTGTGCTGCAATTCCATCTGAATTGATAGAGAGCGAATTGTTTGGTCACGTAAAAGGAGCTTTTACCTCGGCGGTAAAAGATAGAGCTGGTAAATTTGAAGCAGCAGATAAAGGAACTATTTTTTTGGATGAAATTGGAGATATGAGTCTTTCGGCTCAGGCCAAAGTGTTGCGTGCTTTACAGGAAAATATCATTACTCGAGTAGGTGCCGATAAAGACATCAAAGTAGATGTTCGCGTGGTAGCAGCAACGAACAAGGATTTGAAAAAAGAAATCGAAGAAGGACGTTTCAGAGAAGATTTGTACCACCGATTGGCAGTCATCTTAATCAAGGTTCCTTCATTGAATGACCGTCGAGATGATATTCCTTTATTGGTGAGTCATTTTGCTGAAAAAATTGCATCAGAGCAAGGAACAGCCGTTAAGAAATTCTCCGATGAAGCGATCAAATTATTACAGGCTTACGATTGGACGGGAAATATCCGTGAATTACGAAATGTGGTGGAACGCCTTATTATCCTTGGCGGAAGCCAAATATCTGAAACAGATGTAAAGCTATTTGCTTCTAAATAATTGAATGATTTAAAAATTTAAAGATTTAAAGATTCCTGATTTAATTTTTAATTATTCAATCTTTTAATCTTTCAATCTTAACTGAATGAAACTAAAAAAAATAAACGAAAAGTTACAACTAGGATTAGTTGAAAACGGATTAACCGAGGCAAATGAAGTCCAAAAAGAAACTTTTTCAACCTTAAAAAGTGGGGCAGATTGTGTGATTTTTGCACCTAAAGGAAGCGGGAAAACCACAGCAATTGTGATGAATGTGATTCAGCGATTAGCAGGCAGCAATGAAGAATCGCCACGAGCTTTGATAATGGTGGAAGACAAGGCTAAAGTTCTGGAAATGGAAGTGCTTTTCGAAAAGTACGGAAAACATACCAGCTTGGAAGTCTATGGTGTTCATGAAAAAGGCGACATGGATTACGATAAGAATTATGTTTCTACTGGAATTGATGTTTTAATTGGTACACCTACCAAGTTAAGCGATATGTTTTCAACAGCGGGTTATAATGTGAACCGTTTGAAAATGTTTGTTATAGACGATGCCGATGTGTTGTTACGAGCGCGTCATGAGACTAAAATTATGCGTATTTCTGATAGCATTGCTAAAACGCAACGTATCATTTTTTCGGATTTATATACAGAAAGAGTGGCAATATTAGCCGATAAAATGTTAATTGAACCTTACGAATTTGACTTCGAGGAGGGAGAGGAAGAGGATGACGATTTTGAAGAAGAAGAAGGTGACGAAGAAAATGCTAATAACTAAATAAGAATAAGATGGGATTGATGAAAGTGTTTTCGGGGAGTGAAGTTTTGGCTTTGGCTTTGAAGGAAAAAATAGAAGCCATAGGTGTGGAAGTATTGATGAAAGACAACATTCAATCGGCGCGATTAGCAGGTTTTGGGAGCATGGGCGCTGCTGTTGAATTGTTTGTTCAGGAAACCGAATTTGCTAAGGTAAATCCTGTTATTGAGGCCTTTCGATTGAATATTTAATGATGCTTTTAGTTAATGAGCAAATAAAAATTTTGTTTCAGATTCTATAACTGTAGATTATAGAAACAAATTAGATTTACAATTGTAAATAATTTCAATGAAGAGTTTTAAGATGATTAGATTAGTCATTTTAAAACTCTTTTTTAATTCCTTAAATTTCATCTGAATGAGTTGCTAAATACGATATGATATTTTGTAAAGTTTTTAAAAGGGAATGCTAGTTATTTGGTAAGATTTTGTTTTTAAGCACATTAGGTTTGGATATGCAAACAAAAACGGCACATTAAGTTAAGCTACATTTTTGTAATTAATTTGATTGTTAAATTCTTCAATAGTTGCATAATTCAAAGTGGAATGTCTCCTTTTTCTGTTGTACCAAATTTCAATATATTCAAAGATTTCCAGTTTCATCTGTTCTTTAGAAATCAGTTTGTTCCCATAAATTAATTCCGTTTTCAAAGATTTGAAGAAGCTTTCCGCCACAGCATTATCCCAGCAATTTCCTTTACGACTCATATTGCGGGTTATTTTTTTATAGGAATCAAGAACATTTACAAACTTTTTACTGGCATATTGAACACCTCTGTCAGAATGAAAAATCAAACCTTGATCAATATCTCGGTTTTTAACCGCCATTTTCCAAGCTCCAAGCGTAGTTTCTTCTGTACTCATTCCGTCACTCAAACTCCAACCGATAATTTTTCTGTCGTATAAATCCATAATAGTGGTCAGGTATACAAAACCCTCTTTAGTTTGGATATATGTAATATCCGAAACCCAAACTTTTGAAGGCATTTTTACAATAAACTCTCTGTTTAATACATTTTCGACAACTAAATAATTATGATTTGAGTTGGTTGTAACTTTGAACTTCTTGCTTAATTTGCTTCGTAAGCCAAGTTCTTTCATATATTTTGCAACTGTAATTCGTGAAACTTTATAACCTAAATACTGCAGTTCCAATGTTATTCTAGGACTTCCATATCTTTGTTTGGCTCCAAAATAAATCAATGTTATCTGTTCTTTTATGGCAATTTTTAGTTGTTGTCTTGCTGTGACTGCTTGTTTTTTCCATCGGTAATAACTTCCGCTGCTCACTTTTAGAACTTTGCACATTTTTTCGATCGGGAATAGTTGTTCATTGCTTTTTATGAAACTATAAATCATCGACCGCTCTTGGAAAAAATGCCGATTGCTTTTTTTAATATATCACGTTCTAACTCGGCATCTTTGAGTCTTTTCTTTAGTTCGTGAATTTTTTCTTGCTCGGGAGTGAGTTTTAAATTTCCTTTCCCAGGAAAACTTCCTTCTCCAAATTCCTCGAACTCTTTACGCCATTTATACAACTGTGGTGCTGTGATTCCCAACTCTCTGGCGAGTTCTGATACATTTGTTCTCTCATAACTCAATTGAACGGCTTTTTCTTTAAAAGCTTTGTCATAAATTTTGCGGACTTGTTTCATAGGTTAAAATTAAGATTATTTCTTAACTTTATGTGATGGCTAAGTTAGCACGTCCAGTTTTGAAATATTATGAATCTTTAGTGTGTTGGAATTTTCGAGTTGAAATTAAGTAACGTTAATTTAATTTTATTATAACAGGGATTATAAATTGAAGAAATAGTTTTACTGAAAATAATAATACTATTTTTTGAATAAATGAAACCAGATGAAATCCTGTTTGAATCTGTTAAAAAAGATAGCCAATTGGCTTTAGAACAGTTGTTTCAAAAATATTACTTTAGTCTGTGCTTATTTTCTAAAAAGTATGTTGTCGATTCAAGTTTGGCAGAAGAAGTCGTTTCAGATGTGTTCTTCAACATCTGGCAAAATCGCAAAACACTAACTATTAGCAGTTCGTTAAAAGCCTATTTATTTGTAGCAACAAAGAATCAATCATTAAAAGTGATTAGAAACACACAATCAACTTCTTTTGACGAAGATCTAAGTAATTTACATTTAAAACTTTCACCTTATTATAGTAGTGATTCCTTAGAATATAACGAGGTTAAAAACCGTATTGAATTAATTATAAATGAGTTGCCACCTCAACGAAGGATAATTTTCAAATTAAATCGAATTGATGGCTTAAAATACAAAGAGATAGCTGATAAATTAGGTATTTCAGTAAATACAGTTCAAAAACAAATGCTTGAAGCGATAAAGCATGTTTCGCAATACGAATCGCAATTTATTTCCTCAATTCTTTTGATTTTATTTTCATGATGTTTTGGTAACTATTTAGTAACATCTTTCAATGGTAGGTCTACTGCCAAAAAAGGGTCTTTACAGTAAAAGATCAAATTAAATGAAAGACGAAGTTTTTTACGAAATTGCATTACGATATTTGAATAATACCGCTTCAGAAGAAGAAAAGTATTTGCTTGAACACTATCTTTTGAATGATGAATATAGTAAGAAGTATAATATATTACTTGATACTTTTCAAGGTAAATCAATAAACTTTGAAGATGAATTTAGTTTAGAGCGTGGATTAAAAATGCTACGCTATAAAATTGAACAATCTGAAAAAAGAAAGCTAATTAAATTTAGTAAAAGTTGGGCTGTTGCAGCAACTATTGTCACTTTGTTAGGTTTAGGAATTCTTTTAAAATCTACCATTTTTAATCCTCAAGAAATTCAATATATATCAGTTACTAGTAGAACAGGTGAACGCATCAATATAGTACTTCCTGATAGTTCTTTAGTTTTTTTAAATTCTGGAGCTACACTAAAATATCCAAAACAATTTGTAGATGATAAACGGAATGTGGAATTAAAAGGAGAGGGTTTTTTCAAGTTAAAAGGAATCCTAATAAACCATTTATTGTGCAATCTGGAAATTTCAAAACAACAGTTTTAGGAACCTCTTTTAATGTTATCAATAAAAAACAGCAATTTCAAGTAATTGTGAAATCCGGAAAGGTTAGGGTTGAAAACACATTAACAAAAAAACATTTCATTTTAGAAAAAAATACTCAGGTTGTTTTCAATTCAGTGGAAGGCGATTTGGTTGAAGAAGCTGTAGATGCTGCGGTCTATACAGATTGGCATAAAAACATACTGCGTTTTGATGCAATAACAGCTAAAGAAGCTTTTAACAGAATTGAACAATGGTATAACGTAAAAGTAGATTGTAAATCCGAAAGAATTTTAAATCGAAAGATTCGTGCTTCTTATAAAAATGAACCAATTGAATCGGTACTTAAAAGTATGGAATTTATGATTGGTATTCAATATACAATTAAAAACGACTCGATACTAATTAAATAAACACTATGAATAAAATCCAGAATTAGAAAAAAAAACTGGAATTGCGTCAACAATTCCAGTCAGCTTAAATTTTTTAAATCCTATTTGCTTAATAGAAAACACTAAATTATGAAATTAAATTTATACAAAAAAAGGAATTTAGAGTCCTTTACAATTTTAAAGCTTTTTATCATGCTATTTGCGTTGTGGGGAATGACTTCACAATCTGTAATGGCTCAAAGTACTCTCGAAAAAACAATCAGTTTTAATGTAAAAAACGCCACATTACCACATCTTTTTAATCAATTAGAAAAAGAAGCAAACTGTCAGTTCAGTTTTTCAGATGAAGTCCTGAGCAATAAAAAGCTGTTTACTTATAATTTTAATAATCAAAAATTAAGAACCGTTTTAAATCAAATTAGTCGCGATGCTCACTTGAGTTATATGATTAATGGCTCGACAATCACATTCACAGCTTTAAAAAAAGTAAAGGTGTATGGTGAAGTAAAAGATGTAAATGGTTTACCGTTAATTGCTGTAAATGTTCTTGTCAAAGGGACTAATACAGTAGTCCTGACAGATTTTGATGGGAAATTTAATTTAGAAGCTCCTGAAAACAGTACTCTGGTTTTTTCCTATTTAGGAATGCAAAATTTTGAGCAGTCAATCAAGGCGGGTGGTGCTTATAAAGTAACCATGCAAGAAGATGTAGTTGCAATGGATGAGGTAGTGGTTACTGCATTGAATATTTCTCGCGAGGAGAAATCCTTGGGTTATTCGGTTGCTAAAGTTAAAAGTGATGAAATTACCAAAACGGTTTCTGGAAACTGGCTGAATAGTTTGAATGGTAAAGTTGCAGGATTGTCATTTACTACGGCTAATTCAGGTCCAAGTAGTTCTATTCGTGTGACTTTACGTGGAGATCAGTCTTTGAATTATGGTAATAATGAAGCATTGTTCGTTATCGATGGAGTACCCGTAAATTCAGGAATGACTTCTACAAATGCTGTAAGTAACTATGCTCAATCCGATGCCCCTGTAGATTATGGTGATGGTATGAGTGATATTAATCCTGATGACATCGAATCTGTTTCAGTGTTAAAAGGTCCAGCAGCAGCTGCATTGTATGGATCAAGAGCAGCTAATGGAGCAATTCTTATAACAACTAAAGCTGGTAAAACAACTAAAGGTCTTGGTGTTAGTGTAAACTCTTCGGTAACTTTTGAAAGAGCAGGATATTTTCCCGATTTTCAAACCCAGTATGGAAATGGTGCTGATATGGGAGCCAGTGAATATTCACTTTGGGATATTTCTTCAGAAATGGCTTCTGATGGCGTTGCTCAATCACGTAATTATTCCAGATATACTTTCGGAGAAAAGTTTGATGCAAACAAGCTTAGGTATTTATATGCTTCAAAAAATTGGGATGACAATACTTTTACTAAGTTACCTTGGGTGTATCAAGATGATTGGTATACAGGGCTTTTTAAAACTGGTTTAACAGTAGATAAAACGATTAGTATAAATGGTAATAACGGGAAAGGAACATCTACGCGTTTTTCGGTAACTGATTTTAAAAACGATTGGATAATGCCTAATACAGGTTTTAATCGAAATACCATTTCGCTAGCTATTAATACTCCGGTTTCAGACAAAATTAAATTAAATACTAAAGTTAATTATTATAAAAAGACGAGTGACAATATGCCAGTGAGTGGTTATGATGAAACAAATCCGATGTATGCTCTAGCTTGGGGATTTAATGTAAGTAGTATTCAAGATTGGAAAAATGAATATTTTAATGGACGTTATAATTATGCAAACTGGTCTGCTGCTGGTCAAAACGGAATGGGACTTGTTTTCCCTGCTTCAGGATCTTTTAATCCATACCGTACGCTTTATGAAGCATTGAATACCCAAGATAAAAATCGAGTATTTGGAAGTATTGGTTTAACTTTTGACATTTTGAAAGGTTTGACACTTGATTTGCGTTCTGGTTTAGATTGGTCTGATGAATTTAGAACACAACGTAAGCCTTTTTATACCGAAGGTTATGAAAATGGATTTTACAGAGAACAAACTGTAAGGTCTGTAGAAAATAATAACGATTTTATGCTTCGTTATAACAAAGAATCCAAGAATGGTCGCTTTGGTCTTTCAACGATGTTAGGAGGAAATAATCGTGTTAACGAATATTTTAATAACAAAATAGCATTGAGTCAATTAGGTGAGGAAGGAATCTTCCATACTACAAATTTACCAACAGGCGTTAACCCAGATCCATACAACTACAGAAGTAAAAAAGTGGTTAATAGTTTATATGGTTTAGTGTCATTAAGTTGGGATGATGCTTATTTCTTAGATATTACAGGTCGTAATGACTGGTCAAGTACATTATCTAGAGGAAATTGGTCTTATTTTTACCCATCTGTTGCAGCGAGTGTTTTATTAGATAAGACATTTAATTTTAAGGAAAATGCAGCTTGGATTGATATGCTAAAAACCCGATTTTCATGGGCAAATGTGGGTAATGATACATCAGCTTATTCATTAGATCAGGTATACAGTAACACATCGTTTCCTGGAGGTTATACTTTACCAGGGGATATTCCAAATCCATTAATAAAACCCGAAAATGTTGAAAGTTGGGAAGCTGGAATTGAAGCCAAATTATTCAGAAACAGAATAAGTTTTGATGTTACTACCTACTATTCTTCAACTACTAATCAAATCGTTTCAGTTGATGTCGATCAGATTACTGGAGCAACAGGAATGACAATTAACGCTGGAGAAATTTCAAATCAAGGACTAGAAATATCAGCAAGTTTTACCCCTATCAGAACTAAAAATTTTAAATGGGATTTTGATATTACTTGGTCAAAAAACAAAAATAAATTAAAAAGTCTTCAAGAAGGTTGGGATCCAAGTGTGCCACTACAAACCGATATGGGAACTACTATAGGTAGTAGAACTTATGTGTATTCCTATGTAGGACAAGAAATGCACGTTATCTACGGGCGAGGATTTCAAAGAGCACCCGAAGGAGCAACATATATTGATGAAAATGGAAATGAAATTGATGCTTCAGGGATGCACATCGTAAATTCTGAAGGTTATCCAGTACTGGATAATTCTCCAGATAGAAAAATTGGAAAAGTTAATCCAGATTGGAGAGCGGGTATGGTACAACGAATTAAGTATAAAAATCTATCATTGTCGGCTACTTTTGCGGCTCAGATGGGTGGGAATGCTTTTTCAGTAACCAACTTTGCTTTATCCTACCAAGGAAAACTTAACAATTCTATTGAAGGTAGATACGATGGTTTAGTGCATCCTGGAGTAAATGCCATTCAAAATACGGATGGAACAGTTACGTATACTAAAAATAATACGGTGACTAATAATATTCAAACCTATTACAATAATTATATCTGGAACCGTAATAATACAGAAATGAATACTTTCGATACTTCTTATTTAAAATTAAGAGAGTTACGATTAGATTACGACTTACCTGCAAAATTAGTTAGCAAAATTGGGGTATTCCAAAAAGTGAGTTTTGGTGCTTATGCTACAAATCTATTTAGTATTTCCAATTTTCCTCAATATGATCCTGACACAGGAATGTTAAACGGTTCAAATATTTATAAAGGTATTGAAGCGATGACTTTTCCAATGACTAGAACTTACGGATTAAACGTTCAACTTTCTTTCTAAAAATAACGTAATGAAAACAATAATAAAAATTTTAATAATCGGATTTCTTAGTGTTTTTGCTAGCTGTACTTCTGATTTTGAGGAAATAAATACAAATCCTAACAGAACCAATGTAGGCGATATTAGGGCAAGCGGTATGTTTGAACCTATATTATACAATGGTATTAATGCTTGGCAAAATTATAGCTGGTATTGGAATAATGAGTTGATGCAATTTACTGCTTTCACTGGTGGGGGAACCCGTCAGGAACATCGCTACTTTATTGGTGATCAAGACTGGCAAAATGTTTGGAATACTTATTCTCGCTATACTAACAATGTATTGCATATGTACGATTTAAGTGTAAAGCAAAATGATAAGTCATTACAGGCAATTGCTTTGACTTTAAAAGTATTGTATATGTCTAATCTTACCGATATGTTTGGTGATATTCCTTATTCTGAAGCCTTTCAAGTTACTTCTGGAGGAACTACAAAGCCAAAGTTTGATTCCCAAAAAGAAGTTTACCAACAAATGTTTGCTGATTTAGAAAAAGCCAACAGCATGTATGCAGAAAAACCTGTTTTTAGAAAGCCTGCTCTAGATGGAATGTATGGTGGCAATATGGTAAAATGGCAGAAATTTAATAATTCATTGTACTTAAGGTTGTTATGCCGTGTTAGTGGTCGTCCCGAAATGAATTCTGCTGCTAAAATGATGGATATTATAAATAATTCAGCAAAATATCCAGTATTTATTTCTAACGCCGATAATGCAACAGTAAAGTTTACTGGATCGGATCCTTATCGTAGTCAATTTGCAAATACTAATGAGAGTTCCTTTACAAGTTCAGGCCGAAAATTAGCCGAACAGCTAATTAAAATGACGGTCATGACAGATGTAAATGGGAATCAAGTTTATGAAGACCCACGTTTAGCCATTTATGGAAAAAAGAATCCAAATTATTTAGTAAACAATACAACTGTTTGGAAAGGAACAATAGCTGGTTGTACAGAATCAGAACAAAGTGTAGCAGACCGCGGTACATCTTGGTTAAATGCAGCCGTTTTTTGTAGAGCCGAAATGCCGGCAAGTTATATGGATTATGCCGAAGTTCAGTTCATTCTTGCCGAAGCAGCTTTGAAAGGAGCTATTTCGGGAGGACAATCAGCTGCAAAGCAATATTATGAAAATGCAGTTACCGCATCTGTCGAAAAATGGGCAGAATTAGGTCAATTTAGTGGAATTCCTGTGACCATTTCTCAGGAGAATATCACCGTTTTTTTAAACTCAAATTTGGCATCATGGGATTTAGCCACTGATAAAAATGAGTTAATCGCTAATCAAAAATATCTAGCACTTTTTTGGATAGGAATGGAAGCCTATCATGAATACCGTCGTACGGGTTATCCTAAATTAACAATTGGGCGTGGTACTGTATTTAACGATTATATTTTACCTACCCGTTTTGCTTATCCCAATACTACAATGGCAACTAACAATACGAATGCTCGTGAAGCATTAAGCCGTATGGGTGGTGAAAACAATATGAAAACCCCAGTTTGGTGGAGTAAACAAGCTATTGAAAGCGGAATCTAAAATTTTAAAAAAAATGAAAAGTTTAAATCAATTACACAAAAGCAAAGTATTTGTATTATTTACTTTCTTAACAATACTTTTTTTATCGGTGTCATGTGCTAATGACAATGAAACTTCTGTAGAACCTTATTTTACTATTGAAGAAAATCCAACAGGACTTGCTGTTGATGTTAATGGACTAACAAAAAGTTATATTGTGCGAGCTAAAGGACATTGGAAAATTGTTCCACAAGGTGAAGCTAGTTGGGTTAAAGTATTTCCAGCAGAAGGAGATGATGATGGGATTTTCAAAATTATTGTAAATAAAAACAATACGTTTGACAGCCGAATATTAAATTTTACTTTTATAAATGACGGAAAGGAGCAACCTGCTTTATTCCGTGTTGAGCAGCAAGCCAATGTCCCTTTTATTATTGTTGATAAAGCTGATGAAGGTGTCAGCGTAACATCAAATGGAGGAGAGTTTGGAGTGAAAATAAGTGCCAATGTAAATTGGACTTATAGCTTGTCGAATGCGAATTGGCTTTCAGTTGTCGAGGCAAGTGCTACATCAATTAAATTTTCTGCTTTAAAAAATAAAGGAGTTAAACGTTCTACTATACTCACAATTAGTTCAGCCGATTATCCGTCATTAACAAAAACGATTTCAATAATACAATCTGATGGTAGTGTTGTTTTAGAGGAACATTTCGATTGGTTAGCTTATGGAAGCACTATTTTTTATACTACAACAGCAGAGGCTAGAATAGACAATGCTTGGACTACTGAGGAAAAAGCAAAAGGGTGGACTAGTACATCAAATGTATTTAGTAACAATGAACAATTGGTTTATGCAAGAACAGGTTTTGTAAAATTAGGCAAAACGGGGTATGGTGGGGATTTCATTTCACCAAAATTTGAAATGCTTGAAGAACCAACAACTGTTAAGGTTACTTTTAAAGCAGTTCCCTATCAAACTAAAGCAGGAACAAAGGATGATAATATTTTAAAAGTCGGAGTAGTAGGTCCTGGAACTGTAAGTGTTTCGTCATTTACAATTGATAACTGGCCAGATTATACTTTGGATCCAGATTGTATTAACATATGGAAATCCCCATCGGCAACCTATTCATTTACAATCAGTGGGGCGACATCGCAAACTCAACTTAGTTTTCTAGGTGGCGATTTTAACCTTGTAGGTGTGGGCGCTGGTAAAAACAGAATTTTCATTGATGACGTAAAAGTCGAAATAATAGAATAATACAATCATGAATCAATCAAGAAGAAAATTTATAAAAATAGGTGGATTAACCACAATAGCAGGATTTAGTGGTTTAGGGTTTACCTTACTTAGTTGTAGTAGTGATAGTAGTATTATCGATGAAAATAATAGCTTAAATATTTCAGGAGTTTCTATACCATCTTCTATCAATGTAGCAAAAGCTGGCGAGGTCATGCTAACAGGAAAAGGGTTTAGAGTTGGCGATACAATGGAGTTTGAATCGTTAATTAATAAAAATATAATTTTCAAAGGAACTGTGGTTTCTGTAACCGAGAATACATTTACGTTTTCAGTACCTTCTGATTTTGAATCAGGAAACTACAAAGTAAAAGTTATAAGAAACGCTCAAGCTCTTATTTTAGGGAATATACTTTTTAATGTTGTAGCGAATACGAACATACCTGATATTTCAGGTAAGAATATCAAAGGTGTCGTTTACAGTAATGGAAAAGGTGTTCCAGGAGTAGTGGTTTCTGATGGTTATGAAGTTACAGTTACTGACTCAGAAGGCCGATATTATTTATCATCATTAAAAAAAGCAGGTTTTGTTTTTATTTCTGTTCCAGGAAATTATGAAGTTACAAATACAGGAAGTGCTCCACAGTTTTTTAAAAGAGTAAGTAATAGTTTAGACGTTATTGAGCAACGAGATTTTTCGTTGTTAAAAGTAGATAATGATAAACATGTTGTGTTATCCTTAGCTGATTGGCATTTGGCAAATAGAAACAACGATTTAGAGCAGTTTACTTCAAAAGTATTGCCTGATATCAATGCAACGATCAATAAATATTCGTCAGATGGGACAAAAGTATACGCTCTAACATTGGGTGATTTGACTTGGGATGGCTATTGGTACAGTAATAATTTTGGATTAAATGAATATGTGCCTTATATGAATAAAATAAACGCACCAGTATTTAATCTTATTGGGAATCATGATAATGATCCCTACTTTGCTAACGACTGGGATGCTGAAAATAAGTATAGAGATGTCTTAGGTCCAACGTATTATTCTTTCAATTTAGGGAAAGTACATTATGTGGTGCTAGATAGTGTGGAATACATCAATACTGGTGGAACACAGGGAACTATTGGGAGTCGTAATTACAATGAGCGACTAACTAATAATCAGTTAGAATGGCTAAAAAAGGATTTGGCAACAATTACTGATAAGAGTACGCCTATCGTTTTGGCAATACATACGCCATTATACAAGCAGCCATCATTAGATGCTAACGGTAATCAGATAAATACGGTTGATTTATTAAACGGAGATGTTTTAAAGAATATCGTAAGCGAATTTACAAAAGTTCATGTGTTGTCAGGTCATACGCATATTAATTACACAGTTGAAGAAGGTAATATTATGGAACATAACACAGCAGCTATTTGTGCCACTTGGTGGTGGACGGGTAAAAGTGGTTATGCTAATAATCATATCTGTAAAGATGGAAGTCCTGGAGGTTATGGCATTTGGAAAATGAATGGCAACGATATCAAATGGCTGTATAAGAGTATTGGTTACACTGAAGATTATCAGTTTCGTGCTTACGATTTAAATAGTGTTCATATCACATCGGCTAAATATGCACCCAATTCAACCGATGCTCTATTAGCTCCATATTCGGATGTTTATGCTGCTCCAAGTTCTAATAACGAAGTATTAATTAATGTTTGGGGATATGATGTACAATGGAAAATTGAAGTTACTGAAAACAATCAACCATTAAAGGTTAGCCGAGTAAAAGAAAAAGATCCTTTACATATTATTTCATACGAAGCATTACGCTTAAATGCGGGTGCAACCCCAACAGATGCTTTTGAAACCGAAAAAACACCTCACTTTTTTAAAGTGAAAGCTACTACGGTTAATTCAACTTTGACAATAAAAGTGACGGACAGATTTGGTAATGTTTATACCGAAATTATGGAAAGACCAAAGGCATTAACCTTGGGGATGAAATAATGTTTTAATAAAATAAAGACAATGAAATACGTAAAAATAAAATTTGCCTTAGCTGTTTTTGGTACACTAAGTTATAATGCAATAGCACAGGATAAGGTTGTGGGCTATGTTTATAACGATCTTAACCAAAACGATTTAAAGGATAAAACAGAACAAGGTATCAGTAATGTAGCAGTGTCTAACGGAGAGCAGGTTGTACTTACTGATAGTAATGGTAAATACGAACTTCCATTAGGAATCGATAATATTATTTCTGTAATAAAACCTACGGGATACCAAGTTGCAGTAGACAAGAATAACTTGCCAAAGTTCTTTTACAACTATAAACCCAAAGGATCTCCACAATTAAAATTTAAAGGAGTTAGTCCAACAGGGAAATTACCCAAATCAGTCGATTTTGCTTTGATTAAAAAGGAAGAAAGTTATGATTTCACAACCTTGGTTTTTGGAGACCCACAACCTTATACTTTAGAGGAAGTAGAATATTTTAAAAAGGGAATTGTTGAGGAAGTTAAAGACATTAAAAATATTCCTTTCGGAATCAGTTTGGGCGATTTAGTAGGGAACGATTTAGATCTATTCAATCCTTATATTGAAGCTGTAAAAGCGGTAGGAGTGCTTTGGTATAATGTGATGGGGAACCATGACATGAACTTTGATGCTACTACGGATAAATGGAGTGATGAAACTTATGAAGCGCATTTTGGTCCGGCAAATTATGCATTTAATTATGGGAAAGTGCATTTAATTGTTTTAGACGATATTTTATACCCTGATCCGCGAGGATTGACACAATATTGGGGCGGTTTTCGTGAAGATCAAATCGCCTTTATAGAAAACGATTTAAAGTTTGTTCCTAAAGATTATCTAATCGTATTGGCTTTCCATATTCCTTTGAGTGAACCAGAAAATGATTCGTTTAGAGATTACGACAGAGATCGATTATTTAGTTTACTTAAAGACTACCCTAATACCTTATCTCTTTCGGCACATACTCACATTCAAAAACAGGATTTTTTGCTAAAAAAGAAGGTTGGTTAAGAGATAAACCGCACCATGAGTATAACGTTGGTACGACCTCTGGAGACTGGTATTCAGGTCAATTAAATGAGTTAGGGGTTCCTGTATCAACCATGCGTGATGGAACACCTAAAGGTTATGCTTTTATTCATTTTAAAGGCAATACATATACTGTTGAATACAAAGTAGCTGGAAAGCCAAAAGAATATCAAGTGGAAATTTTTGCCCCAAAAGTTGTTGCCAAAGGGAAACGAACAAAGTCCGGGATTTATGCTAATTTTTTTATGGGGAATGCACAGGATAAAGTAGTATTCAGAATAGATGATGGAGAATGGAAATCCATGACGCATGTGGAGGAATATGATCCGTCCTATGCTTCTTTAGTTAACCAATGGGATACGTCAGAAAAATTATTGCCAGGAAAGAGAGGTTCTAATCCTATTATTAGTAACCACCTTTGGAGAGGGAATATTCCAACCAAATTAAATTCAGGAGAACATACTATTGAAGTTAAGGCTAAAGATATGTTTGGTAACGAATTTACCCAAAAAAGCAGCTATAGAATTGAAGAGACTTTAAATTAAACATAAAAACAATACAAACTAAAACTTGCCTCTGGAAAGGCAAGTTTTTTTAATTATGAAATTATGAAATGTATTAAAATCCTACTGCTTTGCGTTGTTATTACAATCGTTTCCTGTAAAGCTAAAAATGACAAAGTAATATCTGAGAAAGCTCGAAAAATTGAAGTTCAGGGACATCGTGGAGAACGAGGGAATCTACCTGAAAATACTATCGAAGCATTTGTTGGAGCACTTCATAAAGGGGTTGATGTGTTGGAATTAGATGTTGTAATTTCCAAGGACCGAAAAGTAGTAGTATCTCACGAACCTTTTATGTCTTCGGAATATATGTCGAAACCTTCAGGTGAAGCTGTGAGTAAAGAAGAGGAAAAAAACTTCAATTTATATCAAATGACTTATGATAGCATTAAGGCATTTGATGGAGGTTCCAGAGGAAACTTAAAATTCCCTAATCAGCAAAAAAGGAAGACTTACAAACCGCTTTTAAGCGAAGTTTTTAAGGTAATTGAATCCGAAATTAAGACTAAAAAGTTAAATAAGATAAAATACAACATTGAAATAAAATCAGAGAAAGAGGTGTATGGAATTTATCAGCCACAACCAGAGGAATTTGTTGATTTAGTCATGCAGCTTGTTAAGGATAATCACATGGAGAACCGAATCAATATTCAGTCGTTTGATCCCGTGATTCTTAATATTTTGCACCAAAAGTATCCTACTATCGAAATTGCTTATTTGGTTTCAAAAGGCAGTATTCAAAATAATTTAAAACAGCTAGATTTTAAACCCAACATTTACAGTCCTAATTTTAAATTAATAAAAAATAAGCAACCAGTTGATTCTTTGAAATCGATGCATATAAAATTGATTCCATGGACAGTTAATGAAGAACAGGATATAAAACAACAAATTCAATTGGGGGTTGATGGTATTATAACCGATTATCCAGAAAGAGTAATGACTCAAATAAAAAACGACTTCTGAAGGACAGAGTTTATTGTTTTTAGACCAATTTTTTCCAACTATTTCTTAGTTTTGCCGTTATAATACCGATGACCCAATTATTAGGGATTTTTAGTATTTGTTAATAATTTAAAAGAGAAGAATGAAATACAAAATGTTGGTTCTGGACATGGATGATACCCTGTTGAATGACGACCATATCATTTCGGAAGAAAACAGAGCCATGTTGGCAAAGGCAAAAGAAAAAGGAGTGAAAATCATTTTGGCTTCTGGGCGACCAACGCCAGCAATGATTGAATATGCTAGGGATTTGGGATTAATGGATTCGTATATGATTTCGTTTAACGGAGCCGTAATTACCGATTTAAAAAATGACGAAGTAATCTTCGAACAAAGTTTAACTCAAGAGCAAATTCATAACTTGTATGATTACAGCAAGGAAAAGAAAACGCATATTATTACCTATTTGGACGGAAAAGTGGTGAGCGAAACCCATTCAGAATATATTGATGTTGAGGTGAATATCACGGGCTTGGAACACGAAGTAGTGCCTAATTTTAAAGAGCGTGTGCAAACTTCGGCAATTAAATGTATTTTGCTGGAAGAACCAAGTTACCTAAAAGAAGTAGAAGCCGATTTAAAAGTAGCCATGCCGCATTTAAGTGTGTGTATGTCAAAACCATTCTTCTTAGAAGCAGCTCAAACCGGAATTGACAAAGGAGCGAGTGTGAAATTCTTAGCTGAAAAATTAAATATTGATCAGGCTGAGGTTATTGCTGTTGGAAACGCCGGAAATGATTTATCGATGATTGAATATGCAGGTTTGGGGGTTTGGGTAGATAATGTGGATGCGCATTTAAGAGATAAAGGCGATGTGGTGGTAGCTTCTAACAACGACCACGGTGTAGCTGAGGTGATTCAACGTTTTATTCTGGCTTAAGATTTTATATTCTATTTTAAAACCATTAAGGAATTAAGGGAATTTAAGTGTAATTCTTAAAACTTAATTGCTTAATGTTTTTTTTTCAATTTGTGGTCATTGCGAGTCCCGACACTTCGGGACGAAGCAATCTCATCAAGTATTTCTAGAAAGTATTTAAGTGAAGTATCTATTATATGTTGATGAATATCTTAGACGCACGAGCGTGACGCATGCGCAAGGTGGAGCGGATTATTCTAAAGTCATAAATACCTTTTTCTTTCTTCCATCATTTGGACGTGCTAACTTAGTGCATTAAATGTTTCATCATATTTGAAGTTGAGAATTTGTTTGAATAAATCTATTTGTAGTTCTCCAGTATTATCCGATTTTGTATGAATTATTTTGTCTCTCAATTCTTTTAACTTGGTTATATGATTGTTTGTTGGTGTTGACTTTGAGAAGAAATTTTTATTGTCATAAAATTGAGGTAAAAATTTTTTTTAGTTTATCCCAAAATGGGATATGTTCTTGAATTTGGGTTTTATTATAAATTTCAGTTATGTTATTTTTTTTCTCTGAATAAACTTTATTTTCGGGTAATAAATGATTTATAAAACATTCAATAGAAGTAAACAGATTTATAATGCATGAACTTGAATATCCATAAAACTTATAAAGTACTTCACTATTCATTTCATTAAACTTTTCAACATCTTTTAATTTTGATAGCAATTCAGTTTTGCTAATTTTTCTTTCGATATTTTGTCTATATGAAAAATCAAAATGTACAAGAGCGAAATCTGGTAAAGGCATAGTAATATGATGTCCATTGTCATTATATATAAAAGCAAATAGAGCACCATGGTCAGAAGTGTTTAAAATTACATTATGAGATTTAATTACATTTTTTAATTTCTCTTTAGTGATTTTTTCTCCGGCTATATAGTTTGAACTTTTTTCAATGTCTAATGCTTTAAGTTGTTTTTCAAATAAATATTTTTTTTTGATGTGTTTCATTGTTACTTGAAATTTACGTTCTGTTGAGGTTTAAGAGTTTATATCTTTTTATATAAAATAATTGTTTTTTGTGCAAATTGAGAATATTCAGATTTTTAATATTCAAATATATCAATAAACAACTACAAAACGCTCTTTTAAAATCAAATTTTTCTTACTAAACGAGACCGCGTGAGATTTGAAATTAAAAGGAGGACAGCCAGTGGCTGTCAGGTAAATATCCAAAAAACTTATTTCAACTTTTTATTTGGATTTTTGCTGGTGTGGAAAATGGCTGTGATGATAATGTCTTTTTCATCAACACTGTAGATAACCACAAAAGGGAATTTATTTACGACAGCTTGTCGGTAAATGCTGTGAACAACTTTGTAAGTAGTGTAATTTAGAACAATAGATTGGTAACAATTATCTAATTCTTCTAAGAATTGTTCACCCAGATTTTTACGTCTGGATTCGTAGAATTCGTAAGCTACGATAGTATCAATATTTGCCCGAAAAGTAAATTTAAGATTTCTTTTCATTGAATTTTTTCTGGCATTGTTTTTTACCTCTTCCCAAGTAAAAGAAGGTTCTTCGCCGGAGTAGTATTTTGTCGTAGCTTCTTCTACGATTTGCTTTTGTTCATCGGTCAATTCGTATTCGGAAGAATCTTCGGTTAAGATACTTTTGATATAGTCCAAAACGGATTTATCTTCAATATGAATAATCTTTTCGATTAACTCCAGTTTATCCTTTTGTAAATTAGGTGATTGCATGATTTTTTAATTTAAAATCTATTTACAAATATAATGATAATCGTATTTTAAATTCCCGTATTTGTTTGTAAATTTGCACACGCTATTTTTTTGACAACGATTTCATTAGATAGCGCTTACTTATGGAAAAAAGAAAAAAAGTGGCCTTCCATACCTTAGGCTGTAAACTGAATTTTTCAGAAACTTCGACAATTGCCCGTAACTTACAGGACGAAGGTTTTGACCGTGTGGATTTTGAGGAAGTGGCGGATATGTATGTTATCAACACTTGCTCGGTAACCGAAAATGCCGATAAACAATTTAAACAAGTCGTGCGCAAAGCAATGAAGCTCAATGATAAGGCTTTTGTTGCTGCGGTGGGTTGTTATGCCCAATTGAAACCGGAAGAATTGGCCGCTGTTGATGGTGTGGATTTGGTTCTGGGAGCGACCGAGAAATTCAAACTGAACGATTACATCAATGATTTGTCTAAAAATGATATGGGTGAGGTGCACTCTTGCGAGATTGCCGAAGCCGATTTCTATGTAGGCAGTTATTCTATTGGCGACCGTACCCGTGCTTTCTTGAAGGTGCAGGATGGTTGCGATTATAAATGTACCTATTGTACGATTCCGTTGGCTCGTGGAATTTCGCGTAGTGACGAATTGCAAAATGTGCTAAAAAATGCCAAAGAAATTTCGGCGCAAAATATCAAAGAAATTGTGCTTACCGGAGTGAACATTGGGGATTACGGTAAGGGGGAATTTGGTAACAAAAAACACGAACATACTTTTCTAGAATTGGTTCAGGCTTTGGATGAAGTAGAAGGAATTGAGCGTTTGCGTATTTCGTCCATCGAGCCTAATTTATTGAAGAACGAAACGATTGAGTTTGTTTCGAAAAGTAGAACTTTTGTTCCGCATTTTCATATTCCGCTACAATCAGGAAGCAATGATATTCTGAAACTGATGAAACGCCGTTATTTGCGTGAGGTATATACCGAAAGAGTTAATAAAATAAGAGAAGTGATGCCACATGCTTGTATTGGTGTAGATGTGATTGTTGGTTTCCCCGGAGAAACGGACGAACATTTCTTGGAAACTTATCATTTCCTGAATGATTTGGATATTTCGTATTTACACGTTTTTACGTATTCGGAGCGTGATAATACGGAAGCTGCTGCAATGGAAGGAGTGGTTCCGGGTAATGTACGCGCGAAACGCAGCAAAATGTTGCGTAGTTTATCGGTAAAAAAACGTCGTGCTTTCTATGAAAGTCAGTTAGGTACTAACAGAACAGTACTTTTTGAAGGAGAGAACAAGGAAGGTTACATCCACGGATTTACTGAGAATTATGTAAAGGTAAAAACGCCTTGGAATCCGGAATTAGTGAATACGTTACACGAAGTGAACTTAACACATATTGACGAAGACGGAAGCGTACGAATGGATTTTGTTGCGGCTTTAGTTTAATCAATTACGATAAAAAATTAAACCATTAAGGGATTAAGTTTAGTTAAGTTTTTTGCTTAATTTGCTTAATATCTTAATGGTTTTATCATTTTTAACCAAATAAGTCATATAAGTCTTCAAAAGAGAAAACTTATATGACTCCTGCCTGTCGGCAGACAGGTATATGTTTAATTACAATTTAAGGATTAGTAGACCAAATGCTACTGTTTTTGATAAATACGCGTCGGTTTAGTTTGAGTTGCGCTATAATTAACTCGGCCATATCCTCAGATTGCATTACTTTTTCAGGGTTTCCATCCGTTAGATTGAGGTTTTTAGCCATATCAGTTGCAACGGTACTAGGAGTTAATGCAGTAACACGAATGTTGTATTTGCGCATTTCTTGCATTAAAGAATCAGTCATGCCTAGCAAAGCAAATTTAGAGGCACTATAAGCACTAGTCATCGCATTTCCGGCTAATCCAGCTGTGGATGAAATATTAATAATGTCTCCGGTTTGTCTTTCCATCATACCAGGAAGTACGGCTCTAGTTACATAATAAGCCCCCATAAGGTTTACTTGTATGATACGTTCCCATTCTTTAGGCTCTAATTCTAAAAATTTACCAAAAGCAGCTATTCCAGCATTATTCACTACGATGTCTATAGTTTTAAATTCAGCTAATGCTTTTTCTACGGCGGCATTTACCGAATCGATATCGGCAACATCAGCCGTTAAGGCTAGTGCTTTTACCCTAAGCGAACGTGCTTTGGCTGCTACATTATCAATTTCTTCCTGAGTTCTAGCTATTAAAATAACATTCGCACCTTCTTTAGCTAAAGCCAAAGCGATTGCTTTTCCTATTCCTTTTCCAGCACCTGTAATCAGGGCATTTTTATTTTTTAAATCGGTCATGATGTTTTGAGATTGATTGAATTTTTATAAACGTTAAAGATAATAGAATAGAAGACAAAATGGCTGTTAATGCTTTATTAAAGAATTAAATTATTGTTTATAATCCTTATATTTGAGAATATCTATTAAATCACACTCCATGAAATCAATTGATCCAGAAGAATTTAAAGTAACCGTTCCTATTAAGCTATCTGAAATCCCTACGAATTTAAACAACAAAGCGAGTGACGATGATAAGGAAGAAAAGCTAGAAAAAGTTCAGGAAAAATTAAGTGCTTTGCAGGATGTGATGTATGCGCATAACCGTTATGGGGTTTTAATTTGTTTGCAGGGAATGGATACTTCAGGTAAAGATAGTTTGATTCGTGAAGTTTTTAAAGAATTCAATCCGCGTGGGGTAGTGGTACATAGTTTTAAAACACCTAATTCAACCGAATTAGAACATGATTATTTGTGGAGGCATTATTTGGCTTTGCCGGAAAAAGGAAAGTTTGCTGTTTTTAACCGTACACATTATGAAAATGTTTTGGTTACTCGTGTACATCCCGAATATGTTTTAAATGAAAATTTACCCGGAATCGAAAAAGTGGAAGATATTACGCCTGAATTTTGGGAAAGTCGAATGGAGCAAATTCGGAATTTTGAAAAACACATTTCTCAAAATGGTACTATTGTGTTCAAATTTTATTTTCATTTGAGTAAAGAAGAACAACGAATACGTCTGTTACGCCGTTTAGAAAACAGGGAACATCATTGGAAATTTTCGCCAGGGGATTTAAAAGAGCGTGAACATTGGGATACTTATATGCAATACTACGAAGAAGCCATCAATAAAACGGCAACTGAAAATGCACCTTGGTACATTGTCCCAGCAGATGATAAAGAAATGGCACGATATATTGTCGCTAAAATTATTTGGGAGGAATTACAAAAACGAACCGATATTAAAGTACCGGATTTAGATGTAAAAGTAAAAGCTAATTTTGATAGTTATAAAGAACAGTTAGCAAAAGAATAAGGCTTTAAGCCCTATATTTCAGGATAGTCACATTTTTATTTTACCGCAAATTCCCAAATTATATAAGTGTAATTTGCGAATTTGCGGTGATTTTAAAACTAACAGGTTTCAAAAAACAGTTAGTTTTTATAGCTATTACAATTTAAAGCCATATGCCAGTCTCAGAGATACCTGTCCGGCGCCTTTTCCTGGAGTACCATCAGTATTGATCGTTGGAAAATCAGAATAATGTTCGTAACGAGCAGAAATGTCGATGTATTTATTCGCATAACCTATACCTGGAGAGAGTAATAAGGAAGTTTTTTTGTAATTATTTGTTACAGGAATAGCAGCTCCTGCCTCTCCCGTTAGATAAAATTGATCATTCCACACAAAGGCTTTTAGACCAGCTTTGGCTGGAATAAAACCTAAATCTTTTCCATCACTCTCACTTACAAATAAGTTAGTATAACCTGTTGTTAGGGTTATAGAATACCGCTTACTAAGATCGTATTGCAATCTTGCATCACCTCCAAGGGTTAGTTTGTAGGGGTTTTTGGTAGCATAACCAGCATTAAGACCAAAGCCTAATCGAAATCCTTGATCGTATTTAGCTTTTTCTTGAGCATTAACTCCGTTAAATGAGCATAAAGCTAGGGCAAGCATTATCGCTGTCGTAAATTTTTGTGTTGTTTTCATAATTTGGGGGGGTAAACGTTACTAAATTGATTTTACAAATTGAAACTTTTGCTTTTTTACTAAGGCTAATTAACGTTTGATCTTTTGTTATTGGTATAAAATAGACCTTTTTAGGGCTGTTAAAAAAAATATAATTTAGTTAGAGGTTTGATTTACAGTTGATTAATTTATTGAGGTGACTTGCTAATTTTTGCTCCGTTAATAGTATTGTGTTCTAAATATTAATGTTAAATAAACTTGCTATCGATTTGCTTCTGCTTACCTTTGTCGCCCAAAAAAATGAAAATGACTTTAGCTACTTACACCAAAGAGTTCTCTTATAATCTCCGTTTGGCATATCCAATTATTTTAGGAATGCTTGGGCATACCATTGTTGGAATTGTAGATAATGTAATGGTAGGGAAGCTAGGGCCAACCGAATTAGCTGCCGTTTCTCTAGCTAATAGTTTTGTGTTTATAGCCATGTCCTTGGGAATTGGTTTTTCTACAGCGATCACTCCACTAGCCGCAGAAGCTGATGGTGAAAAAAATATTGAAAAAGGGAGAAGTGTTTTTCATCATGGTTTGTATTTGTGTACGGTTTTAGGTTTTTCTCTTTTTGTATTGGTCTTTTTTGCTAAACAATTAATCACTTTTATGGGGCAACCTGACCATGTGGTGGAGTTGTCCAAACCATATCTGGATATTGTCGCTTTTTCATTAATTCCCTTGATAATGTTTCAGGGATATAAACAATTTGCTGATGGAATGAGTGAAACCAAATATGCTATGTGGGCTACTATTTTAGGTAATGTGGTCAATGTGGTACTTAATTATTTGTTTATATATGGGATTTGGATTTTTCCTAAATTAGGTATTGTGGGTGCTGCTGTTGGAACGATAGCTTCACGATTTGTGATGTTAGGTTTCATGCATTATAAAATGCAACGAAAAGCCAAGTTTCATCCCTTTTTTGAAGGCTTCTCCCTTAAAGAAATTAAAAAAGAAATGAATCTTAAAATCATTCGATTGGGAGGTCCTTCTTCGATGCAAATGTTTTTCGAAGTAGGTTTGTTTACGGGGGCAGTTTGGCTTTCGGGAACTATAGGAGTGGCGAATCAGGCAGCAAATCAAATTGCGTTAAGTTTGGCTTCTTTTACTTTTATGTTTGCCATGGGACTGAGTGTTGCTGCTACGATTAGAGTAGGGAATCAAAAAGGTTTGGGTGATTTTAGAAAAATGAAAATTGTAGCGTATTCTATTTTCTTATTGGCGGTTTTGTTAGAAATAGGTTTTGCTTTAATTTTTGTTTTATTTCATGAGCAAATGCCTAAAATATTTGTCAATATGGATAGTCTAACCGATTTGACTGCGAATACCGAAGTGGTTTCGATTGCATCACAATTATTGTTAGTGGCAGCTGTTTTTCAAATTTCAGATGGGATTCAGGTAGTTGTTTTGGGTGCTTTGCGCGGCTTACAAGATGCTAAAGTTCCTATGTATATCACTTTTGTAGCCTATTGGATAGTGGGATTCCCAGTGTCAATTTATTTAGGATTATATACTAATTTAAAGGCAGTTGGAATTTGGATAGGACTTTTGTCAGGTCTTACAACGGCAGCTTTATTTTTGTATATTCGCTTTCTAAAATTGACAAAGCAATTAATTTTAGAAAAGCATTAAAAACCAAGATAGTTGTTCAGTTTGTATAAATTAGGACAATTAGTAAATAATCAAATTAATTTTAGGATGGAATTACCAAAATTTGTACTCGGCGACAATACCGATTTCCCAGATGATATTTTTATCATCCATTTAGATTATCCAAGATTTATTATCAACCTAAAAGATGATGAGGTTGAAATTATGGAAGAACCAGAAGATTTAGATGAAGCCGAATTAAATGCCGAAATGGAAAGTCTAATTGAGCAAGCAAATGCTTTTTACGACAGAGAAATGGAACGCTACGAGCAAGACTAACTCCTGCTGAAAAGCAATGAAATAATAGTTTAATAGCTGTAAAATGATTAATTTTAATTGTTTTGCAGCTTTTTTATTCAATAGGGGTAACAAAATTAGATTCTAATTGATATAGTATAAAATCAAAAAATGATACGCCATGAGAACTTTAAAAAAAATAACTGTTGTTTTTGCTTTAGGATGCTTTTGTTTCGTAAATGCACAAATAAATAAAGCGAAAGAAGGAGCAGAAAAAGGAAGTTTTTCTACCTCTTCGACAATGAAAGGAATCAATTCCATTTCTAATTCGATGCCTAATAGGATTTCAATGAATGTTACAGTTCCTAAACAGACCCAAGGAGCTACATTTGGCGAAAAAGTAAGCGCCTCTCAAATCAATGTGAGATTGATGGAGAATTCTTGTATCGTTTTATTTCCTAACAACGCGGGATATAAGGTGAATTTAAAAGCGAATAGTATTGTTTTTTTAACGGCTAATGAGCGAAATACATTTGGTGAAAAAGTGAATCAAGGCTTACATGCAGCTGGTAGTTCATTGTCGCAAGGTGCCTCTTTGTTAGGTGGTGCTTTACCTGGAGGATCTATTATTTCTGCAGCAGTTTCTAGTGTGGGTAATTTATCAGGTGGAGCAGGAGGTGGAGCTGCCGCTGCATCGTATGCTAAAAATGCAAAAAAAGTTTTTTCGATACCAGATCAAGATTCTGATGCTATAATGGAGTTGTCTGATGGTGAGTACGAATTGGTTTTCGTTGTTTTGCAAAAAGTAACTTCTGGGTTAAAAGATACGCTGAAAACACAAGTTAGAATAGGTTTTACGGTTGAAAGTGGTATTTTAAAAACAAAGCATGACACCGCTAAAAATTCTGTTTCTAATATTCGATAAGTTATAAAATCACCTTATTAAGATTTGTTTTTAAAATAGGTTTCTACTAATAATCTAGCGGCTGCAAATGGGGAAGACTCATTATTTTGCACCGCTTTTTTTGTTTTGTCTACTAATTCTTGAATTTGAGGATAATTGAAGAAATCTTCTTTAAGTTGATTATTGATGGTTTCTAGTAGCCAATATTCATTTTGTTCCGCTCTTTTACGCTCAAAATAGCCGTTGTCTTTAACGGTATCGATATATTGCAAAATGATTTGCTCTATTTCTAAAATTCCAGCTTTCGTAATCGCACTACAAGTGCTTACACAAGGTTTCCATCCTGATTTTTTACTAGGAAAATAATGCAAAGCGCGACTCATTTCTGTCTGAACAATTTTTGCTTTAGCGATAGTATCTCCATCTGCTTTATTGATCACAATAGCATCGGCCATTTCTATAATACCTCGTTTAATGCCTTGTAGTTCGTCACCAGCTCCCGCTATTTGCAACAGTAAAAAAAAATCCACCATACTATGCACAGCAGTTTCACTTTGTCCTACACCTACGGTTTCTATGATTATAGTGTCAAAACCTGCTGCTTCGCAGAGTGTAATTGTTTCTCGGGTTTTTCGGGCTACACCGCCCAGTGTTTCCCCTGATGCTGATGGTCGTACATAGGCGTTTGGATCTTTAGCCAATTCTTCCATACGGGTTTTATCTCCTAAAATGCTTCCGTGTGAAATAGCACTACTGGGATCAATGGTAAGTACAGCTACTTTTTTACCTTTTTGCGTTAGATGTTTTCCAAAAGCTTCAATTAAAGTACTTTTGCCTACTCCTGGAACACCAGTAATTCCTATTCGGATTGATTTATTGGCATGTGGCAAGCATAAGTTTATTACTGTATTGGCGTTCTCAAAATGCTCTGGATTTGTACTTTCGATTAAAGTGATGGCTCTACTTAATGCCACAGTATCTCCTGCCAATATGAGGGATACGAGTTCCTCAGTATTAGGCTGAATTCTTCTGGCTTGCTGAATTTTTTTAAAATCGCAGCATTGAATTTTTTAGGACTGTTTTCTTTTGAGTCTTTGTTTGCTTTCACTTTTCTACTTTACCAATTGCTTTATGTAAATTTAAGATATAATATTTGTTTTTTTTTTATCCAAATCGTAACAAATAATACATTAGAAACTTCTAAAAACTTTGTTATTTATGAGATAATAAAATAATTGTGATAATTCTAACAAGCTTTATGATAGCTCCAAATTAGTGAATATCTTTGCAGCATTATGATAAATATAATCCTGATTTTTGTCTATTTACTTATTGGAGTTGCTTTGCAATACGTAAAATGGTTTCCTACTACTAGTTATAAATTAATCAATAAGTTTGTAATTAACGTATGCCTTCCGGCATTGGCTCTTTACTACATTCCTAAAATTCATTGGGATAATAAGTTGCTGTATCTCATTGGTGTAACATGGATTGGTTTTACAGTTTCCTTTTTTTATTTCGCTTTTTGGGAAAAAAATACGGTTGGTCTAAAAAATTAATTGGTTGTTTGATAATCACCGCAGGTTTAGGTAATACGTCTTTCTTAGGTTTTCCAATAGTGAATGCACTATATGGTTCCGAAGGTTTAAAAATGGCTATTTTAGTCGATCAGCCGGGTACTTTCGTAGTAGTTTCTACGCTTGCAGTAGTGGTGGCTACTATGTATTCAAAAGATGCAACTAGTGGAGGAACTATTTTTAAAAAAGTAATATTGTTTCCTCCGTTTATTTGTTTTTTAGTGGCTTGTTTGGCTAATATACTTGGTTTAGACTTTCATGATTATATTCAATTTGGTTTGACCAAATTAGGAAGCTTATTAACTCCTTTGGCTATAATTTCTGTTGGTTTACAATTACATTTTGATAGTAGAAGTAAGCATTGGAAATTTTTGTGGATTGGATTGGCTTACAAATTGTTCCTCACACCAGCGCTATTGTTTTTGCTATATGTTGTTGTTTTAAAACAAAACGGATTGATGATTCAGGTAGTTTTGATTGAGGCTGCCATGGCACCTATGATTATGGCTTGTATTGTGGCAACTTCACACGGCTTAAAACCTCGATTAAGTAGTATGATGATAGGATTTGGTATTCCGATTTCGTTTGTTACTTTAGCTTTTTGGTATTTCGTTTTGCAGTATATATAAACTAAATTTTTTAGAAGCAGAACTATTACTTTTCATAATAACTTTTTCTCCTGCTATTCGTTACAATCTTGTTTTCTGAACCCCAGAAAAACAAGGATTTTCACTTCTATCAGGGCTATTAAGAACTTCTTCGTTTCAAGATATTTTTTTGTAAATAGATAATTTGATAAAGGATAGTTAGATATTAATTTGAAGCAATTTTATTTTTTATGGATAAACTACGCAAACGAGCAAAACAAATTTTTCTAGTGTCCTTTCTTATCCTATTACTTTTGTATATGACAGATATACTGAATATCGATCTTGGATGGCTTAACTATCCAATGATTTTGATGATTCCGGTACTGTTCTCTTGTGTAATTGCAAGTCTAATATTGGTTTTGATTTTTAAGAGTGATTTAAAGAGTAAATTACCAGCACTAATTCTGTCTTTGATTCCAGTAATTACCTTTGTGTACTTTTTTTTGATGTTATTTTCTATTCAATGTTAAATTGAAATTGTAGTTAAGGGAGAATAATGAATAGTAATTGTTAAATCAGTTCATGTTCTTTAACAAATATTTATTCTAATTAAATAACGAGAATTGCTTTTTTTGACTAATTTTATAGAACTTATATAAAATAGATATATCATGGCAACAATTCGATTAGGCGATATCGCTCCAGATTTTAAAGCAGAAACCACTCAAGGTACGGTTCAATTTCATGAATGGTTAGGAGATTCTTGGGGTGTTTTATTTTCGCATCCTGCTGATTTTACTCCTGTTTGTACAACAGAGTTGGGAACTGTGGCTAATTATTTTCCTGAATTCCAAAAAAGAAATACGAAGGTAATCGCATTAAGTGTGGATAGTTTAGAGTCGCACTTAAACTGGATCAAAGATATTGAAGAAACTCAAAACGTAACGTTACAATACCCTATAATTGCTGATGAGAACAAAGAAGTAGCTAATTTGTATGATATGATTCATCCAAATGCAAATGATACTTTTACGGTTCGTTCAGTGTTTATTATTGGTGCTGAAAAAAAAGTAAAACTAATTTTGACGTATCCAGCATCAACAGGACGAAATTTTGACGAATTATTACGTGTAATAGACAGTTTACAATTAACGGCTAATTATAGTGTTGCTACACCAGCTAACTGGAAAGATGGTCAGGATGTAGTAATTGCACCTGCTATAAAAGATGAAGATATTCCTGCTAAATTTCCAAAAGGATTTAAGAGAATTAAATATTATTTAAGAATGACTCCTCAACCGAATAAATAAGATTTGGTTTTTGATATAGAAAAAGGGAATTCGTTAATAGTGAATTCCCTTTTTTATTTATTTAATCTATAATAAATGAATTATTTTTAAGAGCTTGTAATGAGGTGTTATATAGTTAAAGCCCTAAATTAATCTTTGCATATTGTAACAACATTATCGTTTTGGCATCATTGATTTCACCGCTAGCAATCATGTTATAAGCTTGGTTAAAGGACATCTCAATTACTTCTATGTTCTCTTGCTCTTCTTCAAGTCCACCACCTTCACTCACTTTCATCGAAGCATCGTATTCGCCAATAAATAAATATAAGATTTCAGTAATAGCTCCAGGAGACATGTAGGTTTCCATTATTTTTTGAACCTTAGAAATACGATAACCTGTTTCTTCTTCAGTTTCTCTAATAATGCATTGTTCGGGTTCGTCTTTGTCTAGTAATCCTGCGCAAACTTCAATCATCATTCCGCTTTCATTACCATTTAAATAGGTTGGTAAACGGAATTGACGAGTCAGAATAATGTTTTTGGTTTCTTTGTTATATAATAAAATACAAGCTCCATTCCCCCGGTCATAGACTTCTCTTTTTTGAGTAATAAAACTATCGTCAGCCTTTTGATAGTCAAAAGTTACTTTGTTTAAGATATACCAGTTGTTTGAAAGTAATTCGGTTTGAGTAATTTTAATTTCGGGATTTTTCATTTATTTTTTACTTGAATTTATTTTGGGTTTATGGGTTTCTATTTTGTAAACTTAAATTCTTAAAAAAACTTCCCCAATTGTTGTTATTTAAATCGTTTGGTAAACCTTCAGATGTTAAAAGGGCATCTATGTCGTTTTCATCTTTTTTGCAAACCCAGGCGCAAATTGATAGGTTTCGATTGTATATGTTGTTTAAAAAAGGTCTTGGATCCATGAGGACACCTGCATTCATTGGGGCAGTTTCTCCAAAAATAAAGGGTATGTTTAGTTTATTGAGTTGATTTAAGCGATTATTTAGATTGTCATTACTATCTAACAACCATTTTTCATAAGCATGTATATCGAATAGAATATTTGATTTGTTTTGAATGAAAATTAATCCCTTTTGCAAAAGTACACTTTCATCTTGTCCTTGTTCAGCACATGGAATGAGTATGATATTATTGTTCCCTGTTGATCTAATGATATTGGTCAGTTCACTCATATCATTGAACCAAATATCATCTGTATATCCGTCTGTTTTGTCATATCGATAGGGCTCATTCCAAACTTCAATCCATACATCAGATTGATCTTTAAAATGCTTAGCCCATTGTTCTAATATTAGTTTGTATTCATTCCACCAATAGGTTTGTTTTGGTGTTTTTCCTGTAAATAATGTTGCGCTTTTTCCGTCCCACCCAAATGGGCAAATTATAGTAATTTTATTTTCTTTTCGGTTACTATCTACAATGTTTTGTAGAGAATAAAGATAGGATCCGTTAGCATCTTTTATGGGGTTTCCAGTTATTGGATTTTCTTTACTATTTCCAATGAATTCTCTATTGATATCAATTTTCCATTCTTTTAATAAGTCTGGTGTTATACCAAAAACTTGAAGAGAATTAACCCCTATGAGTTGTATTTTAGTGTTGTTCTTGTAAATTCTAGAACCCTTAATGGTGTAGTTTTCTGAATTAGTACTTTTTGGGAGTGTTTTTTCATAGTTACAAGAAAGAAATAATAGTAATACTATAGAAATGATAGTTACATTTTTAATAAGTACCTTTCGATTGAACACCATTGATTTTAAATATTAATATTCCTTTCTATTATTTCTTAAATATATAAAAAAGAACGCTCTGAAAAATCAGAGCGTTAATTCTATTATTATTTTGTAATAGTTTGTTTTCTATCCGGACCAACAGAAACAATTTTAATTGGCACTTCAAGCTCTTTTTCAATAAACTCGATATATTCTTTTAATTCGACTGGAAGTTCTTCATAAGTAGTCATTCCGGTTAAATCTTGTTTCCATCCTTTGAATTCTTTGTAAATTGGAGAAACATTTTCTTCTTCTACATTGTATGGGAAATGAGCAATGTTTTTTCCTTTATAATTGTATTCAGTACAAATTTTTAATGTGTCAAAACCAGAAAGTACATCACCTTTCATCATCATTAATTGTGTAACTCCGTTAACTTGTACAGCGTATTTTAAAGCTACTAAGTCTAACCATCCACAACGTCTTGCTCTACCAGTTACCGAACCAAATTCGTTACCTACTTTTGCCATTGTTGAACCTACTTCGTCAAAAAGTTCAGTTGGGAAAGGGCCGCTTCCTACACGAGTAGTGTAAGCTTTGAAAATTCCGTAAACTTCTTTGATTTTGTTAGGAGCAATTCCTAAACCTGTACAAGCTCCTGCTGCAGTAGTGTTAGAAGAAGTTACGAATGGGTAAGTACCAAAATCAACATCTAGTAAAGATCCTTGAGCGCCTTCACATAAGATTGATTTTCCAGCTTTTTGAGCTTGGTACATGTATTCTTCACTGTCAATAAAGTCTAATTTTTTGATTTCTTCGATTGCTTCAAAAAATTCAGTCTCAAGTTCGGCTAAGTTATATTGTAATTCTACTCCGTAGAATGCAATCATCGCTTCGTGTTTGTCTGCAAGAGAACGGTATCTTTCTTTGAAATCTTCTAATTCAATATCCCCTACACGTAAACCGTTTCTTCCGGTTTTGTCCATGTAAGTTGGTCCAATTCCTTTAAGTGTTGAACCAATTTTAGCCTTACCTTTAGAAGCTTCAGAAGCAGCGTCTAATAAACGGTGCGTAGGTAAGATTAAGTGTGCTTTTCTAGATATAATTAATTTCTTTTTGATATCGATGTCAAATTTAGCTAATCCTTCGATTTCTTTTTGAAATACAACAGGGTCAATTACAACACCGTTTCCAATAACATTTACCGCTGATTTATGGAAAATTCCTGAAGGAATGGTTCTAAGTACGTGTTTTATTCCGTCAAATTCTAAAGTATGTCCAGCATTTGGTCCACCTTGAAAACGGGCAATAATATCGTAATTTGAGGTAAGAACGTCAACAATTTTTCCTTTTCCTTCATCTCCCCATTGTAATCCTAGTAATAAATCTACGGTCATTTTTAATTTATTTATTTAATCCTTAATTTGTTTTGGCGATTTTGATTTTGCGCCTATTTAACTAAAATTTTTATTGATTTTCTTGTTGTTTTTCTTCCGTATTGCTTTTTTTCTTTGTGCCATAGAAATACAAGGAATGATTGTTAATTTCTACATCAAAAATCTCTTCAATTGTTTTTTTGATGGTTTGTATTCTTGGGTCACAAAATTCGATCACTTCACCAGTATCGGTCATAATAATGTGATCGTGTTGTTTGTCAAAATAGGATTTTTCATAATGCGCCTGATTTTGTCCAAACTGATGCTTACGAACTAAAGCACAATCTAATAACAATTCGATGGTATTGTATAAAGTAGCTCTACTGACACGGTAGTTTTTATTTTTCATTTTGATATATAGATTTTCTATATCAAAATGTTCTTCGCTTTCATAGATTTCCTGAAGTATAGAGTAACGTTCAGGCGTTTTTCTATGGCCATTTTTTTCAAGATACATTGTAAAAACATTTTTTACAATTTCTTGGTTTTTATTGTTATTTGTTGAAATGAGTGTCATATTCGGCAAAGATAATTTTTTATTTTAATAGTTTTCAAGTTTAAGTACTTATAAGAGAATAATTTTGTTCTTTTTTTTAGAACTGCAGATGCCAAACTAAAAAAAGGATTAGAAATTATAAGTCTCTAATTTTTGTAAACTCGAGTCACTCGATCAATTCCGTCAATTTTTTTAATGTTTTCAATTAGTTTTTTCAAAATTGTGATGTTTCGAACAACAACGGTTAATTGTCCTTTAAAAAGTCCGGCTTCTCCGCTCAAAGAAATACTTTGGATGTTGACGTTCATGTTGTTTGAAATAACTTTGGTAAGCTCGTTTGTTAAACCAATACTGTCCATTCCGGTTATGTTCAAAGTAGCTTTGAATTCTTGTTGTGAAGAATCAATCCATTTTGCCTGCATAATTCGGTATGCATAATTCGATTGTAGCGAAATGGCATTAGGACAATCTTTTTTGTGTACTTTTATTCCTTCGTTGATGGTTACAAATCCAAAAACCTGATCTCCTGGAATTGGGTTACAACAGCTCGCTAGTTTGTAATCTAATTTGTCTTGTTCTTTTCCAAAAACGAGCAAGTCATAATTGTTGTGAAGTATAGGTTTGTGAATGTCGGCATCAGCAGTATTATTTCCGCCTCGTTTAATTTTGTTTTTAAAGAAATTAATTAATGAGTTGCTTTTTTGAGCGGCAAAATCTTTTAATTGTTGGTTGTCAATCGTACCTAAACCTACTCGATAAAATAAATCCAAACTGGTTTTAAGATGGAAAAAGTTAACTAATTCATTAGTAACCGTTTCATTCAAAGTGATTTTTAAATGTTTTAATTTACGTGTCAGTAATTCTTTTCCTTCTTCGGCGATTTTCTTCGTGTTCTCATTAAGAACATTTTTTATTTTATTCTTTGCTCTCGAAGTAGTTACATAGTCTAACCAGTTAGCGGTAGGTTTTTGGTTAGGCGAAGTGATAATTTCTACTTGATCACCGCTTTTTAATTTGTAGTTCAAGGGTACTAATTTACCATTCACTCTGGTTCCTCGGGTTTTGACTCCTATTTCAGAGTGGATACTGAAAGCAAAATCCAAAGAAGTAGCTCCTTTAGGTAGGGATTTAATATCTCCTTTTGGAGTAAACACATAGATTTCTTTCGAATATAAATTCATTTTGAAATCTTCTACAAAGTCAATGGCATTGGTCTCTGAGTTTTCTAGAGCTTCCCTCAATAGGTTAAGCCAAACATCTAATCCACCTTCTTCTGAATCTCCATTTTTGTATTTATAGTGTGCTGCATAGCCTTTCTCGGCAATTTCATCCATACGCTCACTACGTACTTGGATTTCAACCCATCGCCCTTTTGGTCCCATTACGGTAATGTGGAGCGCTTCGTAACCTGTTGATTTAGGCGAGGAAATCCAATCTCTTAAACGGCTCGGGCTTGGTCTATAATGGTCTGTAACAATGGAGTATATTTTCCAGGCGATGAATTTTTCGTCGTGTGGGGCCGATTTATAAACAATTCGGAGGGCGAATTTATCGTAAACCTCGTCAAAAGTTACGTTTTGTGTTTTCATTTTTCTACGAATAGAGTAGATTGATTTAGGGCGGCCTTTGATGATATAGTCAATGCCTTCTGCATCCAGAGAAGCTTTTAATATATCCGAAATATCTTTGATATAAGCGTCTTGTTGTTCCTTGGTTTCTTTGATTTTACTGGCAATATCATTGTAAACAGATGGCTCGGTGTATTTTAATCCTAAATCTTCTAGCTTAGTTTTGATGTTGTAAAGTCCTAATCGATGCGCTAATGGGGCATAAATATACAAGGTTTCCGAAGCAATTTTAATTTGCTTATGGTCGTCCATCGATTCCATTGTTTGCATGTTGTGCAATCTGTCGGCAATTTTTATTAAGATTACACGAACATCATCGTACAAAGTCAAAAGCATCTTACGGAAGTTTTCGGCTTGCATAGATACATTCATGTCTTTTTGTACGATAGAAATTTTAGTCAACCCTTCAACCAGTTGGGCAACTTTAGGATTGAACATGCTTTCAATATCTTTGACAGTTATTGGTGTGTCTTCAACTACGTCGTGTAATAAGGCTGCCGCAATTGAGGTAGCGCCAAGACCAATTTCTGATGCTACAATTTTAGCAACAGCAATTGGATGAAAAATATAGGCTTCTCCTGATTTTCTTCTTTGTTCTTTATGGGCATCTACGGCAACATCAAAGGCCTTACGGATTAGTTTCTTGTCTTCAGGAGTTAAAGTTTGGTAACTAATACGAAGTAATTCTTTATATTCTTGAGCAATTGCTTTATTTTCTTTTTCGATTTCTATTTCGGTCATATTTCCAGTGTTCATTTTCTAAAAATAAAGATAAGTTTGCATATATGCAAGAGTTGGGATTTCAGATTTTAGAATGCAAATTTCAGATTTCAGAACGGATTCTGTAATCTAAAAACCTCGTTGTCTTTTGGCTTCAAAAATTAAAATAGCTGCAGCAACCGATACATTCATACTGTCTATTTCTCCTTGCATAGGGATTATGATATTTTGTGTAGCGGCATCGCGCCATTCTTGAGTAAGTCCGGTGGCTTCAGTACCAACAACTAAGGCTGTAGGTTTTGTATAGTCTTGAGTGTGGTAACTAGTTGAATTTTGCAAGGTAGCACAATAGAAATTGATGTTTTTTTCTTTTAAAAAAGCTATGATTTCTGAGGTACTTGCACTTGCAATTTGATTGGTAAATAAACAACCTACGCTGGAACGAACAATGTTTGGGTTGTATAAATCACTTTTTGGATTAGCAATGATTACGGCATCTAGATTGGCAGCATCAGCAGTGCGTAAAAGTGCACCAATGTTTCCTGGTTTTTCTGGGGCTTCGGCTACTAAAATTAATGGGTTTTCCGAAAGTTGTAAATCCGAAAGTTGTAATGACTTGGATTTGGCTATAGCCAAAATTCCTTCGGTTGTTTCTCGATAGCTTAATTTTTGGTAAACGGCTGTGTTGATTTCAATGAAATCGGTTTTAGGAGCCAGTTTTTTGGCTTCTGTTTCACTACAAATATCGGGACAAAACAGTATCGTTTCAATTTCATAATTGCCTTTTATAGCTAATGAAATTTCGCGCACTCCTTCAATTAAAAAAGTACCTGTTTGTTTTCTGTTTTTAGCTTTTTCTTGTAATAATACTAAAGATTTTATGAATGGGTTTTGAATGGATGTTATTTGTTTCAAGCGATTCTAAATTTTAGTATTGTAATGAAAATTAAATAGTTCTTTGTACTACTTCAAAAATTTTAGAATCCTCGCATTTTAAGGTCTTTGAAGGGAATTTCATCAATAGAGCATAGTCGTGTGTTGCCATGATAATGGTTTTACCATTGGCATTAATTTTTTTCAAAACATCTAAAACTTCAACGCTGGTTTGAGGATCTAAGTTTCCTGTAGGTTCATCGGCTAAGATTAGTTCTGGATCGTTCAAAAGTGCTCTAGCAATCGCAACACGTTGTTGTTCTCCTCCTGAAATTTGATGAGGCATTTTTGAAGCATGGTTTTTCATGCCTACCTTGTCTAAAACTTCTTCAATTTTACGCTCCATTTCGTCTTTGTCTGTCCAGCCAGTTGCTTTCAATACAAAAAGCATGTTGTCTTGAATGGAACGATCTGGTAAGAGTTTGAAATCTTGGAAAACAATACCAATTTTACGTCTTAAAAACGGAATGTCATTTTCTTTAAGTGTTTCTAAATCAAAGTCTACTACATGTCCTTGACCTTCTGTTAAAGGCAAATCGGCATAAAGTGTTTTCATAAAACTACTTTTTCCGGAACCTGTTTTTCCAATGATGTACAGAAACTCGCCCTGGTTTACTTCTAGGTTTACGTTTGATAAGATTACTTTATCTCCTTGATAAATGGTTGCGTTTTTTAATGACAGTACAGCTTGAGACATAATTAACGATTGTTTATGGTGTAAAAGTAATTATCAATTATGAAATAGCAATATCAATCTCATAGTTTTTTGTGGTTTGTTAAAAGATTTGTTCATAATAAAAGCGGTTTGTGCCACGTTATAAAGCCTATATTATAATATATTTGGATATTAAAAAACAGATAAAATGCGTAAATTTTCTTGGCTCTTTTTTTGTTGGTTTTAGTTAAAACCAATACGCTATCAGCACAGAAATCAACAATATATACTACTGATTTAAAAGATTTTGATCGTGCCATTTCTTTGTATAAGGATAATCAATATGTATCGGCACAATACCTTTTTGAAAAAGTAAAAATGGCGACACATGATGAGGAAACCAAATCGGATTGTGCGTATTACGATGCTAGTTGTGCCGTTCGGTTAGGACATGCTAATGCTGATGTGTTGATGGAATCCTTTTTAGAAACTTATCCAACAAGTTCAAAAAGCAACCAAGCTTACACCGAAGTAGCGCATTATTATTTCAATCAAGGTAATTATTCGGAGGCCTTAAATTGGTTTGAGAAAGTAGATGAGAATCAGTTAAATGCTACCGAAAAAGATCGTTTTAACTTTCAAAAAGGCTATAGTTTCTTCAGTTCAAAAAATAAAAAAGAAGCAACAAAATATTTTAATAAAGTTTTAAATTCAGAAGTGTATGGTTCGCAAGCTAAATACTATCTGGGTTTTATGGCTTATGAAGGCGATAATTATCAAGAAGCTAACAAGTATTTTGATGCAGTGGCAAAAGAAGAAAAATACTCCGAAAAACTGTCTTATTATCAAGCGGATATGAGCTTTAAGTCGGGTAATTTTGAAAAAGCAATAGAGCAGGGGCAAAAAGCAATGGCCAAATCAACACCTGCGGAACAATCAGAATTACACAAGATAATTGGGGAGAGTTATTTTAATTTAAAAAAATACAATGAAGCTATTCCTCATTTAGTAGCCTACAAAGGTAAAAATGGCAAATGGAGTAATACGGATTATTACCAATTAGGTTACGCTTATTATAAGCAAGACGATTATGAGAAAGCAATTGCTCAGTTTAATAAAATCGTAGGAGGAAAAGACGGAGTTGCTCAAAATGCTTATTATCATTTGGGTGAAAGCTATTTGAAATTAAATCAAAAACAACAAGCATTAAATGCTTTTAAAAATGCTTCAGAAATGTCTTTTGATGAAGCAATCCAGGAAGATGCTCATTTGAATTATGCAAAACTAAGTTATGAATTGGGGAATTCGTATCAAAGTGTTCCTTCGGTTTTGTTAGCTTTTATGGATAAGTATCCTAATAACGCAAATCGTTCAGTAGTAGAAAAACTTTTGATAGATTCTTACATCTCTTCAAAAAACTACAAAGAAGCGATGATTTTATTGGAAAAAAATAAAAGTCCAGAGAATAAATTGGCTTACCAAAAAGTGACATTTTACAGAGGTTTAGAATTGTATACAGATAGAAATTATACTCAAGCTTTACCAATGTTTCAGAAATCATTAGCTAATGGAGTAGATGCGCAATTTACCGCCAGAGCTACTTTCTGGAAAGGAGAAACAGAATATGTGTTAGAAGATTATGATAAGTCGTTATTGAGTTTTAAACAATTTGTAGGCATGACTACTGCGGCTTCAACTCCAGAATATAAAAACAGTAGTTATAATATTGCTTATGCTTATTTTAAATTAAAAGAATATGAAGCGGCTGGAGATGCTTTTCAAAAGTTTATCGAAAAAGTAAAAGACGATAAAACAAGAATTACAGATGCTTATTTACGATTGGCAGATTGCCGATTTGTGACCACAAAATATTGGCCAGCTATGGATGCTTACAATAAAGTGATTGAATTAAAAAGTGTTGATGCTGATTATGCCTATTTTCAAAAAGCAATGTGTTATGGTTTTGTGTCTCGAAACGATAAGAAAATTGATGATTTGAATGCTTTTATACAAGCTTATCCTAAATCAAGCTACCGTGATGATGCAATGTTTGAATTAGGTAATACTTATGTAGCTACTAGCAAGCAAGATGCGGCATTAAAATCATACGACAGATTGATTAATGAATATAAAAATAGTGCCTTTATTTCTAGAGCAATTTTGCGTCAAGGTTTAGTGTATTACAATTCAGATAGAAATGCTGAAGCATTGGTAAAATTCAAAAAAGTAGCTGCCGAATATCCTAAAACACCAGAAGCTCTAGAAGCGGTAGCGACAGCGCGATTAATTTATGTTGATAGTGGTAAGGTAGCAGAATATTCTAATTGGGTTAGAACATTAGATTTTGTAGCGGTTACCGATGCTGATTTGGATAACGATACTTTCGAATCGGCGATGAAGCAATATGAGCAAAATAATACGGCTCAGGCAATTTCCGGATTCAGAGCTTATATAGCTAGTTTTCCTAATGGTATTCATGCTTTGAAAGCTAATTTCCAGTTGGCACAAGCTTATTATGCAGAAGGACAAAAAGACAAAGCAATACCGAATTACCAATATGTAATTAACGAACCAAGGAATGAATACACCGAACAATCTTTGTCTCGATTAGGACAGATTTTATTAGAGAGTGGAAATAAAGAAAAAGCGATTCCTGTTTTGCTTCGTTTAGAAAATGAAGCTGATTTGTTTCAGAATAAAGTCTTTGCGCAATCCAATTTAATGAAATGTTATTATGAGGGTAAAGAATATGCTAATGCGGTAGTTTATGCCGAAAAAGTATTGGCGAATCCTAAAACGGATGATAGTGTAAAAAGTGATGCGCAAATTATAATTGCTCGTTCGGCTATGCAAACAGGAGATGATCTTAAGGCAAAATCAGCTTACGCAAAAGTGCTGCCAATTGCAAAAGGAGAATTAGCAGCTGAAGCCCTGTACTACGATGCTTATTTTAAAAACCAAGAAGGGAAGTTTGACGCTTCAAATACCGTTGTGCAAAAATTAGCAAAGAGTTATGCTGCTTATCGTTATTATGGTGCAAAAGGTTTGATCGTAATGGCTAAAAACTTCTATGGATTGAAAGATAGTTTTCAGGCTACCTATATTTTGGATAGTGTGATTCAAAATTTTTCAGATTTCCCAGAAGTTGTTCAAGAAGCACAAACGGAGTTAAATCGAGTGAAATCAGAGGAATCAAGAACGAATTCTTCTATTGGTAATTAATTAGAAATAGATAAAAGAATAAAGAGAAGAGATTAAAAAAACTAATTATCTGCTTATAGTCATTTTGGTTTAAAGGTTTAGAAAGCAGAGTAAAAAATAAAATATGAATTTCAATTTCCAAAATAAAATAATAATAGGGCTGTTTCTAATGGCTTTACAGGTTTCTTGGGCACAGAAAAAAGATGAAAATATTGGTTCAGAGGTTGTAAATGTGGTAAAACCATATACGCCAACTGTTTCGGATGCTTCTAAAATTCAAGAAGCCCCAGTTCTGGATGATGAAGGTAATGCAAAAAAGGAAACAATAAAATACACCATTTTTTCCTTTCCTGTTGCTTCTACTTTTATGCCTGCAAAAGGAAAAGCAGAAGGTGTAGATAAAGAAGCAAAAGAAAAATTTTATAATAATTATGTGACTTTGGGTTATGGTAACTATGGTAATTTAAATGCCGAGTTGTTTATAAATCAAAATTTAGGAGCTAATGATTATGTTGGAGGGATGTTTCGTCATTTTTCATCACAAGGAGGAATAAATGATGTGAAATTGGATAATTGGTTTTACGATACGGCTTTGGATGCCTTTTATGGAGCAAATAATGATAGTATGTCATGGAATATTGATTTGGGTTATCAAAACCAAATATACAATTGGTATGGATTGCCAATGGGTTTTGGGGGTTCGTTGAGTGCCGCTGATCAAAATACTTTGATTGGAAGTGTTGATTCTAAACATAGCTATAATGGTATTTCATTAGGAGGGAAATTGAGTTTTAATGAAGGAGCTTTCAAAGAATTAGCGACAAAATTTAGTCATTTTACCGATAGTTTTGATTCGGCTGAAAATAGGTTTTATTTTAATCCTTCTTTAAAGTTTGATGTCTCTGAACAAACCGTTAAAACAGATATTATTGTAGATTATGTAGGCGGTACTTTTCGAAAAAATTATGAAAATTCGAACTTAGAATCTATAAAATACGGTTTTACTAATGTGGGGCTAGCACCTAGTTTTTACATTAACGAAAAGGGTTGGGATGTAAACTTGGGGGTAAAACTTTTTTATAGTGTGGATAATCAAGGAAATGATAGTAAGTTTTTAGTATATCCTAATATTAATGTTTCTTATCCTGTAGTAAAGGATTTGATGATATTTTACGCTGGTGCTGAAGGAAGTTTAGAGCAAAACTCCTATATGGATTTTGTAAAAGAAAATCCTTTTATGTCGCCTACTTTGACTATTGCGCCAACGGATCAACAATATGATATTTTTGCAGGATTAAAAGGAAAGTTAGCCTCAAGTATAAGTTATAATATCAAAGGTTCTTATGTGAACGAACGCGGTAAAGCTTTGTATAAAAGTCAAAACTATACCGAAAATGAAACTAATCAGGACTATGCTTTTGGGAATTCTTTCCAGGTGGTCTATGATGATGTGCGAACTTTTAGTTTGTCAGGCGATTTAAAAGCTGATTTTTCTAAAAATGTAAGTTTTGGAATTGGCGGGACATTTAGTAATTATAAAAGTAATAGCCAGCAAGAGGTATGGAATTTACCAACAGTAGAGGTTAATTCAACTTTAGATTTTAATATTACACCTAAATGGTTTGCTGGTGCAAAAGTATTTTATGTAGGGGAAAGAAAAGATATGCAATTAAATCCGAATGTTGTTTATGTAGTGCAACCAGGTCCAACAACTTTAAAAAGTTATTTTGATGTCAATGCACATCTAGGTTATAAACATAATTCGCAAATAACGGGATTTTTAAAGTTGAATAATATTTCGAATAACTCTTATCAAAAATGGATGAACTATCCAGTACAAGGTTTTCAGGTGTTAGTAGGTGCTAATTTTAAATTCGATTTCTAAGAAGTTTTTTTAACCGCAAAGAAAACAAAGTATACGCAAAGAGCGCTAAGTTTTCCAAGGCAACGCAGATTCATAAACTCTGCGAACATGGCGAAAAACTTAGCGCTCTTTGCGGTTAAACTAAAGTCCTTGTGGTTGAAAAGAATTACTCTGTAAAAGGAATCGCTACTCTTGTTTTATCCCAACCCAAATTTAAGATCATTCCTTTTTCAGCATTGGTGAAAACCATAGAAAAAGCTTCCAGTGATTCTTCTGATTGTGTTGTAGGAACATTTAGTCTAGCGACATCATTAGCTTCTTTATACGAATAAGATCCCCAAGCATTAAGGTCTTTGTTTAAAATGATTGTCCATTCTTTTTCTCCAGGAATGGTGAATAAAGAATAGGTTCCAGCCTTAATTTTAGTTTTTCCTAAAAAGACATCTTTGTAAAATGTAATTTCGGTTGCTTCGTTAGCACCTGTTCTCCAAACTTTTCCATTAGGAGCTAGTTCGTTTAAACTACGTCCTTTAAGTTGTGGACGACTATACACTACTTTGGCAATTTTTACAGGGATTTTATAATCATTTGGGTATGAAGTAGCATCCATTGGGCTTTTGTCAATTCCTGGGAATTTTTGAGCTTGAATGCTGGTAGCTGTAAATAATAACAATCCAAAAGCAATTGTAGATAAGATTTTTGTTTTTTTCATAATAGTTTAAAGAATAAGATTAATAAAAGTGTTTACGAAGTTAAATAAAAAATCCTTGTTTCAGATAAATAGGTTTGTCAAATACAATTAAAATAGTGTGAGATGAATATAATCAATTAAATTTGTGAGCCGTTCAAATCATCATTTGGATTAATATGAAATAAAAATGCAAAATGACTTTTAAACAAAAAATACATCAATACTACTCTCGCATGCTAGAGGATCGAATAGATGCTTTTCGGGATATGATTTCGGCTTTGACCGAAGATTCTAAAAATGATGCCAAAGGTTCGGCAGGTGATAAACACGAAACCGCTTTATCGATGATGCATTTGGAACAAGAAAAATTTAATACGAAGTTGCGTGAAGTTTTGAACCAAAAAGCGATTTTGGAAAAAATAAATCCGGAAATAAGTTCAAAATCGATTACTTTAGGAAGTTTGGTGAAAGCCAATGGGATTTATTTGTACCTGTCTTTGGCTTTGCCAAAAATAACTATTGACGGAATCAATGTAATAGCGCTTTCTCCACAATCACCTTTGGGAAATAAATTAATGGGGAATACCATTGGATTTACTTTCGAAATTAATGGAACTCAATATTTGATTGAAGAAATTAATTGATATTATGGATTATTGGTATTTAATATGTAGTTTCTCTTGGTTTGTGTCAGCTTTTGCTTTTTATAAAATTCACAAGCTTTGGTATAAGGATGTTATTGAAAATGATAAGCTTTATAAGTTTCAGGTAAAAGTTGGGAATTTAAAAATGGATGGGAATTATAATACTTATAATTATGGGAATAGTTTGTTTTTTTAAAGCAATAGGCTGAATTTTATATAAATCAGTTATAATCTGTGTTGTTTGTATTTTTCCAATCCGATTTACATTTTAAGTTAGCTTAAGCCTGATCGCTTTGGTTTTTATGCATTTGAATTCATTTAAAAAAAATCGAATTCCCTAAAAAAACTTTCGTAAATTCGCCCGCTTAGAAGTTTGACTTTAAAACATATTAAAAATTATGAGTAAGATAATGACAGTCGACGTTTTGTCGAGTATTAAGGGAGCACAGCCATCGGAGAGCGTGAACCAATTATTTGATGTAATTAAAAATGCAATTCCAGCAAATAATAATTCCTTAAATAATGTCAATCATAATTGTGTGTCTGTTAGTGATTTAAGAGAAGATGTTGTGGTAGAGAGTTCGGCTATTGAAAAACAAATTATTTTAGAAAACTTCCCGAACAAGAAAAATGGTTTTTTAGTTGTTGCTAAAGTTATAGAAGGATAAAATGGATTCTCAGATAAAAAAAATACACCAACAACTGGTGTCTAAACAAATAAGTTGTACCGCTTTAGTTCAGGAAAAATTAGATTTATTGAAGCAAAATGAATACAATTCAGTAAATAGTACTCTGGATTCCATGGCGCTTGAATTAGCGGCTAAGGTAGATGCTAAGATTGCAAAGGGAGAATCTATCGGCCTGCTTGAAGGTATTCCTTTTGGAATTAAAGATGTGTACATGGTACAAGGAACGTACACGACTGCGAGTTCTGAATTATTAAAAAACTACAAAGCGCCTTATACAGCAACGGCTATCCAAAAATTATTGGATGCGGGAGCTATTCCATTGGTTAAAGAAAACTGTGATAGTTTTGGTCATGGTTCTTCTAGTGAAAATACCATTTTTGGAGCGGTAAAAAATGCAATCAATCCGGAATTAGTGGGTGGAGGTTCAAGTGGAGGTTCTGCAGTGAACGTGGCTAAAGAATATACGGTGTTTTCTATTGGAGGAGATACGGGAGGTTCTATCCGTCAGCCTGCGGGATACAATCATATTTATGGTTTGAAACCTTCTTACGGAAGAATTTCTAGATACGGTTTGATGGCTTATGCTTCTTCTACGGATTGTGTTGGTCCATTGGCTAAATCAATTGAGGATATTCGTATCGTGTTGAACGTAATGAGCGGAAAGGATCCAAAAGATCAAACTTCGGTAGCCTCAAGCGAAATTACGGAAGAAGCTCTTGCTAATTCTTCAGTAAAAACAATTGGGTATTTTAAAAATTTCATCGATAGCGAAGCGATTGATGCACAAATAAAAGCTGATTTCTTAGCTGCTATCGAAAAAATTAAAGCTAAAGGAATTGAAGTAAAAGAATTAGATTTCTTCAAATCGGATATTTTAGTTTCTACTTATTATACCTTGGCAATGGCCGAAACAGCATCAAACTTATCTCGTCTGGACGGAACCAATTATGGAAACCGAATTGAAGGAGAAAATTTGATTGACAGTTATGCGGTTACCCGTTCTGAGAATTTCTCTGAAGAAACCAAACGTAGAATTGTGGGAGGAAACCAAGTGTTATCTCAAGGTTTCTCCGATGAAATCTATTTGAAAGGTTTGGCTTTAAGAGACCAAATTTCTGAAAACTTCAGTAAGGATTTTGAAGAAGTGGATATTGTTTTATCGCCGGTAACACCTAGTACACCACCAAAAATCGGAGATAGTTTAAAAGATCCTTTGGCGATGTATTTATCAGATGCATACACAGTTGGTTTTAGTTTAGGACAATTACCAACTTTAACCGTGCCACAAGGAACAAGTACAGGTCTGCAAATTACAGCAGCAAAGAATAATGATGAATTAGTGATGCAATTTGCTAACTTCTTAAAAGATATTTTATAATGGAATTGGAACAATTAACAGCGGCTATTAAGGCCCACGATTTAGAATTGGTTATCGGACTGGAAACGCACGTTCGATTAAATACCAAAACCAAGTTGTTTTGTTCTTGTCCAAATCAAGAAATTGAAACACCTAACCAAAATATATGTTCGGTTTGTACCGGACAAATGGGAGTTTTACCAGCTGTAAATAAAGAAGCGGTAATGAAGGCTATTTATTTCGGTAAAGCGGTAGATTCTTCTTTTAGTAATGAAGTGATTTCTTGGGATAGAAAGCACTATGAGTATCCAGATAACCCGAAAAATATCCAAATTACGCAGTTTCACAATCCGATTATTCCTGATGGTCACGTTTCATGTTATCGAAATGATGGTACGCAGTTTACTGTAAATTTGACTCAGGTACATATCGAAGAGGATGCTGCGAAATTGATGCACGAAAAGAAAATTTCCTTAGTGGATTTTAATAAAGCAGGAGTTCCGTTGATCGAAATTGTAACGGAGCCTTGTATTCGTAATATCGAAGATGCTTCAACCTATGCGCAATACATTCAGCGTATTGTTCAGAATTTAGGTATTTCTGAAGCTAACTTAGAAAAAGGGGAATTTAAGTCGGATGTATCGGTGTCTTTGCGTAAAAAACATTCATACGATTTGAATCCAAGAACAGAAATCAAAAACTTGAACTCGTTTAAGTTTATGGTGGAAGCTTTGAAAGAAGAGGTAGAGAAACAATTCAATTATTATATTGAGCACAAAGAGTTTCGTCCTGATCAAACTACGGTTTTATGGGATGCCGATTTGAAGCAAACAAAAACCATGCGTAAAAAGGAATTTGAGGCAGATTATCGTTTTATTTCTGAACCGGATTTACCTTTTGTAAACATCAAAAAAGAAGTAGAAGGAATTAAAGTGGATACCTCTGCTTTGCCTTTTGCGGTAGAATCTATTTTGATTGGTGGAGGTGTTTTGCCTCAGGATGCTAAATTCTTCACGGCAGATAGTTTGCGTTCCAGAACTTTTGTGGCAATAAACCATGAAATCAATGATCCTTCGTTTGTGGCTAAAACATTAGCTAATAATATCAAGGCGGAAGATTATGATAAAATCAATAATGTTCAGGATATTATTGCCATTTTTCAGTTGTTTAAAGCAGAGAAAATTACAGCGGTTTTAGTGCAAAATGCATTAGCGAGTTATTTGAAAGACGCTGCTTTTGACTATAAAAAATACTTTGAAGAGAATACTATTTCTGAAGATAAAATTCAAGAAGTAATTGCTAAGGTTATTGCAGAAAATGAAGCTGTTGCAAATGATATTAAGGCTGGTGACCAAGGAAAAGCAGGTATTTTAGTTGGTAAAGTTTTAGGTGTTATTGGTAAAGGTGCCAACGGAAAAGTAATTCGCCAGATTATCTTAGACAAATTAGGTGCTGCAGCGGTTTCGGAGAAAAATGAAGCGCAGGAAAAAGTGGCGAAAGAAGCTATTGCTGAACAAAAAGAAAGTCAGGAAGAAGCATTGCCGGAAATTCCAATCGTTGTAAAAGATATCTATAGAACACATAAGATTTCGCAATTATCTGAAGCGAATGTTGGAGAAGAAGTGTTATTGTCAGGATGGGTAGCGAGTGTGCGTGACCACGGAGAATTGATGTTTATTGATTTACGTGATTCGAGTTATGAAATTTTCCAGGTTAATATCAGTAGAGAAACATTTCCTAATATCGATGAATTAGTAAAATTGAAGCCTGAAACGGTTATTTCTGTAAAAGGAAAGGTTGTTGGGCGTAATGAAGATGATTATAATGCGGGATTGCGTACTGGTAAAATTGAATTAGAAACATCCGAATTAGAGATATTAAACTTGTCAAAAACGTTGCCTTTCGAAATTAAAAGAGCGGCAAAAACCAATGAGGCAACTCGTTTCCAATACAAGTTCTTAGATCACAGAAATGATGAGGTACGTCGTGCGATTGTAAACCGTCATAAAGTGATTAAGTTAATCCGTGATATTCTGGATGCAGAGGAGTTTTTAGAAATTGAAACACCTATTTTGAGTGCAGGAACAGATGAGGGAGCACGTGAATTTATTGTTCCTACTCGTAAACAAGCAGGTTCGTTTTATACCTTACCACAGGCGCCGCAACAGTTTAAACAAATGTTGATGGTAAGTGGTTATGAGAAATATTTCCAAGTAGCGCGTTGTTTTAGAGATGAGGATTCTCGAGGGGATCGTCAGCCTGAGTTTACACAGTTGGATATGGAAATGGCGTATGCGAGCATGCAACAAATTATCGATTTGAATACGAAATTGTTCAATGAAGTAGTAAAAAAAGTATATGGTAACAAATGGATTTTACATCCGTTTGAAGTGCTTACGTATAAAGAAGCGATGGATTATTACGGTTGTGACCGTCCTGATTTGCGTTTTGGATTAAAAATGCAAGACATTACCGAAATTGTAAAAGAAACTACATTCCAAGTTTTCTCTAAACCAATTGAAGAAGGTGGAATTGTAAAATGTATCAAAGTTTCGGCTCAAGAGCAAGGAAACAAGCGTATGTCTAAAGGTCAAATAGAAGCTTTGACGGCTATTGCACAACAACACGGTTTAGGAGGATTAGCATATATCATCGTAAATGAAGACGAATTGCAATCGCCAATTATTAAGTTTTTAGGAGAGGAAATTGCAGCAGGAATCATTCAGGCTACGAATGCTCAGGTGGGTGATATTGTATTCTTCTCGGCGGCTGATTATGCTACGGCAAATAAGGCTTTGGATGCAGTGCGTCAGGAAATGGGTAGAATGCTTCATTTGATTAATGCTAAAGAATTGCGTCCGGCTTGGGTTGTTGATTTCCCTATGTTTGAAAAAACAGATGAAGGTCGATGGACCTTTACACATAATCCATTCTCTATGCCGGCAATTTATGATTTGCAAAAACACATGGATGGTAAGGAAGAAGAAATCGGTACAATCATTGCGCAGCAATACGATATTATCCTGAACGGATACGAAATTGGAGGAGGTTCTGTTCGTGCTCATAAATCGGAAATTTTGGAAGCAACTTATAGAAATATGGGTTACAACAAAGAAGAGATGATTAAGAGTGTAGGAACGATGTATAAGGCTTTCCAGTATGGAGCGCCGCCACATGGAGGAATCGCTTGGGGAATTGATCGTTTAATGATGATTTTAGAGAAAAAAGCCTCTATTCGTGAAGTTATGGCTTTTCCTAAAACAGGAACCAGTGAGGATTTATTATTTGGAGCTCCATCGCCACTTTCTGATAAAAAGGTAGAGGAAATGAATGTGAGGATTATTAATAAATAGTTTTCTATAATAATAAAAAGAAAGCGGATTGGTAGAAGTATCAATCCGCTTTTTTATATGTAAGATTTTGTTTTTAAGTTTAGGAACGAGGCTTGTTAAGCCCTCTGTCATAAAGTACGATGCTTCCTGCTACAGAAACATTTAAACTTTTCTCTGATTTGAATTTGACTAAAAAATGGCATTTTTCCATTGCTTTTTTGGATAGACCATTATCTTCTGCGCCTAATAAATACACACAGCGTCTTGGATGTTCAAAAGTTTCTAAATCAACGGCTCTGTCGTCTAATTCAACACCGACCAATCGTGCGCCTTTAGGTAGATTGTTGAAGAAATCTTCAAAGGTTTCGTAATGAAAATAGGGAATTGACTTCACGGCATTGTGCGTGTCGCAGGCTTGTTTAGCGTATCTATTTCCAATGGTGAATATATAACTGGCTCCTAAATTTTGAGCTGTTCTCCATAAAACGCCTAAGTTTTCAGGGGTTTTACCATTCTGTATTCCGATTCCGAAAAATTCGTTTTTAAAATTGTCGTTCATGCTGCAAAAATACGAACAGTTAGTAGTATTGTCAAATTTTAAATTCTAATGAAAAAAAATAAGGGTTTCATTGTTGAAATTGACATATTTTGTTGATAACTTAAGACTATATAAGGGTAATTTTAACGCTATATAAATTGCGTTTTTATATATTTGCGTGTTAGACAAAAATACATTTAGAATAGAACATATGAGCGAAGAAATCAAGAACAATTATTCAGCGGATAGTATTCAAGCATTAGAGGGAATGGAGCACGTAAGAATGCGTCCATCGATGTATATTGGTGATGTTGGAGTTCGTGGACTTCACCATTTAGTATATGAAGTTGTTGATAACTCTATTGATGAGGCAATGGGTGGTCACTGTGATACCATCAGTGTTGCTATTAATGAAGATGGTTCTATTACAGTAGAAGATAATGGACGTGGTATTCCTGTTGGAATTCACAAAAAAGAAGGTGTTTCGGCATTGGAAGTTGTAATGACTAAAATTGGTGCTGGAGGTAAATTTGATAAAGATTCCTATAAAGTTTCTGGAGGTTTACACGGGGTAGGTGTATCTTGTGTGAACGCATTGTCAACTCATTTAACAGCTACAGTTCATAGTAGTGATGGTAAAATTTATCAACAAGAGTATGAAAGAGGTAAGGCTTTATATCCTGTAAAACAAATTGGAGATACTTCAAAAAGAGGTACTATCGTTACTTTTTATCCAGATCCAACAATTTTCACGCAAACAACAGAGTATTCTTATGATACTTTGTCGGCTCGTATGCGTGAGTTGGCTTATTTGAACAAAGGGATTACAATTAATTTCTGTGATAAAAGACAATTAGACGAAAATGGAAATCCTGTTGGGGAAGTGTTTCATTCTCAGGAAGGATTAAAGGAATATATCCGTTATTTGGATGGAAACCGTGAGCCTATTATTGGTCATGTAATTTCTATGGATAATCAAAAAGCCGAGATTCCGGTTGAGGTGGCTTTAATTTATAATACGAGTTACTCAGAGAATATTTTTTCTTATGTAAATAATATCAACACACACGAGGGAGGAACGCATTTACAAGGATTTAGAATGGGATTAACTCGTTCTTTGAAGAAATATGCCGATGCTTCTGGAATGTTGGATAAATTAAAATTTGACATTTCCGGAGATGATTTCCGTGAGGGATTGACCGCTATTATTTCGGTAAAAGTTTCTGAGCCACAATTTGAAGGACAAACAAAAACCAAATTGGGTAACAGAGAGGTTGTTTCTCCTGTGAGTCAGGCGGTAAGTGAGATGGTGGAGACTTATTTGGAAGAAAATCCAAATGATGCTAAAATCATCGTTCAAAAAGTAATTTTGGCAGCTCAGGCGCGTCACGCAGCTAAAAAAGCGCGTGAAATGGTGCAGCGTAAAACCGTGATGGGTGGCGGTGGATTGCCAGGGAAATTATCCGATTGTTCGGAGCAAGATCCTGCAAAATGTGAGGTGTATCTTGTCGAGGGAGATTCTGCGGGTGGAACGGCTAAACAAGGTCGTGACCGTAACTTTCAAGCGATTTTACCATTAAGAGGTAAGATTTTGAATGTTGAAAAAGCAATGCACCACAAAGTTTTCGAAAACGAAGAGATTAGAAACATCTTTACTGCTTTAGGGGTTACTATTGGGACAGAAGAAGATAGTAAAGCTTTGAATATTTCAAAATTACGTTACCATAAAGTAATCATCATGTGTGATGCCGATGTCGATGGTAGTCATATTTCTACATTGATTTTGACATTCTTCTTCCGTTTTATGAAAGAATTGATCGAAGAAGGGCATGTTTATATTGCTGCTCCGCCTTTATACTTGGTTAAAAAAGGAAATAAGAAAGAGTATGCTTGGAACGATGTTCAACGTGATCAGGCAAATGAAAGAATGGGAGGAAGTGCTAATATCCAACGTTATAAAGGTCTTGGAGAGATGAATGCTGAGCAGTTGTGGGAAACTACAATGGATCCAAATTTCAGAACGTTACGTCAGGTAACTATAGAGAGTTTAGCAGAAGCTGATCGTGTGTTTTCTATGTTAATGGGGGATGAAGTACCGCCACGTAGGGAATTTATCGAGAAAAATGCAGTTTATGCTAATATTGATGCGTAAAAAAATAGTTTTTTCGGTGGTTATTTTGAGTAATAAATTGTAGATTAGCGAGAGTTAACCAATTTTTTTTACTTAACCGAATAAACGTTTTAATATGAAAGTTACTATTGTAGGAGCAGGAAATGTTGGCGCAACCTGTGCAGACGTTATATCTTATCGTGGAATTGCTAGTGAAGTAGTTTTGTTGGATATCAAAGAAGGTTTTGCCGAAGGTAAGGCTCTAGATATCATGCAATGTGCTACAGATACCGGGTTCAATACTCGTGTAATAGGAGTTACGAATGATTATTCAAAAACCGCAAACAGTGATGTGGTGGTTGTAACTTCTGGAATTCCTAGAAAACCAGGAATGACTCGTGAGGAGTTGATAGGTATTAATGCAGGCATTGTTAAATCGGTTGTGGAAAATATTTTAACCTATTCTCCAGACACTATTATTGTAATGGTTTCAAATCCAATGGATACAATGACCTATTTAGCATTAAAGTCAACAGGTCTTCCTAAAAATAGGATAATAGGTATGGGAGGTATTTTAGATAGTTCTCGATTTAGAACTTATCTCTCTCTTGCTTTGGATAAACCAGCTAATGATATATCAGGAATGGTAATAGGTGGTCATGGTGATACAACGATGATTCCTTTAACACGTTTGGCTGCTTATAACGGAATACCTGTTAGTCAGTTTTTGTCGAAAGAGGTGTTGCAAAAAGTGGCTGCAGATACCATGGTAGGAGGAGCGACTCTTACAGGGCTTTTGGGGACATCAGCTTGGTATGCACCGGGAGCTTCTGTAGCGTTTTTGGTAGACAGTATTTTAAATGATCAAAAAAGAATGATTGCTTGTTCTGTTTATGTTGAGGGCGAATACGGTCAAAATGATATTTGTATTGGAGTGCCATGTATTATTGGGAAAAATGGAGTTGAGGAGATTATCGATATTCAATTAGATGATAATGAAAAAGCTTTATTTGCGAAGAGTGCTGATGCAGTTAGAGCTATGAATGATGCTTTAAAAGGTATTTTGGCTTAACAAATTTCACATAATAGAGTGAAGACTGCAATTTTGCAGTCTTTTTTTTGAGATTAATTAATAAATAAATTGGTTAATCTTAACCAGAATTATATATTTGCTCGGTTTAAAAAAAGATTTATAGCCATTTTTGTTCAATTTGGAAAGATAGTAATAGCTAAAGTATTGGTTATTAAGGCTTGATGAAAAAATAAATTTAAAATAATTAATTTTTAGTAATAATGCAGAATAAAGGACTTATTAAATTTTTCGCAATTCTATTTGCATTGGTAAGTATTTACCAACTCACGTTCACTTTCGTTGCTAATGGCGTTAAGAGTGAAGCTAAAGCTTTCGCAGGGGATAATCCTGATAAAGAGTTAAAATATTTAGATTCTATAGGTAAAGTTCCTGTGTTGAATCTAGGTTTTACTGAATTTACATATGATGAGGTAAAAAACAAACAATTAAATAAAGGTCTGGACTTAGAAGGAGGAATCAATGTAATTCTTCAAATTTCTATCAAAGATGTATTGAAAGGATTAGCTAATAATTCTAAAAATCCAGTTTTTAATAAGTCATTGGCAGATGCAACTGCTAATTTAGAAGGAAATAAAAATTACTTAGATAAGTTTTTTGAAGCTTTTGAAGCGAATTCAAAAGGTACAGTAAAATTAGCTTCTCCAGATATTTTTGCAAACAGAAGTATGCAGGGTGAAGGTGGTGTTGATTTTCAAATGACCGATGCTCAGGTTCAAAAAGTAATCAAAAGAAAAGTTGGTGAATCTATCGAAAGTGCTTACAAAGTATTAAGAGAGCGTATCGATAAATTTGGAGTAACTCAGCCAAATATCCAAAAATTAGGAGAATCAGGAAGAATCTTAGTAGAGCTTCCAGGTGCTAAAGATGTGGATAGAATTAAAAAATTATTGGGTGGAAAAGCACAATTAGAGTTCTGGGAAACTTATAAAATAGAAGAAGTTGGTAACTTCTTGATGGCTGCCAATGAAACTTTGAAAAAAACAGAGGTTACTAAAAAAGAAGCGAAACCAGTCGTTAAAGATTCATTAAGTGCTTTATTAACGGATGCAAAAGATACAGCTACTGCTAAAAAAGGAAATAATCCTTTATTAGACAAGATGATTGGTCAAGGTGGTGGACCTGTATTAGGTTTATTTGCACCAAAAGATACAGCGGTAATCAATGCTTATTTCAAAAGACCAGAAATTAGAAATTTATTAGCTGCTGACCAACGTTATGCAAAATTTGTTTGGAGTAAACCAACAAATTTGACTGACAAAGAGGGTAAACAAATTGAAGCTGTAGAATTATATGCTTTAAAAGGTAACAGAGACAATGTTCCAGCGATGAACGGAGGTCTAGTTACGGATGCAAATGATACTTTTGACCAAATGGGTAAACCTGCTGTTTCTATGCAAATGAGTCCACAAGGTGCTAAAGTATGGGAGGAATTAACAGGAAGAGCTTTTGCTCAAAAAAGTTATATTGCTATCGTTTTGGATAATGTAGTTTATTCTGCTCCTGGTGTTACTAGTGGACCAATTGCAGGTGGTAGATCTGAAATTACAGGTTCTTTTGATATTACAGAAACTAAAGATTTAGCTAACGTATTAAACGCAGGTAAATTACCAGCTTCTGCTGATATTATTCAATCTACAGTAGTTGGACCATCTTTAGGACAGGCTTCTATTGATGCAGGTATGATTTCTTCTATTGTAGGATTTGTTTTGGTATGTTTATGGATGGTATTCTATTATGGTAAAGCAGGTTGGTATGCTAACTTAGCGTTATTATTAAACTTACTTTTCTTATTCGGAATTATGGCAAGTTTTGGTTTTGTATTAACATTACCAGGTATTGCAGGTATCGTGTTAACATTAGGTACTGCGGTAGATGCTAACATCATTATCTATGAAAGAGCAAAAGAAGAATTGCGTGAAGGTAAATCTTTATCAGATGCTGTAATTTCGTCTTACGGATGGCATGGAGCGATGCGTTCAATCATTGATGCTAACGTGACTCACGTTTTGACTGGAGCTATCTTGTTTATTTTTGGAACAGGACCAATTAAAGGTTTCGCTTTAACATTACTTATTGGTATCGTTACTTCGTTATTTACATCAATTTTCATTGCTAGAATATTCATCGACAGAAACATTTTAGGAAAAGCTACTTTGACGTTCTCTACGAATATTACAAAAAACTGGTTTACTAATTTCCACTTCGATTTCATCAAGATTAAGAAATTCACTTATGTTTTCTCTTCATTAGTAGTAATCGTGAGTTTGATTTCTATCTTCTTTGTAAATGGATTAGATGAAGGTGTAGACTTTGTTGGAGGTAGAACATTCCAAGTTAAGTTTGAAAAGCCTGTAGACGCGGCAGTTGTTTCTGAAGAATTATCAGCTGCATTTGGTACGCCAGTTGAAGCTAAAGTTTTAGGAGATGCTGATCAATTAAAAATTACTACTAAGTATAAAATTAAAGAAGACGGTGTTGCTGTTGACGAGGAAGTGAATCAAAAATTATACAAGGCATTATCTAAATATTACACTAATGTTTCTTATGATAAATTCACTAATACGTTTGATGGTAAAAAAGTAGGGGTATTACAAGCATCGAAAGTAGGAGCTTCGATTTCAGAAGATATTAAAACAAACTCTTATTGGGCAGTTTTAGGTGCTATGGCTGTTATTTTCTTATACTTGATGATTTCATTCCGTAAATGGCAGTATTCATTAGGTGCTGTTGCAGCTGTTGCTCATGACGTAATCTTTGTATTGGGTATCTACTCTTTATGTTATAAATTCATGCCTTTCCACATGGAAATGGACCAACATTTTATCGCAGCAATACTTACTGTAATTGGATATTCGATGAATGATACAGTAATTGTATTTGATAGAATTAGAGAATTTATTATTGGTAACCGTAAAGGTACTTTCGAAGAAATTGTTAATGCTTCTATTAATACAACATTATCAAGAACATTGAATACTTCATTAATGATGATTCTTGTGTTATTAACGATGTTTATTTTTGGAGGTGAGTCTATCCGAGGATTTATCTTTGCTATGTTGGTAGGTATTGTAGTGGGAACTTATTCTTCATTATTTATCGCAACTCCGGTATTGGTAGATACTATTTCAATAGAAGATAAAAAGCAAATCGAAGAGCAACATAAAGCAGCTTAATTCTGTTTGTTACATATATTAGAAAAGACCCAACTTTTAGTTGGGTCTTTTTTTTGTAATCGATAGTACTACAAATAATAGTTTTTATATTCGTGTTTCCCTTTTATAAAGCTTGCTTTTTTAATATATTTACGAAATATTAAGATTTTCCCAAATCGAATCTTTTTTTAAAATCGATACAATGAAAAAGAATATAATAGTATTAGTCTTTGTCTGTCTAATTGATTTGTTCTTCGCTACGCGAATGTCGGCTCAAACACCAGCACCTACACCAACTCCTGCATTTTTGTATTATTGTCTCAATGAAACAGCGGCTCCATTGTCGGCAACTCCATCAGGAGGAGGAACCTTGAGATGGTACACAACCTTGACAGGAGGAACTTTTTCTACTACAGCACCAACGCCACCTACAAATGTGGCAGCTACAGGATCAAATCATCTTAAGTATTTTGTTACCCAAGTGATTGGAGGAGTTGAAAGTACTCCTCGAACTGAAATTGATGTTTATGTAGAACAGCATTTGTCTTTATTTTGTGTCGCAGGAACAAATTCGATTTTTTTTGATTTTGCTAATACAGGTCAATCAAGCTTTACTTATAGTTATACTATTGATGGGGGAACTCCTATTACGGGGACACATAATTCCCCTTCTAATTTAATGGTTTCAGGCTTAAATGAAGGTCAGACAGTTGTGTTTACACTTACTGCGGTAGGAGCCAAAGCTTGTGTAACACCAGAAACAACTAGTTGTAAAACGATTTGTTCAGCTACCGTTACAACACCCAATTTTGCAGCTATCGGTCCATTGTGTGAAGGTTCGGTGGCACCCGTTTTAGGTCCGACATCTCCCAATGGAATTTCAGGTACTTGGTCCCCGGCTACGATTAATACCGCTCTTCCTGGTACAGTAGCTTATACATTTACACCCAATCCGACTAGCTTTCCTTGTGCCAATCAACAAGTGATGAATATTACAATTAATGCTAAAGCAACACCTGTATTTAATTCTATTCCATCAACGGTTTGTCAGAGTGCTACAGCACCGGTATTGCCTTTGACATCAGATAATGCAACACCTATTACTGGAACATGGACACCGAGCGCTGTTAATACAGCTATTTTAGGGCCTGTAACTTATACTTTTACTCCTAATGCAGGGCAATGTGTGGTTGTAACTCCAACAACGGCTACAATCACCGTTTTACCTAATGCAGTTAATCCCAATTTTGCTCCGATTTCACCCATTTGTATTGGAAGCAATCCTCCAACTTTAAGTACGGTTTCACCAGCAGGAATTGTGGGTACTTGGTCACCTTCAACAATTAGTACTACAGCTGCCGGAACTAGTTCTTATACTTTTACGCCCGATCCTAATCAGTGTGCGGTACAGCAAACATTGAGTGTAACCATAACTCCAAAGACGGTAACCAATTTTACTCAAATTGCTCCATTTTGTGCCGGAAGTACAGCGCCTACTTTGGGAACAACATCTCCAAATGGAGTATCAGGTAGTTGGTCGCCAACTGTAGTTGACAATATGGCCAGTGGGACATATATTTTTACTCCCAATTCAAATGAATGTGCTATAGTACAAACGATGAATATTATTGTAAATCAGCCTATAAATCCGGGGTTTAATGATTATACTATTTGTTCAGGAAGTGTAGCGCCTAATTTAGATACAACTTCTCCTTATGGTGTAACAGGAACCTGGAATCCGTCAGCTGTAGATAATTTGAATAGTGATTCTTATACTTTTACTCCCGATCCAGGGCAATGTGCCGTAGTGCAGACAATTGATGTAACGGTTTTACCTTCTAATACTTTGACTGATTTTAGCTGGACGGTTACAGAGGCTTTTGTTGAAAATCAAAAAATTACTATTACTGCCGATGCTGCCAATGGAGATTATTCTTATCAATTGGATGATGGTCCTTTGCAATCGAGTCCGGTTTTTGAATATGTATCTTCAGGTTTACATTCGGTTACTGTAGTGGAAAATTCCGGATGTAGTAATCCGATAACCAAAACCGATATTTTGGTTATTAATTATCCAAAGTATTTCACGCCAAATAATGATGGATATAATGATTATTGGAACATAAAAGAATTGGCTTCACAGCCTTATGCATATATCCGAATATTTGATCGTTATGGAAAGTTTTTAAAACAAATAAGCCCTAATGGTACAGGCTGGAATGGAACTTATAATGGACATTTTTTACCTGCTGATGATTACTGGTTTGTTATTCATTATATGGAAAATGATGTAGTTAAGGAATTTAAATCCCATTTTGCTTTAAAGAGATAAAAAATTGAGGAATTGCTAATAGTAATTCCTCAATTTTTTTGTGTTAATTTCCAGTTTTAATTTCGCCTATTATAAATTCAGAACCTTCCTTGTAATTGGTATTGTAAAAAACTTTTACATCATTTCTTTCGGCTAGTTTTCTAACCAGATTTAATCCCATTCCTGTTCCTGATTCTCCTCTAGATTTTTGTCCTAATGTATAGAACATTTGGACTATTTTTTCTGCCTGACTTTTAGGAATTCCCGGACCATTGTCACTGATAGCTATTTATTGTAATGTTTCGTTGTAGGTAATGGTTATTTCTGTAATTTCTTTGTCATTGTATTTAATTGCATTCGACAATAAATTTTGAATAATTTGTTTGAATGCTACCGTTTGAAAACTAATGTGGTTATTCAGGTTAAGCTTGTTTGTTTTGATATCGCTGTTTGGATTTATCAGTTTGATAACCGTATTTACTTTGTTAAGGATTTTAATCGAAATGATGATTTTCTGTTTTGACAAATGGTATAAAAAGAAATGATGATTTTAGTTGAATTATAAATAAAAAAAGCATTTCAAATAAACTGAAATGCTTTTGTATTAATGTGCTATTCTTAATATATTAGTTAGTAGTTTTTAAAGCTTTGATGTATTGTGTTAATTTTTTTCCATACATGGATTCCTTTATTTTCGGACTCATCGATTTTGCTATGGTGTCTAAAAATTTTACGTTGATATCGTAAACTTCTGCTAAGGCAATATAGGGAGCAATTTCATGGTCTTTATTGTTCATGGCATAGTTAACAGCAAATAGGTACTTGCGTTTCATGTTTAATTCCTGCAATTGACTAAGACTATCTACTGCTTTAGTGTCTTTGCGTTTAATTGCTTTAAATTTTTGTTCAATAAGACTTAAATTTTGATCTTTATATCTTTCAGTTGTTTTTTTATACTCTTCATATAATTCGTGGTTTTTAGAACCTGTAATTTTTGCATCAGAGAGAAATGCATCCAGATTAGTTTCTAAGGTCATTTTGCCTGGTTCGGCAAAAAACATAAGGTTGTTGTCTAATGAATTAGAAACACCTCTGTCCACAAATAAATAAAGCATTTCTGGAGATTTTAAATCTAAATAACTTTCAAATTTCGAATCACCTTCAATTATTATAGTGTCAATTGCAATTAGTGAAGTGTCAACAAATTTTTGAATGTATAAAGTTCCGTCTTTTAGTCCTTTTACATTTCCTGTAATGTGTAAATTTCCTTTTGGTTCTTTTTTGTCACATGCCGCTATTGCTAGTAAAGCAACGAATGCAAGAATTGATTTTTTCATTAGTTAAAATATTTTGTGCAAAGTAAAGAAAATAGTTGAGAAACCGAATAGTTGATACAATTCTGTTTTAATAGGTTTAAAAAAATATTAACCTTTTAACCAAGCTTCTTTTAATTGTTTTTTAGATTCATCAAAAACTTTCAAAGTTTCTTTTTCAATCATAGGCAATTTTACTATTCCTTTTATGGTTTCTTCTTTACCATTACGTTTTATTTTTATTGTAATGGCTTCATTTTCCTTCCATTTAGTACTTTGACTGATTAAATCATAGATGTTGTCTAGATTGTAGTTTTTATCGTTAATGCTTAAAAGTATTTCATTCCCTTTTAGCCCTAGATGGTCAAAGAAAATATTTAATTCCATATTTGGAGCTACAAAAATTTCTTTTGATGCAGGGTTAACATTAATGTATGGCGTGTTATTGTCTTTTAGAAAAACGGCAGCTGCTTGCTCTGTTTTATATTTTTCAACACCAACTTTACCCAAAAATACATCATATGGAATAGGGGTAGGGCCAGCTACATACGTTTTAAGGAAGTCACCCACTTCAGGATAAGTTAGTTCTGTTATTTTGCCAAAAAGTTCTTCATCATTAAAAGCTTTTAAAACTCCGTATTCATTTGATAATTTTTGCATTAAATCTAGAATTCCACGTTGACCATTGCTTTTTTCTCTGATAATAATGTCGATACACATTCCAATTAATGCTCCTTTTTGGTAAACATTTAAATACTGTTCTTTATAAGGTTCTTTTAATACATTAGCACTCATTGTTGTAAAAGGCATTGTGTCGTTGAGTGCTTTCGATTCTTCTATTTTTTCTGCAATTCGATTGTAAAAATCGGATTCAGAGATTAGACCTTGGTTGATTTGAAAAAGATTAGCAAAATATTCGGTCACACCTTCATACATCCATAAATGTTCGGACATTTTGGGTGCATTATAATCAAAATCTTGAATTTCTTTCGAATGAATAGTAAGTGGTGTAACTATATGGAAAAATTCATGAGAAACTACGTCCATCATCGATTTTACTAATTCTTCTTTATCCATTATTTCAGGTAAAACAACTGTAGTTGCTGTTGGGTGTTCAAGTGCTCCAAAACCATGTGCATCATCCTCTTTTAGACTTGATAAGTATAAAAGAACGCTGTATTTTTTTGTAGAATTGATTTTGCCTAAGAATTTCTTTTGGGCAATCATCATGGTTTTCATTTCTGGAGTAATGCTTTCGGCAGTATATTTTCTTGTTGGGGAATACACACAAATTTGAATATCCATCCCATCAACTGTAAAAGTAGTATAATCCGGTTTTGAATACATGATAGGATTTTCTACAAGATCCGCATAACGTGATGTTGTGTACACATCATTGGTATCGCTAGAATCGATGTCTGTCAATGATGTTGCTCCCCATAATGTTTTTGGATGATTTATACTTAATTGGTAAGGATTTGAAAGATAATTGTCAAAATAACCTATGAAACAATGAGTGTTAATCATGAAATTTTCACCAGCAATAATATTTGAACCTGCTGGTGAAAAAACATCTTCGTTGCCAAAACTAGTTCCTTTTTCAATGTCAAAAGTGTCATTTACTAAATAGGTTATTTTACTCAAAGATTTAGCATTTGATATTGTCCAAGTGTTTTCATCTGTTTTTTTGACTAACAATAAATTCCCTTTTTTATCATATGCCTTTAAATCTTCGATGTATATTCCATAATTGCTCTCGGAGTAGGTTCCGGGAACTGTTTTTGGTATTCGATAACTGATTTCAGTGCTTTTTATTTTAGGGGCTTTAATAGTAACTAAAACTTGATCGTTTTTTACTTCATTTAAATTGATGGTAGCCTCAATTGTGGCTAGTGTGTTTTTGCTAGTTTGAACAGACTTACAACTCCAAACCAAAGAAGTGAAGGCAAATGCTAATAATAATTTTTTCATATAATGTTTTGGAATTAAGTGGTTTAGCCTTGTTTTTAAACAGCGCAAAAGGTATAAAAAAAACACCCGTTCTTGAGAGTGTTTCGTAGCGTTAGTCTAGTTTATTTTTAATATAGTATTTTCCATCTAAATCGTCATCAAAATCATCAATTTTAAGAGGTTTAGGTTTAGGTTTACTAGCCGAAGCTTTCTTTTTCCACATTTCAAATTTTTCTAGAGGCATCTTTTTTTTCATGATTTCCAGAACTTCTTTTTCAGCCAATCCAAATTCTTTTTTTATAATTTCGAATGGATTTCTTTCCTCTAGGGCTAGTGTAACAAGCTTTTCAGTTTGTTCAAAGCTCAGTTCTTTACGGTTACTCTTTTTCATCACGTGAAAATTTATTCTAAATAGGTTTTTTTTAAATTAAAAATGATCTTGTAACAGATTTCAATATTAATAAAAAAAATAATTACTTCACATTTTCGATGTTTTTTTTTGTCGAGATTTTTTTAGTTGGCAAATGGAGTATTTAGAAAGATGATTTTTTGAATAATTGGTGTTTAAACTTTTGAATAATAAGCTTTTTGTAATTTTTGGAGCTATAAAAAATAGCGATGTATAGTTCTTTATTTGAAAAATAAATGTGTGCGCTTTCTTTTATAGCGTACTCTTACGTTTTTGTATGGTAAAATGGTCTCTTTTACGTTTTGATTTGATTTTTTTTACTTTAAAATGACTCTTCTTTTGTTGCACATTCACTACTTTGATGACAGAAAAAAGTATAAAAAACGATATCCATTTTCCAAACTGTAACTTTTTAAAACAAAAGAGATAAATCATAATAATTACAATCGGGTGGTTCTAATGCAAAAAAAAGTTAAAACAATCCTTGTAAAGGAGGACTTTTAATCCCGATTTTTTGGTAGTCAAAAGCCATTTTTTCTTTCAATAGACTAGCATAAACGGATCTAAAATCGATTTGGTATTTTAAATCTCCTTGTGATAAATCGCTTAGATTTGGGTTGTTGCCTATTACTTTTCCGCGGTTTTGTCCACCAATGACAAACATTGGAGCGGCAGTTCCGTGATCTGTTCCATTTCCATTGTCTTTAACTCTTCTTCCAAATTCCGAAAACACCACGATTGTTACATTTTGCAATAAATTGCCTTGTTTTAAATCTTGGTAAAAACTGTATAATGCCGAGTCTAATTCCTTGAATTTATTGTTTTGGATGGCCAATTGGTTGTCATGTGTATCATACCCACTTTGAGAGGTGTAATATACTTTTGAATTTAAATTTCCTTTTATTAAACGCGCAATCCATTCTAAATTTTTCCCTAAAGCATTTTTAGGATAGCTGGTTTGAGTACTCGATTTACTCAGTGCTTTTTGAATATCTTCGGAACCTTCCAAAACTGAATTGGCTACTTTTCGAACAAAATCCAACGAAGGATTTGAAGATAAAACATCGGTTTCTTCTTTATTGTTTTTTATTTTAAAGCGGTCTGGATCTTTTACGGTTATTGAATTTGGGTTGTCTCCTTTTAAAGAAAGATTATCGATAGAGTCAATATTAATTCCTGCAGTTGGGTTATGAGTGACACATTGTAAATCAAGATAACGTCCTAACCATCCTTCATTAAGGTATTGATTAAAGTCGGTAGCGGTTTGCCAAATTTCTTGACTTCTAAAATGGGAACGATTAGGTTCAGGATATCCTACGTTTTGAATTACCGATAAATCACCATTTTGTTGCATTTGAGCAAATCCTTTCAAAGAAGGATGAAATCCCATTCCTTTAGTAGTCGAAATTACTTCGTTTTTGGAAATGGCAATATTGGGGCGTAAATCATAATACAATGGATCTTCAAAAGGAATAAAAGTGTTTAAACCATCATTTCCTCCATTTAATTGTATGAAAACCAAACATTGTTCTCCAATCATTAAATTTTTTTGACAACCATAAGAGAACAAAAAGTTAGGAAGTAACAATGTTCCTCCTGTTAATGTTCCTGTAAGTGATAGAAAATTTCTTCTGTTCATAAATTGATTATTTTAGGAGGTTTTTAAATCAATTGAAATTCAGGTTCTTTTACCATTGCATTGAATAGTCTTAAAACTGCTTGGTTGGCATTTTGAGCTTGTGAATCAAAATCGTATTTTAAAATTGTTTCAAAGTCTTTTTGGCTTTCATTGTCAACTTGGAATAGTAGTCTATCTGATAATTCACGGATAATTTGTTTGTTTGTTCCTGTTTTCCAACTTAAATTGACCATCGTATTTCTAAAATTGGGACTATTATTTTCTTCCATCCTATTTTCTTTGGTTTTTTGGTTGAAAATTTCTCTTCCACTGCAATACAAATCAGCCAGATTGTTACGTTGAAAATAAATTTGAGAAGTCAGCCAAGATTTACCACCTTCCCAGCCTTTTACGTTTGGTTGGTTAAATAAATCCATTCCTTGTGCCTTCAGGAAAGCGACCAGAGGACGGTTTGACCTTGGGTTTATTTGTAATTCTGAAAGTATTTGGAGGCTGTATTCTAAAGGGTTTTTGATTTTAGAACCCGCCGTTTTTTTATCAAATTCTTCCATGACTATTTTTTCTAATAGGGGTTTTATTTCAAAATTTTGCTTTCTGAAATAATCTCCATAGTAGGTTACTAGTGTTTCACTCGGTGTATCGTAAATAAACCATTCCAAAATTTTTCGAGTAAAAAGATAGGGGCTGTTTTTTTGTTTGAAAATAATATCTACTAAATCATCTGCTTTGAAATGTCCTTTTTTGCCAAAATATACAATTTCATCGTTATCAGCAATTCGGTCGCGATAAATACCTCCATTTTCTCCAAGTCCAAGTCCTGCTAAAGCTTTTGCTCCATTTTTAATATCGTCTTCGGTATAATTACCTATGCCTAGAGTAAAAAGCTCGAGTAATTCTCGGCTAAGATTTTCATTGATTTTCCCTTTTCTATTATCTACATTATCTAAATAGCGAAGCATTGCATTATTTTTGATAATCGCTTTAGTTAATTCTTTAAAGTTCCCAAAAGCATGTTTCCTTAGTAATTGATTGTGTTCAAAAACCCAATAATTAACCTTTACTTTTTGAAATGTTGCCACAAAATGATTGTGTAATAGTAAGGTCATTTTTTTCCCTAAGAGGGAAATTATCGTTTTTCATTTTGTCTATCCACCATGATTTCATTGCTAATGAAGTTAGCGCTTCCTGTCTAAGAAATTCCTTTTTTTATCTTCAGTAAGTGCTATTGATTTTTTTCGGAGCGCTCTTAAATCAGCTAATGATTTTGGGCTGTCTTTTAGAAAGTCAGGGATACTATTTTCATATTCTGTTTCGAAAGAAGCCTGCAGGAATTTTGATATTCCCATTTTTTCAATTTTTTGAGCTTGTTGGTTTGAAAAACCTAAACGGAGAGACCAAAGTGAATTAGGATTCATAAGCAGTTGCATTTAGATTTGTGGTTTTTTAATGGTTGTTTTGGTTAAGATAATTAATAACGCAAAAGGTTTAATTGAGTTTTTTTAATAAAAATCGGAAGTACTTGGGTAGGGAAAACGAGTTTTTAGTTGTCTTATTATCACAAGTAGTTTTATTAATCATTAAAAAAGTACTATTATGAAGACAATAAAAACAGTAATTGCATTTATTTTTCTAGGATTATTTGCAGTTGAAGCTCAAGAGGTTAACGTAGAAAATGAAACTAAAGCCAATATTTCCACAGATAAAATGAGTTATTATCAAAAACGTGGTGCAGAAGATGCGCGATACGAATTGACATTTACAGCAAAAACAAAGGCTGATGAGAAAGCTTTTTGGAAAGAACAAAAGGAATATGAAAAGAACTTGAAAGCCAAAGATCGAAAAGCCTATCGTGCTTATATTGCTAGTAAAAAAGAAGCCTATAGCGAACATTATGATCATTGTAATGGGCACTGTAATCATGATTCTATGTTTTACAGTCATGCGAGTTTTTATTACTATGGTTATGAAAGACCTTATTATCAAAGAACCTATAGTAGTCCTAGCTCAGTAAGTACAAGAATTAGTGTGGGAACACCTAGTTTGCGATTAGGGCTTTAATATTTTTAATCTTGTAAACAAAAAAAGAAGCCGTCTTAAATTATTGCTTAAGACGGCTTCTTTGTTTATTAATTTGACGCTTATTCTACATAAACTTTATTTGGGTCGTAACCAAATAGTTTTTTCTCTTTGATAATTTCAGCAACTCCTTTCGGTAACATTGGTTCCCATCCTGTTTTTCCTCTATTTATCATTTTAAGAACTTCACGAGAGAATATTTTAAGGTTTTCTGGATTGTAATCTTCTACATCGATAACTTTACCGTTAAACTTGAAGAATTTGTATAATTCTTTCATTCGAGGATGAACTTTTAAATTTTCCGAAGTGGTTACTTCTCCGTTTTCATCTAGCATTGGGTACAATAAAACTTTCATGTCACGGAAGAATAATTTACCAAAAGCTTCCAAAATCCCCCCACTTAGGTGACGATAGTATTTTTCGTCAAAAATATCTACTAAGTTGTTAACTCCCATGGCAAGTCCCATGCGGGCTTTTGTATAATTAGCAAAATATTCTACTACTTTATAGTATTCCTGGAAATTAGAAATCATTACAGTTTGCCCCAGAGAGCACAGTAATTCGGCACGATCCATAAAATCTCTTTCATCAATTTCACCATCCGAACGCAAGTTTGATAAAGTAATTTCAAAAACAACCAAGGTATTTTCTTTTTCTACCTTATTTTCTTCAAGGAACATCTTCAGCGATTTCTCGTACATGTCCATGTTCACTTTAGTAACAGGACGGAAACTTCCTCGTATAGCTAAGATGTTTTTTTTGTATAATACAGCAGCTGGTAGAATGTTTTTACCTTTAGGATTGAACATTACGGCATCAGTCATACCATTTTTTACTAATTGTAAACTGATTAAACGATTGTCTACTTCTGCAAATCGAGGACCCGAAAAATTGATAGTGTCTATTTCTAGTTGGTCTTTATCTAAATGGTCGTATAAATAGCGTAATAATTTTTTAGGATCATCATATTTGTAAAAAGCACCGTAAATTAGGTTAACCCCTAAAATACCGAGTGTTTCTTGTTGTAATCGGGCATCTGTTTCTTTAAAACGAATATGAAGAATTATTTCGTTGTAATCTTCGTTAGGGTCTAGTTGGTAGCTGATTCCTACCCATCCATGTCCTTTAAATTGTTTTGCAAAATCGATTGTGGCAACCGTATTGGCGTAGCTAAAAAATAATTTGTTGGGATGTTTGTCACGATTTAGTCGCTTTTCAATAAGGCTAACCTCGTGCGAAAGCATTTTTTTTAGTCTGTTTTCTGTCACATATCTTCCGTCTTTTTCAACACCATAAACGGCATCACTAAAGTCTTTATCATAGGCCGACATTGCTTTTGCTATAGTACCAGAAGAACCTCCAGCTCTAAAAAAATGTCTTACGGTTTCCTGTCCAGCGCCAATTTCGGCAAATGTTCCATAAATATTTTCGTTTAAATTGATACGTAGTGCCTTATCTTTTATCGAAGGGACTTGTGCTATAATTCGGTCTCCTTTTAGTTTTATTTCGCTACCCATTTTTTTAGTTTAAATTTATGTTTTTGCCTGATGTTACAAAGTTAATTAAATAGCTAGCCTAATAAAAGATAAATAATCCTATTTTTGTGAAAAATTTAGGATTTGAAGGTATATTTTTTAGGTACAGGTACTTCTCAGGGAATTCCAGTTATTGGGAGTGATCATCCCGTATGTAAAAGTTCAGATAGTAAAGACAAACGTCTTCGGGTTTCTGTATTGATTCGTTGGGATGAATATTCGTATGTAATTGATTGTGGTCCTGATTTTAGACAACAAATGTTGGCTTCTAATTGTCATAAAGTAGATGGTATTATTTTTACCCATGAACATGCAGATCATACTGCTGGATTAGATGATATAAGACCGTTTAATTTTAGACAAGGTGAAATGCCTATTTATGCACACGAAAGAGTAATTGCTAATATGAAAAGTCGTTTTGATTATGTATTTGAAACGGTTAATAAATATCCAGGCGCACCATCTGTAAAAACGATAGAGGTAAGTAATGATGAACCTTTTTCAATTGGAGATAAAGTAGCTGTTCCTATTAATGTGATGCATGGCGATTTACAAGTTTTTGGTTATCGTATTGATGATTTTGCTTATTTAACGGATGTAAAGACTATCGAAACCGCTGAGGTAGATAAACTTAAAAATTTAAAAGTTTTGGTGGTAAATGCATTACGCGAAGAACCTCATTTTTCCCATTTTAATTTAGAAGAAGCTTTGGCCTTTATTGCTCTAGTAAAGCCCGAAAAGGCTTATTTAACTCATATAAGTCATATTATGGGTTTTCATGAAGAAGTACAGCAAAATCTTCCTGAAAACGTATTCCTTGCCTACGATAATTTAGAAATCAACCTATAAATTTTATACAATGAAAAGATCATTTTTAATATATGCCTTTATTTTATTAGTGCTAATTAATGTTTTTACGTATTCGTTTTTAAGTAATGAAGTCAAATTTGAACAAGAACGCTATAAAAGAACAACTAAGAGATTAAAAGATAGTTTGAATTCGCTGACTTTGAAATTAAATGATGCTAATTATTTTTCGTTAGAAAAAAATGAAAATGCTCAAAACTATTTTGATTCGGCTGTAGCCAATAAAACCATAGCTTACGAGAAGTTAATTCCTATAGTAACCGAAAAATTAATGGATTTGAATTCGAATCCTAAAGGGAATCCTTATGTAGGGCAAGATCAAATAGGGGAGAACAAGTTTGTTATCAATAAGGTGAAAGTTTTAAACCACCGATGGATTATTGCAGATTATAGTGATGGAAAAATGTGGGGTGAAGTTTTGTTGAAATATTTTGTAAACGAAGACGAAAGTGTTTCTTTTGAAGTGATGCAGTCTTTTTTATATGCGAAATAAAATCTTTTCCTGCTCTTGATTCTTAAAACATATAAGTCATATAAGTTTTTTAAGTCTTGGTTTTTAATTGGTTTTGAGTTTAGAAAATATAAGTACAATTTAGAATTGATTTGATACAAAAAAATCCCGTTCATCAACTGAACGGGATTTTTTGTGATATAGGTTGAATCAAACTATTTTTTTCTAGCTAACACTTTTTCAGCAGCTTCAAAAATTGCCTGATTGTTTAATTTGTATTTTTCCATTAATTGCTCTGGAGTTCCAGATTCACCGAAACTATCTTTAACAGCAACAAATTCTTGTGGAGTTGGATTGTTTACGGCTAATACACCAGCAATGCTCTCTCCAAGTCCTCCAAGGTAGTTGTGTTCTTCAGCAGTAACAATACATCCTGTTTTAGCCACCGATTTTAAAATTGCTTCTTCGTCTAATGGTTTAATAGTATGAATGTTGATTACTTCAGCAGAAATTCCTTTTTCTTCTAATTTTTCAGCAGCAATTAAAGCTTCCCAAACTAAATGACCAGTAGCAACAATTGTTACATCAGTTCCTTCGTTTAACATGATTGCTTTTCCAATGATGAAAGGTTCGTCAGCAGGAGTAAAGTTAGGAACTACTGGACGACCAAAACGCAAATATGCTGGACCATGGTGATCTGCAAGAGCAATTGTAGCCGCTTTTGTTTGGTTGTGGTCACAAGTGTTGATAACAGTCATTCCTGGTAACATTTTCATCAAACCGATATCTTCAAGGATTTGGTGAGTTGCACCGTCTTCTCCTAAAGTTAAACCAGCGTGAGAAGCACAGATTTTTACGTTTTTATCTGAATAAGCAACTGATTGACGAATTTGGTCGTAAACCCTTCCTGTTGAGAAGCTAGCGAAAGTTCCAGTGAACGGAATTTTTCCACCGATAGTTAAACCAGCAGCAATTCCAATCATGTTTGCTTCAGCGATTCCGATTTGGAAAAAACGCTCTGGGTGATTTTTTTTGAAATCATCAAATTTTAATGATCCAATTAAATCCGCACAAAGTGCTACTACGTTTTCATTTTTTTGACCTAATTCAGTCATACCCACTCCAAAACCTGAACGAGTATCTTTACTTCCTGTATTTATATATTTTTTCATTTTCTAATTTAGATTTTTGATAGCATTCTGCAGAACACTAATTACTGGATACTTTTTAGTAATCTCCTAAAGTTTCAGGATTTTGAGCTAAAGCATTTTCTAGTTGAGCATCATTAGGTGCTTTACCGTGCCATGCATGACTGTACATCATGTAATCTACACCATTACCCATTTCAGTGTATAGTAAAACACATACTGGTTTACCTTTTCCTGTTCTAGATTTTGCCTCATTCATTCCAGCAATAATTGCTTCAAGATTATTTCCTTCTTTAATTTCAAGAACATCCCAATCAAATGCTTCAAATTTAGCGCGAAGACTTCCCATACATAAAACTTCGTCTGTTGTTCCGTCGATTTGTTTTCCGTTAAGGTCAACAGTGGCAATTAAATTGTCAACTCCTTTTGCAGAAGCATACATGATAGCTTCCCAGTTTTGACCTTCTTGCAATTCACCATCTCCATGAAGTGTATAAACAAGGTGATTGTCGTTGTTTAATTTTTTGGCTTGAGCAGCTCCAATTGCAACTGACATCCCTTGACCTAAAGATCCAGATGCAATACGTACTCCAGGTAAGTTTTCATGTGTAGTTGGGTGTCCTTGTAATCTAGAATTTAACAAACGGAAAGTCGCTAATTCTGATACTGGAAAATAACCACTACGTGCAAGAACACTATAGAATACTGGAGAGATATGACCGTTTGATAAGAAGAATAAATCTTCACCAATACCGTCCATGTCCCAACCTTCTTTGCGGCGCATTATATTTTGATACAAGGCTACCAAAAATTCGGTACAACCAAGAGAACCTCCTGGGTGACCTGAGTTAACAGCGTGTACCATTCGAAGGATGTCTCTTCTTACTTGGATAATTAAATCGTTTAATTGTTGAGTGTTAGGTTTCATTTTGATCGTAAAAGTTAAACTGCTGCAAATGTAATTTTTATTTTGCCGTAAGACAAATGATTTTTGGAATAGTTTGATTTCAAATGTATTCGCAATACATCGGTAAGTTTAGTTTTTTTTTTTTAGTACAAATAGAGAAGTTTTAATTTGTAAATGTAAAAAACACACTAATTGTTTTAATTGAATACTCAGCTAACAATTGTAATTACTGAATTGATGAAATAGAAGGTATTTTTTGAATGTTTTATTTTTTTGAAACGCTTTTTAAAAAAATGAAATTTATTTGTGAGTATCTCTTGTAGATTTTTTTGTGATATTTTAACAATTTAATTGACTATTGTTGCAAAATGCAATCGGTTTCGTTGGTTAAAATAAACCTTTAGGCTAGTTTTTTTGCTAAATTATTCCATCCACCACCATTGTGAACTTGTGAAAAATTATTTGCTTTTAAAAATTTTACAGCCGATGCACTTCTCATTCCAGATGCACAACAAGTGATAATAGTTTGATCTTTTTTTAGTTTCAAAATATAATTTTCTAGTTCATTTAGAGGTACGTTTATGGCACCACTAATGTGACCTTGTTTGAATTCGGCAGCTGTTCGAACATCTAATATAATTGCGCCTTCTTTGAGTAAATCGCTAAAATTAATTTGGGTAGTATTACCAAATATTTTTTTTAAGAATTGCATCATTTTTTATTGTTTTGATTGATAATAGTTTACTTCTAACCATGAACCGCCATTGTAGCATTCAATGTTGTGTTGGGAGAGAAAATTTTGTGCTTGTCCGCTTCTGTAACCCGAGGCGCAACATAAGATTAAAGGTGTTTTAAGTTGCTTTATTTCTTCTAGTTTTTCAGCTATTTGATTCAGGCTAATGTTAATAGCGCCAGAGACATGACCTCCCATGAATTCTCCATAAGAGCGAACATCCACTATTGTTCCTAGGTTTTGCTTTAGTATATTTTCTAAGTTCATTATTTATATTTTTTGAGCAAAACTAATTGAACTAAACAGCTTAAACAGTAACTTTTGTTACAAACGAGTTATAAATGAAAAAGCCTTGACTGAGCAAGGCTTTGGTTTTTGTAATTCTTGATTTATTTAATTTCTTCTTCTTTGTCTAAATTGGTGTTTTCCGGGATTACTTGATTTTCTCCTTTTAAGTAGCTCGGTAAATTTAATCCAGCCATATTGAATAAATCGTTTAGTGGTGGAACTGTTTTCATCATTCCTGAAACAAAATTTGCTGTAGAGCCATTTCCGTCGGTTCCATTTCCTGAATCCCAAACAGTAATTTTGTCAATTTTGATGTTTTTAACCGCTTCCACTTGGGTTTTAACCAATTCAGGTAATTTTTCAATTAATAGTAATTGGAATGCTTGACCAGGGTCGCCACCTGCGGCTTCTACCACTTGTTCATAACCTTCAGCTTGTTTGGTAAGGATTTCGTATAATCCTTTTGCTTCGGCTTCCATTTTTGCATAAATCGCATCGGCTTCTCCTTTTGCACTTTCTCTAATTCTTTCGGCTTCGGCTTGTGCTTCAATAATAGCACGTTGTTTTGCGATTTAGGCAGGAATTACCACATTGGCAATTTGTGTAGAGCGCTCTCTTTCAGAACGAGCTGTTTCGGCTTTTTGTTCTGCAATGTAAGATTCTTCTAAGGCTTTTGCTTGTTGTACTTTTTCGGCAGCAATTGCAATACGTAGGGATTCAGTCTCTTTTTCTCTACGAATTGCTTCCGAATTAGCAATAGCAATTTTGGCTTGATTTTCTCCTTTGATAGCAATTGCATTCGCTTCCGAAGTTTTAACTCTGGTATCTCTTTCGGCTTCGGCTTTTCCAATAGCTTCATCTTTTGAAGCTGCAGCAATACTGATTTCTCGGTCTTTTTGAGTGATGGCAATTTTTACGTCACGATCTCTGTGCGTTTCGGCAATTTGAGTGTCTTTTTCTCTATCGGCCAAAGCTTTTCCGGTTTCCCCAATTTTTTCCTGTTCAGCAACAGAAATTTTAGCTTCATTGATGGCTTTTGCGGCAGCTTCTTTTCCAAGAGCTTCAATATAGCCTGATTCGTCTTTGATATCGGTTACGTTTACGTTAATCAGTTTAAGACCAATTTTGCGCAACTCGCTATCTACGTTTTTCGAAATATTATCTAAAAATTTATCTCGGTCAGAGTTAATTTCTTCAATAGTCATCGTTGCGATAACCAAACGTAATTGCCCGAATAAAATATCCTTAGCTAATTCTTGAATTTGTTCAGAACTTAAACCTAATAATCGTTCAGCTGCCGTATTCATGCTATCGGCTTCTGTAGAGATGGCAATGGTAAAACGACAAGGAACATTCACACGGATATTTTGTCTACTCAAAGCATTGGTCAAATTAGCTTCAATAGATAAAGGTTATAAATCCAAGAAAGCATAATCTTGAATCACAGGCCAGATAAAAGCTCCTCCACCGTGAACACATTTGGCAGAAGTTCCTCCAGTTTTTCCGTAAATAACTAATATTTTATCCGATGGACATCGTTTGTATCTGGATATTAGGGCTGAAATAGTTGCAAAAAAGACAACAGCTGCTACTGCAATAATAAAAATAGGTGTCATTGATTGTGTTTAAATAGGTTGAACGATTATAATATTGTTTTCAATTTTTATGATTTTTACCACATTGCCTGAAGTAATTTTCTCAGTATGTTCTGTCATAGCTTCCAACTCATGAAAGCTTCCATTGATGCTAATCATGATTTTCCCTTTTCCTGCTTTTTTTTCAGGAATTGTTAGGTATACTTCCGCTGATTTATTTAGGGTGTTTTCGATTTTAAAGGAGTTGTCTTCTTCTAATTTTTGGACTTGTTTGATGATAATAAAAAATAAAAAAACAAATACGCAGCCGACAAAAAAGGCAACACTAATCAATACAATAGTATTGTTTATGATATTGAAAAATGATATACCGGTCCAACTAAAACCTAATAAAAAGTTGATGAGGTTTCGCAAAGAAAATAATTGAAAAGTAGTATCGCCACCGCTAAGGTCACTATCAAAATCAGCTTGAAGGACATCTGTCGAATCAACACCTAAAAATGTCATTACAGTTTAAATCGCAAAAATTAAGGTTGTCGGGATAGCAATATACTAAAAGGTTTTAAGTACAGGGTCTAGGGATTCTAGTAATTCCATGAGTATAACTTTTTATTGTTTTATTAGTAGTTATACAAACATAATGAAATTACTTACCAAATCGGTATATGTGTGTAAAAAAAATAGTATGATTTTTAATTTTGTTCGCTTTCTTGGATTTCCTGAAGTAAAATTTCAAGGAATTTTTGTCCTTCTTCCCAAAGTCCTAATTGTGATGCTAAATTAAGATGTCCTTTGGGACCAACATTATAAAAAAGGCTTCCCCAGTTTTTAGCTAAAAATTCCGCTCTTTCAACTGAAATATAAGGATCGTTAGAACTGGTAATTACAATAGAAGGATATTTTAATGGTTCTAAAGGGATAGGAGCGAAGTTCCAAATTTCTTCTGGAGTATGTTCGGATGATTCTACATCGGCGGGAGCTACTAGTAAAGCCCCTGCAATTTTAGTTGTATCATTTTGTTGCGACCAATGCATTACAAGAGAAACGGCTAAACTATGTGCTACAATTACAATGGGAGTTTCAATAGCTTTTATAGTTGTATCTAAATTGTGTAACCAATCCTTTAATTGCGGTTGGTTCCAATTGTTCTGTACTACTTTTTTTGCATTTGGAAAATGTTGTAACCAATTGTCCTGCCAATGTCCTACTGTTGAATCGCCTAATCCAGGGACTATTAATAAGGTGTGTTGCATAGAAATTGAAACTAAAATAGGGTAATGATTTGAATTTACTTAATAGAAAACCCGTTGGGTGAAATTATTTGAAGTAAATTAAATTGATTAGATATTGGTCAAGACACTGCAAAGCAGTATCTTGAAGTCGCTAAACAACCAACATCCATGTCAAATATAGTTAAAAATTATTTTAAGGTTTTAGAAGTTATAAGTTCTTTGAATTATGATTCATTATTTAAATCAAGAGTTGGAAGAAGCGGCAAGATGTCTGATTTAGAGGTCGTAGCACTTAGTTTAACTGCTGAATTTATGTCTATTGATAGTGAAAACTCACTTTTCAAACAAATTAGTCCAGATTTAATTCCTAACTTAATTGAACGCAGTCAATTCAACAAAAGAAGAAGAAAACTGTTTTTGTTTTCTGAAGAAGTCCGAAGCAAACTAGCGAGTCGATTTCTTGAGTTTGAGAATTATTTTATTGTTGACAGTATGCCGTTGGAAATCTGTAAATTTTCTCGTCATTGCCGAATTAAAATATGTAAAGAGCATTTTTAAACAGCTCCTTCCAAAGGTTTTTGTGCCTCACAAAACAATTGGTTTTATGGATATAAATTACATGGAGTTTTTTCTGTAGATGGTGTTTTCCATTCTTTAGAGATTACAAAAGCAGAAGTTCATGATGTTCATTTTCTAAAGAATATAAAACAACAATTATCTGATTGTGTATTACTTGGAGATAGAGGGTATTTGTCAGAATCGATTAGGCTAGACCTATTTCGAACAGTAAAAATCCAATTAGAAACACCAATGAGATCCAATCAAAAAAACTATAAGCCTCAACCATATATTTTTAGAAAATCAAGAAAAAGAATTGAAACCCAGTTTTCACAATTATGCGACCAGTTTTTAATTCGAAGAAATTATGCTAAATCTTTTGCTGGTTTTAAAACAAGAATTTTAGCAAAAATAACAGCAATGACTCTAATTCAATATATCAATAAATTCATATTTGATAGACCTATAAATAATATTAAAAATCAAATTATTTAATTTCACCCAACGGGTAATAGAAATAGATTAAGAACTACACGACAACATCGAACAACCTACTTTGTTTCTTGCCCAATCAGGACGTTTAGCGAACCATTTTTTCTGGTCTTCTTGTTCAGAATATGGATTTTTAAGTAAATTGAAAAGTTCGTTAATCAGGCTGTAATCTCCTTTGTCGGCTGCATCAATAGCAAGTTGCGCCATGTAATTACGAAGCACATATTTTGGATTAACAAGATTCATTTTTTCAGCACGTTCGGTATCTGTTTCTTTTTCTAATTGCAAACGAAGGCTGTATTTTTCAAACCATTTTGTCCAAGCTTCCGTAATTTTAGGAAATTCTTCGATGGAACTATAAAAAGCATCCTGAATAATCGTGATACCTTGTTCTGGTTTTTCTTTTTGGAAACGACTTAGGTTTCTATAGAAAATTGTCATGTCAGTTTCCGTCAAATGCAAATTGTTCTCTAATTCCTGAATGAGTTTTTGATCGTTTTCATCTTGAGTGAAAAGGCCAATTTTAGAACGCATCATGTCTAAATACTTGTTTTCGAAATTAGTACCAAAATCAGCTAAAACTTGCTCTAATCCTTCTGTTTCTTCGATTAATGGATATAAAGCATTCGCTAATTGGTACAAATTCCAAAGTACTATATTGGGTTGGTTTCCATAACGGTAACGTTTGTGTTGGGAGTCGGTAGTATTAGGAGTCCAGCCATAATCGTAACCTTCCAGCCAGCCATAAGGACCATAATCAATAGTCAAGCCTAGAATAGACATATTATCGGTGTTCATTACGCCGTGTACAAAACCCACGCGTTGCCAGTGAATGACCATTTCAAGGCTATTTTCGGCCACTTTTTTGAAAAATTTCAAATAATTTTCTTTGGATGGTTCTTCAATTTCGAGATAGAAATGTTTTATGGTATAGTTAACCAATGTTTTTAAAGTTTCAATATCATTGCGAACCGCTAGGATTTGGTAGTTTCCAAAACGTAAAAAACTAGGTGCAATGCGACTAACAATGGCTCCTTTTTCGTATGCAGGATTACCATTGTATAGTACGTCTCTTAAAACTTCATCGCCTGATAAAGCCAGAGATAAAGCTCTGGTAGTAGGAACGCCAAGATGAAACATGGCTTCGCTGCATAAATATTCCCGTATCGAAGAACGCAAAACGGCTAAACCATCGGCAGTTCTGGAATAGGGAGTTTTTCCAGCTCCTTTAAGTTGGATTGCCCAGCGTTTATCATTGTGAACAATCTCGGTTAAATTTATTGCGCGACCATCGCCTAATTGTCCGGCCCAGTTGCCAAATTGATGTCCGCCGTAGCACATCGCATAAGGTTGAGTATTGGCTAAAACTAGGTTTCCAGTGAATATTTTTTTGAATTCCTCTGATAAAGCATCATCTGAAGATAATCCTAAATTTTCCAGCATCTCAGGAGAAATATGAATAATTTCAGGATTAGCAGTTTGTGTTGGGGTAACAAATGAAAAACAAGCCTGCTCGACTTGACGAACGTAGTTTTCTGTAATTGGGTCGGCGGGTAGTTCTTTGTTGAAGGTATCTTGGATGTTGAGTTTCATTGTGATTGTAATTATTGGTATTACAAAGTTAGCATTTATATTCATCATTAATAATTAAGGCGATTAAGAGTTTTTTTAAATCATATATCCGCTTCTTGGCGAGACAGGAGTCATATAAGCTTATTTTAAGAATTAGGTTTTTTAAAAGTTAATATAAGTTGTGAAAGATTAGGGAAGGCTTAATTTTATAATGGTGAAAAAAACGTTGCTTTTTTTGCGTAAGGGATAGCAGTGGAAATCCTTTTATTTTTCTTTGAAAAAAAGAAAAATAAAAGATTGAAACGGATAGCCCGACCCTACAGGAACGAAGTGGAGGCAGGGATACGCCCAAATGCTTTTTGAGAAGTCTTAGTTTGCTGTTAAATATGATTATGTTTTTATAAATTAGACTATCTTTGCGCACCCGAATAGTCGGGAAAACAATTGGGATAAAACCTTAATATGAAGTTTGATTTATTACAAAAAGACCCACTTTCTAAAGCCAGAGCAGGAAGTATTACCACAGATCACGGTGTAATTGAAACGCCTATTTTTATGCCAGTGGGCACCGTTGCTTCGGTAAAAGGAGTGCACCAAAGAGAATTAAAAAATGATATTAATCCAGATATTATTCTAGGGAATACGTATCATTTGTATTTACGTCCGCAGACTAAAATTTTAGAGGAAGCAGGCGGATTGCATAAATTCATGAACTGGGATCGTAATATTTTGACTGATTCAGGAGGTTATCAAGTGTATTCGCTTTCTAATAGCCGAAAAATTAAGGAAGAAGGAGTAAAGTTTAAATCGCATATTGATGGTTCCTATCACACTTTTACGCCAGAGAATGTAATGGAAATTCAGCGCACAATTGGGGCTGATATTATCATGGCCTTTGACGAGTGTACACCTTATCCATGTGATTACAATTATGCAAAGCGTTCGATGCACATGACGCACCGATGGTTGGATCGTTGTATTAATCATTTAGAAAAAGTACCCGTGAAATATGGTTATGACCAAGCTTTTTTTCCTATCGTTCAAGGAAGTACTTATAAAGATTTAAGACGTCAGTCGGCAGAATATATTGCTAATTCAGGTCAAGTCGGAAATGCTATTGGAGGTCTTTCTGTAGGAGAACCAGCCGAAGAAATGTATGCTATGACTGAAGTGGTTACAGAAATTTTACCAGAAGACAAACCTCGTTACTTGATGGGAGTGGGTACACCAATTAATATTTTAGAGAATATTGCTCTAGGAATTGATATGTTTGATTGTGTAATGCCTACACGTAATGCCCGTAACGGAATGTTATTTACTGCTAATGGTACCATTAATATCAAAAATAAAAAATGGGAAAATGATTTTTCGCCAATTGATGAAATGGGAATTACATTTGTAGATACAGAATATACTAAGGCTTATTTGCGTCATCTTTTTGCTGCAAATGAATTTTTAGGAAAGCAAATTGCCACCATTCACAATTTAGGTTTTTATATGTGGCTAGTTCGCGAGGCAAGAAAACATATCTTAGCTGGTGATTTTAGACCATGGAAAGAAATGATGGTGAAAAATATGAGTCAACGGTTGTAAAACAAAGCTGGAAGCTTGGAGCTGGAGGTTTTCTAACTTCTAACTTCTAACCTCTAACCTCTAACTTGAAAATATGTTAACAATACTAGATAAGTACATCTTAAAAAGATATTTAGCCACGTTTGCGGCTATGTTGTTGATGTTTATTCCTATTGGAATTATCATTGATGTCTCGGAGAAAATTAACTTTATGATCGAGAATAAAGTTCCATTTCTAGCCATTGTTATTTATTATTATCATTTTACCATTTATTTTGCAAATGCCTTATTTCCGATATTTCTTTTCTTATCGATAATTTGGTTTACTTCAAAATTGGCTAATAATACCGAAATTATTGCAATTTTAAGTTCAGGGATTTCGTTTACACGATTTTTAAGACCATATTTTATTGGCGCTACCATAATTTCGATTTTTGTCTTATTGATGGGATTTTATGTAGTTCCAGTGTCGAGCGAAGGTTTTAATAATTTTCGTTACACCTATCTGCGAAGAGATGGAAAAGAACGTATGAGAGGGGATAATACGGATGTGTATAGAAGACTCAACGATAAAGAGTTTTTGTATGTAAGTAATTTTAATCCAGCTTCTAAGATGGCTTTTAATTTTGCTTTGGAAAAATTTGAGAAGGAAAAAATGGTTTCCAAAATTACGGCCAGCAGAATCAGATGGAATGAAAAAGATAGTACTTACACCTTGTTTGATTATACTAAAAGGACAGTAGGTAAAGTAGATGATAAACTTGAAACCGCAGCTGAAAAAAATGTAAAATTTAAATTTGAATTAGAGGATTTAACACCGGTAGTTTACATTGCCGAGACGCTGCGTTTGGATGAATTATTCGATTTTATTGATAAAGAAAAAAAGCGTGGTTCATCTAATATAAATACCTACATGGTAGTTTTATATAAAAAATTTAGTGTTCCTGTATCGGCGTTTATTTTGACAATTATAGCCGTTGCCGTTTCTTCTATGAAAAGGCGAGGAGGTATGGGTATGAACCTTAGTATTGGTATAGCCGTAGCATTCGGATTTGTGTTTTTTGATAAAATTTTTGGAGTATTGGCTGAAAAATCTACATTTTCACCTTTTGTAGCCGTATGGTTTTCAAATTTCATTTTCAGTATACTGGCTGTTTATTTACTTCGCAATGCCAAACGATAAACTTAAAAGTTATTTACACCTTCATTTAATCGTTTTTATTTGGGGTTTTACAGCTGTTTTGGGAGCTTTGATTTCTATTCCAGCCGATGAAATTGTATGGTATAGAATGCTTATGGCTTCTATTTTTTTAGGATTTTATATTGGTTTTTCTAAAAAATCATTCCGTATTACTTGGACTTCACTGTTGCAGTTAACTTTTGTAGGTTTATTAATCGCTTTGCATTGGATTTTTTCTTTCATGCTATTCATGTTTCAAATGTTTCAATAACCTTGTCTGTCTTTTCATTAGGGGCTTTTTTAGCATCCCTCTTAGAACCTTTGTTTTATGGTAGAAAAGTATTGTGGTACGAAGTGTTTTTTGGTGTCATTATATTAGTAGCGCTTTCAATTATTATGCAAGTTGAGATGGGGTATTTAAAAGGAATGATTTACGCATTTGTTTCTATTGTTTTAGGAGTGCTATTTACCTTATTTAATGGGAAATTGATTCAAAAACACGATTCGGCAGTAATTACTTTTTATGAGTTTTTGGCTGGGGTTTTATTTATTAGCTGCTATTTTGTTTTTCAAAATAAGTTTACGCTTGATTTTTTTAATGTTTCACTGACTAATTGGTCATTGTTGTTTCTTTTGTCGTCCATTTGTACTGCATACGCTTTTACCGCCTCTGTAAAGGTGATGAAACAATTAAGCCCATATACAGTAATGCTAACAACGAATTTGGAACCCGTTTATGGTATTATTTTGGCTTTTTTCATTATTGGTGAAAAAGAAAAGATGAGTGTTTCTTTCTATGGAGGTGCGCTGCTAATAATAGCCGTAGTGATTTTGAATGGAATTTTAAAATATAAAAATTCGGGTAAAAAACAATAGCTTTTTTTCATAAAAAGTTAGTTGTTAAATGAGATGATTAAATGGATATTTTTTGTTATTCTTTGAAAATTAGTCTAATAATGTTTTTTACTTTTTTATTTAAGGATTATTAAACAGCTTGTATCTTTGCCATCCAATACAAAAAAAAATTAGCAGGTGTAAATGATTTAAAGTTTTATATTTGCACTTCCAAATAAAATAATAACGCACAAATCCTATGGAATATTTAGATTTTGAGCTTCCAATAAAAGAACTAGAAGAGCAATTAGAAAAATGCCAAATTATTGGACAAGAATCAGATGTTGATGTGACTGCTACATGTAATCAGATTAATGATAAATTAATTGAAACCAAAAAGAAGATTTACGAAAATCTAACCGCTTGGCAACGTGTACAATTATCAAGGCATCCAAGTCGTCCTTATACTTTGGATCATATAAGAGGTCTTTGCGGTGATACTTTTTTAGAGCTTCATGGAGATCGAGGTTTCAAGGATGATAAAGCGATGGTAGGTGGTTTAGGGAAAATTGGCGGTCAATCTTTTATGATTATTGGTCAACAAAAAGGATACAATACTAAAACACGTCAATATAGAAATTTCGGGATGGCTAATCCTGAAGGATATCGTAAAGCTTTACGATTGATGAAAATGGCAGAAAAGTTTGGAATTCCAGTAGTGACTTTAATTGATACTCCAGGAGCATACCCAGGATTAGAAGCTGAAGAGCGTGGACAAGGTGAAGCTATTGCAAGAAATATTTACGAAATGGTTTTGCTTAAAGTGCCTATTATCTCTATCATTGTAGGTGAAGGTGCTTCGGGTGGAGCTTTGGGAATTGGAGTAGGAGACCGCGTTTATATGTTAGAAAACACTTGGTATTCTGTAATTTCACCAGAATCTTGTTCTTCAATTTTATGGAAAAGCTGGGAATACAAAGAGAAAGCTGCGGAAGCTTTAAAGTTGACTTCTGCCGACATGAAAAAACAAGAATTAGTGGATGATGTAATTCCAGAACCACTAGGAGGTGCTCACTATGATAGAGAAACTACTTTTAAAACAGTTGAAGAATATATCTTGAAAGGATACAATGAATTGAAAGATTTATCAACAGCTGAATTAATTGCTCAGAGAATGGATAAATACACTAAAATGGGGGAGTTTAAAGAATAACAACTACATTTTAAATATACAATCCGTCTCGTTCCTGAACGAGACGGATTTTTTTGGGTTATAAACAAAAAAACTTCAGTTATAAACAAGTTCTAGTAATAACTAAAGTGTGTTTTTTTTAAAATTTGTGTTACTTTCGTTGTATGGAAAATTTCAAAAATGTAAAACCGGTTAAGGTCGATAAATCTACAATAATAAACCTGGAAAAAGGGAAGTTACCTCCGCAAGCTGTTGATTTAGAGGAAGCTGTGCTTGGAGCAATGATGATTGATAAAAAAGGAGTAGATGATGTAATTGATATTCTACAACCAGATGCATTTTACAAAGATGCTCATAGACATATTTTTGAGGCTATTGTTCAATTGTTTACAGAAACACAACCAATTGACTTATTAACTGTTTCTGCCCAATTGAAGAAGAATGGAAAATTAGATGTTGCGGGTGGTGATTTTTATTTAATTCAGCTTACACAAAAAATTTCCTCTTCTGCACATATTGAATTTCACTCAAGGATTATTCTTCAGAAATTTATCCAACGAAGTTTGATTCGAATTTCAAACGAAATTATTGAAGAATCTTATGATGAAACTACTGATGTATTTGATTTATTAGATAAAGCGGAATCTAAATTATATGAAGTAACTCAGGGGAATATCAAACGTAGTTCTGAAACAGCTCAAAGTTTAGTTTTACAAGCAAAAAAGAAAATTGAAGAGATTAGTAAAAAAGAAGGTTTAAGTGGTGTTGAAACTGGGTTTACTAATTTGGATAAATTAACTTCAGGATGGCAACCAAGTGACTTGATTATTATTGCTGCGCGACCTGCGATGGGTAAAACCGCATTTGTATTGTCAATGGCTCGAAATATGGCTATCGATTACGGTCATGGTGTGGCTATTTTTTCACTAGAGATGGCGTCAGTTCAGTTAATTACTCGTTTGATTTCTTCCGAAACAGGTTTGTCTTCTGAAAAATTACGTACTGGTAAATTAGAACCGCATGAGTGGACTATGTTAAGTACCAAAGTTAAAGATTTAGAAAAAGCACCATTGTTTATTGATGATACTCCTTCGCTTTCTATCTTTGATTTAAGAGCAAAAGCCAGACGTTTAGCTTCGCAACATGGAATTAAGATAATTATTATAGATTATTTGCAGTTGATGACAGCGGGTGGAAATCAAAAAGGAGGAGGGAACCGTGAGCAGGAAATATCTACAATTTCTCGAAACCTAAAAGCTTTAGCCAAAGAATTAAATGTGCCTGTAATTGCACTTTCACAATTATCGCGTGCTGTAGAAACTCGTGGTTCAAGTAAAAGGCCGTTATTATCTGACTTACGTGAATCGGGAGCTATTGAGCAAGATGCTGATATTGTATCGTTTTTGTATCGTCCAGAGTACTATAAAATTGAGGAATGGGATGATGATGAGGCTGCTCCAACAGCTGGTCAAGCCGAAATTATGATTGCAAAACACCGTAATGGAGGAATTGAAAACGTTCGTTTAAAATTCTTAGGACATTTAGGAAAGTTTGATAATTTAGATGATTATAATAGCGGATATGATGATGATTTACCGTCTTCTATGAATCAAGACGATAATTCGTTTATTACTAAAAATTTACCATCTCCTCATGAGGCTTTTGGAAGTAATTTAAATGACGATGATGATGATGATATGCCGTTTTAAGCTAAAATAAGTTATATTTGAAATTAAAACATCTCATGCTTTTTAGAAAAATAGCTTTTTTAACTTTTGTTTTAGTTTCTTTCTCAGTGAAAGCTTCTTTTATTTTGTTGCCAATGGATGAAACTACGCAGCAAAATCACTTAAAAGCATACGGAATCACCTATTGGTGTTTAGAAAAAAAGTATAAAGCTAGTTGGCTGCTCAATTATCGTGGAGGTTCCTTTTTATTACCTGATGCTCCTGAAATTCGAAAAGAATGTCAGATTAGAGGTGTGAGTTTTGAACTGATTTCAGATGCTGAACAACAATCTATTTTAGACGAAATAGCAAGTCCTTCTCAAAATATGGAGTATGTTATTTTGGAAAAAGTCCCCAAAATAGCTGTTTATACTCCTAAAGGCAAACAGCCCTGGGACGATGCAGTTACACTGGTATTAACTTATGCCGAAATTCCTTTTACGGCAATTTATGATGAAGAAGTTTTAAGTGACCAATTAGTACTCTATGATTGGTTGCATTTACATCATGAAGATTTTACTGGTCAATATGGTAAATTTTATGGTTCCTATCGAAATGCTCCCTGGTATATCGAACAAAAAAAAGAGGCTGAAAACTTAGTTCAGAAATTAGGGTTTTCAAAAGTATCTCAAGAAAAAGGGGCTGTTGCAAAAAAAATTAGAGATTTTGTAGTAGGCGGAGGCTTTATGTTTGCAATGTGTTCTGCAACTGATAGTTTTGATATTGCTTTAGCTGCTGATAATATCGATATATGTGAATCGATGTTTGATGGTGACCCAAGTTCTCCTAATTACCAATCTCAACTTAATTATGGTAATTCTTTTGCTTTTAAAGATTTTATTTTAGAACGTAGACCAGATCGTTATGAGTTTTCTGATATTGATATGACCGAAAAAAGGGTTGTGCCGATGGAAAAAGATTATTTCACCATAATGGAATTTTCGGCCAAATGGGATCCAATTCCGAGTATGTTATGTCAAAATCATACGCAGCTTATTAAAGGTTTTATGGGGCAAACCACTTCTTTTGATGCAAATCTAATTAAAACTAATGTTCTTAATCTTGGAAGCTGTGAGCTAAATGGAGAAGTACGTTATATTCATGGACAAAAAGGAAAAGGGATGTTTAGCTTTTATGGAGGTCATGACCCTGAAGATTACCAACATAAAGTAGGAGATGCTCCCACAGTTTTAGATTTGCATCCTAATTCACCAGGGTATCGCCTGATTTTGAATAATGTATTATTTCCGGCTGCCAGAAAGAAAAAACAAAAGACTTAAAGATTATTCATCATCGAATTTTAATCTGTATTGAAATCCATTTATGTCAGTTGCCATTATGCTGTTAGAATTGATATGTTCGCTGATTATTTCAATTTCATTTGGGTCATCTTCTTTTTTGACTACGCCTATTCCTATTTCTGATTCGATATTAATATACCCACTTACTAGTTTACCATTTTCGTCCTTTCCTACGATTTCATGATCAAATTTTTTATTTTTTGATTCGGAGTGGTAGTATAGCTGTTCTTTACTTTTTTTACTTGTTTTCGTAGATGAACCTATTTTTAGATAGGAGGGTATGGTTTTTTCTTTATCGGTATTTTGATTTCCTTCATTCAAACATGAAGTTACAATAATGGGTAATCCAATAAAAAACACTCTAAAATAACTATTTAGGGGGATCATAGTTTTCGTTTATTGTTTCAATTTGTTTTGGTATGGAACAAATTTAGAACGAATAAAGGAGGTTTTTTTACGGAAAACCGTAAATTGGTTTGGTTATTTTATTTAGATTCTGTTTATGGCAATTAAATCAAGCCTAAATCTTTTGTTATAGCAATTAAATGAACATTATTGTTAGCTTTAAAGTAAGTTTTGAGTTTGTTAATTCTTTTTTCAATACTACTATTGCTATTTGGTTGGATTTCTAATTTTTTGAATTCAGTAGTAATTTCGGATATTATATACCCTTTAGACAATAGTTGTAGTAATTGAATGTCATAGGCTTCTATTTCTATTATTGCTTTTTTATTAAAAGAGTGTTTTTGATCTTCAGGTAGGAGAATCCTTGTGTTGTTTTTGTACGTTTCTAATACAGCAGTTTTTAAATCGTTTATGCTATTTCTACCTTTTACAACATAAGCATTGATTTTTTGATTATTAAAAAGAGAATTTATTTTGAATGATTTGTCCTCTATGGAGAATATTATGGTTTTTATTTCTGGTTGAATTTTTTTTATAGCAGTTATTAGTTCTTCACCATTTTTAATTTTGTTTTCACGATGGTCTTCTTTAAATGATAGGTCGCTTATTATGAGTTCAAATGGTATTTTGTCATGTTGGGCTTTTTTATTTTTAGAATAGCGTCATCACTATATTTTACATGTTCAATTTGAGGAATAGCTAATTTTTCTAATGTCGTTTTTATAGTTTCTATGATAGAATCTAAATCTTCTACTATTAATACTTTTTGAAACATAAATAGGATTGTTATGTTGGAATAGTGATATTGGATTTTAATCCTTTATTTTGGTTTTTCTCAAATGTAATTTTTCCATTGATAGTAGAAATTCTATTTTCGATATTTTGAAGTCCATTTTTCTTAATAGGTTTTTCAAAATCAATTCCTATACCATTATCGTAATAATTAAAGTGTAATTTATTTTCTTTCCTTTTAAAGGAAATAAGAACAAGTGTGCTTTTACTATGTTTTTTCATGTTTACTAAAAGTTCCTGAATTACTCTATAAATGGTGATTTTTTTTAATTTAGAAATACTTGTCCAATCAAGTTCCTCTAAACCATTGATTATAATATTTGTTGTTTTACTATTAAAGCTAGCGATCATTTCTTTTAAGTTTTCAGAAAATAGATGCTCTGTTTCTATATAGTTGTTTTCTCTTGATATATTTCTGGTAGTTGCATATATGTTATCTAAGTTCTCTAACAGTTTTTCTGATACATTCGGTGAGGATAAATCTTGTGTTTCAGCAAAATTAATTGTCTGATAGATTTCATTAGCCAATTCATCGTGCAGTTTTTTTGCAATCCTTGTTTCAGTATTGTAGGCAGTTTGTAGTTTCTCCTTTTTGTTTTTTTCGATAAGGTAATAATAAATAAAACCTGTATTTATTAATAGTATAGTGATAACAAAAGTTGTTATAATATTTTTGTTTCTCTCTTGAGCAGTCAGTAATTCTCGTTCTGTTTTTAATTTTATATTCTCTTCTTTCTCTTTTTTAGAATCGAATTTTAGTTTTGCAAAGAAATTTTTAGCTTTTTGCCTAATATCGGTAATACTATCATTCAGAGAGATGTATTTTAACGCATATTTTTTAGATTCACTTCCTTCAGTGTTTTTAATCAATAGACTCAATGCTAATAAGCGGTCATCGGGATTATTGTATTCAGTAGCTTTTTGATATAATAATTTGGCATAATGTAAAGCTGTTTTTTTGTCCTTTTCTAAGTAGTATTCGTGTAGATAATAATAATTAGCTGTTATATCATAGTTATTGTCTGCTGTAGAATCCATGTTTGAAAATAATTTTAATGATTTTTTGAGATAGCTCAATGCGATTGTGTTTCCGAGTTTAAAATAGCAATAGCCAATATCATTTAAAATTCCTGCTTTATAATATGTATGATTTTGAATTGTTTGGTCTTTTAATAAAGGAAGTAAAATGTTAAGAGCTTTCTTGTATTGTTTTTCTTCTTTATAAGTATGTCCAATATTTATCACGCTTAGTAGTTTTCTTCTTTTGTCAAGATAGTAGGTAGCTGTTTTTTTGTAGTAAAATCGGGCTTCACTATAATTTTTCTGAGACATATGGTTATACGCTAAAAGGTTGTAGAATTTGTACTTGTATTTTTTTGTGTTTATTCTTTCAAAAGAATTAAGTGCTTCTACAATTGAATTTTCAGCACCAGCATAATCCCCTTTCATTTGTTGTGAAGCTACAATAATAAACATGTTAGTAGCATATTTTTTTAGCTCCAATTTAGGATTAATATCTAATCTTATTTTGTTAGAATAATAAAAGGCGCTATCGTATTTATTGTTGTCATAATAGTTATTGGCAAGTTGGTAGTATTTGTCAACTTGTTTTTTATCTTTCGATACATCAATAGGCTCTCTCTTTTGCACACTAGCGTTAAGGAAAAGAGTTATTATAAGGGGAAAAAATATTTAATTTTTTTGGGGTACTTTTGGTAATTCATAGTAAGGAAATCTAGTACTAAAATACTATTTTTCGTTAAAATTTAAGGTGGTTTATATTGAAAATAGTAGGGTGTATTTGAATTCAATTTATTGTAAATAAAAAAACCTCATCACGCATAGGCGGATGAGGTTTTCTATATAAGTAAGTAGTCTTAAATTGAGTTGATAAAACGTTTATTTTACTTTGTTAAGTACTGCTTTGAAAGCTTCTGGGTGGTTCATTGCTAAATCTGCAAGAACTTTTCTGTTCAATTCGATTCCGTTAGCTTTTACTTTACCCATGAATTGAGAATAAGACATTCCTTCTAATCTAGCTCCAGCGTTAATACGTTGAATCCAAAGTGAACGGAAGTTTCTTTTGTTTTGCTTTCTGTCACGGTAAGCATAAAGCATTGCTTTTTCTACCGCGTTTTTAGCTACTGTCCAAACGTTTTTACGACGACCAAAGAAACCTTTGGCTTGTTTCATTATTTTTTTTCTTCTTGCTCTTTTAGCAACTGAATTTACCGATCTTGGCATAATTTTTACTTTTATTTTTGTAGCAGGCGACCCGAATTTAATCAAGGGTACTTATTGGCCATACTCCAAGGTTATTAAATTGTTTTAACCTAAAGAAATTTATCTAAAGACTTTTGTCGATTAGATAATTCTTAATTGTTGTTTGATACTTTTCATATCTGTAGAGTGAACTAGCGCTGAGTGTGTCAAAGCTAATTTACGTTTCTTAGATTTTTTAGTCAAGATGTGACTTTTAAAAGCATGCTTTCTTTTAATCTTTCCAGAGCCAGTAACTTTAAAACGTTTCTTAGCGCTAGATTTTGTTTTCATTTTAGGCATTTTTCCTAGTTTTTTGAATTTATTCTTACTTACTTATTTTATGTTTAGTTTAAAATAAAAGCGGTTACACTTATTGTTTTAAACTTTAACTATTTCTTTTTCTTAGGAGCAATGAACATAATCATTCTTTTTCCTTCAAGAACAGGTAAAGCTTCTACTTTACCAAATTCTTCTAAATCTGTTGCTAATCTTAATAATAAGATTTGACCTTGATCTTTATAAATAATAGAACGTCCTTTAAAGAAAACAAATGCTTTTAGTTTAGCTCCTTCTTTTAGGAATTTCTCTGCGTTCTTTCTTTTAAATTCATAATCATGCTCATCTGTTTGAGGACCGAAACGAATTTCTTTAACGACAACCTGTGAGGATTTCGCTTTTAGAATTTTTTCTCGTTTTTTCTGCTCATAAACAAACTTTTTGTAATCCATGATTTTACAAACCGGTGGATCAGCATTTGGCGAAATTTCGACTAAATCTAATTCAAGTTGATCAGCTAATCGCAAAGCATCTGCTGTTTTAAAAACTCCGGGCTCTACATTTTCACCTACTAGTCGTACTTCTGGCACACGAATAAGGTTGTTTATTCTGTGCGCATCTTTTTTTTCTACTCGAGGTTGGAAACCTCTATTGTTTCTTATTGCTATGGCTATAAAATTTAAGTTAAACAGTAAATACTTTTAATGTCTTGTTTATTTCTTCGTTTACAATTCTGACAAATTCTTCAATTGTAACGCTGATGTTTCCTTTTCCTTCTTGACCTTGGCGGCGTATAGAAATTGTTCCGTTTTTCTCCTCTTCCTCTCCAACAATCAGCATAAATGGGATTTTTTGCAACTCCGCATCTCTGATTTTTTTACCAATTGTTTCGTTTCGGTTGTCAATTAGCCCGCGAATTTCGTGATTTTCTAGCAAATCTAAAACTTTTTTGGCATAATTTTCATATTTCTCGCTCAAAGACAAGATTATAGCCTGTTCTGGCATTAACCATAAGGGGAAATTTCCTGCTGTGTGTTCTAGTAAAATTGCTATGAAGCGTTCCATAGAACCAAAAGGAGCACGGTGAATCATCACTGGTCGGTGAAGTTCATTGTCTGATCCTTTGTATGTTAGTTCAAAACGCTCTGGAAGGTTGTAGTCAACTTGGATTGTTCCTAATTGCCATTGTCTCCCTAAAGCATCTTTTACCATGAAATCCAGTTTAGGTCCGTAGAAAGCTGCTTCACCGTATTCGACAACAGTATTTAATCCCTTGTCACGTGCAGCATTAATAATAGCATTCTCAGCTTTTTCCCAGTTTTCGTCTGTTCCTATGTATTTTTCTCTGTTTTCTGGATCTCTTAATGAAACCTGAGCAGTGAAGTTTTCAAATCCTAATGAACCAAAGACATATAATACAAGGTCGATTACTTTTTTGAACTCGTCGTCTAATTGTTCCGGAGTACAAAAAATGTGAGCATCATCCTGAGTAAATCCGCGTACACGTGTTAATCCGTGTAATTCCCCTGATTGCTCGTATCTGTAAACAGTACCAAATTCAGCGTAACGTTTTGGTAAATCTTTGTATGACCAAGGTCTTGTGTTGTAAATCTCACAGTGGTGAGGACAGTTCATAGGTTTTAATAAGAACTCTTCGCCTTCTGCTGGAGTATTTATGGGTTGGAAGCTGTCCGCGCCATATTTCGCATAATGACCAGAAGTAACATATAGTTCTTTTTGACCAATATGAGGAGTAACAACTTGCTCATAACCTGCTTTTTTTTGAGCTCTTTTAAGAATTGCTCTAATCGGTCTCTTAAAGCAGCTCCTTTAGGTAGCCATAAAGGTAAGCCTTGACCCACTTTTTGAGAAAAAGCAAATAATTCTAACTCTTTGCCCAGTTTTCTGTGGTCGCGACGTTTCGCTTCTTCTAATAATTCTAAATATTCTGTTAGGTCTTTCTGTTTTGGAAATGAAACACCATAAACTCTTGTTAATTGTTTGTTTTTTTCATCACCTCTCCAATAAGCACCAGCAACACTCATGACTTTCATGGCTTTGATAAGTCCTGTATTTGGGATATGTCCGCCTCTACATAAGTCGGTAAAGGTATCGTGGTCACAAAAAGTTATTGTTCCGTCTTCTAAATTCGTAATCAACTCAGTTTTGTAAACATTGTCTTTGTATAACTCTAATGCTTCAGCCTTGGAAACAGGTCTTAGTTTAAATTCGTGTTTACCTCTAGAAATTTCAAGGACTCTGTCTTCGATTTTCTTGAAATCAGCTTCAGTTATTTTTTGGTCTTCAAAATCTACGTCATAATAGAATCCGTTAGCAATAGCAGGTCCAAGAGTTAATTTGATTCCTGGGAACATTTCTTCTAATGCTTGAGCCATTACATGCGAAGTAGAATGCCAGAAAGCTTTTTTACCTTCCAGATCGTTCCAGGTATATAATATAAGACTGCCGTCGGTTGTTAGTGGTGTTACTGTTTCAATAGTTGTACCATTGAAAGAAGCTGAAATTACATTTCTTGCAAATCCTTCGCTAATGCTTTTAGCAACATCCATTGGAGTTGTGCCTTGTGCAAACTCTCTAACTGACCCATCGGGCAAAGTAATCTTAATCATTGTTAGTTTAATTTTGAGATTGCAAATATATAGTATTCAAAAAATACATACAATATATATTATAGTATAGTGTGTTTCTTTTTGGTTATTGTGTATAGGTGTGTTTTTCAGGAGCTATTTCCCGCTATTCATTTCAATCTTATTGTTTTTAAAGAAAAAAACAATAAGGATTTCCATTTCTATCAGGGCTAGGGCAGTTGCTTAAAATGCTGTTTCTACAGTTATATAATGTAAAATCCTTTGTGTTCTTTAGTTTTCTTAAGTGACTTATGTGTTTAAAATCTCCTTTTCTACTATGAAGTATAGTAATATCTGTTTTTTCTTAGTGTTCTTTGCTAAGAAACTTTCCGCTCTTTGCGGTTAAAGTAATGTCTTAAACTCCAAATTCCTACAAAACCGAAAATTTCTTAAAAATTAAACTTCATGTTATCAGTTGATTAAAAAATAAACCAAAAATAGTTTCAAAAAGGTCTTGTTTAATCGAATAAAGGTTCTACTTTTGCACCCGCAACAGCGAAAACGTTCTATTAAATACTGGCAGGCTAAGAAGAATGATTCGGACGAAAGTTTGAAAAAAAAGTTTGAAAAAAGCTTGTGAGATTTGAAAAAGCGATTTACATTTGCACCCCGTAAAACACGCAAAGTTATTTGAGATATTGACAAGAGAAAAGGAGTTAAGTTTCGGTAAATAAATCGAAAAAAAAACTTTAAATTTTTCTTGTGAGTAAAGAAATAAGTTGTAGTTTTGCAGCCGCTTTGAGAGACAAGCGAAAAACAAAAAGACACGTTCCTAGACATATTGAATTGACAGCCGTCTCGTTTTAAAAACGGGACAAAAAAAATAAGAGTAATAGAATCGCGAGATTTGAATAAACCGATAGTAACTTGGAGTCAATATAAAACAAGAACTTTTATAAGTTCAAACAATATACGATGAAGAGTTTGATCCTGGCTCAGGATGAACGCTAGCGGCAGGCTTAACACATGCAAGTCGAGGGGTATGCCGATTTATCGGCAGAGACCGGCGCACGGGTGCGTAACGCGTATGCAATCTACCTTTCACAGAGGGATAGCCCAGAGAAATTTGGATTAATACCTCATAGTATAGCAGTTTCGCATGAAACCACTATTAAAGTTCCAACGGTGAAAGATGAGCATGCGTCCCATTAGCTAGATGGTAAGGTAACGGCTTACCATGGCTACGATGGGTAGGGGTCCTGAGAGGGAGATCCCCCACACTGGTACTGAGACACGGACCAGACTCCTACGGGAGGCAGCAGTGAGGAATATTGGTCAATGGACGCAAGTCTGAACCAGCCATGCCGCGTGCAGGATGACGGTCCTATGGATTGTAAACTGCTTTTGTACGAGAAGAAACAACATTACGTGTAATGTCTTGACGGTATCGTAAGAATAAGGATCGGCTAACTCCGTGCCAGCAGCCGCGGTAATACGGAGGATCCAAGCGTTATCCGGAATCATTGGGTTTAAAGGGTCCGTAGGCGGTTTAGTAAGTCAGTGGTGAAAGCCCATCGCTCAACGGTGGAACGGCCATTGATACTGCTAGACTTGAATTATTAGGAAGTAACTAGAATATGTAGTGTAGCGGTGAAATGCTTAGAGATTACATGGAATACCAATTGCGAAGGCAGGTTACTACTAATTGATTGACGCTGATGGACGAAAGCGTGGGGAGCGAACAGGATTAGATACCCTGGTAGTCCACGCCGTAAACGATGGATACTAGCTGTTGGGGGCAACTTCAGTGGCTAAGCGAAAGTGATAAGTATCCCACCTGGGGAGTACGGGCGCAAGCCTGAAACTCAAAGGAATTGACGGGGGCCCGCACAAGCGGTGGAGCATGTGGTTTAATTCGATGATACGCGAGGAACCTTACCAAGGCTTAAATGTAGATTGACCGTTTTGGAAACAGAACTTTCGCAAGACAATTTACAAGGTGCTGCATGGTTGTCGTCAGCTCGTGCCGTGAGGTGTCAGGTTAAGTCCTATAACGAGCGCAACCCCTGTTGTTAGTTGCCAGCGAGTCATGTCGGGAACTCTAACGAGACTGCCAGTGCAAACTGTGAGGAAGGTGGGGATGACGTCAAATCATCACGGCCCTTACGCCTTGGGCTACACACGTGCTACAATGGCCGGTACAGAGAGCAGCCACTGGGCGACCAGGAGCGAATCTATAAAGCCGGTCACAGTTCGGATCGGAGTCTGCAACTCGACTCCGTGAAGCTGGAATCGCTAGTAATCGGATATCAGCCATGATCCGGTGAATACGTTCCCGGGCCTTGTACACACCGCCCGTCAAGCCATGGAAGCTGGGGGTGCCTGAAGTCGGTGACCGCAAGGAGCTGCCTAGGGTAAAACTGGTAACTAGGGCTAAGTCGTAACAAGGTAGCCGTACCGGAAGGTGCGGCTGGAACACCTCCTTTCTAGAGCCTTAGTTTTAGCCAAGTGCAGGCTAAGGATAAAGATGAAAAGGTACTAAAGGTCAAAAATTAAGATTGTATTACTCTTGCTGTTAATTTAAAAAAAAGAATAAAGAATTTAAGTAAAAAACAGAGTCTCGTAGCTCAGCTGGTTAGAGTACTACACTGATAATGTAGGGGTCGGCAGTTCGAGTCTGCCCGGGACTACTTTTTAAACTTAAATAGGAAATTTTAGAGGTTGAGTTACACTTAAAGTGAACCGTTTCAAAAAACTGTTAACTTATAACTGTTAACTGACAACTAGATACGGGGGATTAGCTCAGCTGGCTAGAGCGCCTGCCTTGCACGCAGGAGGTCAACGGTTCGACTCCGTTATTCTCCACCAAGAAGTACAGAGATAAGAGTACAAAGTATAAGGATAAGTCTTAATACTTAATACAAAAATCTTAAAACTGATTAAAGTTCATTGACATATTGAGATAAAAATATTAAAAAAGTAGAAAGAACACGTAATTATGTTTATCATTAGGCATAATTATAAGTACAATAAGCAAAATAAGGGCGTATGGGGGATGCCTAGGCTCTCAGAGGCGAAGAAGGACGTGATAAGCTGCGAAAAGCTACGGGGATCTGCACACAAGACTTGATCCGTAGATATCCGAATGGGGCAACCCACTATGTTGAAGACATAGTACACCGATAGGTGGGCAAACCCGCTGAACTGAAACATCTAAGTAGGCGGAGGAGAAGAAAACAAAAGTGATTCCGTAAGTAGTGGCGAGCGAACGCGGATTAGCCCAAACCAATGTTGTTACGGCAATGTTGGGGTTGTAGGACCACGACATTTCTTGCATGAAGAATTAGAATTTACTGGAAAGTAGAGCCATAGAGAGTGATAGCCTCGTATAAGTAATGAATGTAAAGAATAGTGGTATCCTGAGTAGGGCGGGGCACGTGAAACCCTGTCTGAATTTGGCGGGACCATCCGCTAAGGCTAAATACTCCTGAGAGACCGATAGTGAACCAGTACTGTGAAGGAAAGGTGAAAAGAACCGTGAATAACGGAGTGAAATAGATCCTGAAACCATACGCTTACAAGCGGTCGGAGCTTCTTCGTGAAGTGACGGCGTGCCTTTTGCATAATGAGCCTACGAGTTAACGTTGCTGGCAAGGATAAGTACTTCAGGTATGGATCCGTAGCGAAAGCGAGTCTGAATAGGGCGCTTTAGTCAGTAGTGTTAGACGCGAAACCGTGTGATCTACCCATGGGCAGGTTGAAGCTGTGGTAACACACAGTGGAGGACCGAACCGGTTGACGTTGAAAAGTCTTCGGATGACCTGTGGGTAGGGGTGAAAGGCCAATCAAACTCGGAAATAGCTCGTACTCCCCGAAATGCATTTAGGTGCAGCGCTGAGCATAAAGTTATATAGAGGTAGAGCTACTGATTGGATGCGGGGGCTTCACCGCCTACCAATTCCTGACAAACTCCGAATGCTATATAATGTTTCTCAGCAGTGAGGGCTTGGGTGCTAAGGTCCAAGTCCGAGAGGGAAAGAACCCAGACCATCAGCTAAGGTCCCCAAATATATGCTAAGTTGAAAGAACGCGGTTTGTCTGCCCAGACAGCTAGGATGTTGGCTTGGAAGCAGCCATTCATTTAAAGAGTGCGTAACAGCTCACTAGTCGAGCGGACGAGCATGGATAATAATCGGGCATAAGCATATTACCGAAGCTATGGATTTTGTAGTAATACAAAGTGGTAGGGGAGCATTCTAACAGGGTTGAAGGTGTGTTGTAAAGCATGCTGGACTGGTTAGAAAAGAAAATGTAGGCATAAGTAACGATAATGCGGGCGAGAAACCCGCACACCGAAAGACTAAGGTTTCCACAGCTATGCTAATCAGCTGTGGGTTAGTCGGGACCTAAGGCGAACCCGAAGGGGATAGTCGATGGCCAACGGGTTAATATTCCCGTACTACTAAATACTGTGATGGGGTGACGGAGTGATGAAAGCGCCGCGAACTGACGGAATAGTTCGTTAAAGTACCTAGCTATAGGTCCTGTAGTTAAATGCGCAGGAACTGGTGAAATACGATAGTACACAGAGACTTCGGTTGAAGTGATAGTGCGCCTAAGGGCTTCCAAGAAAAACCTCTAAACTTCAGGTATTTAGTACCCGTACCGTAAACCGACACAGGTAGTTGGGATGAGAATTCTAAGGTGCTCGAGAGATTCATGGCTAAGGAATTAGGCAAAATAGACCCGTAACTTCGGGAGAAGGGTCGCCCTGAGTAATCAGGGCCGCAGTGAAGAGGTCCAGGCGACTGTTTATCAAAAACACAGGGCTCTGCAAAATCGTAAGATGAAGTATAGGGCCTGACACCTGCCCGGTGCTGGAAGGTTAAGAGGAGATGTTATCTTCGGAGAAGCATTGAATTGAAGCCCCAGTAAACGGCGGCCGTAACTATAACGGTCCTAAGGTAGCGAAATTCCTTGTCGGGTAAGTTCCGACCTGCACGAATGGTGTAACGATCTGGACACTGTCTCAGCCATGAGCTCGGTGAAATTGTAGTAACGGTGAAGATGCCGTTTACCCGCAGTGGGACGAAAAGACCCTGTGCACCTTTACTATAGCTTAGTATTGACCTTGGATAAATGATGTGTAGGATAGGTTGGAGACTGTGAAGTGGCGTCGCCAGGCGTTGTGGAGTCATTGTTGAAATACAACCCTTTGTTTATCTGAGGCCTAACCCCGCACTGCGGGGGACATTGCTTGGTGGGTAGTTTGACTGGGGTGGTCGCCTCCAAAAGAGTAACGGAGGCTTCTAAAGGTTCCCTCAGTACGCTTGGTAACCGTGCGAAGAGTGCAATGGCATAAGGGAGCTTGACTGAGAGACATACAGGTCGATCAGGTACGAAAGTAGAGCATAGTGATCCGGTGGTTCCGCATGGAAGGGCCATCGCTCAAAGGATAAAAGGTACGCCGGGGATAACAGGCTGATCTCCCCCAAGAGCTCATATCGACGGGGGGTTTGGCACCTCGATGTCGGCTCGTCACATCCTGGGGCTGGAGAAGGTCCCAAGGGTTGGGCTGTTCGCCCATTAAAGTGGCACGCGAGCTGGGTTCAGAACGTCGTGAGACAGTTCGGTCTCTATCTACTGTGGGCGTTAGAAATTTGAGTGGATCTGATTCTAGTACGAGAGGACCGAATTGGACAAACCTCTAGTGTATCTGTTGTCCCGCCAGGGGCACTGCAGAGTAGCTACGTTTGGAAGGGATAAGCGCTGAAAGCATATAAGCGCGAAACCCACCACAAGATGAGATTTCTTTTAAGGATCGTGGGAGATGACCACGTTGATAGGCTATAGATGTAAAGGCAGTAATGTCATAGTCGAGTAGTACTAATAATCCGTAAGCTTATGTACGCTTTTCCCCCGATGTAAATCGGGGGAGGAAACTTTCTAAATGAATTAAAATTCTTTATCTCAGTATGTTAAAATATTGTTTAATTGATAATTAACAATTTATAATTGATAATTAATGATTAAAAGTTGCCCAAGCAACGAACAACCTTAAGGTGGTTATTGCGGCGGGGCTCACCTCTTCCCATCCCGAACAGAGAAGTTAAGCCCGCCTGCGCAGATGGTACTGCATTTTGTGGGAGAGTATGTCGTCGCCTTTCTTTAAAAACCCTATCCAATCCGGATAGGGTTTTTTGTTTTATATTTGTTTAGATGAATCAATGCTTATTTTGAAATAATGAATAAAAAGAAGCTTGTTGATATGACTCGTGGACCTATTGTGCCACAAATTATTCATTTTACTTTGCCATTAATAATTGGTAATTTTTTTGTACTTACTTATAATGCAGTCGATTCAATTATTGTGGGGCGTTATATTGGTGCGAATGCTTTGGCGGCTTTGGGAGCAGCGAGCCCAGTGATGAATGTGCTTCTTTTTTTGATTATTGGAATTTGCTTAGGGATGTCCGTATTGATGGGGCGTTTTTTTGGTGAGCAGGATTTTACCAAATTAAAAAGAGTGGTTTCTACTTCCTTTATAGCTGGCGGAGTTTTTACATTGGTTTTGGTTGCTTTAGGTTTTTTGTTTTCCAAAACTATTCTATTATTTTTAAATATTCCCTTAGCGATTTTAGACGATGCTACCACATATCTTCAAATTATATTTATTGGTCTTGTCTTTACCTTTATTTATCATATATATGCTTCTACATTAAGGAGTATGGGTAATTCTAAAGCTTCACTTTATTTTTTAATTGCTTCGGCATTACTTAATGTTGTTTTGGATTTACTTTTTGTTGTGGTTTGAAAGAAAGGTGTAGCAGGAGCAGCATGGGCAACTGTTATAGCAGAAGCAATAGCTGCTTTGTTTTGTGTTATTTATGTGCGATTTCAAATTCCGATTTTGCGTTTTAGTTCAAAAGATTTTGTTTTTGATAAAGGCTTGTTGCGAACAATTGTTAATTATAGTTCGGTGGCGGCAATGCAGCAAATTACTTTGCATTTGGGTAAGTTTTTAATTCAGGGTGCGGTAAATCCGTTGGGGTAGTTTCCATTGCGGCTTTTAATGCCGTAACAAGAATTGATGATTTTGTCATGGTGGTACAGCAGAATATAGCGCATGGTACTACCGGTTTCATTGCTCAAAACAACGGAAAAGGAAATTTTGCCCGCATTAGAAGAGGTTTTCGAACCGGATTTAAAATGGAAGTGCTGTATTCTATTTTTGTTATGCTGATTGTTTTTTTCTTTTCCAAAGAGCTTATTTCGTTGTTTTTAGGGGATGAAGGCGTTGCTGTTGTTACTGAGGGGGTAAAATATTTAAAGGTGATGGTGTTTCTTTATATGCTGCCGGGAATTACTAATGTGATTCAGGGGTATTTTAGAGGTTTAGGGAAGATGAAAATTACTTTGAACGCTACTTTTGCTCAAATGCTGGGAAGAGTGATTTCTGCTTATATTCTGGCTCCGTATTTTGGGATTGAAGGAATTGCTTTGGCTTGTTTAGTGGGCTGGATTTGTATGTTGTCGTATGAATATCCGTTGTTTAATAAGGCGTGGAGAACGGTTAAATAAATATTGTTTGTTGTTTGTTGTTTTGCGTTAGGGATTGGAGCGGCATCTCCCGATAGTAAAACGAGGCTTTTTAGTCGAAGTTTTTATCGGGAATACAGCGGAAAGCCCGACCGCGTTGCTGCACTCGTTTTCTATTTTTTACTATCCTTCTGCAACGCGGAAACGCCATAAAAAAAGAGTTTAACATTGCTGCTAAACTCTTTCTGATATACTATTTTGGATGAAGATTATTCTTCTGCTTCTTCCATTGTATGATAAACGTTCATTACGTCATCGTCTTCTTCGATTTTTTCGATTAATTTCTCAACGTCAGCAATTTGATCTGCATTCAGTTTTTTAGTAATCTGAGGAATTCTTTCGAAACCTGAAGAAAGGATATCGATACCTCTGTTTTCTAATTCTTTTTGGATAGTTCCAAAGCTGTTGAAAGGAGCATAGATTAAGATTCCGTCCTCGTCTTCAAAAACTTCTTCTGCACCAAAATCGATAAATTCTAATTCTAGTTCTTCAGCGTCTAAACCTTCTTTTGGAATGCGGAAGTTACAAGTGTGGTCGAACATGAATTCTACCGAACCTTGCGTTCCCATAGTACCGTTGCATTTGTTGAAATAGCTACGAATATTGGCAACCGTTCTGTTGTTGTTGTCAGAAGCTGTTTCGATAAGGATAGCAATTCCGTGAGGAGCATATCCTTCGAATAATATTTCTTTATAGTTGGCAGTGTCTTTGTTAGAAGCGTTTTTAATCGCACGTTCCACATTGTCTTTCGGCATATTGGCTGCCTTGGCATTTTGGATAACGGCTCTTAATCTAGAATTGGTTTCAGGATTTGGACCGCCTTCTTTAACAGCCATCACGATATCTTTACCAATTCTGGTGAACGTTTTGGCCATAGCTGCCCAACGTTTCATTTTTCTTCCTTTTCTAAATTCAAATGCTCTTCCCATTTTTAAATTTTTTTAACGCTGCAAAATTACAATTATTCTTGTTTTTTCAAAGAATTAGTTTTTATAAAATGGCATTTTTACCACTTTTGCAGCTACATCTTTTTTACGGATGCGGATGAAGATTTCGCTATCTAAAGCACTGTTTTCGGTAGTTACATATCCCATTCCGATTCCTTTGTTTAAAGAAGGCGCCATAGTTCCAGAAGTTACAATTCCGATGTTGTTTCCGTTTGCATCTACAATTTCGTAATCATGTCGTGGAATTGCTTTTTCTTGCATTTCAAAACCAACTAATTTTCGACTTACTCCAGCTTCTTTTTGCGCTTTTAAATTAGCAGAATTCGTAAATTCTTTGTTGAATTTAGTAATCCATCCTAAACCTGCTTCAATTGGAGAAGTACTATCATTAATGTCGTTTCCGTATAAACAGAATCCCATTTCTAAACGTAAAGTATCACGAGCCGCTAATCCGATTGGTTGGATTCCAAAAGGAGCTCCAGCTTCGAAAACTTTGTTCCAAATAGCTTCTGCCTGATCGTTTTTGCAATAAATTTCAAAACCACCCGCTCCGGTATATCCTGTTGCAGAGATGATAACATCTTCAAATCCTGCAAAGTTTCCAATTGTGAAGTGGTAATATTTGATAGAAGCTAAATCAACTGAAGTCAATGATTGTAAAGCTTCAACTGCTTTTGGTCCTTGGATAGCCAAAAGTGAGTACTCGTCTGAACGATTGACCATTTCTACACCTAAATCGTTGTGAGATGAAATCCAATTCCAGTCTTTTTCAATATTAGAAGCATTAACTACTAATAAATATTCTTCATCTTTAATTTTGTAAACCAATAAATCGTCTACAATACCGCCATCATTGTTTGGTAAACAAGAATATTGTACTCTTCCATCTGTTAATACAGCCGCATCATTTGAAGTCACTTTTTGGATCAATGCCAAAGCATTAGGTCCAGAAAGGAAAAATTCACCCATGTGAGACACATCAAAAACACCAACAGCAGTGCGCACTGTTTCGTGTTCGGCATTTACTCCTTCGTAAGTAATAGGCATATTGTATCCAGCAAATGGTAGCATTTTAGCTCCTAAAGCTTCATGTATGTGCGTTAGCGCAGTATTTTTCATTATGATTTATGTGTTAGGTTTGATGGTGCTAATTTATTGCTTTTATTTTGAGTAACAAAGGTGTAGAAGTCAAAGTTTGTAAGGCTTTGAACTATGCTTTTTTTTAAGAAAATAATTGAAATATTCGTATAGTTTTGTTTAAAATAGTACTAATTTAGATTTGGTTACACTAAATCCAGCATTATGTTTCAGACCATTTTAATAGATAAAGCCGAAATTTTAAAGCACTATAAAACCATTGCTGTAACTACTCATAAAGGAATTCAGGGGCATGCTTTGCTCATAGGTGGGAGTTATGGTAAAATAGGAGCTGTATGTTTGTCTTCTAAAGCCGCTCTGAAAACAGGCTGTGGCTTAGTGACTGCTTTTGTGCCAAGATGTGGTTATGAAATTCTGCAAATTGCGATTCCCGAAGTGATGGTTTTGACTGATAAGAAGAAAAAATGTATTTCAAATATCAATTTCGATTTTAAGCCCAATGCTATTGGGATTGGTCCGGGAATAGGACTAGAGCAGCAAACCCAAAAAGCAGTTTGTGAATTTATTCGGAATAATAGAATTCCGTTAGTTATTGATGCAGATGCGTTGAATATTTTGTCTCAAAACAAATCCGAATGGGGTCATTTACAGTCAAAAACGATTTTAACGCCTCATCCTAAGGAATTGGAACGATTGATTGGGAATTGGCAATCCGAAGATGAAAAGTTTGAAAAAACCATTTCGTTTTCAAAGCAATACAATGTTATTGTAGTAATGAAAGGCGCGCCAACTCATATCGTTGATGGAACCACTATTTACAAAAATACAACCGGAAATCCTGCTTTGGCCACTGCAGGAAGTGGTGATGTACTCACCGGAATTATTACGAGTTTGTTAGCCCAATCGTATAAACCTATTGATGCTGCAAAAATAGGAGTGTATCTACACGGATTAACCGCTGATATTGCAATCCCTCAAACAGGGATTCAATCGTTCATTGCTTCAGATATTATTGCGTATTTAGGAAATGCTTATTTGAGTTTAAAGTAATTTTTTTTTAGAATTTGAAGATAGTTAAACTTTTAGTGAAGCACGAAAACCTCTAGCAGCATAATAAGATTCGGCTCCATTATGATATACAAAAACAGTGTCATAACGGAAATCAGCAAAAATGGCCCCACCTAGTTTTCGAATTGCAGCAGGTGTTTCAATCCAGCTTGAAGATTTACTATCAAAATTTCCTAGTTTTTGTAATTCTCGATATTCTTCTTCTGTTAAAAGTGAAACACCCATTTCTTTAGCAACATCCAGAACATTGTTTTTGGGTTTGTTTTCTTTTCGGGAATCTAAGGCTTGTTTGTCATAACAAAGACTTCTACGTCCTTTTGGGCTTTCAGCAGCGCAATCGCAAAAAGTATATTCGTCTGTTTGAGAATCATAACTAATGACATCTGGTTCTCCTTCTGTGAGCTCCATTTGGTTGAGTGACCATAATTTTTTTCGGATCAGCTTCCAGTTTTGTTTGGATTTTGTTCCAATCTAATTCTGGATGACGCTTGATGTTTTTTTTAAAACGGTTTTGTAAAGTTTTTAATAACGTTGAAGTTTCTTCTGGAGATAGTTTGTTCATAATTTAAAAGTTGAGTTGTCAGTCTGATTTTGTCGAAGACTTTGTTAAAAACACTTCGACAAGTTCATTGTGACAAATTGTATTGTTAATTAATATCTATCTGCTTTTACAATTTCGCTCGCACAAATCAATAATTTGAGCAATTCTACTTTGTCGCGTTGCTGACCGTTTGGCTTGGTTTAACCAATGTAAATAGCCTTTTTTATAACTTTTGCTAAAGTTGTTGTAGTTTGAAAATGCTTCTTGATTTTTATCGAATTCAATTTGTAAATCTTCGGGGATTTCTAAATTTTCAACGGCGTCCAGACTTTCCCAATAACCATTTTTCTTTGCCGTTTCAATTTTTTTCAAACCGCTTTCGTGCATTAGATTGGCAGCAATTAATTCTTCGATGTAATTTTTGTTGACTTTACACCAAACACTTTTGTCTTTTCTGGGAGTAAACAATTGGATTCTTCTGTCCTCGTCTAATTTTTTTACAGTGGAATCTATCCATCCATAGCAAATAGCCACTTTTACGGCTTCTTCCCAACGCATACTTTCTGCTTCGTGGGCTACTTTGTAAAAAATCAGATAGACCGCTTTGTGTGTTTGATGGTTTTCATGAAGCCAGGCTCTCCATTCAGAATCGTTTTTAAAATAGAGTGTTGGTTTTTCGAGCATTGGGTTTTATTTAGTTGTCAGTAGTTTTATTCATTGTAAGCTATTCAGTAATCGCATTGTTAAGAAAATGAATTCCAAATTCTAACTAACAGCAGAGAAATTATCAGTTATATTTTTTGTATTAGCTATTTTTCCTGCTCTTAAATTTAATAATATGTATGTGAAAAATAGATTTACTATTATTGAGATGTGATCTCCGTCAATTAAAAATTCGATAAAGCATATAAGATTTAATAATAGCCAAAAACCAAAAAACATTTCCCATAAAATTACAGTTCTGCTGTAAGTGTCTGCTTTTATAAAAAGTTTTGTTGGTAAAGTTATATTAATTGTAGTCAAAAGAATAAAAAGATTCATTGGAATAATTAAGCATAAAAAAATGGAATTTGTGTATAGATGGGGATTCCTATACTGTCTGCAAATGGAGGATAATCACCTCGTCCAGCACGAAACGTATAATACCAAAATGTTCCAGGAATAAGCAATAGCCATACAAGATTTGTGCTTACAAAAATTGAAAGTTTGTTAAGGCTTTTTAAGTTTTTAAAATCGGATAAAGTTTTAGTTTTTGTCAGTAATAGAAAAAGTAAAATAATACCTGAAGCGATTACAATTCCTGCCCCTAAGTCCATTAATGTTATTTTACTTGTTCTAAGTTCTAAATCTAATTTGTAGTATTCGTCTTTGTCAATTTTGTATGAATTGTGGAGTAAATTGTTAGCACCTTTTTGGTCTTTGTAATAAGGTAACCTTAATGAATAGGAAAATAGTCCAATTCCAATAATAAAAGTCAAAATTGTAAATATTCTTAGACTCATTGATTGTTTGGTTTGTGTTTAATAATGTTTTAATTCAATCTTATCATTTTGACGAAAGAGAAATATCATTTAGTATTTCTTCAAAGTTGTTTCTCGTTGCTGCATAGATTTTAAAAATACAAATAATTATTATTCAGTCATTATGTCTTTAATAGCATCAAATAAATCATTCCATGTTGGATTGATAGATTGAATCAATTTGTTTTTGGCAGCTCTTGAACCTGCTTTTATTTGTTTTTCACGAGCTATAGCATCTTCAATCCATTGAAATTGCTCATAGTAAACTAATATGTTTACATCGTATCGGGCTGAAAATGATGTTGGGTATTTCTTGTTTTTATGTTCTATAATTCTTTGTGGAAGATTTGACGTCACACCAACATAAACTACCGTTTGTTATTTATTGGTAATGATGTAGACAAATCCTGGTTTCATGTTTTTATTTTATTGGCGATATGATTGTATTTTAGTTTTTTTTCACTTTTTAGTGGGATTGCTTCGCTATCGCTCGCAAAGACCAGCTAGGCGGTTATTGTCATTGCGAATGCAGTGAAGCAATCTCATCCAGTATTTCGACAAAGTTGCTTTTCAATACGGTCACTGATTACAAATTCTTGTTATTAAATTATTTCTTTTTTGATTTTAATTGTAATGATTTTCCAAAAATTGTTTGATGGTTTTTCTTTTCATTAATTGCTTCTACTAATGGTGTAATTGCATTTTCTGAAAATACTATTTTGTGAGTTGTATCTAATGTTTCAATCCATATAAATTGATTAAATTCTGAGTTAATTTTTGATTCATCCGGATTTTCAATAGGAAGTTTTTCATCCGATATCCAATTTAAAAATTTGAAGACATATTTTAATTGATTTGATGTGAAATTGAAGTTTGAATTTGATTTTACTTTTTCGATTAATGATGAAAAATATATAAAGTCACGGGGAGTTTTACTTTTTATTTCTCCAACTATTTTATAGATTGGTTTACCTTCATCATTAGAAATTTTTCCTATTTCACCTGCAGAAATTGCATTTAAAATAATATTAAATACACCATTTTCTGTTTGGTCAATATCAATTTCACTACTAGAAAGTAAATTGTCTTTAGAATTATATCCATATACTTTATTGTTTTTTGGATTTAATATTAAGACTTCTCGAGGATTTATGTCGAACATTTCAGGAAGCAATTTTGACCATATTTCCATGAATTCTTTATTTTTTTCATTAGCTTTTATTTGTAAAAAACGATTGAAATTTTGTGTTGTAGAATTTGCGGTTTCATTTTTACCTGAAACACGATAAATAATTTCACCTTTTTTTAATTTATAATCAGGAAAATCATTTATGGGTATTATAACTTGATTTTGTTTTTCAATTAACAAATAATAAAATTTTCTAGTTCCAGATTGAAATGATTGTAAATCTAAGTCGACACCAGTTTTAGTAATCTTGTCAAATTGTTGTGAAATTAAGTTTAAATCAATTTTTGTTAATAAATCAAAGTTGTTAGAGTCTAAACCAACATCTTCTAAATGTCCTGTTGACTTATTCTCTTTGATTCCGAGTAATACAATACCTCCTTCTGAATTAGAAAATGATAAAATATCTTTCGCAAAATTTTTCATAAAAATTTCAATAGAATCAGTTAATCCAAAGAAATTTAATTCAAACTTATAATCATAATGGTTATTTTCTTTTGGAAAAATCCCATGATTTTTTAAATTATCAATAGTATTAGAAATTTCGTCTTTTAATTCTTTAAGGTTCATAAGGATAATAATTTATTTAAATATATAAAAATATTCTCATAAAAGTTATTTTGGAAATGAAAAGCTATCTATAGCCCCGATAGTAGTGAAAATCCTCTTGTAGAGCGAAAGCGTCACAAGAGATTGTAACGGATAGCGGGAGGGAAGTACTAATGGAATATCAAACTTTCTGCTCCTAAAAAAAAATCCTGCCAGTTTGCACTAGCAGGATTTGTATTTTATAGAGATTCCGAAACAAGTTCGGAATAAGCGATTCACGCCATTTTATGTTATAAAATGGGTTCTCTGCTTATTTAATCAATTCAAAACTACGTTTTACAAAAGCAGTTAAGGCTTCTCCTTTTAGTAAGTTTTGTGACAATTTAGCCAAGTCTAAAGCTTGTTTTACAAGGCTTTCCTGAGTAGTTTTGTCTTCAGTGTTTAAAATGGTGCTTGCCAAAGGCGAATTAGTGTTCACGACCAAGTTGTACATTTCTGGCATGTTCCCCATTCCGAACATTCCGCCACCGCCTGTTTGACTCATTTCTTTCATTCTACGCATGAATTCTGGTTGCGTGATGATAAATGGTGCTGCCTGACTGTCTAAAGCTTCTAATTGAACCGTATAGGTTTTAGGGATATAGGTTCTCCAAAGATGTTTTTAAACTTTCTTTTTCTTCATCAGAAAGTTTAGAAATTGTAGTTTCTTCTTTCTTGATTAGGTTATCAATATGATCAGAATCTACACGAACGAAAGTTAGATCTTTATTGTCGTTTTCTAATTTTTGAATTAAATGCGAGATAATTGGCGAATCTAAAAGCAATACTTCGTATCCTTTTTCTTCGGCTGTTTCAATGTAAGCATGTTGTGCTTCTTTGTTTCCTGCGTACAAAATAACCAATTTTCCGTCTTTGTCGGTTTGCTTGTCTTTGAGGTTTTCTTTTAATTCGTCAAGCGTATAGTATTTGTCATTTACTGTTGGGTACAATACAAAAGCACCTGCTTTTTCATAGAATTTATCTTCCGATAACATTCCGTACTCTAAAACGATTTTGATATCGTTCCATTTTGATTCGAAATCGGCTCTGTTTTCGTTGAATAATGATTTCAATTTATCCGCTACTTTACGAGTGATGTAGTTCGAAATTTTCTTCACAGCACCATCAGCCTGTAATCCTGAACGAGAAACGTTTAAAGGAATGTCTGGTGAATCCACCACTCCGCGAAGCATCATTAAGAATTCAGGAACGATTCCTTCTACATTATCTGTAACAAACACTTGGTTTTGGTACAATTGGATTTTGTCCTTTTGGATTTGTAAATCGGCACCTAATTTAGGGAAATACAAGATTCCTGTTAGGTTGAAAGGATAATCTACATTTAAGTGGATATTGAATAAAGGCTCTTCAAATTGCATTGGATACAATTCGTGATAGAAAGCTTTATAATCTTCTTCATTTAAGTCAGAAGGTTGTTTGGTCCAAGCTGGATTTGGATTGTTGATGATGTTGTCTACTTCAACCGTTTCTGCTTTGTAATCTTCTGGAGCGTCTTCTGGTTTAGGTAAAGTTTCTGTTTTTGTTCCAAATTTAATTGGAATAGGCATGAACTTATTGTATTTGTTCAATAGTTCTTTGATTTTGTAGTCTTCAAGGAACTCTAAAGAATCATCAGCAATATGAAGGATAATCTCTGTACCACGCTCTGTTTTATCAGCTGGTTCTAAAGAGAATTCTGGGCTTCCGTCGCAAGTCCAGTGTGCTGCTGGTTCGTCTTTGTATGATTTGGTGATGATTTCTACCTTAGAAGCTACCATGAAAGCCGAGTAGAATCCAAGACCAAAGTGTCCAATGATTCCCGAATCTTTTGCGGTGTCTTTGTATTTTTCCAAGAATTCTTCAGCACCAGAAAAAGCCAATTGGTTAATGTATTTTTCAACCTCTTCGGCTGTCATACCAATTCCTTGGTCGATGATGTGTAATTTTTTGCCTTCTTTGTCTACCTTAACTTCAAGGATTGGGTTTCCATATTCTACTTTGGCTTCACCAATGTTAGTAAGGTGTTTTAATTTTAATGTTGCATCTGTTCCATTCGAAATTAATTCACGTAAAAAGATCTCGTGATCGTTGTATAAGAACTTTTTAATTAGTGGGAAAATATTCTCCACTGATACATTAATTTTTCCAGTTGTCATATTTAAAATTTTTTAGAATGTTTTACATTTTGTAAACAGTTTTCTTCAAATAAAGTACCAATGTGATTTAGGGTGACAAAATGTCTTATGTCTTAATTTTGTAATAAATTAATGGTATTATGAAACAAATACTAAAAACTTAGATTGTATCTTTATCTAAGTTTAATATAAAAACGATTAACGATGAAAAAAATATTTTTAGTTGCAGCTTTTGCATTAACATTGTTTTCTTGCAAAACTTCTTCGGTGACAGCTACTAAATTAGACCGAGGAACTCAGGTAGGGATGAAAGGAAATTGGGTTATTAGTTCAGTAACTTACCCAGGTTCCAATTATATCAAAGTAAATTCATTTCAATTAGCTGATTCGAAATGTTTTGAAGGAAGTACTTGGAAGTTTATTTCCAATAATAACAAAGGTGAAATGGCTTTAACTAAATATGATTGCCCAGTTTTTAGTTCGCCTATTACTTGGTTTGTAAATTCAAACGGAGAAGTGGTTTTGAAAATCTTAGATGCTGGTGAAAAAGCGAGAAAAGTTAGAGATGGTTATGTATTACGTGTGGCTAATTTAACAGAGGGTTCTTTTCAATTAATTGACAAAATTGATGTTGGGGGAAAATTAACAGATGTGGTTTATCAATTTCAACGTGTAAACTAATTTGTTTTAGTAAATAATTTAAAAAAAGAAAGTTATGAAAAATATATCAGTTATAGCATTAGCATTTATCATGGTGTTGGGTTCACTTTTTGCTAGTTGTGAGTCAATTAAAAATACAAATAAAACACAAAGAGGTGCGGCTATAGGAGCTGCTGGAGGTGCTATTTTAGGTGGGATCTTAGGAAATAACCTTGGTAAAGGTGGAAAAGGAGCAATGGGAGCTGTTATTGGTGGAGTAGTTGGTGGAGTTGCCGGTGGTGTTATTGGAAACAAGATGGACAAGCAAGCCAGACAAATTGACCAAGCTATTCCAGGAGCAGATGTTGAACGTGTAGGAGAGGGAATAAAATTAGTTTTAAATGAAAATGCTGTTCGATTTGATACTAATAAATCTACATTGACAGCTTCTGCAAAAGCAAACTTAGATAAATTAGTTACCGTTTTTAATGAATATCCAGATACTGATATTACTATTTTTGGATATACGGATAGTACAGGTTCTGCTGATTATAATTTAAAACTTTCAGGAGAGCGTGCTAATTCTGTAAAGAAATATTTAATAAGCAAAGGTTTGGCAGCGAGTCGTTTTACAATTACAGGGATGGGAATTGCTGATCCAATTGCTGACAATGGTACAGTGGAAGGAAGAAGTCAAAACCGTCGTGTAGAATTTGCTATTACAGCAAATGAAAAAATGAAAGCCGACGCTCAAAAAGAAGCTGGAAACTAATTAGAAAATTTTACTCAAATATGAAGGTCGTCCTTATGGGGCGACTTTTTTTTGTGAGAATGGCACACAGATAAAACAGATTTAGCAGATTGTCACTGATTTTTTAAAATTTTCCTTTATGAAAATAACTTTTCTGAACTAATTATTTTTTTTTAGGAAGAGAAAAACTTACATGACTTATATGGTTTATAACAATATTTATTTCTTTTTTTAGATGAAAGAAATCTATCTTTGCACTCTCAAAAAAATCATTCTTTTCAAATGCTCCAAGTTCAAAATATTAGTTTTGGTTATACCAAAAAACCAGTGGTTCAAAACATCAATTTTACTGTTAATAAAGGACAAAATATAGCTATTATAGGCGAAAGTGGCTGTGGTAAAAGTACTTTACTTAAATTAATTTACGGCTTGTATGATTTAGATCAGGGACAAATTTTCTGGAATAACGAGGAGGTTTTAGGGCCTAGTTTTCATTTGGTTCCAGGGATGCCATATATGAAATATTTATCACAGGATTTTGATTTGATGCCTTATACTACAGTTGCAGAGAATGTGGGGAAATATTTGTCTAATATTTATCAAGACAAAAAGAAAGCACGCGTTCAAGAGTTGCTTGAGATTGTTGAGATGACTGAATATGCCGATGTAAAAGCTAAATATCTAAGTGGAGGACAACAACAGCGAGTGGCTTTAGCCAGAGTTTTAGCCCTAGAGCCAGAGGTTTTATTGTTAGACGAACCGTTTAGTCATATTGATAATTTTAGAAAAAATGCTTTACGTCGTAATCTATTTGCGTATTTAAAAGCCCAAGGTATTACTTGTCTTGTAGCTACTCATGACAGTACAGATGCACTTTCCTTTGCCGATGAAACCATAGTGTTGTATAATGGGCAAATTGTAGACAAGGCCGATTCTAATAGTTTGTATAACAACCCAATCAATAAATATGTTGCTTCACTTTTTGGGGAAGTAAACGAATTGAAATTGTCCCAACTTATTGATGTAAAAGATGAAGATGATGAATTGCTTTTGTTGTATCCACACCAATTAAAAGTGGATGGCAAAGGAATTATGAATGTTTTAGTCAAACAATCGTATTTTAAAGGTGGTTATTATTTAATCAAAGCAGTTTTTGACAGAAAGGTGATTTTTTTTGAACATGAATCTTCTTTAGAATTCAATCAGGAAGTGAATTTAAAAATATGCTGATTTTTCATTTTTTTCTTTGCTATTAAATTGTAAAAAATCTTTTTATTTATTCAAAAAGTAGTAATTTGTAGGTTAGAATGTTAAACACATTTTTTTAATCTAAAAATACTGCTATGTATAATTCAAGAATTTCAGGTTTAGGTTTTTATGTGCCTTCCAATGTGGTTACTAATGCCGATTTGTCTAAAATCATGGATACCAATGACGAATGGATTCAGGAACGAACCGGAATTAAAGAGCGTAGGCATATTGTAAAAGGCGAAGACACCACCACTACAATGGGTGTTAAAGCGGCTAAAATTGCTATGGAACGTGCAGGGATTGATAAAAATGATATTGATTTTATTGTTTTTGCGACCTTAAGTCCAGATTATTATTTTCCAGGTCCAGGTGTTTTAGTACAAAGGGATTTAGGGCTTAAAACAGTAGGCGCTCTTGATGTTCGTAACCAATGTTCTGGGTTTGTATATGCCTTATCTGTAGCCGATCAATATATTAAAACAGGAATGTATAAGAATGTTTTAGTTATTGGTTCAGAGGTGCAATCTTCAGGATTAGATATGACTACCAGAGGAAGAGGTGTTTCCGTAATTTTTGGGGATGGGGCAGGTGCCGCGATTTTGAGTCGAGAAGAAGATTTGACCAAAGGTATACTTTCGACGCATTTGCATTCCGAAGGGATTCATGCGGAAGAATTAGTGCTTACAGCTCCAGGAATGGGAGGGCGATGGGTGAATGATATCTTAGCCGATAATAATCCAGATGACGAAAGTTATTTTCCATATATGAATGGACAGTTTGTTTTTAAAAATGCTGTCGTACGATTTTCAGAAGTGATTATGGAAGCTTTAGAAGCAAATCATTTAGCAGTTTCAGATATTGATATGCTAATACCGCATCAGGCTAATTTGAGAATTTCTCAATATATCCAGAGTAAGTTTAAGTTAACCGACAATCAAGTGTATAATAATGTGCAGCAATATGGAAATACCACGGCGGCTTCAATTCCTATTGCGTTAACGGAAGCTTGGGAAAAAGGAAAAATTAAAGAAGGAGATACGGTTGTTTTAGCTGCATTTGGAAGTGGGTTTACTTGGGCAAGTGCTATTGTTAAATGGTAAAGCAGTAAATAAATTGGAAAAATTTACAGTTTGATTTTTTAGTACTTTAATTTTGAGCCTAAGTTTAGCTTTTCTTTTCATGGTATTCGATAAATTGTTTCTTTTCTTAGGTTAAAAAAAACAGGAACAGCACCAATTGTAAGGTTTCTTAATTATGTTAAAAACAGGTATTTTATTGAAAAATAAAGTCTTTAAAAACGTAGTTTATAAAGTTGTTTTTTGCTAATCTTTTGATTTTATGGGGTGTAAAAAAAGAGAAATGATTTTCATCATTTCTCTTATCCAGTAGCGAAGACGGGAGTTGAACCCGTGACCTCAGGGTTATGAATCTATAAAATGTTTTTTATAGATTCATTAACCCCTTATTTTATTACTATTTAAAAAATGTGAAAAATTGGTTTGTTTCTTTTTAGTTTGTTATAGTCACTCTTTTTCGTCACTCCTTTTTCTTTTGATACTAAAAGACCATTACCTACATTTGTATGAGAAATCCTTCAGATACAAGTTTTATACCTATCACTAATTATTATTTAACAACAGACCTAAGATTTGTAATTACTTTTTGCGTAATCTGCACACCATTATAATCATTATATTTTTGTTCACGTGCTAGTTTGGATATGTACTTAACAAGTTCTTTCATTGTAATCCTTGAGTGGTCAATATCGTAAATTATCGACATTGTGTCATCAGCATCATAAGATAACATCGGTAATACTTCATATAAGTTTATTTGTTCATCTAAAGCAAATTTTGGTAGTGCTATTGTTTGTGGTTCTGCTATAGGTTCGGGACTAACAAAAGGTGACGCACCATCAACTTTAACACAAGTGTAGACACTGTGTTCTAGTATAATTCTGTTCATGGTTTCAACTACAATGGCTCTGTCTTTTTCTTCACATAGCAACGCATCGTAAACGTATAGTACATTTATTCCTAATGTATTGAGGTGGTTGATTACATCGGTCATAATAGACACTTCAACGCTAAACATTTTGGCTGATGTTACTTTATAACCGTGCTCTTTTTTGTCATTGTATATGCGTGATAACATATCGGGTTCTTGACTTGAATAGAATGTAAATAAGGGCGATTTAAGCATGGCTAACCATTGCTTGTTAAAGAAACTTAGGTGTTCAGTTTTTATGCTTTTAACGTCAATACCTGTTCGCTCCGCAACGTTTTGATGCGTTAAGTAAGTTAGTTCCCCATTATATATTTTGATGACTATATTCGGATGTAATGCGATGTAATCGCACTCAGCTAATTTGATTCCGTTAACCGTAATTTGTTCACGAATCCAAGCGGGCATAAGTGTGAATGAATCTACCACACGACCACCACTTTTCTCATCGCCAACACTAGGAATCATAAAGCCTCTACAAGTTAAAAACTCAAATAATAATATGTTATCTTCAACAAAACTCCTATTATCTGAATCCTTCCAATAATCATTTTTATGCTTATTTCTTATGGTTAATATTTTTCCTTTTTTGGTTTTATGACCTTGTTTTACCAAATTTTTACCAATAGCCAAAAGTTCTTTTGATGAAGGCAATTCAATCTTAGGATACATTTTTACAAGGTTGGAACAAATAGGATGTACCATTGCTTCATTTAATTGTTCAAAGAACAGTTTATTACGATTCTGAACGATTCCAGCATCTTTAATAATATACTCAACCAATCCCGCTTTTAAGTAGGTATCGGTTAAGCGGTACTTTTTGCAATATTCCCGCTCTAGATAACTATCGTTTACTTCAATAAACGCACCTTTGGATGTACCATGCTTTAATACATCGATAATTCGGGAGTAAATAAAGGTATTGTCATTGGACTTGGTTTGTTGATGCAATATATCAGCTTTCAATGATTTCCACTTGTCATCAGTATAGAAAGTACTGGCTAAGTTGGATAAGAAAACTAGGCACTTTTCGATAGCTACGTTAACATCGCTATCAATTGCTTTAAGCATGGCTTTAGGAACATACTTGCGTAGGTTGTATTCTGATTTTTTTGGTATAAGTAACGAATTTACATTTGGGAATTGTAATGCTAATTCGGCTAGGTTGTTGTCATTTTGAAGGATTTGAATATCCTCAGTATCACCTGTAAGTGATAGGTAATCGGTTTTAATGTTCACTAATATTCTCTTATTCTCGTCATTCCACATTAGGAATGTTATAGTACTCTTATTGTTTGCTTGGTAAGAGAAGCTGGTAGAAGCTATCTACCAGCAACCAAGGTTTTATTGAGTATGCTCTCATATTGTGCTTTTTAATAAATATATCGAAAATCCAACAAAGTGTCAAGTGTTTAAGATAACAAATTGATAAAAAAAATTAAAATAGCGGAAATTGAGCATACTATAATCATTGCTATAATTATGTAATAGACTATTATTGCTGATATTATACTTTATCCTATTACCATATAAATAAGTAACATATATGAAGGTAAGTTGTTAATTATAGATAATAGATAGATTATAATTAAATAGTAATAAACACTATCTATTTATAATGTGAATATTTATCTTTATTCAATATATGTTACATTATATATTATTACAATTGTAACTTATGATATATAGCTGAACCTAAAGGTTGTTATACCTCCCTCCCCACGGGAGGGCTTCCCCCGTTACCACCCCTGTTGCCCGTCCCTCGTGTTGTTCTAGCATGGGGTATGATGAGGCGTTTAAAAAAATATTTTTTAAAATTTTTTTTCCAGAATTTTTTGGACTAAAATTTGACTTAATTACATAGTAAAGAATCGTTAAACAATCCCTTTTTGAACGTGAAGACCACCTATCTGTTCCCATGTCTAATGTCAATTATTAGCTTGTAGGATATGTTTTACTTACTATATATCAATACGTTAACAATCGATGCCTGGTTTTTTACTTTAAATTAAAAATTTATATCAAATTATGAGATAATAATTGCTATATTGTCAAAAAAATCCCCACAAAATGAATCGTATAAAAGAGGTGCTTAAGGAGAAAGGTGTAAAGCAAGTTTGGCTGTCCGAAAAGCTTGGAAAAAGCTATAACATGGTAAACGGTTATGTTACCAACAAGCGACAACCAAGTATTGAAGTACTGTACGAGATTGCTAAATTATTGCAGGTGGATGCCAAGGAATTATTAAATTAAAAAGATTACAAACAAATTATGGCAATTAAAAAATCCGAATTATATAGCTCATTATGGGCAAGTTGTGATGAACTAAGAGGTGGAATGGATGCCTCTCAATATAAAGACTACGTACTTACAATGCTTTTTGTAAAGTATATTTCAGATAAGTACGCTGGTAATCCAATGGGATTAATTGAAATACCAGAGGGTGCATCATTTGATGATATGGTAGCCTTGAAAGGAAAACCAGATATTGGAGACCGAATCAACAAAGAAATTCTAAGACCGCTATTTTCTGCAAACGGATTGGAAGGTTCTATGGAATTGGTTGATTTCAATGATGATGATAAATTAGGTAGCGGAAAAGACAAAGTAGAAACGTTATCTAAATTAATAGCCATTTTTGAAAACCCAAACTTAAACTTCAAAAATAACCGTGCCGAAGATGACGATGTATTAGGTGATGCCTATGAATTTTTAATGCGTCACTTTGCTACTGAATCTGGAAAAAGTAAAGGACAATTTTATACACCAGCTGAGGTGTCTCGAATTTTAGCAAAAGTAATTAGTGTTGATAAAGCTGATAAACCTTCTTATACAGCCTATGACCCAACATGTGGTTCGGGTTCACTTTTATTAAAGGTAGCCGATGAAGCTCCAAATGGTTTGACTTTATACGGACAAGAAAAAGATATTGCCACCAAAGGATTAGCTATCATGAATATGTGGTTGCATGGATATCCAGAAGCATCTATTTCTGGAGGTAACACCATCTCAACACCTAGCTTCAAAGAGAACGATGGAACGTTAAAACGATTTGACTTTGTTGTGGCAAACCCACCATTTTCAGTAAAAAACTGGGTTACAGGTATTAATCCAATGGATGATGAATTTAAACGATTTAGAGGCTATGGAGTACCACCAGAAAAGAATGGTGACTATGCTTTTTTATTACACATTGTTGCATCCCTGAAAAGCACAGGTAAAGGTGCTGTGATTCTGCCGCATGGGGTTTTGTTTAGAGGAAATGCAGAAGCAGAAATTCGTAAAAACTTATTGCAACGCAAATGGATTAAAGGTATCATTGGATTACCAGCCAACTTGTTTTACGGTACTGGAATACCAGCTTGTGTTATAGTCATTGACAAAGAAAATGCGGAATCTCGTGAAGGTGTTTTTATGATGGATGCTAGCAAAGGCTTTATGAAAGATGGCAACAAAAACAGGCTAAGAGAACAGGATATTCATAAAATAGTGGATGCCTTTAACCTTCAATCGGAAATTGATAAATTTAGTCGTTTGGTTCCATACAGTGAGATAGAAAAGAATGAATACAATCTAAATATTCCTCGTTACATCGATACGCAAGAACAAGAAGATATTCAAGACTTAAATGCGCATTTGAATGGTGGTATTCCTCAAAAAGATATTGATGCTTTACACGAATATTGGACGGTATATCCTAATCTAAGAAAGGATTTGTTTACTCCAATTCGTGAAGGATATGCCAAATTAAACGTTGAAAAATCGGAAATAAAAAGTACCATTTTTGAACATCCCGATTTTATCCAATACAATCAAGAACTAAGTGGTTTGTTTGAAGCTTTTAAAACAGAAAATCATCCTAAAATGAATGCCATTTCAATTGATACCAAACCGAAAGAATTTATCAAAGAAATTTCGGAAGACATTTTGAAACGTTACAGTAACAAAGCATTAATTGGTGCGTATGATGTTTACCAACACTTGTTGGACTACTGGAACGAAACCATGAAAGATGACGTGTATTTGATTGTGGAAGATGGATGGGAAGCTAAAGTAAAACGCATTTTAGAAAAGAACAAAAAAGGTACTGAAGTTGACAAAGGTTGGATGTGTGACCTTATTCCAAAAGAATTGGTTATCAATAGATTTTTGGCAAGTGAGTACCAAGAATTAGTTAGCATCGAAACTGAATTAGAAAGCGTACAAGCCGAAATAGTTTCTTTTGAAGAAGAACACGCTGGAGAAGAAGGTATTTTGTTAGATGCAACCAACGACAAAGGAAGTATTACGAAAACCACCCTTACAGCTTTTATAAAAGATAATAAATCTAACCCAGCCGAAAAAGAATCAATTTCATTGGCTAATGAAATGTTGAAACTTTTCAACCGTGAGGCTGAATTGAAAAAAGACCAAAAAGAAAAAGCCTTAGCATTAGATAATTTAACACTAAAAACTTTCAAAGAGTTAACCGAAGACGATGTTAGAACGCTTGTAGTGGATGACAAATGGTTAACCAGTATTAAAGCTTCCATACAAACTGAAATTGATGCGATTTCACAGCGTTTAACAGGTAGAGTGAAGCAATTAGCCGAACGATATGAAAACACCTTAATAGAGCTGGATAAAGAGACCAAAACACTAGAAGATAAAGTAAGTGCTCACCTTGAAAAAATGGGATTGGTATGGAGTTAATGGAGAAACAAGGTTTTAAACAAACAGAAGTGGGTTTGATTCCAGATGATTGGAATGTAAAGAAGTTGGAAGAGGTTTTACAATTTGGAAGCGGACAAGATTACAAACATCTTTCACGAGGTGAAATTCCAGTATATGGTACTGGTGGATTAATGACGTTTGTAAATAATTACTTATATAACGGTGATTCAGTAGGCATAGGAAGAAAAGGTACTATAGACAAGCCTGTATTTTTGTCTGGGAAGTTTTGGACTGTTGATACTTTATTTTATACACATAGTTTCGTAAATTCTTTTCCAAAGTTTATTTATTATAAATTTCTAATGATACCTTGGAAGGAATTCAACGAAGCCTCTGGAGTTCCCAGTTTGAATAAGAATACTTTGGGTAAAATAAATATTTCAATACCTCAAACCCTCGAAGAACAAAAAGCCATAGCCACGGCATTAAGTGATGTTGATACTTTGATAGCCAATTTGGAAAAGCTCATCACTAAAAAGAAAGCCATCAAACAGGGTGCGATGCAACAGTTGCTCACACCACCACATAAAGGTGGCAAGCGATTAGAAGGGTATACTGGTGATTGGGTCGAAAAAAAAATGGGTGAATGCTTAAAATATGAACAGCCCACAAAATACATTGTGAAAAATGCAAATTATGAAGGTCAAAGTCAAACTCCTGTCCTTACAGCTGGAAAAACTTTTTTACTTGGTTTTACAGATGAAAAAGAAGGTATATACAGCGATTTACCAGTGATTATTTTTGATGATTTTACCACTTCAAAACAATATGTTGACTTTGAATTTAAAGTAAAATCGTCTGCAATGAAAATGCTAAAAGCTACCTCAGAAACGGATATCAATTTTATTTATTCAACTATGAATATGATAAATTTTTCATTAGGAGATGACCACAAAAGAAGATGGATTGCTGAGTATAGTAAAATAACAATTTTTGTTCCAGAAATACAAGAACAAAAAGCAATATCCGAAATTCTTTCCGATATGGATTTAGAAATCGAAAAATTAGAATCTAAAAAAGCAAAATGCCAAAATGTAAAACAAGGTATGATGCAAGAATTATTAACAGGTAAAACGAGGTTGGTATGAACAATATTGGCAAATCAGAACGCACCTCTCAAAATCGAGTTTTAGAGCTATTTCAAAATGAATTAGGATACAATTATCTTGGTGATTGGCATGAAGAAATTCGTACCATTCCTGTTGAAGAAACCCTATTAAAAAAGTATTTGCTTTCAAGAGGTTATTCTGAAACTCTTAGTCAAAAAGCGGTGGATGAATTGGTGAAATCAGCTACTAACTTATCCAATGGTTTATATGCTTCAAATAAAGAAGTTTATAGTTTATTACGCTATGGGGTTACGGTTAGAGATGAATTAGGAAGTCCAAAAGAAACCGTTTGGTTAATTGATTGGAACAATTTCGAAAATAATGATTTTGGAGTTGCTGAAGAAGTTACGGTAGCGGGTAGATACAATAAAAGACCAGACATTGTTATTTATGTTAATGGTATTGCGTTAGGTATATTAGAATTAAAAAGAAGTAAAGTAAGTGTAGAAGAAGGAATTCGTCAAAATTTAGACAACCAAAAACCAGAGTTTATACAAAATTTCTTCACCACCATTCAATTGGTTCTGGCTGGTAACGATACCCAAGGATTACAATATGGAACAATAGAAACTTCTGAAAAGTACTTTTTAAAATGGAAAGAAGAATGTGATAAGTCATTTGATTATGTTTTAGATAAACATGTTTTTCAATTATGCGAGAAACACAGGTTTTTAGAGTTGATTCATGACTTTGTAGTATTTGATAAAGGTGTGAAGAAATTATGCCGTCCTAATCAATATTTTGGCATAAAAGCAGCACATCAAAACATCAGAAACAAACAAGGTGGTGTTATTTGGCATACACAGGGTTCGGGAAAAAGTTTAACGATGGTTTGGTTAGCCAAATGGATTCGAGAAAACGTAGCAGACAGCCGTGTGCTAATTATTACAGACAGAGAAGAGTTAGATGACCAAATAGAGAAACTATTCACAGGTATTGAAGAAAGAATCTACAGAACCAAAAGTGGAAGAGATTTAATCAATGTTCTGAATGCAAAAACAGAAATGTTAATTGGTAGTTTGGTTCATAAATTTGGGAGGCAAACTGACGAAGGAGATTTTGAAGCCTTCATAAAAGAACTAAAAGAAAACTTAGGAAGCGATTTCAAAGCTAAAGGAAACATCCATGTGTTTGTAGATGAATGTCACCGCACACAATCTGGAAAATTGCATGATGCTATGAAAATGATTCTTCCAGATGCTCTTTTTATTGGTTTTACAGGAACACCATTACTTAAAAAAGACAAACTAAAATCAATAGAAATTTTCGGACCTTATATCGGTAATCCCTACAAATTTGATGAAGCTGTTGAAGATGGTGTTGTGTTGGATTTACTATATGAAGCAAGAGATGTAGAACAATTTGTAACTGACCAAACAAAAATTGATGAATGGTTTGATGCAAAAACGAAAGGATTAACCGATGTTGCCAAAGTGGAACTTAAAAAACGTTGGGGAACAATTCAAAAAGTTCTCGGTTCAAAATCTCGATTAGAAAAAATTGTAGCTGATATTATTTTTGATTTTGAAACAAAACCAAGGTTAAGTACTGGAGAAGGAAATGCCATGCTGGTATCAAGTTCTGTACACCAAGCTTGTAAATATTACGAAATTTTCCAGAACAATAATTTCAAGAATTGTGCCATAATCACATCCTACGAGCCTCATCAATCAGATATTAAAGGGGAAGAAACTGGCGAAGGCACAACGGATAAACTTATGAAATATGAAGTTTACACAAAGATGTTAAATGGAAAGTCAACTGAAGAATTTGAAGCGGAAGCTAAAGCTCAATTTATAAAAGAGCCAGCTAGAATGAAGCTGTTAATTGTGGTAGACAAACTACTAACTGGTTTTGATGCACCTTCAGCTACTTACTTGTATATTGATAAAAGTATGCAAGACCATGGCTTATTTCAAGCTATTTGTCGTGTTAACAGAGTGGATACTGAAGATAAAGATTATGGTTATATAATTGATTACAAAGATTTATTCCATAGCTTACAAAAATCAATCAATGATTATACATCAGAAGCATTTGATATGTTTGATAAAGATGATGTAAAAGGGTTATTAAAGAGTAGAATTTCTGAGAGTAGAGATAGATTAGAAACGGCTTTAGAAACAGTAAGAGCCATGTGTGAACCTGTTCATCCCAAAGACGAACCTAGTTTTATTAAATTCTTCTGTGGTGATACTGAAAACCCAGATGATATAAAGGCTACAGAAGAAAAAAGAGTCGCATTATACAAAGCTGTTGTAAAGTTGATTAGAGCGTATGCCAACGTTGCCAACGAAATGCACAAATTAGATTATACGGAACAAGAAGCTGAGAAAATTAAGCAAGAAGTTCAGTATTATTCTGATTTAAGAGATACTATCAAGCAAGCAAGTGGTGATTATTTAGATTTGAAGCGTTTCGAGCCAGGGATGCGACAGTTGATGGATATGTATCTAAACGCTAATTCAAGTAAAAAAATATCTGATTTTGAGAACAAATCACTGGTGGATTTGATAATCAAACTAAGAGATGAATTAGAAGGTACTCCAGAAGATAAAAAGCGTGGACGACAAACATCAGTTGCTGAAATCATAGAAAATAATGTTCGAAAAGTAGTTAATGAGGAATCACAAACGAATCCGAAATATTACGAAAGAATGTCCAAGTTGTTGGATGAATTGATAAAACAACGCAAGCTAGAAACTATTGACTATAAGGTGTATTTGGATAACATCAAAAAACTTGCTGAGGAGGTATCAAATTCATCATCCAGTCAAACTTATCCAATTAACATCAATACCAGAGCTAAACAAGCACTTTATGATAATTTAGACAATGATGAAAATTTAGCCATTTTATTAGATGAAGCAGTTAAATACAATAAACTAGATGGCTGGCGAGATGGTGGCATCAAAGAAAAAAAATTAAGAATTGAAGTGAATAATATTGTTGGAGACCCAGAGAAAACAATGAATATAATGGAAATTATAAAAGCTCAAAATGAGTACTAATTCTAATCTTTTACATATCTCAAACATTGAAATTGATGTTATTAGAAAAGACATCAAGAACATGCACCTCGCTGTCTATCCACCACACGGTAGGATAAGATTGGCTGTTCCATTGAAAACGGATGAAGAGGTAGTTAGACTGTTTGCAATTAGCAAATTGGGATGGATAAAAAAGCATGTAAAAAGTTTTCAAGAGCAAGCCAGAGAGACCAAAAGAGATTATGTATCTGGCGAAAGTTTGTTTTTTCAAGGAATACGATATTTGTTAGAAGTCCAAGAAAAAAACGGATATAGTTCAGTAAAAATTGAAGGGACTAAAAAAATTATATTAAAAATAAAAGAAGGTGCTACAACTGAAGAAAAAGCAATTGTAATGCGAGAATGGTATCGCAAACAATTAAAGTTGCAGATTAAACCTTTGCTGGATAAATGGGAAAAAATCATAGAGGTTTCTACCAATGATTGGGGTGTAAAACACATGAAAACGAAATGGGGGTCATGTAATACTGATTCTAAAAATATTTGGTTAAACTTAGAGTTGGCAAAAAAACCACCAATTTGTCTGGAGTATATTTTAGTGCATGAGCTGGTTCATTTACACGAAAGAAACCATAACGACAGGTTCGTCTCCTTAATGGATAAATTCATGCCAAAGTGGAGGTTACATCGTGATGAGTTGAATAAATTGCCAATTGTGCATAACGATTGGGGGTATTAAAATAATTACTGATACATTAAATAATTAAATATGTCTGAGGCAAGATTAACAATCCATTTTGAAAATAAAAGTCCAATTGAATTAATAGATTTTACCGAATCTTTTGAAGCTTTGGGCAATGAATACTATAAATTTCTATCCGAAAGCGAAAATTTCAGATTAAAAGCTGAAACAAAATTATATGTAAAAGAAATTAAAAATGGAAGTGTCATTGCAGTTCTTTCTGATTTAGTTCCAGCTGTGATACCTTTCGTTGAGAATTCAAATTCAGTTATAGAATTCACAAAATTTTTAAAAAAGGGATATGAGTATTTTCTCGGTAAAAGTGATGAAAAGCCCAAAGATTTTGATATAAAAGATTGTAATAATTTTAGCAATATTATTAAACCAGTTGCCAAAGATAATGGTTCAAATATTGTATTTACAGGTGACTTTAATTTTGGCGATGTTACAATTAATTTAAATTATAATAGCCAAGAAGCAAACGCTATTCAAAATGGGATAGCTAGATTTAAGACTGAATTAAAAGAACCAATAAGCAATATTGAAAAAAATGTTTTGTTTTATTGGGATTCAGCTAAATATGATGAATCTTCTAAATCTATTGATAAAGGTTTTATTGATTCAATTCATCCTAACTCCTTGAAGGTAGTTTTTGATAATCAAGAAGATAAAAAATCAATGTTAGATATGGAATCCAATCCATTCCATTTTGCTTTTCTTGTAGATGTTGAAATTCTAACTATTCAAAAAACACCAACAGCCTATAAGATTTTGAGTGTAAACGATTCATTTCTGAAGGAATAATTAAATCTTAAAATTAATTGCATACTTTTCCCAATCAAAGTCTTTGATAACATCTTCAATTAATTCTTGAACGGAGAAGTTAATAATACTATCAATAGTTCCAATAATAACCAATTCACTTCCGTAAAATTTTTTCTTGGGGTCGTTCACACTTTTGTGTGATGACACCCATACATGCACTGTATAAGGTAAAAAATATTTTTTATCCAAATCAAAACTCTTCATAGAGTAAACACATTTTCGTACGAACCAATTCGAAGGAACGTCTAATCCGTCATAAATTCTGAGATTATCTTCAAGTTCTGGTTCACCAACCAAAATATCCCCATACGTTTCCTTAATTTGAATTCCGTTAATTTTCAATTCATGACCGCATTTTGTTTTTATCACCTCGTTTTTCATATTTATTTCTTTTAGAAATAAATATCTCAAAAAACATAAAAAAAATATTTTATTCAACTGAAATCCAGGATAATAGTCGTTTTTCTTGTTTGTTACAAAAAAGCCTGGAATATTTGTAGTGTTTTAGTTTTAGGCCATAGTTAATTATTAAAACATTATTAAAAATGACCAACCCAATAAAATAGGTCAAAGTGTTTTAAAATAATTTAGACTCTAAAATTAAAGCGATTCTAACCTTTAAACTACAAATTCTATGGTATACTATTTTTATTCCAGAACGTCAACTGTTCTTCAGAATAGTGCAAGGCAAATCGAGACATTTAAATCTCATGAAGGTTTTAATCCCAACAATTTATTTGTTGAACGCATCCAAGGGAACATTCCATTTATGGAAAGACCAGAAGCTGTTAAAATGTTTGATACCATTACCAACCAATCTGAACGTTGTACAGTGGTAGTGGATAGTATAGACCGCCTTGGAAGAAATCTCATAGATATACTTCACACTATTGACCTGTTCACCAAAAACAAAATCAACTTGAAATCCATCAAAGAGGGCTTCACTACCTTATTAGATAACGGTGATGTTAATCCAATGGCTCAGCTGGTCATTTCTTGTATGGGTTCAATAGCTGAGATGAATCGAAACCAAATCAAAACCAGAGCAATGGAAGGAATCAAGGTAGCACAAGCACTGGGTAAATTCCAAGGTCGAAAAATCGGAGCTGTCCAATCTGATGAAAAGTTATTGCAACGCCACCAGACAATAGCTAAAAAGCTTCAAAAGGGATTAAGCATAAGGGATATTTCAGAAATAACAGGAGCTTCCAGTGCTACTGTATGTAAGGTAAAGAAAGTAATGGTTAACCGTAAAATGTTGGAAGTATGAATTACATAAACCTATCTCGAATTTATTTGGAAATGATTTCAAGATTCAATGTTGCAACTTTTGATGTTATAAGCGTGATGGATGAAACGGATTACAAACCTTCTCAAACATTGATTACTTATTATTATGATGAGAGGATTCCAGTTGATGTGCCAAAGTTGAAAATGTTTTTAAGAAGGCACATCCGATTTGTTGACCAATACTTTGTTGAAGTTGAGGATGGAAAAATTATGATATGCATAATTTTTAGACAAAAAATGCTTACTGTTGATTATGGATTTGAATTTAGTTTGAACTAAAAAGTTATTATTATGAAAAAGACCAGAATTACAATATCACACCAACTAGAAAAAACCAAACACAATTTTCTGGTGCTGAATCCAGATAAGTTATCACGAATTGAATCTGAAAGAATAATGAAAAAGATGGGTATTTCAGTGCTTTTAGTGAACGGAAAGCTTTATACAGGATAGCATGTAAAAATAGTTAATTTTATTTGTTTGATATTCAGAGTTTTAGCATGTTCTATAAAAGTTTTTTCACTATCCCTACTTGAAACCATAGAAAGAAAATAGTACCTTTGTAATAGATTGATGCACAGGGTATAAACTATATAATGTAGCTCCTGTAACTCTTTTTACTCAGAAACTCGTATGAGGACAGTAAGCTGTTTAAGCGTATAATTTTATTCACCACTTTGTCTCTAAAAAGTGGTTTCAGCAAACATCTTTTTTTAATTAGGGCATTCTATGCCTATGGGGATTCTATGCTTTTTGCATTTTATCTGTGTCTGATTCGTCATGTTCGTACGTTTCGGAATGGTCATACTTGACTAAAAAATAATTCTCCCCACTCGTAATAAAACACTGGAGATTGAGTGGTACAGAGTTTTGAAATTAATAAATGAAGAAAAAAATTTAAGAATTCTTACAATTTTTGAGGTTGCTGAAAGAATAAAAACGAAAGATAATACTGCTACGAAAAAGTGGCTTGAAAAAAAGGGTGTCAAAATCTACACAGATACAAAAACACATTACGTATATGAAATTGATGTCGCTGTGGAAATAGATAAACCTTGGGTAATTAATTTAATGGATAGATACCCAGAAAATTGGAAAGAAGTATATAAAAAGACAGTAAAAGATAATGCTGTTTACGAAATGGTATTGTTAAATCTTGGAGAAGACGTAAGCTATTTACCAAAAACTAAAATTAAAAGTTTGAATGGAAACGATAAAAAATTATTTGAAAAATTAACAGCATGAGCAGATTAAAACTTCCTAAAAACCCACATACTGGGTTGAAGATATACTGTCATAAATGTAAGTTGGATAATCCTTCTTGTAATCACTATGACATTCAAAAGTATAGGGTGAGAATCCATATAAGTGGCACAAAAAACAAAAAAGTAACAAAAGTATTAAAGTCGAGAGATTATAAAGATGCTGTATCTGAAGCCATATTAATTGAAAAAGAATTAAAGGCAAATAATTATCAGAAAGTCAAAACTACATGTAGCGGGAATGATTATTCAATTGTTGATGCTGTTATAAGGTATAATCAATACTTATCTGGTAATTATGAGTTTGCTCAGCACGTCAAAGATGTTTCAAAAGGACATAAAGATGAATGTATTAGATTTTGCACATATTTCTGTAATTCTTTCAAGGGAGCAAAGAATATAGAAATAACGAGAATTATTGATGTTACTAAAAATGATGTAGCACGTTTTTACTTATGGGCTAATGGTCATTTTGGTAGTGAAGTTAGTTTTAATAAGTGTATGGGAGCATTAAAAGCTTTTTTTAAATTCTTAATTGATATTGAAGATATAAATATGAAGAACCCTTTTGAATCTTACACTTCAAAAAAGAAAATCAAAAAAAATGTAGAAACTTTAACGAAAGATGAATTTGATAGTGTAATATCTGTAATAGATACAGCGAATCCTATTGTAAAACTTGGAGGCAAAGGAGAAAAGAAAAATTTGTATAGATTCTATCTTAAAGATGGGTTTAAACTTTTTTTATTAACTGGTGGGAGAAGAGAAGAAGTCGTAGAACTAAAATGGAGTGATATATTAACTAAAATTGATGGTACTAAGTTTTTTAAAATTGATAATAAAAAGGTTAATAGACAAAAAGATACTGATGAATATGTGAAGTATTTACCAATAAATCATGATTTATTTGAACTATTGATTAAGCTAGGATACAACGAAAAGAAGACAACAAATGATTTCATTTTGTATCCAGACCGTAAGGTAAAAAGCATAACAATAATGAATGACCTATCAAAAGCTTTTACTCACTATAAAAAAGAAGCTGGTATTACTAAGTCAGTATCTTTAAAAAACTTAAGAAAAACCTACATCACTTGGTTGAGATTAGCTATGGGTAAAGATACAAGGCTATTGACATCTCATGGAGGTGAACAGGTGTTGATTGACCATTATATTGATAGTACAATTTTGAATGCAGTTGAAAAAGCGGCTTTAAATTTCAAAGTATATGAAGTATAATCATCACTCTTTATCATCACTCCAATAAAAAAGCCCAGTCGTTAAACTGGGCTTTCCTTAGTAGCGAAGACGGGAGTTGAACCCGTGACCTCAGGGTTATGAATCCTGCGCTCTAACCAACTGAGCTACCTCGCCAAATGTTCAGGTCAATACTGTTCCTGATTGCGGGTGCAAAGATAGGAATAAAAATATATCACGCAAGAAAAAAATGCAGAAAAAAATATTTTTAAAAACGTTTTTTTTTAGATATTATATTGTATATATTCGAAAAAAATAAATCGGTCTTTTATGGATGTTAAAGTACGTTATGAAATAGAGTTTCCTATAAACTCTTCACCACAATTATTGTATCAATATATATCTACTCCTTCTGGTTTGGCAGAATGGTTTGCTGATGATGTTAATTCCAGAGGGGAGTTTTTTACTTTTATTTGGAATGATTCAGAAGAAAAAGCAAGATTAGCTTCGAAAAAATCAGGTGAAAAAGTAAAATTCAAATGGGTAGATTCGGCAAATAAGGATACCGATTATTTTTTTGAATTGCATATCTTAGAGGATGAATTGACTAAAGATGTTTCTTTGATGATTGTAGATTTTGCGGAAGAAGATGAAATTGATGAAGCCAAACAATTGTGGGAAAATCAAATCTCGGATTTAAAACATCTATTAGGTTCTGTGTAGAGAATTCTATTTATATGACTTATATTTGCCCTGAACTAAATTCAGGGCTTTTTTTATGATTAATTTCAACGGGACGTTAGTAACTCAAGATTCGAATATTTTAACGCAAAACAGAGGGTTTTTGTATGGTGATGCTGTTTTTGAAACAGTGAAAATTGTTAACTCAAAAGTCTTGTATCTAGAAGATCATTATTTTAGGTTAATGGCTTCGATGCGAGTGGTTCGTATGGAGATTCCAATGAATTTTACGATGGAATATTTTGAAGAGCAATTGCTATCGTTGACTGATAAATTGGCAATTTCTGCTGCTGCTAGAGCTCGAATTACTGTTTTTAGAAATGATGGAGGTTATTATCTTCCTTTGGACAGATCGGTTTCTTTTTTAGTGCATGCGACGGCTTTAGAAACGGCTTTGTATTCTTTTGATAAAAAAGGGTATGAAGTAGACTTATTTAAAGATTTTTATATTACTAAGCAACTTTTGTCTTCTATTAAAAGTACCAATAGAATCCTGAATGTTACCGCAAGTATTTATGCCGATGAAAATGGTTTGGATAATTGTTTGTTGCTGAATGATTCTAAAAATGTAGTTGAAGCTATTCAGGGAAATATTTTTATGGTTATGGGCGGAAAATTAATTACTCCTCCAGTGTCAGAAGGCTGTTTGAATGGTGTAATGCGCAAACAGATTCTTGGTTTAGCTAAAACTATTTCAGGTATTGAGGTTGTTGAAGATGTTATTTCTCCTTTTGATCTTCAAAAAGCAGAAGAGTTATTTATTACTAATGTGATAAAAGGTGTGCAACCAATAACAAAATACAGAAAAAAAACATTTACTACCAGTGTAGCAGAGCAATTAGTAGAAAAGTTAAATCAAATCGTAGCAACTACTTAGTTTAAATAGGGGTTTTCGGGTGCATTAGACCATATTAGATATTCGCCACCTAATTCTAAAATTTGTTCTTTCCAAAAATGGGTGGAAGATTTGCCTATAATTTTATTTTTATAGCTGTTAGATGTGATTATCCATGAATTGTTTTCCATTTCAGATTGAAGTTGGCTTTCTGACCATCCTGTGTAACCTAAGAAAAAGCGAATGTTGTTTTTGTTGATTTGTCCGCTATTGATTAGTTCTTTAGTAGATTCAAAATCACCACCCCAATAAATACCATTTGAAATTTCAATACTATTAGGAATTAAGTTAGGTACATTGTGGATGAAATACAGGTTGTCTTGTTCTACAGGGCCACCGTTGTATATTTTTAATTTTGAATTTATCTCAGGAATTAAATCGTGAATGGTATATTTCAATGGTTTATTAATGATAAAACCAACAGATCCGTCTTTGTCATGATCGGCTAATAAAATCACAGAACGATTGAAAGATAAATCTCCAATTATTGAAGGTTCAGCAATTAGAAGTTGTCCTTTTATTAATGGTTCTGAAATCATAATAATTGATTTTTTTTATTAAATTTAATAAAAAAATGGAAAACACCAAAAAAAATCGGTAAAAAGCACAAAAAAAACCCTCGATAGAGGGTTTTTTATATTGGCTAGGTTTTGAAAATAAAACCTTAGTTGATAGCTCCTTCTAATTCAGCTCCAGCTTTGAATTTTACTACGTTTTTAGCAGCGATTTGAATAGTTTTTCCAGTTTGTGGATTTCTTCCATCTCTAGCAGCTCTTGAAGAAACTGACCAAGATCCAAAACCTACTAAAGAAACTTTACCGCCTTTTTTCAAAGTCTCACCTACATTACCTAAAAATGATTCTAAAGCTAATTTTGCAGCTGCTTTAGTAATTCCTGCGTCAGCAGCGATAGCATCGATTAATTCTGATTTGTTCATAATAAAAAGTTATTAATTGTTGGTTAAAAATAAATTGTTATACAACAAATTTAGCAGTAAATACAGACCTCGCAAGTGCTTTGACGGATTTTACGCTATTTTGTTAATAACTTATTTTTTTTGTTCATAACACCGTGTTTTTTGGGGTGTTTTTGGCGGTTTTACCTGTTTTTATTGGGCTTAAACTGCTTTTGCCTCTTCTGAAAATGAAATTCCATTAAGCAATTCACCAGTAGTCATTTTCTTTTTACCTGGAAATTGTAAACTTAATACCTGAATAAATCCATCTTTTACAGCTATTTTTAATTCTTTCTTTGAGCTAATGATGGTTCCAGCTTCATGGGTATGGGATTCAGTACTGATTTTCGATTCATAAATTTTCACATTCCATTCTTGGTTTTTATCGGTAAAGAAACACCAAGACGCTGGATAAGGATTTAGACCTCTTATTAGGTTGTGGATTTCAGTTGCCGATTTGTTCCAATCAATCTTACAGTTCTCTTTGTTGAGTTTGTAAGCTGTTTTTATATCATCAGTATCCGTTTGAATAGTTGTTTGAACTTGACCCTTTTCTAGTAAGGCTAGTGTTTTAATTACAGTTTCGCTTCCTAAGTGTATTAAACGGTCGTGAAGTTGGCCTACATTTTCATTTGGTTCAATTGCTGTTTCGGCACTTAAAATCATAGCTCCAGTGTCTATTTTGTCATCAATGAAAAATGTTGTTACACCGGTTTTAGTTTCTCCATTAATAATAGCCCAGTTGATGGGTGCTGCACCTCGGTAGTTAGGTAAAAGGGAGGCGTGAAGGTTAAAAGTACCTAATTTAGGCATTTCCCATACTACTTTAGGCAACATTCTAAAGGCAACCACGACTTGTAGATTGGCATTCAAGGATTTTAATTCGGCAAGAAAGCTTTCGTCTTTTAAATTTGTCGGCTGTAATAAGTTTAGGTTATTTGCTAAAGCATATTCTTTTACTGCCGAATACTTAATTTTTTGACCACGACCAGCTGGTTTGTCAGCAGCGGTAATTACACCTACTACTTCGTAATTGTTTTTTAGTATGCTATCAAGGATTCCTACTGCAAAGTCTGGAGTTCCCATAAATACGATTCGTAATTTTTCCATTATTGTTTTAAGCTATATTTATTGTTTGGTAGTATTAGAATGATTTCGTTTTCTAATAACTCTTGAAGTGCAAAGATAACATCGTCTGAAAGATTATGTAAACTTGTTTGAATTTCTCTCGAACTTAAATCGCCAGTTTTCAATAAATCTACTATTTTTTTAGAGATGGTGGCTTTAGATTCTTTTTTCTCTTTTTTGCTAATGCAGTAAGAGCATATACCACAACTAGTTGTTTTGGTTTCACCAAAGTATTCTAAAAGTAATTGACTTTTACAACAATCGTCTTTTTGGATGTAATTGATTACGGCTTCAAATTGTTGTTTTTTTAATTTATTTTGGTTTTCTAGGTATTTTGCGATTCGATTAATGGTTCGTTCATCTTCTCGAATTTCGTTAAATAGTAATGTTGTGTCATTGTTTTTAGACTGATAGGCAACGATATCTTTTTCTTTTAATTTTTCCAATGCAATTTCTACCTCTGCTTCCGTATGTTTTGATTTTTTTGCAATAAATGGAATATTTAAGTTGATTGGGGTGTCGTAAATTCCGGGATAGGCTCTTAGAATAGTTACTATAATTTCTTCGTCGTTTGGATTGAGACTTGTATAACGAATGACTTCTTTGGAAGGGATAATAAATTGCAAACTTATTTTTTCTGAGAATTCTTGGGATAGACTAATTACCCCTTGACGATCAAGAAACTGAATAGCATTGTATGTTTTTAAAATAGGGAAATTATATCTCTGGCAAAATTGATTCAAATTAAATGAAAATTGTTCGTTGATGCCTTCTCCATAGGCAATTTGGAAATAGTTGCACATTTTGATAAAGACTTCTTTTAAAAAAGTTTTATCTGGAAGAATGTATAAAAACTGATTTTCGGCTTGAGTAATATCGGACGGGCTGCTTAGCAAAATTGCAAACGCTTTTTCTTCATTTCTTCCTGATCTTCCTGCTTCTTGATAATAATTTTCGAGATTATCCGGAAGTTGGATATGTATTACGGTTTTTACATTAGCCTTGTCAATTCCCATTCCAAAAGCATTGGTGGCAACCATAACTTGAACTTCTTCGTCCATCCAGTGTTGCATGTTTTTATTCTTTTCTTTCGTAGGTAAGCCTCCGTGGTAAAATGTTGCTTTGAATCCTAGGGCATTAAGTTGATTAGCGGTATCGCTACAGGCTTTTCGGTTTCTGACATATATAATAGATGGCTGTGGGTTTTTCTTTAAAATTTGTTGAATTCTAAATAGTTTGTCTTCGATTTCAAAAACCATATAGGCTATGTTCTTTCTTTCGAATGATTTTTCAAAGCACAATGGGTTTTCGAGACCTAACTCTTTAATAATATCTTCCTTTACTCTAGGTGTTGCGGTTGCTGTTAGTGCAAGGAAAGGAGTTTTGGGAAAATGAGTTTTTAGATGGGCAATTTTGAGATAGGCAGGGCGGAAATCGTGTCCCCATTGCGAAACACAATGCGCTTCATCAATTGCAATTAAATTGATTGGAAGGTTTTTAATTCGTTCTAAAATCCATTCCGATTGCAAACGCTCGGGAGAAAGATAGAGAAATTTATAGTTCCCATATTGACAATTGTCAAGTAAATCAATTATTTCGTCAGATTTAATGCCTCCAGTAAGTGTAATAGCTTTGATGTTCCGTTTTTGTAAATTAGCCACTTGGTCTTTCATCAAAGCTACAAGGGGTGAAATGACTAAGCAAATTCCTTTTTGCATTAGAGCAGGGATTTGGAAACAAATCGATTTTCCTCCTCCTGTAGGCATTAGTGCAAATGTATCGTGACCATTTAAAACCGCTTCGATAATTTCTTTTTGTGGTGTTCTAAAACTATCGTGGTTCCAGTATTTTTTTAGAATTTGTAGCGGTTCAGACATGTAAATAAGAAATGTTAATTCGTTTTTATAGAGAAAAACGGCAGTTTTTTTTAAGCAAATTTATAGTACTTAGTCCTTAAAAAACTGATTTTAAAGCAAACTTAGTTAAACTAATTTAGAATTTTAAAAAATACGACTATCAAAGTAATGATTTAACTAAAAATCATAGGCTATAATTCCGATTTTAGAATTGAAAGCGTATATTTGCCTTTATTTTTAAAGACAAATGGATAAGAAAACAGAGGAGTTTTTTGATAGATTAAGAACCGAGCTAGAAAAAAGTAATTCTTGGCCAGCGATATATTTGTTTAAATTTATTGTTCCTACTGATGTTGAAAAAATCAAACAAGTAGATGCTGCATTTGATGGTATGGGAGCCGTAATGAAAACAACACAATCTAAAACTGGAAAATTTACTAGTGTATCAATTGACGTTCAAATGCAAAGCCCTCAGGCCGTAATTGATAAATATATCGAAGTTTCTACAATTGAAGGAATCATTTCATTATAATTGTGGAATAATAGTATTTTAGCCTCGCTTTTGTAGTTAAGCTTCAAATAAAACAAATTATGAATCAGAAATATATTAAAGAAAATGCGAATGATGTTGTACATCATCTAGAATATAATGCCGAACGCTCGCATTTGATTATTCCTGAGTATGGGCGTCATTTACAAAAGCTTATCGATCAAGCAACTGAAATTGAAGACGCCGAAACACGAAATAAAGCAGCTAAATACATTATTCAGGTAATGGGAACACTAAATCCTCACTTAAGAGATGTACCTGACTTTCAACATAAATTATGGGATCAGCTTTTTATAATGTCTGACTTTAAATTAGATGTTGAATCACCATATCCTATTCCTTCCCGAGAAGTGTTACAATTGAAACCAGAGGTTTTGAAATATCCTCAAAATTTCCCTAAATACCGTTATTATGGAAACAATATCAAATATATGATTGATGTTGCTAACCAATGGGAAGAAGGAGAAATGAAAAGTGCATTGGTAAAAGTGATTGCTAATCACATGAAAAAATCGTACTTGAGTTGGAACAAAGATACCGTGAAAGATGATGTGATTTTTGAACATCTTTACGAATTATCAGGAGGAAAATTGAACTTGTTACTAAGTACAGAAGAGTTAATAAACACTTCCGATTTGTTACGTACTAACAAAAGAATGTCAAATAAAGTTTCTACAGGGCAACCTAAAATTCAAAATAATAAGAATAATAAAGGGGGCAAAGGGAAAAAATATTCAAATAACAATCAGAAGCAATAGAATTTGCTACTAACCAATAATACAAGTAAAAAATAAAATTGAGATAGATAATATGGGAATCTTTAAAATTGAAGGAGGAATCCGTTTAAAAGGAGAAATTACTCCACAAGGTGCTAAAAATGAAGCATTACAAATATTATGCGCTGTACTTTTAACTTCAGAAAAAGTTACAATCAACAACATTCCCGATATTATTGACATCAATAAATTAATAACACTTTTAGGAAATTTAGGGGTTAAAATAACTAAAAATGCTCACGGGTCGTATACTTTTCAATCTGATGAGGTTAATGTAGGTTATTTAGAAACTGAAGCTTTCAAAAAAGAGGGAGGCGCTTTAAGAGGTTCAATTATGATTGTTGGACCATTATTGGCTCGTTTTGGAAAAGGGTACATCCCAAAACCAGGAGGTGATAAAATTGGAAGAAGAAGATTAGATACTCACTTTGAAGGATTCATCAATTTAGGAGCTAAATTCCGTTATAATAGAGAAGACCATTTTTATGGTGTAGAAACTACCGATGGATTAGTAGGAACCGATATGTTATTGGATGAAGCATCTGTAACTGGAACTGCAAATATTGTTATGGCTGCTGTTTTAGCAAAAGGAAAAACGACTATCTATAACGCTGCTTGTGAGCCTTACTTGCAACAACTTTGTAAGATGTTGAACTCAATGGGAGCCAAAATTACAGGAGTTGGTTCTAACTTATTAACGATTGAAGGAGTTGAACGTTTAGGTGGTTGTGAGCACCGTATCTTGCCAGATATGATTGAAATTGGTAGCTGGATTGGTCTTGCAGCAATGACAAGAAGTGAAATTACAATAAAAAATGTAAGCTGGGAAAATTTAGGTTTAATACCAAATACATTTAGAAAATTAGGTATCACTTTAGAGCGTAGAGGAGATGATATTTACATTCCAACTCATGAAAATGGTTATGAAGTAAAAACAGATATCGATGGATCTATCCTAACTATTGCCGATGCACCATGGCCAGGATTCACTCCTGATTTATTGAGTATTGTTCTGGTTGTTGCTACACAGGCTAAGGGAGATGTTTTAATCCACCAAAAAATGTTTGAGAGTAGATTGTTCTTTGTGGATAAATTGATTGATATGGGAGCTAAAATCATGTTGTGTGACCCGCACAGAGCGGTGGTTATTGGGCATAATTTCAAATCTACTTTGAAAGCCACTACGATGTCTTCACCAGATATTCGCGCTGGAATTTCATTATTGATTGCTGCACTTTCTGCAAAAGGAACAAGCACCATTCAAAACATAGAACAAATCGATCGTGGTTATGAGCGAATTGACGAACGATTAAGAGCTATCGGGGCTAATATTGTTCGTGTAGAATAAAAATATGAATAAAGAACAAAAAGCCGTAGAGGCAACTTACTTTAGTATAATAGGAAATACCTGCTTAGCAATTATAAAAGGCTTAGCAGGTTTTTTTGGCAATTCTTATGCCTTAATTGCGGATGCAATTGAATCTACAACCGATATTTTTGCCTCTTTTTTAGTTTTATTTGGAATTAAATACTCCAATCGACCTGCCGATGAAAATCATCCTTATGGTCATGGAAGAGCTGAACCATTAATTACTTTTTTAGTCGTTGGTTTTTTAATTACTTCGGCAACTATTATAGCATATGAAAGTATCGCTAATATTCAAACACCGCATGATTTACCAAAATCTTGGACCTTATTTGTTTTAGGAGCTATAATTATTTGGAGAAGAATACTCCTTTCAAACTGTGATGAAACGTAGTATAGAAACTAATAGTTCATCATTAAAAGCAGATGCATGGCATCATCGAAGTGATGCAATTACTTCGGTGGCAGCTTTTTTAGGAATTTCAATTGCCTTAGTTCTGGGAAAAGGTTATGAATCTGCAGATGATTGGGCTGCCTTATTTGCCTCTGGTTTTATCATTTACAATAGCTTTTTGATTTTCCGTCCTGCTTTAGGCGAAATTATGGATGAACATTTGTATGATGATTTAATCGAACATGTTCGTCAAGTTGCTTCTAATGTAGAAGGAATAATAGATACCGAAAAGTGTTTTATTCGAAAATCAGGCATGAAATATCATGTAGATTTACACGCAATTGTAAGTGCCGAAATATCCGTAAAAGAAGGGCATCAACTAGCACATATTCTCAAAGATACTTTGCGAAAAGAAATTCCAGAATTAGGACATGTCTTGATTCATATAGAACCAGATGATGAATAATTAAAACACAAAAAAGCGAGTTAAAAGTAAAATCTAACTCGCTTTTTTGTTTTGTGCATCTATTATAAAAAAGATTGAATGGCTAAATCATAGCTTTTTAACCCAAATCCTAAAACAACACCTTTTGCATTTCCAGAAATGTAGGATTGATGACGGAAACTCTCTCTTGAAAAAGTATTCGAAATATGCACTTCTACTACTGGGGTTGTAATACCTTTTACCGCATCACCTATACCAACAGAGGTATGTGTGTAAGCTCCTGCATTTAAAATAATACCATCATACGTAAACCCAAATTCTTGAATTTTGTCGATTAATTCACCTTCAATATTACTTTGGAAGTAATTGAATTCTATAGAATGGAATTTTGCTTTCAATTCTTCGAAATACTCTTCAAAAGTTAAACTTCCATAAATTTCAGGTTCGCGTTTTCCTAATAAGTTAAGGTTAGGACCGTTTATAATGCTAATTTTCATTTTTATCTTTTTTGTAAAAATAAAAAACCGTCCTGAATTATCGGGACGGTTTTTATTATATTTTCTAAGTTTTTTTAGAACATGAGTCCTGCTGATAATTGAATTGTAGAATTCTTGATATCGGCATCTTTAGAAGCTTCAGTCAATCCAAGTCCGTATCGAGCCTGAACAAATATACTTTTTGTGATATTTAAACCTAAACCTCCTACTACACCAAATTCAAAAGTTTCAGGATTTTCCAGATTTACATTTTTTCTGTCACTCAATAAAAATGAAGCCTGAGGGCCTAATTCCAGATTTAAACTTTTGCTTAAACCAATTTTTGCTACAACTGGAATAGAAAGATAACCTAATTCGTTTTTAAATTCCTCAACGGCATTTTTATAAGTTGCTCCTTGAGTAGAATATAAAAGTTCAGGCTGGATTGCAAAACCGTCAAACAGTTTAACTTCAGCTACTAAACCAGCGTGATAGCTTGTAATTGATTCTTTGCTTTCGAAAGCTGGAGGTGTATCTCCGTTTTGGTTTGCAAAGTTAGCTCCTCCTTTGATACCAAAATGTATTGATTGCGCTTGTACAACTGTTGTAATGCTAAATAGCATTATTGCAACTAAGATTATTTTTTTCATGGTGTTAAAAGTTTAAATTTAATTATAGATTTGAGTACGCAAGTTATAACTTCTATTGTTTAAAAATATTATATAATTCAGCGGTATTGTTTTATTTTTTTCATTTTTCAAATATATTAGCGATTATTTTGTAGGTAAAAACGTTAATTTTGTTTTAATGCTGTTTTTTTGAAAAATCACTAAATTAGGTGATATTTCAATTTGTAAGTTATTGATATATTGACTTTTATTTTTTGTGGTTAAGCTCTTTTTTTGTTGTTTTTATTCGCTTCTATATTTTTGAAATTTTTAACTTATAGTAATTCTATTACTTTTGGGTAAATATTAACAAAGTTAATAAGATGAAAAAAATTATTTTAACAGCAATTGCTGCATTTGCTCTAGGAAATGTTTATTCTCAAGAACAAGGAAAATTTAGAGTTGGTTTGGATTTAGGTTATACTGTTCCATCTAATGGAGGTGGAGGTTTACTTTTTTCTATTGAACCAAAATTTAATATAAAAGACAATATGAATGTTGGTTTGCGTATTGGTGGAGCTGCAATGATTAGAGATATAGAAACTGAAGGAGAAACTACTAGTGCTAAAATTTCTGCTAATGGTTCGTATGTTGGGACTTATGATTATTATTTTAATGGTTCAGGGAGTTCATTTGTTCCTTATTTAGGTGGAGGTGTTGGTTATTATTCAATTGCGAATGTTGAATTTGACGATATAGATTCATCTTCTGATGCGACTTTAGATGCAAGTGGTAAAATGGGAGGTTTGATCAGAGGTGGTTTTGAATGGGGTAAATTTAGAATGGGATTGGAGTACAATTTCGTTCCTAAATCAGATTTACAAAATATGTCTGGTGAAAAAATAGCTAGTGTGTCTAATACTTATTTAGGTATTCATTTAGGTTTTTACCTAGGTGGAGGGAAATGGGGAAGATAGTTTTTCAAATTTCAAAATTTCAAACCTCTCTTTTGAGAGGTTTTTTTATATCTATAAAAGTCGTTTATTTGTGGGATGAACTGGAATTTCTATATTAAAAGCTATCAATCGTATCTCAAAATTGAACGTGGTTTGTCAAAGAATACAGTGGCAAATTATTCTTTTGATATTGAGCGTTTGTGTTTGTTTCTTGATACGAACCAAATAGAAGTTTCGCCATTGCAAATTAAAGAAGAAACGATTCAACAGTTTGTTTATGCTATTTCCAGTCAGGTAAATGCACGCTCTCAGGCGCGAATTATTTCTGGATTAAAAAGTTTTTTTAGTTATTTAATTTTTGAAGATTATCGGTCAGATAATCCAATGGAGTTGATTGAGTCACCAAAAACTACTCGAAAATTACCAGATACTTTATCACTGGAAGAAATCGACGCTTTAATTGCCGCTATCGATTTGTCTTCTAAAGAAGGAGAACGTAATAGAGCTATGCTTGAAACTTTATATGGTTGTGGACTTAGAGTATCTGAATTGGTTTCGTTAAAAATATCCGATTTGTTTTTTGATGAAGGATTTATCAAGATTACCGGTAAAGGAAATAAGGAACGGTTTGTGCCTATCGCCAATTTGACTAAAAAATATATCCAGATTTATAAAGATTCAGTTAGACCTGAAATCCCTTTTAAAAAAGAATTTAGTGATACTTTGTTTTTAAATAGAAGAGGGGAACAATTGACGCGAGCAATGGTTTTTACTATTATCAATAATCTGGCTACTCGAATAGGTTTAAAAAAGAAAATTAGTCCGCATACTTTCAGGCATTCGTTCGCTACTCATTTGTTAGAAAATGGCGCCGATTTAAGGTCGATTCAATTGATGTTAGGACACGAATCAATTACAACAACAGAAATCTATTTGCACTTAGACAGGAAGTTTTTGACTGATGTTTTGGAGAATTTTCATCCTAGAAAGAAAATGTAATTACATTCCAAAGATGAAAATTAACAGTCAATAAAAAACTCCAAATCCCAATTATAATTGTTGGAATTTGGAGTTTTTAAAATTAAAATTTTAATCTTATTTAGCAATATTTACTGCTCTTGTTTCTCTAATAACCGTTACTTTAACCTGACCTGGATAAGTCATTTCTGTTTGGATTTTTTGTGAGATTTCAAAAGATAAAGTAGCAGCGTTATCATCTGAAACTTTTTCACTTTCTACGATAACACGTAATTCTCTACCTGCTTGAATAGCATAAGCATTTTTAACCCCTGAGAATCCGTAAGCTACATCTTCAAGATCTTTTAAACGTTGGATGTAAGAATCTAAAACTTGTCTTCTTGCGCCTGGTCTTGCACCCGAAATAGCATCACATACTTGGATAATTGGAGATAATAATGATTTCATTTCAATTTCATCGTGGTGTGCACCAATGGCGTTGCAAACTTCTTCTTTCTCACCGTATTTTTCAGCCCATTGCATACCTAATAAAGCGTGAGGTAAATCACTTTCAGTATCTGGTACTTTTCCTATATCGTGTAATAGACCTGCTCTTTTAGCTAGTTTAACATTTAATCCTAATTCAGCAGCCATCAATCCGCAAAGTTTAGAAACTTCACGTGAGTGTTGTAGTAAGTTTTGACCATAAGAAGAACGGTATTTCATGCGTCCTACTACTTTGATTAATTCTGGGTGTAAACCGTGAATTCCTAAGTCGATTACGGTACGTTTACCTACTTCAATAATTTCGTCATCAATTTGTTTTGCCGTTTTAGCAACTACTTCTTCGATACGAGCCGGGTGAATACGTCCATCGGTTACTAATTTGTGCAAAGACAAACGAGCAATTTCTCTACGAACTGGATCAAAACAAGAAAGGATAATAGCTTCTGGAGTATCGTCAACAATAATTTCGACACCAGTAGCCGCTTCTAAAGCTCTAATGTTTCTACCTTCACGACCAATAATTCTACCCTTAACATCATCCGATTCAATATTGAATACTGATACACAATTTTCTACAGCTTCTTCTGTTCCTACTCGTTGGATTGTATTGATAATGATTTTCTTAGCCTCTTGTTGCGCAGTTAATTTAGCCTCTTCAATAGTGTCTTGGATATGCGACATTGCTTTAGTCTTAGCTTCCGCTTTTAATCCTTCTACTAATTGCTCTTTAGCTTCTTCGGCAGACAATCCAGAGATAAGCTCTAATTGTTGCAATTGGCTTTTGTGAAGTTTATCAACTTCGGCTTGTTTTTTATCTAAATGCTCCACTTTTGCCTGTAATTCGGCTGTTTTTCTTTCAAAATCGTCGTTGATTTTCTTTGCTTTAGATAATTCATTAGAAATTTGAGATTCTTTGTCTCTCGTTCTTTTTTCTACTTCAGCCACTTTTTTATCACGAGCAAGAATTACTTGTTCGTGTTCAGCTTTTAATTCGATAAACTTTTCTTTGGCTTGAAGAATTTTGTCTTTTTTTATGTTTTCAGCTTCAAGATTAGCATCTTTTAAGATAGAAGCGGCTTCTTTTTTAGCGTTTTTGATAAGGTTAGAGATGTTGCTCTTTTCTATGAATTTAGCGATGCTAAAGCCGACTGCAATACCTATAATTCCCGAAATAATAATCGTTAATATGTCCATGTTTGTTTAAAAATTTATATATAAAAAAAGCCTACATTAAGTTGTTTGTATAAACTCGTAAAGACAAGTTTTGAGCTAACTCACTGTTCAAGCTTCCAAACTGAATTGGCTTGCTATAGTAGCGATGATTTGCTCATTTTAATTTGTTAGTGTTGAGTTTACCAAATAATTAACTAATGTAGGCAGTATCTTAGTTGTTTAAAAGAACGTATATTTTTAGAGATTTTCGTCTAAAAAAGCATTAATTTTTTGAATTCTATCAATGGTTTCATCTGCACTGATAGCATTGTCAATTTGTTTTTGTTCCACTTGCGATGCAAACTGCAAAGCACACATGGCTAAAACATCTTGCTTGTCGCGAACAGCATAATTTTCTTCAAATTGCTTAATCATACTATCAATTTTCTTCGAAGCACTTCTAAGTCCTTCTTCTTGACTAGGATCCACAGTCAATGGATACACACGGTCTGCAATTGATATTTTAATTTTAAGCTTTTCGTCCATTGTTTATACTAATCTGATAACTGCGCTATACAGTAATCAATTTCACGAATTAATGAATTTATTTTAAGCTTTGTATCTCTTTTATTTTCTTCGCTGCCGAGTAATGAATTGGCTATTTTAAGTGTTTCATACTGTGCTTTTAAAGCTTCTATCTCTTGAGATTGATTTTGTATGATTTGTGCAGCTTTATTTAATTCGATAGTTAAATCTTGATTGTTTTTTTCTAAATTTCTTAGCTTTAGAATCAGTTTTTCAACTTTACTTTCAAGAGTATCAATTATTTCTGCAATTACACTCATTATTAATCCTAATCATTACTTAATATTACAAATTTAGTATTAGTTTTTATTATTACAATATTTTATCGGTTTTTTTATTATAAAATAATCAATATGTTGTACTGTAATTGGTTACAAAAAAAGTTATTTATAAAGCATTCCAAATTAGTTTTTTTATCTTAGCAAAAACGTTACGCATGAGATTTTTTTATTTTTCCTATTGATTTCTAGAGTAGTTATTGCTCAAAACACTTATCCACAAGACTATTTTCAAGCACCATTGGATATTCCGATGCAGTTATCCGGTAATTTTGGTGAATTAAGACCAAATCATTTTCATGCGGGTTTTGATTTTAAAACCTTACAACGAGAAGGTCTAGAAGTTCGTGCTGCTGCTGATGGTTATATTTCGAGAATTAAGATTTCGACTTTTGGAAACGGTAAGGCGATTTATATTAATCATCCTAATGGAATTACAACTGTTTATTGTCATTTGCAAAAAGCCTCAGGTGAAATAGAAGAATTTATAAAAAAAGCACATTATAGAGAACAGGCTTTTGAAATTGAACTTTTTCCAAAAGCCAATGAGTTGGAGGTAAAAAAAGGACAAATAATCGCGCTTTCTGGAAATTCTGGTTCTTCAGAAGGCCCTCATTTACATTTTGAATTTAGAGATACTAAAACAGAAAAAGTCATTAATCCCCTGTTTTTTGGGTTTGATAAAAATTTTAAAGACACAAAAAAACCTGTTGTTTCAGCTGTTTATGTCTATCCATTGAATGGTACGACTGTTAATAAATCAAAAAGAGCTTTGCCTTTGAATCTTAGATTGCAAGCCGATGGAACCTATTTAGCTAATAAAGTTTTAGCAAATGGACCACTTGGTTTTGGAGTTTCTGCTGTGGATTACGATAATGTTTCAATGAATAGAAATGGAGTGTATAAAGTACAATCCTATTTGAATGGTAAAGCAAGTTTTGGTTATCAATTTGATACCTATTCTTTTGATGAAATGCGCTATGTTAATACGCTTATTGATTATGAGCGCTATAAAAAATCTTCTCAAAGAATCCAAAAACTGTTTATGCAATCTCCTTATGATTTGAGTATCATTAAAACGGATTCCGATTATGGGATAATAAAATTACAACCTAATTTGAATTTGACTTATCGAATTGAAGTCGCTGACTATTTTGGAAATACTACAATCATTACTGTTCCAATTGCTTTTGATACTTCAAGTTCCATAATTGAAGGCGAAAAACCGATTGGGAATTATTTTGTAAAAGCTAAAAAAGACAATATTTTTTCTAAAGATAATATGACAGCCACTTTTTCTGCTGGAACTTTTTATGAAGATTTCACAATGAATTTTGCGGTAAATGGAAATGTGCTCACCTTACACGATGATACAGTTCCAGTGCATAAAAATTTTGAGATAGCAATTGAAAGCAATCAATATACAGATGAACAAAAAAGCAAAGTGTATATTGCTAGCTTAGGTTCGAATGGCAAGTTAGGCTATAATTCAACAAGTGTAAATGCTAATGTGTACACTACGAGAGTTAGAACTCTTGGTAAATACACACTAGCTATGGATACAACAGTTCCTGTAATAAGTATTGCTAAACCCATAGAAGGCCTTTGGATTAGTAATTTAAAAACAATCCAATTATCTATTAGTGATAGTGGATCTGGAATTAAGTCCTACAATGGTTATTTGAATGGGAAATGGATTTTATTTGAATATGATTCTAAAACCAAGAAGATAACGCATTATTTCAGTGATGGTATTGTGGCAGAAGGAGCTAATGAGTTGAAAGTGGTAGTTACAGACCAAGTAGGTAATTCCTCTACATTTCAGACTACATTTTATAGAAGTCAAAAATAATTAGATAACAATTGAAGAAAAGTAAGTTAGGTTATATTTTTATTGCATTTTGGATTAGTTTTTCGGCTTTGGCACAATTAGCAAAGGTGAAAGGGATTGTTCTGAATGCTAAGCAACAGGCAGTTAGTAATGTTACTATTTCGTTTTTAGGACATGCTACCCAATCGGATGATAATGGTTATTATTCGATAAAAGTGCCTGTAAATAAAAAAATAAATCTAGTTTTCAGTCATTTAACCTATAAAAAAGTTACTATTTCTTTGTTGTTAAAAAATAGTTCTGATTATGAATTGAATTTGGTTTTGGATGAATTTGCCGAGCAAATGGGAGAAATTATTGTTTCAAAAGATAAGACGACTCAGATACAAGGAATTACTACACTTTCAGCAGAAGTAATAAAAAAAATGCCAGGAGCTAATGCTGGAATCGAAAATGTTCTAAAAACTTTGGCTGGAGTCAATTCTAACAACGAAATGAGTACGCAATATTCTGTTCGTGGTGGGAATTATGATGAGAATTTAGTCTATGTAAATGATGTTGAAATATACCGTCCCTTTTTAATTCGTTCTGGCCAGCAAGAGGGTTTGAGTTTTGTGAATTCGGATTTAGTTCAAAATATCCATTTTTCTGCTGGTGGATTTCAGGCAAAATATGGTGATAAATTAGCTTCTGTTTTAGATATTACCTATCGAAATCCAACTCGATTTGGGGCTTCTTTTGAAGCGAGTTTGCTAGGTGGAAGTGTCGCAGTTGATGCTATTTCAAAAAATAAAAAATGGACTTCGGTTACCGCAGTGCGTTATCGCAACAATAGTCTATTGGTGAATAGTCAAGACACCCAAACGAATTATAGACCAACGTTTGTTGATGTTCAAACGAATGTGAATTATAAAGCTTCAGCAAAATGGGATTGGAGTTTTTTAGGGAATATTTCGCAAAATAAATACCATTACCAACCTTTAATTCGGAATACTAAATTTGGGACAATTGATAATCCGATGCAGTTAACGGTATATTATGAAGGGCAAGAAAAAGATGCTTACACGACTTATTTTGGGGCATTAAAAACTAGTTTTCAGGCTGCCGATAATTTAAAATTTAAATTCATTAATTCGGTTTTTCATACTATTGAACAAGAGCATTTTGATATTTTGGCACAATATCTTTTAACAGACAATACGACTAGTATAGGAGCAGATACTTATGAAAGTAATTATGCCAATGGAATAGGTTCGCAACTAAATCATGCTCGAAATGATTTAGATGCCTTGATTGTAAATAGTGAGATAAAAGGCTTTTACGATTGGAATAAATGTAATCTTGAATTTGGGGTAAAATATACTCGTGAATCGATTCGAGATCGAGTTAGAGAGTGGGAAGTTGTGGATTCGGCAGGGTTTTCGGTTAATCCACGCATTCTTGAGTTTTCAAGAGAAGATCAGCCTGATGTTTCATTTGTAGGTCCATTGGCTCCTTATCGAAGTGTTTTTGCAACAAATTTTAATACAATTAATCGTTTTTCGGCTTATGTTCAATGGAATTCTAAAACCAATTTAGAAAAAGCCGAACTCTGGTATACTTTGGGTGCTCGAATGCAAAATTGGAATGTTACGGGTACGAATTCTTCGGCTAATTCGCAAATGGTTGTTAGTCCTAGAGCGCAATTGGCACTCAAGCCTAATTGGAAAAAAGATATGATTTTTAGGATTTCTGGAGGTTATTATTTTCAGCCTCCTTTTTATAGAGAACTCCGAAATGCTTCGGGAGCAGTTCAGGAGGGTGTAAAAGCGCAGCAATCCGTTCATTTTGTGTTGGGGAATGATTATAATTTTAAAATGTGGAATAGACCATTTAAATTGGTTTCGGAGGTGTATTATAAAACGTTAACGAATGTCAATACCTACAGTATAGATAATGTTAGAATTCGTTATGTAGCTAATAACAATGCAAAAGCCTATGCCCAAGGAGTTGATTTTCGATTAAATGGTGAATTTGTGCCAGGTACCGAATCTTGGTTTAGTTTTGGTTATTTAAAAACGGAAGAAAACAGTGAAAATAGAGGATATATTGCTCGCCCTACGGATCAGAGATTAAAGTTTGCGGTTTTGTTTCAAGATTATATGCCTTCTATTCCTAGTATGCGTTTGTATTTGAATTTGGTTTATAATACTGGTTTACCTGGAGGTGCGCCTTCCTATGCAGATGCGTATCAATACCAAAATAGGTTAAATGATTATAGAAGAGTAGATATTGGATTTTCAAAAGTATTGATTGATGCTAATTTGCCAAATAAAAAATCTTGGTTTGGGAATTTTAAAGAATTAGCTATTGGACTAGAAATATTTAATTTATTTAATAATCAAAATGCGATTACGAATACTTGGGTTCGAGATGTGTATACCAAAAACGAATATGCAGTACCCAATTATATGACAACAAGAGTATTCAATGTTAAATTGACAGCTAAGTTGTAAACGCAGCAAGCAAGCTGTATTTAGGATATCATAAATTACCTTTAAAATTCAAAAGCATTTTTAAAAATCACTACATTTGAAAATATTTTAATGAGAGCCCTATGAAAACTGTACAAATCGTTTTGATGAATATTGCCATTTTGCTTTTAGTAAGTTGTAAAGAAGAGGTAGAGAAACCAAAAGTAATTTATGGCGATAAACCAGTTACAAAGTTTGATTCTACACAAATTTCAGTGGCTGATTTGCCTATTCAGATGGAAGGTACAGACTACTTGATTCATCCAGTGGGCGATTTGAGAGTTTATGAAAAAGGGGCTAAGGCAAAATATGGTTCTTCAAGCGTGATTGATTTAAGTTTTACTATTTCTAATTTAGGCGATGAAGAAATTACGGGTTATTTGCAAAATTTAAAATTCCAAAAAATAGATTCCGATTCTTTAACTTCGTTAACAGAGAAGCCTGCATTAATTTTAACGGCAACCTATTTAAAAGCTATTGCAGATAAAACAAAGAAACAAATCTTAGTTTACACTATGTATGATGTAGATACAAATAAAGACGGGAAATTAGATACGAGTGATATCAAAGCTTTGTATTTAAGTGATATTAGTGGAGCAAATTTCACAAAGATTTCAGCAAATTTTGAAGAGTTGATTGATTGGAATTTAATTGAATCTAAAAACCGTTTGTATTTTAGAACTGTAGAGGATACTAATAAAAATGGACAATTTGATAAGAATGATGTATTGCATTATAATTACATCAATCTGTTAGATACTGACTGGGAAGTAATAAATTATAAACCTATTTAAATCAAAATATCACTTTCTAAATCCGATTTTTCAATATCGAAATCAAAACCCAATTGTTTCATAAGTTCGATAACCAAATTTTTATACCAATTTTCAGATTTAGGGTGAATGTAGATTTTTTCAATTAGTTGATTGATGTCTACATTTATTTTCAAACCATCATTGAGTTTTATATTCTGTTTTGATACATCTGTAATCACTCTTACTTCACGTTCATATTGAAAACTTTTTCGTTTAAATAAAAATGGGAAAAAGGAATCATCAAAAGGAATGTATTCTTTCTTGTAGTCGATATAGTTGACTTCGCCAATATATTGTTTAAAATTAGTTTCAAGGTCTAATGATTTTTGCAATCTTCCGATGGTGGATTGAATGGCTAAACCTTCACTATTTTGCGTAAAAATTTGCCACATGGCAAAAGATTCGTATTCGTTAATATGCCAACTACTAATCGCTATTTTCTCCCTGTGCGTTTTGTAATAATTTAGAAAATCAGGATTGTTTGTCGCTAATTTTTTTATTTCTTCATAGGTGGGTTCACTAAACGTACCTTCGTATTGGTCTTCAAATTTGTCTGAACGCGACATGAATAACTTTTGCGAAAGCAATAAATCTAAAAATTTGGACAAGTCTAAATATTTCCAAATTACCGTATCGGTGTTTTCGGTAAGTTTAATATTTGAATTGTTGCTGTACATTTTTTTAGAATTAAAAAAGATACTATAAAGGTAGTGCTCGTTTTTGAATCTAAAATAAGTAAAGGTTAATTTTTAATTATTTATTCAAAAGATTGCAGCATTACCAATTTGTTGTATGCGCCGTTTAGAGCAATTAATTCTTCGTGAGTCCCTTGTTCAACAATTTTTCCTTTTTTCATAACCACAATAACATCTGCTTTTTGAATGGTTGAAAGGCGGTGGGCTATAACAATCGAGGTGCGATTTTGCATCATGTTTTCTAAAGCTAGCTGTACAAATTTTTCGCTTTCGGTGTCCAGGGCAGAAGTGGCCTCGTCTAAAATCATAATAGGAGGGTTTTTTAAAACGGCACGAGCAATAGATAAACGTTGTTTTTGCCCTCCTGAAAGTTTGTTCCCACTATCACCAATGTTGGTGTAAATTCCGTTAGGTAGGTCTTTTACAAATTCATACGCATTAGCAATTTTTAAGGCTTCAATTATTTCTTCATCGGTGGCATCTTGTTTTCCTAAAGAAACATTCGCTTTTATACTATCGTTAAAAAGAATACTGTCTTGGGTGACTAATCCCATTAAAGAACGTAAGGATTCTAAGTTAATATCTTTGATGTCAACTCCGTCAATACTAATGGAACCATCTTGCACATCATAAAATCGTGTAAGTAGGTTAGCAATAGTGCTTTTTCCGCTTCCAGATTGTCCAACTAATGCAACAGTTTGTCCTTTTTTGATTTGGATAGAGAAATCTTTTAAAACAGCCTCTTTTTCATATTTGAAATTAATGTTTTTAATAGCTATTTCTGAATTAAAAGAATCTTTTAAAACCGCATTTTCTTTTGAAGTGATTTCGTTTTCAACTTCTAAAACGTCAAATACACGTTCTGCTGCAGCTAAACCATTTTTAACAGCATAAGAGGCTTTTGAGATTGCTTTTGCAGGTGTAAGAATGTTAAATGCTAATGTTAGGTAAACGATAAAAGAAGAACCTTCTAAGGAGTGATCAACTAAAACTAAGTTTCCTCCATAAAAAAGTAACGTAGCAATCGTTGTAATTCCTAAAAATTCACTCAATGGAGTTGCCAAATTGTTTTTGGTTCCAATGCTGTTGGATAAATTCAATAAACGCGTTACGGATTGGTTGAATTTATTTTTAAAGTTAGGTTCGGCATTGTAACTTTTAATGACTTTCAAACCGCCTAAACTTTCGTCTACAATAGAAATAAGAAAACCGCTTTCCTGTTGTGCTTGTAGTGATTTGGCTCTCAGGTTTTTAGCTACTCTGGAGATTATTAATCCAGCAACTGGCATGAAAACAAGTACAAACAACGTTAGTTTTGTACTGATAACAAACATAGTCACTAGCGCAAATATGATGGTTAAAGGTTCTTTTACAACAAGTTCCAAAATTGAAAAGAAAGAGTTTTGTACCTCGTTTACATCTCCTAACATTCGAGCCATAACATCACCTTTTCTTTTTTCAGAGTAATACGAAATGGGTAGTTCGACTATTTTGTCATACATTGATTTTCTTAAATCTTTAAGCACCCCATTTTTGAGATGCATAATATGATATGAGGCTAAATAGTTGAATAAATTTTTGAATAAAAAGGTAATAATAACTAGTCCTACAACAAATAATAAGGCATATTGTATGCTGTTTTCTTTCGTAAATTCTGAAATTCTATAATAGAGTAATTCAGTAACATAATCTTTAATATTGCCAATTCCTTTATATACAGGTTCTTTGTATACTGCTTTATTTTTTCCAAAAAGTACCTCTAATACAGGGAAAAGTGTAAGCATCGAAATGGTGCTAAACAAGGCATATAAAATGTTATATATTATGTTCCATACAATATTAGATTTATATGGTTTTGTGTAAGGTATTAGTTTTATTAAATTTTTATCCATTAGTATTATTTCAATTGCATTTCAGAAATTATAGCCGCAATTTTTTGATCTAAATAAGCTTCTACTTCGTTAAAGTTTTCTACTGCATCCAGTTCAGTGTTTACACTGATGTAGAATTTGATTTTTGGTTCTGTACCACTTGGTCTTGCACAAATTTTAGAACCGTCTTCAGTGTAATAAATCAATACATTTGATTTTGGCAAATCCATTACAGATTCTGAATTGTCTAATAGGTTTTTTGCAATAGATGATTGGTAATCTTCAATCATAACCACGCGTTGTCCGTTGATTTCTTTTAATGGATTTTCTCTTAAATCAATCATCATTTGATTGATTTCTTGTAGGCCTTCCATTCCTTTTTTAGTTAAGGAAACTAAATATTCTTTGTAGAAACCGTGGTCAACGTATAAGTTTAGTAATTCTTTGTAGACACTACTTCCGTTAGCTTTAGCTTGTGCCGCTACTTCACAAATTAACAAGGTGGCTGCAACAGCATCTTTATCTCTAACAGCGTCTCCTACCATGTAACCAAAACTTTCTTCTCCCCCTCCAATGAATTGTAATTCAGGGAAGTCTTTAATCATTTTAGCAATCCATTTGAAACCGGTTAATCCTACTTTGAATTGAACACCGTAAGCAGAAGCCAATTCCATAATCATAGGAGTAGAAACAATAGTAGAGCCTACAAATTGTTTTCCGTCGATTTTAGCTGCTTTTTTCCATTTTTCTAATAAAAAGGCAGTCATTAAAATCATTGTTTGGTTTCCATTCAATAAGGTCATTTTCCCTTCGTTGTTGCGAACGGCAATTCCTAAACGGTCGCAATCAGGATCTGTACCAATAACGATATCTGCATTCGTTTTATCTGCAAGTTCTAATGCAAGAGTTAAAGCTTCTGGTTCTTCCGGATTTGGTGATTTTACCGTAGGGAAATCTCCGTTAGGTGCTTCTTGTTCTTTTACAATTTGAACATTTTTATATCCCGCTTGCGCTAAAGTTTCAGGAGTTACAGTAATTGAAGTTCCATGCAATGAAGTGAAAACAATGTTAAGGTTGTCTTTTGCTTCGGCTGGAGTATTAAAACTAGCATTTTCAACTGTCGATTTGATGAAAGCTTGATCAACATCTTTATCGATGTATTCGATCAAATTTTCATTGGCGTCAAATTTGATTTCGTTGTAATTTAATTTTTCAATGGCATTGATAATAGCCTCATCTTCTGGAGGAACAATTTGGCCACCATCTTGCCAGTATACTTTATATCCATTGTATTCTGGTGGATTGTGAGAAGCAGTAAGTACAATACCGCATTGGCATCCCAAATATCTCAAAGCGAATGATAATTCAGGCGTAGGTCTTAAATCAGAGAATAGATAAACATGGATTCCATTGGCTGAAAAGACATCGGCTACTACTTTAGCTAATGTTTTACTGTTATGACGACAGTCAAAAGCAATAACCGCTTTTATGGGTTGATTTGGGAAAACTGATTTTAGATAGTTGGAAAGTCCTTGAGTACTTTTTCCAAGCGTATATTTATTGATACGGTTGTTTCCTACTCCCATAATACCACGCATCCCTCCAGTTCCAAATTCAAGATTTTTATAAAAACTTTCTTCAATTTCTTTAGGTGATGATGCTAATAATTGTTGTAATTCTTCTTGAGTTTTAGCATCAAATATAGGGCTTTGCCATTCATTAACGGCATCTAAAATGTTTTGTTTCAATTCCATATTTTGTCGCGTAATTGGTTGTTTCTAGTCTTTATAGATATGATTTATTTAAAGCGAAAACGAAATTTAATAAAATAATCGGTTTGATTTAACAAACAATCCGAACATCTTATAAAAAATTAATTTCATTTGAAATTTTATATCGCTCTTCGTTATTTTTTGTACGTAAAATGATTTCGCCTAAGAATCCGGCTAAAAACATTTGAGTACCAATAACCATAGTGGTTAGTGCAATGTAAAACCAAGGATTACTAGTAACTAAACTATAAGGCATGTTGTTGTACATATGATATAATTTAGAAAAACCAATATATCCAGCAAGTAAAAATCCGATGATGAACATTAACGAACCTAAAGCTCCAAAAAAGTGCATCGGTCTTTTGCCAAATCGGGATAAGAACCAAATGGTAATTAAGTCAAGAAAACCGTTAATAAAACGTTCCATTCCAAATTTAGTCTCCCCGTATTTTCTGGCTTGATGTTGTACTACTTTTTCGCCAATTTTCCCAAATCCAGCATTTTTTGCTAAAACAGGAATGTAACGGTGCATTTCGCCCGAAACCTCGATGTTTTTTACCACAACATTTCGGTATGCTTTTAGTCCACAATTAAAATCGTTTAATTCGACACCTGAAGTTTTACGTGCTGCCCAGTTGAATAATTTTGATGGTAAATTTTTGGCTACAACCGAGTCGTAACGTTTCTTTTTCCAGCCCGAAACTAAATCAAACTGTTGTTTAGTGATCATGTCGTACAATCCAGGGATTTCTTCTGGGCTGTCTTGAAGATCAGCGTCCATAGTGATAATAACATCACCCTGTGCTTTTGCAAAACCAGCATGTAATGCTTGTGATTTTCCGAAATTTTTCATGAATCGGATTCCTTTTACATGAGTGTTTTCAGTAGCAAAACTTTGAATAATAGACCATGAATTATCGGTGCTTCCGTCATCTAAGAAAATAATTTCATAAGAATATCGGTTTTCTTGCATTACTTTAATAATCCAAGTATAAAGCTCTTTTAGTGATTCTTCTTCGTTAAGAAGTGGTATTAGTATGGATAGATTCATCGATTTTATGCTTGTGATGGGGTTTTGCTTTTAAAGAATGCGGCCAAAATTAAACCAAAAATAGTACAGAAAACAATATTTGATAAGGATCCTTTTAATAATCCCATAACCGAAAATTGATCGTTCTCTTTCAAATCTTTAATTGCATTATTGATTGTTGCTGCTGGAGCATTGAATTTTTCCATTGCAGACACCATATATTTAATGGTAAGTTCTTTTATTGTTATTTTGGCTGCAGGATCAATAAGATTGAATAGTATAATATTAAAGACAACTGAGATTCCTATACCGATTAAGGCTGAGATGAAATAAGTAGTAAAAGCGTCTTTAAAAGTGTAAATTCCTGTGAATTCTTTTTTTGTTTTGACCAATAATACAATTGCAATGGTTAAATACAATGCTATATTTCCGAAACCAATCCAAGGTGAGGTGAATAAATTTAAGTCAATGCTGTATATTAAAGTGGTTGTTAAAACAGAAGCTAATCCAGTTATAATTCCAAATGTTATTCCGTTTTTTTTATAGTTTCGTGAATCATTGTTGGTGACTTTCAATTAAGCAACAAATATAGTAAATCCCACTATATTGAAACGTAAAAAACTGTTTTTAGCTGTTTGAATAAAAAAAGAAATAAACATTTGTTTATTAAAAAATAATTGTATTTTTGCATCCTCGAAATTAATACTAATAAAATAAAAAGCTATAGTGAGTTTATACCTTTTCTGTTAAAAGGAAAGCTTCAAAATAAATTATAGCCAAACAAATAAAAAAGATTCAAGATGAAAAAAGGTGTACACCCAGAAAATTACAGATTAGTTGCATTTAAAGACATGTCTAATGATGACGTTTTTATCACTAAATCTACAGCAGAAACTAAAGAAACAATTGTACACGAAGGTGTAGAATATCCAGTTGTTAAAATGGAGATTTCTAGAACTTCTCACCCTTTTTATACAGGTAAATCTAAACTTATCGATACTGCTGGACGTATTGATAAATTCAAAACTAAATACGCTAAACATATTAAATAATTTTAATTTGTTTTATTATACAGTAAGCCTTCCTTTCGGAAGGCTTTTTTATTTTTATCTCTACAAAAACTTTGTAACTTTGGCTTGTGTAAAGGATAAATCACAAAAAATCAACCAACAACTTTATGAATTATATACTTTTTGATGGTCCTGCTCGTAATGCCTTGCTGCCATTTACTTTTACCCGTCCAGTTGCGGATATTCTAATAGGAATTATACCCATTCGTCAAAAATGGGAACGTTATCTGGGGTCTACAATTACTACATTGACGGAGGAATATTTATCTGAAAAATATCCAATGGTAGAATTAGAAGAAAATGTAATGATCAACGCTTCTTTTTTACCTAATGAGATTTTAGCTGAAATGGTTTCGAATTTAGAGCCTAATCAAGCGATTTTTAAAGGAGATGAGGTCATTGCTTTTTATACTAATGATAGTCAAGAGGAAGTGGATTTTGACACCTATGAGATTATAGATTATTCTGAAGATTGCATTACGGTTAAAAATACATGGGATATTTTTTCAAAAAACGGTGAGGCTATTCGCGAGGATTTTGAGTTTTTGACAGAAGATAGAAAATCACAGCCTATTCCAAGTAGTGTGAATGTTATTGCAGCAGAAAATATTTTTATTGAAGAAGGAGCAAAGCTGGAATTTGTGACTTTAAATGCTTCTACAGGGCCTATATATATAGGTAGGAATACTGAAATTATGGAAGGTTCTGTGATCCGTGGGCCTTTTGCTTTGTGCGAAGGGGCAGGGGTAAAACTCGCTACTAAAGTCTATGGAGCTACTACTGTTGGTCCGTATTCTAAAATTGGGGGAGAAGTGAATAATTCGGTTTTATTTGGTTATTCTAACAAAGGGCATGACGGATTTTTAGGGAATTCCGTTTTAGGAGAGTGGTGTAATATTGGTGCAGATAGTAACAATTCCAACCTCAAAAATAATTATGAAGAAGTGAGATTGTGGAGTTACGAAACCGAAGGTTTTGCTAAAACCGGCTTGCAATTTTGTGGTTTGATGATGGGTGATCATAGCAAGTGCGGTATTAATACTATGTTCAATACAGGAACAGTAGTAGGGGTGAGTGCCAATATTTTTGGTAGTGGTTTCCCTCGCAATTTTGTACCGAGTTTTTCATGGGGTGGTGCCGCAGGATTTACTACTTACACTACAAGTAAAGCTTTTGCTACGGCTAAGTTAGTCATGAGTCGTAGGAATGTTGATTTTGACGAAAAAGAACAAGCTATTTTAGAACATGTTTTTGAGGAAACCAAAAAAGTGGCGAAAGGAATAGGAGGCTTTAGGAAATAATGGTTTTTAAAATGAATACTTCATCTGTTTTTGGTGAAGTATTTTTTTTGTTTTATAGGGTTTCTTTGTTTTTTGTTTAAAAAATGTTTGATTATTGATGGTTTTGTTGTTTTTTTACTGAAATTAAAATGTAAGAAGTATGGAAGAATTTGTTGTTGCCTTAAATAGTATCGTTTGGAGTAATTCTTTAATAGTTTTGTGTTTAGGAATTGGTTTGTATTTTTCAATACGAACGCGTTTTTTACAACTTCGACATATTAAAGAAATGTGGAAATTGCTATTTGATGGAGAGAGTACAGATTCAGGAGTTTCTTCTTTTCAGGCTTTGGCAATGTCATTAGCAGGTAGAGTAGGTACAGGTAATATAGCTGGAGTTGCTACTGCCATTGCTTTTGGAGGACCAGGTGCTATGTTTTGGATGTGGACAGTTGCCTTCTTAGGGGCAAGTACAGCTTATGTTGAAGCGACTTTGGCGCAAATATATAAAGAGAAACATTTAGGTGAATTTCGTGGTGGTCCTGCTTTTTATATAGAAAGAGGTTTGAAAATGAAATGGTTCGGAATTTTGTTTGCTGTAGTTTCTGTTGTTTCGGCAGGCGTATTTTTGCCGGGAGTTCAGGCGAATTCGGTAGCAGAAGGAATAAAAAATGCTTTTGATGTTGAAACTTGGATTTCAGGTTTGGGAATGGTTGTTTTGTTTGGAGCGATTGTTTTTGGAGGAGTAAAAAGGATTGCAAGGTTTACTGAATATGTAGTTCCGTTTATGGCAATTGGTTATATAGCATTTGCTTTAATTATTATTGGAGTGAATTTTGATCAGTTAGGGCGTGTGTTGAGTTTGATTTTTAAGAGTGCATTTAATTTAGAAGCAGGATTCGGGGCTGTTTTTGGATTGGCTATTCAGTGGGGGGTGAAGAGAGGAATCTACTCTAATGAAGCAGGTCAAGGAACAGCGCCTCATATTGCGGCTGCAGCCAATGTTTCGCATCCGGTAAAACAAGGTTTGGTGCAGTCTTTTTCGGTTTACATTGATACTTTGTTTGTGTGTTCGGCTACTGGATTTATGATTTTGATTACAGGAATGTATAATGTTCAAAACCCTGAATTTGGTAGTAACGGAGCTTCGGAGTTTTTGTATCATGGTTTAAAAAACGTAGCAGTAGGACCGGCTTATACACAAATGGCAATGGATACCGTTTTTTCTGGTTTTGGATCGTATTTTGTAGCAGTAGCATTATTTTTCTTTGCTTTTACAACTGTTATAGCCTATTATTATATTGCTGAAACGAATATTTCTTATTTGACTAGAAAATTTGAATCACCTGCGTTTTATTATGTGTTAAAAGTAATAATGATGGTTGTGATTATGTATGGTGCGGTTAATCAAGCAACTTTGGCTTGGGCAATTGGGGATTTAGGGGTAGGTTTGATGGCGTGGTTTAATATTATTGCGATTATTCTTTTGCAAAAACCAGCATTAAAAGCTCTTTTGGATTATGAAAAAAAGAAAAAGGAAGGAAAGGATCCTGTTTTTTTACCTGAAACAATTGATGTTTCAAATGCTCATATTTGGAATACTTTAAACAAAGTTAAAACAGAGTAACTATTGTATAAATTATTTAAGCTTCTAGTAGTGTATTTTATGCTTTACTAGAAGCTTTTTTATAGGAACAAATTACTTAATTAAGTTATCTTTGCGCTTTTAAATTTATTGAGGATAGAAATTTCTAACTTCTAGCCTCTAACTTCTAACTTTAAACAATGATTACAATTAACGATATATCGGTTCAATTTGGAGGAACTACACTTTTTAGTGATGTTTCCTTTGCTATTAATGAGAACGATAAAATTGCCCTTATGGGTAAAAATGGGGCTGGAAAATCGACTTTATTAAAAATTATTGCAGGAAATAGCAAGCCGTCAACAGGGAGTATTTCGGCGCCAAAAGAAGCGGTTATTGCTTATTTACCACAGCATTTATTGACAACTGATACGGCTACTGTAAAAGAAGAAGCTTCGAAAGCTTTTTCTGAAGTGTTCCAAATGAAAGCGGAGATTGACGAAATCAATGAGCAATTAACGATTCGTACTGATTATGAAAGTGACGAATACATGAAGCTTATTGAGCGTGTATCAGACTTAAGTGAAAAGTTTTATGCTATTGAAGAAATCAATTACGAAGCAGAGGTTGAGAAAGTTTTAAAAGGATTAGGTTTTGTTGCTGCCGATTTTAATCGTAAAACTTCTGAATTTTCGGGAGGTTGGAGAATGCGCATTGAATTGGCTAAAATCTTATTGCGTAAGCCAGATTTAATTTTACTGGATGAGCCTACTAACCACATGGATATCGAAAGTATTCAATGGTTAGAAGATTTCTTGATTAATTCGGCTAAGGCGGTGGTGGTGATTTCACACGATAGAGCTTTTGTTGATAATATTACTAATCGTACGATTGAAGTAACGATGGGACGTATTTACGATTATAAAGCAAAGTATTCTCATTATTTAGAATTGCGTAAAGATCGTAGAATTCACCAGCAAAAAGCATATGATGAGCAACAAAAAATGATTGCCGATAATAGAGCTTTTATTGAGCGATTTAAAGGGACTTTCTCTAAAACAGATGCGGTACAATCTCGTGTGAGAATGTTAGAGAAGTTAGAGATTGTTCAGGTAGATGAAGTCGATACTTCGGCTTTGAAATTAAAGTTTCCTCCAGCAGCTCGTTCTGGACAATATCCAGTTGTGGTTAAAGATTTGGCTAAATCCTATGGTGATCACGTAGTTTTTAAAGATGCTAATATTGTTATCGAAAGAGGTCAAAAAGTGGCTTTTGTGGGTAAAAATGGTGAAGGTAAATCGACCATGATTAAAGCCATCATGAAAGAAATTGGTATTGATGGTGGAAGTGTGGAAATTGGTCACAATGCTCAAATTGGGTATTTTGCACAAAATCAAGCTTCATTATTAGATGAAAATGCGACTATTTTTGAAACGATTGATAGTATTGCGGTTGGTGATATTCGTACTCAGATTAAAAATATTTTAGGAGCTTTCATGTTTCAAGGGGACGATATTACTAAAAAAGTAAAAGTGCTTTCGGGTGGGGAGAAAACGCGTTTAGCAATGATTAAATTATTGCTAGAACCTGTAAACTTGTTGATTCTGGATGAGCCTTCAAACCATTTGGATATGAAAACCAAAGATATTATTAAGGATGCTTTGCGAGATTTTGATGGAACTTTGATTTTAGTTTCTCACGACCGTGATTTCTTAGATGGATTAGCGACTAAGGTTTTCGAATTTGGGAACAAAAGAGTGGTGGAGCACTTCGAGGATATTTCAGGATTCTTGGCTCACAAGAAAATGGAAAGTATGAGAGAGATTGAAAAATAATTTTCTATTCAGATATAAATAAAAGGCACAATTTGTGCCTTTTATTGTTTTTGTTAAATTCGGATTCCAGGAGGTAGTAATTCTTTGTAAGCTGGATTTTTTCTGAAAAAATGTACTATTCTAGGATATACTGGGACTACTTTTGTGCGTTCTTCGATTGAGTTGTCTAGTATGTTTTTTATTATAAAATCAATGATTTAGTCGTTATCAAAATGTTCCGGGGTATTGATTTTGGTTAAAAATATTTTTCTTTCTTGAAGTGAATATTCAATTGTGATAAGGCCTTCTGGAATAGTGGTTTCAAATTGTCTAGCAAAAGCATTGTTTTTAATTTCAATTGAATCAATTGTTTCCATGGTAATTAAGAATTTTGTTGTGCAAAGCAATTACAATAGATTTTTTGCTCTAAGATTTTCTGAGTACTATCGCTTATTGCTTTTGTTTTATGTGAATATTTTATTCGATAAGACGAATTGTAAAGTTAAGTATTTGGATATCAAATTCAAATGACTTTAACACAGCTTCTAATGTTAAAGTTTAGTATGTCTTTTTTTATTTAATCATTTTCTGTTTTTTAAGTCTTTAAATTAGTATTTTGGTAATTTAAAATCCGAATGATTTAATGAGTAAAATTCCTTTATATTTTATGCCTGGGTTAGCGGCCAATCCTTTAATTTTTGAAAGAATAAGGTTGGATGATTCGCTTTTTGATGTTCATTTTTTAGAATGGAAAATTCCAGAGCATGGAGAAACTCTTGATAATTATGCTAAGCGCATCGCTTTGGGTGTGAAAAAAGAGCAATCAGTTTTAATAGGTGTTTCTTTTGGAGGGATTTTAGTACAGGAAATGGCGAAGTTTCTCAATGTGCAAAAAATAATTATTATTTCGAGTGTTAAATCAAAGGAAGAATTTCCTAGGCGAATACGTTTTGCCCGAAAAACATTGCTGTATAAATTGATTCCAATTCGATTGGTATTGAGTTTGGGTAAGTTGGCGCAGTTTGTTTTGGGTGAAAAAAGCTCAAATAGAATGCAGTTGTATGATACTTTTCTATCGGTGCGCGATGTTAATTATTTAAAATGGGCTTTTGAGAAAGTAGTTTTATGGGATCGTATAAAAATAGATGAACGTGTGATTCATGTTCATGGTGATAAAGATGCGGTGTTTCCGATACAAAATATCCAAAAATGTGTGGTGGTAGAAGGTGGAACACATGTAATGATTTATACTAAATACCGATGGTTTAATGCTAATTTACCAGCGATTATTTTAGATTCAAAAAATTTAATTTATAGTTAAATATTCTAGTAGGACTAAAAAAAAATCCGTCAACTTTAAATAAGTGACGGATTTTAAAAAAAGGTGTGATGAAATTACATTTTTTTCATTTGTTCTTTCATCATATTGATTTGATCTTTCAACATTCCTTGTTTGTCTAGTTTCTTTACTTCAGCGATTAAATTGGTCGCTTCAATTTTTTCTTCTTCTTGAAAGCGCAATTCCTGCCAAATTTAGTTTAGCAACGGCTAAATCCATATCCATAGATAAACCTAGTTCAATCGCTTTCTTAAAATATTTCTCTGATTGATTGATATTTGTTTGCGAAAGCATGATTCCGTGAAGATAATTAAAGTATCCTTGTTGTTTTCTAGTTAAAGCTCCTTCAGGATTTTTTATGTATGAAAGCCACTTTTGAGCGCCTACAAAGTCTTGTTTTCTTAATTTTAAAAAGGCCAATAAGATGAATTCGTTTCTGTAATAAAGAAAAACAGGAATTATTGTAAGCAATAATAAGAAGATTCCATTGCCAATATTGTTTTCCGTAAATTGCCAAATGCTAGTAATTACAATAAGTCCAGCGATAATAAGTTTGATATTCTTGTTTAACATGATGGTTGTTTGATTTGTGTTTGCAAATATAGTAAAAGGAATTAAAAATATTTTTATAAAACTTCTTGCTAGAAAAAAAGTCTTTGTATATTTGCACTCGGTTTAGAAATGACCGTTATATCAAACAATAAAAGATACAATTAATAAGATTTAAAGATACAAACCAATGAGCAAAAGAACGTTTCAACCATCGAAAAGAAAAAGAAGAAATAAACACGGATTTATGGACAGAATGGCTTCTGCAAATGGAAGAAAAGTTCTTGCGCGTAGAAGAGCTAAAGGAAGACATAAATTAACTGTTTCTAGCGAGCCTAGACACAAAAAATAATGTTTGAAAAAGCATAAATAAGGGCGTTACTTTTATTAGTATCGCCCTTTTTTATACCTAGTCTGAAAATAGTACTCAAGTTTATGTTTTTTAATGAGTTACCTCTTTTAAAAAAAGTAAATTTGAGAAATAAAAAACTTCAAAAAACAATAATTACATCATAATGCCAAAAGACACTTCAATCAAATCCGTTTTAATTATAGGTTCAGGTCCTATTGTTATTGGTCAAGCTTGCGAATTCGATTACGCAGGATCGCAATCAGCTCGTTCTATTCGTGAAGAAGGAATCGAGGTTATTCTTATCAATTCGAATCCTGCTACAATTATGACCGACCCATCAATGGCGGATCATATCTATTTGAAACCTTTAACGACTAAATCGATCATTGAAATCCTTAAAGAACATCCACAAATTGATGCTGTATTGCCTACTATGGGTGGTCAAACGGCACTTAATTTATGTCTGGAAGCGCAGGAAAAAGGAATTTGGGATGATTTTGGTGTAAAAATGATTGGGGTTGATGTAAACGCAATTAATATTACTGAAGATAGAGACCAGTTTAAAGCGCTTTTAAAGAAAATTAATGTACCAACTGCACCAGCAGAAATTTGTACATCATATTTAAGAGGTAAAGAAATTGCTCAGGAATTTGGTTTCCCATTGGTTATTCGTCCTTCTTTTACATTAGGTGGAACTGGGGCTTCTATCGTATATAAACCAGAAGATTTTGACCGATTGTTAACTGCAGGTCTTGAGGCTTCACCAATCCATGAAGTTTTAATTGATAAAGCTTTAATGGGATGGAAAGAATACGAATTAGAGCTTTTAAGAGATAAAAATGACAATGTTGTCATCATTTGTTCTATCGAAAATATGGACCCAATGGGAATCCATACTGGAGATTCGATTACAGTGGCTCCTGCAATGACATTATCGGATACTACTTTCCAAAAATTACGTGATTACGCTATCTTGATGATGCGCAGTATTGGTAATTTTGCCGGAGGATGTAACGTACAGTTTGCAGTATCACCTGATGATAAAGAAGATATCGTGGCTATTGAAATTAACCCACGTGTATCTCGTTCTTCTGCTTTGGCATCAAAAGCTACAGGATATCCAATTGCAAAAATTGCTTCTAAATTAGCTTTAGGTTACAACTTAGATGAGTTACAAAACCAAATTACAAAATCTACTTCAGCTTTATTCGAGCCTACTTTAGATTATGTTATTGTAAAAATACCACGTTGGAACTTTGATAAATTTGAAGGTTCTGACCGAATTTTAGGTCTTCAAATGAAGTCGGTAGGTGAGGTAATGGGAATTGGGCGTTCGTTCCAAGAAGCTTTACACAAAGCAACACAATCATTAGAAATTAAACGTAATGGTTTAGGTGCAGATGGTAAAGGGTATACCAATTACGAACAAATTATTGAAAAACTTACTTATGCAAGCTGGGATCGTGTATTCGTAATTTACGATGCGATTGCTATGGGAATTCCATTGAGCAGAATTCATGAAATCACTAAAATTGATATGTGGTTCTTGAAACAGTATGAGGAGTTATTTATCTTAGAAAAAGAAATTGCCAATTATAAAGTGAGCAATTTACCAAAAGAGTTATTGCTTGAGGCAAAACAAAAAGGTTTTGCTGACCGTCAATTAGCTCATATGATGGGATGTTTAGAGAGTGAAGTTCACGCTTTACGTATGGAGATGAACATCAACCGTGTGTTCAAATTGGTTGATACTTGTGCTGCGGAGTTTAAAGCTAAAACGCCTTACTACTACTCAACATTTGAGGCTGAAATTGAAAAAGCAGATGGAACACGTTTTGTAGATAATGAAAGTATTGTTACTGATAAAAAGAAAGTAATTGTCTTAGGTTCTGGACCAAACCGTATTGGACAAGGAATTGAGTTCGATTACTCTTGTGTTCACGGAGTTTTAGCTTCTAAAGAGTGTGGATACGAAACGATTATGATTAATTGTAACCCTGAAACCGTTTCAACTGATTTTGATACAGCCGATAAATTATACTTTGAGCCGGTTTTCTGGGAGCATATTTATGACATTATCCAACACGAAAAACCAGAAGGAGTTATCGTTCAGTTAGGTGGTCAAACAGCGCTTAAATTAGCTGAAAAATTATCTAAATACGGCGTAAAAATCATCGGAACAAGCTTTGATGCATTAGACTTAGCAGAAGACAGAGGACGTTTCTCTGATTTATTAACGGAGTTGAAAATTCCTTTCCCTAAATTCGGAATTGCAGAAAGCGCAGACGAAGCTTCGAAGTTAGCGGACTCATTAGATTTCCCATTATTAGTTCGTCCTTCTTATGTATTAGGAGGTCAGGGAATGAAAATTGTAATCAACAAACAAGAGTTAGAAGAACACGTAATTGATTTGTTGAAATCGATCCCAGGAAACAAATTATTGTTAGACCACTATTTAGATGGTGCTATCGAAGCAGAAGCAGATGCTATTTGTGATGCTGATGGAAATGTGTACATCATCGGAATTATGGAGCACATCGAGCCATGTGGAGTTCACTCGGGAGATTCTAATGCTACATTGCCTCCTTTCAATTTGGGAGAGTTTGTAATGCAACAAATCAAAGATCATACACACAAAATTGCTAAAGCATTAAAAACTGTAGGTTTAATCAATATTCAGTTTGCGATTAAAGATGATACCGTTTATATCATCGAAGCGAATCCAAGAGCTTCTCGTACAGTTCCATTTATTGCTAAAGCGTATGGTGAGCCTTACGTAAACTACGCTACTAAAGTAATGTTAGGACACAGTAAAGTAACCGACTTTGATTTCAATCCTAAATTAAACGGATACGCTATCAAACAACCGGTATTCTCTTTCAGTAAGTTCCCTAATGTAAACAAAGCTTTAGGACCTGAAATGAAATCAACAGGAGAAAGCATCTTGTTTATCGATGATTTAAAAGATGATCAATTCTACGAATTGTATTCAAGAAGAAAAATGTATTTGAGTAAATAATAACTCAATTGATTCATAGAATAGGCTGTCCATCAAGACAGCCTATTTTTTTTTTTGTTTTTTTTGGGGGAGCACAACATTTGGCTTTTTTTAATAGCAATAGTTCCTGCTGTTCGCTGTATCTTGTGGCAGCTTAAAGGCTGCTGCCACAAGGATGTCGCTACCATCAGGGCTATTTAGGTAAGATTGGTGTTTTTTTAGAAGTAACAACCCAATTTGCTGTAAAACCAAAGAATGAAAATTACTGTTGGAAAAAATTATCAAAAACGTCAGTTCGAGGAATAATTTGGTAACCTAAAAAACAATACAAAAAGACGTTGTAAATTATGAATTGAATTGTAGTAATTTCTGGCAACTCAACTTGTCCTTAGCTTCCGCAATCGAGTGTCAAATGTTTGAAGAATACGTAAAAAGAAAATCTGTTTGAGCGCAGCGAGTTATTTTCTTTTAGTATTCGAAAACAAATTTGACCGACGAGGAAGCTTAAGACTTGATTTTTTTGTTTCTTTTTTGATCAAGCAAAAAAGAAAATTAGTAAAAGATAATTTCACATTTAATAAAACGTCATTGGTAGTGTTTTTTTGCGTAATGAAATGAAGTAAAAAATGTAACAAAAATAATAAAATGTATTTTTGTTATTCTTGATAAAAGGAATAGCATAAAAATGACAACATGGAACTAGTTTGGCAAATTAAATCTTTTGAAACATTAACAGTTAGCGAACTCTACGCCATTTTAAAATTGCGCTCAGAAGTATTTGTAGTGGAACAAAACTGTGCTTATTTGGATATAGATGGTAAAGATCCTTTGGCATTACACCTTATTGGAGTGTATAATGATCAGATTGTTGCCTGTACTCGACTTTTTAAACCCGGAATTACTTATGATGAAGCTTCAATAGGTAGAGTAGTAGTTGCTGCTGATTATCGCGATAAAAAATGGGGCAAAGAATTAATGCTGCAATCTATTTCTGCTATTAAGCATCAGTTTGGCGAAAGTCAGATTACCATTGGTGCGCAATTGTATCTTAAAAAATTCTATGAATCGCTTGGTTTTGTTCAGTCCAGCGAAATGTATCTGGAAGATGATATTCCGCACATAAAAATGTATTTGAGTGAATAAGCTCAAATTTTGGATTATAGCGTTTTGTGGTTTGGTGAGGTTGCGAAGTACGGAACCGATTACTTTAAGTTAAAGATGAAATTTCTGGCGAAACATGAACGTGATTTTACCACAAAACTATCAATCTCGCAAAATGCTTGATATGCGGAGGTAGTTATTCTTTCAAATATTTGAATTTTGTTTTCCCTCGAATTTTGAATTCTTTTTCAGTATAAATTCGTCCTAATTTTCTGATTTCGATTAATGAATCATTTTTATCATAATAATATTCAGTCAGAAACTCAATGTATTGGTTAGGATTTGTAACTGTTGAAAAGCTACTATCTCTTTTGCTAAATAGTTTATTGTTAGAATTATATTTACAATAAGTTTTCATTCGATTTGTTCCACTAAAAACCCAATCTTCTATTTCTATTCTGTTAAATTTATCATATTTATATTCAGATACCTTTGAAATTTCATTGTCCTCGATTACTGTTTTCTTTATAATTTTACCTTTTAAATATTCATAATTTATAGTTTCTCGTAATCCAATTTCAGACTTTAAATTTCCAAACTTGTCATATTTTAATTCCTAAATGATTACTTCATTCTTAGTGTTATCTGTTATTTTTATTAGTTTTCCATTTTTATCATATAAATATTTATGCTTTAGGATTTTTGAAATTAAACCTTTTCCTTCTCTTTTGTAGACTGATTTAGTTTCGGATAATTTGTTTTGTGAATTATAAAAATAGAATGATAAGTTGTTACTATTTATTAAATTATTTTTTGAATCATAAATATTTGTTACACTTGTTGCTCTTCTGATTATTGAATCTTTTTCGTTTAAATTATTTTCAGTTATAGTGATTTGGTAAGATTTATTTTTCTCTGAATATTCCAACAAACTATTCTCTTCAAGATTTCCACATGAAATTAAATTACAGAGTAAAATCAATAAAAAAAAGTGTCTTTTCAAAGCAGATTTTTATAATTACCACCAATCACTAAGATCCATGATGCATTTAATGTTTTTTGTATCCTATTTATAAAATTAATTGTATTTCGAAAAATTCCTGAATCGGTTGCTGTCCAAAAAGAACATTTTTGCCCACAGGCTTTTAAAGCACTATTTGCCCAGGTATTACAGGTTTTGAAGATGCTATAACTTCCATTAGCTTCATAAAAAGCATCGGTTTTTCCATAGTTGGCATTTGTTTTTATGGCTATGAAATTCCCTGAAGTCTCTTTTTGAAAACTGTTAGTGATATACGTAATTTAACGTTGGTATTGCTCTTTACTAATTAAGATTGATTTACAATCCTTACCTGTTTTCATGGTTTTATAATAAGTAGCGTGAATAACAGTAGTACTTAAGCCTAAAGCCGCTTTAAATGCAACTGAAGCCTTTAAGTCCGACCATTCAGGAGTTTCAAGATAAAAACCTTTATCACCCCAACCCATAGCAATATATTGGTATGTTGAATCAGCTGCTATAGTGTTTTTATAGTGAATTTTTTTATTCCAGTATATCTGTTCACTTTTTGTAGGCATTACAATATCTGTATGAACACCGTTAGTGAGAATGTAAATTTCCATTTCACTTTTACTGTTATTTTCTTTTTCTATTGTGATTTTTGAAAGCAGATAAGCTGAAGAGATGTAGATGATTATAAATCCTAAAAAATATATATAATCGTTTTTAAAAGTATTTTCAGTGCTTTTTTCAAGTGGAATGTATTAATTGATTTATTTATTATTCCAAATTTAATTAAATAAAATTCATGTTAAAATTTATTTTGAAAAAAGAGTTAGTAAAAGTGTTTGCAAAAAAAAGCGACTTTCTAAAAAATCGCTTTAATTAAAATAAGATAGGTTTTATACTTTTTCGATGTGTATTTCTCTGGCTTCTAATCGGGTGAGATCCATGTTTTCTGGAGTATGAAGTACCATTGGGAATTTCTCAATTTTTACAGAACTACTATCTAAACCAAAAGCACTTTCTTCAGATAAGCTTAGCTTTTTAATAAAGAAATAAGAATTCATAATTATGTTTTCGTGCCATTTTAATTCATTATCATTTGATAAGTATTTTTCAGAAAGCACAAATTTAAAGTCTCCAATGATGTTGTTTTTATTTAAGGACTCATATCGGCTTCTGATATCTACTTCGCCATTCTTTACCATGTCTTTGATTACTTCTTTAAACATGAGGTTAATTTTAGTAGGCTCTCTAAAACCAAGATTGAAATCCACACGGTATAAATCATCTTTAAGGATTTCAGTTACTCTATATTCGGTTTTATAGGGTTCAGAAAGAATATTTACGTGTACAAACCAATAAATATCGGCTCTTTTTGGTCGTTTTTGTAAAATAGAATACATTACTTTTTCTTCTATTTCATCAACTCGTCCTGCGTTGGTCATATACACTAAGTGAGTTGCATATTTAGGGATACTCAAATCAACACTTAACTCGCTAAGTACTTTAATGTAATCTTGCACTTTTACAATTTTAGTATAGCTTTTGGTAATCTTTTTGGCAGAGAACCATATTGACATTATTGTAATTAAAAGTATTGCAATAATCAAGGTTACATAACCTCCATCGCTAAATTTTGTAACATTTGCGGCTAAGAAGCTAAATTCTATTATAAGATATAATGTGATTAATGGAACCATAAAATACAATTTTACTCTTTTCATAATTAAATAGAAATTAAGTAAAATAGTGGTCATTATCATACAAAGAATAATGGCTAAACCGTATGCGTGTTCCATGTTACTGGACTCTTTGAAATGCAATACAATTCCAACACAACCTAAGAATAAAAGCCAATTTATCGATCGAATATACAATTGTCCTTGTAATTCGGTTGGGTAGTTGATTTTTACTTTTGGCCAGAAATTTAATCGCATAGCCTCATTAATTAAGGTAAATGAACCACTAATTAAGGCTTGAGACGCAATTACAGCCGCAGTTGTTGCAATTACGATTCCGAAAGGTTGAAACCAATCGGCCATAATTAGGTAGAAAGGGTTTCCGTTTTTTCCACCTAAACTTAATAATGTTTCTCCCCCATGATGGATAAGATAGGCTCCTTGTCCAAAATAGTTTAAAACCAAAGTTGCTTTGACAAAAATCCAGCTAATGCGAATGTTTTTTCTTCCGCAGTGTCCCATGTCAGAATACAAAGCTTCGGCTCCTGTGGTACATAAGAATACAAATCCTAATACAAAAAAGCCATCAGGGTGAATGGTTAATAAGTGGTAGGCATAATATGGATTGAAAGCTTTGAATACTTCTGGGTGTTCTATAATTTGGATAATACCTAAAATTCCAAGCATACTAAACCAAATAAACATCATTGGAGCAAAGAATTTCCCAACTAGTTTAGTTCCAAATTGTTGAATGGTAAAAAGGACAAATAAGATTCCAATTACGATAGGAACCGTATTAATATCTGGATAGTAGGTTCTAATACCTTCAACGGCAGAAGATACGGATACTGGAGGTGTAATAATTCCATCCGCTAGCAAGGCACTTCCTCCTATAATTGCTGGGACGATTAGCCATTTGATTTTAGTTTTCTTTACTAAAGCATACAACGCAAAAATACCACCTTCACCATGGTTGTCAGCATTTAAGGTTATGATAACATATTTCAGTGTCGTTTGTAATGTTAATGTCCAAAATACAGCAGAAATACCACCTAATACAACATCTGCGTCAATGGTGTGTTCTCCTAAAATGGCTTTCATTACATACAAAGGAGAGGTCCCAATATCTCCATAAATGATTCCTAAAGTAATTAATAGACCTCCTAAAGATAATTTGCTGTGTAAGTTTTTATGAGATGCGTTCATTATATTTTTTTGTAAAGCCTTCAAATTTACTCATTTTTAAATAAACCAAAAGTTAATATCCCTAAAAAACAGAAAAACACGACTAATTAGCCGTGTTTTTAATAATAGTTGTTTTTTTTGTTAAATTCTTCTGTTGTTGCTTCTCGAAGATCCATTATTATCGCCTTGATTTGATCCTCTATTTCTATTTGAATCGCCTCTTTCTGGTGCAGAATAGGATGGATTACTTGGTCTAGAGTAGGAGCCTTGGTCTCGAATTTCTGTTGTTATTTTCTACTCTAGGAGCGCTGTTCTCTTGTCTAGGTGTATATGTTCTTTGATTTTGTCCATATTGATTTGAATTCGATCTTGAGTTTTCGGCTCTATTTTGATTGTACTCTCTATTCTCTGTTCTTGCAGCACCATTTTCTTGTATAGGAGTGTAGGCTCTTTGATTTTGTCCATATTGATTTGAATTCGATCTTGAGTTTTCGGCTCTATTTTGGTTGTACTCTCTATTCTCTGTTCTTGCTGCACCATTTTCTTGTCTAGGAGTGTAGGCTCTTTGATTTTGTCCAGCTTGATTTGAATTTGATCTTGAGTTTTGATTGTACTCTCTGTTTGTACCTCTTTGTGAGGCATTATCTCGAGAGCTATTTTCGGTAGTGTAACCTCTGGAAGGGTTATATTGTCTTGAATTTGACGAATTACCGTTAGATTCTCTCGTGTTTATTCTTGAATTAGAATAGTCTCTTGAAGGAGTGTTTCTATTTGACGAATAATCTCTTGTTTGTTCTCTTCTAGAACCCGAATTGTTATTGTATTGTCTGCCTTCAACATATCGGTTCGAATAATAATTTTTGTTATAATAACTTCTTCTTTGATCTAATTCATAACGATTAGTAAAGTTGCTATATCTTCTAGTAAAGGCGTAATTTGGATAACGTCTTTCGTAAGCATTAGAACGTCTGGTGTTGTATAAAGAGATGGCTACATTGCTTCTTCTATAACTCACATAATTATAACGATTACTGAAGTTTACACATAAATTAATGTTATTTCTATATCTGTAAATTGGGTATGGATTCCATGCGTAAAAGTAGGATGGGTAATAATTCCAATACCAGTTAGAGATGTATGGACGATAGTTAGAGATCCAGAAAGACGCATAAATGTGAGGAGTTGAATAGTATATTGGTTCATAAATGTAGTTAGGACCATATAAATATTCGTTACCAATAAATTGTACCTGCACTCTATTATTGCTTCTTTCGATATCTATAGTCGCAACATCTTGGTATACATCACGATCTAAAACAGATTGAATTATCACTACGTGCGTGTTATATTCCACCGTTTCGATTACTCGCAAATAATCGACTTCGTTATCGTTATTCAAATCTAAATTTGAAATTTGAAGTTCTGGGTCATTCAATCTTCTTTCAAAGTCTTCTAAATTTCTGGAGTCTCCAAATACAGAAGCAACTGCTCTTAAATCAAGATTGTCGCTTATTTCGTTACTCATCGCGTTTACTGTTGTTCTATTTTGAGCTTCAACAGAAGCTGAGAACAAAGTAGCTAGCACACCTAATAGTATAATTGTATTTTTCATGATAATGGATATTTACATTCTTGATTGGGTATATTCAATTACTGTGCCAATTCATTATGAACCTATTTAGCCGATGTTCAATATGAGTATACAAAAGAGTAGATTCTATTATTTAAAATAAAAAAAACCGTTCTGTATTAATTTCAGAACGGTTTGTATAACGAGTATTTGCGTTTATTTTCTCTTCCCGCGATCACCGTATTGTTGAAGCAATTTTCGGTAAAAATCATCCTCTGATTTTTTTAGCTTAAGAATTTTAACTGCTGGCAAAATGGTTCGGATACTTTTAGTGAATTTTTTTCGCAATAAAAATAATTCTTCATCAGCGGCTTCCATTTGATTAAGCAATATTATAGCTTCTTTTTCACTGATTTTATTTAAAGCATCTCCGTTCATTCGCCACTTTAATGTTCTCATTTTTTCATGTCTTATCTCAAATTGCTTATCGTCATAAGCATTGTAAAGCGGCCAGAATTTCTCAGCTTCTTGTGAGCTAAGGTTTAATTCGGTAGTTAAAAAAGCAACTTTCATTGCTTTTACTTGCTCTTTTTTATCTTTTATATTGTCTTGAGCATAAAAACTACAAGTGAATAGCAATAATAAGGGTAAAAGTTTTCTAAAATTCATCATCTTTTCTGTTTGAGGGATTATTCTATTATATAGTGTTCGATATTATTGTTGCTAATTAAAATATCTTCAATGGTTTGATCTTTTAATTCGATATCTTGATCGATGTTTCTAATGTCTTCTTCGTCTAAAGCGTTTATCAAATCGTACTGGTTGATGTTAGATTGATAGCTTAGATAGTTTTCTAATGTAATTGTATCTAAATCATTCTTAGTACTCGCATTTTTTATCAATGTAGGAATTGCTAGAGCAAAAACGAAAACAGCTGCAACCATCATTATTATTGATTTCTTTCTTTGGAATAATGAGATTGTTTTTGGTTCTTCTTTAGGTAATTGAGCGAGTAATTGAGCTGAAAAATTTTCAAAATAATTTTCGTCTGGAGTTTTGAATCCAGATTCAATCTTAGGGTTGTTATGTAGTTTAAATTCTTTCATAATATCTATTAGACCAAATAAAATGGAAAAGGTTTAATTTGTGGTTAAAATGGCTTCTATTTTTTTACGGCATGATGATAAGAAGCCTTTAAAGCTCCTACTGAAGTGCCTAGAATTTCAGAAATTTCTTCGTATTTTAATTCTTCAAAATATTTCATTTTAAATACTAGTTGTTGTTTTTCAGGAAGTGTAGCAATGGCTTTCTGTAACGCAATTTGAATGTCATTTCCATCAAAATAAACATCAGATTGAAGATTATTTATAGTGTTGTTTTGTAATGTTTCGGATGATATTCCACTTTTTTTGCTTTTTGGTTTAAAAAAGTTAAGGCTTCATTGGTTGCAATTCGATAAATCCAAGAGAATAATTTACTTTCACCTTTAAAATTTTTTAAATTTTGGAAAACTTTAATAAAAGTGTTTTGCAAAACATCATCGGTATCATCATGACTTAAAACGATGTTCCGAATATGATTGTATAAGGGCTTTTGGTAGGAATGCAACAATTTTTGAAAAGCATCATTTTGCGTTTTCGGATTTAATAATTGTTCTATGAATTCCTTTTCTTCCAGCAAAGTTTTTTGGAGTTTAGATTTAAAATGGACTAAAAGGTTTAATTTTTTTGAAAAAAAATTAAAATTCATATTCTTCTTCTGGATTTGGAGTTTCTGGGGTTATATTATTGGTTGTAGCGGGCTCAGTAATTGCTGGTTTTGGCGCTATAATTCTAGGGAAAATAGGAACATAAACTTCAGTTACCCATTTTGATGGATTTTTTATTTCTGTTTTACCTGAAATATAAATTTCTATGAAAGAAAAAATGGGGTTTGGAGCTATTTTTTGTTGGTTTAAGTAATTAATCGTTTTGTTATAAGCCGTTTTTAGATGCGAATAATCACCTATAAGCGTTGTTTTGGCCGCTTCAAAAGCATCCAATTTTCCTGCTACTAAGTCACTTCCTGAACTCAAAAAAATAGCATCACGAATTCCAACACCAATGGTGATTTTAGTAAGTCCTTCAGGAGTGTCGTAAGTGTGATACAATATGAAAGGCTTGCCGTTAATTATAATGTTGTTTTTTTTGCAAAAAGCGATTAATTTAGGCAGAACAATTTTTAAATTTTTGTTCACTTTAGGAATTTCACAAGTAAAACTTTGACCCAGGTAATTCATGGCTGTTTTTTGAACAATTCCATTTTCTTTAGTAGAAAAAGTATTTATTTCATAAACCAAAGCTTTGTCTAAATTTGCCAAGCTTTTTTCGTAAGTTTCACCAATAACTTTTTCTATTCCGCCATGTAAAGCAGTATAAATTTTAAAGTAAAAGCTCATTTTTCCTTTAGTTCTCCAAGTTACTTTAGTGCCTCCTATTGTATCTTTAAAAAACCAACTAACTTTAGAATTTGTTCCTTCAAATTCCATAGTTTGACTAATACTGTCATTTTCTTTTACGGCGATGGTTTGCATTTTACCACTTCCATCTTGGCTTTCCCATGAAAAAGAAGCGTCTTTTCCAATCGTATTTTGAGGGTAATCTAATTTGGTTTCAGGATCTTGAGTAGTCCACGAACAAAAGTCACTCCAGTTTCTGTAATCATTTACATAATTATAAACAGAAGTTTTAGGAGAATTAATAATCTTACTTCTTTCTACAAGAAAATCGCCTTTTTGTGTAGCAATAAAAATGGATAGGGCAACTAAGCTAAGTAATAAAAGAAGAAAGATATATTTTATAATTCTCATAATAAATTGATTATTTCTGTTGTAAAGTTAGAAATTTTATCAATATGCAATGCTATTGGTAAGAAAATTATAAAATACGATAATTTATCGATTTACAAAGGGGTATTGAATAGAATTCCTTGAAAAACATTATAATAGTTATGTAAGATAACTTGTTGTTTATTAGTGTTTTGGTATTAATAAAAAGAAGCTAATTAGGGAATTCAATAGTGTTAGTGTTTTAGAACAACTTTGATGACAAATAGTAAACCTATGAAAATTAAAAAACCAATTAGTATTTTGTAATTTCCTTTATAAAAAATTCGGTGTGTTGCAATGTCTTTTCGATAAGAAAAAATCATAACAACGATAAAAGCAATTAGAAAACAAATGGCAAAAATTAATTGTCCTTGACTAAACATAGTAAAAATATTTATTGCAAAAATAGTCAAATGTTTAGGATTAGTTGCTAATTTGCATTTCATTTAACTTATAATAATTATGCAAGATCAAATTAATTCTGTTAAAGAATTTCATACAGCATTCGGGATTGGATACAGTGAAACACCAATCGCTGATTTAGGAGAAACAAAAAACACACTTCGCTATCATTTAATGAAGGAAGAGAACGAAGAATATCTGGAAGCAGTAAAAAATAATGATTTAGTGGAAATTGCAGATGCTTTAGGAGATATGATGTATATCTTGTGTGGAACTATTATTGAGCACGGACTTCAGGATAAAATTGAGGCTGTTTTTGATGAAATTCAAAGGAGTAATATGAGTAAATTGGGTGAAGATGGAAAACCAATTTATCGTGAAGATGGGAAAGTGATGAAAGGTCCTAATTATTTTAAACCTGATTTTACAAAGATTTTTGAAAATAGTTAAGATTAAAAAATAAAATGGCGGTTATCGAAATTGGATAACCGCCATTTTATTAATACAAAATTACATTTAAATTTTTACTGTCCATCCAAAAGGATCTTCAGCTAATTTATGTTGAATGTTTGTTAGTTTTTCTTTTAGTTGTAAGGCAACTGAATTTTCGATTTGAGGTAACTCGTAGTACTCATCTTTATATGAAAATCCTTTAATAGGACTAACTACAGCAGCTGTTCCAGCGCCAAAGATTTCTTTCAAGCTTCCGTTTTTAATACCTTCAATTAATTCAGAAACAAGAACGGGTCTTTCTTCAATAGCGATTCCTTCTTTTTTAGCCATAGCAATGATACTTTTTCTAGTTACTCCATCTAAGATTCTTTCGCTTGTAGGAGCTGTAACTAAGGTATCATTAATTCTGAAGAATACATTCATGGTTCCAGCTTCTTCTAATTTAGTATGAGTAGCATCATCAGTCCAAATGATTTGTTGGAAACCGTCTTTATTAGCCAAACTAGTTGGGTAAAATTGTCCAGCGTAGTTTCCAGCAGTTTTAGCAGCTCCAATACCGCCATTAGCAGCTCTACTATAATGTTCTGCAATAATAACCTTTACTTCTCCAGAGTAATATGCTTTAGCTGGAGATAGGATAATCATAAATTTATATTCGTTTGATGGATTTGCAACTACACCAAATCCAGTAGCAATCATAAATGGTCTAATGTAAAGGGAGTTTCCTAAACCTTTTTTTATCCAAGCTTCGTCTAATTTTAATAACTCATTAAGTCCTTCCATGAATATTGATTCAGGAATTTCAGGCATTGCCATTCTTACAGCCGAACTATTAAAACGCTTTACATTTTCATCAGGTCTAAACAACCAGATGTCGTTATTATCATCTTTGTACGCTTTCATTCCTTCAAAGATAGCTTGACCATAATGAAAAACTCTTGAAGAAGGATCCATTAAAAATGGAGCATATGGTTTTATTGTTGGATTTTGCCATTCGCCATCTTTGTAGTCACATTCAAATAGATGATCAGTAAAAACAGAACCAAAACTTAAATTGTCAAAATCTACTTCGTTGATTTTTGTATTTGAGGCTTTTATAATTTCAATTTTCTTGGTTTGAGTTGTACTCATAATTATATGTTTTTGTTTTTTGAATGCATTGTTGAATGTTAAGTTATTTTTCATTTATAATGAAAGTCAACTTTATTTCCTGCAAAAATAAATAAAAAAGGGCAAAAAGTTTGCTAAAACTTTACTATTTGTTAGTGTATAATTGGATTTTCGTATTTGTTTAAAATAAAACCTAAAATTAGAATCATTTCTATGAAAAATGCAATAATTCATTTCCTTTAGAGCCAAGGTTGCTAATTTTTTTAAGTAATTTTGGCTGTGGATATACATTTAAACTAAAAAAATTGAAAAGAGAAATTATTCAAACCAGTGATGGGTCTACTACAATTCATTTGGAAGAGTGGAATGAAAGTTATCATTCTAAACATGGAGCAATTCAAGAAGCGAAACATGTTTTTATAAAAAATGGACTTTCATTGTTTGAAGGGAGAGCGATTTCAATTTTAGAAATTGGTTTTGGCACAGGTTTAAATGCTTTCATCAGTTTTTTAGAAGCTTCTGGATTGCATCAAACTATTGATTATATTGGGGTAGAGGCTTATCCCGTCGTATCAGAAGAATTGGTTTCTATGAATTATGTACAGGAATTAAATGCGCAAAATGAATTGGCTATTTTTAAAAAAATGCATGAATCAGCTTGGAATGAAAAAATAGTATTGAGTGATTTTTTTACTTTGACTAAGCGACAACAGTTTTTTCAAGATATTGATGATATTGAACAATTTGATTTAATTTACTTTGATGCATTTGGCTATCGAGTTCAGCCCGAATTGTGGAGTACTGAAATTTTTCAAAAAATGTATAACGCTTTGAAAACGAATGGCATTTTAGTGACCTATGCAGCCAGAGGTGTGGTTAAAAGGAGTATGCAAGAAGTAGGTTTTAGAGTTGAAAAATTAGCAGGTCCACCTGGTAAAAGAGAAATGTTTAGGGCAATAAAATGATTTTTCGTTAAAAACTTAACAATTTTTATTTTGAAATAATAAAAATCAATCTAACTCGTTATTGTTTGATAAAGCTATTTCTAAAATTCTTACTTTTACATAGCTTAAAAATGAATGTTTAACCTAAAATCGTTAATCTATTATGTCAAAAGTTATGTTTGATTATACCAAATCAATATTAGAAAGAGTAAGTTTTGATTTAGTACTTTTTAGCAAGGAATTAGAGAAAGCTATAAAAACTTTACTTCCACATGAGTTAGAACAGTTAAAAGAATGGTTAGTATCTTTTATAATAGAAAAACCAGAATTAAAACCTTCATTAGGAATTATAAATAAATAAAAAGGAATCATTTGATTCCTTTTTTTGTTTTTTTCGACAATTTCGTAATAGATTAGAATGTTTTTTTGTATGTAAAATATTTTTAAAAAATAATTAAAAAGTATTTCGTCGATTTTATGTGTTTTTTAACTACTGAGATAGGAGAGAATCTATTTTGAATTTTGTATTTTAGACATATGAATTTAAATACTTAAATGTTATGCCTAGAATGATATATGATTATACAAAGTCTATCCTCGAAAGAGTAAGCTTTGCTCCAGATTTATTTGTGAAAGAGCTTAAAAAAGCAGTTAGAAATTTATTGCCACATGAGATGGAACATCTTAGAAACTGGCTTAATTACTATACAAAAGAAAGACCAGAGTTAAAACAATGTCTTATTGAGTTAGACAAAAACAAGTAAGAGGTAGAGTCAAGAGTTTCTTGACTCTATTTTTTTTGTAGAGGGCTAATAATCTGAACATTTTGAAAAACAATAGCTCCTTTTACAACTCCAGCTATTGTAGATCGTAAAGCTTCAATAATTTGGATTTTTAATTCGCTTTTTGGATAAATCAAACTTACTTCTCGTGCGGGTTTAGGTTCTACAAAATGGCGTAATTTTAATTTGTCAGACTCTTTCAAATCTAAGGTGTGTAAGTAAGGCAATAGAGTAGTCCCTAGTCCTTCATCGGCAAGTTTAATTAAGGTTTCAAAACTTCCGCTTTCTATTTGAAAATTATTAGTGGCCGTTCGAGTATTATTTTTACAAAGGTTGATAATTCCATCTCTAAAACAATGACCGTCTTGTAATAATAGAATTTCATCAATATTTAAATCATTTATTTCGATTTCTTTTTTCTGAAAATGGTGATGACTCTCCGGTATGTAAGCGACAAAAGGTTCAAAGTATAAGACTATTTCTTTGATTTTTTCCTCCATCAATGGTGTCGCAGCAATAGCAGCATCTAAATGTCCATTGTTAAGTTTAGTAATAATTTCTTCTGTATTTAGTTCTTCAATTATTAATTTGACTTTTGGATGTTTTTTAATGAAATTATTCAAAAACATAGGTAATAAAGTAGGCATGATAGTAGGTATAATTCCCAGTCTAAATTCTCCTCCAATATATCCTTTTTGTTGTTCAACTATATCTTGGATTCGGTCGGCTTCGTTAACTATATTTTTAGCTTGCGAAACAATTTTTTGTCCAATATCGGTTAGTTGAATAGGTTTTTTTGTTCTATCAAATATTTGAATATTAAGTTCTTCTTCAATTTTTTGAATTTGCATACTCAGCGTTGGTTGCGTAACAAAACACTTTTCGGCGGCTAGTGTAAAATTTTTATGTTCGGCAACAGCAAGTACGTATTTAAGTTGGGTAATAGTCATAAAATAGAGAATTTTGATGCAAATATAAAAACAATCAATTTAGTTGATAGTAAAAAAAGCCCTTTTTAATGAAATTAAATAAAATAATAGCTACAACAATATAGAATTGTTTTGGCATCGAGAATAAAGGAATGAGCAACATTTGTAATTCTATTGAATGATTTGTTTTCCATGTTATAAATAATTGAAACATCAATTGGAATCTTGCAAGAGTTGTTAGTGTAGAAAAAAAATAGATAATACGTGATTGTTTTGCCAAAAAGGTAAATATTCATGTAGATATTGTATTCCTGGTTGAGGATTAATTTGTACATTAATTTCAGCATTTTAAAAACAGTAGAAATCTAGTTTAACCTTGTTGCTTTTTATCAGTATTAATTTTTTTATAAAAAAAAGATTTTTTGTATTTTATGTTTTATTAAGGTTTACATTTGTTATTATGAAGTCAATAGCACGCTTTTTTTTAATCCTATTTATAGCTTTTTTATCAACACCTACGATTGTTAAGTTGATAGAAAAGACTTCAGATACCTCTATCTTTTTTAGTATGTCAGAAGAAGAGCAAGTAAAAAAAGAAGTGAAAAACTTTGTTTATTTTGATTCATCTCCTATTATTTATGTTATAGAAATAGTAGCGAAACGGAATATAATTTTATCAGAAAATATTTCGAAGCACGATAATATTTCTAAAAAGATAGTATCTCCTCCTCCCGATTTAGCATAATACTTTTATTCGTTTTTATAGAAATTCTTACTAGCATTTAAATGATGTTATCAAGGTATATGTTTATTATATTGAAGTATTTATGACAAAAAAAATTAATCTTTTTGCTAACCTTAAATCTGATTTTGCAGCTGGTTTAGTGGTTTTTTTAGTGGCTTTGCCATTGTGTTTAGGTATTGCACTTGCTAGTGGTGCGCCTTTATTTTCAGGAATCATATCTGGAATAATAGGCGGAATAGTTGTTGGGTATTTGAGTAAATCTCATTTGTCCGTATCAGGTCCTGCAGCTGGTTTAACAGCTATTGTCCTTGTTGCAATAACCGATTTAGGTTCATTTAGTGCTTTTTTATTGGCGGGTTTAATTGCTGGAGCAATTCAGCTATTACTTGGGTTTATCAAAGCAGGAAGCATTTCTAATTACTTTCCTACAAATGTAATTGAAGGTATGCTTGCAGGGATTGGAATAATTATTTTCTTAAAGCAAATTCCTCATGCATTTGGTTATGATAAAGATTATGAAGGAGATTTATCTTTTGTTCAACAAGATGGTTTAAATACTTTTTCTGAAATTTTTTCAGTGGTAGGACATGTACAGTTGGGAGCTGTGATTATAACAATAGTTTCGTTACTTATTTTGATTTTTTGGGTAAAGATTCCTTATTTAAAAGATCTAAAATTGGTACCACCTGCTTTAGTAGCAGTTGTTGTAGGGGTATTATTAAATGAATTTTTTATTCAGTCAGCAAGTAATTTAGCTGTAATGCAATCGCATTTGGTAAGTTTACCTGTCCCAACATCTATTGATGAGTTTGCAGCCATTATTGTAACTCCTGATTTTTCTGCAATCACCAATTCAAAAGTTTGGATAGTCGCTGTTACAATTGCAGTCGTGGCTTCAATCGAAACTCTTCTTTGTATTGAAGCAGCTGATAGAATGGATGCTCAAAAGAGATACACGGACACTAATATAGAATTAAAAGCCCAAGGTATTGGGAATATGATTAGTGCTTTTATTGGTGGTTTACCCATGACTTCAGTAGTGGTAAGAACAACGGCAAATAATTCTGCGGGAGCAAAATCTAAAATGGCAGCTATTATTCATGGAGTACTTTTGTTAATTAGTGTTTTGGTTATTCCAACTTTACTCAATAAAATACCTTTAGCAACATTAGCTGCTATTTTGTTATTGATTGGATATAAATTGGCTGTCCCAAATATTAAACATTTTTCAAAATTTATGCCATCCAATATTAATATTTTTATTGTTTCTTTAATAGCAATTAAGATTGCCAATGATAATGCTGATAAAAGTATAACATTGATTTTTGCTGCTATTTCAGTAATAATTCTAATAAATTGTATTTATAAATTTTATAATGATATTGAATTTAAAAAATTATTAACCCGAAATCAATACCTCTACTTTCCGTTTATTGCGACTGTTGTTGCAGTCGTTTTTACTGATTTATTAAAAGGAGTCGCCTTGGGAATTATTATTAGTGTTATTTTTATTCTTAAGGGTAATATGGAACGTGCTTATCGTTTTAAAAAAGAAGAATATGTTGATGGAGATATTATACATATTGATTTGGCTCAAGAAGTTTCTTTTTTAAATAAAGCTGCAATCAAAAGAACTTTGAATGATATTCCAGAAAATTCTAAGGTTATTATAACGGCTCACGATACTGTTTATATAGCTCATGATATATTGGATTTAATCAAAGAGTTTAAAACGATTAGAGCTGTAGAAGATAATATTAAGGTGAAATTGAAAGGTTTCAAAAAAGTGTATCAGTTAGAAAATACTGATGATGTTACAAATCATGTATCGATAGAGCATTATTATGACGTAGCTAAAAGAGCTATGGTAAAAAAGGAAATTTTTTAAATACTCAATGAAAAATTAAAGTAAAATGGATGATTTTTATAAAAAAATACTAGATAACAATAAAGAGTGGGTCGTAAAAGCATTAGAGAATGATCCTAACTATTTTGCTGATTTAGCCAAAGGGCAAACACCTCCTTTGTTGTGGATTGGATGTTCAGATAGTCGTGTACCAGCTAATGAAATTATTGGTGCAAAACCAGGTGAAGTGTTTGTACATAGAAATATTGCTAACATGGTAGTTCATTCTGATATGAATATGCTTAGCGTCCTGGATTATGCAGTTAATGTTTTAAAAGTAAAGCACGTTATTGTTTGTGGTCACTATGGCTGCGGAGGTGTTAAAGCAGCTATGGGAAATCAATCGATAGGTATAATTGATAACTGGATTAGACATATCAAAGACGTTTATCGATTGCATAGTGCCTATTTGGATTCCATATTTGATGAAACAACCCGTTTTAATACATTTGTAGAAATTAATGTAAAAGAACAGGTGTTTGATTTAGCTAAAACATCAATTGTTCAGACAGCCTGGAAAAACAAGCAGAATTTAACTTTGCATGGTTGGGTTTACGGACTAAACTCAGGTTTTGTTACCGATTTGAATGTGAATATGAGTACTAATCAGGAATTAGATGAAGTTTATCAATTGAATTTATAAAAAAAGGCGCCTTCAAGGTGCCTTTTTTTATTCGTTATCCATATTTTCATTGAATGCAGATGGGAGCAGGGTAGGTATAAATTTAATCAGGATTGGAAGTAGTAAACTTCCGCCTGGTAATAAAAAAATGGTCAAAGAAGGTATTGTTTTGCAAATATCTAATAGCTGTTTTTTTACTTTCTTTTTTTCTTTCTCACTTAAGTCTCTGCGAGTAGAATAAGCCAATAAAAGCATTAATTCTTTACTTTCTATAATTTCTTTGAGCAATCTATTTTTGTTCCTACTGATAAGAGTGATTACACTTTGTGTAGTTTGGTCGTAAAAATGTTTTACGGGATTAGAATACTTAAAATAGGGGATTTGGTCTTTGTACTTCGTAATAAAAGTATCTGTATTTTTAATACTTTCGGTAACAAAATCAGCATTTATTTTTAGGTTTTCGGCTAATTTATGTAAAAAATAAATTTCTTCGTTCTCAATTTGTCCATCACTCCAAATTGCCATTCCTGCCATATCCATTAAATAGTACTTTTCTAAATCAGATTCAAAATAATCAAGATTAAGATCTTCTAGATTTTGAACACTAATATTGGAGAATTTACTGTAGCGAACTGAAGCTTCAAATAGTTTAATTAATAAATCATCATAATTTGACTTATTGGTTTTTATCTTCAAAGCCAACGTGACAACGCTAACTACAGCTTCTTCAATTTTTTTAGGTATTTCTCAGGAATTTTACCATTTCGTAAATATTGTCCAAAAGCCAAAATATCAATAAAAAGTAAGGCATTAGTAACAATGTGTGAAAAGTTTTTATTGATGATGTCTACATTTGTTTGAACACGAGTATCAATTATCTTTTCTAGATTTAGTGAAGGTGAACCATTTGGTAACACCTTTTTAAATAAGTTAAATCCTTGAGGATGTAAATCGTCATAAAAATATAAAGCTTTTTTTATGAAATTATTAGGGTCTTCGTCCTGAGTCATCAAGCCGTAAACACCATATAAGGTATTTAATAAGGCTACTTTAGGTATTTCATTTTGCACCCAGCCTTTAGTATCAACAAGCATTGGTGTTTCAAAAGAAATAATATGACCATAGATAAATCCTGTAGCTCTTGTTTTTTTGTAAAAAGTACCAGTGTCCAAGAAAAGATGTTCTTTCTTGAATTCTTGTTTGATGAAAAATTTATCAATCCAACCAGATGCAGAAGGGTTAATCATAGTCTTTTTTTGAAGCTACAAAGCTATGTTTTTTTATAGTTTTGATGTTATATTAAAATAAAAAAACCGTCTTAATTTTGTTAAATTAAGACGGCTTGAAATTTTTTTAAGAAAATACTATTTAATAATTGCTGTGCAGGCTACTCTAGCTCCTGCATTTCCTGCTGGTTGTGATGTAAAATCATCAGTGCCATCATGTACAATTAATCCTTTACCTAAAATATCTTTTGTTTGGTCACCACATCCAATACACCATTCGTCTGTAGTTAGTTTGATGGTTCCATTACCATTTTCATCTGCTGTAAAATTCCCAATATCACCTTTATGGTATTCTCCAACACCCCATTTTCCATGTTTTTTAAAGGTTGGGTTCCAGTGACCTCCTGCCGAACTTCCATCAGCAGCTGAACAATCCGATTTTTCATGGATATGGATAGCGTGAACGCCTGGTTTTAGACCTGTTACTTTTGCTTCAAAAGTTACTTTTCCGTTTTTTTCAATAAAAGTAGCTGTTCCGCCAACTTTACTATTACTTTTTGCTTCAAATGCAATATTTAGTTTCTTACTGTCTGCCGATTTGTTTTGAGGCTTACAACCGATTAAGGCGGTGCTAATGGCAAATGTAAATACAATAAATTTTTTCATGATTTTTTTATTGAAGTTTAAAAACATAAAAGTACTATAAAATCAGGCAAAAATCAAAGAATAGAGCGTTTCTATTTTGATTTTTCCCCAATAAAATGATTGTTAGGGGATTTAAACAGTACATTAAATGAAGTCAAACTTCCATAAATTCGAGTAATGTATTGTTGTAATTCAATTTTTTCAATTTCTTCCAGATTACTCGAGTTTATTTTTTGTTCCATTACACGTAGACGGTCTCGTACCATGACAATTTTGTGAAAAAATGTATCAATAGGCATTTCTTTGCTAGCTAAGTTTGCCTGACCTGGTTCTAATTTTATTTTTCCTCCTTTCCATTTGTCGCCTATAGGGACAATTTCAGAAACATCCGACCATTTTTTTAATAGGTTTCTTAATGTTGTTTCTACATCTGAGAAGCTTACAGTATCTACCTCGTTTTCGGCAGCTTCAATAATTTCGAATGTGTCGTCTAAAGGAATTGTTTCTAAGCCATTTTCAATGAATGTTACCCAATATTCTTTAGATGAAACATTGGTAATTACTCCTTTTCCGTATTCTGGATGTGTAATTCGGGAACCTATGCCTAGTATTTTCATATGTTTATCTTTTTTATCTAAAATAGGAACAATTTTTGTGATTTCAAAAGAGCAATTTGTCTTATTTTTATATTAAAATTAGTTGGTTGTCTATCAGAAATTTATTGGTTTAAATTTTAAAACTTTTGGCTATGAAAACATTTAGAATACTTGTTTATATTCTCTTTTTAGGTTCTGTTTTGGTTGGTTTTTCACAAGAAAAAACAAAAAAGCAAATTAGAAAAGAACAAAAAATAGAAAAACAAAGTACCATCCAGAGAATAGTTGAGGCTAAGGAATTTCAATTCGTTGCCCGAAACTCAAATTCACAGTATTTTCCAATAATGGACTTGTCAAATAATCCTAATTTTATCAAATTCAAACCTGATTTTATACAAAGCGATTTGCCTTTTTTTGGTCGTGGATTCAGTGGTTTAGCTTATGGTGGAACTGATGCAGGATTGCATTTTGAGGGTAAGCCTGAATTATTTACCGTTGAAAAAAATAGTAAGGAGTATCAAGTTAAGGTTTTATTCAAATCGCAAAACGATTACTTTGATATCAAGCTTTCGGTTACTTTTAGTGGTATGGCAACCTTATCGATAAATAGTAATAATAGAGGTCCTATTTCTTATTTTGGTGAAATAATGCCAATTAAAGAGGATAAAAAGAATTAAAAAAAATGAAGCCCTTTAATTTTTTTAAAAGGGCTTCATTTTATAGTTTAAATATTCAACTTTAGAAACAATATTTGTTTTCAGTAATAATTTTTGCACTAATTGTTCGTCTAATTTCTACGATGTTAGGCATATTGGTATATTTTGTGTAACGTCTTAATCCCATTAGCATCATACGTTGTTCATCGCCTTCTGCAAAAGAAATAATACTTTCTTTTCCTTTTTGAGTGATGATATCGACAGCTTTATACAAATACAATTTTGCCATTGCAATTTGTTCTTTGATATTGGCTTCTCCTAGTTTTTTAGCTAATTTTTCCGTTCTTAAAATAGTAGACTCAGCCATATAGATTTCGATTAAAATATCGGCTGCAGCGATTAACAGTTGTTGGTGTTCATCTAAATCAGGACCATATTTTTGAACTGCTCCTCCGGCAACCATTAAGAAAGCTTTTTTCAATTTGCCAATCATTTCTTTTTCTTCAGCAAATAATTCAGAATAGTCTGGAGTATCAAAAGATGGAATGCTCATAAGGTCTTCTTGAACTTTAGAAGCAGGACCTAACAAATCAACATGACCTTTCATCGCTTTTTTGATAAGCATACCTACAGAAAGCATTCGGTTAATTTCGTTTGTACCCTCGTAAATTCGGGTGATTCGTGCATCACGCCAAGCACTTTCCATAGGGGTATCTTCAGAGAATCCCATTCCACCAAAAATTTGAATACCTTCGTCAGAACAATTTTGGATATCCTCAGAAACGGCTACTTTCAAGATAGCACATTCGATAGCAAATTCTTCTACCCCTTTTAACTCAGCTTCTTGATGAGATGCGCCTTCGCTTTCGCGAATTGCAATGCGTTCTTCGATACTTTTAGCTGCTCTGTACACAGCACTTTCTCCAGCATAACAGCTCGTTGCCATCTCGGCTAATTTATAACGGATAGCACCAAATTTAGAAATAGGAACATTAAATTGAATTCTTTCATTCGCATATTTAGCCGCTCCGCTAATGATTCTTCTTTGAGAATCTAAACAAGCAGCAGCTAACTTAATACGACCAACATTAAGTGCATTCATTGCTATTTTGAAACCATTTCCTCTTTCTGAAAGCATGTTTTCTACAGGGACTTTCGTTTCGTTAAAGAACACCTGACGGGTAGAGGAGGCTCTAATACCAAGTTTATGTTCTTCTTCATTAGTACTTATGCCATTATTTGGATCATTTTCTACAATGAAACCAGTGATGTTTTTATCGTCTTCAATTCGAGCAAAAACGATAAAAAGGGAACAAAATCCAGCATTTGTAATCCACATTTTTTGTCCAGTGATTTTATAATGTGTTCCATCTTCAGATAAAACCGCTTTTGTTTTTCCTGAATTAGCATCCGAACCTGCTCCTGGTTCAGTTAGGCAATAAGCGCCAAACCATTCTCCCGAAGCTAGTTTAGGGACGTACTTTTGTTTTTGTTCTTCTGTTCCATACAAAGTGATTGGTAAGGTTCCGATACCGGTATGTGCCCCAAAAGCGCTTGAAAAAGAACCAGTTGCTCCCGAAATATAATCGCATACCAATACTGTATCAACAAATCCCATTCCCATTCCGCCATAAGCTTCAGGTACAGAAATGCTCAAAAGTCCCAGCTCGGCAGCCTTTTGCATGCATTCTACAGTAAAAGCAAAGTCTCTTTTTTCAAAACGATCTTTGTTTGGCCAAAGTTCTTTATCCACAAATTCTTTGACCATGTCACGCATCATTTTTTGTTCCTCAGAGAAATCTTCCGGAATAAAAATGTCTTCGCATTTTGTTTCTTTAACTAAAAACTGACCACCACGAGTCACATTTTTTTCTATTGTATCTGCCATGGTATATATTTATTTAGTGTTTTTTTTATGATTTATAACAGTTCAAAAATCCCTGCGGCACCTTGCCCTGTTCCCACACACATCGTTACGATTCCGTATTTACTGCCACGGAGTTTCATTTCTTCAAATAACTGAACGGATAATTTAGCTCCGGTACAACCCAGAGGATGACCTAATGCAATCGCTCCTCCGTTGACATTTACAATATCTGGATTAAGGTCTAATTCTCTGATTACAGCCAATGATTGGGATGCAAAAGCTTCATTTAATTCAATTAAGTCAATGTCTTTTAATTGTAATCCAGCTTGTTTTAACGCTTTTGGTATCGCTTTTACGGGGCCTATTCCCATAATTCTTGGTTCAACTCCTGCAGAGGCATAATTCACTAATCGGGCGATAGGCTGGATATTTAATTCTTTTACCAATTCTTCGCTCATAATTAAAACAAAAGCTGCTCCATCACTCATTTGTGATGAGGTTCCTGCTGTTACCGTTCCGTTAGCGGCAAAAACAGGTCTTAATTTTGCCAATGCTTCCATAGATGTGTCGGCTCTTGGACCTTCATCTTTATTTACCGTGTAGCTTTTCGTTTCTTTTTTTCCATTAGCATTAACAAAAGTTTGTTCAATGGTAATAGGAACTATTTGTTTATCAAATTTACCTTCGGCTTGTGCTTTTAAAGCTTTCATGTGTGAATGATAAGCAAAGGCGTCCTGGTCTTCTCTGGAAACATTAAATTGTTTGGCTACGGCTTCGGCAGTCAATCCCATTCCCCAATAATAGTCCTCGTGGCCTGCTTTTGCAACAGCATAATCAGGAGTTGGACGATAACCACCCATTGGAATAAAACTCATGCTTTCGGCACCACCGGCAATGATACAGTCGGCCATCCCCGACTGGATTCGGGCAGTTGCCATTCCGATAGTTTCTAATCCGGAAGCGCAATAACGGTTGACGGTTACCCCTGGAACGTCGTTGATTTCTAATCCCATTAACGAAATCAAACGTCCAAAATTCAAGCCTTGTTCGGCTTCGGGCATTGCATTTCCTACCATTACATCATCGATGCGTTTTTTGTCAAAATCAGGTAGTTCATTCATCATATGTTGAATGGTTTCTGCGGCTAATTCATCCGGTCTTTTAAATCGGAACAATCCTTTAGGCGCTTTTCCTACTGCTGTTCGGTATGCTTTAACTATATAGGCTGTTTTCATTGATAAAAAGTATTAAGATTGTAGTATTAAGTATTAAGACTACCAATCAATGTCATTATTGTTTTTTTAGAGATTTTTGAAGTGCAAAATTCATATTGCTGATTTCTACTAATTCATTTATTACAGGTGAAACTTTTTCTTCATCTATTAATTCAAGACGTTTTGAAATAATTAACTGAGTAATTAATTCATATGTGGAACCATTTGCAATTCCTATGAAATGGGCAAATTCATTGTTTGAATTTCTTCTTGATCCTTCAGCAATATTTGAAGGAATAGAAACGGCACATTTTTTAATTTGATGTGTTAAGTTGAATCTTTCATCAATGGGTAATTCTGAAGTGACTTTATAAACATCTACAGTAATGTCTATTGCTTTTTGCCAAATCTTTAATTTTTCAAATTGATGCATAATAGTTTCTTTTTGGTCTTAATACTTAATACTCAAATCTTAATACTTCAAAATTAATTCCTCAAAGGTTTCCCTGCTTTCAACATATACTGAATTCGTTCCATGGTTTTTCTTTCGGTACAAAGCGATAAGAAAGCTTCTCTTTCTAAATCCAATAAATATTGTTCAGATACTAAAGTTGGTTCGGATAAATCACCACCGGCCATTACATAGGCTAGTTTATTAGCAATTTTTTTATCGTGTTCCGAAATATAATTTCCTGCTACCATTTGGTCAGTACCTACTAAAAACATTCCAAGGGCTTGTTTTCCTAACACCTTAATATCATTACGTCGGATAGGTTGTGTATAACCTGCTTCGGCCATAAGAAGGGCATGCTTTTTTAGCTTCTGCAATTTGGCGGTCTTTGTTTACCACAATAATGTCTTTGCCGTGTTGCAATAAACCGGTGTCAAATGCTTCGTAAGCTGAAGTAGAAACTTTTGCCATAGCAATTGTTAAGAAATATTCCTGTAAGGTGTTCAGTTCAACATCATTTTTACGGAATAAATCGGAGGCACGCAAAGCCATTTCTTTCGAACCGCCACCACCAGGGATAACACCTACGCCAAATTCCACAAATCCCATATAAGTCTCGGCTGCGGCAACTATTTTATCGGCATGAAGGCTCATTTCGCAACCTCCACCAAAAGTCATTCCGTGAGGAGCAACAATTACAGGAATGGAAGAATAACGCACACGCATCATCGTGTCTTGAAAGTACTTGATAGCAAAATTCAATTCGTCATATTCTTGCTCTACTGCCATCATGAAAATCATGGCTAAATTAGCTCCAACAGAAAAATTGGCGGCTTGATTTCCAATTACCAGGCCTTCATATTCTTTTTCGGCTAAATCAATTCCTTTATTAATAGCTTGTAAAACATCACTTCCTATCGTATTCATCTTCGATTTGAATTCGATGTTTAATATTCCGTCTCCCAAATCTTCAATGATAGCACCGCTATTGCTCCAAACTTTTTTGCTTTCGCGAATGTTATTCAGAATGATGAACGCATCTTGTCCCGGAATTTTTTCTTGTGATTTTTTTACAATGTCATAATAATAGCTTGCGCCTTCTTTAACAGTATAAAAGCTGTTATTTCCCGAAGCTAACATTTCTTTTACCCATGCAGCAGGAGTAAGGCCTTCAGCTTTTAGCATTTCGATTCCTTTTGCGACTCCAATAGCATCCCAAATTTCAAATGGACCATTTTCCCAGCCAAAACCGGCTTTCATAGCATCGTCAATCTTGTATAATTCATCTGAGATTTCAGGAATTCTATGAGAGACATAAGCAAATAAAGCAGCGAAACTTTTTCTGTAAAATTCACCAGCTTTATCTTGTCCGCTTACTAAAACTTTGAAACGGTCAATGGGTTTTTCAATCGTTTTGGTCAATTCTAAAGTGGCAAATGATGCTTTTTTAGCTGGACGATACTCTAAAGTATTTAAGTCAAGGGAAAGAATATCTTTGTCTATTTTTTTATAAAAACCTTGTCCAGTTTTACTGCCGAACCATTTGTTTTCGATCATTTTACTGATGAATTCCGGGAGTTTGAATAACTCATGAGCTTCGTCTGTTGGGCAATTTTCATAAATCCCATTGGCAACATGAACTAAAGTATCTAAACCTACCACATCAACCGTTCTAAAAGTAGCCGATTTTGGTCGTCCAATCACAGGGCCTGTTAGTTTATCGACTTCTTCAATGGTTAGATTCATTTCTTTTACTAAATGAAACAAACTTTGAATTCCGAAAACTCCAATTCGGTTTCCAATGAAAGCAGGAGTATCTTTGGCAATAACCGAAGTTTTTCCTAAGAATTGTTCACCGTAGTTATTTAAAAAACTTAATACTTCAGTTGAAGTTTTTGGACCCGGAATAATTTCAAATAGTTTTAAGTAACGCGCAGGGTTAAAAAAGTGTGTTCCGCAGAAATGTTTTTGAAAGTCTTCTGAACGTCCTTCACTCATAAAATGAATTGGAATTCCCGAAGTATTTGAAGTGACTAATGTTCCAGGAGTTCTGTATTGATCGATTTGTTCGAAAACCATTTTTTTGATATCCAAACGTTCTACTACTACTTCGATAATCCAATCTACATTTGCAATTTTAGCCATATCATCGGAAGTATTACCTGCGCTGATACGGTTGGCGAATTTTTGGTTGTAAATAGGTGATGGTTTGGATTTAAGTGAATTGGCCAAATGCTCATTCACTATTCGGTTTCTAACGGCTTTACTCTCTAACGTGAGTCCTTTTTGAATTTCACTGTCGGTTAGTTCTTTAGGAATAATGTCCAAAAGCAACACCTCGACACCGATGTTTGCAAAATGACAAGCAATTCCAGAACCCATGATTCCAGAACCAATTACGGCAACTTTTTTAATTGTGCGTTTCATACGTTGGTACTATTTATATTTTCATGAAAATCATTTACTATTTTAAGTTTTTTAAACTTTTACAACTATGATTTTTCACTGTTATTCTTTTCACATTGACTAAAAATCTCTTTGTCTTGTATTAATTGATTGATAGTTATGGCGATTTCAATGAAATTATCCCATTGTTCTTCACTAAAACGTTTTCTAATAGTTTCGTTAAAATGAATAACAGTATTCTTAGATAACTCCCTTTTTTCTTTTCCAAAATCGGTTAGATATATTAATACACCTCGGCCATCATTAGGGTTTTTCTTTTTAATGATTAAGCCTTTTTCTTCCATCGATTTTAGCGTACGGGTTAAACTGGTAGGTTCCATTCCCATTTTAGGGCCTAAAGCAGTTGAAGGAGTTCCTTTTTCTTTATCAATACTTAACAAGGCAAATCCTGTTGCCATTGTAGCTCCATATTTTGCAGCTTCTTCATTGTACATTCTCGCAATGGATTGCCAAGTAGCACGTAATATATAGTCGATTGATTTGTCTTTCATGCGGCATAATTTTTAGATTATGATAAAATAGGTGTGTTTATTTTATCATAATCGTTTTATTACAATGTGGAATTTACGATACTGATATTGTTGTTTTTCAAATATAAGAAAAAAATAGTATGCAAGCATAATATAATTCAGCTATTTTAATGTTAAAAAACAAGGTTTTTACAAAAAAAAAAAAGAGACTGTTTCATTTGTTTTGAAACAATCTCTTTATGTTGAAAAAAGATAAATATTCTTAAATAGTTTGACTTTGTTTATATAATTCAAGTTGCTAGTTTATTGATTTATTTAATTGCAATCCGAATACAAACAAAGTTAGCTTTATTAAAAAACCCTCCAAAGTCACTGCATGTATAGTTCTTGGGAAAAGTTTTTTAATATCGCTAATTGTAGTTTCTACTCTTTTTCTCATTTTTAATTTTTCGTTTTTTTGTTCTAAAGTGTCTATCCTTTTAGAATTTGACTTTCTTTGGATCTTTAGTAAAATACATTTTCTCTCAAAGGCGCTGTCTTCCAAGCCATAATCTAAGTAAGCACTATCTCCATAAATAGAGGCTTCTGCAGGTAATTTATCTATCATTTTTCCAAGTGCTTTTGCATCGGCTGTTTTCCCAGGGGTAAAGTGAAAAGCTATTGGAATACCGTCCTTTGTAGTAATCAGTTGTACTTTAATCCCATAAAAATAGTTCCGCATACTAGCGGTGTAACCTCTCCATTTTTTATCCTTAAGAATTTTACAATTATGGATTCTCATATTGTTACATACTGCAACAGGAAAGGAATCAATAATATATTGCATTTCACAGCAAAAGCTTTTAAAATAAGAACTTACAATTTCAAATAGCTCATAAAGTAGCTTGCCAACTTTATGAAGTCGTCGGTTAAATCGGCTTTCTTCCAGCATATTGGGAATAAAACCGTATTGTTTCATAAAACGAATCGCGGAGGCATGATTCCCATAAAAACTTGTTGATGATACTATTGCTGTCAATATGATTTCACTATCACTTACTTGTCGTCTTTTGTCTTCTTTGTGTTCAATTCCTTGTAATATATCATCGATTAAACAAAAAATTGAGATAATTTTGTCTTTGCAAAGCATTGGTAGAGTTTTTATGTCGGCAAAACAAATTTACTTATCCTTTGCTTTGCTTTTTTATCTACTTTAAACTAGCAACTTGAATTAATTATAAAAATACTCGTAATTATAAAAGATAATGAAAAAAGTATAATTCCAAATTTTACGGAAACGTAATCAAAACGATGGGTGAGTAATCTTAAATAGGTCAAAATGATAATCATCGTTACTATTTGTAAGGATAATATTCGCGCCATTTTATTACCAATTTTATAACCAGTATAGATTCCGACTAATCCAATTTTGTAATTAACTAATGAAGCCGCAATTGATAAGGTACAAAGTGCAATAGATGTATGTACTGCCATTGAAGTAAGGAATGCCAGTTTATAAAAAGTAGGCACATTATACAAATACCCTAAGGCAGCAATAAAAGTTATTTATGTTGTTACGTTTAGAAGTATATTACAAATTATTTGTATCGTCTTTTTTTACTCTTTAAAAGCAAAAACGAAGTTCCCAATAAAATAAAGCAAAAAGCACTTGTTTGAGACATACTACCTGGGACTAGATTTTTAGGAAATCTAGTGTCAAAATCTTTGACAATTAACTCGTCAATACCAAGATTAATTTGAAAAATTCCTTCAAGGAGTGTTAAAGTTCCAATGAGTAATACAAAAACCGCCAGTATTTTAGATAAATATTTATTTTGAATACTTATTCCAGAATTAATAAAATACAGCGCTAAGCTTAATGATGTT